>CAWIZX010000004.1:0-77845 GCA_963840735.1 Terriglobia bacterium
GAAAGTCAAACCTGATCGAGTCCATAGCTTTGCTCAAAGCCGCGCCGGGCAATCTGCTCGACCCTATCCAAACCGGCGGTGGCATCAACGAATGGTTGTGGAAAGGCGCGCCGCACGAACAGGCTGTTGCAGAAATTGACGCAACATCGGCTATCCCGCGGGCAAATTTAACCTGCGGCATCGGCTTTGCCTTCACTATGATCGGGCAGCGTGCCGAACTGGTCAACGAGTCGATTGAGAACGAGGCATCGGACGGCCAAAATGCCCCCAATGACGTCGATTTCTACTATCGTTACCAGCAAGGCCGGCCAGTTCTGAATGTCAGGAATGCCGCCGGCCCGGAACGGCGGGCGCGCCGGGAACTCAGGCGCAGGACCTGCCGCTGGACCAATCGGTCCTGTCTCAGCGTAAAGATCCAGATCAGTATCCCGAAGTAACATGGCTCGGCAGGCAGTATTCTGCCGTTAAATTCTTCCGTGAGTGGAACCTCGGTCGCAACACCGCGCCACGCAAACCTCAGGCCACTGATCTCACCTCGGACTTCTTAAGAGACGATGCGGCAAACCTGGCCTTAGTCCTGAACGATCTGGAGCATCGGTCTGACCTCCGCCGCAGCCTCCTCGAAAGGTTGAAAGACGCAGACGGATCGATAGAAGACTTTTCGACGAAGGTGCTCGGCGGGACTATCCAGTTGTTCCTTCACTATGCGGGCTTAGGGTCACCCGTGCCCGCAACGCGATTGTCAGACGGCACAATTCGATACCTCTGCCTTCTCGCAGTCCTCTGTCATCCCGTCCCGCCTCCTCTGGTTTGCCTTGAGGAGCCCGAGTTGGGACTTCATCCCGACTTGCTCCCCGGCCTCGCCGATCTTCTCGTCGAAGCATCGGATCGTATGCAACTGATCGTAACCACGACTCAGACACGCTCGTGGACGGCTTAAAAACCCCTGAAGATGTGGTCGTCTGCGAGAAGCGTCAGGGCGCAACTCAAATGGTCCGCAAAACAAGCGCCGAACTCGGCAAATGGCTTAAGGAATATGGTCTCGGTCAGTTATGGCGCCGCGGCGACATCGGAGGAAACCGCTGGTGACTGCAACGCTTTACTTGCAAAGGCGGCGGTGATCGCAACAAGACTCTCAATACTCAACACGACCGGACGACCTCGCCGGTTCTGTCGGTCGATAGGGAAGGTCCGGTCTTCGGAATGGACCCATGGCAACATGTCGGCCAGCGGCAGGGTGACCAATGGCAGCGCCCTGACGGCGCCCTCGATGAGCAACTCCACCTCATGGTTGAGACGATGGAAGCGTGGTTCTACGGAGACCGCGAGGATTCAGAAGTTTTATGGACCAACGTTCAGGGCAAGTGCTCTGAGTGCGCGGACCAACGTTGAAACCATCCCCAAAGGCGAATTGCTGTCAGGCCTGAAGGCAGCAACCTCGAACTGCCAAAAGGGCGAGTACGCGAAAGGCGCCCATTCCTTCCTCATCCTGGAGCGACTGCACCCGGCCCGCGTCCGGGCCGCTTCACCCCTCTGGTGCGAGAGGTTCTTGCGCTCACTTCGCCCAAAATAAGGGCAATTATATAGTTGACTAAGCGGCTAAATTCGGCCATACTGGATTCATGGAACGCGAACCCACCAGCCTGCAGGAAGCGATCCTCTACTTCGCCGAATCCTGACAACTGCCGCGCTTACGTGGTACGGCGTCGTTGGCCCAGACGGTGTGACATGCCCTACGTGTGACTGTAACGATGTTATTTTTCTTGCGAACCAGAATCGCTGGCAGTGCCGCAACAAACATTCGAAGCGCCAGTTCTCACTGAAGACTGGAACCGATCTACGAAGACTCTCCGCTGGGCATGGTCAAGTGGCTTACAGCTACATGGCTGGTGAGCAACTGCAAGAACGGGGTCTGTAGCTGTGCAGTCGCACGCGCTCTCGAACGTCACACAGAAGACGGCATGGTTTCTGGATCACAGAATCCGCGTTTCCTTCGGCATGGGGACGCCTGATAAACTCACCGGCGAAGTGGAAGCAGACGAAACATTCATCGGCGGGAAGGCGCGAAATATGCACAAGAACATGCGGGCCGTAAAGATCACCGGTACCGGCACCAAAGACAAGACGGTGGTGATGGGGATTTTGGAACGCGGCAAGGATGGCAAGCCCAGCAAGATCCGCACTAAAGTTGTACCGAACCGGAAAAAGAAGGCGCTACAGGCGGAAGTTCGCAAACACGTAAAAGCTGGTACCACGCTGTTCACGGATGCATTGAAATCATATGAAGGGCTTGAGCGAATTCGAACACGAAGTTGTCGATCACGCCGTTGCGTATGTAGCACGGGAAGGTCCACACGAATAATTGCGAAAACTTCTGGTCCCTGCTGAAGCGCGGAATGCATGGGACGTAAGTTTCGGTTGAACCCTTCCACCTTCACCGCTACCTCGAAGAGCAGGCCTATCGCTACTCAACCGGAAGATGAGCGATAGCGGAACGGTTCGACATGGCCGTACCCGGGATAGTCGGCAAGCGCCTGACGTTCGATCAGTTGACGGGCAAGACGATGGAAGCGAAAGGGTGAAATATCCCGTATCGGAAGCCTTAGCACGGGGAAAGCGCCGAATAAAATAACCATGAGTGCCCAGGGAACGATAAAGCCGCTCAACCGAAGCCTGCGTGCTGCGGGCGGATCAAGCAAGACGAATTTTACACTCGGCCTGTCGGATATCGAAAAGGAGCTCCGGCACTACACCAAGCACTTCAAGAACAAGGTCGTATTTTGCAACTGCGACGACCCTACAGTTAGCAATTTCTTCCACTACTTCGCGCACAATTTCGAGAGGTTGGGGCTCAAAAGGTTTGGATAACTACATGCTACAAAAGCTCCGATTCGGATCTATTCAGCAAGAGCGCCTCAGAGTGTGGAATACATCTACAGTACGATGGATCTGGCGGATCCGCGTCCCACCCTGAACGAGATTGGTATCCACCGATTGAACGGCGACGGAGATTTTAGAAGCGATGAGTGCCTTAGACTCTTAGCTCAAGCGGATATTGTAGTTACGAATCCTCCATTTTCCTTGTTCCGCGAATACATCGCCCAACTGGTAGGGCACAAGAAGAAGTTTATCATCATCGGAAACCAGAATGCGATTACCTACAAGGACACATCTAAACTGTTCAAAGAGGATAAGGTCTGGCTAGGGCCAAGCATTCACAGTGGAGATAGAGAGTTTGGAGTGCCTGCACATTACCCCCTCAACGCATCGGGAACTCGCACTGATTCAGATGGGAATAAGTACATCCGGGTGAAAGGAGTGCGGTGGTTTACGAACTTAGACTACAAAGAGCGTCACGAAGACCTCATTCTGTATAAAGCGTACCGAAAGAGCGAGTACCCTAAGTTTGATCATTACGATGCCATAAATGTAAACAAAACCAAGGACATACCAATGGACTATAGTGGCGCGATGGGCGTACCTTTAACATTTTTCGACAAGTTCAGCCCTGACCAATTTGAAATCGTCGATGGCCTTAACCGCTACAGCATCCTCGATGGGCCAACAAAAGAGACGCGGGGGAAGTATCTCGCTCAGGTTGACGGGAAGCCAACCTACATCCGCGTCGTGATTAAGAACAAGAAGCTATGAATATCACGCTTAAGGCGATCACGGTAAAAGATCTGTCTGTAGGCTTCGAGGATAACGCCGAAGCAGGCGTTTCGGCTTACGGCGGTAAGCTCGATATCCGACCGCCGTATCAGAGGGAATTCATCTATAAGGATAAACAGCGAAACGCTGTGATCGATAGCGTCCGCAATGACTTCCCGCTGAACGTGATGTATTGGGCGGTTCGCCATAATAATCAGTACGAAGTGATCGACGGACAACAGCGCACTCTTTCAATTTGCCAGTATGTTAACGGGGACTTCTCCATAAAAGGGCTGGCATTCCACAACCTGCAAGACGACGAGCAAAAACAAATTCTTGGTTACAACTTGATGGTTTACTTCTGCTCCGGCACCCCCAGCGAGAAGTTGGACTGGTTCAGAACGATCAACATCGCTGGCGAAGAACACACCGATCAGGAATTGCGCAATGCGGTGTATGCAGGCCCGTGGACTGCCGACGCCAAGCGATACTTCAGCAAAACAGGATGTGCTGCGTTCGGGATAGCAAGCGGCTATCTGCGGGGCAGCCCGATCCGGCAGGAATATCTAGAAACCGCAATCGAGTGGCGCTCGGATGGGAAGATCGAAGATTACATGTCGAAGCACCAGCACGACGCCAACGCGACGCGGCTGTGGCAATACTTTCAGAAAGTCATCGGATGGGTGAAGGCGACGTTTCCGGAGTACCGGCGAGAGATGAAGGGAGTGGATTGGGGAACTCTCTACAATCAGTTCAGGGACAAAGAGTTTGATACGGACAAGCTAGAGAAGCGCATCGCAGGGTTGATGCAGGACGACGACGTAGAGAGGAAATCGGGGATCTATCCTTATGTGCTGGACGGGAATGAAAGACACCTGAACATCCGCGCGTTCTCGAACAACATGAAGCGGGAAGCGTACGAGAGGCAGAAGGGGTTGTGCGTGAAGTGTAAGGCGAAGTTTCAACTGGACGAGATGGAAGCTGATCACGTCAAGCCTTGGCACGAGGCCGGGAAAACGAACGCGGCGAACTGCCAAATGCTGTGTAAGGAAGACAACCGGCGCAAGTCCGGGAAATAGCTATACTTGACTTCAGCCAGGATAGCGTGCCATGGCCACCACCCATAAAACCTCCCGACACACAATCCGGCCCGATGACGACAAACTCCGCGAACTGATCCTGTTGATCGCGGAGTGGTGTCAAGCCGACCCGAAGTTCGGCGCGATCAAGCTGAATAAGCTGCTGTTCCACGCCGACTTTTCGGCGTTCCTCACGCACGGAGAACCGATCACAGGGCAGGAATATTTCAAACTTCCGCAGGGGCCAGCGCCGCGCCGCCTGAAGGCGATCACCGAGTCCATGATAAAGAAAGGTGACTTCGCATGGCAGGAAGTCCCGTACTACGGTCTCACCCAGAAGAAGCCAGTTGCTCTCAGGGCCGCGGATCTCTCTAAATTTTCAGGCGCTGATGTAAATCTGATTCGCCAGACTGTTGAAAAGTTCTGGAAACTCAACGCGACGGAGATAAGCGATCAGTCCCACATCTTTCTCGGGTGGAGGGTCGCACATCTAAAGGAAACGATCCCGTACAGCACGGCACTCGTCAGCAGGCGACCACCAACGGATCATGAAAAACAGCGCGGGTTGCGGCTTCAGGTGCTCGCAGAAAAACATCTGAGTGCTGCCCGTTAAGATCAGGACCGTAGTCTTTGGCGAACGCTTCGAATACGAACTAGCCTACATCGAAAACCACGCCAGGAGGGCCGATGACTTTATTGACGGCGCGGTCACGGTTCTTTCCCGGGATCCGCAGGAGGGATGCCAGTTGGACAACTCGAAGGTGTGGTTCATTTGCGGGCACACGGTAAATGCAGCGCTCTACTATACGTTCGACGCAGACCACGTTTACTTTCTGTCCATCGAAAAGACGAAATTGCCTGAGCTTTGAAGGGCAATGACGGAAGCGGCATGAGGAACACATGAAGCACGAACCGACACAGGCCGAAACCATCGCGGACCTCTCTGTCCGTTGCGAAGGCCCGGACCAGTTTCAGAACTTCGACCGCATGTTTCGCCATTCACTGACAATCCCGAAAGCTGCTGTGATCAAGGAAGAAGCGCGGCTAAAGCGACTTCGGGCGAGACGGCGGGGGAAGAAACCGACCGCCTGAATCGCCAGCCTGTCACGACACCCTCATCGTCTCACGTTTCCGCTTAGCCAACTATATAATTACCCAAATAAGCAGGTAGCGCAATCTCGAACCGAGGTCAGACGCTCAGCGGCAAGCTGCAACCGTTTTTCGGGTGACACCGAATTCGCCTTTATTTGCCGAACCAAATCAACAACATACCCCAGCCACCAAGGTCCAGCCCCAATTCCGGATGTTATTCCTGAAGCCGTAAAGCACCAAAATTACGACGATAAAAGGACAAACAAAAACCATGCTCCCCGAAAAGCACACCTCCCAGAAACAAATCGACGCCAATCGCCGCAACGCCGAAAAGTCAACCGGCCCCAAATCCGAAGAAGGCAAAGCCCGCGTCGCCCTAAACGCCCTCCGCCACGGACTCACCGGCCAGGTCACCCTCATGACCCCCGAAGACCGCGAAGAGCACGAACTCCACCTCAACGAATACCTCGCCATGTACAAGCCCGCCAACTTCGTCGAACGCGACCTCGTCTTCGCCATCGCAGGCGACGCCTGGCGCCTCAAACTCTCCCGCACACACGAACAAAACCTCTACGCCATAGGCCACATGCGCAACTCCCAAATCGCCGAACGGATGGCCCCCGGCTCAGACCCGCAAAACCCCCAAGTCGTAGCCGCCGTCTCCGCCTCCAAGACCTACTTCGACGAATCGCTCGAATTCCAGCGCCTCACCCTCTATGAGCAGCGCATCAAACGCTCCATGCGCAACAACATCGTTGACCTCAAAGCCATGCAGGCCGAACGCATCAAAGCCCACCGCGAGGCCCTCAAAGCCGCCGCGCTCTTCGCCCAACTCTGCCACGCCGAAGGCAAACCGTACAACCCGGCCGAAGATCCAGCACGCCTAACCCACGACGTAGTCTTCACCCCGGCCGAAATCAACCTGCACCTGAAAATGGAGCGCCTCAACGACAAAATGCGCCACCACAACGCAACCGGCTGGAACCTCGAAGACGGCTACAAACAAAAGCACCCGCCCATCGTCGAAGACGTCTTCACGCCAATCGTTCAGTAACGTGCCCAATAACGCGCCAAAAGCGCAGCCATCCAAAATGGCTTTGTTTTTTCACCCGCAGCCTTCGAACGCAATCTTAAAAACACAGTCGTCAAACGCAGCCCAGAAACGCAGCCCAGAAACGATGCAATGAACATTTCGACACTTCCGACCGCCCCCGCAGCCCTCGCCACCCGGCGAACTGAACGGACCCCAACATCCACCAAGCCCAAACTCCCGCTGAACCCAACGCCGCTCCCCAACAGCCCACCCGGCAAACCCACCAAAATGGCTTTGTTTTTTCACCGAACGGTTCCCGATATATTGAAGAACCGAACCCCCATGCGCACGCCGAATCGCCCCGCCCGAAACCTTCTCGCGCTGAACGTGTGCCTCGTCCTTGCCCCAACGCTCTTATCCGCCCAAACCACCTTCGATACCGCCGAAATTCACGTGAGGCCCCCGAACTTCATCCGGTCCATGCGAACATCCTTCGTCTCCGGCCATTACGAACTCCGCAACGCCACCCTCGTCAACCTCATCGCCACCGCATGGAACATCCAGCCGGACAAAATCCAGGGCGGCCCGGAATGGCTCGACACTTCCCGCTTCGACGTCTCGGCCACCACTCAACCAGGCATCACGCCCGAAGCCCGCAGGCTCATGCTGCAAACGCTTTTAAAAGATCGCTTCAGCCTCACAACACATCGCGGCGCCAAAGACTTTCCCGCCTTCATCCTCACTGCCGGACCTAAACCAACCCTCCAACCCGCCGCCGCAACCGACCCCGAAAACTCCGGATGCACCCTGATCTCGCCCGTAAATCCGAAGCAGCCGCGCGGAGAAAACGGAGCCCCGGTCGCTTTCGCCTGCCACAGCATCACCATGGCGAAATTTACCGAAGCGCTTCCCACTCTCCGCGGAGCCCCCGCCTACCTCTTCGACTATCTCGTCACAGACCGCACCGGCCTCACCGGATCATGGAACTTCAACCTGAACTGGAGCATGCGCGTTCTCTCAGCCCGCGCTGCCACGCCCGTAACCGACCCGCTCACCCTTTTCGACGCCATCGACCGCCAGTTGGGGCTCAAACTCCGCCTGTCCACCATACCCACGCCAGTCCTGGTTGTCGACAACGCCAAACCAGTCGCACAGTCGCTCCCCGCCAGCACCCCCGAATTCGAAGTTGCCGAGATCAAACCCCAAAGTCCAGCCGATATTCCGAAAGGCTCGTCAGTCCGCATCGACCGCGGAGGTCTCGTCAACATAAAAATGTCCCTAAGAGGCCTCCTCATCGAATCTCTCGGCGAAATGAACCCCGACCTCATCCAGGGCGGACCGAAATTCATGGACTCCGAATTCTTCGAGGTCGTCGCAAAGATGCCGCCCGACAATCTTGCCGCTGGATCCGCCGTCTTCAACGGCCAGGACATCGATTCGATGCGCCTCATGCTCGGCACGCTCCTTAAGGACCGCTTCAAGCTGACCGCTCACAAGGAAGATCGGCCGGTCCCCAGTTTTTCTTTAGCCGCCGCCAGACCGAAACTTCACCAGGCCGATCCATCCAACCGGCCCGGCTGCACCGAAGGCCCCGGCGCCGACGCGAAAGATCCCCGGCTCGCCAACCCCGTGCTCGCCAGGCTTCTCACCTGCCGAAACATGACCATGCCGCAATTCGCCGCCGCCCTCGCCAACGCCGGCTATTACTATTTCGCGCCGCCCATCCTCGATGAAACCGGACTCAAAGGCCGCTACGACATGACCCTCAGCTTCAGTCCCCGCGCTCTCGCCGAAGTCGTCGAACCCGAGCCCAACGGAGCCGTCTCCCTCTCTGAAGCCCTCGAAAAGCAGCTCGGCCTGAAACTCCAGCCCCGCAAAGTCAACGCCCCGGCGCTCGTGATCGACCACATTGAACAAACTCCGGTGGCCAACTGATGCGCACGGCCCTTTCGCAATCCCTCTCGTCCCGAAGCCGATATATAGTAGATACCCGGACGCATGAGAACCCTCCCACCGCCCCGATCCCTCACCGTTTTGGAGCCAACAACAACGTGACCGCGTCCATGCAAAGAACCGCCGCGTGTTTCGATTCGTTCGATAACCCGCCCACCGCAGCCTCCACGTCGCTCCGCGAAATCTGGGCCAGTGCTTTCCCCAGCATCAGTTCCGTCAAAGCCGAACCGCATGCAATCGACGCCGCGCAGCCCCGAACCTTGTACCCAACCTTCGTCGCCCGCCCGTCTTCCACTACCGCGCTCAGCCGAAGAATGTCGCCGCAAACCGGATTCGAAACTTCCACCGTCACCGCAGGCGCACCCAGCTCCCCAACATTGCGAGGGTTTCTAAAATGATCGATCCACTCCGGACTCATCTCCTCTTCATCGTAGTCGCCGCAACCGCGTTTGCCGCCGAACCCGGCTGGTACCCGCACGAAGGCGGCCTGCTCAAATACCGCGTCAACATCCGCTTCGGCGAAGAGCCTAATGACACCATGCCCGATGGCTGGAAGTTTGGCCGCGTCTCCGCCGTCTCGACCGATTCCGAAGGCAACGTCTACGTCTTCCAGCGCGGCAAAAAGGCCGATCCGCTCATCGTCTTCGACAAAGACGGCAAATACCTGCGCTCCTGGGGCAAGGGCATGTTCGGCAATCCCCACGGCCTCCGCCTCGACAAAGATGACAACGTCTTTGTCACCGACAATGGCGACCACCAGGTCATGAAGTTCACCAAAACCGGCAAGCTTCTCTTCACGCTCGGCGTCAAAGGCAAAGCCGGTACCGACGACAAAACGTTCAACAAACCCACCGACATCGCCTTCGCGAAAAACGGCGACTTCTACATCTCGGATGGCTACGGCAACTCCCGCGTCGTCAAGTTCGACCGCAACGGCAAATATCTCCTCGCCTGGGGCAAACCCGGCAAAGGTCCCGGCGAATTCCACATCCCGCACTCCATCGCCGTAGACTCCCACGACACCGTCTACGTCAGCGACCGCGAAAACAACCGCATCCAGATCTTCGACCCGAACGGCAAATTCCTTCGTGAATGGACCAACCTCGGCTGCACCCAGAACATGTTCATCACCCCGCGGGACCAGCTCTGGATCATCACCCATCGCGACAACATCGAGAACATCACCTACGACACCCTCGCCGGCCGCATCATGCACGTCGATCTCGCCACCGGGAAAATCCTCGGCGCCATGGAAAGCCCCGGCCACTGGATCACCGTCGCCCGCAACGGCGACATCTTTATAGGAAGCCTCACCGGCAACGTCTTCCGCTGGTTTCCCGGCTGGCTCGATCCCAAATGACCGAAGTCGCCGCCGGGCTCCTCGTCAGGGATGGCAGAGTTCTTATCTGCCGCCGCTCCGCCAATGTGCCCCACCCGCTCAAATGGGAGTTCCCAGGCGGCAAAATCGAAGCCGGTGAGTCCCCCGAACAGGCGCTCGTGCGCGAACTCCGCGAAGAGCTCGGCATAGATTGCGAACCCCCGGCCGAGGTCGCCCGCTACCAGTTCACCTACCCCGGCAAAGACCCGATTCTCCTCGTCTTCCTTCAGGTCACCCGCTGGTCCGGAGAGATTCGCGAGGGTATCTGGGAATCCCCCCGCCGCCTCCCGGAATATGATTTCCTCGAAGGCGACGCGCCCTTTATACTACTTATGGCTGGGGAACAAAACCCGCTCTCGGAACGTATCTTCCATCGGAACAATATGCCGCAAACGACCAACTCGACTCTTGGGCAGATTCTTTCTCTGCTCGCAGGCAAAGGCTATGCCGTCACCCAAACCGGCCAGGACGGCCTCCGCATTCAGGAGACTTCCAGCCAGATTGCCCTCCAGGCAGTCATGCAGGGCGATATCCTCCTGCTCTCTCTTGTCTGTGCCACCGTGCCTTCCGCGAAGATCACGCCTGTCACGATGAAAAAGATGCTGGCCGCCGATAACGGCATTACCACTTCTCACTTCCAGCTCCACGAAGCCGGGGACGGCAATGTCACCATCAGCCTCAATAACTTCTGCAAGCTCCAGGATCTCGGACCGGACGATGAGGACGACATTCTCTCCTGCGTTAGCTTTCTTCTCGCCGATGTAGTACACGCAAAAGAACTGATCGGTCACGATCTCCAATAGGACAGCGCAAAGGACACCCATATGGCATTCTTTTCAGATATCTTCAGCCGCGCAGGACGCGTGGCGCGCGGCCAGGCCAACAAAGGCATGGACAACATCGAAGACGCGACCTTCGAGGCGACAGTCCGCCAGACCGTCGCCGACATGAAGAACGAGCTCAACAACGTCGTGCGCGCTTCCGCCAGCGCCATGAGCAATTACAACCAGCTCGACGCCGAGTACCAGAAGTACGTCAAACAGTCGCAGGAATGGAAAGACCGCGCCGGCCAGGCTCTCGACGCGGGCAACGAAGACCTTGCCAAAAAGGCCTTGGCCCGCAAAGCCGAGTCCGACAAACAGATCGCGTCGCTGCAGGGCGCAATCGATTCCGCCCGCAAAGCCAGCGACTCGCTCAAGCAGCAGGTCACCGATCTCAAACACAAGATCGATGACGGCGAACGCACCGCCAACACTCTCGTCGCCCGCAAAAACGCCGCCCTCGCGCAGCGCAAAGTCTCCGAAGCTCTCGCCGGGGTAGGGAAGGCCGACAACGCTTTTCAGACCTTAGCCAACTTCGAAAAGTCGGTCACCAAAGAAGAAGCCACAGCTAAGGCTTTCGGCGAACTCGCCAGTGCCTCGTCCGGCAAAGACGACGCGCTCGAATCCGAATTCGCTCAGCTCACCGGCCACACCGTCGATAAGGAACTCGAGGAAATGAAGCGCCAGCGCGGCATGACCGTCGAGATCCAGAAGACCTTGCCCGCCGGCTCGCCGAACACTAACTCTACCCAACAATAAAGCCATGTTCTTCGACCGCAAACCCGCCGCGCCTCAGCCCGATCTCGCGCACCTCAAAATCACCGACGCGCGCATCGGCGACACCCTCTCCGTCTCAGGCGCGGCGGATGATTTCAGCGATCTCGATTTCACCGTCGATCGCAAAGAACAATACGAAGCCGGCAGCCGCACCTGGGTCGCGCTCAGCGGGACCTGGCGCGACCGCCGCGTCTACCTCGAAGTTCATAACGATGACACCGTTCAGGTGCTCGGCAATTTCGATGGCCGCAGATTAACCATCGACGAGATCGGCGTCTCCGAACAGGACCTCGCCGACCTCGATGCACGCCAGAACCCGGCCGACTTTTTCGACTGGGAAGAAAAATTCTGGCTCTTTCGGTCCAGCCGCGAGATGGGTGTCTTTACCGATGGCCGCGACACCGGCCGCGGTTTCTACGGCTGGCTCTTCGCCGAACAGGACGGCAAACGCTTTATGAGCGTTCGCAAGTTCGAAGGCGAAACCTTCGCCGTCTCCATCTGGGTGACGGTGGAACCCAACGACGTCACTGTCTTCCGAGGCGCATGAGATACCTTTTCATAGCATTGCTGCTCGTCGGCTGTTCGTCGAAAATCGATGAGAACGCCCTCGCGAAAGCGGAGCGGGACTTCCCTGCGAAGAAGGCCGACCTCGAACAACGGCGCCACGGAGACCCCAAAGATCTGAACGCTAAGGTCAATCAGCTCTATGAGTCATGGGATAAAGTTCTCGAAGATCTTGAAGAAAGTGGCAGCACCTACCGCGAGAAAATAAAGACCGTTCGCAACCGCCAGGGCCACATCTCAGACTCCACCGGATGGGTCGATGTCTCCGCCCCCCAGTACCGATCGGTCGAGAAAGATATCGGCATGGCCATCGCCCATAAAGACATTGGCCAGTACGATTCCGAAGCGAGCAATGTCCCCCAGCCGGCTGGCTACGCCTACATCGCGCCGCCCGGACAGCGCAACCAATACGGCTACTGGAGCCAGAACGAACACGGCAGCTTCTGGACTTTCCTGCCCGAGTACCTCATCATGCAGCACCTGTTCTGGGGCCACTCATATCAGCCGGTCTACATCAATGAGTACAACGGATACTCCACCGCGCTGCGCCGCGGAACCAGCTATTACGGGCAGGAAACCCCCGCCGCGCCCCCGAAATTCGGCACGCACGGAACCTTCACCCAGCAGAATTATTCGGGCAGCCGCTACGTGGCCGGCCGCAATTTCCACCCGTCGGTGCCGCCGTCAGATCCAGCCGGCCACCGCTTCGGTACCGGCTCTTCGCGCCCGCCTTCCGGCCAGCGCTTTGGATCAGGCGGTGGGTCGTCCTCCGGTCGCAGGTTTGGAGGGCGCAGGCGGTAGCTTGCAGCAGTCCGGCGCGCACTGATACGCCGGACCCTCGGCCACCATTTCGGCGATCGCCTTCACGAAAGCCGGATGCGTCCCGACCGTCCCTGCCCGGACCATCTCGATCCCCAGTTCCTTCGCAAGCTCCGCCGCTTCCGTATCGAGGTCGTACAGCACCTCCATATGGTCTGAAAGAAAGCCGAGCGGTACTACGATCAGCTTTTTGGCGCTCGTCTTCCGAATGTAGTCGAGGATGTCCGGCTCCAGCCACGGCTGGCTCGGCGGCCCGCTCCGGCTCTGATAAACCATGTCCCGCCCGGCCACTGCGGTGAGTTGCTCCACATAAGGCCCGGCCTGCGCCATCGCCACCGGAATGCTGTGCGCGGTGTACACGATCTCCGCGCCCGGAAGCTTCTCCAACGCCTCCCGCACCCGGTCCGCCACCGCTTCCCGGAAGCCCGGCCGATCCGAAAACGGAGGCAGCTTATCGATCCTCAGGTCTCCCTGAACTCGCTCGATATCCTCCCGATACTGGCGGCACCCCGAATAGGACCCGAAAGCCGATGTCGCCAATGCCAGCGCATGTTTGACCCCGTCGGCCCGCATCTGTGCCACCGTATCGGCCAGCATCGGCTGCCAGTTGCGATTGCCCCAATAGATCGGCATCGGCAGCAGCGGACGCAGCGCCTCAATCAGCTTCCGGCACTGTTCGTTGATCGGGCTCACCCCGCCGAAATGGTAGTAATGCTCGGCAACCGCTTCGAGCCGTTCCCGCGGCACGTTCCGCCCGCGCAGCACGTTCTCGAGAAACGGAATCACGTCCTCCCGCTTCTCCGGTCCGCCGAACGACACCAGTAAGAATGCGTCGTACTTATTTGCGGCCATCGTCCGGCTTGGCGTCTACAGCTTTGCGGACCTTCTCGCGCGTCTCGCGGATGCCTTTGTCGATCTCGCGGCTCGCCTTCTGCGCATCCGTCTTGATCTCGGCCGCGGCCTTGCGCGCATCCGCTTTCACCTTCTGGTCATCGCCCGGACTACAGGCCGTCAGCAAAACCGCAACCGTCAACACGAATCTCATTACGCCCTTTGAACCACCGCGCTGCCCGATCCAACCGCCACCGCGTCTTCCAGCAACGCGGCCACAAAGTCCGGCACCTTCATCTGCCGCCGGTACTGCCGCCCCAGATACGCGGTCGCCACCGCTGCCGCGCCGCCGATTACCGCTCCGACGATGGCCTGCTGCTTCGACCCACGGCGCCTGCAAACCAGATACCCGCAAACCGCCCCCGACACCGCGCGGAACCCGAGCGATGGCGGATCGGTCCGGCTCGGCATGAACGGCAGCTTGTCCGCGATTAATTCCCCGATCGCGAGCAGCGTCGTCGCGTGAACGCTCGTTGGCGAACCGACCAGCCGGGCCACACTCGCCGGCCCTGTCATCGACCGCAGTCCCGTCACAGCGCCAATGCCGGCCGCGTATGCGTAGTTCATGCCCCGATTGTACGTCAGGAGCTCGAAAGCGGCCCCTCCGTCTCGGATAGCTTTGTGATGATCGCCTCACGCCTCGCGTTCCCCATCGTCACCGCCGAATCGAGCCCCACGTAATAGAAGATGCCCCCGATGATCGCCGAAACCAGCACCAGTCCCGCGAACACCAATTCGTTTTCGAAGAACCACCGTGCCCAGTAAGCCAGCACCAGAGGCAGCAGCAAAAACGGAGCGCACCAGATTGTCAGCGCCGATGTTTGCCGCGAAATCTGGCTCGACTTCTCAGGATTCATCGCGCGCGGCATTCTCACCGAAAAGATATTCCCCATCGCAAACCAGTAAAGCGAAGCGATCCCGATCACGATCACGGTCTCAAGCACTTTCGCCGGCCCCGAATTCAGCTTCACGAAGCGCGCAATCACCGACAGCACAAAGATCTGCGGCAACAAAATAAACACCACACTGATGTTCTTCGCAATCAGCACATCGCGAAACCGGATCGGCCACGAAAAGTACCCCTGCACCGCCGATCGATCCAGACCGAGCGAATTCCAGTAGCTGATCTGACCCAGCATCAGCAGCCCGTAAAGCGCCATGATCGGCAGCCCCAGTTGCAGCATCAGCGGATGCTTCTCGGGAGTGCGAAGCACGGGCAGCATCATCATCACTCCGAACACGCACGACATCAGGAACACCATCCGGAAGCGCGGCACGCGCGCCAGCGTGCGCAGTTCCTTCTCGACGATGGCCGCCACCGGATCTTTCAAAAAGCGCGACGGGAACTGGAAGAAGCGCTCGGTGAAGCCGTCCGTTTTGCCCGAAATCTTCACCTGCGCCGGAGAAACCGCATCCGCCCGCAGCGTGCGTTCGAAGTTCCACCGGCTGAAGACGTAAGCCACCCCAAGCCACACGATTGACGCCGTAGCCGCCATCGCCAACGAATCGAGCAGCATCACGCGCGCCACGCTCGCCCACGGCCACACCGCCTGCGACGGAGCGAAGCGCAGCAGAGCCGCCTTCTTCACGTTGAAAAACACGAACAGTTGCGGAGCGATCCCGAGCATCACAAACAGGAACATCAGTGCTTCTTTGAATTTCCCGCGCAGCAGTACATGCTCCACCCAGCTGCGCGTCCCCGCCGAGAGCAGGATATTCGTGAGCGTGAACAGAGCCGCCCCTAAGAAAACCGCGGGCGCCTGCCTCAAGCCGTACAGCGGATTCCGAATCAGACCCACCGAGATGCCGATCAGAATGATCACCATCTCACCGCAGGCCGTGATTCGCAGCAGCACCTCGAGCGTGAACAACTTACTGTGCGGAATCGGATACGCCAGCAGCTTGCGAAGATCGATCGACGCCCCCATGCTCGCCGAGATAATCGGCGCCAGTTGCCAGTACAGCATCACGATCGCCAGCCCGCCCGAAAGCACCGGCAGAAAATAAGGCTGCTGGTCCGCCTGCGAGAAGTAGAGCATTGCGCCCCATGCAAGAAAGGTCCAGAAGCCGTAAAACAGCAGCCCGGTGAAGACCGAGAACGCCGTGCCCGCATGGCTGCCGCCGCGCCGCATCCGCATGCTCAGCAGCTGCGTTTTGAGAATGGCCGCGATCACTTCGCGCTCGTGTGCGGCCGGATAATATCCGAAATCAGATCGGCCTTCGCCTTGTTGCGCTCCAGATGCGGGTACTTCTCCCCACCGTGATAATCGAGTGAAAACGTCTTGTAATATTCGCCGTCTTTCACGATCAGCACAATGGGCGCCGTGCCTTTCACGGCATCCGCCACCGCATTGCGAAGCACAGCCGGATTGAACTCACGTCCATTCACCGCGATGATCTTCGTAGCTGGCGCAAGCGCCGCGCGGTAAGCAGGCGATTCGAGATGCACATCCACAATCTCGCCGTTTTCCCGCACCATCAACCCGAGCGAATAAGACAAATCCGCCAGCTTGCGCGTGCCTTCGAACGTCTTCTGAAACCCGGAGCGTTCCGGCGTATAAACCAGGTTGTACCCGCCGTTCACGATCCCGTTCAGCGGGGCGTGCGCCGCCGTCGATTGCAGGCGTTCGTTCAGAAAAGCTGCCCAATCGTAAGGCTGCACCGCATTCAGCGTTCGCACCACGTCCTCGAACGTGTAAGGCTTCACTTCAGGCGCTGTGGCCGGCGCGCCCGCCCACAACTTACAGAAGTCGTCGAGCGATTTCCGGCCTTTGCTCAGAGTTCGAATTGTCACGTCCGCATCGAGCCAGATCAGTGTGCCCTCTTCGTAATAATCCACCGTCCGCCGCAGGTCGCGATAATCGGCGCGTGAACCGTACAGGATCTGCGCCGCAACCGCCGTATCCGCCAGCGGCCGCCACGTTCGCCCGGCCTCGCGGTCGAGCAAAGCGCTGTCGTAAGCCAGCCTGTCGAAGAAATCCTCCGTGCTCGAAAGGCCGCTGCGGGGCGTCAGAATCTCGCCCAGATACTCGGTCAGCCCTTCATAAACCCAAAGCAGTTCGCCCTTCATCGGCTCGGTATAACCAGGCGTTGCAAGCCCCGCCGGACGCCGGAATTTTCCATTCCACGAATGCACAAACTCATGCGGCAGAAGCCCCGACGCGAGCCGTCTGTGGTCCTCATCGATCAGCGCTTCTTCATCCGTCCGGTCATCGCTCGACTCGTGGTGTTCCAGCCCGAAGTGCGCGACGTGATCGCTGAGCGTGTAAAGAAAATGGTAGTCGCGATAATGCGTGGCCCCGAACAGTCCGGTCGTTTCCTTCACCAGGTTCTTGTAATGCTGCACGGTTTCGTCGGAGACGCGGGTCGCCCGCTCGCTGTCCGCCGCCAGGTGCAGGTAGTGGTGGATCGCTCCGCCGGGGTTCAGATCGATGGTCCTGAAGTTCGCTCCCGTCTGGACAGGCGAATCGATCAGCGTTGTCAGCGGCGCAGGCTTAAACACAATCTGGTTGCCCGCTTCGGATTCGATCGGCAGCGCCGTTCCATACCGCCATCCGTTCGGCACCTTCAGGGTCGCCTGATAATTCAGCCGATCGCTCGGCGTTCCCGTCGGATACAGAACCAGTTGATTCCAGCTCAGCACCGCCAGTTGCGACGTGATGGAACCACCCGCTGAAAAGCCTTCCGACTCAGGCGGCGAAATGAACTGCGCTTCCACCTGAATCGTCGTCACCCCGGCGGGCACCGTCAGGTGAAACTCAAACATGTTGGTCGCGTCCCGGTTCCAGGGAATCGGCTGCCCGTTCCCCGTAATCCGAATGCCCGCCAGATCTTCAATCGGACCAGTCGGGCCATGTTCGCCGGGAATCCACTTCGGATACGACAGCGAGAACGGCCCGGGCTGTACCGGAAACTCCATCGTTGTGCGCAGCAAACGCCGGGGCGCTTCGCTCGCATCGACCGACAGCTTTACAGGGGGCGTCTGGGCCGGCACCGCGAAGCAGCAGCCCAGCAGCGTGACAACAAAAACGTTTAAGCGAGCCATTCTAACCTTTCATATTCGCGGTCCGCGCCCACGGTTCTGACAAACACTTCTTCCAGTGTTTGCGACCCCTGCCGAAGCTCGTCCATACTGCCTTCCGCCACAATCCTGCCGTCTTTGATGATGGCCGCGTGGTCGCATAGCCGCTCGACCACTTCAAGGACGTGCGACGTAAGAAAGATGGTTGCGCCGTGGCGAACCTGGTCGAGCAGGATGTCTTTCATCAGCCGCGCGCCCACCGCATCCACGCCCTCGAACGGCTCATCCATCAGGAACAGTTCAGGTTTGTGGATCAGCGACGCCGCCATCGCGAGCCGCTTGCGCATCCCTTTCGAGTACTCAGCGATCATCTTCCGGCGCTCATTGCCGAGCTGAAAAAGATCCAGCAGTTCTTCGGCGCGGTGACGCGCCAGCGAGCGCTCAAGGCTGTACATGCGCCCAACGAAATCGAGGAATTCGAAGCCCGTCAGCCGGTCGAAGAGCAGCGACTCGTCAGGCACAAGGCCGATGCGCTGCTTAATCGCAAGCTCCTGCGCGGGCATGGGCAACCCGAGCAGTTCAATCGTGCCCGACGTCGCCGGAATCAGCCCCGTCAGCATTCGGATCGTCGTAGACTTACCGGCTCCGTTCGATCCGAGGAAGCCAAAGAAAGAGCCGCGCGGGACCGTCAGGCTGAGCCCGTCCACCGCCGCTTTCGAATCGTAGACTTTGCGCAGATCGCGGACCGCGATCGCCGGGCTGGTGTCGGTCATGGAAGACACCATCGTAGCGGAAAAGGCGTCGCCGCAAGCGCGTATTGTGCTTAAGACGCGCCGCTACCAGACGAACCGTGCTCCGATCTGCCCCACTCTGCCGATATCGTTGGCCTGGCTCGTGATCTGTCCAAACGTGCTGCTGGTGGGGCTAAGATCCGGCCCGTTCAGTTCCGCATGGTTGAACACGTTAAAGAATTCCACTCTGATCTGCAGTCTGAGCCATTCTGTGATCTGTGTGTTCTTAATCAAAGAGGCATCCAGAATATTCGCCGGATCCTGCCGCAGGTTGTTGAACATCGAACTGAAGGTCCTGATGTTGTTCGACAACTGAGCCGACGACGACGTGACAAACCGAGTCGTATCGAAGGCGTGCTGCGCATTATGCGGGTCCCAGTTCAGCGGTCCCCCAAGGTAGATGACATTGCCCCAACCCACCGGCGCTCCGCTCTGCCGCGTGTAGACGCCGTTCAGCGTCCATCCGCCGAGCACCCCATTCAGCAGTCCTGAAGCCGTCCCCGCGAACATCTTCCCGCGGCCCAACGGCAGTTCGTAGTTGCCGCTCACAACCACACGGTTGGGACGGTCGTCGGCGGAGACGCGCTTTTCGAGTTGCACATCGCTGTCGTTCAGCCGGCTGCGCCGTTCCATCAGCCGCGAATGGCTGTAGTTTGCAAGCAGTTGAAGACCGTTCCCGAAGTGCTTATCCAGCCTTACCTGGAACATGTGAAAATACGAGCTTCCTTCGTTGATATTCTGCTCCGTCACGCCTGTGAACTCGGGGAAGGGCAGCAGCAACTGCGCTCGCCCAATGGTGCTTCCATTGATCGAGGTGCCGGGCAGCAGCCCCTGAAACGGGTTCGCTACATTCGCGGTGTTCCGGTCGATCACGGGCTGGTCGCGCACCGTCGACGCGCTCAGGTATTGCCTCGGAAGGAAGTTGAGCTGCCGGTTGACCGGAAGATGCAGCGCATGGTTTCCGATGTATCCGATTTCAAACACCGTACTCCCCGGAAGCTGTCTCTGAATTCCGAACGTCCACCGCTGCGAGTAGGGATTGAGGGGCTCCGGATTGAAGAACGTCAGAGACTTTCCCGCGAAAGTGCTGAGCCCCAGCGACGATCCGGTGGGCTGCAGAATTCCGTTCGGGAAAGGATTGCTCAGCGTAGCCGAAGGCGTCAAATAGCTGTCGTTCGTCGAGACCACGTCGGTGGTCTGGCTGAAGCCGGTCTGGTTCACGCCTCCCGTAATAATGGGGAACACAAATACGCTGTATCCGCCCCGAATCACCATCTTGCCTTTGCTGACACCGGGTGTCCACGCAAAGCCGAAGCGCGGGCTGAAGTACTTCGAATGCGTGTTGTACACGTTGCGGTTTGAGGAACTCGCGAACAGCAACCCGCCCGGAGTCTGAAACTGTCCGGCAGAAAGCTCCGGAATCGGGTTTTTCGCGTAAGCGGCCTGAGCGGCCGCCGAGACCGGATTCGGAGTCTTAAAGTCGAATCCGTTCACGGAACGGTTGTAGCGTTCCGTTGTACTGAGGTCTTTGTCATAACGCAGACCCAGGTTGAGCACCAGATTCGGGCGGACACGGTAGTCGTCCTGGAAGTAGAGACCGAAATAGCCCGCCTGATTGGTTCGCGCCGCATTTACGTCAAAGCCGCCTGCGCCGGACGTGGGCAGTCCCAGCAGGAACGCCGCCAGATCCTGGCCGAGCGGCGCTGAAGACGAATTGTCGAGCGGTCCCCGGGTCCACTGGGTTCTGAACTGATAAGAGCCCGACGCGTTGCCGAATCCAAGATTGCTCTCGCGGTACAGGCGGAAGTCTCCGCCCGCTTTCATATTGTGTAATCCGACAATCTTCGTAATGCTCGAATAGATCTGGAAAATGTCGAATGGCGTGACGTTGCCCGCGTTGTCGCCAAGCTGGTTGAACCCGCCGACATCCACAATCGGCAGTACCAGGGCTGTTGCGGCCTTAGCCAGCGACACCGGAAAACCTAGCGCTGAGAAGTCATAACCGGCACTGGGCTTCGCGTTCTGTTCGATAAACCGGTTCCAACTGATGCGGGAGTTAATAAGAGTTGTGGGATTGATAGTGACCACGTCGTCGATGTTGAATCCGCGGTTCGTACGGCTCAGGAAGTTGCCCGAGGCAATGTTAAAAAAGCGATTGCCGCGATTTTCCGTCCGGTCATTCATGTGAATGGTGCCAAAGACTTTGTGGCGGTCGCTGATGTTGTAATCCAGCCGTCCGAACTCCGAATTGAAGACGTCGGACCGGATGGAGTTGGCGGTGTAATTGTTGGCGCCATCCTTATTCCCCGGCGAGTTTGGAAGCGGATAAAACTGCAGATACTTCAGGGCTACCGAATTCAACAGGTTCGACGGGATTAAGTTGTTCGGAAACGGTTGCCTCGAAATCCGGCTGCCGTTCGCAACTCCGGTGTAAGGATTATAGATCTGATAGTTGGCGCCGACACTCAGAAGCTGAGAGAAATCGCCGTTACGTTCAGCCGCCGTTGGAACAGTAGTGATAACAGTCTCGGGATAGGAGTCTTTGATACCTTCGAAGGCAAAAAAGAAAAACAGCTTATTGCGGCCATCCACAATCTTCGGAATCCATACCGGTCCGCCGGCGGTAAGCCCGTATTGATTAAAGCGGCCCACCGGAAGGGACAGACCGGAACGGCGCAGGAAAAAGTTCCTCGATTCGAGCGCTGACGTCTGGTTGAATTCATAAGCCGTTCCGTGCAGCTTATTGGTACCGCTTTTTGTGATCTGGTTGACCGTGCCGCCGCCCGTGTGCCCAAATGACGCATCCGCCTGGAAGATCTCCGTTTTCACCTGCTGAATCGTATCGACCGGCGGGTTGTAAGAGACGCGGTCGTTCGCAGTCACATCAGGAGCGCCGTCGAGCAGGATTTCATTCGTTTGGGCCGGTGCGCCACCGATCGAAAAACCGGATGGACCGCCGTTATCGAACGGACGGTTAAATCTGCGGGTCCGCATTCGGAATGACGCCGAACGAAAGCTGCGCAAGCGTGAGCGGCGTGCGGCCGTTAAGCGGGATATTCTCAATCTGATTCGTCGTAATCACCTGACCCGAGGAAGCACTCGAGGTTTCAAGTCCTGCCGCCTCGGCTGAAACTGTGATCGTGTCGCTGGTCTGCCCGAGTTCAAGCGTCACATCCAGGGGCACGCGCTCGTTCGATGAAACCTGCACACCGGTTCGGTCGTAACTTTTGAACCCGGGCGCGGAGACGTTCACGCTGTAAGCACCGGGTGGAAGAAACGGCAGCGTGAACTGGCCGTCCGGCTCTGAAACGGTGCGGAATTTTGCGCCCGTATCCGTCTGCGTGGCTGCCACTGCAGCGCCGCCTATTCCTGCGCCCTGCGGATCTTTTACCGCCCCTGTAACGGTGCTTCTGAATTCCTGCGCTAATGCCGGCAGGCATAGCAGCGCAATAACGGCTGGTCTGATGAACATCGATCACCCCTTGTAAGTCCGCGCCCCGGCGCCGACATATTGGGCTGAATCTATCGAATTAGCGAGGTATATGTCAATGCCCGGCCGTCACTTGTGGCAACAACGGCCTGTTCAATTGGACCGACCATCTGACCAGATCCGCTGCTTTGTCCGCGAATGTTGTGATATAACCCGCTGATGGTTCGCTTTCTCTTCTTCGCGTGCGCCGCCACCTCTGTTCTTGCAGCGCAGGAAGGCCATGGCGTCACCCCCGCCGACATTCGCGCGGGTGGTGAGATTTTTCTTTCCAAGTGCGCCAGTTGTCACGGCGCCGACGGCGACGGCATCTCAGGCGTCAACCTCGGCTCGAATCGTTTCCGTCATGCGCAGAGCGACCGCGAACTCATGAACATCGTGCAGAAGGGAATTCCCGGAACTCCGATGCCGCCGGGCAGTTACACCGACGCGCAGGCTGCCACGATAGTGGCTTATCTTCACGCCATGGCCTCGGGTCCTAAAGCCACTTCCTCCAGCACGCTCACTGGTGACACGGCGCGCGGCCAGGCAATCGTTACAGGTAAAGGCGGGTGTCTCGCGTGTCACCGCATCGGCGCGGCGGGGACCATCACCGGTCCGGATCTGAGCACCATCGGCGGAGCGCGGCGCGCTGCGGATTTAGAACGTTCCCTGACCGACCCGAGCGCTGAGATTCGTCCGGAGAATCAGCCTATGCGCGCCGTAACCCGCGACGGAACCGTCATCACCGGAAGGTTGCTGAACCAGGACACGTACAGCCTCCAGATTCTCGACAGCCACGAAAAGCTTGTATCGCTCCAAAAAGGCAGACTTAAAGAATTCGAAATCCTGAAAACGTCCCCTATGCCGTCTTATAAAGACCGGTTGTCCGCGCAGGAACTTGCGGATACGGTCAGTTATCTGGTGAGTCTCCGATGACCAGCCGCTTCTTATTCGCTGCTCTTAGCGTAAGCTTTGCATTAACCGCCCAGGTTCCTTTCGATCACATCCTGAATGCCGGAAAAGAGCCGCAAAACTGGCTTACCTACTCAGGCGCTCTGAATGGCCAGCGTTACAGCAAGCTGGCACAGATCACTCCACTCAATGCCAAAGACATGGAGTTGAAGTGGGTGCTTCAAACGCGCGGTCCGGCCGAGCCACTGAGTAAGTATGAGTCCACGCCCCTCGTGGTGGACGGCGTCATGTACACCGTGCAGCCGCCCAACGTAGTGGTCGCTGTGGATGCGGCGAGCGGCAGGGTCTTCTGGACCCACCCTTATAATCCCGACGCCGCCGCCCGCCTGTGCTGCGGACGCGTAAACAGAGGCCTGGCGATTCTGGGCAACACGCTTTTCATGGGCACAATCGACGGCAACCTGATTGCCATGGATGCGCGCGACGGCCATGACATCTGGCTCACCAAAATCGGCAGGCCTGAGGCCGGCTACTCCGTAACCGTGGCGCCGCTTGTTGTAAAGGATAAGATCATCGCGGGCCCGGCGGGCGGGGAGTACGGAATCAGCGGCTTTCTTGCCGCTTACTCGCCCGACACAGGCAAAGAGCTGTGGCGGTTCAACACCATACCTGTCCCTGGCGAACCTGGGCATGACACCTGGGGCGGGGAATCGTGGAAGCATGGCGGCGGCTCCGTCTGGACCACCGGATCTTACGACCCCGAACTGAATCTCATCTATTGGGGAATAGGAAACGCCAGCCCCGACTGGAATGGCGACGTACGGCCTGGCGACAACCTGTACACCAGTTCTGTCGTGGCCCTCGATGCCGACACCGGCAAGCTCAGGTGGCATTTCCAGTTCACTCCGCATGACGAATTCGATTTCGATGCCACCCAGGTACCTGTACTGGTCGATATGAACTGGAAGGGAACTCCGCGTAAGCTCTTAATGACGGCCAATCGCAACGGCTACTTCTATGCGCTCGACCGGGTCACAGGTGAATTCCTGCTCGGCCAGCCGTTCGTTAAGACCACCTGGACCACTGGCCTCGATGCGAAAGGCAGGCCCGTGCGCGTCGGACACTCGACCCGCGAGGGCATGGTTATCTATCCCGAGAACCAGGGCGGCACCAACTGGTATAACCCCGCTTATAGTCCGCGCACCGGTCTGTTTTACATTCCAAGCTGGATGGATACCCATTCGGTCAACACCATGCGTAACGAAGAGTATCGTGAAGGCAGTCCTTACATGAGTGGTGGCGCGACTCATGAGGTCCCGGCCTTACGCTCCGGTCCCATCAACCAGCGGCTTCCAGAACTTGCGTGGGGTGCAATCCAGGCCGTCGATCCGCGGACCGGCGCCGTGAAGTGGCAATTCAAAATGTCCGATGTCACGGACAGCGGAGTTCTGGTCACCGCCTCAGACGTCGTCTTTGCAGGTGGGCGCGAAGGCTACTTCTATGCGCTCGATGCCAAGACGGGAGCGGTGTTATGGAAGTCGATGACAGGCGGTCAGGTCTCCGCCGGGCCCGTGACTTATTCTGTGGACGGCAGGCAGTACGTTTCCATCGCCGCGGGAAACGCCGTGTTTACGTACGGCCTGCGGTGATCCGTAAGCTAGAATGAACATCGCCTCCGGTGACCACGCCGTTCCGAAGAGGCGTCAGGAGAAACCCCAGCATGGCGTTCTTTAGACGAATTCGACGGCGGGTTGTCCTGCCGGTCACTACAGCGGCGTGCCTCGGACTGGCGGCACTGATGTGGGCACAGGTTGCCTCACGGCCCCCCGTTCCGAAACCGAATGAATCCACTGATCCGCTGCTGCGCGGATTCGAGTTCCGCTCCATAGGTCCCGCGGTCATGATGGGCCGGGTGGACGATATACAAGGATCGGAAAAAGACCCGATGCTGTTGTACGTGGCGTATGCGACGGGCGGGTTATGGAAGTCCACTGACGGTGGGAACCACTGGAAGTCGCAGTTCGATAACATGCCCAATGAGTCCGTTGGCGCGATCGGTATAGCGCCTTCAGATCCGAATACTGTTTACGTAGGGATGGGCGAGGCCAACAACCGCCAGAGCTCTTCTATCGGCGACGGTGTCTGGGGTACAACCGATGGCGGTAAGACCTGGAACCATCTTGGACTCGACGACACTCAATCGATCAACCGGGTTGTGGTCGATCCCACCGATCCTAAGATCGTGTTTGTCGCGGCGGTGGGCCATCTGTTCGGGCAAAACGTGGAACGCGGTCTTTACAAGACAGCCGACGGCGGTAAGACCTGGACTAAGGCTAAGTATATTGACCCGGACACCGGGTTCAACGATGTTGCAATAGATCCTTCGAATCCTAAGATCATCTATGCGTCCTCCTTCCAGAGGCGGCGCACCTGGTGGGGTTATAACGGCGGCGGTCCCGGCAGCGCGCTTTGGAAGTCGAGCGATGGCGGCGCCACCTGGGCAAAGCTGAACGGCCCCGGCTGGCCGCAACCGAAAGACGGCATTTACGGGCGCATCGCCATCTCCATCTTCCGCGCCAAACCAGAGACAATCTACGCGCAGGTGGAAGCGGGCGCAAGCGCGGGTACCGGCGGCGGAACCACTGCGGAAGGAGGCCCGCTGCCTCCTGGTGGACGTGGCGCCGCCCAGAGTGAGTCTGCCGGTCCCGCTGGCGAGGCTGCGGCGGGTACTCCTGAAGCGGCTGCCGCGGCTGGCGGTGGACGCGGGCGCGGCGCCACGCCGCCACCTCCCAATCCGAATGGCAGTGGCGTCTTCCGATCCGATGACGGTGGCAAGACCTGGACCTTCCTGAGCAATCAGAATCAGCGTCCCACCTATTTCAGTCAGATTCGCGTCGATCCTGTGAACGATCAGAAAGCTGTTTGTCGGCGGCACGCCAGGCCAGATGTCGCTCGATGGCGGTAAGACCTGGAAAGGTCTCACAGGTTCGCACACCGATTATCACGCCTTCTGGATTAATCCTAAGGACACGCGCATCGTCGCGGTAGGTCACGACGGCGGCATAGACATCAGTAATGACGGCGGATATACCTGGGATTACCACAACGACATAGCCGTCGGTCAGTTCTATCAGGTCTCGGCTGACATGCGGCGCCCTTACTTCGTTTGCGGCGGCTTGCAGGATAACAATGCATGGTGCGGGCCGAGCGCCCTCCGCTCTACCACCGGCCCCGTGAATACGGACTGGTACACCATTGTTGGAGGAGACGGCTTCTACACCCGTCAGGACCCCACGGACTGGGCCACGATTTACGGCGAATCGCAGGACGGCAATATGACCCGCCATGACCTGCGCACAGCGACTCAGAAGAGTATCAAACCTACCGTTGCGATCGTTCCCGCGCCCGGCGCTGCAGCCGCTCCCGCAACGCCTGCCCCGCCGTCGAATGAAAACCCGACCCCGGCGAACCCCACCGCAACCAATCCAACCGCGGGTTCCGCTCCGGCAGAGGCCGTGGCCGCTGCGGGTGGCCGAGGTGGTCCCCCGCCAGCCGCGCCCGGCGGTGGTTTTGGCCGGGGTGGTCCGCCTAACGTCATCAACGCACCTCCTAAGGTCGATCAGTTGCGTTTTTACTGGAATTCACCCTTTGAGATGTCACCGCACGATCCCAGCGTGCTTTACATGGCTTCGCAGTTCTTCTTCAAATCGACCAACCGCGGCGACACGTGGCGTATGAATCCAACAGATCTTACAAAACATGTAAACCGCTGGTCGCCGGAACTTCCCATCATGGGCGTCGCGGGCGATAAGCCCATGGCCGAGAAGCATGACGGGTATTCCGCCGGATCGTTGATTACTCAGGTGCGCGAATCGCCCTCGAAGCCCGGCATCATCTGGGTCGGAACGGACGATGGCAATCTGCAGGTCAGTCTCGATGGCGGCGATAGCTTCACCAACGTCTATGGGAATATCAAGGGCGCGCCCCGGGGCTATGTGCAGATTTCCCGGATCGAACCTTCCCACTTCGACCCCGCTACCGCTTATGTCGCGCTCGATCCGCACCGGCTGGATGACTGGTCTCCGTGGCTTTTTAAGACCACCGATTACGGTAAGACCTGGGTCAATGTTACAACCGATCTTCCTAAGAAAGGAAACATAAACGCTCTTAGGGAAGACCTGGAGAATCCGGACCTGTTGTTTGTCGGCACGGAATTCGGCTTATACGTCACGCTCGATGGCTGCAAAAGCTGGAAGAAGTTCATGACCGGCATGCCGAGCGTGCGCGTTGACGATATCCTGATCCACCCGCGCGACCGCGATCTGATTGTCGCGACGCACGGGCGCTCCATCTTTATCGCGGACGATATCAGTCCTCTTGAGCATCTCAGGCAGACAGGCAAGCAGGACATTACGCTGTTCGATCCCCGCCCCGCCGTGCTTTGGAAGAATGACGTGCAGTCGCAGCGCCATGTCGCCAATCGTGAATTTGTCGGACGGAATCCACAGGGCGGTACATCGATCGGCATTCTTTCGAAGACGGATGCCGGCGCCGGAAAAGTGGAATTCCTGCTCGCCGATAAGGTTGTCAGCACCATGGACGTGGCGATTAAAGCCGGCATGAACCGCTTCCAGTGGAACATGCGTGGCGCTCCGGTTGCCGGCGGCCGGGGTGGCGGCGGCTTTGGCGGAGGCGGTGGTGGCGGTGGACGCGGGCCGGAAGTTCTGGTGCCCGAAGATCCGGATGCACCGCCTCCGCCTCCCGGTGGCTACCCTCCATCGCCGGTTCAGGTCCCGTTCGTTGCTGCCGGTGGACGTGGCGGTGGTGGGGGAGGTGGTGGCGGACGCGGCGCCGCTCCGCTCGGTCCGCTCCTCGAACCAGGCACTTACATGGTCAGGCTAACCGTCGGCGGGCAGACCTATATGTCTTCGGTGAATGTCTTAGAAGACGTGTGGCTGCGGGCGCAGTAGACCACTAAGGCGCAAAAACAAGGGGCAGGCCTCACCGGTCTGCCCCTTGTTGAGTGTTAGAAGTGAATCCTAAGGCCGAATTCCAGATTTCTCGGCGTGTTGGATTGCCCGGTGATCCGCCCGAACGTCGTGGGTGACGTCAGACTCAGGCTCGAAGGATTCGAAGGCTGGAAGTGGTTCAGAATATTCGTGAACGTGAAGCTGAATGTCGCTCCCGCCCTCCCCTCCCGCCAGACTGCTACATCCTTGGTAATTGCAGCATCCAGGTTCCATGTAGGAAGTCCGCGAAGGTTCCCATAGCCTCCGCAGCTTGTGTCGATTCCCAGAACGCAGCGGCGGAACTCGTTGTAAACCGTCGAGGGATTTGCAAACAGATTCAGCCCGGTAGGATTATTCGTTGCGATCCCGCCGGTTCCAACCACATTCGCATGTAGCGTGTTCCCGCCCGTGAACGCGCTCGCGGCAAGTGCGCATTCGGCATTGGAAGTGATTGAGGTGGAAGAAGACTCCCCGAATGCCTGATAGGATGCGGTGGTTCCTTCGCTCCAGCCTACACAAATCGGGGCGCCGCTCTGCGCAAAGAACAGCGGCGCTACCGTCCAGCCGCCCGCCGCATGTCCTATAATCCCGTGCTGCGATTTAAACCATGGCGTCGTATAAGACATCGCCAGGTTATACAGATACTTGTAATCGAAGCTGTTAGGGCCGTAATTCGCGCCGATATTGAATGCATCGGTCTGTGTGTACGAGCTGTTGTACTGAGCGGAGGTTGCCGTCCCGAGCGCCTTGCTGTACGTGAAGTTCGACAGAATGGTCATGTGATGGAAATCGCGCGCCCGCCAGGTTACATAGAGCGCGTTGTAATTTCCGAAGCCGAGCGAATTGACCATCTCCATCGATTGCGCCTGAGTCGGACTCCCGGACAGCATGGTACGCCCAAGACCCCAGCTTGCGGCATTGTTCAGCGCGCGCCACAGATCCGAGACCTGCGTGTTCTTGATCAGCGATGTTTGGGTAGTTGCGACGTAAGCGGTGCAGCTTGCATACGCCTTGCAGCTGGCCGACCCCGGTCCGCCCAGCGCAGTTTCAAAGAACGGCTGCGCGCCGATGGAAGCGGGCGCCGTACCGTTCGCAATCGCCGTATAAACGTTCGCATAAGCATTGGCAAAAGTCTGGCCCCCGAGTGTCGTCATGTAAGGGACGGCATCGATGTTCGTCTCCATCGTTTCATTCTTGATGATGCGCCCGATATAGCCCACTTCAACAATAGTCTTCTGCGTGATCTGGCGCTGGATGCTGAACGTGAAATTATCCGTGCGCTGGGGCTTATAGCTCGGGTCGAGAACGGTTGTGTCGCCCGCCGGTGCGCTGCCGTTTACGCCCGGAAAAAATGGCTGCGACAGCGTTGCGCTCGCCGCCGGAAGCGGAGCCGTCATTCCGTCGGTGCCGATGCGGAACGCGTTGCTCGGGTCCACGCCGTTTGCCCCCAGGCACTGGCCCGAAGCGCTCGCGCCCTGGCAAACCACGGCCTGGATCAGGCCCACGCCAAGCAGCGGCGTGAGCACCTGGTTCACGCCGTTCAGACGTCCCCAGATACGGCTGTACCCGCCGCGCACGACGGTCGTTCCGTTGCCCAGCACCTGACCGAGCAGCCCGTTCCCGAAGTGCGGATTCCACGCCGCCGAGATACGCGGGCTCCACTCCCCGTAGAACGGATTGTAGGGATACTTAAGCCCTTTACCCACGTTTCCCACCAGCGCGAACCCAAGCTGAGGCGTATAGTTCTGCGGCGTTCCCTGCAAGGCCGCGGCCTTTCTCCGAGCAAGGAAGTCAGCCAGTCCGACGGGGTTATCCGCCGAATCCACCAGTGCGACCTGTTTGCCTGCCTGCTCAGTGGGCGGCATCTCAAGCGCATATCCCAGGCTGTAAGTGACGGTGAGGTTCGGCTTCAGCTTCCACGAGTCGCTGAAGTAAGCGTTGTAAGAGGGAATCGAACTCTTGTCATAAGCAGGAGTCCCCACGGGCTGCAGCGCCAGATTGTTGCCAAGCCGTGTATAAGCCACCTGCGGCTGTCCCACCAGTCCTAAGACTTCCGCGTACAAATCCGCGTAAGCGGACTGATTCGCCGAGGGAACGGTTGAAGGAATATAGGGAGAATTCCCGAAGTTGATATTGGTCGGAGTGATCTGGTAAACAATCTGATCGTTCACGCCGACGCCGTTATCCGTGCGGGTGTGATAGTCGAAATTGTGCTGGTATGATCCGCCGAACTGGAACAGATGCTTACCTTTAATCAGGGTCAGATCCTCGCGCAGAAACGTGTCGTGCGCGTCCCAGAAGCGCTGCCGGACACTTTGAGTATTGATGTTGTAGGGAATCAGCGCGTTGCTGCTTTCCGCGTTCGCGGAAGTGCCCGGCGCGATCTCCAGCGCGCCGCCAAGGCCCGGCAACTGCGCCGGCGCGTTCATGCTGCCCCATTGCCAGAATTCCCTCTGATAGCTGAGACGAAAATCGCTGATCAGGGTCGGCAGAATGCTGCCCGTGAACCCTACAACGTAATAGGACGGCAGTTGAGGCCGGGGTGCAACCGCGGCGGGCTGGCCCAGCTTATCCCCCGCAAACACGCCTCCGATATCCACCTGGTTCGTGGTCAGATTGATCAGACGGTCATACCGATAGCTCGACATCAGGCGCCACTTATCCCCGAAGTCATGATCCACGCGGCCCACGAATGCATTCGAAGTCAATGGAGCGCGGATGGTCGAAAGATACCCCGCCGTGTTGTACGTATCGCCTGTTGAGCCCGTGAAATCGTTCGCGGCGGGCATTTGCGTATTCCAGATCTTCGACACGATCGGATTGATCCCGATCCCTCGCGGATCGCAAAGATTGCCCCCCGCGCATGTTGCCGGCGCATAGGTCGTCCCGTTATAAGTCACAGGAAAGGGATTCAGGTTGTAGGGAAGATACGTTCCTGCCGAGTTGGCCACCTGGATGACGCCCAGCCGCATCAAAGCCGTAGGTACCAGCCGCTCATAAGTTCCGACGTTCGGGAAACGCTCGCCCTCATAGTTAAAGAAGAAATAAGTCTTGCCACCCAGAATCCTCGGTGTCAGCGGACCCCCGATCGAAGCTCCGAAACGGTCCCGATGATTCGAAGGCAGCGGAGTATTAGGCGTTCCCAACAGCGTTGAGGGCGTATGATTGTTGACCCAGGTGTTAGCCGCCCCCACGTTGGTCGCGAAATAGTACCCATAGCCGGAACCATGCCATTGATTGGTGCCGCGCTTGGTTGCGATCTGAATCTGTCCGCCGATCGAGTTGTTAAAGTCCGCAGTCTGGTTGAACGTCGAGACCTTGAACTCTTCCACGCTCTCAACAGGCGTCGGAACGGTTGCCGACGGATTTCCGTTTGTCTGCGCGCCCCCCAGACCGGTGAAGTTCGTCTGATAGCTGGTCATGTTCCCGGCCATATCGTCCGTCGCGTTGCCGCCATCGATCTGATAAGTATTCTGATCGTTATAAGCGCCCGCCGTATACCCGCCCAGCGTGGTGCCCGGCTGCAAAACTGCCAGAGTCGAGACATCCCGGCCCATGTTCGGCAGGGCCTGCAGAACGTCGCCCGAAAGACTCGTACCAACCGCCGAATTGCTCGTGACCAGTTCCACGCCTGCCCCGGCAGTGACTTCAACAGTGGTGCTGGTAGACCCGATCTGAAGCACGGCGTTGACCGTCACCGGCGAACCTATCTCAACCTGTATCAGCTTCTCCCGAAAGGTGGAGAAGCCTTCCTTCGTGATGGTCACGCTGTACGATCCCGAATTCACGTTGACGAAAATGTACCGTCCGGCGTCATTAGTCTTAGCTGTGGCGGTCTGGTTTGTGCTCGTGTCGAGCAGGCTTACCTCGGCCCCGGGTACGGCCGCTTTTTGCGGATCCACAACAATCCCCGCGACGCTGCTGCTGCTGGTTGCCTGTGCCCAGGCGGTGGAACTCAGGAGGAGGCTCCCGAATGTAAGTAGAATACTGCCGGAAAGGCCGCGTAGTCTCATCGATAACTCCCTTTACCCCTTTGTTTATCTATGAAAGGCGACTGGGCGAGTTGGGACCTGCGTGGTCCCGCTGCTGAACAGCAGCGAATTGATTTGCTTGAGTGTAGTGAGTGACGGGCCCGATGTCAATTGAAATCTACAGGATTAAATCTACAGAATTACCCTGCCTGCGCGGTCCTGTGCTACATTCGCCATTCAACCGTGAAAATTATCAAATCTCTTCTCATCGGAATCCTTACCGCGGCAATGCTGACCGCCGCTTCCCTAGATCCGAAGCTCTTTTCAGAGCTGAAGTGGCGCACCATCGGCCCCTTCCGCGGCGGCCGTACCAAGGCGCTGGCCGGTGTGCCTTCGCAGCCAAACGTCTTCTACATCGCGGCCGTGAACGGCGGCGTCTTTAAGACCACCGACTACGGCCGCACCTGGAATCCGATCTTTGACGATCAGCCCACCGGCTCCATCGGCGCTATCGCGGTCGCTGCCTCGAATCCCAACATCATTTACGTCGGCAGCGGCGAAGGCCTGCAGCGCCCTGACCTCTCCGTCGGCGACGGCATTTACAAATCCACTCGATGCGGGCAAGACCTGGACCCACCTCGGCCTTCGCGACGGCCAGCAAATTCCCCGTATCCTGGTCGATCCCGCCAACCCGAACCGCTTATTTGTCGCCGTGCTCGGACATCCCTACGGTCCGAACGAAGAGCGCGGCGTCTTCCGCTCCAACGATGGCGGCCAGACTTTCGAGAAGGTGCTTTATAAGGACGAAAACACCGGCGCTTCCGACATTGAAATCGACCCGTCCAATCCCCGCACTCTCTACGCCTGCTTATGGGAAGCGCGCCAGGGTCCATGGGAGAACGGAGCCTTTAGCGGCACCAACGGCGGTATTTTCAAATCCACTGACGGCGGCAGCAACTGGCATCAGCTCACCAAAGGTCTTCCCGCCGAAGGTGTGGTGCAGGCTTATGTCCGCGTGGCGCCCGGCAATCCTAAGCGCTTATACGCCACCGTCGCCGGCACGCGTACCGTTGGTATCTATCGTTCGGAAGACGCGGGCGAAACCTGGGCGCAGATCACTAACGATCCCCGGCCTGCCGGACGCATCGGCGGCGGCGATCTCTCCGTCCCGGGCATCGATCCGAAAAACCCCGATATCGTCTATGTCACCAGCACCGTGACCTGGCGCTCGACCGACGGCGGCAAGACCTGGACCGGCATTCGCGGCGCGCCCGGCGGCGACGATTACCAGAACATCTGGATCAATCCCACTCAACCCCGACATCATCCTGATCGTCAGCGATCAGGGCGCCATCGTCACCGTCAACGGCGGCGAGACCTGGAGTTCCTGGTACAACCAGCCCACCGCGCAGATGTATCACGTCGCCGCCGACAACGCGTTTCCCTACCGGCTCTGCGGCGGCCAGCAGGAAAGCGGCTCCGCCTGCGTCGCCAGTCGCGCGGTGACGATGGGCAGATCACGTTCCGCGAATGGCATCCCGTCGGCGTCGAAGAGTATGGTTACGTCGCGCCCGATCCGCTCGATCCCGATCTCGTCTATGGCGGCAAAGTGACCGTCTACGATCGCCGCACCGGGCAGGTCCGCAACGTCTCGCCCAAGCCCGTCCGAACTGCCGATTTCCGCGCCCTGCGCACCGCGCCGCTCGCCTTCTCGCCCGTCGATCCGCACGCGCTCTTCTTCGCGTCGAACAACGTCTGGAAGACGCGCGACGGCGGTAATTCCTGGTCGCAGATCAGCCCCGATCTTACGCGCAAAACCTGGGACATTCCCGCCAACGTGGGCAAATACAAAGACAGCCCGCTCGCCGCCGTCACGCAGCGCGGCGTCATCTATGCGCTCGGCCTCTCGCCCGTCTCACATGAATCGCATCTGGGCCGGCACAGATGATGGCCTGATCCAGACCACAGCCGATGGCGGGCTGCACTGGAAAGACGTCACCCCGCCCGCGCTCACGGCCTTCCAAAAGGTCTCGATCATTGACGCCGGCCACTTCGACGCGGGCACCGCCTACGCCGCCATCAACACCCTGCGGCTCGACGACATGAACCCGCACATCTACCGCACGCACGATGGCGGCAAGACCTGGACAGAGATCGTGAACGGCATCCCCGCGGGCGCGCCGGTCGATGTGGTGCGCGAAGATCCGAAGCGCAAAGGCCTGCTCTTCGCCGGCACGGAGCGCGAGGTCTATGTCTCTTTCGACGATGGCGATAACTGGCAATCTCTGCGGCTCAACATGCCCGCAACTTCCATCCGCGACCTGATCGTGAAAGATGACGATCTCGCCGTCGCCACGCACGGCCGCGGCTTCTGGATTCTCGACGACATCACGCCTCTGCGGCAGCTCAGCGATCGCGTCACCGCAGCCAATGCGTTCCTGTTCAAGCCGCAAACCGCCATGCGCGTGCGCTGGAACATGAACACCGATACCCCGCTGCCTCCCGACGAACCTGCCGGCGCGAATCCGCCCGACGGCGCGGTCATCGACTACTACATCGGCGCCGCAGCCTCGGGCCCTGTGAAACTTGAGATCCTTGACGCGGCGGGCAAAGTCATTCGCCACTACTCGAGCGAAGATCCGGTCGAACCTGTAGACCCGATGCTTGCCGTCCCCGCTTACTGGGTCCGCCCCCCGCATCCTCTCGCCGCCAACGCCGGGGCTGCATCGCTTCGAGTGGGATCTGCATTACCAGGCGCTCTCGGCCGGCCGCGGCCAGTTGCCCATCGCAGCCGTTCCCCACAACACCGTGCCTGACCCCAACGCCCCGTGGGTAGCGCCCGGTGTTTACAAAGTAAGGCTGACGGTCGGCGATACCGCTGTGACGGAACCCATCACAGTGAAGATGGACCCGCGCGTTCGCACTCCCGTATTGCAGCAGTCGGCCATCTCGAAAGCTATCTATGATGACCTGACCCAGGCCGCAGCCGCATCCGCCGAGATCACCGCGTTTCGCGCGAAGAATCACGACGACGCGCTCGATAAGAAATTGCAGGCCATACAGGGCAATGTTCGCGGAGGCGGTGGACGCGGCGGCGGTGGTGGACGTGGCGGTGCTCCCGCCGGACCCGACACCATCACGAGCGTGAGTGCCGCCCTGACCGGTCTGATGCAGTCGATCAACGGAGCCGACGCGCCTCCCACCACGCAGGAAATGGCTGTGATTACTGAGAAGCGCGCCGCGCTGGCAGCACTGCTGCGGCAGTGGAAAGCCGTCAACAGGCAATAAAGCGGCTATCTGTCTTTTAACCCGCGGGCCGCATCGGGCCCGCGGGTTAAGCGCCTTAAAACAGGATCCGCAAGCCAACCTGCGCCCGGCGCGCCGTAGTTCCGTTCAGCGATTCCGACGTAGCCGAAATCAAGCCATACGAAGCATTCGGCACCAGCGCCGTCACATTGTTCAGAGCACCCGACGTCTGCCGGATCGCCGTATACTGCTGGGCCACCCGCGCTCCCGAACCCTGCACCAGCACATGATTGAACACGTTGAACGCCTCGAAGAACAGGTTCACCTTCACCCTTTCGGTAACTGAAAACCCTTTCTGCATCCGCGCATCCGTCTTAAACACGTTGCTGAGTTTCAGGAACGCCGTGTCTTCGAATGGAACCCGGTTCGACCCGTTCAGTCCGTTCAGCGAACCCGTGGACAACGTCCCGATCGTGGTGCCGTTCGAAAGGTACGGACGATCCCGAACGCTGATCGTCGGAGCAATTCCATAAGGCGTGCCGGCAAGCTCAATCACGGATAGCTGCCAACCGTTAACCACAGTCCTCGAGAACCAGTCGTTGCGCTTCGTAAATGTCGGCGCAATAATCCCGTTCACCACCAGCCGCTGCCGCTGATCGCTCGAACTGTTGCCCTTTTCGCCGTTATAGTCGCCGTTAAAAACCGAAGTCGGGAAGGTGGAACCGAACAGCGTATTTCCGCCCCCGCCCTGATTGTTATCGATCGAGTGACTCCACGTGTACGCAACATTGCCCATGAAGGACGTCGAAAACCGCTTGTTCAGCTGCACCAGCAGCCCGTCATAGTAACTCTTTCCGGCGGATTCAAACTGGTAAACGCCCCCGTATGCCGGGTTAATCCTTGTCGTATACAAAGGCGTCGTATAAGCGCCCACTTGGTTGCCGCTCGTATCCAGAATCGGGAATGTATAGCTGCTGGTCGGCGCCGCCACATTTACATCGCGCGTCTGCAGCAGATGCAGTCCCAGGCTCCAGACGTATGACACCGTCAGGCTTGTGTTCGGCGTAATCTGTCGTTCCACCGCCAGCGTCGCCTGCTGCGAATAAGGATTGCGCCAGTTCTTATCCAGAAACGCGATCGTAGACGCACCCGTAACTCCCGTTGGCTGCGCGTTCAGAGGCGCCGGGAAAACCGGTCCACCCGCCGCGATCTGCGCCGCCGTTCCCAGACTGTAGGAAGCCTGATAAAGCCCGTTCGACAGGAACGCATTCTCGACCGTCGATGACGTGTAACGATTGAAGAACAAACCATAACCCGCGCGGATAACAGTCTTATCGTTCACGGTATAAGCCACGCCTAAACGAGGCGCAAAGTTCTTCTTGGTTTCCGGAATAACCGCCGTCTGCGGCCAGGCCGGGTTAGTCAGTTTCGGCTGAGGCAGGAACGTACGCTCATACCGGACCCCGGGACTTACCAGCAGCTTAGGCGTAACATGCCACTGATCCTGCACAAAGAAGCTCAGCTCCGTCAGCTTGGTATCCACAATCGGATTCCCGAACGCCTGCGAATAAGAGCTATAGTTCCGCGCCCCGGTCGTGTTACCGCTGAAGTCCAGCGCGAACGCCGAGAATGAAGGATAAGAGTAAGTGCCATATCGGTTCGCAAGGCGGTTCACATAATCTTCCACCCGGGCATAATCCGCGCCGAATTTGAGCGAATGAGCTCCGGCGTTCCACGAATACGTATCCGCAACCTGATGCCGTGTCTCACTCGGATTCAAACGCGGGTAGCCGTTCGGGATCGCCAGATTGCTCCCGGTATTAGTCACGCTCAGCGAAATCGGTCCGAACGAAGGCCTCAGACTCGGGCTCGCCGGATCGAACTGACGGTCGATAAAGAGCCCATACCGCAGCGAATTGACCGCTGCCGGCGTCGCCACCAAAGTCCATTCCGCGCGCGCAGTACGATCGAAAACATTCGTATCCGCATTGTTCCCAATGCCATCGCCCGCCGGATAAGAGAGCGCCGTCTGAATCCCGTTCGGTGAACGGAAGTCCATATAATTCGCACTCAGGCTGACCGAATTCCTGTCGTTCGGCCGGTAATCCACCTTCCCGAAAAGCAGGTTGATATCGGACGTTCTGGGCACCAGTTGAGTCCTGATCCTGCTCACCACATAAGCCGCCGCAGCCGCGCATTGCGCAGCCGTCGGCACCACTCCACCCACCGCCGTATTGCAACCATTCGGGCGCAGATTCAGACTCGCATCGAACGGACCGCTCGCCGACGTCGCCGTCAGCAGGTTCGACGAAACAATCGGCTCATTGCGCCGTTGCAGTTCCCCGTTGAAAAAATAGAAGAGTTTGTTCTTCACAATCGGACCGCCCACGCTCGCGCCCGCCTGATGCCGCCACTCCGGCGGATTTACGCCCTGCGCCGTAATGTCCGTCGCGTTCAAAGTCCGGTTCCGGAAGAACCAGTAAAGCGTGCCGTTCACGCCGTTGCTTCCGCTCTTCGTAACCGTGTTGACCACACCGCCCGAAGCCTTGCCGTACTCCGCGAGGAAATTCGAAGACACCACCTGAAATTCCTGCACCGCGTCCTGCGCAATGTTCACAGTCCGCGTACGCCCCGCGTTCTCGTCGTAGAACTGATTCGTCGTGTCGTTGCCGTCCGTCAGAAACGAATTGCCGCCAGGATTGCCGCGGAAAGAAATCAGCCCGAACGGGCCGTCCGCCGTCACGCCCGGCGTGAGCAGCACAAACGCATCCACTCGCCGCCCGTTGACCGGCAGGTCCAGAATCTGACGCGTGCTCACTAACTGCGACACGTCCGTCTTTTCGTTCTCGATCACAGGCGCTTCAGCCAGAACTTCCAGCTTCGTGACCGAACCCTCAACGCCCAGCTTGGGCGAGAGCGCCACAATCTGTCCCACTGCCACGTCAATCCCGCCCAGCTCAAACTTCGTAAACCCCGGCTTGGTCACACTGACGGCGTAACCCGCCGCCGGAATCAGAGTGCTGGCCGAAAAAGAACCGGCGCCATTCGTCGCCAGCTCGCGGTGGATCCCCTTCGACGTATTTTCCACCACAACTTTCGCGCCCGGAATCACAGATCCCGAGGCGTCTTCCACCACCCCGTTAATCGCTCCAAAACCAGCTGTCGTCTGCGCCAGAAGTGACGAAAACGGCAGCGCAATGATACAGGTGACCATCCGTAATGCTTTGTTCATATTTGTTCAGACCCGGTAGAACCATGATAGCCATCTGAACGTTTCAGCACTGTTAAATTCCCGGAAAGCGGGCGTTACGCGGATGGAACCTGACTTGCCTTGGATATTCGTGCTTGTTGAATGACTGAGCTGGCCGATAATCCGACGTACTTTCGCTGGCAAGCCGCTCCCACCGCTCCCGCCTTTGCCATAAGCGCCGAAGCTGTAGCCGGCATTCGCGCCGAAGTCATAAGAGGTTTGAAATCCCTGCCCCGCCGAGGCGCTGAGGTTGGCGGCGCGCTGCTCGGCCGCAAAGATCCCGCCACCGGCGAATACATGGTCGAAGGCTTTGTGCCGGTGCCCATCGAATATGAGAGCGGTCCGTCCTACGTGCTTTCCGCCCGCGATACTGAAACCTGGCGCGCCAAAGTAGCCGAACTTCGCTTCAGTTCTCCCCCGTTTATCGGCGTCTACCGCAGCCAAACACGGCCCGGGCTAACCATCCAGCCCGAAGACTGCACCACCGTTGAAACGTTTCTCCCCCGTGAAAAGGGCATTCTGCTGCTCGTCAAGCCCCTCTCGCCCGAAGAATGCGTCGGTGCCATCTACCTCTGCGACGGAGGAGCCATTGTCGACCAGGCGATCAACGCCCGCGAATTTCCCTTCGGCCACACGTCGGCATCCTCATCGGCCGCGCCCGCCGCGCAACGCACCACCCGCCGCAAGACGTCCGCCTGGATTCCCGTCAGCGCCGCTCTCGCCGGAATCGCTCTCGCCGTGCTCTTCCACTACCGCACCACAGCAAAACCAACCGAAAGCGTAGTGGACCCCATCGTCGAAGCTGCCCCGCCGCCACCCCCGCCCACGCTCCACTTTCGCGCTGAGCCCGCCGGCACCAACGCCCGAATCGCCTGGGACCCGGCCTCTCCGCTCCTCAAAGGAGCCTCCGGAGCCGACATAGACGTGGCGGACGGAAACACACACCGGACACTTCGACTCACCGCGAGCGACCTCCGGACCGGCTACGTCGAGTGGCGCACTCATGCCCCCGAGGCCACCTTCCGCATGAACGTCCCGCGCCGCGGCGATTCGCCGGTCATCGAATCGGCTCGTTTCGTAAACCCGGCGCCTGCCATTAATTCTTCTTCAGATCGGCCGTATTCGAAACCCGCGCCCGCAATTGTTCCGTCTCCTTCCGCAGATAGTGGCCCGGAAATTAAAGTCAGGCCGGAAGAACCGGTTCATCGCGCGGCTCGCCCGCGAGTGGCCCCTTACGTGACCGCAACTCAGAGACCCGGAAGGGTCAGGCGTATTTTTACCGGCATCACCACAAAGGCATCTCACTTATGGCCCTTTCGCTCGGCCAACCCGGAACAGCAGACTCGATAACCGCCGACTACCTCACGCAGGAGCAGGGCGCGGCGTCAATTCTCGTCCACATGCATCAGGACGCGGTTGACGGCATCGCACGCGACGCCATGGAGGGTTTCAAAGCCCTGCCCACGCGCGGCCTCGAAGTGGGCGGCCTGCTGCTCGGCCACGTAGACCCAGGCGAGCGTCCCGCCGTCTGGATCGAACGCTACCAGCGCGTCGAGTGCGCCCACCGCTTCGGTCCGCAGTTCGTGCTTGACGATGAGGATCATCGCACTCTCGAGCAATCCGCCGCCGCCATCTCGCAAACCGCCGAACTTAGCGTCGTAGGCTTCTACCGCAGCCACACCCGCCCCGGCTTTCAGCTCGAAGAGTCTGACTTCGATCTGGTCCGCCGCTATTTCAGCGACCCCTCAGACCTCATCCTGCTCATTCGCCCCGGCGACCCCCTCGGTCCCTCTGCGCAGTTCTTCGCTCACGGCGAAGACGGCGACATGCAATCCGCCGGACCCGTTTTCCCCTTTCGCGGACGGACCGTCGGCTCTGCTCCCGAATCCGATCTCGAACCTGTCGAACCCGATACGGGGCGAACCTTTCCTCCCGAACGCGGTCAACGCCGAATCGTTCCCGATTTCGTTCCCGAAACGCCCAGCCCGCGTGAAAGGCCGCGCGACAAGGAAGCCGTTTCCAGCGTAGCCGCGACCCCCGGCCCGTCGCGCTTCAACAATCCCGCAATTAAAAAATGGTGGCCGCTCGTCGCCGCCATGCTGCTCGTCGGCAGCGTAGTCGGCTTCCTGCTCTATCCCCGGTCGGGCAAGCAGGACGCAACTCCCGCCACCGTCACCGGCGAAAGCACCGCGCCCATCCGGCCTCTGGGTCTCTATGTCGATCCCTCCGGTACCAGTTGGCGCGTCTCCTGGAACCCCGCCGCCACCGCCCTCCGTGACGCTGCCGGAGTCGCCCTGTTCGTCCGCGATGGCGAAGATCAAAACCGAATCGATCTGACCCCCAAAGACCTGCAATCGGGCACCTACGAATATCAACCCAGGGGAGCCGACGTGACCTTCCGGCTCGAAGTCACCGGCCGCGATAACCACATTTCGGCCGAGTCCTTCCGCTTCATGCGCGCCGCTTCAGCCACCGCCCCCGCCGTGTCCACACAGCCCGCCGCGCCTCTGGCCGATGCAAGACCCGCGCCTGCGCCGTCAGCAGCCCCACGCCTCCGCGCTACTCACCGCGTAGCTCCTGTCGTGCCCTCAGGCATTCGCCCGCGCATCCGCGGCACCATCGCGATTGAGGTCAGAGTCCGTATCGATACCCGCGGCCGCGTCACCTCCGCGGTCCCGGTCACCAAACCGCACGCCGGCCTCGAATCCTATCTCGCCGACCGTGCCGTCGTCGCCGCCACGCAGTGGCGTTTCGAACCCGGCCCCGGCGGAATCGAAACCATCCACTTCGCTTTTGAGAAGTAGCTACAACTTCTCAACCGCGTCCCGGATCTGCCGCGCCAAACCCGCGTAATCTTCGCCCTCAATCGTCATCGGCGCTCCAAACGTAACCTTCGCCCGGCCCGGCCTCGCAAACCTGGCCGACTTATGCAGCACCTTCTCCAGCCCTTCCAGCCTCACCGGAACCACTGGTAACCGCAGCCGCGAAGCCAGCATCGCAACCCCTGGCTGGAACGGCAAAATCTCACCCGTTTCCGTCCGCTTGCCTTCCGGAAAAATCAAAATCGAGTATCCGTCCGACGCCAGTTCCCCCGCGTACCGAAGCGCCTCCGCGCGTCCCCGCCTCGCGCTGCGGCAGCGGGAACGCGTTGAAGACCAGACACGAAAGATAGTAATTCAGACTGCTCGTGAAACGTTCCCCCGCGCCGTGTCGCTCAGGATGAAAGTGCCCGTCGAAAAACTCCTTCGCCATCGCCGGCGCCGTGCGGTACCGCCACCCGCCCGGCATCGCCCAAAAGATCGCGGGCACATCGAAATGGCTCTGATGATTCGACGCGAAAATCACCGGCCCACGATAATGCCGAAGCTGCTCCGCCCCCGAAACTTGAATCCACGCAAACGCACGCGCCAGCGGAAGAATGATCGTCGGCAGCGCCAACCGCCGCAGCACGCGCGCGGGCAGCGCCCGGTTCCACTCCGGAAAATCGAACGGCGCCGACGTAACCGCGGGCTGCGCGCGCGTCAAATCGCTCACCTTCACCGCCTCATCGATGCGCCGTCCCGGTCCGCTGCTCGATCTCCATAAATAACTGGATCCGGTCAAGCGAAGTCAGCCCAAGTTCATCGAGCGAGCTGTCCGCCGCAATATCGCGCCCCCCCGCATACCTGCCGCAAAATCGCTTCAATCGAATCCCCCGCCGCCGGTAGCTCCGCCGACGTCTTGCCCGCCACCCACCCCGCCACTTCCGTCCGCTTCAGCTTCCCCGTACCCGACGTGCGCGGCAGCGCCTGCATTCGGCCACACCGAAAACCCGCGAATGCGCTGATGCGTCTCCAGCTTCCCGTTCGCTTCCGCAACAGCACCGTTCCGCGTCCACACCCGGCTCAACCACCAGAACCGCATGCACCAGTTCGTTGCCCCCGCGTTTATCCGCCACCACAGCCGATTCGCGCACCCCTGCCACCCCGTTCAGCACCCGCTCCACATCTTCCGGAAACACATTCAGCCCGCTCGGCGAAACGATCATTTCCTTCCGCCGCCCAAGAATCTTGCAGCCGCTTTTCCGAATCGAGTTCGCCGATGTCGCCCGTATGCAGCCAGCCCTCCGCATCCAGAAGCCCCGCGTCCGTTTCCCCGTAATACCCCGGCGTAACATTCTCGCCGCGCAGCAGGATCTCGCCATCCGGCGCAATGCGAATCTCAACCCCGGAGATCGCCTTCCCCACCGTGCCCCTTGTGCGTTTCCATCGGATGGTTCAGCGTGGCCACCGGCGCGGTTTCCGTCAGCCCGTAGCCCTGAATCACCACATACCCGAGCTTGCGCCAGAATTCTTCAAGCTCCGGATCGAGCGGCGCCGCGCCCACCACGAAGCTCCAGAATTTCCAGCCGAAATGCCGGTGGACCCGCCGGTACTGCCACCAGCTCCAATACCACTTCTGGCTGCGCCGCGCCTCTCCCGCCTCGGGCATCGCCTGCAAAATATAGTCGCGCAGCAACTTCCAGCATCTGCGGCACGCACACCAGCACCGAAATGCGCCGCCGCCGGATCAGGTGCGCGATGTCCCGCGGACTATAGCCCGTCGGTAAAGTACACCTCGCCCGCAATCATCGGCAGGAATGAACGCCGCCATCGACTGCCCGAACATATGGCTCAGCGGCAGCAGATTCAGAAACCGGATCGGCTTGAACGGCCCCATGTACCGCCGGTATTTCCCGATGCCCTCGCTCGATCGGCTTCAGATTCGCCAGAATATTCCGGTGCGTGATCGTGACGCCTTTCGGATCGCCCGTCGCGCCGGACGTAAACAGAATCTCCGCCAGATCGCCCGGCTCCGCGGGCGCAAATTTGTGGACCTCGCGCGGATGCTTCAGAACGCTGCCCATCGGCCACACCGGGCAACCCACGTCCCCCGGCGCCTCCACGCCTTCGCCCACCAGCAGCGCGCGCGCCTCCACAATTCCCGCAATGCGCCGCACCACCTGGCGCCGACGAGCGGAAGTCCACCGGCACCGCAATCACCCCTGCCAGCAGGCATCCCCAAAGCGCCACAACCCACTCCGGCCGGTTCTCACCCCAGAACACAAGTTCTTTCGCCGCTCGAAATCCCGCCCCGCGCAGGTAGCCCGCAAACGCCATCGCCGCGCTCGACGCCTCCGCATAACTGAGGCGCCCACCCGCCAGCCCCGTCGTAGCGCAGGAATCGCCTTGGTTCCGCCTCCAGTTCGCAAAAAACGCCGCCAGCGAGGGCGGATTGCCGATCACGTTGCGAGTATAGTCTTCCTTGGTACGCCTTTCCTCCGAAGCGAAGCATAAAGGTACGATTTAACGAGCGCATGACAACCACGCACCACACCGGCCCGCTGCTCCTTCAGGCCGAAGGGATCGAAAAACGCTACGGCGGAGTGCGCGCCCTGAAGCACGTCTCTTTCGATCTGCGCCCCGGCGAAGTCCATGCGCTCGTCGGAGAAAACGGCGCCGGCAAGAGCACGCTCATCCGCATCCTGACCGGAGCCGTACAGCCCGACGCAGGTTCCGTATCGCTCGATGGCCGCCCCGTCATCAGACAATTCCCCGCATCGCTCAAGAGAACTGGGCATCGCCGCCATCTACCAGCAGCCGGCCATTTTCCCTGACCTCACTGTCGCCGAAAACATCGCCCTCGTGAACGAACCCGGCGGCCTTTTCCGCCGTGTCGACTGGAACGCCCGCCGCGCCCGCGCCACAGAACTCCTCGCCGCCATCGGAGCCGACCTCGATCCCGGCCGCGAAGCCGGCACCCTCAGCATGCCCGAGCAGCAGCTCGTCGAAATCGCCAAAGCCCTCGGGCGGCAACGTCCGCGTCCTCATTCTCGATGAGCCCACCGCCTCCCTCACCGAACGCGAGACCGACCGCCTCTTCGAAATCCTCCAGCGCCTTCGCGCCGCAGGTACGGGCATCGTCTACATTTCCCACCGTCTCGGAGAACTCAGCCGCATTGCCGATCGCATCACCATCCTTCGCGACGGCGAAACCGTTGGCACCCGCCAGGCTTCCGATACTGACGCCGCCACGCTCATCCGCCTCATGGCCGGACGCGATCTCGCCGCCGTCTTCCCCAAGCGCACGGTTCCCATCGGCAGCCCCGGTCCTTCAGGTCGAAGGTGTGCGCGGCGTTCCAGTTTCGAAGTGCGCGCGGGCGAGATCTTCGGTGTCGCCGGACTCGTCGGCGCAGGCCGCACCGAACTCGCCGAAGCCCTCTTCGGCCTGACGCCCGCCATCGCCGGCACCATCCGCGTCAACGGCCACCCCGTGCGCGTACGCAATCCCGAAGACGCCATCCGCGCCGGCATCGCTTATGTCCCCGAAGACCGCCGCCGCAACGGTGTGGTCGGCGAGCTGCCCGTCCGCGCCAACACCACGCTCGCCATTCTGCATCGCATCGCCCGCGGCACGCTCCTCCTCCAGGCGCAGGAGCGAAAGCTCGCTGAGACCTGGGTCTCACAGCTTGGCGTCAAAACCGCCGGCATCGACGCCCCGGTTTCTTCCCTCTCCGGCGGCAATCAGCAGAAGGTCGCCATCGGCCGCTGGCTCGCCACCGAGCCCAAAATTCTCATCCTCGACGAACCCACCCAGGGCATCGACGTCGGCGCGAAATCCGAGTGCCATCGCATCATGTGCGATCTTGCCGAGCGCGGCCTCGCCATCCTCATGATCTCGTCCGAACTCGCCGAAATCATGGGCATGAGCGACCGCATCGCAGTCATGCGCGATGGCGCCATCGCCGGCGTCATCGATCGTGCCGATGCCAAGCCTGAGTCCATCCTGGCGCTCGCTCTGGGGCAGGCGCATTGAAGCAGCGAGCCATCGCCATCGCGGCATTTCTGGGCCGTGCTGCTGGCCGTGCTCGCCCTGCGCGCTCCCGGCTTCTTCGCCTTCGCCAACCTCCGCGACGTCGCGGTCAGCAACGCCTCCGCCCTGATTGTCGCCATCGGCATGACGCTCGTGATCGTCGCGGGCCAGATCGATGTCTCCGTAGGCTCGCAGTTTGCCGTCGCCAGTGTAGTCGCCGGAACCCTCGCCAAATCCGGCATGCCGCTCGTGATGACGGCCTGCCTCACAGCGCTCGCCGGAGCAATGTTCGGAAGCATCAACGGTGCGTTAGTTACCGTGCTCCGCGTGCCCTCCATCGTCGCCACCCTTGCCACCATGGCCTTCTGGCGCGAAGCCCTGCGCTGGTTCACGCAGGGCGCCTGGGTGCAGGGCCTGCCCCCGACCTTTCAATGGATGGGCATGTCCCAGCGGGGCGGGGAAGCGTCGATCCTCGTCTCCGCCGCCGTCCTGTTCGCGGTCTTCCTCTGGTCCATGCGCCGCCTGCAGGCCGGACGCGCCGTGTACGCGGTCGGCTCCACTCCCGAATCCGCGCGCCTCGCGGGCATCCCGGTCGGCGCAGTTTCATTCAGCGTCTTCGTCCTGATGGGCGCGCTCACCGGCATCGCCGCCCTGCTCGATGCCGCCCGCTTCTCTGAAGTCCAGAGCAACGCCGGCGCCGGCCTCGAACTCAAGGCCATCTCCGCCGTCGTCATCGGAGGCGCCTCCATCATCGGAGGCAAAGGCAACCTCTGGGGCACCCTGCTCGGCGCGGGCGTGCTCGCCGTCATTGCGCCGTCTCTCACCTTTCTCGGCATCAACGCGTTTTGGGAAAAAGCCATTCAGGGCGCCATCATCCTTGGGGCCGTGGTTTTGGAACGGCTTGCTCTCGAAAGGGTTGCCCTCAAAGGCGCGCATGCTCGTTGAAAATCGCGCCGGCGGAGAACGCGCCCTCGGCGTCCTCATCCTCATCGAAATCGCCATCTTCGCCTTCACCGGACCCAACTTCTTTTCATCCGCCAACGCCTTCGAAATCGTGCGTCTCGGCATCGAACTCGGCCTGCTGGCGCTCGCCCTCACCCCTGTCATCGTGACCGGCGGCATCGATCTTTCGGTCGGCTCCATGATGGGCCTCTGTGCCGTTGTCTTCGGCTATCTCTGGCGCGACTGGCATTTCTCCATCGCCGCCGCCGCCTTCTCAACTCTCGCTGGTCGGCCTTGCGCGGAGGCGCGCTCAACGCCCTCGTCATCACGCGCTTCGGCGGCGCACCCCTCATCGTCACCCTCGGAACGTATTCGCTCTTTCGCGGCAGTCGCCGAAGGTCTCACCCGCGGCGTCGATAACTTCTCGCAATTCCCCGCGCGTTTCCTCTATCTCGGCCAGGGTTATCTCGGCGGCATCGTTCCCGCCCAGACCCCCGTATTCCTGCTCTTCGCCGCGTTCTACTGGCTCCTGCTGCACCGCAGCATCTACGGCCGCGCTTTCCGCGCCATCGGCTTCGCGCGGCGATGGCGCGCGCTGGGCCGGCATCCCCGTCCATCGCCGACTCGCGCTCGCCTACACCTTGTCCGGCTTCACCGCCGCCGTAGCCTCGCTGATTTACGTCGCGCATTTAGGCCAGGCCCGTTCGGACGCGGGCACCGGCTATGAACTGCTCGCCATCACCGCCGTCGTCCTGGGCGGCACCGACATTCTTGGCGGACGCGGCAGCATCTGGGGAACTCTGCTCGGCCTTTGCGCCATCGTCGTCCTGCAGAATGGCTTGCGTGTTTCCGCCTTCCCGGCCGAACTCGCGGGCATTCTGACCAGCGCCATTCTGGTCGCCACCATTGCCATCGGGCGTTTCAAATGGCGCAGCACCCACGCCCCCGCTGTTTCCGAACCCAACGAAGAAGACGATATGAAGAACTCACAACTGGCCGTGCTCTGCGCGGTGATCGTCGCCGGCTCCCTGATTGTGTCGGGCAGTAACTGGTGGCTCGTGCAATCCGTTCGCGGCACTGCCGCTGCCTCCGCCGCGTCGCTGCCCGCCAAACGCCACCTCACTCTCGGCGTCATGCCCAAAGCCAAGGGCGATCCCTACTTCGTCAGTTGCCGCGCCGGCGCTGAAGAGGCTGCAAAGGAACTCGGCGCCGATATGATCTGGGACGGCCCCACAGACCTCGACCCTGCCAAGCAGAACGAGATTGTCGAAGCCTGGATCACCCGCGGCGTCGATTCCATCGCCGTCTCCGTCGTCAACGCCCCCGGCCTTTCCACCGTCCTCCGCAAAGCCCGCGCCACGAGGCATCAAAGTGCTCACCTGGGATGCCGACGCCGAGCCCGACGCCCGCGATTTCTTCATCAACCAGGCCACCCCCGAAGGCATCGGCACCACCCTCGCCGATGAAGCCAACCGCATCCTGCACGGCTCCGGCGACTTCGCCATCATCACCGGAGCCCTCAGCGCCGCCAATCAGAACGAATGGATCCGCTTCATCAAAGCCCGCATCGCCGCAATACCCCGGCCTGCACCTCATCACCGTCCGGCCCAGCGATGACGACCGCAACCGCGCCTTCTCAGAAGCCCAGACCCTCATGAAGGTCTACCCCAACATGAAGCTGATCGTCGCCATCTCCGCGCCCGCCGTCCCCGGCGCCGCCGAAGCCGTCAAGCAGTCCGGACGCGCCGACGTCAAGGTCACCGGCCTCTCGCTCCCCAACATGATGCAAGCCCTACGTCAACGCGGGCGTCGCCGAATCCGTCGTCCTGTGGAACACCCGCAACCTCGGCTATCTCGTCGTGAATGCGTCGATGCAGGCCGCCGAAGGAACACTCAAGGCCGGTGTCACGTCTATCGATGCGGGGCGTCTCGGCCGCATCGCCGTCGCTGGCGACCAGGTGTTGCTCGGCAAGCCCCTCATCTTCACTAAAGCCAACATCGGCCAATACGACTTCTAACTCTCTAACGATGATCTTCGCCCGCAACCTGACCCGCCGCTTCAATGACTTCACGGCGGTCGATAATCTCAACTTCGAAGTAGCCGAAGGAGCCATCTGCGCCTTTCTCGGACCCAACGGGGCGGGGAAGTTGACCACCGTCAAAATGCTTACCGGCCTGCTCGCGCCTTCGAGCGGCGAAGCCGTCGTATTGCAGAAGCCCATCGGCGTCCTGCCTGAGGATCTCGGTCTCTTCGATGACCTCACGGTCTCCGAACACCTCTCGCTCACCGGCGATGTCTACGGACTCGACAAAGCCACCACGCACTCGCGCACCGATCAGCTTCTCAAAGCCCTCAACCTCGAACAGGGCCGCGACACCTTCGCCTCCGCCTGCTCGCACGGCATGCGCAAGAAGACTTCCTTCGCCATGGCGCTGCTCCCCAACCCGCGCGTCCTCTTCCTCGACGAACCCTTCGAAGCCATCGACCCCGTCTCGTCCAAAATCATGCGCGACATGCTGCAATCCCTCTCGCGCCGCGGCGTGACGGTGTTCTTCACCTCGCACGTCCTGTCCGCCGTTGAGCAGATCGCGACTCAGTTGATCATGCTCCGCAAAGGCAAGATCGTCTGGGATGCGCCGGTCGATCGGATCCCGGTCTCGCTTGAGCAGCACTATTTCGATCTGGTGGAAACCCCTGTTTCAGAGGATATGGAATGGCTCGGATCACCGCGATCCTGAAGGCCCTCAGCAAGGTCATTTCGCGCGATCAGAAATCCATCTGGGCGCTCGTCGGCAATAACTTCTTCATCTCCTGCGCCATCGTCATGCAGGATGCCGGAGGCTTCATCTACCTGCTCATCGGGCTCGTCATTCTGTTCCCGCTGAGCACCGACCCGCTCGCCAAAGTCCCGCCCTCGCGCCTCAGTCTCTGGCCGCTCGACCGGCGTGAGCGAACCCTGCTGCGCGTCCTCAGCCCGTTCGTGAATCCCATGACCTGGGCGCTCATTGTGCTCGTCATTGCGACCGCCCGCGGCAAAGTGAGCTGGCCTCTCGCGGCCGCCGGCGTGGGCCTCGTGACCATCGGCTTCCTGCTGCCGCCCGGACGCCCCTGGCGCCCTGTCCCCCATTTCCCCGGACCGCTGAATCAGCTCATCCGCAAGAACCTCAGAGGCATTCTCTCCACGCTCGACGTCTATGTCGCCGTCCTGCTGAGCGCGAGCGTCGTGGTCTTTCGTGTGATGACGCCGGCCCTGCCGCGCGAAGCCATGCTGATCATGACCATCCTCATCGTGGTCGCCATGTCCAGCTTCGCCCAATCTCTCTTCGGACTCGATGGAGCCGGCGGAACCTCGCGCTACCGCCTCTTGCCGCTCGCCGGATGGCAGTTACTCGCCGCCAAAGATCTGGCATACCTGCTGATTGTCACGCCTCTGACCCTGACCGCGGCGCCTTTGGCAGGCATCGGAGCCACCATGATGGCGCTCGCCATTGGACACCGCAATTCCGTTCTCAAACCGAAGCGGCAATTGAGATGGCGTTTCTCTTCAGGCGGTGTGTTTTTTATGGATGGCCTGACGCAGGTGGCCGGCATCGCCATGACGGCCTCTTCCATCTATCTCTACAGCCCCTGGCTGGTAATCGTAGCCGCCGCTGCCCTGGCCGCGTCCCTCTGGTGGTTCGGCCGAACCATCGACGCGCAGGCTTCTAATAACTAGCCTGGCCGCTTGCCTTTCAGTGTTGCGAGATGCTCAGCGTGTTGCCGTCAGGGTCTTTGAACCACGCCACGCTGTCGCCCCCGGGTGACGACCAGATTCCGAGTTCATCCTGCTGCATACCCGGGTAACGTTCAAACTGAACGCCGGCCTCCGATAAAGCCTTCGCGGCGGCAACAATGTTCGGCACTTGCCAACCCAGCACCGTATAACCCGCCGGAACCACTTTCCCGACGATCTTCAGTCGCAGCATCGTGCCATGAGCGTCAAAAACCAGAGCAAACGGCATTTCCTCGGATACGAGAGGCAGCCCCAGTGTGTCGCGATAGAACTTCTTCGCTCGATCCGGATCGGAAGTGGCGACAAAACCAATTATGCTTTGATCGGACAGTCGGAATGTTTTATCCATCCAGCGATAATAACCACAAACCGAAGCTGTCGCAATCCCGGGTATTACGACATAATATATCGGTATTGCGACAGAGCTTCCTTACCGGGTACGATCCCGGGCGCGGCGTTTCGATTTCGACCCTGGCCTACGAATATCCTCGCGGTTTCCAGGTACCGGAGCACGCTCATGGTTCCGATCAGCTTGTCTATGCGATACGCGGGGTAATGGAGGTATCGGCGGGGCCGGGCATGTGGTTGATCCCTCCTCACTTTGGAATGTGGATTCCGGCCCGGACATTCCATTCCATCAGGATGCCGGGACCCGTCTCGATGCGCACCCTGTACATGCGCCGTGGACTCGCTTCGCGGTTGCCGGCCACGTGTACACTGTTCCACATCACGCCGTTACTTCGGGAGCTGATCGTCGAGACGGTGCGCATCAGGGAACTTCGAATGCGCGATCGTCTCCATTCCTCGCTGCGGGACCTGCTCGTTTCGCAATTGGAGACGGCATCTCCGATGCCCATGTCGCTCACTCTCCCGCAGGATCGCCGCGCGCGAGCTGTGGCGGACACGGTGATGCGCAATCCAGGGGAGCGCCAGTCCTTAGCGACAATGTGCGAATCGGTCGGCGCAAGCGTCAGGACCATTCAGCGAGTCTTTCGTCGCGAAGTTGGTTCGGATTTTGAGTTTTGGCGGCGGCAGGTGCGCCTGATGAAGGCGGTCGAACTGCTTGTCTCCGGCCATTCCGTCAAGGAAGTCGGCCTTGTGCTCGGATACCGTCAACCGACCGCATTTGTGGAAATGTTCCGGGGAATTCTGGGCACAACGCCAGGAGCCTGGATCAGGGCACTACAACGTAACGCGATCTCTGCAGCCTCGACGCCCGAACCCTAATACGTAGCCCGGCCGCCGCTCGCGTCATAACACTGCGCCGTCACAAATGAGCAATCCGGACTCGCCAGGAAATGCACCACAGCCGCAATCTCCCACGGCTCGCCGGTACGCCCCATCGGAATCTTCGCCGTCATGTAACCGATCTGCTGCTCTGTCAGTTGCTCCAGAATCTTCGTCCGGACCACCGCCGGCGAAACCGCGTTCACGCAGATTCCATCCGTCGCAACTTCCTTCCCCAGCGACTTCGTCATCCCGATCACCGCCGCCTTGCTGCCCGAATAAGCAATCATGTTCGGATTGCCTTCCTTGCCCGCAATGGACGCGATATTCACGATCCGCCCGTACTTGTGCTCGCGCATATGAGGCACCACGGCGCGGCAAAAATAAAACACGCCGTTCACATTGATCGCCATCACGCGCGCGAACTCTTCGTCCTGCTGCTCATGAATCGGAGCCGCTTTGCCCGCAATGCCAGCGTTGTTGACCAGGATATGCACCCGGCCGGTCCGCTTCAAAACCTCGGCCACAGCCGCGTTCACTGAAGCCGACGATACGAACATCCACCTGGACGCCGAACGAACCGTTGCGCGAGCGATGCAGCCACCGCCTGCGCGCCTTCCAGATTCAGATCGGCCACCGCAACGGTCGCGCCGGCTTCGGCGAGGCGTTTTGAAATCGCCTCGCCGATGCCGGTCGCGCCGCCCGTAACAATAGCGGTCTGTCCGCTCAGATCGAACGGCATCCGGTCCTTATGCCTTCGCGTGTAACGTTGACGGTGATCTCGGTCGACACTTCGCGATGCAGTCGAACCGTGACCTTGTGCTCGCCCAGCGTGCGGATCGGCTCTTCGAGCTGAATCTTGCGCCGGTCGATCGTGAACTTCTGCGCCGTCAGCGCATCGGCGATATCGTTCGCCGTGACTGAACCGAACAGTTGATCGTTTTCGCCGGCCTTGCGCGCGATCGTCAGCGTCACGCTGCCCAGCAGCTTCGCCAGTTCCTGCGCTTCGCCCGCCGCCTTGGCTTCCTTCCGCAGATGACGCCTGGCGCTCCTGCTCCACGATCTTGCGGTTGGAATCCGTAGCGGCTACCGCCAGCCGTTTCGGCAGCAGGAAATTGCGTGCATAACCGGCCGCAACCTTCACCACTTCGCCGCGAGTGCCGAGTTTTTCGATGTCTTCCCGAAGAATGATTTCCATCGTGATCTCCTCCTTACACCGCCGCCGCGAACGGCAGCAGCGCAATGTTGCGCGCCTTCAGAATCGCGTCGGTCAGGCGGCGCTGATGCGGTGCGCAAACGCCTGAAATCCGGCGCGGGACAATCTTGCCGCGCTCGGCGATGAACGCCTGCAGCATCTTGCATGTCTTTGTAGTTGATGTCGTCGATCTTCTCGACGCAGAACCGGCAAACTTTCTTGCGCCGGAAATACTGTTTCTTGCCTACAGCGGCAGCTTTATCGCCGCCCGTGGGGCGCTGCGAAGCCGCGATCGGTCTTCCACCTTTTTGTTCAGCCATTGGTGAGATCTCCTTTTATTCCTGCGGGCTTCTCAGCCACAGGCTGCGCGGGAGCGGGATGCTCGGGCGCGGGCGGGTGCCGCCACAGGTTGCGCGGGCATTGCCGCTACCGGCGCGCCCGGAGCGGGATGCGAACCTTCCGCCGGTCCGCCCAGCATCTGCTGTGCGAGCGAGGGCTGCGGAGCCGCTGCCTGCGGACGCCGGTGCGCGCGCTTCTCGCGTTCCTTCTTCCGCTTGTCGAGGCGCTTCAGCGTCTCGTCGATGCGAACCGTCAGGAACTTGATCACCGAATCCTGCACGCGCATGCGGCGCTCGAATTCCTTCACGGTCTCCGGCCCCGCCGTGAACTGCATCAGCACGTAATTGCCTTCGCGATGCTTTTCCACCCGGTAGGCCAGCCGGCGCTTTCCCCACTTATCGACCTTGTCGACCGTGCCACCGGCATTGGTGACATTTTTGGACATCAGTTCGATGAGGTGGTCGATCTCTTCTTCTGTTGCATCGGGTTTCACGATGAACAGATTTTCGTAGATTCTCATCATTCCTCTGTTGTTACGCCTTGGGCGCGACGATTAAATTTCGTCATGGACATTTCGACGCCTTCGGCAATTATGGATTCCGTCGCATCGGCCGCAAGGTCGATGAACTCGTCCAGTGTTTCGTTTTGCTGCCGCGTAAAACGCGACAGCAGATAATCCGCTCCCGCTTGTGAGCGGATGGCCGGGGTGCACCCCCAGCCGAACTCTTGGAAACTCCTGCGTGCCGAGCTTCGCGATCACATCCTTCGCGCCGTTGTGCCCCGCCGGCCGACCCTCTCGGACGGACCCGCAGCGGCTCCCCACGGCAAATCCAGTTCGTCATAAACCAGAATCAGATCGCTCGGCCGCAACTTCATTTTTCTGCAAGCAGCGGCTTCACCGCCACGCCGCTCAGATTCATGAACGTCTGTGGTTTGGCCAGCAGCACTGGCTTTGCCGCCGATAGTCCCCTGGCCGACCAGCGCCTGGCATTCCTTCCGCGTGACGCGAATGGCGTGCCGCGCGGCGAGCCGGTCCACCACGAGAAAACCCAGATTATGGGGTGTCGCGGCGTACTGCTCGCCGGGATTGCCAAGACCGGCGACCAGAAACATTCCCGCCTATTTCTTCTTGCCTTTTTCGGCTGCCGGAGGAGCGGCGGCTTCGTCTTCCTTCTTGCCCTTCTTCGCCACTTCAGGCTCCGGCTGCGGCCACCGCGGGTTCAGCCACGGCTTCTTCCTTGATGCCGACCACGTGCGCAATCACCGCATCGCCGGCGCGTCATCACGCGTGACGCCTTCTTTAACCGGCAGTTCCGAAACGCGGATCGCATCGCCGATCATCAGTTCCGTCACATCCACGTCGAACTGGTTCGGAATGTCGTCCGGAACGCACTCGATTTCCACCGTACGCGTCACCACGTCGAGCACGCCGCCCTGCTGTTTGACGCCCTTCGCTTCGCCCGTCACATGGATCGGCACCGACACCCGCAGTTTGCGCGTCAGATCGATGCGCCGCAGATCGATATGCAGCAGCGTGCCCTTGATCGGGTCGTACTGCTCATCCGCCACAATGACCGGAGTCCGTTCAATCCCCGCGATATCGACATCGAAGATCGAGTTGTGGCCGCGTCTTGCTGCGGATAATTCGGGTAATGTCTTTCGGATTGACGCTGACGGAAACCGGGTCTTTAAAAGCCCCATAAACCACGGCGGGAATCAGGCCTGCCATACGTGTACGCCGCGCTTCGTTCTTGCCGCGGCTCTCGCGCGGCTGCGCGGCTACTACTGTTTCAAGTCTCAAACTGATATCTCCTTCAAAATGCGCAAGTCCGTTTCAGCCTTTTAATCTGAGTCGTGGGTTGCGTTGCGATAACGATAACGAATCCCGCATGACGCGGAATTGTGAGGTTTCGATTGCTAAGTTTAGCACAAGAGGAAAAGCCGCCTCCGGAACCTGAGTTCCGCAAGACGGCTCCCGAAAATCTGTTGTCCCGACTCGGCTTACGCCCGCCGCCTCACCCGCCGCCCAACCCCCAGACAGATCAGCCCGCCCAGCCCCGCCAGCACCAGCGACCCCGGTTCCGGCGCCGCCGAAGCGCCCAGCAGCGGGTTATAGTCGTACCCGCTCTGCGAAGACACCGTATACCCCGTCAGCGGATTCCCCTGCATGTCCTCAATCGTGATCCCCGTAAACTTCTCCGTATTCTTATAATCCTCTTCCACGCTGTTCGTGCAAAGGTGAACTCCGTTGTTCGGCGCTTTTCCAAGCGAAGTACACGTAATTTCAGCCGAAAGATGAAGATATAAGCCGGGGTAAGCCAATCCGTCAGACCCCACCGAAAACGCTTCCGTGTAAGTCTTCGAATGGTTGCCCACGCCGTAATAGATCTCAAATCCGTTGTTCACCGTCAGCAGCGAATTATTCGGATCCGTGCTGGTCTTGAAGCCCATCCAAGTCACCGTGAATACCGCCTGAACCGGAATCTGCGGACCGTTGGTCGAGAAGGTCAGCGTATCGTTGCTGTACGCGTAAGCGTCCGCAAAAAACACGCTGCTGCACGGCAGCGCTGAGCAACCCGAGTACGGGTCCACCGGAAACTGGAACACAGTCATATCGAGAGATCCATGCAGTCGCCCCCGACGGATCGACCGACGAAGCGATCGCCGCATCGAAATAGTCGATTGTCCCGTTCCAGTTCGATCCGTCCGAAGCATTCTGAGTCAGTCCGCCCGAATCCAGGTACGAGCAGCTTCCAAAGAGATTTGCCGCGAGCGTGTAGTAGTTGTAATTGCAGGTATGCACGTGCGAACCGACGCCGTACGCCCCGCCCAGCACCTCCCCATACGCCCGCCCCGTGATCCCGCTCGCCATCGCCATATGAGGCGCCAACGCCCACCCGGCAATCAGTGCGCCTGCGAATACCCAACGCGCGTTACGCACGGAATGTCACCCGCCGCCCAACCCCCAGGCAGATCAGCCCGCCCAGCCCAGCCAGCACCAGCGACCCCGGTTCCGGCGCCGCCGCAACCCCTGAACCCCCCAGCAGCGAGTTATAGTCATACCCGCTCTGCGAAGATACCGTATACCCGGTCAGCGGATTCCCCTGCAGATCCTCAATCGTGATCCCCGTATACTTCTCCGTGTTCTGGTAATTTGCGTCCACCGTATTCGTGCAAAGGTGAACTCCGCTGTTCGGCCCCGTTCCCTGCGATGTGCAATAAACCTGAGCCGAGAGGTGAAGATACAGATACGTGTAATACTTATTGCCCGCCTGCAGGGGACTCGCGACCGTGTAAGTGCCTGAGTGGCTTCCGGTCGTCGTAAACGTCTCGAACGCGTCGTCCACCGAAAGCAGCACGTTCTTCGCATCCGTGGCCGATTGCGAGCCGTCCACAGTCACCGTGAACACCGCCTGAACCGGAATCTGCGGACCGTTCGTCGAGAACGTCAGCACATCCTGGCTGTACGCATAAGCGTCTGCATAAAATATCGCGCTGCATGCCAGCACCGTGCAGCCCGAATACGGATCCACCGGATACTGGAACACCGTCATATCGAGCAGCGCATGCAGCCCGCCCGAAGCATCTACCGACGAACTGATCCCCGTATTGATATAATCCCCGGTCCCGATCCACTTCGATCCGTCCGAAGCATTCTGAGTCAGTCCGCCCGTGTCCATATACCCGCAGTTGCCAGACAGATTCGTCGTCTGCGAGTAATAGTTGTAAGTGCAGGCCGTATTCACATGAGAGCCCGTGCCGAAAGCCGCCCCCAGCGCCGTCCCGTACGCATGCCCCGTGATCCCGCTTGCCTCGGCCGCCTGAGGCCCAAATACACATGCGGCAACGAGCGCGCCCGCAAAGACGCGCCCCATCGCCACCCTCCTCAAATCGCCTCCGAATCTCAACCGCCCCGCTACGCCGGCGGGACCCGATAATGTCTGCAATGTAAGCCTCCACGCGCAAGTGTAGAGACTTCTCACCGGGTTTCCCCCACATATTCAGATAGGCGTCGTATACCCCTGCCCAACGGAGTACCAGTCGTTTACCGTTTAGAGCAGCCGGAAGTTAACCTCAATCGTTGCCTTCACCGCCACAGGCTTCCCATCCTTCATCGCGGGCTCGAACCGCCATTTTTGAACCGCCTCCACCGCCTTCACATCGAGACCCGCATCGAGCGGCTCAATCACATTGATGTCATGCGCCACACCATCCGACCCCACCACCACCGACAGCTTCACAGCCCCTTCCACCTTCGCGTCCTTCGCTTCGGGCGTGTAAACCGGGTCCACCTTCGACACCACGTGCGGAGGACTCACACCAGCGCCAATCCGGTATACCTGATCGTCCGCCGCATTCAGCAGCGCAATACACCCCAGCGCAGCAGCCAGCACGATTGCCGCCCGCCGCGGCGCAGCCGATGAAGTCATGCGCGGAACACCGTTATCCAGCACCCGCGCGATTCTGTTCCTGAGCGTTTTCTGAGTCAGCATTTGGCATCCCATAAAGTCTGCGTTCGGGGCTCCGTGAGCCGTGAATTGTCGCGCAGTGGCAACCAGTGCCGCCGCATAATCGGCCGCTCCAACGCCGGAGCGCAGCACCGCGTCGTCGCACGCCGCCTCCTGCTCCCGGCGCATTCGCACCGCCACTGCCCAGACCAGCGGATGAAACCAGTACACTGCGCACGCCACGTGCGCCATCAGGTTCGTAATCAAATCGTTGCGCTCCAGATGCGCGCGCTCATGCCGCAGCGCCGCCTCCAGTTGCTCGTCCGGCCATCCGCGAGGCACCAGAATCACAGGACGGAAAAGCCCCGTCACCATCGGCGTCCCAACGTCCGCCAGCAGGTACCCGTTCTCTGCCTGACCGGCCTTGACCACACGCGCCGCCCACGCATATCCCACAGCCATTCGCGCCAGCAGCACCGCCGTCCCCATCGCCCACACTGCAGGCCACCACGGAACCCGCGTGCCCGACGCCCGAACCCCCCGGCTCACCGAACGCGCTGCCGGAATCCGAAACGTCATCCCCGGAGCCGCCGGAACCAACCGCACCGCCGGCAGCATCAGGGACGCGCCCAGCGCCATCGCGCACACCGAATGCCGTGCCGCCGCGCTGCTGTTTCGCATCAGCCGCAGAGCCACCAGTGCAATCGCCGGCAGCAACGTCAGCTCAATCGGCAGCAGGATCATCCCCGCGCCTTCCTGATCATTTCTTCGAGTTCTTGCAGGTCCGCTTCCGAAAGCCGCCCCGAAGCCGGATCTAAAAACGCCGCCGCGGCAGCCTTTGCCGATCCGCCGAAGAACGTCGCAACCAGCTTCTCGATCGCCGACTTCTTCGCCATTTCCCGCTCGACAGCGGGCAGATACACATACCGCAATCCGTCCTCGATATGCCGGACATGACCCTTCCGTTCCAGCACCCGCAAAATGGTCCGCACGGAAGAATAATTCGGCTCCCCCGGCAGCCGTTCCTGAATCTCCGGCCCCGTCGCCTGCCCCATCGCAAACAGGACATCCATGATCTGGCGTTCCCGCCGGCTAAGGTCGTTAAGCACGTGCCGCAAGCACCTGCGTAAAAATTAACATGCGCCGCGAAGCTTGTCAACAGGCGTTCCGCGCTAAACTCCCCTCACCGCTTCACCACCACCGCAATCTGAAACACCCACGGCCACTGCTTCCCCGTCACAAACAACCGCCGCCCTTTCGCATCCCACGCAATCCCATTCGGCACCGATTCCTCATCCACCTTCTCTCTCACCGGCAGCAGCCCACTAATATCGATCCACCCAATCACATGACCATCCTGCGGTGAAATCCGCGCAATACGATCCTCATGCCAGACATTCGCATAAATCTCGCCATTGATATATTCCAGCTCATTCAACCGCTCAATCGGCCTCGCCCCGTCCTTCACCACAACATGACCCGTCTCCGCAAAATTCACCGGATTCCGAAACCGCAGCGTCAACGTCCCATCGCTCGTAATAATCCTGTCCCCCGAATGCGTCATCCCCCAGCCTTCGCCCGTGTACGTGAATTCCCGCAGCAGCTTCAGCGTCGCGCGGTCATACACGAAACAGATTTGGGATTGCCAGGTCCACTCATAAAGGTAAGCGCCCCAGTCGATGATCCCTTCGCCGAAATAGCGCGAGGGCAGGTCGACCCTTTGCACAATCCTTCCCGTCTCCGGCTGAATCTTAAGCACTGCCGAATGCTCGTTCAGTCCCGTACCTTCATAAAAGAAGCCGTCTTTGAAAAAGAAGCCTTCTGTAAAACTCTGAGTCGAATGCGGGTACTTCGCAATCACCTTGTAACCGGCCACGGGCGCAGCCGCCTTCGCCGAACACGCGATCAGCACTGCCGCCGCCCAAACCCTAATCGGCCAGCAGATAGTAAATGTCGGTGCGGAGTTTTGTCGGGTCGTCGGTCCAGTGGCCATAAACTTCCCACGATACCCCTGCAATGCGGCGATTGTTCTCGCGCACCCACTTATGGATAGCCTGGTGAGCCTGGCCCAGTTGATCGTAAGGCCCGATGTGAGCCGCCGTCGCGACCGTCCCCGCGGGCGTTGCGGAATTTCCCCCGGATTCCACCTGCACCCCGCATTCGATCTGAAACTCCGCCGTATCGCTCCACTCCGGGTAATACACAATATTGAGTCCGCCCTTACCCTTGAATCCGGAATAGAACTCATCGAACAAAGCCCGAATCCGGATCGGGAGCGTCCTCGCGGTAGCCGGGCCTCGCACGATCATGATCGGCTGACTCGGAATCTGACGGATTTCAACGTTCGCTGGCATAGGCGTTATCTGCTCCCCCGGCGGCCATCCTCCCTCATGACGGACATCCCGGATTCAGTCACAAAATTTTAAAATAATTTTCCTCATAAATTCAACCACTTACACCCCACCCCCACCGCCAGCTCCAATTCCCCCTGTTATTTCTTAGATCGAAACAAGGAGCGCCAAAATTCCATGTCCACCGAAAAGCAGATCGAAGCCAACCGCCTCAACGCTAAGAAATCGACAGGCCCCAAATCCGAAGAAGGCAAAGCCCGCGTCAGCCTCAACGCCTTCCGCCACGGTCTCACCGGCCGCGTCACCCTCATGTCCGAAGACGACCGCAAAGCCTACATCGCCCACATGGACGTCTACATGAAGCGCCTCAATCCCGAAGACCAGGTCGAGCGCGACCTCGCCGAATCCGTGGCCGACGGCATGTGGCGCCTCAAAGGCGCCGCCGCCATCGAACAAAACCTCTTCACCAATTCCTACACCGAGTTCTCCAACGCGCTCGCCGTCCATTCCGATTCCCACGCCGCCGAAATCACCGTCGCCCTCTCAGACGCCAAAACCTTCAGCGACGAAACCAAAAAATTCCAGCTCCTCACGGTCTACGAACAGCGCATCCGCCGCGGAGTCGACAAAGACCTCGCCACCCTCCGCCAGTTCCAGGCCGAACGCAAAGCCGCCCACGACAAAGCCCTCGAAGAAGAAGAACTCCTTGCCCAGCTAAGCTATGCCGAAGGCGAGCCCTACCGCCCCGAAACCTACGCAGCGGCCCCAAATGGCTTTGTTTTTTCAGCCGCTCAAATCAACGCCTCCATCGCCCGAAAACGCCGCCTCAAGACCGCCAACCAGGCCCGCATGCAGCGATGGGACCTCTCAAAAATCGACAAACGGCCCGAATTGGCCCTGGTTGCTTAGGAATTGCATAGCGAATTTCGTAACACGAACGTCAAATTCGATGCTGCGCCGCTTCACCACGCCCAAGCCAGGCAACGGCTTGTCCCGCGCGCAATATCCGTGAATAACTTTCGGCTCTTGCCGCATCTTATGAAACAAATGCGGCCAGGCACGGTAATCCCAACCAAACTACTTCTCTCTTTATGCCTTGCCTTCATGGCACTGGCAATCACCGGATGTGGCGAAGGCGCAAAAGCCTCCCGTCCCGCATTCCCCCCGACTCTGGTCTCCGTCATCGAAGTCCAGCCCACAGACGTACCCACCTTCAGCGAATACTCCGCCCAGACCTTTGCGCGCGATCTCGTCGAAGTCAGAGGCCGCGTCGATGGCTTCATCCAGAAGCGTCTGTTCGATGTGGGCTCCGACGTACACGCCGGACAGGTGCTATACGAACTCGACCTCCGCCCCTATCAGGCCGATGTAGCCAAAGCCGCCGGTGATGTCGAGCAGGCCCGCGCCAATTCTCAGTACGCGAAGAATCAGGTTGCGCTCCTTCAGGCCCAGGCCGATCTCGCTCAGGCCGACGCCAATCTCGTCAAGGCTCAGCAGGACGTCACCCGCCTCGAACCCCTCGTCAAAGAAGACGCCGCTTCGCAACAGGATCTCGACAACGCCCGCGCCGCTCTCAAAGCCAATGAGGCGAATGTCCGCGCCAGGCAGGCCAACGTGCAGCAGAACCGCCTCTCCACTCAGGCGCAGATTGAGACCAGCGCCGCTCAGCTTCAGTCCAACAGCGCGCTGCTGCGGAGCGCGAACCTGAACCTCGAATACGCCACCGTGCGCGCCCCCATCTCAGGCCGCATCGGAGACTCCCTCATCCCGGTCGGCGGCCTGGTCTCCAAAGCCTCCACCGTGCCGCTCACCACCATCGTTCCCCTCGATCCGCTCTGGGTCCGCTTCAAAGTCAGCGAAGCTGAGTTCCTCGAAAACGAAAAGAAGAGCGGCAAAGCCATGTCGAAGCTGCCCGTCGAACTCGTCCTTGCCGATGGCACCACTCATCCCTGGCCCGGTCACGTTCAGAACACCGTCAATCAGGTCGATCAGAAGACCGGCACCCTCGAAGTCCAGGCCACCTTCCCGAACCCGAAACACAACCTGCTGCCCGGTCAGTTCGGCCGCGTCCGTTTCCGCAATGACATTCATCACGATGCGTTGCTCGTTCCTCAGCGCGCGGTAATCGAAACTCAGGGCATCCAGTCCGTCTTCGTCGTCGGTCCCGATAACAAGGCCGACCCTCGCACCATCGTTCCCGGTGAGCGCATTGGCGAACAGTGGATCGTCAGCCAGGGCCTCAAACCCGGTGACCGCGTCATCGTCGAAGGCACCATGAAAATCAGGCCGGGTGCCCCCGTATCGGCACAGCCATGGAAGCCGCAGCCCTCCGAGGCAGCGAAATAAAATGGCAAGATTTTTCATTGACCGCCCCATCTTCGCCATCGTCATCGCGATCGTCATCGTCATCCTCGGCTCGGTAGCCATTCCCTCGCTTCCCATCGCGACCTATCCCGAAGTCGTGCCCCCGGTTGTCCAGATCACCGCGCAGTATCGCGGCGGCAACTCGCAGGATCTTGAGAAGACCGTCGCCCAGCCCATCGAGCAGCAGCTCACCGGCCTCGACGGCATGCTCTACTTCTTCTCCCGCAGCTCGAATGACGGCGTCATGACCATCGACGTCACTTACGAACTCGGCACCGACATCGACCTCGCCACTGTCAAAACTCAGAACAAGGTCAACATCGCGCTCCCCGTCCTTCCGCCCGAAGTGCAGCGCCAGGGAGTCACCGTCAAGAAGGTTTCGTCCGCGTTCCTCATGGCCATCAGCCTCACGGCCAAAGACGGCCAGTATGACGATCTGTTCCTCAACAACTACGCCTCCATCAACCTTCTCGACCGTATCGGCAGCCTGCCCGGCGTAGGCGGCGCTCAGCTCGCCGCCAGCCAGAACTACGGCATGCGCATCTGGGCCAATCCCGATAAGATGGCGAAACTCGGCCTCACCGCCACTGACATTTCCAACTCCATCCAGGCTCAGAACAGGCAAAATCCTGCCGGAGCCATCGGTCAGTCACCCGTTCCCCGTGGCACCGATTTCCAGTACCCCGTCAACGCCACCGGCCGCCTGGTTGACCCGCGCGAGTTCGGCGACATTGTCCTCCGCGCCGAGCCCGATGGATCCCTGCTTCACCTGCATGACGTTGCCCGTGCTGAACTCGGAGCCCAGGACTATAAGACCTACAGCCGCACCACGGGCAAGCCGTCGTCCATCATCATCGTGTACCTGACGCCCGGCGCTAACGCGGTCGAGACAGCGAACAAGGTCCACGCCTTCATGGCCGAAGCCGGCAAGAGTTTCCCCGCGGGAGTCGAACAGGCTGTGCCCTACGACGCAACTAAGTTCGTCCGCTCCGCCATTGCCGACGTGCTCACCACGCTCATCGTCGCCATCGGCCTCGTCATCCTCGTCGTCTTCGTCTTCCTGCAGGACTGGCGCGCCACGCTCATTCCGCTCTGCACCGTGCCTGTCGCAGTCGTCGGCACGTTTGCGCTGTTCCCGCTGCTTGGCTTCTCCATCAACATGACCAGCATGTTCGGTCTCGTGCTCGCCATCGGCATCGTTGTCGATGACGCCATCGTTGTGGTCGAAGCCGTCCAGCACAATCTCGACAGCGGTCTCGACCGCCGCGCCTCCACGCTCAAAGCCATGGATGAAGTCTCCGGCCCGGTTGTCGCGATCGCCGCCATCCTCGCGGCTGTCTTCATCCCCGTCGCCTTTCTCGGCGGAATCAGCGGACAGATCTACCGGCAGTTCGCCCTCACCATCGCGGCCTCCGTTCTGATCTCAGCCTTCAGCGCGCTCTCTTTGAGCCCCGCTCTGTCAGCCATGCTGCTCCGCCCGAAGAAGCCCGGTAAGGGTCTGCTCGGCCGCGCCTTCAACGGCTTCAACACCGGCTTCGACTGGGCGAAGAACCGTTACCTCGGCGGCGTCACCATGCTTCTGCGGCGTTCTGTTTTTGCGCTCGCCGGGCTCGCCGTCTTCTTCGTCCTCGCCGGCCTGCTCTTCCACGCCCTGCCCTCGGGCTTCCTTCCCGATGAGGATCAGGGCGTCTTCTTCACCGCTGTCCGATTGCCCGACGGCGCTTCGCTTGAACGCACCCGCCTTGTCACCAACAAGGTCGAAGACATTCTTCGCAACACACCCGGCGTGCAGGACGTGACCACCTTCGGCGGACTTGACGTGCTCACCACCACCAACAATTCCAACGTCGCCACCGTCATCGCGACCCTCACCCCGTGGGACCAGCGCAAGACAAAGCAGCTTCAGTTCGACTCCATACTCGGCGGCGCTCAGGCAAAGTTCTTCGCCATCCCCGAAGGCGTCGTCTTCGGCTTCGGACTCCCGCCCATTCTCGGCCTCGGCACCTCCGGCGGCTTCGAGTTCATGCTCGAAGACCGCACCGGTCAGGCCGACATCCATCAGCTTGCCAGCGTTGCCGATCAGGTCATTGCCGAGACACAAAAGCGTCCCGAATTTGCCCAGGTCATGGGCATCTTCCGCGACACCGTCCCCCAGTACAACGTAAAGCTCGATACCGACAAGGCGCAAACTCTCGGCGTTCCCGTGACCGACGTCTATAACACTCTCCAGACCTTTCTCGGCGGCCTCTACGTCAACGACTTCAACCGTTTCGGACGCACCTGGCAGGTGCTGCTGCAGGGCGAGCCGCAGTATCGCGACACCCCTGACGACATCAATCGCTTCTACGTCCGCACAGCCACCAACGACATGGTTCCGCTCAGCACGCTGGTGCAGGTGAAGCCTGTCACCGGCCCTGAAGTCGTCTACCACTACAACCGCTTCCGTACCTCGAAGCTGATCGGACAAAACGCCCCCGGCTTCAGTTCCGGTCAGGCCGCCACCGCCATGGAAGAGGTCGCGCGTTCCGTCATGCCCGCCGGCTTCAGCTTCGAATGGACCGGCACCGTCTTTCAGGAAAAACTCTCGCAGGGCAAAGAAGGGTTTATCTTCGGCTTCGCCGGCGTGCTCGTCTTCCTCTTCCTCGCCGCTCTCTATGAGAGCTGGAGCATTCCCTTCGCCGTCATCCTGGCCGTACCCCTCGGCCTTTTCGGAGCCCTCGCGGGCAACTGGCTGCGCAGCTTCCCCTACGACGTTTACACCCAGATCGGCATCGTGACGCTCATCGGGCTCGCCGCCAAAAACGCCATCCTCATCGTCGAGTTCGCCAAGCTCCGGCGTGAAGAAGGCATGAGCATCGAAGATGCCGCCATGGAAGCCGCCAACCTCCGGCTTCGCCCCATCCTCATGACCTCCTTCGCGTTCCTGCTCGGCGTCGCGCCTCTGCTCTTCGCAACCGGAGCGGGCGCCGCGTCCAGACGTTCGCTCGGCACCGCGGTCTTCAGCGGCATGGTCGCCGCCACCGTGCTCGCTGTCTTCATCGTGCCTGTTCTCTTTGTCGTCATCGACCGCTTTGCCGAGCGCAAAGCACCTTCGCCAGTCCAGCATCCTTTGCCGGAGCCCTCGAAATGAAAATCCTCGTTCCAGTCGCCGCCATCCTGACACTCACCGGCTGCATGGTCGGCCCCAACTACAAACGGCCGGCCGTGGACGCTCCCGCGCAGTTCCGGGGAGCCGCCGATTCGTCATCCACTTCGCTCGCGGATACTAAGTGGTTCGATCTCTTTCAGGACGACAAGCTGACGGCCCTCGTCAAAGCCGCGCTCCTGCAGAACAACGACCTGCGGATCGCTGCCGCCCGCGTCCTCGAAGCGCGCGCTCAGGTCGGCATCACGCGCTCGCAGATCTTTCCTGCGGCAGTTGGCGACGCTTCGTTCAACGCCGTCAAACCGTCATCCGCCGGATCCACAACCTACATCCCGAAGGGCACCAACCTCGATTCGAGCTATACCCAGGCCGGGTTCACGCTCAGTTGGGAAATCGATATCTGGGGACGCATCCGGCGCCTCACTGAAGCCGCCCGCGCTCAGTATTTCGCCTCCGAAGAAGCCCGCCGCGGTGTCGTCACAACCCTTGTTGGCGATGTCTCCTCGAACTACTTCAATCTCCGCGAAGCCGATGAGGAATTGACCATCGCGAACTCTGCTCTCACCGACGCGCAGAACGGTCTGCGCCTCACCACCTTACGCAAAGAGCGCGGCGCAGTGACCGGAATCGATGTCCGGCAGGCCGAGCAGTTCCTCTACATCGCCAGCGCTCAGATTGCCGCCGCCCAAAGGCAGATCGAGCAATCGGAAAACGCGCTCAGTCTCCTTGCCGGCAGAAATCCCCAGGCCATCGAGCGGGGTAAAGCTCTCAACGAACTCACCGCCCCTCCGGCCGTTCCCGCGGGCCTGCCCTCCGCCCTGCTCGAACGCCGTCCGGACATCCGCGAAGCCGAGCAAAACCTGATCTCCGCCAACGCCAACATAGGCGCCGCCCGCGCCCAGTACTTTCCGGCGCTCGACCTCACCGGCTTCCTCGGCGCTCAAAGCCGCGCGCTTACCAGCCTCTTCACCGGGCCCGCGCGCGATTGGAGCGTGTCGCCCGGCATCACTGTTCCTCTGTTTAATGCGGGCCGCATCCGCAACGGCGTTCGCCTCACCGAAGCTCAGCAGCAGGAGGCGCTGGCCACCTATCGCAAGTCCGTCCAGAGTGCTTTTCGCGAAGTGTCCGATTCCCTGACCGGGTACCGCCGCACCGCCGAGCAGCGCAGCCAGCAGGACCTGCTCGTCAAAGCCCAGCGCGACACCGTTCGCCTCGCCAACCTTCGCTACCGTGGCGGACTCGATAGTTTCCTTCAGGTTCTCGATGCGGACCGGAGTCTCTTCCAGGGCGAACTCGATCTCGCCCGCCTCAAGCGCGACGAACTCGTTTCGGTCGTGAATCTCTATCGCGCTCTCGGAGGTGGATGGCAGTAATTACTTCGCCGCGATCACGTCGCCCAGCAGCGTTCTGACCGCTGTCTCAAGCTGCGTGTCGCGCCCGATATAGCTTTGGCCCAGCGGCTGTTTGACTTCAATGTCCACCGGCCTCGGATGCAGTTCCATATCCGTGCCGTCGTTCGCCGTGATCTTCACATGCGGCGTCCGCAGCGCTGAGCCGTCGATCAGTTCTTCCGATCCGGTATAGATGATCCACCCGGCCGTCGGCGTCCCGACCACCTTGCCCAGCTTCAGGGTTCGGTAGCCTTCGGTAAAGTCTTCGGCGTCTGAGAGCGAGTTCTGATTCGTCAGCAGAACCGTCGGCCGTTCGAGCGATCTTTGCCCCAGCATCGATCGTGCCGGTGACGATGGGTTGTCGCGCGGAGTCATGGTAAGGTAGGGCCGGCGCGTGAACACGTCGAGAGCATAGGCGTTGACGAAGCCGCCGTTGTTGTTCCGGATATCGATCACCACGCCGTCGCGCGTCTGGTTTTCGGAGTCGAGATCGAGATGCAGTTGGTCCAGCGCTCCCGCTGACATGTCCTGCATGTGGACATATCCCAGCCGGCCGGCGCTCAGCTTTTGAACGTAGGCTCGGTTCTCTTCCACCCACTGCCTGTAGAGCAGGCGCTTTTGGGTGGCGGTGTTTGTCGGAAGAATCGCAACGTCCCGCCGGGCTGTCGTGCTCACGAGCGTCCGTTTGCCGATTTTGTATTGCAGCAGTTCGTCCACGTTGATGGACGCATCAATGTTTTTGCCGTCGATGGCGAGCAGTTTCTCGCCGCGCCTGATTCCCGCCACGTCCGCGGGACCGAGCGGCGCCACTGACGTAATCGTGTTGTCCGAAGGGTCGAACTCGAACCCGAGTCTGCCCGTCGTGGCAGGCCGGATTGTCGGGAATCCGCCGCTGATGCCGCTGTGCGAAGAGTTCAGTTCGCCGATCATCAGTGAGATCACGCGCCGTACTTCATCGGGCGTGCGCGCGCCTTCGATATAGGGTGCATACTGGCCCCGCATGTCGGACCAGTTCACCCCGTGAAACTTCGGGTCGTAGTAGGTTTGGTTGAGAGTGCTCCACGCCTGGTGGAATACTTCCTTCTTCTCCTCTGCGAAGTCGACGTCCAGTTCGGCCGTGACGCCGAGCCCGCGGACGAACCGCGTGTCCATGTTGACGATGCTGATTCGTCCGCTTTCAATGAAGTAGACTTCTTTGCCGTCGGGCGAGAACTGCGCGTCCCACTTCGAACCCGCCGTCGAAGTCAGTTGGCGCGGTACCGGCGGCAGTTTCGAGAGTTCGTCGAGAGAGTACGTGTAAAGATTTTCCTGCCCGCCCGCGTCGGCGGCGAACAGCAGTGTCTTCCCGTCGGGGCTCACAACAGGTGCCCGCGCATCGAGCCCGAGCGGAAGCAAAGTCAGGCGTTTCCTGATGTCGTTGAATTCGATCTGAACGGATTTTGAGGTCTTTGCCGCCGCTTCTACCAGCGCCGAGGGCGTCTGCTGAGGCGCGGTCGTTGTCGTGGTCGTTGTGGGTGTCGCGGTCGGGGTCGCGGTCGGGGTCGCTTCAGGCGCCGGAACCGGAGCCGGAGGCGGCAGCGATGCTGGGTTCTTGCCCGGCTGCTCTTCGTGGAACAGGTCCCGGAACTCGTCTTCCCGGAACTTCGGTGTGTGCGGCGTCAGGTCGACTCGCGCGATCGAGTGGTTCTCGATCCGCTGCCCGCTGTTGAACAGCAGGTAATTGCCTGTCGGGCTCCAGACGATACTGCCCGTAAACGTATTGGCCAGCCATGTCGCCGGCTTCTCGGGGCCGCCCGTCGCGGGGACCACCGCGATGTTCTCGAAGCCGCGCGCATCGGCGGCAACGAAGGCCAGCCATTCGCCGCCGGAGGACCAGGCAAGCGGGTTGCCCCTTCCGCTGATCGTTCGCATCGGCCGCGATGCCAGCACGCGATCGCCTTTCGCATCCACGCTCAGGACGTGGATTTCGCGCCCGTCGTGGATATACGCGATCTGCTTTCCATCCGGAGACCAGACCGGCGTCGAGTCGCTCGGTCCGGATTGCGTAAGTTGGACCTCGGTCTCTTTGGCGAGGTCGTATAGATAGAGATGATCGGCGCCGTCCCGGTCCGAAAGATACAGCAGGCGGTGATTGTCGGGTGACCAGCTCAGATCGTTTTCGCTTGCGGCTGAGCGCGTAATGCGGATGGCCTCGCCGCCGTCTTTCGCGGATGCGGCGAACACTTCGCCGTGGGCGGTAAACGCGATCTTTTTACCATCGCGCGAAAGTGTAAGATCGCTCAGCCCGGAACTGAGCGAAAGGTGCGTGGTGGACGGCCCTGCGGGCGTCCCCCTTAATGCGATCGGAACCTGGCCGCACTGTGACCCGTCCGGATTCACCTTCCAGATGTGGAAGTTCCGTTCGAAGACGATGGCCTTTCCGTCGCGCGACATGCCGGGGTAGAGCAGCCGGCCGTCGGTGAAGGTGGTGATCTGTTTGGGTTGCCCGCCGGGCGTGACTCTCCAGATGTTCTCGCTGCCGGATTTATCGGAGACGAAGTACAGCGTCTTGCCATCGGGCGCCCACATCGGCCAGAGGTTCTTGGCGTTGTTTTCGACGAGTTGTTCGTACACCGGACTCTTGCCGGGCGTGACAACCGCGACGCGCGTTTCATCGATATGAGCGTGGCCCTTGCGCCACCACTGTGTAACGGCCATGCCGCCGTTGATGAAAGCGATGCTTCCGTCCACCGGATTCGGAGCCGCCTGCGACTCATCGACGTACCGGTCCGCCGCGACCGCGACCGCCGTCCCGCCGCTTGCCGGGATTCTGTAAATGTCGTTCGTGTTCGCAATCTCGTTGCGGCTCGACGAGTAGTAGAGATACTTGCCGTCGGCCGACCAGCCGTCGAGCAGCGCGCGCGTATCGTCGAACGTGACTCGCTTCAGTTCGCCGGTCTGCAGATGCAGCACATAGATGTCGCCGTTGCCGCTGCGGTTCGAAACAAACGCGAGACTCGCGCCATCGGGCGAGTAGATGGGACGCGACTCCGTTGCCGGGTTTGAGATCAGCAGCCGCGCGTCACCGCCGGTTGACGCGACAGTCCAGATATCGCCACCGGATGTGAAGGCGATCTCAGAATGGTCCGGCGATAGTGTGGGTTCAGATAAGGAGGGAAGGGAATTCGGCAGGGAAGACTGTCCCAAAAGCGCAAGGCAGGGAGTGAAGAACAGTACAACGAAGCGCATACTTAGTACTAAAGTATACGCGCTAATCCCGTAAATAGGCTACAACGTAGTGACGATTCTGTTGGTAGTTTGAGCTGACCCGCGGGTGCCGCAAAACGGCGTACCCTTTAGGCACGGCCATGGAACTGAATGAGCGGGGCGCCAAGGCGACAGACGAGACGGTCCGCCGGATGGTGGAAAGCGTTTCGGAATACGGTATTATCGCGATCGATCCGCGCGGCACTATCGCGAGCTGGAATGCCGGCGCTGAAAAGATCACGGGATACCCGCCGGTCGAGGTGCTGGGAAGGTCTTTTTCCGTGCTCTTTACGCCGGAAGATCGTGAGAAGAAGATCCCCGAAGGGGAGCTCGAAACTGTTCTGCGCGAGGGCATTGCCAACGACACGCTTTGGATGCTGAACCGAAGCGGCCAACGCTACTGGGCCGAGGGCTCGGTCACCGCAGTCCGGGACAGCGCGGGTTCGCTGATCGGCTATTCGAAGGTTTTCAGGGATGCGAGCGATAGAAGGGAAACGGAAGAGCAGCTCAGGAGCATTCAGGAACGTCTCACCGTCGCCCTGCAGGCGGGCCGTACCGGCACCTGGGAATGGGATATCGTCCATAACCGCGACCGCTTCGACGAGAGTCTGAGGGCGATGTTCGGACTGCCTCCCGGCCAGGAGGTAACGACGATTGAAGAATTTTATTCGCTCGTTCACCCCGACGACCGCCCGCATGTCGTCGCAGCGTTTGAGCTGACCAGGACGGAGGGCATTCACCTCGACGTGGAGTTCCGTGTAGTCCGTCCGGACGGTTCGGTGCGGTGGTTCATCGATCATGGCGAATTGCTGTTCGATGAGAATCGGAGGCCCGTGCGCATGAGCGGCGCGTGCGTCGATGTGACCGAGCGAAGGAACGCGGAGGAGGAGTTGTTGCGGTCCCGGGAAAGCTTCCGGTATTTTGTGCAGAACATCCGCGACTACGCACTGTTTCAGGTAGATCCCGAAGGAAGAATTACTACCTGGAACACCGGGGCGGAGCGGATGCTCGGCTATTCTGAAGCCGAGATTCTCAACCGGAAGACTTCGATTCTGTTCACGCCCGAAGACATTCAGGCGTGCGCGCCCGAACACGAGATTGATCAGGCGCGCGAAACCGGCCGGGGCGTTGACGAGCGGTGGCACGTTCGAAAGGATGGGACAAGGCTATGGTGCAGCGGAATTTTGACTTCGATGCGCGACCGGGACGGACGGCTGTTAGGGTTCGCGAAGGTAATGCGGGACGAGACCGAGAAACGGCATCAGGGGGAGCAGTTGGCGGCATCGCTGCGCGAGAAGGAGTCGCTCCTCCGCGAGATTCACCATCGCGTAAAAAATAATCTGCAGGTGATTACGAGTCTTCTGACCCTGCAGGCGAACGCCGTGGAAGACCAGGTCGTGCGGGCGAGTCTTGAAGAAACCTGCCAGCGGGTGCGCTCGATCGGCGACATCCATGAGCTGTTGTACCGCTCTCCCGAACTGGCGGAAGTTGATTTTCAACTCTACCTGGAGCGGCTGGTAGCGCACCTTCTCTCGTTCTATGACGTTGACTCCGAGAGAGTGCGAGTGGTGGTGGACGGCGGCGGTGTACAACTCGATATCAGGCAGGGAATTCCGTGCGGGCTCATTGTAAATGAGCTTTTCACCAACGCTCTGAAACACGCCTTCCCGGCGGGGCGCGGTGGAGAGATCCGGGTGATGTTACGGCTGGAGGGTGGCGATGTGCGGCTAGAGGTAAGTGACACCGGCGTGGGTGGAGGGCGCGACTTCCCTCCCGGAAGCCCGGGCTCGCTTGGACTTAGGCTGGTTGCTGTGCTCACGAAGCAGTTAAGAGGTGTTATGGAGGCTTCAGGCGAGTCCGGAACGTCGGTCGTGATTCGTTTTCCGGTATCTGCGTAAGCTTTCTCGCCAACGATTGCGGGACTTCCATCGTAATGGCGCTATGTTGAAAAAGATGTCGACAAGCGGCGCACCCAGGATACTGATCGTTGAGGACGAACAGATTACAGCTCTGCACCTGAACCATACATTGAACTCGCTCGGCTACGAGGTTGTCGGCACAGCATCGAGCGCGGCCGAAGCGCTCGCCATCGCGCAGCAGCATATGCCGTCAATGGCTTTGCTGGATATCGATTTGCCGGGCGGCGAAGACGGTCTGTCGATCGCGGCCGAACTGAAGCGCAAGTGGCAGATCCCGGTCGTGTTCCTGACCGCATATGCGAGCGACGATTTTATTCTTCGCGCCAAAGAAACCGGCGCGTATGGCTATCTGACGAAGCCGTTCCGAAGCGGTGAACTGAAGGCTACCGTGGCAGTCGCGCTGGAGCAACACAGGGCTTCGCAGGAACTGCGGAGCGAGCGGTCGTGGCTGACGAACCTGCTCGCGAACGTAAGCGACGGCGTTATCGCGACCGACAGCGAAGGCCGGGTCACGTTCCTGAATGCGGGCTCGCAAGCGCTGACCGGCTGGAAGAGTTCGGATGCGGTCGGCCGGCGTATCGAAGAGGTGTACTCGCTTCGAACGCTTGACAATACCGAGGTGCAGGAGCTTCGGATACGAGACGTTCTCGGCTCCGGGCGCCCGGCCGGGGTGGACCGGTACCTGATCGATTCCCGCAGCAAGGGAAACGTGCTGATCGAAGAATCCGTGTCGCCGCTCGTTGAACGGGAGCGGATTGTGGGCGCAATTATATTGTTCCGCGATATTCGTGAGAGGGTGCGGCTCGAGCAAGCGCAAAAGCTGGAAAGCATCGGGTTGCTGGCGGGCGGCGTGGCGCACGATTTTAATAATCTGCTCACGACAATGATCGGGAACGCATCGCTCGCGACCGAAGATCTGCCGCGTAACGCAGCAGGGATCGCGCCACTGCTGGCGGAGATCGTGAGTGCCGGGTCGAAGGCGGCCGACTTAGCGAAGCAACTACTTGCTTATGCGGGGAAGGGCAAGATTTTTTCGAAGAGTATCGACATCTCGAAGGCGGTGAACGAAACAGTCGATTTGATCCGCACAGCGATTCCGGACAATGTGTTCCTCGCGCTCGATCTGCCGGTTGGCCTGCCCGCCATTCAGGCGGATGCCACGCAGATCCAGCAGATTGTGATGAATCTGGTTCTGAACGCGGCTGAGGCGCTGGCGGAAGCGGGCGGCCGGATCGAAATCTCGACGGGCGTGGACAGGCGGGGGATTGACGGAGGCGAGCCGGGAACCAACGGGAGGTCGGTCTTTGTGCGCGTGAGCGACACCGGGCCGGGAATGGACCGGGAGACGAAGGCGAGGATCTTCGATCCGTTCTATACAACAAAGTTCACGGGGCGCGGTCTCGGGTTGGCGGCGGTGGAAGGCATTGTACGGGCGCATCATGGCGTGATCGATTTGGAGACGGCGCCTGGTGTCGGAAGCACTTTCACGGTGCTGTTTCCCGCGAAGGGAATTGCAAGGCCGGAGCAGGTCGCGGAGAGTCCACACTTCGAGACAGGCACCGGGGGCACGGTGCTCGTGGTCGACGATACGCGCAGTATCCTCAACCTGACCGACAGCGTGCTGACCAGGGCAGGATATTCCGTGCTGGTGGCTGACAGCGGACCGGCAGCAATCGCGATTTGTGCGGACCGCGCGAATTCAATCGACCTGGTGCTGCTCGATATGGCGATGCCTGGCATGTCGGGGGAAGCGGCAGGCAAAGAGATCAGACGGCTCCGTCCTGAGGTGCCGATCTGCGTCATGAGCGGGTATAACGATTTGGTCGCAAACGAACGCTTCGGCGAGACGGTGAGAATTGCGGCATTTCTGCAGAAACCTTTTACGCCGGAGCAACTGGCTGACAACATCGGGCGAATCATCGGCCGAACACATGCGTCGATGTAAGGCATGACTCGGTGGCGGGCGGCTGACCGGATCATCGGTCGGTAGTACCCGAACAGTGGCGCGGCTAGCAGTTGAAGGATACGTGTTTCTCATTCTGATGGTGCGCATCGCCGCCCGGACACCCGGTAAGCAGATGACACCATTTGAGTTTGTTCTGATCTTCTTCATGGGCGGCGTAACGCTTACGGCGATGGCGGGGAAGACCGCTCGCTTACCAACGCGCTGCTGCAGATCGTAAGCATTGCATCGGCGCACTTCGTTCTCACAAAGGCTGCTTACCGGTCTGAGCGGTTCGCGAAGCTGTTCCACGGAACGCCGCTGGTTCTCATGAATCGCGGTACGTGGAACAGTGACACTATGGCGCGCATGCGCATTCAGGAAAACGATGTGATGGCGATGGCGCGCGACCAGGGATTGCATGGGCTGGATGAAATCGAGTACGCCGTGCTTGAGAGAAATGGAGAGATCAGCATCATACCCGATGAGAAAGATTAAAGTGACGACTGAGCGCCCGAGGAGAATCCGAATGCCTGCTGAATCCCCCACAAGACCGGTTGAAGAAGACAGCGTATCGAAAGTAAATAACGATATAGCGGTAGGCAGCGATCTTGAGTTTCAGCGCCGCTGGTGGCACTTCGAAATTGCGATTTGGACTGTTTTTACGCTGTTTGTAATTCTGGGACTGCTGGGTTTCTTTGGAAGAGGCCACTTCGCAAAAGGCGAGACAGCCGCGAAGGACGGGACCATCGATGTGAAATACGAAAAAATCGAGCGGTTCGGAACACCTTCGCTGATTACGGTCCAGTTCGGCCCGAATGCGACGCGGGAAGGCAAGGTAAAACTCTGGGCCGGCAAAACGCTCTTTAAGGATCTCGGAGCGCAAAGAATCGCGCCGCAGCCGCTTGAGTCAGTCATAGGCGAGGACGGGTTCACGTACACGTTTCCGGCCGAGGGAAAGCCTGAGTCGGTGCAGTTGGCGTTGCAGCCGACATCCGCAGGCCGCAGTGAGATCCAGCTAAGGGTTCCCGGCAGCGAGACAGTGACGGCGAAGGTTCTGGTGCTGCCTTAAGGTGACTGAGGCTTATGATTACGATCATTCATGCAATCGTCGGTTATTTTTTTCTGTTACTTGTCCTGAGGGTGCTGGTGCGCCGCCCCGGCGCGCAAATGACACCGCCTGAATTCGTTCTCGTGTTCCTGATGGGGGGCGTCATCATCCTCGCAACCATGGGAGATGACAGGTCAGAGACAAATTCCGTGCTCGCGGTTCTGACAATCGGTATATGCCATCGCATTGTGTCTCATGCCAAGCAGAAGTTCCCAAGCTTCGGCGCTCTGGTAGATGGAACTCCGCTGGTCCTTCTGAAGAACGGGCAGTGGCAGACGGAGGCCATGGAGAAATCGCATATCTCGGATATTGACGTGATGGCAGCGGCCCGCACAAAGGGCGCCAAAACATTGTCCCAGGTGGAGTACGCCATTCTCGAGCGAAACGGCGGGATCAGCGTGATTAAGAAGAAGGGATAAATTCGTGCCTGGAAAGCAGCAATCGATAGAGACCGACGTTCCGGCACGGCTGGACCGGTTACCCTGGAGTGGCTGGCACAGGAGGATCGTAATTGCACTGGGAACGTCCTGGCTGCTGGACGGACTTCAGGTTACGCTGGCCGGGTCGCTTGCGGGAATCCTGAAAGATAAGAAGGCGTTGGGCCTTTCCGATCCTCAGGTATCTGCCGGGGGCACGACGTACCTTGCGGGCGCGGTGCTGGGCGCGATTGTGTTTGGGTATCTGACAGACCGGCTGGGCCGAAGAAAGCTATTCCTGATAACACTGGCCATTTATTCAGGCGCAACCCTGGCCACGGCGTTTTCCTGGAATTTCTTCAGCTTCGCTCTTTTCCGGTTTATCACAGGGTTGGGAATCGGCGGTGAATATGCGGCCATCAATTCAGCCGTCGATGAGTTGATTCCAGGCAAGGTGCGCGGCACGGTGGATCTGGTTGTGAATGCCACGTTCTGGGTGGGCGCGGCAGTCGGGTCTCTTGCGAGCATGTTGCTGCTGAACGGCGGCTTCCTCCCGGTGAATCTTGGCTGGCGACTTGCGTTTGGGATCGGCGCGGTGCTGGCGCTTGGCGTTCTGGCGCTTCGTATCGGCGTTCCCGAGAGCCCCCGCTGGCTGATGCTGCGGGGCAAAGAAGAAGATGCGAATAACATCGTCCATGACATCGAAGCGAACATCGCTGAACAAACCGGTGAAAAGCTGGCAGAGCCGGAAGGAGAGAAGCTCAGGCTGACAGTCCGGGACCATACGCCCTGGAAGGAGATCTTCCACAACATGTGGCACGATAACCGGCAGCGTTCGATGCTTGCCTTGTCATTGATGGTGGCGCAGTCATTCTTCTATAACTCTGTCTTCTTTACGTACGGGCTGGTGCTCGACAAATTCTTTAAGGTGGATGCCAGACATTTGCCGATGCATTTGCTTCCGTTTGCGCTGGGGAACTTCTTCGGGCCGCTGCTTTTGGCGCGGTTCTTCGATTCGGTCGGGCGGAAGCCGATGATTGTGGCAACGTTCGGACTTGCAGGCGTTCTGCTGGCCGCAGTCAGTATTCCATTTGGCAATGGCGCACTTACGCCCAGGACTCTGGACATTGCGTTTACAGCAATCTTCTTTGTTGCATCTTCGGCTGCGAGCGCGGCTTATCTTACGGTGAGTGAGATCTTTCCCCTTGAAATTCGAGCGTTGGCGATCGCGATTTTCTATACGGTGGGTACGCTCATTGGCGGCGTGGGCGCGCCGTACTCTTCGGGGTGCTGGTTGCTCGGGATCGCAGTGGAATGTGGCTTACGGGTACCTTGCGGGGGCGGCGCTGATGATCGCGGCGGCGGGCTCGGAGTGGGCTATCGGGGTGGAGGCGGCCGGGAAATCGCTGGAGTCGATTTCGAAGCCTTTGCAGAGTCAGTCTTAACCCGGGGTAGCCGAGTCGGCTAGCGTGCTACTTTTGATCGAGTCTCAACTCCGCAGAGAGGATCTTACGAATTGGCCGGCAAGAGGTTTGACCGGTAGTGAACGGAGGGCTGAGGGCTTAGATGTAAAAGACTGTCTGGAGATAGTAAACAGGGGCCTGGGTTAACGAACTGGTCGAAAAGGTTCGCAACCCGAATGCGCATCGAAGGTCTGACTGGGACGTGTCGAACCATGACGCCTGGCGAGCCGCTCGACACATCTGAGCGTCTGCTTTCAGCGATAGCATCGCAGGAGGCAAACAATGTCCGATCACTGCCGTGGCCGACGCGCCGACGTGCCATTCTTCATCCACTGAGTCGCTGTTTATACCGGACCTGTTGGGCGGCATGACTGTCATGGGCTCCTCGCAGGGCGGGAATAAGCCGGGACGGATGGCGTTGAACGCCGCAAGTGGCTCGGGAGCACGTCGATGGCACGCGAAGTCCTTCGATCTGGCATGGGACTTAGATGCACTACCTTCAACGTCAGGTTTGGCATGCTTGGGCCGAAATTCCCTTCGGTCAGACCTGCAGTTATGCAGACCTCGCCCGGGCGACAGACAATCCCAAAGCCGCTCAGGCTATGGGCCAGGCGAATCGTCGCGATCCACTCCTGATTGCCATCCCCTGCCACAGGGTTATCAGCGCCGATGGTTCGCTTGGCGGCTGGGGTCCGGGCCAGGATAAAAAGCGGTGGCTGCTCGACATTGAACGCCGCTATTCAGACCGTGTGCGAAGGCGATCGGGTGCGCGATTGCGCGACGGAGTTTCAGTTTGAAGGACCAGTATTTCGGAGACGTGAATAATTTCCGAAAATATGGCTCTCGTTTTTATCTGACCGAATAAGGCTGGCGTGTGTTGGATGTTAACCGCAGCCGACACGGGAACGGACGGCAAGCTTTTGGCTTACCTCGCTAAAACCGAGTCAATATCGGCATCGCGACCCGGCATTGTTCGACTGGCTGAAGCAGGTGGTCAAAATGAGAACGATCGGCG
>CAWIZX010000005.1:0-202478 GCA_963840735.1 Terriglobia bacterium
TTCGTGGACCTTTGCGGGTTTGCGTGGATAGTTGGCGGATGTCACTGAACACATCCCATCCTGAATTGCTCGCTCCCGCGGGCGATTGGGACTGCGTGCGCGCGGCGGTCGCGAACGGCGCGGATGCGGTCTACTTCGGTCTGCCGCGTTTCAATGCCCGGCTGCGCGCGGAGAATTTCCGCGAGGAGGAGCTGCGGGAGCGTCGTGGCGTTTTGCCACCGCCACGGCGTGAAGGCCTACGTCGCCATGAATACGCTGATCTTCACCGGCGAACTCGATGCCGCGGCGGAGGAGGTGCGCCGGTGCAATCGCGCGGGCGTCGATGCGCTGATCGTGCAGGACGTCGGGCTCGTGCAACTGGCGCGGGCGATCGCGCCGGAGCTGGCGATCCACGCCTCCACGCAGATGACGGTGACTTCGCCCGCGGGCGCGCGGTTTGCGCAGGCGCTCGGCGTGGAGCGGGTGGTGCTGGCGCGCGAGGTCTCGCTGCGCGAGCTGGAGCGGTTCGAGCGGAGCGGGCTGCCGCTGGAGGTCTTCGTGCACGGCGCGCTCTGCGTGGCCTACTCGGGCCAGTGCCTCACCAGCGAATCGCTCGGCCAGCGCAGCGCCAATCGCGGCGAATGCGCCCAGGCCTGCCGCATGCCGTACGAGCTGGTGGTCGATGGCGCCGTGCGCGATCTCGGCGACCGGCGCTACCTTCTTTCGCCGCAGGATCTCGCGGCGGCGGCGGAGATCCCGGCAGCTGCTGGAGCGCGGCGTGATTTCCTTCAAGATCGAGGGCCGGCTGAAATCGCCGGAGTACGTCGCGGCCGTCTGCCAGGTCTATCGCAAGGCGCTCGATGCCGCGCTGGAGCAGCGGCCCGTACGCGCCCTCCGCGGAGGAGCGGTACCGGCTGGAGATGACCTTTTCGCGCGGGCTCTTCTCCGGCTGGATGCACGGCGTCGATCACCAGCGGCTCGTCTCCGCGCGCTACGGCAAGAAGCGCGGGCCGCTCGCCGGGCGGATCGCGCGCGTGGGCCGCGATTTCGTGGAGCTTGCACGCCGGAGATCCCGCTCGCGCCGGGCGATGGCGTGGTCTTCGACACCGGCGGCGATACCAATGCCGAGCAGGGCGGGCGCATCTTCGAGCGGCGCGGCGAGCGCTTGTTCTTCCAGCACGAGCACATCGATTTCTCGCGCCTGCAGCCGGGCGACCGCGTCTGGAAGACCGACGATCCCGGCGCTCTCGAAGACGCTGCGCCAAACGTTCGCCGGCACGATCGCGCCGCGCCGCCGCGAGCCGATCGATCTGCGCGTCACCGGGCGCGCGGGCGAGCCGCTGCGTGGTGCGCAGCCGGCGAGGTGGAGGTGCGTCTCGGCGATCCCGCTGCAGGCCGCGCGCACCGCGCCGCTCACGACCGAGCGGCTGCGCGAGCACCTGGGGCGTTTCGGCGAGAGCCCGCTTTGCGCTCGGCGAGCTGCGGAACGAGCTCGAGGGCGAAGTCATCCTGCCGATCGGCGAGCTGAACCGCCTGCGCCGCGAGCTCGTCTACCGCTGGAGGCGAGCCAGCCAGCGCGCGGCCGGAAGCGCACGTCGCCTGGCGCGAGCTCTCGCCGCGCCGCGCGAAACGAGCCCGCGACCCGGCGCGCCGCGAGCTCGCCGTGCTCTGCCGCACGCTCGAGCAAATCGACGCCGCCGCGCGGCCGGCGCGCGCACGCTCTACGTCGATTTCGAGGACATCCGCCGCTACCAGGAAGCGGTCGCCGCGCGCGCGCCGCCGGCGCCGACGCGAGGTCTTGCTCGCCACGCCGCGCATCCAGAAGGCGGGCGAGGAGGGCTTTTTCCGGCTGATCGAAAACGCCGCGCCCGACGGCGTGCTCATCCGCAATCTCGGCGCGCATCGAGTTTTGGCAGGAGAGCGCGCTGCGCACGGCGCGGCGATTTTTCGCTGAACGTCGCCAACCCGCTCTCCGCCGGCTTTTCCACGAGCAAGGGCTGGAGCGGCTCACGATCTCCTACGATCTGAATCTCGAGCAGGTGCTCGATCTGCTCGCCGCCGCGCCGCCCGGCGTGGTTCGAGCTCACGATGCATCAGCACATGCCGATGTTTCATATGGAGCATTGCGTCTTTGCGGCGTTTCTGTCGAAGGGCTCCACCTTTCTCGATTGCGGCCGGCCGTGCGAAAAGCACCGCGTCAGCCTGCGCGACCGCGTCGGGATGGAGCACCCGCTGCGCGCCGATGTCGGCTGCCGCAACACCCTCTTCAACGCCGTCCCGCAGACCGGCGCGCGCTTCGCCGACGCGCTCCTCGCGCGGGGCTGCGGCGCTTCCGCCTGGAGCTGCTGGAGGAGGAGCGGTCCGGCGACGGAGCGCTTGGTTTGCGGCTACCGCGCGCTGCTTGCGGGAAGACCGACGGCGACTCTCTCTGGCGCAGCCTGAAAGCACACTCTCAGCTCGGCGTGACGCGGGGCACAATGGCGGACTAGTCGCGGGGAACCCACTCACCATCATGCCAGACAAGCTGCCCGGAATCGAGCGACACGGCGGGTACGGTCCAGACACTGCCGCTTGAATCCCGCACGGTGCACTGACCCTCCTCCACCCGTTCCACGGTGACCACCTGGCCATCGACCAGACCACGCGGCAGTGGAAAGGGGAAGACCCCGCGCGTCTTCGCCAGAAGGCCGGCGCGGAGAGGCGGGATCAGGCTGCTGCAGGAGCGCATATTTTCAGTGAAGATTTGGTGAGTTGCGGCAAAGTGCGCCCTCATTTCGATGCGCCTGCTTCTCTTGATTTCGCTTCTCGCGGTCGTCCTGCCCGCATGGAGCAGGGAAAAACCTAAGGTGGTGATCATCTTCGCGGATGACCTGGGGTACGGAGACATCGGCTGCTCGGGGCGTCCGGATGAGATCGCACGCCCTGCAGGGAGGAGAGCGGGTTCGTGAAGAGCTTCACCGCGGAAGACGCGCGGCGCGCGGTCCTTTCGAAAGTGGCGAAGGCGGGCGCGAAAGGCGTCGCGAGCCTTTTTCCGTCCGGACCGCAGAGCCGAGGCGGGCTTTTCGGGAGGCCGTGGCGGCGCTCGAGGCGGAGGAGGCTGTTTGCCGATCGGCGGAAAGCGAAGCCGAAGTATTATGCGTGGAGCGACCGGCCGGCATTGCCCACCGTGGAGGGCGTCGCGGCACGGCTGGAGCAGATTGCCGCCGCCGATTTCCCAGCGTTGGCACTCACGCGCGCTGGAAGGCGGCATTGAAAAGCCAGCGCGAGGAGGCGGCGCTGCTCGAGCAGGCGGTGGCGCATCTCGTGGGCTCCGGGCGCTTGCTGCGGCTGCTTTACCGGAAGGCTGCGAGCGGAGGAAGTCTTCGTGCCGTCTCGGCGCTTCCTGCGGCGGCAAACCCGAAGCTCGCGCATTCCCCCGGAGCCGGTCCGGCGGCGTACGCCTCGCTGGCGGCCCGCACCGGCTTTCCCTCGGTGGCGATCTCGCGCTGCAGCAGGAGAGCGGCGCGGCGCTCGCCGCGCTCCAGGAGTGGCTGCTGGGCGAGCATCGCGCCGGTCGCGCCATTCTTTCTCGCGGCGACTGGTCGCTCGCCGATGACGAAGCGGCCGCCGCGGTGGAATGGCAGGGCCAGCCTTACCTGCTCGTCGCGCCTGCTGGAATGAACCGCTCCTCCGCCAATCCCTTCGGCGAGCTGATCGTGCAGGACCCGCGGCAGCGCGAGCCCTCGGTGCCGGGCCTGAACGAGCGCCCGCTCATGCGCCTGCTGGAGGCCTTCGAGCGGCTGGCGGCCGGCGAGTCGCCGCGCGAGCTGCGCCCGGGCGGGCAGGCGCATGCTCGTGACTTCGGCCGATCCGGGCTACGGCAAATCGCACCTGATCGGGCGGCTTTTCCACGCGCTGCACGGGCGCGCCACGCTGGTGTACGTGCAGCCGTTTCAAAACGCGGTCACGCCTTTCCGCTCGCTCCTGCTGGCGACCGGACGCGAGCTGCATTTCCCCGACCGGCTCACCCTCGGCGCGCGCGACCCGGAGGAGCCGGCGCAGCTCGACTGCCTCGCCCACTACGTCCTCGCGCATCTGCTGGCCGATCTGGCGGAAGGGCGCGCGCCTCTGCCGGCGATGGAGACCCCGGCGGAGAGCGCGCCTGCTGCGAAGCGACCCGCTCGGCGCCTTTCGCCGCGGGGAAGATCCGTGGGCGAAATGGCTGGTGCAAAACTGGGCGATGCTGGAGCCGTTTCCTGCAGGAAGCGCTGGCCCGGCGCGGCGTCGAGCTCGACAAGCCCGCCGCCTGGCTGCGCGTGCTGCGGAGTTACGCCTTTGCGCCCAACGATCTTGCGCTGCGCCGGGCCTGCCTCGACTGGCTGGAGGGCGAGCCGCTCGACGCGGCGGACGCCGAGCGGATCGGCCTGCGCGCCGATGACGCCGCCGCCGAGGCGAGCCCGGCCGAGGTGAATGCGCTCTGCCGCAGCGCGGCTGGTGGAGCTGTGCCAGCTCTCGTGCTTGTTCCGGCCATTCGTCTTTTGCTTCGACCAGACGGAGGTCTATGGCCATCAGCCGACGCTCGCGCGCTCCTTTGGCATGGTGGTCGCCACGCTGGTGCACGAGGCGCGCGGGGCGCTTGACCTTGATCACGGCGAATCAGGAGCCGTGGACTTGCGGATCGAAGACCGAATATCGAGCTCGCCGATCGGCAGCGGATCGCCGACTCCGCCGCTCACCCTGGAGGGGCTCACGCAAGAGCAGGCCATGGAGCTCGCGCGGCTGCGGATGACCGGTGCGCACGTCGAGCCGCGCGCGATCGAGGCGTTTCTGCGCGGCCCGTGGCTCGCGGAGCTTTTCCCCGCCGAGGGCAGCCAACTGGCGCCGCGCGTCTTCCTGCAAACCTGCAAGGAGCGCTGGAGCCAGCAGCCGCCGCGCGATTTCCCCTGGGCGAGCTGTACGCGAAACGCCGCGAGCGGCTGCTCGCGTCGCCCAAGCGGCAGCAGTTCGAGCCCGACCCGCTGCAGTGGCTCGTGGAAGTCGCCGCACGTGGCCTGCCGGGGATCGTGGTCGAGACGGTCGCGGATCGCTATTTCGGTCGAATGGCGCACCGCGGACCGGCACTGCCTTTTCGGATTCGTGACGGGGAGCCACTGGCGGCAGTGGCGCGCGATCGCGCGGGCCAGCGTGGCGAGCGCCGGGCGTCCCGAAAGCGATCTTCTTTCGCGGGCCGGAGCAGCCGGGGATTCCGGCGCGCATTGGGCGGTGGCGGGGAGATCGAGGCGGCGCAGCAGCGCGCGCTGCAGATCATCGTCCTGAGCGCCGAGGAGCTGGCGGAACTGTACGCCGCGCGCGAGCTTTTCGCGCAAGCCGCGCAGGGCGACATCGCCTACACCACGGAAGAGGTGATGGCCTTCCTGCACGGGGAGCTGCGGGATTGGTGGGACCGCCTGGCCGGACCTCTCCCCGCTCATGCCTCCTGACGCGCGCCGGGCGCTTTTCGTCTACAATCTCTTCTTCCCGCTGGTCTTCTCGCGCTGCTGCCGGGCTTTCTGGTGCGGCATGTTGCGGCGCGGCGGATTTCCGCGCGCATTTCGGGCAGCGGCTCGGGCTTTCACCGCCGCGCGCGGCGGCGCCTGGAAGGGCGCGCCATCTGGATCCACTCGATCAGCGTGGGCGAGACGATGATCGCGCTGAAGCTCGCGCGGGCGCTGCACGCGCGCGCGTCCGGCGGCGCGGCTGGTGCTCTCCGTGACCACCACGACCGGTTATGCGCTGGCGCGGGAAAACGCGTCCGCCTGGCTCGTGCCGATCTACAATCCCGTCGATTTCCGGCCGATCGTGCGCCGCGCGCTCGCGGCGCGTGCGGCCGGCGCAGATCGTCCTGATCGAGGGCGAGGCGTGGCCGAATCTGCTGGCCGAGAGCCGCGCGCGCGGCATCCCGGTTACACTAGTGAATGCGCGCCTTTCGCCGCGCTCGGAGCGGCGCTTCCGCAAGTTTCGCGCGTGGACGGGGCCGATCTTTCGCCTGCTGGAGCAGGTGCTCGTGCCGGAGCCGGGAGACATCGCGCGCTGGGAGAGGCTCGGCGTGCCCGCGGAGAAACTGCACTGCACGGGCAGCATCAAATTCGACCAGCCGGCGGGTGGCGCGACGCGGGTGGAGGAGTTTCGCGGCTGCTGCCGGCCCGGCGCCGGTGCTCGTGGCCGGGAGCACCTTTCCCGGCGAGGAGAATCCTGCTCGCGCGGATGCTCCCGTCGCTGCGCGAGGCGATGCCTGATTTGCTCCTGATCGTCGCGCCGCGGCACGTGGAGCGCGTGCCCGCTCTTTTGAAGCGAGCTGGCGGCGACCGGCCTGCGAATCGTGCGCCGGACCGAGCTGCCGGCCAGCGGCGGCTTTGATCTGCTGCTGGTCGATACCACCGGCGAGCTTCGCGACTGGTACGCCCTCGCGACGGTGGTTTTCGTCGGCAAAAGCCTCACCGCACACGGCGGGCAGAATCCGGTCGAGCCGGCGCTGCTCGGGAAACCGGTGATCTTCGGCCCGCACATGGAAAACTTCGCTGCCGTCGTTTCGCATCTGCTGGCCGCGGGCGGCGGCCGTGCAGGTGCCGGATGCCGCGGCGCTGCAAGCGGAGATCGCCGCGCCTGCTCGCCGATCCGGCCGCTTGCCGCGCGCTCGCCGGGGCCGCCCGGACCGCGCTGAGTGAACATCAGGGCGCCACCGCCCGGGCCGTGACGCTGCTGCGATGACGCACGAACTCACCCCGCGCGAACTGGACCGCTCCCTGCGCTGCAACATCCTCGCCGGCAGCCTGGGGATGGTCTGGATGACGGTCGCTCTTGGCATGCCGCTGCCGCTGCTGATGAACGCGCTCGGGGCGACCGGTCTGCAGATCGGGAGTCCTGGCCGGGGCGTGGCAGTTTGCCATGCTGGCGCAGATTGCCTCCGCCCTCGGCACGCAGCGGCTTCCTTCGCGCAAGCCGTTCTGGGCGACGGTCTCGATTATCCATCGATTGCTTTGGCTGGCGCCATGCGTCGTGCCCTTCCTGTTCCCCGGGCGCGCCCGCTCCTGGCCGGTGATCGTCATCGCCGCCATCGCGGCCAGCAACGTGCTGGGCCAGGCCGGGACTTCGCTTTGGCAAAGCTGGATGGCCGATCTCCTGCCGCTGGGTCGCGCCGGGCGCTTCTGGGGCGTGCGGCAGCGCGCGCTCTCGATCAGCATGGTAGTCTCGGCGCTCGGCTTTGGCTGGATTCTGGACCGCTGGTCCGCGGCCGCGCACCCGCTGCTCGGATTCCAGATCGTCTTCGCCATCGCTGCGGTTTTTGGGGTTTCCGACATCGTCACGCACTGCTGGGTCTTCGAGCCGGCGCCGTCCCATGGCGAAAGAGGGCGCAGCATCGCCGCGCGCCTGGCAGTGCCCTTTCGCATTCCCGGCTTCATCCGCTTCACCGTTGCGGTGGGGTTCTGGACCGGCGCTTGCGCCATGCTCGGCTACAACATGGGGCTGCCCGGCTTCTTCAGCATGGCCTACCTAAAGAATCAGTTTGGTGCGACGTACAGCGAGGCGGCGATCGTCTTCGTTGCCGCCGGCCTCGGCGCTGCGCTCTGGACGCCGTTGCTTGGCCGCTGGATGGATCGATGGGGCGCGCGGCGCGTCTTCCTCGGGCTGATTGCGACCGGTCCGCTCGGTATGCTGCTCTGGCTCGGCGCCTCCGGCGAGCGCATCCGGGGCCTGCCGCAGGCGGTGCTGCTGCTGAGCTTTGCCTCCCTGGTGCTGGGCGGGATCTACGCCGGCGGCTGGCTCTGCCAGGTGCGCTACACGCAATCGCTCACCGGAGCGGAAGGCCGCACCGTCGCCATGGGGCTGCACTGGTCGATCGTCGGGCTGATCGGCTCCATGGGCCCGCTCTTCGCCGGCTGGGTGAAAGATCACTTCGTGCCGCTCCCCGCCCTCCCGGGGCTCACCTATTACGGCCTGCTTGTCATGGTGCACCTCGCGCTCGCCTGGGGCGTCGCCTGGCCGCTTATCTACTCGCTCGCGTCGGAGCAGCCTCTTCAGGAAAGCACGCAGGTTTGACACTTCTTTGACAACTCGGGCGCGTCCGGCGCCTACTCTTTACAGGTATGAAGGCGCTCTTTCTCCTCGGACTCGTACTCATCCCCGGCAGCGAACCCGTTGCTCCTCCCTCCCGGCCATCCTTCTTTGTCCATGAATGGGGCACCTTCACCTCCCTGCAAAATGAAGCCGGCGAAAGCGTCGGCGGGATCAACACGGACGACGAGCCGGTGCCGGCGTTTGTGCACGATGTCGCGGGCAATCTGCTGCTTCCTTCCGAGAAAGCGCGTTTCCGGAGCAAGTCAGTCCCGAACTGCCATCCGCACGTCACGATGCGGCTGGAAACCCCGGTGCTCTACTTCCACGCACCGCCCGATTTCCACGGCACGGTCGATGTGCAGGTGGATTTCAAAGGCGGATGGCTGACGCAGTTCTACCCGGTGGCGACGACCAACTTCGGCCCGGTGAACAATGTCAGGCGCGCGCTGACCACCGAGACCGTCGGGCGGTTGCAGTGGCTCGGGCTGAAGCTGAATGCGGGTGAAGCCGGCCCGGCCACGCACGAGCGCGTCTGGCTCGCGCCGCGCGAGGTGGAGGCCAGCATGGTGCAGACTCCCTCCGGTGAAGCGGAGAAGTTTCTTTTCTACCGCGGCGTGGGTCATCTGGACGCGCCGTTGCGCGTGACACGTTCTGCCGATGGAGAGACGCTAAAGGTCGCGCCGACGGATGCGGACAACGGCATTGGCAAGCTCTGGCTGGTGGACGTCCTCCCCGGCGGACGCTGCGCGTGGCGCACGGCGGCGGGTCCGGGTGCGATCGCCGGCACCTTCGCGCAGAGCGAGTACACCGCATCGGCCCGCAGCCGGTTGCGCGAGGACCTCCGCGCCGACATCGTGGCGGCCGGTCTTTTCCCCGACGAAGCAGACGCGCTGCTGAATACGTGGGAGGTCTCGTACTTTCGCAGCCCCGGCCAGCGGCTCTTCTTCCTCGTGCCGCAGCCGTGGACCGACCGCACCCTTCCGCTCAGCATCACCGGCTCGCCGGTAGCCAGTCGCGTGATGGTGGGGCGCATCGAACTGGTGACTCCGAAACAGCGGGCGGTGCTCGCGCAGATGGCCGCCAGCGGAGCGGGGGACTTTGAAGCTGAGCCGCCGCCGTGGTGGATGGAGCAGGTCGCAAAACTCAACTGGATTCCCGCGTACGACCTCAGCCATGCGCCGATCGAGCGAGAGTACCTTAGCCTCGGACGCTTCCGCAATGCGCTGCTCCTGGAGGCGCAGCGGCGGGAGCCGGGAGCCGTGCTCGGTCGCTTCACCAGTGAATTCGGGCTGCAGGGCTTCGATTTCACGCAGGGGTAAAGACCGGTACAGCCTTTCGCCCCGAGGGCTCCGATTAACGGCAATGCGCGTTTGCCTGCTCTTCGTTCTCACGGTCATCACTATCGCCACCGCGGGATGTGAACGCCGCACCGTAGTGGTGGAAGTATCCGCGACGCCGGTACCCGAGCCGGTCACGAAGACGACCACGTCTGAGACCAGGCGCCTCGGCAGAGAGATCGACCTCTACGAGCGCGAGTCCACTGCGGAAAATAAAGCGGCCGTGAAGAAGGCTTTTGCGGACCTCGACGGTGAGATCGCGGAACTCGAAGGGCGCGTGGCCCGCACTGACGGCCGCGATCGCGAAGAGGCGAATGCAAAGCTGAAGAACCTCTCCGGCTACCGGAGTGGCGAGGCGCTGCGCTTCTCGGCCGCCGAGGCGAAAGCGCCCTTCACGCCGGCCGAGCCGAACGTGGTGGACGACCGTTCCGGCGAGACAAAGGTGAAGGATTCCGCACGCGAGGTCGGCGGCGCGCTGAAGGACGCTGCAAAAAATGTGGGCAGCGCAATCAAAGACGCGGTGCGGGAGTAAAGTAAGGGACACGGAAGCTGCCGAACACATAACTGAAGCTGTTGGGCAGGGGCTGGGATCCGGTGCCCCCTTTCCCAAGTTCGCTGTGCCCCTTCCCTGCGACTCCGCGCTGGAAGACGCCCCGACCACACGGTATGAATAACCTATGAGTTTTCCCCGCGGTTGCGAGCATTTTGCGCGTCACCACACCGGGCACGTAGCCCAGGAGTTCGTTCCCGCCCGGCCCGATGTGCTGGCTTCCCTCCGGCAGGGGGTGGGGATCTGTGAGGTAAAGGCGTGACCATGGCGCAGTTGGTGCAGCGGAGCCTGCAGCACTACTGGCGCACCAATCTCGGTGTGGTGCTCGGGGCGGCGCTGGGTACGATGGTGTTGACCGGCTCTCTGATGGTGGGCGACTCGGTACAGGATATTCTGCGCCGGAAGGCGGGGGATCGCGTGGGCAAAGTGCAAAGCGCGCTCTTTGCGGGGGACCGGACCGTGCGCGCTTCACTCGCGCAGGCCATCGGAGGAAATACCACTCCGGTGCTGATGCTCCGCGGGAGCGTGGCGCGGGCGGATGGCACGGTGCGGCTGAACCAAGCGCAGGTGCTCGGCGTGACCCCGGCCTTCCCCGGCCTGCACCCCGGCGGTGCAGCGACTCTCCCCTGGCCGGAGGGCGCCGCGTATCTGAACTCCTCGCTCGCGACGCAACTCGGCGTCAAAAAAGGCGAGACGATCATCGTGCGGATGGAGAAGCCGACCGCCTTTTCCCGGGATGCTCCGCTTTCCGGCGAGGAGAATGAAACCGTGGCCCTGCGGGTGACGGTGGCCGGCGTGCTGAGCACGGAGAACTTCGGTGATTTCGGGTTGCAGGCTAATCAGGTGCCGCCCGTTTCCGTCTTCCTGCCGCTGAGCTTTGTGCAAAACCGCGCTGGGTGTGAAGGACGGAGCGAATCTGCTGCTCAGTACGGACCTCTCGCCCGCGCAAATGGGTGCTGCGGTGCGGCAGCACTGGAGCCTCGCGGATGCGAACCTCGAGTTGCGCCCGCTGGAGCAAAACGGCGGTACGGAACTGCGCTCGCCGCGCGTGTTTTTGGATCCGCCGGTGGAAGAAGCGGCCTCAGGCGGGACGCCCGCTCTGACTTACCTCGTGAATGAGATCCGCGCGGGCGAGAAGGCCACACCATACTCTATGGCCACGGCCACGGACATCGCCGCAGCAGGACTCGCCGCGAAGCCGCTGGGTGACCACGAGGCCGCCGTTTCACAGTGGCTCGCCGACGATCTCGGCATCGCCGCCGGCGCGCAGGTCACGCTCAAATACTATGTGATGGGCGAGCGGCGGAAGCTCGACGAACACGCCGCGGAATTCACGGTTCGCGAGGTTCTTCCGATGACGCAGCCCGGGCTTAACTCGTCCTGGATGCCCGACTTCCCCGGCCTGAGCGACAAGAAGAACTGCCGCGACTGGGAGCCCGGCTTTGCCCTCGATACTAACCGCATCCGCGACAAAGACGAAGGATACTGGAAGCAGTATCGCGGCACGCCGAAGGTCTTCATCGGACTGGCCGAAGGGCAGAAACTCTGGGCGAATCGCTGGGGCAAAGTGACGGCCATGCGGTTTGCGAACGGCGCGGATCCGGCCGGCCTCATGAGCCGGCTGACTCCCGAGGGGCTCGGCATGTCCTTCCTCCCGCTGCACGACCAGGCGATGGCCGCTACGCACCCGCCGTTCGGCTTCGGAGAGCTCTTTATCGGCTTCTCCTTTTTCCTCCTGGCGGCGGCCGCCGTGCTCACCGGCCTGCTCTTTGTTTTCGCGCTGGAGCAGCGCAACGAAGAGGCGGGGCTGCTGCTCGCGCTCGGCTGGTCGCAGCCCGAGGTGCGGTGGCGCTTTCTGCGCGAAGGCATCGTGCTCGCCGCACGCGGCGCGGTGCTGGGAGTGGCGGGCGCACTGATTTACACGCCGCTGGTGCTGCTGGCGCTCACCACCGTCTGGCGCGGCGCCGCGCAAGGCATCGGCTTTTTCTTTCATCCGCATTACCTCACGCTGCTCACCGGCGCGGTGAGCGGAATGCTGCTCGCGCTCGCCGCGATGTTGCTAGCCAGCCGCCGGCAGATGCGCCGCGCCGCAGCGGATCTGCTCACCACCACAGGCGGCCTGGAAAGCGCCGCCTCGCGCGCGGGACGCCCATGGAGTCTTTACCTCGGGTGCGCGGCGCTGCTCGCTACACTTGGTTTGCTGGCTGGCGGCGCCGCAAAATCCCCTGATGGCTTTTTCACTGCCGGGAGCCTGCTCCTGATCGCGGGGATCGCCTTTGCATGGTACGCACTGCGCCGCGGCGCGTCGCGGCCGGACAGCGAGCAACTTACGCTCGCGCGGCTCGGCACGCGCAACGCCGCGCGCCGGCGCGGACGCAGCGTGGCCACCATCTCGGTGCTCGCCAGCGGCGTTTTCATGGTCGTCGCGGTCGATGCTTTCCGTCAGCGGCTCGGCACGGAGACCTCCGCGCGCTCCTCCGGCACAGGCGGCTTTGCGCTGCTCGGCGAGTCTTCTCTGCCGGTCTATGAAGACCTGAATACGGCGCAGGGCCGCGAAGGCTTTGCGCTGAATGAAAAGCTGCTCGCCGGCGTAAGCGTGGTGCCGCTCCGCGTGAAGGAGGGAGACGATGCGAGCTGCCTGAATCTCAACCGCGCCGTGCAGCCGCGCCTCATGGCCGTGAAGCTAACGTGATACAAATGCCAGATGAACAGGCGCACATTCCTGCACTCCGCCGGCGGTGCCGCCGCGCTCGCCCAGGCGGCCTCCGCTCAGCAAAGCCCAGCCACCCGGCCAGTCGCCGGAATCAAACTCGGCTTCGACACCTACTCGGTCCGCGCCTTCAAATGGAAAGACATTCAGCTTACTCGACTACGCCGCCAGCCTTAACGTCGATACCATCCAGATCTCAGACTCCGCCGATTACGCCAGTCTCGACCCGAAACACCTCGCAGGCCGTCAAAGACCACGCCGCACGTCTCGGCATTGAAATCGACGCCGGCATCGGCTCCATTTGCCCGCTCGCGAAGAGCTGGAAGACCCGGCCACGGCACGCCCGAACAGGTGACGGTTGAAGGACTCAAAATCGCCAAAGCCGTAGGCGCCCGCTCCATGCGCTGCGTCATGGGCGGCATGGAAGACCGCCGCAGCGACCGCCCATCGAGCAGTTCATGGACGCCACCATCAAGGTCTTCAAAGCCGTGCGCTCGCAGGCGCTCGACATCGGCGTCAAAATCGCGCTCGAAAACCATGCGGGCGACATGCAGGCCCGCGAAGTCCGCACCATCATCGAAGAATCCGGCAAAGACTTCGTCGGTTCCTGCCTCGATACCGGCAACCCCATGTGGGTCATGGAAGACCCGCAGGTCACGCTCGAAATCCTCGGCCCGTACGCTGTCACAACCCACGTGCGCGATTCCGTTGTCTTCGAACATCCCCGCGGCGCCGCCGCTCAGTGGGTCGCGCTCGGCGAAGGCGTCATCGACTGGACCGCCTTCTTCACCCTCTACCGGAAAGTCTGCCCCAACGCCCTGCTCCAGCTCGAAATCATCACCGGACGGCCGCCGCAGATCCTCCCCTACTTCGACCGCGACTGGTGGAAGTGGTTCCCCAAAATGCCCGCGAGCGAGTTCGCCCGTTTCACGCAGCTCGCCAAAAACGGCCATCCGTTCATGGGAACCATGGTCATTGAAGACGCGCCCGGCAACAGGCCCGCCGCGTACACCAGCGCATTACAGGAACAACAGCGGACCGACCTTGAGCGCAGCATCCGCTATGCTCAAAACCAACTCGGCCTGGGCGTACGGTGGAAGCTTAAAGACAGCGCACGCTGACGGCGCTGCGGATAACGGGGGACCCGTTCGATTGACTGACGCCGATCGCTACTCCATCGCCCGCCGCTACGCTAACGCTGCCGCCTGTCATGGAGCCTTTCGTTGCGGTATCGGTCGTAGTTGACGTCGTGAGGGAGACCTGCAGCGGCGTAGAATTCCCGTTCACATAAAGCACGTAGATGAGGGTGTCGGCCGCCGGACTGCCACCGGTTGGCACCGCGCTCACATACATAGTGTCGAAAGTGCAGGCTGCGGGCATCAGCGTTTGGGCAACGCTGAAAGACACATTACTGCTTACGTTCGAGCTGTTGAACGCGTAGTAATTGAAGGGCGTTGGTGAATTACTGAAGTTTGCAATCAACATGGTTCCCACCCCGGAGGCGCCGTTCGCACCCGGAGATCCTGGCGTACCCGCAACGCCCTGTGCCCCGGTCGGCCCCGCTGGACCCGCTGGACCTTGTAAACCCGCCGGACCCTGGGCCCCGGTCGCGCCGTTCGCACCTGGCGTACCCGCAACGCCCTGCGCCCCCGCGGGCCCGGTTGGTCCGGCCGGACCTTGCGGACCTGTCGCACCCGGTGCTCCTGTAGCGCCATTCGCACCCGCAGTACCTGCAATCCCCTGCGCGCCTGCAGCCCCGGTCGCACCTGTCGCTCCCGCAAAACCCTGTTGAGCAATAATCGTCCAGTTACCGTCGGTACCGGGCACATGGTTCTGGTTATTCGCAACACTGCTTTGATAACTGGAACCCTGATAAAAAACCACAGCTCCGGCGCCGTAAGTCGTATCGGAAACGTAAGCGCTCACCGGACTTAAAAAGCCCGTAGCGCCCGTTGCCCCTGTCGGACCCGTAGCCCCGACTGCGCCGTTAGCACCATTCAGACCCGCCGGTCCCGCCGACCCCGTCGCGCCATTCAAACCGGCAGCCCCGCTTGCGCCCGTAGGCCCGGCAGCACCCATTGCCCCGGTCGGTCCCGTGACACCCGCCGGCCCGCGGTAGGCCCCGTCGCACCAGTTAATCCCGCAGGCCCCGTAGGCCCCGTCGCACCCTGTGGACCAGCCTGCTGAAGGCTCAGAATCGCCTGATGACTCGTCGTCACGCTCTCTTTGCTGTCCAGAAACGCAGCCGCCGATCCCACGCCTGAAATAACAAACCCATTATTCTGCCCCGGATTGGTCAGCCATTTCACAACGCTGCTTGTCACATCCACCGAAACAAATCCCGGATTCGCCGGAATCGCCGCCGTGCCCACCACGGCTCCGGCGCCCGGCGCATTCCCCGCCTGAATCCCGTATTCCGACCACGCCCCCGCCGCCTCAGCCACCTGAATGCTGCCCGGCGTGACAATCCTGCTGACAAACAGCACCAGATTGACCTTGGTCAGGTTCGCGACATTCGTCCCCGCAGGCAGCGTCGAAAGATCGAACTGAAGATACCCGGTGCTCGTCCCTCCAACCGCCAAATAAACCGAACCGCCGAAATTGAGCGCAGGATACGCCGAGTTCACGTGCGAATCGCCGCCGACCGGCAGAGTCTGGCCGTTCAGCGACAAACACGCAATCGACAGCGCAAAGGCAAAAATAATCCGGTTCTTACGCAACACGTGAAACGGCACTATCCAGAATGTTAGTACACTTGGTACGCAAATACACGATCTATTTGATCGCCCGATTCGCCTCGCGGCTGCAGTGGCATCCGTCGCAGCGCATGCAGAGATCGGTTTTAGGATGAACAGGCATTATAGTGGAAAGAATCGAATGAGTAGCCGCGCAAGACTAGCGACAATATCCGCGTTCGCTGCCTGCATGTGCGCTTGCCCGTCGCTGTTCGGCGCCTCCGGATCTCCGTCTCCCGGCTCATTCACCGGCACTTTCACCAGCGATTCCGACCAGCGCGAATTTTTCTTCACTCTCGCCGCGCCCGGTACTGTGACTGTTAGAACCTACTCTTACGCCGGAGGTGTGAACGCCGCAGGCGCCACAATCCCCGCGGGCGGCTTCGATCCAACCCTCACCCTTTTCGATTCCACCGGCCTCACCCTCGCCGTCAATCAGGACGGCGGTTGCGCGCTCGTCGCGCCAGACCCTCTCACCGCCGCCTCACCCTGCTGGGACGCCTTCATTTCCGCCACCCTGCCCGCCGGCACTTACCGCGTCATCCTGACGCAATCGATCAACCTGCCCGCCGGCCCGAATCTGACCGATTCCTTCATCTACAACCCAACCAACCTGTTCGGCAACAGCAATCTCTCGGGCAACACGCCCGCGCCCCCGTTCGGAGGACAAGCCAACTTCGCGGGCGGCTTCGTCAACTTCTTAGGCACTCAGCGCACCGCCGCCTTTGCTCTCGACATCGCCGGTGCCCCGGCCGTCGTCGTTCCCGCCATCACTTCATCAGCATCTCTGCCTGCCGGAATCACGGGCACCCCGTATTCTCCGCAGTTGCTGACCGTCCAGGGCGGCCCCGGCGCCGTTTACACGTGGAGTGCGCCCGCGCAGGGGCTGCCCCCCGGCCTCACCCTCAGTCCTTCCGGCACCATCTCCGGATTACCCACCACGCCAGGCGTTTTCAACTTCCTCGTTCAGGCCACTGACGGAATCCAGTCGCTTCAGCAAACCGCATCAATCACCATCGCAACCCCGCAACCACCCCCGGCCCCGCCGCTCACCATCTCTCAGAGCGCCGGAACCGTTTCAGTCGTCGCCGGAGCCGCCGTTGCAGCATCCTTCTCGGCCGGCGGCGGCGTTCCCCCCTACTCGTTCACGGCCAGCGGACTCCCGTCCGGAGTCTCTTTGAGCAGTGCGGGCGCCCTGACCGGATCCACCTCCCAGCCCGGCCTCTACAACGCCAGTGTTCAGGTCAGCGACGCCGCGTTTCATACGGCATCCACCTCCGTAACCATCAGCGTGCTTGGTCTCCCCTCCGGCGCCTTGCGCGGCGGAACGGCCGGACAGTTCTACTCAGCCAGCGTAGCTGCTCTCGGCGGCACCCCTGGCTATACCTACTCGGCGTCTGGTTTGCCCTCGGGTCTCGCCGTCAGCACCAGCGGCAATCTAACCGGCATCGTGAAAATCGCCGGGAACTACACCTTCAGCATCACGGCCACCGACAGCGGCGGCCTTTCCGTAACCGGCACCTTCAGCATCGCGTTCGCCCCGGCCCAGCCCCTCACAATCTCGAGCCCGCAACTCCCCTCGGCAACCGTTGATACTCCGTACTCCCAATCTCTCAATGCCGTCGGCGGAGTGCAGCCTTATTCCTGGTCAGTCTCGTCCGGCTCTCTGCCCGGCGGACTGTCCCTGAGCTCGTCTGGAACCGTTTCCGGCACGCCCACGGACGGCGGCAAATTTTCCTTTGGCCTCACAGTCACCGATGGCGCCGGTGCTTCCGTCGTCGGCACCGGCCTGATTACCATCCAGTACCCTCCGCTGATCATCTCGCCGTCCTCGCTTCCAACCGGCGTGGCGGGCACACCGTACCCTCAGACCGTACTCACTGCCGCTGGCGGCAAGGGACCGTTTACCTTCTCGATTACAACCGGCTCGCTCCCGAATGGCCTCTCATTATCTTCCGACGGGTCCATCACCGGAACACCGCTTGAATCCGGCAACAGCTTTCCTTTCACCGTGGCCGTCACCAACCCTGTCAAAGCCACTGGCGCCGCAAGTTACAGTCTGAACATTCGCAGCGCCGGGAATGCCGACCTCGTCTTGTCATCCGGCTCGCTGAGCTTCTCAATCGGTTCCCCCGCCTCCAGCGTTCCTCCGTCTCAGGCCTTTTCCGTGCAGTCCACGCAATCTGCGCAGACTTTGGGTTACACGCTGGCCGTCAACCCCGCCGCGTCCTGGCTCACAGTCAATCACGGCGGCACCACTCCAGACAGCGTACAGGTGGCAATTACCCCCGCCGCGCTTGCGCTCACCCCAGGGGACTACACCGCATCTATCACCCTGACCTGTACCTCTCTCTCCTGCGCCAAGCATTCGCAGAATGTCTCCGTCGATCTCAGCGTTGCGGCCGCCAAGCCTCAGCTCCAGGTCGGCACCGACCTCCTCTCCTTCGGCACCAGCACCGCTTCGCTGCAGTCGATCACCCAAAACATCACCATTTCGAATGCGGGCGGAGGCTCGCTCGGAATCACTTCGATCGGCTGCGAAGATTCATGGTGTTCTGTCTCAGGCGCTCCAGCAACGCTTGCGGGCGGTGTGAGCGCATCTATTTCGGTAACCGTCAATCCAGGGCTCCTGACCGCCGGCTTCTTCCGCTCTCAGGTCGATATCGCAACCACGGCGGGCACCGGTTCCGTGCCCCTCACCGCTTTCATCACAGCGGCTTCCAGCATGACGCTCGCTCCCGTCGGTACACAGTTCGCGCTGTTGGCCGGAGGCGCGCCAGGCAATCCCAACGGGTCTTTCCTCGTCAGCGCTTCCAGCTTCTCGCCCGTCAATTACACCGCGTCCGTCCCTGGCGGGACACCCTGGCTGACCGTGAACACTCCCTCAGGCACCTCGACCGTAACCCAGCCCGGAAGCGTGTCGTACTCCGTTAACTCGCAGGCTGCGCAGCTTACGCCGGGCACTTACTACGGCCTGGTCGAGGTGGCCGGCTCCGGTGTCGTCAACTCTCCGCAGGATTTCGAAGTTGTCCTGAATGTCGCCCCGGCCAACACGCCCGTCATTCCCGATCCCCAGCCCGGCGGTCTCCTGTTCATCACCAATGCCGGCGGAACGCCCCCGCCCCAGACCGTTACGCTCTACTCCGCCAGCGTGACCCCGTCAGGATTCCAGGCCAGCGCCGCGGCCACTGACGGTGCGGGATGGTTGTCGGTCTCGCCGCTTACCGGCACCGCGTCCACCGCCTCACCCGGCCAAACAACCGTGACCGTGGATGCAACCGGACTCAAGCCCGGCGTCTACCACGGTGGCGTCAGCTATTCCTTATCCGCAACAGCCGTGCGCGTCGTCAACGTGACCGCCATTGTGACCGCGGTCGCCGGACAGACCTCCGCGGCCGTCTCCACCACTTCGCTCCACCGCCACGTGCCCGAACAGGCCGCCACCGGGTGCAGCCCGAAGGTACTTGCGCCAACCCAGACCGGGCTCGTCAATAACTTTGCATCCCCCGTCGCCTGGCCCACTCCGCTCTCCATCGTTCTCTACAACGATTGCGGGTCGGCTGTGTCCAATGCCCAGATTGTCGCAACCTTTTCGAACGGAGATCCGCCCCTCGCGCTCACGCTTGCCGACGCCAACAGGGGCTTCTATTCCGGAACATGGACATCGCGCAAAGTGGCGTCTCAGGTAACCATCGTTGCGCATTCGTCCGCTCCTGGATATCCGGACGCAACCACGCAAATTGTCGGATCGACCGTTCCCAACGCTGCTCCCATCCTGACGCCTCACGGAACCCTGCACAGCTTCTACCCGATCGTCGGAGCGGCTCTTGCGCCCGGTACCATCATTCAGATCTACGGCCAAAACCTCGCGTCGGTCACCGCGCAGCCCGTCGCCATTCCGCTTCCAACCAGCATGAACGGAACGTCCGTGATCGTCGGCGGTGTACCCGCGCCCCTCTACTACGTCAGTCCCGGGCAGATCAACGCGCAGCTTCCCTTCGAACTCGACGCGACGAAACAGTATCAGGTCTTCGTCACTGCCAATGGAGCCTACACCACGCCTGAAACCGTGCAACTCTCGCCCGCCTCGCCAGGCGTCGCTGCCTTTGCAAACGGCACGCTGATCGCGCAGCACGGCGATGGCTCCCTCGTCAGTTCCGATTCCCCCGCCAGACCCGGCGAATATCTGGCCGTTTATCTCGCGGGCCTCGGCGTCACCAATGCCACACCGCCCAGCGGAGCCGCCTCTCCCACCAGTCCTCTCGCCAGGCCTCTCACCACGCCCAGGCTGACCATCGACGGATCCGATTCGCCCGTCGCATTCGCCGGTTTGACCCCTGGCCTGGTCGGTCTTTACCAGATGAATTTCCAGGTACCTGCGGGACTCCCGGCGGGCACCATCACGGTCGTCGTCTCCCAGAACGATCAGACCAGCAACCGTACGGTGCTGCCATATCAGCCTTAGTCACCTTGCCGCGCAGCCGCGTTCTGTTCCGCGTTGCAGCGCTCGCCTCGCTGCTCCTCGTCCTGCTCGCCTACTCGAACCACTTTCGGAATTCGTTCCACTTCGACGACAGCCACACCGTCATCGATAATCCGTGGATTCGCGATCTCTCCAACGTCCCCCGCTTTTTTACTGACGGTCAAACCTTCAGCAGTCTGCCTTCGAACCGATCCTACAGACCCCTGGTCTCCGCATCCCTTGCCTTCGACTACTGGCTCGCGCACGGGCTCAATCCGCTCTGGTTCCACATCTCGACTTTCTTCTGGTACCTGCTGCAATTGGCGCTGATGTTCCTCCTGTTCCGGAACATCTTCGATCGCGCGCGCCCCGATCCGGTAAACCCCTGGATCGCTTTAATCGCAACCGCAATCTACGCCGTACACCCTGTTATGGCGGAGACCGTCAATTACATCATTCAGCGCGGCGATATCTATGCCACTCTCGGTGTCGTCGCCGGCCTGACGCTGTTCGCCCTGCAACCCGGCCTCAGGCGTTATGGACTCTATCTGTTGCCCGTCATAGCGGGCATCCTGAGCAAGCCTCCCGCGGCCGTCTTCCCTGTACTCTTGTTTCTCTTCGTCTGGCTCTTCGAAGAGGAACGCCTGAAGAGCGCCGTAGTTAAATCCGTGCCTTCTTTTCTCGTCGTGGGAGCGGCGGCATTGTTTACCGCCAAAATGAATCCCCCGTCGTTCGTCGCGGGCGCTTCTTCAGCCTGGGCATACCGGCTCAGCCAGCCCGCGGTCCTGCTCACCTACTTCAGAAAATTCTTCCTGCCCCTCGGTCTCAGCGCCGATACCGACCGCATACCCTACCAGAGCCTGCTCGAAACCGATGCCGCCGCAGGCGTCCTGTTCATCGCGATCCTCGCCGCCCTCGCGTGGTGGGCCTTAAAACGCCGCGAATACAGGCCCATCGCCTTCGGCATCGCCTGGTTCCTGATCGCCTCTTTGCCCACCTCGCTTATTGCGCTCGCCGAAGTAGAGAACGACCACCGGATGTATTTCCCCTTCGTGGGGCTCACCATGGCCGTGGCATGGGCGGTTGCTCTGTATCTCAGTCGCAGGCGCGTGTCCCCGCAACTGACTGCGGCGGTTTGCGCTCTGGTTCTCGCGGGCTTTGCATGGGGCACGCGCGAACGCAACATCGTCTGGAGCACCGACGAAACTCTCTGGCGCGACGTAACCCTCAAGAGCCCGAACAACGGCCGCGGCTGGATGAATTACGGACTCACGCGCATGGAGAAGGCTGATTTTCCCGGCGCGCTCGCTGCCTTTCAGAAAGCGTCGTTGCTCACCCCGAATTATTATTTCCTCGAAATCAACCTGGGCATTGCTTACGGCGCATCCGGCAGGCCCGCCGAAGCCGAGGCGCATTTCCTCCGCGCGATACAACTCGCTCCCGCCGAAACCGCGCCCCGCTACTACTTCGCGCGCTGGCTGAGCGAGACACGGCGCAATCCCGAAGCCATCGCTCAACTCACCGTTGCGGTCGGACTGAATCCCGATTACATCGCCGCCCGCTACCTCCTGCTGCAGCTGTATTCAATTCAGGGTGACACCGCGAAGCTCGACGCCCTTGCGCAGGACACCATCGCGCGGTTCCCGTCGGACAATACAGCCCGGTCGTTCCTGGGGCCGTCTCCCCAGAGATATCTCAACCAGTCCCTCGCCCTTTATTCGGCCGGCAAGTACGACGAATGCATCGCCGCCGCGCGCGAAGCCCTGAAACTCCAGCCGAACTATGCCGAAGCCTGGAACAACATCGCCGCTGCCTACAATTCAATGTCGAAGTGGGATCAGGGCATCGCCGCCGCCGATGAGGCCATCCGGCTCAACCCCGCCTTCCAGCTTGCGAAGAATAACCGCGCCTGGGCTCTGTCTCAGAAGCAAAAATAATCAGCGCGTCCAGCGCGCATAAAAGATGTCGAGCAGCACGCGAAACAGCCCCGAGATCTTCTGCCCCTTGCCGAGCGAATATTCCGTATACCGGATATCCACCGGGGCCTCCGTATACTTCAGCTTGAACTCCTGAATCTGCGCGAGAATCTCCGAAGCATGCGCCATCCGCGCCTGATCGATCTGGATTCGCGAAGCGGCAGCCCGCGTGAAAAGCCGCAGCCCGTTATGCGTATCCGTCACTTCCAGCCCCGCCTGAAACCGCGTAAAAATCACAGCCGCGCGCAGCACCAGCCGCCGCACCGCCGGAATCGATTTCGCGCTTCCCAGCCAGCGAGACCCAAGCACCACGTCGGCCCCGGCGCTCTCCATCGCCTGCGCCATAGCGTAGAGCGATTGAGGTGAGTGCTGCCCGTCCGCGTCGAACGTATAGATGTAATCCGCTCCGCCTTCAAGCGCATACTCGATGCCTGTCTGGAGCGCCGCCCCCTGACCCAGATTCACAGCGTGTCGCAGCACCACGGCCCCGCCCCGAAGAGCTTCGCGCGCAGTCTGGTCGGGCGATCCGTCATCCACCACAACCACCCGCGGGCAGACCGTTCGCAACTGCTCCACGACGCTCCGAATCACGCGGGCTTCGGAAAACGCGGGCACAACCACCCACGCCTGCCGGACGATCTCAGTCGGAGACGGACTCATCTTTCGGGATCATCTCTTTCGGGAGCATGTTGTCAGGAAGCATAGGCGACTGGATCGCAATCCTGCGTACAATCCCCGCCAGTACCCGTTCTGTGTCCTTGAACCGGAAGTAGAAATTCGCAGCCACCAGAACGCCGCAGAGAACCGCAAAGTAGAGCAAAAGATCCGCGCCCCGTCCTACGTTGAACAGCGCCGCCGCTTTCATTGTCAGGTCGGGAATCAGAACACTCACCACGCCCACCAGAAAGAAGACTGTGACGAACAGAAACTGGATTCGTGAGAGCCGTTTCCTGCTCCCGATATACGCAAGAATCAGCGCCAGCCCAGCCAGCAGGACCGGGACAATCATATGGTCTTGTCCGCCGCGTAACAGACCGTGTTGAGCCTGCACTCCGCGCACTTCGGCTTGCGCGCGATACACAGCGCGCGCCCGTGCAGAATGATCTGGTGCGAGAACAGAATCCAGCGCGTCCTGCGGAATGATCTTCATCAGGTCCTGCTCGATTTTGACCGGATCGTCGTTCTTCGTCAGATCCAGCCGCCGCGAAATGCGATGAACATGCGTATCCACCACCACGCCCGACGCAATTCCGTAACGCCGTCCCAAGCACCACGTTCGCCGTCTTGCGCGCCGCCCCCGGAACCGTAATCAGTTCTTCGAGCGTCTTCGGAACCTCGCCTCCAAACCGTCCACAATCGCCTTCGCCGCGCCGATGACCGACTTCGATTTGTTGTTGAAGAAACCTGTCGAACGAATATCGTTCGCCAGCACTTCCTGCCGCGCCGCCGCGAAATCCCGCGGAGTCGGATACTTCGCGAACAGCCCCGGCGTCACCTCGTTCACGCTCTTGTCCGTACATTGCGCGGACAGGATCGTTGCGACAAGCAGCTCCCACGGATTGCTGTGCGTCAGTGCGCATGTCAGCCTGCGGATACATCTCATCCAGACCCTTCAGAATCGCGTCCACACGGGCGTGCGCGCTCGGCTTTGTTCTTCGGCTTAGCGGGTTTCATCGGTAACGCTTCATTCGTAACGTAAGACCTCGACCGGTGTGATGCGCGTCGCATTTCGCGCAGGGTAAACAGTCGCCAGCAGACTGACGGCAAGTGCCGCGGCAGCAGATCCAGACGCCGTCCCACGCCCGCGGTTCGAACGGCACGAACCCACCGCATACACCGATTCATTCAGTGGCACCAGATGATACCGGTTCGCAACATAGCTGAGCGTGTAGCCAAGCACCAGCCCGATAGCCGTGCCCACGCTGCCGATCATCGCCCCCTGCAGGATAAAGATACGGCGGATCTGGCTCCTGCGCGCCCCCATCGACATCAGCACCGCAATGTCTTTGTACTTCGTGAGCACAATCATCGTCAGCGTAATCAGAATATTCAACGCGCCCACCAGTTCGATCAGACCCATCGTAATCGCCGTTACCGCGCGTTCCAGCTTGCAAAGCGTGAAGCAGATCCCGGTTCGCTTCCTCCCACGGAATCGCCGTATACTGCGCTCCACCAGCCGTTGCCGCCTCTTTTGCGATCTGCGGCGCAAGGTACATGTCGTCCAGCCGCAGTTCTATCGAATTCACGACGTCGCCCGATGACAGCAGCTTCTGCATCGAACGAATATCCGCGTACGCCCAGCTGTCGTCCACCTCGTAGAAATCGGATTCGAAGGTTCCGGCAACGCGAAACCGCTGACTGCGAATTCGCGGGCCGAACGGAGTCAGAGTTCCCTGCGGACTGATCACCGTGACCACGCTGTTCAGCGTCGCGCCGGTATCGAGCGCCAGCTTCGACCCGAGAATCAGGCTCGGCAACCCGTTGTCGTCATCCGTAAGCCGCGCAAGCGAGCCGGTCTTCAGATGGTGCAAAGTTTCACTGGCCTTGAGTTCGCTCTGCTTGTCGATGCCTTTGAGCGTGGCGTACTTGCCGCGGATCGGGCCGGTCACCAGCACTTCGTCATAAAGCACCGGCGCCACGGCGATCACATGCGGCAGTTTCTGAAAACGTTCGATCAGCATCCGCCAGTCTGCGATCCCTGTGCCGGGATCTTTTTCCAGAATGTTCACATGAGCGGTTGCGGCCAGCAGGTTGCGCTGCAGCGTTGAGGGAATCCATTGTTCACCGCGAGCGAAACGATCAGCGCCATCACGCCGGCAGCCACGCCCGCAATTGAGATGACCGTGATAATCGAGATCACCTTCTCTTTACGGCGCGCCCGCAGGTACCGCCCTGCCACAAACCACTCGAAGTTCATCTGGACAATCAGTGACGCAGCTTTTCGGCCATCCCGATCTCCCCTTCAGGCCGCAGCAGCGGAAACAGGATCACGTCGCGAATCGACTGCGAATTCGTCAGCAGCATCACCAGCCGGTCGATGCCAAGGCCTTCGCCGCCGGTCGGCGGCAGCCCGTAACACATGGCCCGCAGGTAGTCTTCGTCCATCCGGTGCGCTTCCACGTCGCCCGTCAAGCTGAGCTGTCGAAGCGGCGGCATTGCTCCATTGGATTGTTGAGCTCCGTATAGGCGTTGCCGATCTCCATCCCCGCAATAATGATCTCGAACCGGTCCACCATCGTCGGATCTTCCACACTGTTGTTGGCGAGCGGTGACACCTCGATCGGGAACTCGTAAACGATGGTCGGCTGGATCAGTTTCTTTTCGGCGTGAATCTCGAACAGATGCGCCAGCGCCTCGCCCGCGTTCGCCTTGCCGCTTTCACGAATGAGCCACTCCGGGTCGCGGACGTTCTCGGGCGAAGGCGCGCCTTCACCTTCCCAATACTCCACCACCGCGTCGCGCATGGTGATGCGTCTGACCTTGCCGAAGTCGAGCTTGTGCTCGCCATATTCAACCGTCGTTCCGCCCGTCGCGTCGATCGCCAGTTGCCGCAGCATTTCCTCAGTCAGGTCCATCATGCCGCGGTAGTCCGTGTACGCCTGGTAAAACTCGACCATCGTGAACTCCGGATTATGCCGCGTCGAAATGCCCTCGTTCCGGAAGTTACGGTTGATCTCGTAAACCCGCTCCAGCCCGCCTGTCACCAGGCGCTTCAGATAAAGTTCAGGCGCGATCCGAAGGTACAAATCGAGGTCGAGCGTGTTGTGGTGCGTCACAAACGGGCGCGCCGCCGCGCCGCCGTAAACCGCCTGCATCATCGGCGTTTCCACTTCAATGAAGTTCCGCTCTTCGAGTTGCCTCCGGATGGACGAAATGATTTTTGCCCGTGTCACGAAGACATTGCGGACTCCGGGGTTCGCGATCAGGTCGAGATAACGCTGCCGGTACCGAGTCTCCACGTCTTCGAGCCCGTGCCACTTTTCGGGCATCGCAAGCAGCGTTTTCGAGAGGAACTCGAGGCCTCTCCACATGGACGCTCAGTTCCCCGGTTCGCGTGCGGAACAGGTACCCTTCCGCTCCGATAATGTCGCCGATATCGAGCAGGTCAAACAACTTGTAATCGCGTTCGCGGAACCGCATCTTTCCTGACGTACAACTGCAGCCGTTCGCCATTCTGCTGAATGTGCATGAAAGCCGCTTTGCCCATCCGCCGAATGGTCTGGATGCGGCCCGCAATTCGCACGCGAATCTCGGGCACGAGTTCTTCCGCGGTCTTGCCGCTGTGTTCTTCGAGAACCTGCGGGATCGTGTGCGTGAAATCGTAGCGCTTACCGAAAGGCCGGTAGCCCAGCGCCTCGATTTCGCGCACACGGGCGGCGCGCTGCTCAAACATTCCTTCTTCGAGCGACAAGTATCGATCTCCTTAGGGGAATCCTGTATTATAAGTCTTCGTCCCACCTAATCTGCCCTTTGACGCGTTCCATATCCATCGTTGTGCCCGCCTATAACGAAGAGGCGCGCTTACCCGATACCATCCGCCAGATCGAGGCCTATTTCGAAGGTTCCGAATGGGGCTTTCACGAGATCCTGATTGTCGATGACGGCTCGACCGACGGCACTATTTCAGGCCGCTTCGGCCTTCAGCCAGGCAAACCCGAATATCCGCGTTCTGCAAAACCCGGGCAATCGCGGCAAGGGCTATTCCGTTCGGCACGGCATGCTCGAAGCGCGCGGCGAATGGCGGCTCTTCACCGACGCAGACCTTTCAGCTCCGATCGGGGAACTCGATAAACTCTGGTCGGCCCTCCAGCTCGGACATTGCGACATCGCCATCGGCTCGCGCGCCGTCGACCGGTCGCTCATCGGCGTCCACCAGCCCGGCTTCCGCGAAACCGCCGGCAAGATCTTCAATGCTCTGATGCAGGTCATGACCGGCCTCGCGATCCTCGACACACAGTGCGGATTCAAGCTCTTCCGCGGCAACGTGGCAGAGGAGATCTTTCGGCTGCAAACCCTGGAGCACTTCGGGTTCGACGTCGAAGTCCTTTATCTCGCCCGCAAGCGCGGGTACACCATCTCCGAGGTTCCCGTCCGCTGGAACCACATGGAAGGCAGCAAGGTCGGGGTCTTCACCGGCCTCAACGCCTTCGTGGAACTCTTCACCGTGCGCTGGAACCAGTTCCGCGGCCGCTACAAGTAGCGGTTCACAGCAGCTTCGAGTACTGTGGATTCTTCTCGATATAGCTCTTGATATACGGGCAGCTCGGGACCACTTTGTAGCCTGCCTTGGCAGCCCAGTCGAGTGCCGCGCACGCCATGCGTCCGGCCAGACCCAGTCCCTGCAGATGTTCCGGGACTTCGGTATGAAAGAATTCCGCCGTTGTGCCCCTCAGCCGGTAATCGATCCGCGCGCCCGAGCCGGCTTCAAACCGGTGCTTTTTCTCGTTATGCGAGATTTCGAGTTCAGGCATAGATCTCTGCGCGCGCCGTGGCGATGGCCGCCAGATACTGCCGGGCGCGCGCCTCCATCTCGTCGTACCGGTTCTCTTTGATCAGCTTCGCGTCAACCAGTTCGCCGCCGACAGCGACCGCGCACGCGCCGGCCTTCAGGAATTCGCCCGCCGTTTCCAGATTGACGCCGCCCGTCGGGATCATTTCGATATGCGGCAAAGGGCCTTTGAGAGCCTTGATGTATTTGGGTCCGCCCATCGCGTTTGCCGGAAATACCTTCACAACATCGGCTCCCGCCTCCCACGCGGTGAGCACTTCGGTCGGAGTCAGCGCACCCGGACAGATCACTTTCGAGTAGCGTTTCGCCATTTCGATGGTCGAGAGCTTCAGCGTCGGAGTTACGAAGAATTGCGCTCCCGCCAGCATGCAGGCGCGCGCGGTCTCCGGGTCGAGCACCGTGCCCGCGCCGAGCACGATCTTATCCCCGAATTTATCCGCCAGTTTCTCAAGCGCTTTCAGCGCGCCGGGTACGGTCATCGTGATTTCTGCCGCGCGAACTCCGCCGCGATAAATGGCCTCGATCGACTGGATCGCCGCTTCCGCGGTGGCTGTCCGGACCACCGGGACGATGCCGATTTCCGTAATGAATAGAAGGATTTCCTTAGCTGTCACAGACTTTACGGTATCACTCAGAAGTGAACCCGCAGCGCCACTTGCAGCGTTCTCGGATCGCCTGCCGCCGTCATTTGACGGAAGCTCGGCGACGTGGAAACGCCGTTCAGCGAAACACCGTTGACGTGGTTCAGCACGTTGAATGCTTCCGCAATCGCTTCGAGGCTCAGGCGGTCCGTGAGCGGAAACGTTCGGCTTAGCCGCGCATTCACGTTGAACAAGTCGAATCCGGTTCCCGCATTGCGGCTGAGCGTCGCGCGCGCGGCCGTTCCCTGTATCGTGTTCGAGCCAGTCGTGATGTTGAACGGCAGCGCCGAGTAGTACTGGAGGAAAGTGGTGAACCGGAAACCGCGCGCTTCGGCTGTCCCGTCAAACACCAGGCGGTGGCGCTGATCGTCGTCCGACCGCGCATAATCCTGCCAGATATTGAAGTTGTTCAGGGGCGAGCTGAAGAAGAATTCGCCCACGTTATCGAGTGCCTTCGAGTAGGTATAGGAGACCCGGAAGCTGCCCCATTTGACCGGGCGCTGCACGAACGAAATGTGCAGTCCGTCGTAATGCGAATCGGCGAGCGAGGAATACTGGCTGTCGTTGCCGATCGCCGGATTGGGGCGGCAGCCGTTGTTCGATCCCGGCCGGCGCGCAGGTCGGAACGTTCTGGTTCACGGATACGATCAGATGCAGGCCGCGCAGGTGTTCATAACCTGCGCTGACTGTACTGCCCGCGCCCAGGTGCTGCTCGATTTCGAAGCTGCCCTGTTCTGAATAGGCGTTCTGCATATGCGGGTCCATGGTGCTGAAGTTGAACAGCACGCCGGCGGGAATGGTGAGCGACCCGAGGATGTTTGGAAACACCGGCGCGCCCGTCTGGCCGGGCGAAAGACTGATGCTGATCTGGTTCAGCTTCGCCGGATCTATCGTATTCCCGGCTGAGAGCAGCGCGTTCGCAAGGGCGCGCAGCGGGACGCGGTCGTAGAACAGACCATAACTGCCGCGCACCACCGTGTTGCCGGAACGGAACGGCGTCCAGGCAAACCCGGCGCGCGGAGAAACGTTGTTCGTATCGGTCGCGATGGTCTTCAGGAACTGAAGGTCGTAACGAACCCCGATGTTGAACGTGAGCCGCGGGGTCGCTTTCCATTCGTCCTGCAAATAGAAGCCGACGTTTGGATTCTGCTGAGCCACGACAGGGTTGCCGAACGTTTGCGTGAACCCGGAGTTGTTGTAGGTGCCGTTCAGGAAGTTCGCCAGCGAAGAGAACGAGTAGCTGCCCCGGAAAGATCGTGGGAACGTAATGGTGTCGCTGTTGTACAGAAAGTCAACGCCCGCGCGGACCGCGTGCTCGCCCGCCTGGTACGAGAGGTTATCGACGGCTTCATACAGCTTGTTCAGACGCGCGGTCGGCGAGCCGGAGAGGGTCCCGAAGTTGGCGACGCCGGAGATGCTGACCGCCGGTCCCAGAAGATCTGAGGGCGGGGCATTGAGCTGGCTGTAGGTGAACTGGCCGCGGGTCTCGTTCACCAGACGCGGCGAGAAGGAGCGGATGTTGCTCGCGACCACGGTTTGATCGGTATTGTCGAGATTCGCCGACGCGCTCGCCGCGCTCAGCGCGCCCGCACCTCGCGAGTTCACGCTGGCTACGCTGTACAGGCTGTAACGCACGCTGAACTGATCTTTGTCGCTGAACTGATGGTCGAGCTTCGCCAGGAAGTTGGTGTTGTGGACGGGGTTCGGGAACAGTCCTGTAAACAGGTGCGCGGCCGGGTACTTCGCGTTGATGGCGTCGATGTTCGCGGGCGAGATCGTGATGAGCCCGGACTGGTTCAGTTCGCGCTGCTCGAAGTTGGCGAAGAAGAACGTGCGGTCATGGATCACAGGGCCGCCGAGACTGGCGCCGTATTGAGCCTGCGTCATCGGCAGGACGGTGTGGGACAGCGGGTTCGCGGCGTTGAAGACGCGGTTGCGGAAGTAGCCGTAAACGTCGCCGTGGAGGTTATTGGTGCCGCTCTTGGTGATGACGTTGATGTAGCCGCCGAGGGCGCGTCCGAATTCCGCCTGACCTCCGGACGTGACCACCTGGAACTCCTGAACGACGTCGAGCCCGTAGAAGATGCCGCTCAGTCCGGCGGCGTCGTCGTTGGCCGAGAGACCGTCGACGATGTAGCTGTTCGAGAAGTTGCGCTGGCTGCCGACCGAGATGCCCTGGCCGGGAACAGCAGACGTTTCGGCGAAGATCTGGTTCGCTGCCGTGTTGGTGGGGGAGACGCCGGGAACCAGCAGCGCGAGGTCGAGGAAGTTGCGTCCGTTCAGCGGCAGGTTGGCTGCTTCGGCTTGCGATACGGTTCCGGCGATCTGGCTGCGGGCAGTCTCGATGAGAGGCAGTGCGCCGGTAACCGACACGGCGTCGCCAGCCTGTCCGATGCGGAGCGGCGTTTCGAGGTCGTACGCTGAACCGACGGTGAGGGCCACGTCGCGCGTGGCAGCCGAAAAGCCTGGCTTACTGACTGTCACCTGGTATCGTCCGACGCGCAGGTAGGGGAAGCGGAAGCGGCCTTCGCGGTCGGTAAGCCCTGCGCTGCTGTGGTTGGTATCAAGCTGCCGAACGGAGACGGCGGCGTTCTCAACCGTGGCGCCGCTTGGGTCCGTGACGCGCAGGCTCAGGCTGGCATTGTTGACCGTCTCCTGAGCGGATAGCAGGGTAGCGCCGAGCACGGCAATGAGCGCGAGTCTCATTTCGTCTCCGCGGGTTTCACGTCGGTCAGAGAGAATCCGTCGCTGGTGATGTTGACCGTTGCGGTAATCTTCTCGCCGGGGCGCAGGGCCTTGTACTCGTTGGGATTCTCGATCGGATATTCCATCGTCATCGGGGTCATCCAGCCTTTGACCTCTTCGTTATGGATAGCTGCAACGTTGCTGTCCGGGCTTAGCCGGACGACGGTGCCGCGAAACGGGTACTGCTTCGGCTGTTCCTTCTTCGTGCAGGCAATGCTAAACAGGCACAAGCCCAAAACGGGTATGGCTTTGAACATCGGTTATCTCCTCTTGCTAATGGGTCAGGCGGCGAGAGAGGAGTTGGTTGGGGGTCCGCGTTTTTGGCGGGAGCGGCTGAAGGAAATGCGTCCGCAGGCTTCGGCTGTTTGGCGCACGGCGGCGGTGCCCGTGAGCGGTGCTGTGACCAGGAGCGGACTGGCTGCCAGGAAGACGGGTGAGGCAGCCTGGGTTGAGGTGCCGCCGGGGAAGTACGGGCAATGCCCGGCAGACCGGAGCGTCGTAGTACCGCTGTTGCTTTCGGACATGCCGGAACAGTGGTGTTTACCGCCTTTGAGGCAGCAGGCCGGGAGCGCGGACGCTGTCTTTGCCTGCAATGCCGGACCGATCAGCGAGAAGCTGAACAGCAACAGCAGCACGATGGAAGAGACGCTCCGCAAGAAGTTATCTTAGCCCAACCGGGCGAGCTCAGCCAGATCGAGCCTGCCCGTGTAGATCGCCATGCCGACCGCGGAGTGGATATTCATTTCGGTCAGCGCGCGGATGTCTTCGAGCGTCGTGATGCCGCCGGCGGCGGTGATTTCGTGATCGGTCGCGGCGCGCAGGCGGCGGAACCAGTCGAGGTCGGTGCCCTGCATCATGCCTTCTTTATCGACATAGGTGCAGAGGAAGCCGGAGCAGTAGGGCTCCAGCTGCTGGATGACTTCTTCGGCGGTGAAATGCGGTGGCTTCCTGCCAGCCTTTCACGACGATCCGGCCGTCTTTCGAATCGAGCGCGAGCACGATGCGGTCGCGGCCGATGGCGTCGACGAGCGACTTGCAGAAACGCGTAGTTCGGGCCGTCTGCGCGTGAAGGCGGAGGTGCCGACGATGACGCGGAACGCGCCCTGTGCGAGCAGCGCTTCGGCGCGCTCAACGGTGCGGACGCCGCCGCCGGCGCGGATGACGGCTTTCGAGGCGAGCATCTCGCACCAGATCGTCGTTCGCGCCGCGGCCCATGGCGGCATCGAGATCGATGACCTGGATCTGCGGGAAGGCGGCGAACTGCTGCAGCATCACCTCGGGGCTGTCGCCTTCGAGCGCCTTTTCGCGGCCCTGCACCAACTGGACGACTTTGCCGTCCATCAGATCGATACAAGGGATGATCAATGGGTTTTCCTGACCGGAATGCCGGCGCGGTCGAGGTGTTCTTTCAGGTCGTCCACAGTGTAGGTGCCGTAGTGAAAGATGGAGGCGGCGAGCGCGGCATCGGCTTCGCCTTCGGTCAGCACGCGGGTGAAATGGTCGGGCTTCGCCCGCCCCGCCGGAAGCGATCACCGGGATGTGCGTGGCGCGCGAAACGGCGCGGGTCAGAGCGCAATCGAAGCCGGTCTGCACGCCATCGGTGTCCATGGAAGTGAGCAGGATTTCGCCCGCGCCGAGTTCTTCGCCGCGCGCGGCCCAGGCGACGGCATCGATGCCTTCATCGTCGCGGCCGCCGCGCGTGTAGACGTGCCATTTGCCGGGCGACGTGGCGGCGCGCGTCGATGGCGAGAACGACGGCCTGCGCGCCGAATTCCTGGCTCAGTTCGGAGATCAGTTCGGGGCGGCGCACGGCCGCGGTGTTGACGGAAACCTTGTCGGCGCCGGACATCAGGATCAGGCGCGCATCGGCGACGGAGCGGATGCCGCCGCCGACCGCGAGCGGGATGAAGACTTTGCGCGCGGTGCGGGCGACGACGTCGGCCATGGTGGCGCGGGCGTCGCTGGAGGCGGTGATGTCGAGGAAGACGAGTTCATCGGCGCCCTGCTGGTTGTAGCGGTCGGCGAGTTCGACGGGATCGCCCGCATCGCGCAGGTTGACGAAGTTGACGCCTTTGACGACGCGGCCGGCGGTGACATCGAGACAGGGAATGATGCGTTTGGCCAGCATTAGAGTTTCACGAAATTGCGGACGATGGCGAGGCCGAGCGGGCCCGGACTTTTCGGGATGGCATTGCACGCCGAAGACGTTGCCGGATTCGAGCACGGCGGTGTACGGCGCGGAGTAGGTGCAGGTGGCGGCGGCCTGCTCGACCACCGGCACGTAGTAGCTGTGGGCGAAGTAGACGTAGGGGCTGCGCGGGCAGCCCGGCGAGCAGCTGCGAAGGGCGGACGCGATCGAGCTGGTTCCAGCCCATGTGGGGCACGCGGGCGCGAGGTGTCGAAGCGCTTCACGGTGCCGGGGAAGATGCCGAGGCCGGCCTGGTCCGGGCGCTTCTTCGCTGCGATTCGAACAGGCCCTGCAGGCCGAGGCAGATTCCGAGGAACGGGACGCCGGCGTGGATGCGGCTCGATGAAGGCGCTGGCGGACGTTCATTTCATCGAGCGCGCGCAGCATCTGGCCGAAATGGCCGACGCCGGGCAGGATGATTTTCGGGGCGCGTTCGAGCCCGGCGGCGTCGCGCACCAGTTCGTAGCTGGCGCCGATTTCGTCGAGCGTGTTCTGCACGGAGCGCAGGTTGCCCGCGCCGTAATCGAAGATCGCGATCACAGAAGACCCTTTGGTGGAAGGCAGCTGATCTTTCAGCTGCGCGTCGATGGAGCAGGCGTAGCGCATGGCGCGCGCCCAGCATTTGAAGATGGCTTCGAGCTTGTGGTGATTCGAGCGGCCGTAGAGAACTTTCGCATGGAAGTTGGCGCCGGCGTGGTGGACGAAGCCATCGAAGAAATCGGGCACCAGTTCGGTTTGCAGATCGCCCACGAGCCGGACCTTCACCCGGTCTTTGTAGACCAGCGCGGGGCGGCCGCCGAGATCGACGGCGACGACGGCCAGGGTTTCATCCATCGGCAGCACGAAGTAGCCGGCGCGATTGATGCCTTTGCGGTCGCCGAGCGCCTTGCGCGAAGAGCTGGCCGATGACGATGCCGACATCTTCCACGGTGTGGTGCTGATCGACATCGAGATCGCCTTTGGCCGTGATTTTCAGATCGAAGCGCGCCATGCTTGGTGAACAGCTCCAGCATGTGATCGAAGAAGCGGATGCCGGTCGAGATCTCGTAGCGGCCGCGGCCTTCGATGCGGAGCTCGCCGGCGATCTGCGTTTCTTTGGTGTCGCGCTGCATTTTAGCGGTTCTGCGGCAAGGGCGGCCTCCAGTGAATTGATGTCGTCGAGCACGGCGACGGCGCCTTCGGCGCGGAGCAGGTCGACGAGTTCGTCGTAGCGCGGGTTGGCCGGCGCGGCGATGCCGATGAACGGGACGCTGGCGGCGCTCGAGGCGCGGGCGTCATCGACCGTGTCGCCGACGTACCAGCACTTGCCGTGCTCCACGGAGGCGCGGATCTTGAGCAGGCCTTCGGGATCGGGCTTGCGTGCGGGTGACGTCGTCGCACGCCGACGACGGGATCGAAGCATTTCGGAGCAGAAACGGTTCAGCGTGACGTTGGCTTCCCAGCGCAGACGGCCGGTGAAGACGGCGAGGTGATGGCTGCTGCGCCGAGGCGATCGAACAGGCCGTCGGCGCGCGATCCATTCTTCGCGCAGGATCAGGCCGTCGTTGCCGTCGCCGTGGAAGATTTTCTGGAAGTGGTCGACCACCGTCTTGGTATGGCGCTGTCGCCGCCGCGCTCCTGAATCAGGCGGTGCGAGAGCTGCCAGTCGTCATTCCAGCCGCCGCGATTTTTCCAGTCCTGAATTTCGGCGTCGGTGGGCTCGTAGCCGGTGAAGTGCTTGACGGTGGCCTGGATGGTGGCGCGATAGGATTCGGTGACATCCACCAGCACGCCATCCATGTCGAAGACGATCAGGTCCTTTCACCAGATCCGCTCCAGTTCAGTCGAGGACGCGCTGGGCCTGCTCGCGCGTGCCGGCGGTGATGCGCACGCCGCCGGGAATTTCGTAGCTGCGGTCGCGCACCAGGATGGCTTTGTCGCGCAGGGCGTCGCGCACTTCGATGGCGCGATTGCCGAAGTAGCCGAGGATGAAATTGGCGGAGCTGGGCGCATAGCGCGATGCCGAGTTTTTCGAAGCCCGGCGCGCAGCATTTCGCGCGCGGCGAGGGCTTCGGCTGACGTAGTTCGCGACGTATTCGGTGTCCTGCACGGCGGCTTCGGCGGCCAGGGCGGCCAGCATGTTGACGCTGTAGGGCGACTGCGCTTTGTGCAGATACTGCGACGTTGGCCGCCTGCGAGAACAGGCAGCCGATGCGCATGGCCGCCATGCCGTAGACCTTCGAAAAGGTCCGGCTGACGAACAGATTCGGATAGTCGTGGATAGCAGGCCAGCGCGGTGATGCCGCAGAACTCGAAATAGGCTTCGTCGATCAGCACGGCGGCGTGCGGGCGCTTGTCGAGGATCTGCTCGATCGCGTCGAGGCCGATCGCGGTGCCGGTGGGATTGTTCGGGTTGGCGATGAGGAGGCTCGGGTGTGCGGGGTGATCGCATGCGAGCAAGTGCTTCGAGCGGAAATTCGACCGCGGGCGGCTGGTAATCGACCTCGATGACTTCGCGCTCCGGCGACTTCGGAATAGAAGCGGTACATGGCATAGGACGGGCGCAGCATGATGACTTCGTCGCCATCGTCGACGTAGGTGTTGATGAGAACCTGAATGGCTTCGTCGGTGCCGTTGGTGAGCAGCAATTCGTCCGGCGCGACCTTGAAGAAGCGCGCGAGCGTCTGTTTGACGCTGGTGTAATCGGGATAGACGCTGAGAGCCTTCGCGCGGAGAGCTGTTCGCGCAGGAATTCGATGACGCGCGGGCGAGCAGCCGACGGTGTTTTCGTTGAAATCGAGGCGCATCTTGTCGCATGCGTCCGCCGGTGGGCGGCGAGTAGGGCGCCATGGCGAGGACGGCTGCCGCGGCGTGAGGTTACTCAGGCAAGGCGCACCTCGACGGATCGGGCGTGGGCTTCCAGACCTTCGGCGCGGGCGAGCGTGGTGATGGCGGGCGCGAGTTTCGCTGAGCGCTTTGGCGTCGAGTTGCTGCACGGAGATGACCTTGACGTAGTCGGCTGCGGAGAGTCCGCCGCGCAGCCGCGCGACGCCGCTGGTGGGCAGCACATGATTGGGTCCGGAGGCATAGTCGCCCGCGGCTTCCGGGCTGAAGGCTCCGACGAAGATGCTGCCGGCGTGGCGGATCTTCGGGGATCAGTTCTTCGTGGTGAATGGAAGGTGTTCGGGGGCGAAGGCGTTCGAAAGTTCGACGGCTTCGTCGAGCGAACGCACCAGGATGATGGCGCTGTTCCTGTCGATGGCTTTGCGGGCGACGGCCGCGGTGGCGAGCGTCACCAGTTGCCGCTCGATCTCTTTCGCGACCTGCGCGGCAAGGCGCTTCGAGGTGGTGAGCAGGATGGCGCTGGCGTCGGTATCGTGCTCGGCCTGGGCGAGCATGTCGGCGGCGAGGAAGCGCGGGTCGCCATCGGCGGCGATGATGAGGATCTCAGTGGGTCCGGCGACGAAATCGATGCCGACTTCTCCGGCGAGCAGCTTCTTGGCGGCGGCCACATAGATGTTGCCGGGGCCGACGATGCGGTCGGCGCGCGGGACGGTTTTGGTGCCGTAGGCGAAGGCGGCGATGGCCTGCGCGCCGCCCATCTGGAAGACCTGATCGACGCCCGAGGAGGTGCGCCGTGCCGAAGACTTCATCGACGGCTTTGGGGCAGGCGACGCAGATGTTCTTCACGCCCGCGACCATGCGCGGGAACGGCGGTCATGATCAGCGTGGAGGGCAGCGGATAGCGGCCGGCGGGGATGTAGGCGGCCACGGTATCGAGCGGGCGAACGATCTGGCCGAGCTGCAGGCCGGGGCCGAAGGAAGCTGATGTATTCTCGCGGCAATTGCTTTTCGGCATAGCGCCGGACGTTGGCGGACGCGACTTCGACGGCGGAACGGAATTCAGGGGTGAGGCGATCGGCGGCGCTGCGAGTTCGCCCGGCGGAACGCGGACGGACTTGCGGTCGAGCTGGTCGAACTGGCGGGCGTATTCGAGCAGGCCTTTGTCGCCGCGCTTGCGGACGGCTTCGAGGATGGGGCGCACCGTGTCTTCCGCTTCGGTCATGCGGGCGGCGCGGCGGGCGAGCACGCGGCCCATGTCTTTGGATTCGAGGATTCGGATCATGGTGCGCCGGCCTTACATCACGATCTTGTTCAGCGGGTATTCGACGATGCCTTCGCCGCCGGCCTGCTTTGAGGCGCGGAATGATGGTGCGCACGGTGGATTCGTCGAGGATGGTGTTCACGGCGAGCCACTCCCCGTCGCTCAGATGAGAGACGGTGGGGCGCTTCAGGGCGGGCAGGACGCCGAGCACGGCGGTCAGATTGATCCTTGTGCACGTTCAGCATCAGGCCGACTTTGCCGAGGGCGGCGATGGCGCCGTCGAGCAGCAGCTTGAGATCCTGCAGTTTCTGCGCTTCCAGTCATCGTCCCAGGAGGCCTTGTTGGCGATCAGCTGGGTGTTGGATTCGAGAACGGTTTCGACGATGCGGAGCTTGTTGGCGCGCAGCGAGGAGCCGGTTTCGGTGACTTCGACGATGGCGTCGGCGAGCTCCGGCGGCTTCACTTCGGTGGCGCCCCAGCTGAACTCGACTTTGGCGTTGACGCCGTTGCGCTTCGAGATAGCGCTTGGTGGTGGCGACCAGTTCGGTGGCGATGATTTTGCCCTCCAGATCTTTCACGGAGTTGAACCGGACTGGTCTCGGGAACGGCGAGCACCCAGCGGACTTTGCCGAAACTCTGCTTGGCGTAGATGAGATCGGCGACGGCTTCGACGTCGGCGCCGACTTCTTCGACCCAGTCGAGACCGGTGAGTCCGGCGTCGAGAATGCCGTCTTCGACGTAGCGCGCCATTTCCTGCGCGCGGATGAGCATGCACTCCATTTCGGGATCGTCAATGGCGGGGAAGTAGGAGCGGGAACTGGTGGTGATGTTGAAGCCGGCGCGGCGGAACAGGTCGACGGTGGCGTTTTCGAGGCTGCCTTTGGGAATGCCGAGTTTCAGCTTCATTTGGCAGCTCCCGTAGACGGCTTCGGGGTCGTAGGTCGCGCTTTTCGGTTTCGACCCAGTTGTCGCCTTCGAGCTTGCGGTAGAAGCAGCTTTCGTAGCCGTTGTGGCAGACGCCGGGGCCGAGCGCATTCGACCTTGATGAGCAGGGAATCGTCATCGCAGTCGGTGGAGATTTCTTTGACGACCAGGACGTGGCCGGAGCTTTCGCCTTTCATCCAGAGCTTGTTGCGGGAGCGGCTGTAGAAGGTGACGATGCCGGTTTCCAGGGTCTTTCGAAAGGCTTCATCGTTCATGAAGCCGACCATGAGGACGCGGCCGGAGGTGTGCGTCCTGAACGACGGCGGGGATGAGGCCGTCGAGTTTGCTGAAATCGAGATTCAGATCAATCTGATTCATGTTCGTGCGCCGCGGCGCCGGACAGGCGCAATAAAAAAGCCCGCCGGTACCGCGGCGGGCATCCTTTCGTTTGATTTTACAAAACCGAATTAGGACAGGACCCGTCGCACACTGATCGCCCGATGGTGGTGATGGTCCGGGCTGCGACGGTCGATGCCATAAAGCGACAGTTTAGCAGACGCTGTTGTCAAGCCGCCTTACCGAGCAGCGGGGGCGCGTTGACTCCGCAGCATCGCTTGTATTTCTGGCCGGATTTACAGGGGCAGAGGCTGTTGCGGGCAGTCTGGCCGGCGGTTTTACAGAGCGAAGCCGATTGGACCGGGCCGGGAGCGGAACAGGCTTTGTGGATGACGGACATGGGGGCATCGAAATTGCCGACGCGTTCGGCGGCGAGGCGCGCGCGTTCATGGTTGTTGCGGACCGCGATGACTTCTTTCATGGAGGCGAGGCCGAGGTCTGAGAGGTCTGTGCCTTCGGGGTAGATTTCGTTGCGGACCTGGCGTTCGGTCTGGAGGCGGCGAAGTTCGGCCATGGCTTTGCGCATGATGTTGTGGGCGTTGGCACGGGAGCGGTGGAGGGAACGCTCAAGGTCCTCGGTGAGTTCGGACGAGAGTTCGACCAGGTTGCAGCGGCGGAGGCGCCAGGCGGCGCTCATGATTTCGGTGGCGAGCGTTTGCTCAAGGATGCCGACCGGAACGAGTTCGGCGCGGTAAGAGGATGCGAATTCCTCGTATTCGGCGGCTTCGTTGGGCCGGACGAAGCAGGTGGTTGTGAAGAGGCCGGTTTCGATTCCGTTTTGGGCGGAGGCGAGTTTGCCTTCGGGAGTGCGGGGCCCGGTGCTGGATTGTGCGTTTAAGCGGTTGGCGTCGATCTGAGCTGGTGTGGCCATGTTTGTGAGGTCTCTTTTCGGTTCGAGACTAACATGAGGTGGGTGGGGCTGGGATGCGTGGGGGCTTGTAAGTTGTTGATACGGTTCGGTAAATTTTGTGGTTTGGGGCGTGACCGTTCCGGGAGGAGGTGACGAAAATCCGATTTCGGCTATTTTTTCCGGCTTTCCAAAAACGTCACAGCGTGCCCTCGCAAGGCGGCGGCGAGCCGCCGGAAGCTCAAGTCTTCTGCCGGTTGGGTGAGGGTTGTGTTGCTGGAATTAGAAGCCAGAATGAAACATGCGGCGGTATACAGGCGTTCGAGTACGAGGCGGCGGCACAGGAGTTCGTATCGGGTGGTGTACGGTACGCCCTGGTAACGCTCTTTGCCGCTTTTCGCCGCCAGCGCCGGGCGTTTGAAGACCGGCCCTTTGAAGAGAGGGTCAACGGAGAAATACGGTTCCTTGTTCGCGACCGGTTTCTTTACAGCGTCTCTGTCCTCGAGGAGAAAGAAATAACCCAGAAAGGGCGCGGGGGAGTTGCCAAAACGTCCTTCCCGGAAGGCGGTCCAAATATCCCTGGCGCTTCCGACCGCCTCTTCCGAACGGTTGTTGATGTTGTTGCCGATGGACTTTCCCGATTGCGACTTGAACTCCATCGCCAGCACCAACTGCCCTTCTGAGACGACAATCAGATCCCATTTTTTTGTTGCCCGGAAATAGCCCGGGAGTTCGAGGGCGGTGCGGGTTCGGATATCGACCCTGTTGAGGCCCGCCTCGCAGAGAATGTCGGCTACAAGCACCTCGAGCGCGCCCATCTGAGTCCCGCCGGTGACTTCACCGCGGGTTCCCGCATCGATCCTGCCCGAGTTTATCTGCTTCTCTTTGTTTTTCGCCCGAGCGTCCCAGTAGCTCTGGACAGCCTCGTGTAGCCGCTTATCTAAGTTCAAGCGCGGTGCCCAAGCGCGGTTTCCATCGTGCTTCTGTCTATCCCGTATACTTCAAGCGCGACCGTCGTTGCAAGAGTGCGGTCTCGCCCGCGAAAGGCTTTTACGAGGCCTCGTTTTTGCGCGTCCGAGAGCGATGCCGGCGAGGGGACCCGAATCCGGCGCAGATATTGGGCCTGGAAACGAAGATAGCCGCCGCGCATGCGCACACCGTACGATTCGACGAAAAACTGCCCTATTGACGACATAAGCAGACCGCCAAGGACCTCAAGATCCCACTCGTCCGACTGGATGAAATACAGGTTGTGATGAGGATAAGTCTCGCCGGGGTCGAGCACCGGATCGAGCACGTTTTTGATATCGGCGATGTAGAGCTTGGGCCTGGAGGTAAGAGAGTGGGTCACCCTGTCTATCGTCTTGTACCAGCCGCGGACGTTGTTCATCGCAGTGTGACGCTTCCGAAGGGCTGTGGCGTGCTGCTCGTAATAGCCCTTCAGCTTCGGAAAGTGTTTCAACTCGACGAGGCCGTCGGTGTTCCACGGGTCTACTAAATAGTGTCCCGACCATTTCATGGTGCCTTCGCAGATATCGCCTGAGAGCGCGAGCCGCAGCAATCTCGAGCGCTCGACCAGGTTCGGGTTATTGGTTATGAAGACTCCGTCGTTACCGGTCGCAACGCCGATCCCCACTTTGGCATGGGTTTCGAGCGTGGGAAATTGCTCTTCTAGGCGACGCAGCAGTGTCAACTGCTCGGGTGAATGGCAGGGCCACGGGGCTGCGCCCTTGAACCAGGTGTCGACAACCGCCATCCGTAAACCGCTCAGCGGGGCCGGGTTCTCGCCTCGTCGAGTGGCCTCAAAAGCACTCGAAAGGTCCTCAGCAGTGTTCGCGCCGGCCTCCGGCCCGGCACTTGCGATAACGACCGAACCCTGATCGCGGCGGCGAATGACCGTGATGGCCGGGTACGCATCCACATCATCATGAAACGCATCGGAATTATGCATTTCGATGACAACGTTGACGGAAAAGTGAGTTGTGACGAGCGCACGCAGCTCTGCGCCGTACTGATTCCGCATCCACCGGTCAGCGCAGATGAAGGCGCACGTACCGCCGACGCGGAGCTGGCGCAAGGCGGCTTCAAAGAATGCCACGTACAAATCCGCCCTGCCGCACATCGTGGGGAACGCTTCGCGGTAGAACAGGGCAGTTTCTTCGGGAATGTCCTCAAGCCGGACATAGGGCGGATTGCCGATGACGAAGTCGGCCTCCGCGCTTGTGGCTTCGAACAGATAATCTCCCGTACGGACCCAGTTCCTGGCCAGATCTTCCGCAAGGGGCGTATCTACTGCGTGCTGTTTCAAGACCGTCGCCGCCAGCGCACGAGCGCGATTCGCGCTTCGGCCATCAAGTTCGTAAGCAATCAGGGAATCCCGGCAGTCCGAGAGTGGTCTTCCCAGCTTTCGGCACGAACGGACGAGCCGTTCAATCATCGGCCCGAGAAATGCGCCATCGCCCGCAGCGGGTTCGACGGCGAGCGCATCGACGAGATTGTTGTCGGCCCGGTAACCTGCCAGATCGAGAAGCAGTTCCACGACCCACCGTTTGGTGTAGACAACGCCCTTCGCGTCGAACGGTACGGTTCGCGGCGGCGGAGGGGCGAGCAGAGGCCGTTGCATTCCCCGTATTCCGCGCAAGGTTTGGGTTTGTGGCATTACCTTCTGCTCTCTGTATATCTTCTGCTCTCTGTATATCTTCTGCTCTCTCTATAGTGTTGCGCTTTCGTCAAATAACGCAAATCGCAGCATCGCAGCCTGCGAGGGCACCCATGCAAACTTGAGAGGTCCTTATTCTTCCAGCCTACAAGCAGTGGTTCGGGTACGGAAGAACTTCAGTAGCGGCGACGAGCAGCAGCGCTGAGAGCCCAATGAGGATGGAAGCGGGTTCGGGCGTGCTTACGGCCTGGGTGTTGCCGTTTATGGCGGAATTGAGTACTGTGCCGCCGTCGATGATCTGGGCGGTCAGCTGCGCGCCCTGAGCGAAGTTGATGGAGCCGGGGGCGCGGAGTAGATGTAGTTCGACGACTGGCCGTATTGGTAGAGTTCCAGCTTGCCGTTGACGAGCGCGGAGCCGGCTACGCCTGTGACTCCGGTGCTGCCGAGGTCGGTTGCGTTTCCGGTGGTCAGGCTGACCTGGTACAGCTCATCATTCTGGTTGTTTTTTCCTTCGGTGTAGTAAAGGGATGTGCCGTTGAGCGAAAGGCTGGTGTCGTAATTGCCGTTGTTGGCTTTGAGACCGGTGGCTCCGATCAATTTGGCGGCGCCGGTACCCGCGTTGATGGAGTAGAGGTTCGATGCGTAATCGATTTCAAACAGACCGCCGGGACCTCCGGCAAACGCGGCCGCATTGTCGTTGATGCCGGTCATGCCGACGAGGTGCGAAGCGGCTGTCGCGGGATCGAAGGAGAAGAGGTTAGCGCCGCTGTCCTCAAGATAGAGGAGCCCGTTCATGGACGCGATTCCGCTCGAAACATTTACCGGAAGGGTTCCGATGTTGGTATAGGCGCCGGTGGCGTCATTGAGAGTGCCGATGCGGTTGTCGTAGAAAACGACATCGACGGTTCCGGCAGAAGCCGTGAGGGATAACAGCGCTGAGAACAAGCAGACCGGCAGGAAGCCGGCCTCGGATAGCATTCATGAGTCGTTGATCGGCTGTTCTGACCGGAAGCTTTAGGGCCGGTCGGGATCGGGTACTCTGGGAGCGAATGGTCAAGAATGTATTGGGAAGTGTTTTGCAGACGTGCTGCACGGATCCGCTGACGGGGTTTTATCGCGATGGGAAGTGCAACAGCGGGGAGGACGATCATGGGCTGCATACCGTATGCGTGCTGGTGAACGATGAGTTTCTGCAGCATCAGAAGTCGATTGGAAACGATTTGATTACGCCAAGACCCGAGTACGGATTTCCGGGGCTGAAGGCGGGCGACGGTTGGTGCGTGTGCGTGGAGCCGTGGAAGAGATCGTTCGAGGCGGGGATTATGGCTCCGGTGCGGCTGGAGGCGACGCACGAGCGGGCGCTTGAAGTGGTGACGCTCGAGATGCTGCTGAAGAGCGCACGGCTGAATTAGGGTGCCGCCTGTGCGGCATATAATTGCTGCACACGAGGTGACCTTGATGACGTTGCGACTGGCAGTTTCCGCGTTTGCGATTCTTCCATGCATTCTGGTGGCGGCGGGCGGCACGGAAGTCCGTCTTTGGCCGAACGGTGCGCCGGGGTCGGAAGGCATGTCGGGCCGGAAGGAAGTGATTGTCCCTCCGAAGCCTGGAGATTCGACACACCTGTCGGGCATTCATAATCCTTCGCTGCTGGTTTATCTGCCTTCGAAGGAGAAGGCGACCGGAGCGGCGATGATTATTGCGCCGGGCGGGGGGCATCGGTTCCTTTCGATCGATACAGAAGGGACGAACGTTGCCGAGTGGCTGAACAATATAGGGGTCGCGGCGTTTGTGCTGAAGTACCGGCTGGCGCGTGAGGAAGGGTCGCCCTACAAGGTCGAGGTGCATCCTTATGCGGATGCGCAGCGGGCGATTCGAACGGTGCGGGCGCGCGCGGGCGAGTGGAATGTGAATCCGGCGAAGGTTGGAATCATGGGCTTTTCGGCGGGCGGCGAGGTGGCGGTGCTGGCGTCAACGAAGTTCGATGCGGGGAAGGCGGATGCGGCCGATCCTATTGAACGGCAGAGTTCGCGGCCGGATTATCAGATCCTGATCTATCCGGGGATTCGGGCGGAGAACGTGGAGGTGACGAAGGACACTCCGCCGACGTTTATGCTTTGCGCGGACAACGACAAGGGGCCGTCGATGGCGATTCCGGCGCTGTACCTGGCGCTGAAGAAAGCGGGGGTTCCGGCGGAACTGCACATTTATGCGAGCGGCGGGCATGGGTTCGGGTACCGGGCGCAGCCGTTGAAGCCAAATGTGATTTACTCTACGTGGCTGGCGCGGGTGCAGGACTGGATGGCGGACGTGGGCATGTCCGGAATCGGCAATAATGGAACCAGATGAAACCTGAAACGCCCGTATATGGCTGGTCGTCAAACTGCCGTATGGCTACACGGTTCGCTCTGCCTTTGTTGTTGCTGGTGCTGTGCGATTTTCCGGGCGCGGCGCAGTTCGGGAGTCCTTATCCGGGCACGGGTGGGGGAATCGGATCGGGTGGAGTCGGTTTTCCGGGCGGAGGTCTGGGCGGGATTTCGCTGCCGGGGCGGCGGCGGAACGGGCAGAACAATGTTGCAACCGACACGGTGACGGGCAAGCTGCACCGGGTGTCGACGTCGGAGTTTGTGGTGGAGACGGACGACGGGCGGAATATAACGGTCGGGCTGGAACGGACGACGAGATATTTCAGTGAGTCGGGCGGGGCGGCGAAGTTCGGCGATTTCGATATTGGGGATCAGGTGTCGATTGAGGCGGGCCGGGATACGCAGAATTTTTATCATGCGGTGCGGGTGACGATGCAGCAGAAGGCGGCTTCGAATCAGCCGGCTACTACGGAATCGGCGTCTTCGCGATCTTCGGGATCTTCGTCTTCTTCAGCGGGGGATGACGATCCTGACCGGCCGCGGCTGAAGCGTGCTGGGTCGGCGGCGGCTTCGTCTTCTCCTGAGGCGTCCTCGGCTACTTCATCGGCTTCGGACGTGATGAAGCCGGTTGCGAGGGAAGCGGACGATCCGGGGCCGCCGAAGCTTCGGCATGGCGCTCCGGCGCGGGTGGACCATACGCCTCCGGCGGGTTCAGAGCCACAGACGGTGGCGGATGCGCGTCCGAGCATTCGTGCAGGGGATTCGAACGGGTGTGACGCGGCTGCCTGCTCCGCCGGTGGTCGGGCCGGGCGAGGCGTCGCAGGTGCGCGCTGCGTCAGGGACTGCAACGAGCAACGATGCGGTGATTCAGGGCGCGCGCGATGCGGCGGCTTCGTTTACAGAGTCATTGCCGAATTATGTGGTGAAGCAGTTCACGACGCGGTACCAGACGGATTCGGCGCGAGGCAACCGGACTTCCTGGCAGGCGCTCGATGTGGTGACGGCGGACGTGGTGTATGAGAACGGGAAGGAATCGTATAAGAACCTTCTCGTGAACGGGAAGGCTCCGAAGGATGCGGTGGAGAAGACCGGGTCATGGTCAACGGGCGAGTTCTCGACGATTCTGCAGGGAATTCTGGCACCGCAGACGGATGCGGATTTCCATGGGAAGCGGTCGACGACGATTGTGAACCGGCCGGCTTATCGTTACGACTATTCGGTGGAGCAGCCGAATTCGTCCTGGCATGTGTTTGCGTCGGCGCAGTCTTATATTCCGGGTTATACGGGCGCGATCTGGATCGATAAAGAGAATTTCCGGGTGCTGCGGATTGAAATGTCGGCGCGCAATATGCCGAAGGAGTTTCCGCTGGATGCAGTGGAATCGGCCGTGGATTACGATTACGTGCAGATTGGGGATCAGAAGTTCCTGTTGCCTGTGCATTCCGAGGCGCTGAGCTGCGTGCGGGGATCGAGCGACTGCTCGCGGAACGTGATCGATTTCAGGAATTATAAGAAGTTCGGCGCGGACGCGACGATCAGGTTCGATACAGATAAACAGTAAGCCGGGCGGTTGTTATACGTGGGTCGAAATTGATATAGAATCACGGCAGGTTAAAACTATGGCAACCGCAGCGACTTCCCCGTTCATGAAGCCGGTGACACTTCCTTCCGGCAAACTTCTGATTAATGGCCAGTGGGTCGAGAGTATCTCCGGCAAACGTTTCCCGACGATTAATCCGGCGAGCGCACAGAAGATCTGCGATGTGGCAGAGGCCGATGCCGCCGATGTAGAGCTGGCGGTGCGCGCGGCGAGGAAGGCTTTCGGCGCCGGGTCGCCGTGGCGCAGGATGGCGGCGTCTGAAAGAGGGCGGCTGCTGAATAAGCTGGCCGATCTGATCGAGAAGCATGCCGATGAACTGGCGGCGCTCGAATCGCTCGATAACGGGAAGCCGTTCGCGGTGGCGAAAGCCGCGGATCTTCCGCTGTCGATCGCCTGTTACCGCTATTACGCGGGGTGGGCGGACAAGATCCAGGGTAAGACGATCCCGATCGACGGCGATTATTTCTGCTATACGCGGCATGAGCCGGTGGGCGTGGTGGCGCAGATTATCCCGTGGAATTTTCCGCTGCTGATGCAGGCGTGGAAGCTGGGTCCGGCGCTGGCGACAGGGAACACGGTGGTGATGAAACCCGCGGAACAGACACCGCTTTCGGCGCTGCGCGTGGGCGAGTTGATTATGGAAGCGGGGTTCCCGGACGGGGTGGTGAATCTGCTGCCTGGCTACGGGCCGACGGCGGGAGCCGCTCTGACGCGCCACATGGACGTGGATAAGGTGGCGTTTACCGGGTTGACCGAAGTGGGCCGCCTGATTATGGAAGAGGCGGCGAAAAGCAATCTGAAGCGGGTCACGCTGGAACTGGGCGGGAAGAGTCCGAACATTGTGTTTGCGGATGCGGATATCGACAGCGCGATCGAAGGGTCGCATTTCGCTCTGTTCTTTAATCAGGGGCAGTGTTGCTGCGCCGGTTCGCGGACGTTCGTGGAAGAGAAGATTTACGACGAATTCGTGGAGCGGAGCGCGGCGCGGGCGAAGAAGCGGAGCGTGGGCGATCCGTTCGCGCCCAGTACGGAGCAGGGTCCGCAGGTGGACGACGTTCAGTTCGGGAAAGTGATGTCGTATATCGAAGCGGGCAAGCGCGACGGGGCGAGGCTGGTGGCGGGCGGCGCGCGGTCAGGGGACGTGGGGTACTTTGTCGAGCCGACGGTTTTTGCGGACGTGCAGGACGGGATGACGATCGCGCAGGAAGAGATCTTCGGACCTGTGATGAGCATTATCAAGTTCAAGAGCGTGGACGAAGTGGTGGACCGGGCGAATCAGACGATTTACGGTCTGGCGGCAGCGGTGTGGACGCGCGACATCGGCAAAGCTCATGCGATTGCGAACAACGTGAGGGCGGGCACGGTGTGGGTGAACTGTTACGACGTGCTGCAGGCGGCGGCTCCGTTCGGAGGGTTTAAGCAGTCGGGGCTGGGACGGGAGCTGGGTGAGTACGGACTGCAGCAGTACTCGGAAATCAAGACGGTCACGATTAAGCTTTAGTATTTTTCCATTATTGACGGCAATCACCGGTTGAGCAGACTCTGGTGTATTGCTGCGAAAAGTGATTCCTCACCCTAATGGCCGGCTGCAGAGATGGGCTGCAGTCGGCTTTCTTTTGTTGCTTGTGAATGCGGGGTACCTTGGGGCGTTTGCGTCGCCGACCGTGTTCTACATGGGCAACGTTCTGCTGCATGTGCTGCTGGGGCTGGCGCTTACGGTGGCGGCTCTGTTTTTATTCCGGCGGCTGAGCAAGCCTGCGGCGATCCTGTTCCTGTGCTCGTTCGCGGGCGGCGCTTTCCTTGTGTGGAAGGGCAGCCTGGTGGAGTTTCGCTGGGTTCTTTGGGCGCACATTGCGGCGGGCGTGCTGAGCGTGGCGGCGCTGATTCCGTGGGTGTGGAAACGCTCGGCAGAAGGCGGCGGGTGGCTTCAGTATCGTAAAGGGCTCGCTTATGCGTCCGTTGTGCTGATCGGATTTCCGCTTGCGATGGCGGGGTACCGAAGGGCTTATCCGAATCCTCTGGACCGGATTGTGAACCCGCTGGTCGTGCCGACGGAGATGGCGGAAGAGGGCGGAGGACCGAAGTCGCCGTTCTTTCCTTCCTCGGCAAAGACGAATGTGGGCGGGATTATTCCGTCGAACTTCTTCATGGATTCGAAGACGTGCGGGGAATGCCACAAACAGATCTATAAAGAGTGGGACAGCTCTTCGCACCACTTCGCATCGTTCAATAATCAGTTTTATCGCAAATCGATTGAGTACATGCAGGACGTGCAGGGGCCGCAAGCGAGCAAGTGGTGCGCGGGCTGTCACGACCACGCGGTGTTTTTTAACGGGCGCTTCGATAAGCCGATCAAGGATCAGATCGATACGCCGGAAGCGCACGCGGGTCTTGCGTGTACGTCTTGCCATGCGATTACGCATGTGGACAGTTCAATGGGCAACGGGGGATTCACGATTGAATACCCGGCGCTGCACGAACTGATGACGAGCAGGAACAAGTACGTCAAAACGGTGGTGGATTTCATGACGTATCTGGATCCGGAGCCGCACAGGCGCACGTTTATGAAGCCGTTCATGAAGGAGAACGCTTCGGAGTATTGCTCGACGTGCCACAAGGTGCATCTGGACGTGCCGGTGAATAATTACCGGTGGTTCCGGGGGTTCAACGATTACGACAACTGGCAGGCGAGCGGATTCGGGGAGGGGGCGCGGTCGTTTTATTATCCGCCGAAGGGGCAGACCTGCGCGGACTGCCACATGCCTCTGGTGGCTTCGAACGAAGCTGGACACAGGGACGGGAAGATTCATTCGCATCGGTTCGCGGCAGCCAATACGGCGCTGCCGTTTGTGAATGGCGACCAGGATCAGATGGCGGCGACGAAGAAGTTCCTGACTTCGGGTTTCATTACGGTCGATATTTTTGCGGCGTCGCCGGTGGATGAAAAGAACGGGACGCGGATGGTGCGGCGGGCGGCGACGGGTCCGAAGCTGATGTCGACGACGGCGGTGGGCGAGGAATCGGATCAGGCGGGAGATACGTTTATCCGCGAAGTGGGGAAGGTCGCGGCGCCGCTCGATAAAGCCGGGTTGAAGCTGATGCCGGGTTCGACGACGCGGGTGGATGTTGTTGTTCGGACGCGGAAGATTGGACATTTCTTTCCGGGCGGCACGCTCGATGCATTCGATATCTGGCTGGAACTGCAGGCGAACGATGCGACGGGCAAGTCTGTGTTCTGGAGCGGTCAGGTGGCGGAGAACGGGAAGGGGAGCGTGGAGCCCGGGGCGCACTTTTATCGCGCGTATCAACTGGATGCGGCGGGGAATCCGATCAATAAGCGGAATGCGTGGCAGGCGCGGACGGCGCTTTATGCGCGGCAGATTCAACCGGGGGCGGCGGATACCGTACACTACCTGGTTCGGATCCCGAAAGATGCGAAAGGCCCGATCACGCTCAAGGCGAAGCTGAATTATCGCAAGTTTTCGCGGTATTACACGCAGTTTGCGTATGCGGGAAAGCCCAAGGCGGGGCAGGACCCGGCGCTGCTGGGCAAGGATCACAACAGCATGGAATACAGCTTCGATGAGGCGAATATTCCGGCGAATGTTTCGGGGGAAATCAAGGGGCGGATTCCCGATCTGCCGATTATTGTTTTAGCCAGCGCGGAAGCGAAGGTGGACGTGGCGAAGCAGCCGGGTGACACCGAATGGAATCAGGTGGCGACGAAGGCGGACCGCGAGCGCTGGAACGACTGGGGGATCGGGATGCTGCTGCAGGGGGATCTGAAAGGCGCCGAGTACGCGTTCCGAAAGGTGACCGTGGCCGAGCCTGGGTATGCGGATGGATGGCTGAACGTGGCGCGGGCGTTGATTCAGGAAGGCGAGACGAGGGCGGCGGCTCCGTTTATCGAGAAGTCGCTGGGGTTGAATGCGGCGCTCGGGCGGACTTACTATTTCAAGGCCTTGATTGAGAAGGCGGATGGCGATTACGACGGCGCGCTGAAGTCTTTGAACGTGACTCTGGCGAAGTATCCGCGGGACCGCGTGGTGTTGAATCAGGTGGGGCGCATTTTGTTTTTGAAGCGCCAGTATAAAGAGGCGGTGGCGGCGCTGCAGCGCGTGGGGCAGGTGGATCCAGAGGATTTGCAGATGCACTATACGCTGATGCTGGCGTACCGCGGTCTGGGGGATGCGGATGCGGCGAGGCGCGAAGAGAAGCTGTTCCGGCGGTTTAAGGCTGAGGAATCGTCGCAATCGATCACGGGGGTAAGGCGGCTGGTGAGTCCTGAAGACAACAATGAGCGGCAGTCGATTCACGATCATGAGAGTGTCGCGCTGGCTGCGACCGGGGGTTCGGAGTGAGGTTGGCAATTGCGCTGGGCGCAGTCTGCATGATGACGATTGCGGGCGCGGCGCCTGAGGTCACGTTTAAGGATGTGACAGCGGCGGCGGGCATCCACTTCGTTCACAACGCGGGTAAGACGGGGAAGAAGTACCTTCCGGAAACGGTGGGCGCGGGCGCGGCTTTTATCGACGCCGACGGGGATGGCTGGAGCGATATTTTTCTGGTGAACGGCAAGGACTGGACGCCGCGCGGAAAGAAGTCTGTGAGCGCGTTGTATCGGAACAATAAGAACGGGACCTTTACGGATATTACGGCCGGCAGCGGGCTCGATGTCGAGATGTATGGCATTGGGGTGGCGGTGGGCGATTTCGATAATGACGGACGCGATGACCTGTACGTGACGGCGCTCGAAGGGGACAGGCTGTTCCATAACGAGGGTGGCGGGAAGTTCAGGGATGTTACGAAGGCGTCGGGAATTGCGAACGCGAATTTCGCGACGAGCGCGGCGTGGTTCGATTACGACAAAGACGGCAAGCTGGATTTGTTTGTCGCGAACTACGTGCAGTGGACGCAGAAGGGCGATTTGTGGTGCTCGCTCGACGGGTCAACGAAATCTTACTGCACGCCGGAGTCTTACAAAGGCACGCAGAGCAAGCTGTATCACAATCTCGGGAACGGGCGTTTTGAAGATGTAAGTGTGAAGGCGGGGCTGGGAGACGCGACCAGTAAGTCGCTGGGGGTTGCCGTAGTGGATTACGATGGCGACGGCTGGCCGGATCTGTTCGTCACCAACGATACGCAGCCGAACAAGCTTTATCGGAACAAGGGGAACGGGACGTTCACGGACGTTGGGATGTCGGCGGGCGTGGCGTTCGGCGAGGATGGCGTGGCGCGCGGGGCGATGGGTACGGACTGGGCGGATTATGACCGGTCGGGCCGTCCGCATCTGCTGGTGGGGAACTTTTCGAATCAGATGCTGGGCCTGTATCACAACGAGGGGAAAGGGCTGTTCGTGGATGAGGCTCCGCTGTCCGCGGTGGGGCGCGAGAGTTTGCTTTCGCTGGCATTCGGGGCGTTCTTTTTCGATTACGATCTGGACGGGTATCCGGATATTCTGGTGGCGAACGGGCATATCGAGGAGGAGATCGGGCGGGTGCAGCCGAAGATTCAGTATCGTGAGCCTCCGCTGCTGTTTCGGAATGTGGCGGGGAAGAGGTTCGAGAATGTGTCGGGGAAGGTTGGTGCTCAGTTTCAGACGCCGATGGTGGCGCGGGGGGCGATCTTCGGCGATTACGATCATGACGGCGATCTGGACGTGCTGTTCTCGACGAACTCGGGGCCGGCGCGTTTGATGCGGAATGACGGGGGAAACCGGAATCACTGGATCTGTGTGAGGACGGTGGGAACGAAGTCGAACCGGGACGGGATCGGGGCGGTGGTGCGGATTGAGAGCGCTTCGGGCAAGCAATGGAATACGGTGCGGAGCGGGTCGTCGTATGCATCGCAGAGCGAGCTTGCGCTGACGTTCGGGCTGGGCGCGGATACGAGCGTGAAGACGATTTCGGTGGAGTGGCCTAGCGGGATTAGGCAGAGTTTTAGCGGGGTGGGGGCCAATCAGGCAATCACGATTGATGAGGGGAAGGGGATTGTGGGGAGGGTTGGGAAGTAGGGTTTTGGGGGGGTGAGGTGGTGGCGGGCTGGCGTGGCAACATGCGGCCGGAAACTGGAAGCAGTTTACGACTGATGTTTTGGGGAATGTGGTGACGGTGGTCGAACCGGATCCGGCATTCCGTATGTCCAAACAACGTTTATGCCGGACGGGCCGCTGGGGAACTAGCCAGGAGAATCTATGGACTTCGCGATCCAGCAGCTCGTTGCAGCAATAGCCTGCCCGTTATTTGGGCTGATGAACTCTGGCGCTGCCTTTGGTTTGGTAGTCAACGGATTTATTGCTGCCAGCGGCATCTTGTGGGGATACGTTTTCTCTCCCAAGCTTTCAAAAGGTGCAACTCTGGCCCAATGGACATGGGTGCTCCCAACGGCGCTATTCACGGTGATCTATTTCTCTGAGATACGGGTACTCGGATTTCGCGCGGCAAGTTCTGAGCTCTTCTATCCTGCTGGCAAGAGCGAGGGGTTAGGAGTTGTGATCTTTACACTCCCGACTTGGTCGGCAATCGCGTATTCGCTCGGGGCGCGCCTTCGATTTTCAAGAGTGAAATGAATTTAGGGCTCGATTATGCCCAGAACCGATACTATGCCAGTTCGCTGGGGAGATTTGCCAGTCCTGATGCGTATCAAGCCGCAGATCACGGCGGAATCGATGCGAATAATCCCACAAGCTGGAATCGGTATGCGTATGTCTTAGGAGATCCGGTAAACAAGTTTGACCCTCAGGGTCTGTTCGGGCTGAATCCCGATTACGACCCCGCGCGTGATGCGTCCTCATTTTTCTGGTACCTGTATGGTGGTGGAATAGCGCAGAGGCCGCGTTCCAACGACCCACAAAACCCTTGGGATAACCTGTCACAGGATTGTCAGAATGCACTAAAACCGCCATGCCAAACACTGGAACAAAAGCCATAGTCAGTGCATTAAACCGCGCGATCGCAGCACAGAGCACATTGACGTCCGCAACTGCGGGGACGTCGATAGATTGGACCCGGCCCCGGCCACCACGCAGCCCCCGATGAGTGGAGATTGCGAATGAACACCACGACCATGATTGTTTGCATTTCGCTCTTGTCATGCGCAGTGCGGAGCTATTGCGATACAGCCCAAACTTCGAACGAGCGGGAGCTTGTGGCGGTCCTGGAGTGGGAGATTCTCTGGAGTCAGACCCCCGATGGTTTCCGAATGCCGACGGGACCAGTTCCTTTTGCAATGAACAGCAGTGCGAATTCTGTGTCTTATTGCAGTCATGCGCTGCGGGCGTGTGAAAAATACGAGACCTACGGCTACCGCCCATGGAAAGAGGTAAGCAGGCAAAAATGTGAAGGTAAGGAGCGAGACGAGGATTGCCTTCTTTCGTTTCTCGGGGCGGCGGGGATCAGATCGAAGACCGCGCCGACCCGACTTACACTTGGCCCGGGGGGGCTTTCCGGTATGCCACAGGCGGGTTCCGGGATCATCTCGACAGGCACGATCACTCTGCGGCCCCAGCATGTGGTGCAAGATGCGTACCGGAGTCTGCATCCACAGCAACTCAGCTCATTGGTCGATTGGCTTAGAGCAACTACGCTTACCACGGCCGGTTACACGTCGATCACAATCGCGTGTTTTTCCCCATCAGATCCGGAAATTTCGTTGTATGGGGAGCGCAAATCCAACGGGCCGATTTTGATATCCGTCTTCTGGGACCGGGAAGTCGGACAATGGCAGGTTGCGGGTTTCCTTGAAGGCGAGCAAAACGCAAGCCTTTGGAATTCTTTTCAAAGCTTGTTAACGCTATTCCGTGCGCAACAGTCCCCTTTCAGTGATACGCGATCCAGATAACTGGTTTACGAGTTCACTAGATAACCGATACTATGCCAGTTCGCTTGGGAGGTTTACTAGCCCTGATCCATACAGCGCCAGCGGTGGATCTTCTGACCCGGGGAGTGGTGGGACCTTCAGATCCTGGAAGCTGGAACAGGTATGCGTATGTCGGCGGTGATCCGACGAACTTTAACGATCCGCAAGGGTTGATCAAGTGATCAAGTGTCCTCCTGAGCAGACCTCTTTTGCTTCGAACGTGACTGCTGGACCTCCCACCGATCCAACTTATGGAGCTTCCACGCAGGCTCTTACCTACCGGATGTGGGTGACGCAGAACCCATATGACGAAGCCCAGCGCCTCCAGAGGCAGCAGCGGGATTGTGTCAACAAGTCAACAGCGAGATTATGACGGCCACCGCCAACGTAGACGCTTGGATACACGAGGAGTTCAGTCCGCTGAAAAACGTCGCAAGTTTGTCTATCAAAGATGCGATTTTCGAGGCGCTCAAAGGAGCGAAGGGATCGCTTATCGAGGACGTAGCGCTCAGCGAGGCAATTACAACGACGATCGGCGGCGCTGTTTTCGGCGCTGGACTCGGGGCGATCGTCGGCGCGACAGCGGCGGTGGTAACGTTGCCGCTGAATCCTTACATTGATGCCCTCACGACAAAGCTTGTCAATACCACTTTGAAGTTAGCGGGGAGCATCGTAAAGTCTCACTGCAGTGATCCGAGTTGGTTTTAGCCGGACGTGATTAACGGCTGGCCTCTTTCCGGGCAAGGCCGCTGGGCTTCTACCTTTCGGCGCGGCTTCACCGCGCCGAAATCAAGGGCCGGAGGCCGCACACGGCGGCGCGCGGGATGAGTAGGTCTCGCGATTAGACGAATATCCGTTATCGGAAGCCGGCGGGGTTAGCGTTCCGTCCCAAGTGACGCGGGCCAGTTTCGGATGAATGCGTATTATGTAAGAGCTGTACGGGCTGTTTCTGTGGGGCGCTTACCAATCAAGGGGAGACAACTTTTGCGACCTGGACTTAGGTGTTTGGCTGCGCTGGGCATTGTGGCGATGGCGTTCGCGGCTTCGAAGAAGGACGGTCCGGTGGACCTCGCTCTAACCGATGCGGGCGGGGGCAAGGTGCATCTGAAGGATTATCGCGGGAAGATTGTCGTCCTGAATTTCTGGGCGACGTGGTGCGGCCCGTGCCGTGAAGAGATGCCGATGTTTGTTGAGGTGGAAAAGGCCTGGGCCGCTAAGGGAGTCGTCTTTATCGGGGCTTCGCTCGATGAGAAGAAGACGCGGGCGGGGATTCCGGAATTTGTGCGGAAGTTCGGGGTCGATTTCCCGGTTTGGATGGGCGCGACGGGCGATGACCTGGCGAGGCTCGGGATGGGTGAGGCTGTTCCGGACACTGCATTCATCGATCAGGACGGCGTGATTCTGGCGCGCGTGCTGGGCGAGATTAAGCGGCCGGAACTCGAAGAGCGGCTGGAGTGGATCACAGGGGACCGGTCGCGTCCCGCGCCGAAGCCGTTGCTGCGGAATTTGCCGTGAAACGCCTTCGCTAATATATTCGTGCTATTGCACGGTTGTCGGTTCCGAAATAGTATCGATCCAAGTGCAATGAAGAACTTTCTATTCGGTACCGCGGCGGCATTGCTGCTCATTTCAGGACAGACGGCGTGGGGACAGGGTTGTGTCGTGTCCCGTTCGAACGGGGAGGTGGGCGGCCCTGAGAGCGAGGGCGGGTATCTTGCCCCGGGCGAGTTCAATCTCAATATCGGATACCGGCATCAGTTCTCGTTCCGGCACTTTGTCGGCGATGTGGAGCAAAAACAGCGCATCGACGTGCTCGGGAATCAGGTGATGAACAAACTCAACCTGGAGAACGTGGCCGTCACGTATCAGATCTCAAACCGGTTCAGTGTGACCGCGGATCTGCCGGTGATGTCGGCGAGCCGGCATACGCACAATTCACCGATTACCTACACGACCAGCGGGATCGGCGATATGGCGTTTATGGCGAACGGGTGGTTGTGGAATCCGGAAGAGAATACGCGCGGCAATATTCAGCTTGGCGTGGGATTCCTGCTCCCGACCGGCAAGAGCAACATCAGCAATGTGGTGGATGCTCTGGACGGGAAAGGGCCGCAGACGAAGTTCGTCGATTACTCCATTCAGCCGGGACAAGGCAGCTGGGGCATTCCGTTTCAATGGGTCGACGTACAAGAATCTGGGGAGCACGCAGGTGTATTTCAACGGCTCTTATACGGCGATGGTTCATGACCTGAATACGAGCTATCAGCGGAGCGCGACGGTGAATCCGGTGACGCTGAGCCAGTATACGGCGATTTCGGATCAGTATCTGCTGGAAGCGGGCGTTGCTCACGCGGTGCCGCATGTGAGAGGCCTGACGGCGACGATCGGGCCGCGCTGGGAAGGCGTGCCGGCGAAGAACCTGTTCCCGTCGGATAACCTGGGTTTCCGGCGTCCGGGCTTTGCGCTGTCGATTGAACCGGGGTTCCAGTATGTACACGGGAAGTCGGTGTTTTCGGGTGAAATCGGACGGGCGATCTGGCGCGACAGAACGCGCAGCGTGCCGGACCGGTTGACGGGCGGACACGGCGATGCGGCGTTTGCCGACTGGGTTTGGCTGGCCAGCTATTCGTATCGGTTCTCCGCGTTCAAGCACACGATGCACCATGATTCGGATGTTGTGACGAACGGGACGAAGGGGAGCACGGCGGGTTTGGTGGCGAATTCCTCGGCTCATTAAGCAAACCCTGAGTTGCCGCTGAATTGCCGATGGGTTCGGCGCGCGTGATAAATTGCAATCAGTCCCCGGAGTGATCAGGCTGGTTCGCATCTGGATTGTTGCGCTGTTATGGGTTGCGTCGAACGCAACGGCGGCTGTTCGGTCCTTTTCAATTCTGCATACAAACGATCTGCACGCCCATCTTCGTCCGGATAACGACGGGATGGGCGGTTTTGCGTATCTGGCGGCGGAAGTTCGGCGGCAGCGCGCGGGTTGCCCGGCATGTATTTATCTGAATGCCGGGGATCTGGTGCAGGGCACTCCTGTTTCGACGCTGTTTCACGGCCTGCCTGTTTACGGGCTCGCGAACATGCTGGGGATCGATGTCTCGACACTGGGCAATCATGAGTTCGACTACGGCTGGCGGACGATCCAGGAGTTTCAGAAAGAGGCCAGGTTCCCGATTGTTTCCGCGAATGTGGTGAACGACGCGGGGCTGCTGCTGACCCGGCGCGGGTATGTGATCAGGCAGGTCGCGGGCGTGCGGATTGCGGTGATCGGGGCGGTGCTGGGCGATCTGGTTGGAAACTTTTCGACCGTTGATCAGGTTGGTCCCTGGCACGTGACGCCGGTGGTGGAAGCGGTGCGCAGGGCGGTGCGTGAGATCGGAAACCGCGCTGAGCTGATCGTTGTACTGGGGCACCTGCATGACGATGAGACCAACGAGATCCTGCGCGGGATTCCCGAAGTTTCAATCGTGATTGCGGGGCATGACCACGAGGGCTATAAAGAGATGCTTGCGGTGGGGCATCATTACGCGGTCCAGACGAAGAGCTATGGAGTTGAGCTCGGGCGGCTGGATTTCGATTTCGATACGGTGAGCCGCGAGGTGGTTTCAGCGCGGTGGAAGAGAATTCCGATCGATTCGCATACGGTGAAGCCGGCTGCGGATGTCGAGCGCGTGGTGGATGGGTGGGAGGCAAAGGTTTCGAAGCTGGTGGATGTTCCGATCGGCGAGGCGCGGCAGAGAATCGAGCGGCCTGAACTGCGGAAGCTGATCGAACGAGCGATGGCGGAAGAGACCGGCGCGGATATCGGGTTCCTGAACCTGGGGAATGTCAGGACGTTTCTGCCGCAGGGGAAACTGCTTGCGAGGAACGTGTGGGATGTGCTGCCCTTCGATAATTTTATTGTGGTGGGCGAGTTCAGGGGGCGCGAACTGCCCCGGGCGATTACGGACGACTATCCGGTGGAGCCCGAGCGGGTTTATAAGGTGGCGGTGACCGATTTTGCCGCGGCGAATCAGGCATCGAAAGATCAGCTGGACGCGTCGGGGATGAAGTTTCCGGTGAAGGGGCCACTGCAGCGGGACGCTGTGCTGGCGTGGATTCGTAAGAAGAAAGTACTTGATTAGCACGGACCATCGCGCGATCGGGCGCTATTACTTTTTCCTGTCGCTGGCAGCGGTGCTGTGCGGCGTGGTGTTGTCGCTGCTGATGCGGTTTCATCTGGTGTATCCGGATGCGCAGGTGGGGTGGTTCGCTCGGATATGGCCGGTGAAGGCGGCGGGCGGCGTGATGACGCCTGAGCTTTACCTCTCGCTGATGACGCTGCACGGAACCCTGATGGTGTTTTTCGTGCTGACGCTGGCGCCGTTAAATGCGTTCGGGAATCTGGTGCTGCCGGAGCAACTGGGGGCGTCCGGGATGGCGTTTCCGCGGCTGAACCTGGCTTCGTGGTGGATGACGCTGGTATCGTTTGCGATTCTGATCGCGTCGTTTGTGTGCGGCGACGGAGGACCGATTTCGGGATGGACGGCTTATCCACCGCTCAGCGCCGTCGGGGCGATCGCGGGGCCGGGACAGGGGCTTGGGCAGACGCTGTGGTTCTTCAGTATCGGGGTGTTCTGTCTGGCATCGACGGTGAGCGCGATCAATATGATTGCGACGGTGATCGATTGCCGGGAGCCGGGCATGGCGATGATGCAGATGCCGCTCACGTGCTGGAACTGGTTCATTACGTCGATCCTGAGTCTGCTTTCGTTTCCGGTGCTGTTGGCGGCGGCGGCGCTGATCCTGCTGGACCGGCTGGGCGGGACGAGCTTCTTCGTGCCGGGCGGGTTGCAGGTTGCGGACGAGCAAATCAGGCATGAGGGCGGCTCTCCTCTGCTGTGGCAGCACCTGTTTTGGTTCTTCGGACACCCGGAGGTTTATATCGCGATTCTGCCGGGGATGGGGATTGTCAGCCACCTGATTTCGGTGTTCTCGCGGCGGCCGGTCTTCGGATACAAGGGGATGGTCTGGTCGAGCATTGCGATCGCAGTTCTGGGGCTGCTGGTGTGGGGGCATCACATGTTCATCAGCGGGCTGAATCCTTATTCGGCGATTGCGTTTTCGGTGCTGACGCTGGCGATCGGGGTTCCGTCGGCGGTGAAAACGGTGAGCTGGATTCTGACGGCGTGGGGCGGGCAACCGCGGCTGACGACGCCGATGCTGTTCTCACTGGGGTTCGTGTCGATCTTCATAACGGGCGGGCTCTCGGGCCTGTTTTTGGGGCAGCCTCAGATTGACGCCTATTTTCATGACACGTATTTTGTGGTGGCGCACTTCCATCTGATTATGGGAATTGCGGCGCTGTTCGGGATCTTCGCGGCGACCTTTTATTGGTTCCCGCTGATGTTCGGACGGACCATGAACGAAGGGCTGGGGAAAGTGCATTTTTACCTTACGTTCGTGCTGGCGTATTCGACGTTCGGGCCGATGCATTTTGCGGGGTTCGCGGGGAATCCGAGAAGGTATGCGGATTTCACGACGTTCAATTTTCTGGCCGGAGTGATGCCGCTGCACAGATGGATCACGTGGTCGGCGTTTGCGCTGGCAGGGGTGCAGGTCATCTTCCTGTGGAACCTGTTTTACAGCATGATGCGGGGTCCGGTGGCGCGGGAAAATCCGTGGCAGGTGGATACTGAAGTATGCCGACTCTGACGCAGTCGAACATCGGCGCACCCCCTCCGGTCGATCCTGGTTTGCCCGATGGCGGTGGCGGAGGGGACGATCGGGACAGGCCGGAACGCGGCAACAGCCGGCAGGCGTCCATCACGGGAATTCTGGTGCTGATGTGCGCGAGCACCATGACGTTTGCGGCGCTGGTGAGCGCGATGGTGGTGCGGCGGGGTTTGAACAGCGACTGGCACAAGCTGCCTTTGCCGCATATTCTCTGGTGGAACACCGGCATTCTGATCCTCAGCAGCGTGGCTTTCGATACGGGGCGCAGGATGCTGCGGCGCGGGCGGAGGCAGGCTTTTAATGTGCTGTGGTCGGCCGGGACGGCGATGGGCGTGTGGTTCGTGGTGGGGCAGTGGATCGCGTGGAGTGAGCTGGCGAGCCGGGGTTTTTATGTGCAGGGGAATCCGAGCAGCGCGTTTTTTCATGTGCTGACGTGGGCGCACGCGGCGCACGTGATCGGGGCGCTGATTGCGGTGGGCTATGTGGAGTTTCGCGCGCTGCGGTATGAGCTTGGGCCGGGGCGCAGGACGTTTGTCGACGTGAGCGCGATTTTCTGGCATTTTCTGGACGTGTTGTGGCTGGGCATTATGTGGCTGTTCGTTTATTGGGCATGAGAGAACATATCGCGGAATATTACGGGACGCGGGCACGGCGGTTGACCGGGATGTGCATCGCGGCGAACTTTGCGTTTTTTGCGGTGCTGCTGGCCGCGATGTTTTATCTGCGGTCCGGGGCGGCGGATTGGCCGGTTCCGTTTCATTTCGCGTCGCTCCTGATGGTGGCGGCTATGACGATGTTTTCGCTGTGCGGGAGCGTGACCATGGCGGTGGGCGCGAGGGCGGCGAAACTCGGGGAGATTGAACCGGCGGTGCGGTGGATCGCGATCGCGATTTCGAGCTGGATTGTGTTTCTGTTTCTGGAGATTGTGGAGTGGGTGCGGCTGGTTTACCTTGAGCACCTGGGGCCGCACACGGCTTTCGGCAGTACTTTCCTGGCGCTGACGGGGACGCACTGGCTGGCGGCGACACTGTGCGTCGGCTGGTTCACTTACGCGGTGACGGACGTGAGGAAACGCGATGTGCTGGCGGCTGCCATGTACTCGCATTTCCTGAATCTGTGGTGGGTGGTGCTGGTCTTCTCGCTTTATTTCGCGAACGCGAATCTGGACGGGATCTGATGTGGGCCGGGCTGCTGGCGCAGTGCGTGATGTGTTATCGGACGGCGGCGGCGCAGCAGGCGGAACGTTCGAACGTGCTGAATACGGGGATTTTGATTTTGCTGGTTCCGCCACTGGTGGTAATCGGCGGAATCTTCGCGCGGGCGCGCGCATCCAGTAAGAAACGGTCGAGCGAACCGTCATAAGCTGAACAACCCCAATGCCGCATGGTTATCTGATGCTCTTCAGCGTGGTGCTGGCCGAATCTATCGGCCTGCCGGTGCCTGCCGCGGTCGGGCTGATTATCGCGGGGGGCGCGAGCGCGCGGCACGCCATGCATCCGGTGCAGGCGCTGGCGGTGGCGCTGACGGCTATGCTGCTGGGCGATAACCTGCTGTTCCTGTTGGGCCGCTATACAGGATGGTGGCTGCTGAGTATGCTTTGCCGGGTGTCGCTGAATCCGGAAGCGTGCATTATGAGATCCGCCGATACGTTTTATAAACGCGGGCGGGTCATGCTGGTGTTTGCCAAGTTTCTGCCTGGGATTAATTCGATGGCGCCGCCACTTTCGGGGAGCATGAACATGCCGCTGGCGCAGTTTTTTCCGCTGGATCTGGCTGGGGCGGCGCTGTATATCGCGGCCTATTTCGGCGCGGGGTATATCTTCAGCGATTTCCTTGGGCGGATCACGGAAGGGTATTCGCTGGTGGGCGGGTACGTCGGGTGGATTATCTTCGGACTGTTCCTGATCTGGCTGGCAAACCGGTTCAGGCTGTGGCTGGAAGCGCGGAAGGGAATCGCAGTGCCGATGATTACACCGCGGGAAGCGGCGGCCAAAGGCGAGGTTGCGATTTTCGATGTCCGCAGCCACGGGTACTACGATCACGACACGATGCGGATCAAAGGGTCCATGCGGCTGGAGCCGAATGCGCTGGCGGAGCAGCTTGGTTTGTTGCCGCAGCATAAAGAGATCGTCCTCTACTGCACCTGCATTCGCGAGGCAACGGCGGTGCGCGTGGCAAGGATGCTGGCGGAGCGGGGAATTCCTTCGGCTGTGCTGGAAGGCGGATTGAGCGCCTGGAAGAAGGCGGATCTGCCACTCGAACCTGTGCCGGTGGACGACATGGTGTTTCTGCCGCGCTTTTCCTGAATTACGGCTTGCCTGAAATCAGGCGGCAACGGCTTTTGCGGCCGGATTCTGACGCAAGGCAACGAGAGCTTCGAATGCCGCATGCCTGACGTCGGCGTCGGAGTCCCTGATCAGCGGTTTAATGCGGGCCGTGGCCTCAGCGGTGGCCGTGGAACGGATGACCCAGATGGCCGACCGCCGGCAGAGCGGGTTGGCGCTGGAGATCAGAAAGTCGAGCCCTTCTATATATGTGTCAGAGCCAATGAGGAAGAGGCCGTAGGTGGCATTTGCCGCTACCCGGTGATGCGCGTCTTTGAGCGCGCTTTCGAGAACCAGGACGATTTCGGGTTCTGAGCGGCGCCAAAGGGATTCGATGAGGTTGGCCCGGACTCGGTCGTCCAGTTCCGCCATTACGTGCTTCATCCAGCCGACATCGACGCAGCGCCGCCCGAGGAGAAGCACGCATTTCGAAGCAATCTGTGGATCTGTGGAACGGAGGAATGGCCGGAAGACGGTCAAAAGCCTGGACTCGTCGGTAATGGCCTCAAGCACTTCAAGGCCGCGAAAAACAAGGGGACGCCGCAATTCGCTCGAGTAGCACTCCATCTGGAGGAAGCGGGAGAGGTCGAATTCAAAGCCGCCGCTGGCAGGCGAATAAGATTTCGCCTGTTCTATAGCGTCGGACAGGGTCCCGGATTCAGGATCGCAGATTTTGGAAAGGGAACCGCTCACAGGGAATATATCGACCGGCGAGCCGGAATACTTTAGGCCAGAAGGCCTTTGACTTTGTCGCTGATGGCCGATTGCGCTTTTTGTTCGCCGATCAGGCTTTTCAACATGCCGGGAAGTTCGCAAACGATGACGACGCTGTCGTCTTTCACTTCAACGGTTCCCGAGATGGGGACGGACATGAAACCCATTTTGCCGCGGAACGAGAACGTCATTGTGTCGCCGTTCCATTCTTTCTTCTGATCGACAATCTGGATGGCCGGACCCGCCGCACCGCTAAACAGGTCAGTAGCGCCGCGGTCGATGATGCCGGTCACTTCCTGTTTGCTTTTCTTGTGGGGGACGATCACCGTCATGCGTTGTTCCGTTTCAGTTGCCCGCAGGCGGCAAAAATGTCGAGGCCGCGGGGTTTGCGGATAAAGCACGGTATCGAGCGGCGGACAATCGATTGAAACGAGGCGACGCGCTCGGGCAGCGGGGTTTCATACGGGATTCCCGGACCGGGGTTGAGCGCGATCAGATTCACTTTGCAGTTGAGGTTGCCGAGCAGGCCCACCACGCGCCTCGCGTCGGCGTCGGTATCGTTGACGCCCTTGAGCAGCACATATTCGAACGTCAGCTTCTCCCACGTTCGGAGCGGATAGGCGCGGCAAACTTCGATCAGATCTTTCAGATGCCATTTGCGCGTGATGGGCATCAGTTCCTGGCGCATTTCTTCGGTGGAGGCGTTCAGGGAAATGGCGAGTTTGGGACGGATTTCTTCGCGCCCGAGTTCCTCGATTTTCGGGATGATGCCGGAGGTGGAAAGGGTGATGCGGCGCTCGCTCATGCCGATGGCTCCGGGGTCGACCAGGATGCGGGTGGCCTTGAGGACGTTCGGCAGATTCAGCAGCGGTTCGCCCATCCCCATCATGACGATATTGAAGCGCTTGTTCTCAACCAGCAGGTCGTTGTCGCGGGCGACGAACAGCACCTGGCCGACAATTTCCCCGGCGGTGAGCGAGCGTTCGAGGCCCATCAGGGCCGTCATGCAGAATTTGCAATCGACGGGACAGCCGACCTGGCTTGAAATGCAGACCGTGTCGCGGTCGCCTTCGGGCATGAGGACGGTTTCGACGGTGCGGCTGTCGGAGAGGCGCAGCAGGTAGCGGCGGGTGCCATCGACCGAGTCGAAACGCGTGTCGAGCGCGGGCAGGCCAAGCTCTGAGGTGGCGGAGAGTTCGGTGCGGATGCGGGCCGGGATGGAGGAAATCTGGACGAGATCGGCAACCTTCTGGTGGTAAATCGCCTGGTAGATCTGCTGGGCCCGGTACGCGGGCTCGTCCGGAGGGAGAACCTGCCGGAGGTCGCTAAGTTCCATCCCTACAAGAGCTTGCGGCATTAACTCCAGTTTAACACGCGCCAAAACAGCCGAATGACGGAAATGGTACAAACGAAGAAGGTCCACATGTTGTCATCCACCCAGCCAACGCTTCACTGCCTGAGCGCGATATCCAGACGACTACGCTTCCAAACGGCATCAAAGTCATTACGGAAGCGATGACGCATGTGCGGTCGGTATCGGTGGGCGTGTGGGTGGGGACGGGGTCGCGGCGCGAGACGGCCGAGCAGAACGGGATCTCGCATTTTATCGAGCACATGCTGTTCAAGGGGACGACCACACGGTCGGCCGAGGACATTGCGCGGTCGGTGGATTCGATCGGCGGCAATCTGGATGCGTTTACCGCGAAGGAGCTGGTCTGCTTCAACACGAAGGTTCTCGATGAGCATCTGCCGATCGCGATCGACGTTCTGAGCGATCTGGTGCTGAATCCGCTGTTCCGCGAAGAGGATATCGAGAAAGAAAAGGGCGTGATTCTCGAAGAGATCAAGATGGACGCGGACAGTCCCGACTATCTGGTCCACGAGATCTTCACCTCGAATTTCTGGAAGGATCATCCGCTCGGCAAGCCGATTCTGGGGACGCGCGAAACGGTAAAGAAGTTCACGCGCGACATGATTGCGGATTATTACCGCGAGGTTTACACGCCCGAGAATCTGCTGATCACGGCGGCGGGCAATGTGACGCATGAACGCCTGGTGGGGCTGGCGCGCGAGCGGTTCGAAAAGCTGAAATCGGGGCGGCCCGATTCCGAGTCAGGAAGTGCCGGCGACCCATGCGCGCATCGCGCTGCGTATCGAAGAAGGAACTGGAGCAGGTTCACGTGTGTCTGGGCGTTCCGTCTTATCCGATTCCGCACGAGGACCGTTTCACGTGCTACGTGCTGAACACGGTGCTGGGCGGCGGGATGAGTTCGCGGCTGTTCCAGAATATTCGCGAACGGCAGGGACTGGCTTATTCAGTGTTCTCGGAATTGAACCCGTATACGCGATACCGGATGCCTGGCGGTGTACGCGGGGACGTCGCTTGAATCGGCGCGGCAGGTTGTGGAATCTGTGCTGCACGAATTCACGGAGATGAAGGAGAACGATCGTGCCGCCGGACGAACTTCGGCGGGCGAAGGATCATCTGAAGGGTTCGCTGATGCTGAGTCTTGAATCGACGTCCAGCCGGATGTCGAATCTGGCGCGGCAGGAGATGCACTTCGGCAAATTCTTTACTCTGGATGAACTGATCGAGAGCATTGAGAAGGTCACGGCGGACGGGGTGCAGCGGATTGCGCGCACGTTCTTCGACCGTAAGCTGGTGGCGCTTACGATTTTGGGGAATCTGGACGGCTTTAAGATGGGCCGTGAAGATCTGGTCTGTTAATCAGGGGAGTTTGGTCGCCTGGCGTGCCACCAGTTGCCAGCCCATCGGGGTTTTCACAAATACCATCAGGACCTCGAGTTTATTGACCGTTCCGGCGGCGTTAGTGAAGTCTCCCGCGGTCTTGACGATCGCGGTGTTGCCGTAGACGCGAATCGAAGGATCGTGGAAGTCCACCGCCTTCGCCACGCTGCCCGCCTTTGTTGCATTTTCAATTGACTCGGCTTTCGTCTCCGTCTTGCCGCTTGAGTGCGTGTAGGTCAGGTCGGCATGATAAAGTTTGCCGAGAGTGGCCGCGTCCCCTTTCACAATCGCCTGCTTCCAGGTTTCGAGCGTGGCGGCGACTTCCTTCGTGGCGGTTGTTGCGGGTTCAGCCGCGAAAACGGGGACGATCAACAGCAAAAGCGAAAGCGCGATTTTCATGGAGTTTAGTTTATGACAAGACGTACTCTGATGGGCGGAATCGCTGTCGCGGCGCAGGGTTTGCAGGTTGCGAAAGCGGCGGAGTGGAAGCCCAGGCTGGGCATTCTCGGGCCGTTCTCGGAAGCGAATGTACGGTTCGCGAAAGAAGAGGGGTTCACCAACATGATCCTCGGGGCTACGCGGGGATCGACGCTGGACCCGGCGAAGCTTTCCGAGACTCAGATCGCGAACGTGCGTCAAACGCTGGCGAAGTATCAGATGAATGTGTCGGCTCTTCAGGCATCGCAGGATCACATTGCGGCGGACCCGGACAAGCGCAAACAGGACAACGATTATTTCGTGAGCCTGATCGAACTGGCCGGGAAGCTTGGCATTCCGTATATCGGAACGTCGTCGGGCAAGAATATTGCGAAGCCTTTCGAGCAGCAGGTGGACGACATCGTCCGGGTTTATACGGAACGTTATTTTCCGGCGTGCCAGGCGAACAAGGTGCGCATCCTGTGGGAGCCTTATCCGGGCGGCGCGAATATTGCGATTAACCCGGCGGGATTTGAGGCGCTGTTCAAAGGCTTCAATAACTCACCTTATGTGGGGCTGCAATACGATCCGTCACATCTTGTGTGGCAGATGATGGACCCGATCCAGACGGCGCGCGAGTTCGTGGACAAGATCTATGACGTGCATCTGAAGGACACGGAAGTGCGGTGGGATGTGCTGCGCCGGGTGGGGATCAATCCGCTGAACAAGGCGCAGTGGTGGGTGTATCGGCTGCCGGGCCTTGGGTCAATCGACTGGGCTGCATTCTTTACAGTGCTGCAGCGCGCGGGGTATCAGGGCGCGATGAGCCTGGAACATGAAGATCCGCTGTACGGCTCGCCGAACCGGCCCGGACCGGACTTCAACCCCGACTATGCGATGGGCTTCAAAATGGCCCATCGGTATCTCAGGCAGTATGTACCGGAGTAGCCTTCAGGGCTTCAATTGAAAGAGCGATGATTTCGCCATCGACGCCGCCGATTACGGCTGCGGTGTGTTCGTAGGCGATCGGATCGCCGGTCACGTAATGGGTGATGGAACCGGTTCGGGTGCTCTCGGCATCCCCCAACGTTTCGCGAACGGACTCAGCGGCCACGTCCGCGCTCTCGACCAGACGGACTCCGGGGCCGAGGACGCGGGCCAGCACGGGCGCGAGCACCGGGTAATGAGTACAGCCGAGGATCAGGGTGTCGATATCGGGGTGGCCGGCGAGATAGTGCGTGGCGACGAGTTCGGCCTCTTCTGAATCGGCCAGGCCTTCTTCGACGAGGTGGACGAACAGAGGGCAGGCGCGGGCCCAGACCGTCAGGCCATGCGCTCTGAGACGAGACTGGTAGGCGTCGCTCGCGATGGTTCCGCGGGTGCCGATCACACCGACGCGGCCGGTGTGGGTGGCCCTGAGTGCGGCTTCGACACCGGGTTCGATCACACCCCAGACGGGGAGCGGAAACTCTCGTTGCAGGTCGGTCAGCGCAACGGCTGTGGCGGTGTTGCACGCGACGATCACGGCTTCGGCGCCTCGGTCGGCAAGGAACGAAGTTATCTCACGGGCAAAGCCGCGGACCATGGCCGCCGGCTTGCGTCCGTAAGGCACGCGGGCCGTGTCGCCAAGGTAGAGAAAGTCGCGATGCGGCATGGCGCGATGTAATGCTTTGAGAACCGTGAGGCCGCCCACTCCGGAATCGAAAACCCCGATTGCCTTCAAGGACGCGTCCCGTCGCCCGTGATGAGACGGGCACCGCGGTTGTGCGTGAAATAGTCGTAAGCCCACTGGAACATGATCAGGATGCGATTTTCGAATTCGACGATGTAGAGGAGATGGATGAACAGCCAGGCGAGCCAGGCGAGGTAGCCGGAGAAACGGAGGGGTCCGATTTCAGCCACCGCATGATTGCGCCCGATGGTCGCCAGGCTGCCTTTGTTCCAGTAATGAAAAGGCGGCAGGGTCTGGTTCCGAAGCCGCTTTTGGATCAGGGATGCGGCGTAACGGCCCTGCTGCATGGCCGTGGGGGCGACTCCGGGGACGAGCTTGCCATCCTGTTCGAAATGCGCCAGGTCTCCGACGATCAGGATTTCGGGATGATTGGGGATGGAGAGATCCGGAGCAACCGTGATGCGGCCGGCGCGGTCGAGCGCGGCTCCGGTTGCCTTCGCGAGTACGGCGCCGAGGGGCGAGGCCTGTACGCCGGCGGCCCACAATACAGTTTTCGAAGCGATCCTGGTTTCGGAAGACCCGGATTTGATGGTTACGCCATCGGCGTCGATGCCGGTGACAACGGCTCCGGCACGGGTCTGGACGCCAAGCTCAATGAGCGATTTTTCCGCCGCGGCGGATAACTTCTCCGGGTAGGGCGGGAGCACGCGGTCGGCGCCTTCGATGAGGAAAATATTCGCTTCGGCGGGATTGATGCTGCGGAAATCTTTCCTGAGCGTGTCGCGTGAAATTTCGCCGAGCGCTCCGGCGAGTTCGACGCCGGTGGGTCCCGCGCCTACGACCACGAAGGTCAGCAGGGCGCGGCGAAGAGCGGGGTCATGCTCCATCTCGGCATGTTCGAAGGCCAGCAGAATTCGGGTGCGGATTTCCGTTGCGTCCTCAATGGTTTTGAGACCCGGCGCGAGCTTTGCCCACTCGGGATGACCGAAGTAATGGTGGGTGGAACCGGTGGCGACGATCAAAGTATCGTAATCGATGCGTGCGCCACCGGCGAGAACACACTGATGGGCGGTGACGTCCACATCGGTAACTTCGCCCAGCAGAACGCGCGTATTCTCCTGGTGCCTGAGGACGTTGCGGAGCGGGGAAGCAATCTCGCCGGGCGAAAGGGCTCCGGTGGCAACCTGATAGAGCAGCGGCTGAAAGAGATGAAAATTGCGGCGGTCGAGGAGCGTGAGATCGACGTCGGCATGTTTGAGAGATTTGGCCGCGTAAAGCCCGCCAAAGCCGCCGCCCACGATCACTACCCTGTGGCGCACCGGTTATCCTTCAGATTCATTCGCGAGGATCTGGACGGCGCGCGAAAGATCGTCCGACCGAACGATAAGCCGCACACCGCTCGAATTGCTCATGTGAGCGCGCTGCCCGCTGCAATCGTCAGCGCTGGTGGTGCATTCGACGCCGAACGCATCGAGAAGCGAGGCAGCCATATCGGCTTCCATATGAGTTGAAAACGTGCGGAGCGTGACGAGTTCAATCCGATCCGGAGATGTGTCGGCGGGCTGCACTAATCTCGATTGTAGACGGTGAAGAACAGGCGCGAACCCACCGGTTTCGAACAACTGTGTCGGGTCCGCCGGATTGCCGAAAAACGATTTCTCATTTCCCTTTGACCCGTGAGGCAGGGGAGACGGCAAAAACCCTGCTCCACTCTATCCGGTCGAATTCGCGCCCTTTTTCACGTCATCGCCGGCCTGACGCCGTCCTCCTTCGGCCCGCGATTCACGAGCGGGACAATTGCGCTCGTTTGACGGAGATTGCGGAGCACGGCGATTGCCACGGTGACCGGGCGGACCCTGGGCTCCGCGCAAGTGAGATAGACTTTGCAATCGTAAGGGAAGAACATGCGAGAAGAAGCTATGGGAGCCGGGCTCAGCCGCCGTGAATTGTTGGGAGCGGTCAGGAAAGCCGCGGCGGTAGCGGCGCTGCCGGCCGCGCTGCAGACGTCGATTGTTTCGTGCGCGATGGCAGAAGACGCAGCGCCGTTGAACGCAGTGGCGGGTGTGGACCGCGTCACGATCATCACTGGCAAAACTTACCTGCGCGGGTGGACGGGCTATGGCAATCCCCCGGTGCCGCGACGCAACGCGGGGCCCCGGACCGCCGAGGTCCAGGTGGATCGTGGTGCAGGTCAGCCGGTGCCGAAGACAGTATGGAGTAAGGAGTCCGGGCCGGGCGAGGTTCAGTTCGAAGATCCTCATGCGCTGATTACGTCGGCGACGTTCAGGACGCCGGGCGAGTATGTGCTCAGGCTGACCGCTGACAACGGTCAGGGTAAGAGTTCGTCGACGCTCAATGTATCGGTGGAGACGCCGCCGCCCGCCAAGCAGCTCGACGCGGTTTACGCCCGGAAATTCCAAATCGACAGCAAGTTCTGGAATGCGCGCGCGGGAGTTCTGATTGCGAACTGGATTCCGCACTGCATCGACATCATCAACCGCAACGATGTGACGCTGGGCCCGGGCGGGATCGATAACTTCGTCGAAGCGGGAAAGAAGTTGCGCGGTGAACCGGCGGGGCTTCACAAGGGCTACGTGTTTTCGAATGCCTGGGTGCATCAGACGGTGGAGGCGATGAGTATTGCGCTGATGATCGATCCTCGGGGCGATGCGGCGATCCTGAAGGCGCACGAGAAGTTCCGGGCGACGCTCGAAGACTGGATTCCGAAGATCCTTGCGGCGCAGGAACCCGATGGGTATCTGCAGACGGCTTTCACGCTCGATCGCGCGGGCAGAGACGGCGCTGTGGTGGAGAGCAGCAAATTTCAGCACTGGGATCCGCGGCACCGCGGGGACCATGAGGGGTACACGGCCGGGTACTTTCTTGAATCGGCAATCAATCATTACCAGATGACCGATAAGCAGGATGCGCGGCTCTATAACGCGGCGAAAAGGCTGGCGGACTGCTGGTCGAACCACCTGGGGCCCGCGCCGAAACAGGCCTGGTATGACGGGCATCAGGAGATGGAGCAGGCGCTGGTGCGGTTCGGGCGCTTCGTGAATGACATGGAAGGCGGCGGCAGGGGCGACAAATATATTGCCACCGCGAAGTTCCTGCTGGACAGCCGTTACAGGGCGGCGGTCAATCCGGTGCGCGACCGTTCCGAGTACGACCAGAGCCATTTGCCGGTGACCGAGCAGTATGAAGCGGTGGGTCATGCGGTGCGTGCCACGTACACGTATTCGGGCATGGCGGATGTGGCGGTCGAGACGCACGATCCGGACTATCAGAGCGCGGTGAAGTCGCTGTGGGACAACATCGTGAACCGCAAATACTACCTGACGGGCGGGATTGGAAGCGGGGAGACTTCGGAAGGGTTCGGTCCGAATTATTCGCTTCGCAACGATGCTTACTGCGAATCGTGCTCGAGCTGCGGGATGGTGTTCTTCCACTGGAAGATGAATCTGGCGTATCACGATGCGAAGTATGTCGATAACTACGAAGAGACGATGTACAACGCGCTGCTCGGTTCGACGGATCTGGAGGGCAGGAACTTTTATTACACGAATCCGCTGGACGCTTCGATGGGGCGCAGTTCGTGGCACACCTGCCCGTGTTGCGTCGGGAACATTCCGCGCACGTTGCTGATGGTTCCCACGTGGGCTTATGCGAAGGCGCCCGATGGCCTGTACGTGAACATGTATATCGGGAGTACGATCACGGTCGAGAAGGTTGCGGGCACCGATGTCGAGATGGTGCAGGAAACGGATTATCCGTGGAGCGGGAAGATTTCCATCACCGTGAATCCGAAAGAGCGGAGGGATTTTGCGCTGCGGCTGCGCATTCCAGACCGCAAGACCAGCAAGCTTTATACGCCCGCTCCCGAGGTGAATTCGTTTGTGTCGCTCTCCGTCAACGGCAAGGCTGTGAAGCCCGCGATTGTGAAGGGATATGTGACGATTGCGCGCAACTGGAAGGCGGGCGACAGGATTGAGCTGGAACTTCCGATGAAGGTGCAGCGCATCCGCGCGACAGACCTGATCGCGTCCACGCGCGGGAAGATGGCGCTGCGCTACGGGCCGCTGATTTACAACGTCGAGAAGGTGGATGGAGACCTGGGCAAGGCTGTGGCCGCGGACTCTCCGTTCACGGCGGAGTGGCGGGGCGATCTGCTGGGCGGCGTGATGGCGATTCACGGGCAGTTCAGCGATGGCAGCAAAATGCTCGCGATCCCCAACTACGCGCGAACGAATCGGGAGAAGGATCTGCCTCCGGAGGCTGGTCCGCTGGCAGCAGACCCATCGTTTTATCTGGGACCGTCGGCGCGGCAGCCGGAGGCCGGGCCGGGAGATCAAGGTCGCGGTGTGCGTCCGCCGGCTTCGGTTGTCTGGATGAACCGGGCTTAGCGAACGGGGGTGGAGACCGTGATGTTGCGGAACTCCAGCCCGCCGGTGTGATCGCCCTGGATGTAGAAGGGGCCCGGCTCACCTTCGCGGGCGTCTAACGCGCCGCCGGTGATGCCTTCGATCTCTTTGCGGTCGATGATGAGGACTCCGTCGCGCAGGATGGTGACGGTGCGGCCGACGAGCGTGATGTCGAACGATTCCCACTGACCGGGTTTGCGCGGGAGCTTCACCTGCGGGGCCAGGCGGCCATAGACCGCGCCCATGCCACGTTCCGGCGGCTCACTGCCTTCAGGCGCGTATTCGAGCTGCACTTCATAGCGGCCGCGCAGATAAAAGCCGCTGTTCGCATCGTCGGGGCAGTTCACTTCGAAATGGACTTTGAAGTCATCGAAAGTTCTGGTGGATTTGAGGTTCGCCCCGTGTTCCTCGTTTCTGAGCACGCCGTTTTTCACGATCCAATGGCTGTTCGCGGCGGAACCGATGGGTTCCCAGCCGGTGAGATCGCGGCCATTGAAGAGGCTCTCAGGCGCGGTCCAGGACTTGGGCGGGGTGCGCTTCAAAGCGGGGGCGGGAAGGCCGGTCAGCGGTTCCGTTTCGTCGCCGCGTTTCTGAACGCCGGTCAGTTTGCCGCCTGCGGCATCGAGTTCCCAGGTGGTTGCCGGGTTGCCTGCGGAAGCGGGGCTGGTGACCAGGGTGAGATGAGATCCGTTCTGCTTTACATCGCTGAGCGGAATGACGTGGCCGCCGGTGGGCTGAAACCAGACCGCGAGATTGCCGTCCTTTTCCGTGATGCCGAGCCAGTTGGCGCCGACGCCGGTGGACGCGGCGCGGGTGAAGTCCCATCTTCCGACGAAGGGATTGGCGGGCGCGGCATTCGCGTAGGGCGACAGACTGCAGATGAGCGGAACAAGCAGCAGGGCCGCAGAACGGATTTGCATGAACGCAGTCTATCGTTAATGGGGTGTTTCGGTGATTTGGCTTTTTTTGCCGCTCCATTCAAGGTATGACTTCCAATCACCGGCTCCGGGCATGTGGACCTGGAATCGGCCGGACATAATCTGATTCTTCAGTTCATAACTCAGGCGAAACTGAGGCCCTGGATTTGACGGATCGGAGAGAAATTCAACGCTGCTGGAGGTGGGTGTTGAAACATTGTAGTGAATCACGTGGCCTTCATTGTCGAAATAGATGGCCTTCAAATGCTGCCCAGGTTCCTCGACGTACACGTAGAGCAAGTCTCCATGCTCGCAGTCGAAGTTAGTAGGGGCTTTACATGAGGCGCTGGTGCTGTGGCGCGCGAGCACGTGTCCGCCCAGTTCTCTGCGGAACGTATAACTTCCCGCCACAGCAGGAGTGCCCGCGGCACCCGGCGTTGCAGCCGACCATTCTCCCTCCATGAAGCGGAGGCTCTGAAACGCATCGGTCCCAGATGGGGCAGGCGACTGCGCAAGCAGGCAGGCTGCGCCGAAAAGGCCCGCAAAGCTGGTTCTGAATCTCATTGCTGTTGTCCTTTTATCCCGGATTTCAAGTTTCGCATTCTGTCTTGCGAGTCAAGCCGCGGGCGAATCGGCGCCCGGTTGTTCGGCGATTCCCCAGCCTGAGTCAGCGATGTCATAGATCGCCGCCATCACGGCGGGTCAGTCGTTATCGCCTGTGAGAAGGGCGTGCGGATCCATTGCTCGGGAAAGCCGGAGTTGATCACGTTGCCGGCGTCGAAAAGCAGTAGCATGGATCGCCGGGCGCTCCCGGCACGTGGGTGCCATCTCAACCCTTCATTCCCCCTGCGTGGTTCGCCTGGAAGTTGGATGGTGGGCGCGGCAGGGCTCGAACCTGATAAACGCCGTAACAAGGCGTGACGAGTGGTGCTTAAGTGGTTGATTTTACGTGCATCCAGTTTCCCGAATGACAGGGTGTAACAGTGTGTTTTGGCGGCGAGGTTAGCAAAATGTTAGCCGTAAAAACAGATTCTTCAGGCTTGCCCGAAAGCAATGATATGATGCATTTTCCGAAATGGAAACGCTCCCGTATTGCATAGGTTGGTACAACGGTCACGCTGTCAGGATTTTCGAAAATCCCGAAGGAGACACCGAGAGGCCTTGGAGGGTAGCTTTCGATCCGATTGAGGTCCTCCCGGGAGAATTTCAACGCCCACCCGACGAGCGCGAGCGGACCCTAGGTGCCGCCAAGAATACTGCGCTGGCACTGTTGAGAAACGTGTACATGTATTATTCCCAGCCAGCGTATGCCGATATCGAATGGCGCTTAATCCGGGACGCCTGATCCGTCCGGAACGGGCGCTTGCGGATCACCACGGATCAGCGCATCAAGGATCGATCTGGAGATCCGCCACCCGCCTCCCATTTTTTTGCCCGGGAGTTTGCCGGTTCGCAACAATCTACGCACGCTATCTACGTGCATCTTCAGGTATGCAGCAGACTCTTCGGGCGTCAATAGTTCGTCATTAGACATATTGTAATAGTGATACATATCGCCGCGTTGTTTCAAGCTATGACTTAAATTGACGCATTTTAGCTTGACTTGTCGCACTGCAAAACACGACAATACGTGTCAGGAGATTACCACGATGATATTGACAGCCCGCGATCCCGAGAGAACAGCAACCGCACAACCCGACAGCGAAGCACCGGCGTGGCTACTCAACACTCCGCATCTGAACTACTCCCTCGCGGCTTGCGACCCTTGCAGATCCACGCAACCGGATCAGGAGATCGAACTGACCTTCGCTGAATACGAAGCCCTGAAGTCATTCCTTCACATCTACCGCGGATGCCCGAATATTCGAGCATCCACAGGCTTGCCTTCAGAGGCTCATGCTGCAGCGATTCAGGCGCAGACAGCAGACCTTAAAGAGGCGAATACCGATGAACAGCAGGAGGCCTTCCACCTCGATAGCGCTCGACGGTATATCCGTATGTGCCCCGACCTTGTGCTGTCAGTTAACATGCCTGAGCCGTGGGCGTCGATCTTGGAGGAGTTTGAGGAATCGCGACAAAAGGATTGAATTCACCCCGGCAGGCTCAAAGTAAAAAGCGGCGCGCCCGATTTCCGGAACGCGCCGCTTTTTCTTAACCCTGATTGCTTAGTTCAGCCACGCGAAGCGAGCCCGCGTTTTTGCCCAAATACCTCCTTCCCCGGTTCGGCCGCCGCAGACAGCGCACCTCGAATACGAAGCTGGCATTCGGTAGCCACAGCGGGAGCATTCCGCGATTGTTTCAAGGCCCTCGCGTGCCCACGCATTCAACAGTTCGTCCGAGAGGAAGAGGGGCGTCCCTGTTTCTAAATGCAGCAAGGTTACGATCATCGGAGGAGGTATAGCCCGGGGCGGCGCGGAACCCAGAATGGCCGGCCAGCGGCTTTCGTCGTAGAACGCCAAATAGTAAGCGACCAGGTCCGACATGAGCACGCCAGCCGCGTACGCATTAACCATCTTGGTAAGCCTTTCGAATGCGGGCCGGAATGCCGCGTTGCGGACGATAATGACATCTACCGCCGCATAGCAACCGGCCGCACCGGCGGAGAGGATTTGATGAGTGGTAAGAATCTTAACCATGCCTGCCAGAATTCGTTATGTACTGGATTGCGTCCGCTAGGCGGCCGGAACTGTTTTGCAGGTGGGTCGCAGTGGCTTCGCCAATGGCAGCGCTGTTGCGGTGCGCAAAGTCTTTGAAAGATTGGGCGTCCATTGTATGAATGGTTGTGTTGTAGTTATTCACCACGGGTGCCGGCTGTTGGGCATTCCCGGGGCTGTACGGCGATTGCGTGCCCCCGGGCACCGGATAGTATGTCGGAGGCGGCCCAAATAGGCCGTGCGTCTGCTCCCAGATGAAAGGATTCGTCGTCTCCGGATAGGGACTGAGGTTTGACGTTCGGATATTGCCGCGCGCGTCGAAGTCGGTATAGTGGCCGCCAGAATCCTGCGTCATGTTGATGGCAGTCGGGGCCATGTACTGATTGCTCTGGAGTTCCTGATTAATCGCGTTCTCGCGCTGCTGCTTCGAGTTGAGAAGACCTCCGATCAGACCCGTTATCGCGCCGGCGATTCCAAGCCCCAGCGCCACCGGTGCGCCCGCGGGACCGAACAGCGCCGCGATACCAGCGCCCGCGTCCAGAACCCCGCTTGCGCCCTGCAGGTCTCCGCCAACGCCGCCCTTGCTGAAGCCCTTAAACGCCTGATAAGCGCCCCCGGCGACCGCTCCGGCGCTCGCAACCTTACCCATGAGGCCACTGCCACCGCCAGCCGGATTCGAGGTCTCTCCGCCATAATCTCCGTTCACGCCACCCGGAAGCGCGCTTCCTTCAGTAGCCGTCTCGCCAGAGCCCACCGTTCCAGCGTCAGAGGCGCCACCGCCGAACGATGGCAATGCTGTCCAGCTATCCGGGATAGCGCTCGCACCCCCGGGTGATCCAGACCCACCGCCCACGTTGTGAGCGGACTTCATCAACGCATCGGCCGAGGCGGACGAGCTTACCGGCCGAGACATCGAGCGCCGAGGCGGAACCCTTTAATGGGTCCGGTCCGAACGGAGTTTTCTCAAAAACCCTGCCGAGTTCCGTACCGGCCTGAGCGTGCGGGATTCCCTTCTTGATTGTTGGCCAAGCTTCTTTGGCTAAATTCTCGATGATCGTCTTTCCGATGCCCGTGACCTCGGATTTCAGTAGGTTCGCCAGCGCATTCGGCTGCCGGCTTATCAGTGCATCGAATACCTTGCCGACTTCAGATTGAAATTCATGCAGTTGCTTGGCGCGCTCGGCGTTCAGCGTCTCTTCGTATTGCGATTCAGCCTGATAGACTTCATCAGCCCACTGTTTACGCGCGTCCGCCAGCCTCTCTGCATCCTTGAACTCCTGATCTGTCAGGGTCTTGCGGCGACCAGCGATCACGTCTTCCAACCCAGAATCGAGTTTCCGGATATCCAGTGTATGGGTCTCGATATCGAAGATCTTGCCAGCCGCCTCAAGGCGCGCTTGATAATCGTTTACCGCTGCGGCCCCAGGCACGATGCTGCCGGATTTGGCCGCGTTTGCGTTTCCGCGCACGGCAACCTCGAGCGATTTCCGAACGCCGTCCACATCCGACTGCTCGCTGCGCTTCTGGATCTTTCCCGCGAACGACAGAAACTCTTCAGTCTCTTTGATATCGCGCCTCAGCCCGTCAAGGAACTCACGGCTACCGAACCTGTCCGCTTGCGTTTCAGCGTGCCCCTCAGAGGCCACGGAGCGCGAAGCTGATTCGTAAGCCGCCTTCTGCCCCTTGTCTAGCGCCTTCGTGAAGTTGATGTGAGTCTCAACGGCCGCTATCTGGTTGACGACTTCCAGGATGTCGCCCGTTGCGAGTTTTTCACTCTTAAGTTTTGCAATGGTGGCGTCCCGGCGCGCGTTGATAGCATCAACGCCCAGTAGCTCTTTGCCTGATGCGGAGGCGAGTTCGTACTGCAGCCGAATCAGTTCCTCGGCCTGCCTCTTTTGCAGTTCCCGGGCTTCTCTGCCGGCATCCGCGGCCGCTTTTACCGCAGCCCGCTTTCCCTCCAGGTCGGATTGCTCGCCGCGCAGCCCGATGCCTTCGCGCTCTTCACCCAAATTCCTGATTGAGCCCTTCAGGAGTTCTACCCTGGCCGTGTCGTTCGGACCCATACCACCCGATGCGGCCGCATCCCGCTTGGTGTCGTCGAGCATGCGATTGAGTTTCGCCAACTCAACGGCATAAGCCTTTGTGAGGCGGGTATCAAGCTCCGTTTGGGCGGCATCCTTGGCCTTCAGGTCCGTAGCGACTCTTATCTTGGCGTTCCCTTCATCGGTTATGTCTGCCAGTTTGCCGCGGAAGCCGCCGAAACCAGTTTCACCGCCGATTTCCTTTCCGATGTCGGTAGTTGAGAGCTCGTGCGTGAAGAACGCCTTCCACCCGCCAACGTTGTTCTTTTTGAGGAGGTTTTCAAGCGCCTCCAAATCTTTCCCTAAACTGGACGCCAGCCTCTCGGAAGCGACAGTGGCCTCATCGAGAGCCAGTTTCAGCGCGTTCTCTGGCTTGTGTTCCAGCTTTGCAATTTCATTCTCCAGGCGATCATTAGAGACCTTTAGTTCATCGTTTGATGCGGCGATTGCATGATTGATTTCGCCGAATTCGCCCGCAATGCGCTCCTTCGCGTCACGAACGGACTTGTACAAATCGACAATCTTCTCTGTGATGCGCCCGATCATCTCAGCGGCGGCAACCGCCCCCACCAAAGGGAAGGCGGCGGCGAACGCTGGCCCGAGCCCGAGCGTCTTGGTCAGGAAGTTCTCGACGGCTCGTATAGGGAGATTGCCCTCCAGGGTGCGGAGCGCGCCGCTCGTGGCGGCCATCTGCGAAATAGATTTCTGACTGGATCCGGACACCTCGTCCAAGGCCAATTTTAGTTCCCGCTCCTTCCGTATGAGGCTGTCCAGCGCGGCACGCTCTGCGCTGGCAGCAGCCATGCGGGACACGGCGCGCTTCTGGTCACCCTCCATCGCCGCCTGATTCGCCTCGCGGGTGGCAGCGTCGATGGCAGATACGGACTTCTTAATCTCTGCCCCGGCAGTCTGGTACTGCTGCTGCATCAGCAGCACCTGGGTGCGCAGCGAGACTATGGATTCCTGCCCCGGAGTGTCGACTTTAAACGTGATGTTGTACATTGAATCCCCTTTTCAGGCCGCCTTTTTCAGGCGCACACTGGACCGCCTTGCTTTCTTGTGATCGGCTTCGAGGATGACCTGAATCAACCTTCTTTGCCGGCTCCGCTCAACGCGCTCTCTCGACGCCTTCGCTTCTGCCGCGTACGCACGGTGCTCCGGATGTGCGGCCATGGTCTGCGTGACCCCGGACGCGCACACCCGCCCAATTGCCCGGAGAAGCGCGGGGTTCATTTGGAGCATCGCGGGGTTCGGGTTACATGATGCCGATACAGGTCGCCCGTAGCTTCGCGCTTCGATTTGTTCAGCCATTCCGGCGGGCCTTCTGCTCGGGCAGAACGTAGGTGGTGAAGCCGGCACGGGTGCGAGCCTCGATCAATGCGGCCATATTGGCCGATCGTTGCTGTTCGTTGTGGACGGCTATCTCGGCCTGAGTCGCCAGCCTCTGCTGTTTTTCATAGATAAACCGGGCCGCCATCTGCCGCGGCACCTCAGCTACGGCCCCGCCCACCATGCCGCGTAGCGGATCGCTGAGCGACATCAGCATAACCGAGTCGCCCGCCAATTCCGCCTCTACCGCGCGGACACCTTCCCAGTACTCACGTGCCATGTACATCGTTTTATTCTCCTGAAAAAACGGGCGCCCGCACGCCTGCAAACGCCCAGCCAGCAAAATCGGTCTGAGTTGCCGTGGTTAGCGGCCGAATTCCTTTAAAGCCTTCAAAATTTCCTTGCGTGCGCGTTCGCGCTGCTCGGCTGTCATCGTGGGCTTAATATCGTCGAGATCTACTGGTGCTTCCGGTTTGTTAGGTTCGCTCATATTGTTCCTTTAACTCCGCGCCGCTGCAGGGCCGCGAGCTTCACTGTCATGTCGTCGTACTGTTGTTGGGACACCTCTGCGCCCTTCAGGCATTGTCCGGCCTCGCGGTTCAGTTCGTCCGCATAGGAGAGCAGTGCGCCACTGAAAGTTGACTTGATATCAACCGAAATCCCGGATTCGTGATCCGCGGCGGCGCGCATTAGCTCCGCCGTACGTTCGAATCTGGCGTGAGCGATCGATGCGACCTCATCGGCGCGCGCAGAAAACAGCCTGGCCTCGGCGTCCAGGCGCGCAATTGCCGCATGGGGTATCAGATTCTCGACCAACTTCCCAGCGACTCGTGACACGGCGCTCAATTCGGCCTGCTCGACAAGGACGCTGCCGAGCAACCCGGATACGTCAGACTGCCTCAACAGGCCGTCTTCAAGGCGCTCGTTAGCGGATGTGACCCGGGCGGTAAGTTCGCGGGCACGCAGGTTCAAGCGGCTCAGCGCTCCAGCTAACCGTTGGTATTCCTTTATTGCGGTTTCGAATGTAAGCCGCGCCGTCGTGACTGCAGGTGCAGCCTCAACGCTCTCGAGAACCTCGGCGAAGCGCTCCGCATTGGCTGATATAGCCGCCCCTGAATCTGGCGGCAGGATTGTGATGTTTGGAGTCTGCCTAAGGTTCATTCGGCTTTTGCCTCTCCTCGCGCCCTGGCTTCCTCGGCTTTGAGGACTGAGTAGGCCAGTGCGTTCGAGGCTCCTTCGTCGCCATGGAAGGTAACCCATGTCGTATCCGAGAGCGTCACAGTGAATTCGCGCGGGAATTCCCGCGTCTTTACAGGTTCGAACATTATTTGGTTTCCTTTTTCGGTGGATTGTTAGAACGCTCCGCCACCGAACATTGCCTTCAGTGCGAAGTCCAGGCGCGCCTGCTGGCGGTACGGATCGTTGGAGCACGCGCCAGCGTATTTTGCCAGCGCGTGCCTGGCAAGCGCAAGAGAAATTACAGTATCGTCGTGCCCGCCTTCCGGGGCCGCGTAGCGCATAAGACCGCTGGGAAGGCTGGTTGCCTCAAACGCCTGAAGCTCTCCAATCAGGATCGGGTCGTCCGGTATGCGGATTCGCCCGCGCTCAAATGAGAGCGCGAGATCGTCTACAATCCGCGCCTTAGACGAATTGCTGGTGTGGAATGGGATAACCCTCATTCCTTCGCGCATCAGAGCTTCGATTACCGGTGCGCCGATTGAGTTCGACTCCGCGACCACCACGGGGCAACCAAAACGCTGCCAGATTGCGTGAAGCCGTGCTCGCTGGATCGCAAACTCAACTCCCCGGAACCGGTCCACCTCGACAATCGATATATGGTTCCATCTATCCGCGGCGTTCGACTTGTCGAATTCATCGGTGGCCGCGGTGACCGGCCGGAACGGGATATCACAAGCAACCGTGAATACCGTGTAGTCATTTGTGCGGCCCCAGTCGCAGCCGATCGCAAATGTAGGCGCGTATGTCATCCAGGGTTCGACTCGACCAGCCCGCCTTAGCTCCTCCGGCGGGTTCCATACCGCCCGATCAAGTGCGCGGAAAACCGCGCCCTCCCATGAAACGAATTGAGCAAGGTATTCCTGCCGGAATGCCAGTTCCGGCAGGTCGAGCTTTGCTGCTGCAATCTCATCCGCTGGGATGTAGGGATTGCAGGCCGTTGGCATCTGCCAACTTTTCCAGTCCTCCCGTTCAGGATCTTGCCCGCGCTGCCAGATCGTGTGAAAGAAGTTCATGCCCTTAGGGCTGCTGAGAAACCATGCTTCGCCGCGGAGGTCCGTCAGGGTTGGCCGGATAGCGCTTTCCCACTGATCTTTCAGGTCCGGTGCGTGCGCAGCCTCATCGATACAGACGGCAGCATATTTCCTGCTACGGGCTGGATTTGGACTATCGAGAGACCATGCCTCAAGTTGACCGCCGCCGGGAAACTGTATGAACTTGTCGTTCCTGTTCGCCACGCCGATATCGCCGAGGATCGCCACTATATCGCGCCACACTGCCATCAACATTTTGTAGTTCGGCGCGAACCACGCGACAGGTTTCCCTGTCAATGCGTGGCGCATCAAGCGGTCGATCCCGAGAACCGTCTTACCAAAACGCCGACCCGTCGCCAGGACGTTATAGCGGCTCGCTTCAGCTATGATCTGTCGTTGCGCTTCATGAAGTTGCGGGAGTTTTATCGTCGCCAAAAATCACCTCAATCTTTCCGTCTTCCGCCTTCGCTGCCGTCCGTTGCGCGGGCCTGCCCTCCGCCTGCTCGAACAAAGCCAGGATTGCTTTGAGTCGCGCGCCATCGGAATCACCCTTAGTCGCGATGCGAACCAACTCACCGACCAAGGCGGCGCGTGTTTTCGGCGCACCAATGCGCCGGCCGATGTACTCAGAGACCGAAAGATCCCGCAGCCGCGGGCGCCCCTTCGGGTTACCGGATTGGCCGGTCTTGAATGTAGTCGTACCCAACAATGCCTCCTATATGGCCCGAAGCCAGTGCCTTCCAAAGCTCCGAAGCGGGGCGGCTGGAATCGTGCCCACAGCCGCCAGGGCGCGTCGGTAAAGCCTCGCGGTATCCGAAGGCCACCCCGCCTCGGCAGCAGCCATATGGCTCGATTGACACGCAACGAATGCCCGCTTAAGGCTCGTGATAGTCTCGAGGGTGATCACTGGATTAAGTAGGCGTGAACACGCAGGCTCGCGTTAATTCCCTGGAGAGCCAGCCCATTCAGTCTGATTGCTATTGCTCGTGCCAAACCGCAGGGCACCGAGCTCGTAGTAACGTCGCGACGTCACCACCACAGCCGAGACTTGGGCTGACGGTAAATAGTTGGCGCGCGTCGGAGAACGGTGCGCCCGGGCTGGCTGTGTCCTCGATGCAAATAACGGCTTTACTGGCAAGAGTGAGGCTTACGACATCGACGCACACCGTGAAATCGCCAGTGAGGCTTGAAGTGTCGAGAGTGCCGGTAACCGGTCCGGACGCCGTGACCGTCTGAATGCCGGCCGTGATATCTGAAATCATGAAAACTCCTGTTTGAAACCAGAAAGGCCATCCCTCGGGACGGCCTCGTGTTGTTGCATAAGCGAGATACTGTTTTAGCGATTACGCGGGGTTCGCTTTTAGAATGCTGTCAACGTACTGAAGCTTCCACTGGCTTCCACGTCGCGTTAAGTGGCCGTCTCGATTGAGCGCTTCCGCCACACCCGCCAGACTCATACCAGATGCTCGATAGGTCTTCGCAAGCCGGATGACAAACTGCTCGGCACTGTCGGCGACGGCGCGGCCGTTCTCGGATCGGTATCCGTAAGCGACATTGCCGGCATGTTCGCCGCGGTTCAATTTGGCCTGTAAAGCATCGCTGGTGCGCTCGCAGATTACTTCGCGCTCCCACTGTGCGATTGTTGCGGTGATGTTCAATATCATCCGCCCGTTCGCTGTCGTCGTGTCCAGCGTTTCGTAGGTGCTGACCATGGACACGTCATGCGCCTGGAGCATATCTACCAGCGCGCCAAGATCCCGTACGGACCGCGTCAGCCGATCAAGCTTGGCAATAATAACCCCCGCAATGGCGCGTTCGCGAATCATTGCCAGCGCCCGTTGCACGCCCGGCCTGTCTAGGTTCTTTGCGCTCTCGGCTCTATCGACGATCACCTCTGAAAGTTGCACGCCTTTGACTGTAGCCATTGCGCGGATCTTAGTTTCCTGCGATTCGAGGGATAATCCCGAGTCGGCTTGATCCTTGGTTGAGACGCGGATGTAACCGATCCACGGAAGCTCCGAAGCGGCTTTGACCTTTGGGCGTTTCATGTCTTCATGCTAAAGCAAACATGAAGGGAAGTCACGAACTATTTCACGTCAACGACCGTTCACATGAAAGCCAAACCCCCTGTTACTACGCCGCGCGTACTACCTGACGTTATCGCCCCACCCTGAATCCCGCCAGTGCGCGTGCTGTGTCTGCATCGCGGAAGGCCCGTGGATAACGTTTCAGGCCGCCTTGTCGATATCTTCGGAAGATTTCAGGCCGCACGCGGAAGGCCGTTCGCCTTGCCCTTTCTTCCAGTCTGGGATCCACTCGGCATACGGGTCAACCCCAGCGGAAGACTTTCCAGGCACACGCTCTACCGGAGCTGCCTTCGGCTTGTCCTGCCATCTTTTCTCACGGAGCCATTTCGCCGGAGCGGGAACGTACTTACCGGATTCCGCCTGCCACTGCTCGGAAGCGATCCATCGATCCAGACCGGCCAAAACTTCAATAGCGGCATCAGCGGTGAGATCCATGCTGACCCACTGCCTACAGGCTTCATCTATACCGATCTGGTTTGGGTACCTACCGAGAAACGACTTCCACCCCTCAGCAGATTCCGCTTCGAACTTTGAATTGTGCGATGAGTCGCCGCGTGATTGAGGATTAAAGGAATCAGGAATCAGATTAAAGGAATCAGGAATCAGCACGGATAGTACCGGCTTTTCCGTTACCAGCCGTGGCTTTTCCGCTGCTCGATCTATATACCGGATATCAGGGTCTTTATCGTGTGCCGTGACAAGTCGCGGCTTTTCCGTTGCTGGTTCGTTGCTTGTTACGGGAGAGTACGCGGGAATTACTGACGCTGCCTCTTTCGGGTGAGGGTTTTGGTCTTTAGCCCACGTCATCACCTGAATAAACGATTCACCGGCAACCGAGTACCGGCGAATAAATCCGCACGCGTTCAGGCTGCTGAGCATGGCGTCAACCGGCAGAGCCGATTCGTAGGGAAACAGCGATGCGCCGATGCGTCTCGGGTTGTCTTGGAGTCTTCCCTCACGATCCGCAATCGTGGAGAGACCGATGAATAGCAGGCGGGTTTCGTGAGGGAGCGCGGCCATCACTTCGTCGAGAAAGAACGCCGGCTTAATATTGCGTGATCTTGCCATCCGATTTAGTCGATCCAGAGAGTAACGAAAGCCCCGTCCCCGCTCACCGCGGCCGCAAGGGCAAAGGAAGTAGGATCGATCCTCCCGCATTCGCTGGAAGTCCATCTGGCCACGTTCCCCCCAGACGGTACGGGCAGGGCCGCCAGCGTAAGGCCGCCTGAGCGCACCGATACGATGCCAGCGCTTGAGGGGTTCGCCCAAACGTCGATACCGCTAACCTGGCGGGACGGAGGAAGCTTCGATAATTGTGCTGCCGTGAGCGTAAAAGGCTGATCGGTGCCAGATGCTGGCACGGTCACAAGGCCGAGCGGGACTACCGTCATAGGGGATCCTGTTTAGCCATCTCTTTGTTCACGCTGCTCCCTATTACCCCGGAGGATACACCTTCCCGGAAACGATCAGCGAGCCACATCCGTAGATCATCCTCTCGATAGCGCACGCATCCTTCAAACTTGAAGAAGGGCGGGCCATCACCAGTCATCCTCCACTTTCTAAGTGTCGAAGCGCTGACTGTTAAGAGATTGGCGACGATGCGCTCGGTAAGTAGTGGCTTCAAGCGTGCTTGCCCTCTGCTTATATATCCGTTTTAATCGTACATTTTGGTTCCGATCTGTGAAATTTATTCTAGGCCGCTGTTTTTTGTTTTTCCGCTATCCGAGTGAGACGCTTGTGGATCGTGGATTTTGGAATGCCGGTTTTGGCTGACAGCTCCCTCTCTGTGAGCTCTTGTTCGCTCAATATCTGCACGAGCATCAGTTCTTCCCGGCTCAGATTATTAAGTTCGACCGAATTCAACGTTGCGGTTACCGTCGCCTCGCGGTGAGGTACATCTGCATCGCGCTCGTCGTCACCGTTCCCGGTCCGCTCGTTGATACTGATATGCGTGAATGATCGCCCTTCAACCCTTCCTATACGGGCAGAGGCATTCTTTAGGCGGTCCCGAATCCGATTCCGCAGCAGGCCCCGGTGAAGCTCCTTGTTCTGCTGCAGGATGAGCATAGCCTCAGCGATACAATCCTTTTGTTTGGAGGGATCACGCCAGTGGCTTTTGCGCCATCGCCTTGCACCCTCTTCCCGTGCGATCCGAATCTGCATCGGCGTCAGTTCGCCATAGTCAGGAGCGACCGGCAACCGGAGGACGTCCAGCTTGTCATGGCTGGCCGTCCTCGCTGGAGGGCGGTAGTTGACTGGCCGCGCGGCACGGAATGTCCGCATAGCTGAAACGTTCCGCTTTGAATCGATCGGTGGCTTCTCCCAACGTTCAGGAATACGGACGATCTTGTTCTTCGACTGCCGGGTTATCTCGTCAAGGCATTGCGCCACATAAGTACTACTACGTAGCTCTCGATACCGAATCCCCCCTTCACAGACCATTACCGACAGGGCCGGCGAGCTCCAGATGCCCGGTTGCCTCATCTAGCCGGGCACTCGTGAAGGAGTAACTCGCGCGCGAGCAGCGCAAGGTGATTCATGCGGCCTTGCCCGCGCTCTTCAGCCACTCTTCGATCGCGGCCCGCGGGATCACGAACCGGTTGCCGAGCCTTATCGAAGGGATTTCTCCGTTGTTCAAGCTTCGGTATGCCTTGGTGCGGCTGACTCCGATGTAACTGGCGAGTTCCTCGACAGAACCGAAAGCCCCGCCCTTCTTTGCTGGTTGATTTCTATTCCGGTGTTGCGTAATAATATCCTCTGGTAATAAATACTACTCCGTTCCCATGAATTATGTCAACTGGTAATAAAACAAAACGGGGTCGCCCGACGAGCCGCGCTCGTGAGGTCACATCGACTGCGGTGGCGGCTTTGAGGAATGCTATCGGTGAGACGCAGCAGCAGTTTGCCCAAAGGATTGGAACAACTGTAACTACGGTTGCGCGATACGAGACCAATCGGCCTCCAAAGGGCGCCGCTCTGGAGCAACTTTCAGCGCTGGCGCGTTCCGTGGGAAAGCTGGAAATCGCCTATGTGTTTGAGCGAGAATCGGCGCGTGAATTTCGCCGGCAATATTTCGGCGATCCCATTCACATTGAGGGGCTTTTAGCGCTCCTGAGTAATCGAGGCCCGTTATGGCTGGAAGCGGAGCTTTCGAGCCTTATTGCTGATAGCGAACCCCCCGGCACGGACCTCTCGTATCCTGATATCCGCACAGCGGTGGGCGAGGTAGATCGCCCCGCACAAATTGCCCACCTGAACGCGATGCTCAGTGAGCTTGAGCGTGTTCGAAAGGGAGGGCAAAGCGAACTCGCGCTTACCGACGAAGCGGAGCAACCGACGCTGCCCGTTTCCAAGAGCAAAAAGAGGCAGAAAAGATGACCGGCACACAGACAAAAGCAGCGATAGAACCATTACTGCAGCTATTCAGAAACGCGGTCGTTGCCGCGCTGGAAGATTCCGGCAAGCCGCTCAGCCGCCGGCTGCTGACCACTTCGCAGGCGGCTGAGTATCTCGGGATCAGTGATGAGTCAGTGCGCAACCTGCACGCCGCGCGGAAGCTGAAGGCCATCCGGATCGTGGGCGTGAAGCTGATGTTCGATCTAAAGGATTTGGACCGGATGATCGAGGCCAGCCGAGAATGAACGGCACGATCACACGGCGGGCGAGAAAGGGCGGGAAGTTTTCGTGGGGTTACGTATTCGACGCCGGCGAAGATGAGGGCAAACGGGTTCAGTTGACGAAGTCTGGATTCGCCACCAAACGGGAGGCCGGAGAAGCTCTCCGGGATGCCATTGCAATGGAGCAAACCAGACGGGGTATGTCGCCCGCCAACGCATCGCCGACATTCGCGGAGTTCTTCGGCCGCTGGATGCGAGAACACGCCGCGCGCCGATGCAGCCCGAAGACCCTGGAGGCGTACGGGCAGCACGGCGCCTATGCGATCCGCGAATTCGGAACGGTGCCGCTCAATAAGCTCACCGCGGAACTGCTGGAAGGATCGATCAATAAGCTCCGGGATTCCGGTGGCCGGACCGGAAAGCCGCTATCTTCGAAGACCATCGGACACATTTTATTCGTGGTGAATGCGGCCCTTCGCAAGGCGCTCAAATGGCGCCTGATCGAGTGTAATTGCATGGACCAAGTTGACAGGCCCGTGAAGAAAGCGAAGGCCGCACCCAAGGTTCTGGATAATGCCGCAATGAAGATATTTCTGGACCGCGCCGCGAACACCCGGCTGTACCCATTGCTGGTGCTTGCGGCTGCGACTGGCTGCAGGCGCGGCGAACTACTGGCAATCCAATGGTCTGACATTAACTTCAAGACCGGCGCCATGAACGTTTCGAAGTCACTGGAAGAGACTCGAAACGGGCTGCGTGTCAAGCCAACCAAGTCAGATAGGCCGCGACAGGTCGCGGTCCCCGCGGCGGCGCTTGCCGTCCTTGAACAACACCGCGCCGAACAAGACAGGGACCGCGGGATGTTCGGTGCTGACTACCAGGAGCACGATCTGGTCTTCTGCCGGCCCGATGGCGCCCATTATTGCCCTGATCAAATGTCGGTACGGGTCACCGGTTTCGCCCGTAAGATCGGCCTACCGGGCATTGGCCTGCATTCCTTGCGGCACAGCCACGCAAGTCAACTCATCAGCTCCGGGCTTCCCATTACGGCAGTATCGGACCGGTTGGGTCATGCAAACTCAGCCATAACCTTGTCGATCTATTCGCACGCACTGCCCGCAGACGCGAACGCCGCGGCCGAGGTTTGGAACGCGACGATGTCGAACGCGATTCAGGCTGAACAAGGCAGTACGCCGAAGCGGATGTTAGCAAATGTTAGCGGAAGTAATGCCAAAAAAACGGAAGGTGTTGAAAAGAATGGGAGTGGGATGGTGGGCGCGGCAGGGCTCGAACCTGCAACCCTCAGCTTCGAAGGCTGATGCTCTATCCAATTGCGCTACGCGCCCGGTTCACCCATTATTGCGCACGCTATCCTGATGCCGTGAGCAAAGCCGACGAAGTGGAAGTGAAGATCTCCGCGCCTGACGTGGGCACCGTCCGCACGGCGTTGCGGCGAAGCTCGTTCCGCATCCTCAAGCCCAGAGTCTTTGAGCGGAATATCGTCCTCGATGACGAGAATTCGTCGCTTCGTAACAGGGGACTGTTACTGCGCGTGCGCGAGGCCGGCAAGACCGTCACCTGCACCTTCAAGGGCGAAGGCAAACCCGGCGCTCACAAGCGCCGCGAAGAGCGGGAGTTTCACGCCGACAACATCGACGAATGTCTGGCGCTCTTCCGCGGAATCGGATACCGGCAGTCGTTTCGTCTACGAGAAGTATCGAACCGAGTTCGCGCGCTCGGGCGAACCAGGAGTGGTCACGCTTGACGAGACCCCCATCGGGGTCTTCATGGAACTCGAAGGGCCGGCCCGCTGGATCGACCGGACCGCGAAAGAGCTTGGTTATTCCCGCGCCGATTACATCCTCGCGAGCTATATCCGTCTCTACACGGAATGGTGCGGCGAATACAACATCGAGTCACGCGAGATGAAGTTCGGGAAAAAATAGCGTCAGGGACAAGCTATCGGATCTGAAGCTGCACCAGCCGGTCACCGGTCTGCTGCGCGGCGGGGGGCGCCGGCAATGGTTTGGGGCGCGCGCCAGAAATCCATGTACGAAGTGTAGTGAACGCACGCCACCGTGCAGCGCGGCGCGCATCCCTTTTCGGTGATGAACTCGCGGCGGATATCCTCGCGGGTGTACTCGGCCAGCGGTTTGCCCGGATAACCGCGCTGCTGCGAACAGTAGTGGACCAGCCCCTCTTCGCACACATAAAGGTAGCGGGCACCGGCGCGGCACTTCCACTTATTTTCGATGCCGTGCGCGATGTTGTCCTGAAAATAATTCAGCCGCGCATAATTCTTCTTGCCCATGTCGCGGACCTGCAGGATAAATACTCTGCTCGTTTTCGCGTGAGCGGCTGCAGTTGCCCGTCCGTATCGTGAATGATCCCGACCGTGGATGTGAAGCCCAGTTCAACCGCCCGCTTTGCGACCGCAATCGCATCCGTCGGGTTATGAATGCCGCCGCCGACCACCGAGTTGATATTGACGTGGAAATCGGCGTGTTCGGCGAGCAGCTCCAGGCGCGGATCGAGCGTTTTCAGGCTCTTTTTCGAAACATCGTCCGGCATCACATTGTCGATCGAGATCTGCATGTGATCGAGGCCGGCGCGGTTGAGCTTTTTTATGCGGTCTGCATTTAGAAGAAAACCATTGGTGATCATGCCGGCCATCGCGCCCGTTTTGCGGATGCGCGCGATGAGATCGTCAAGGTCGGGATGCAGCAGGGGTTCGCCGCCGCTGAAAGAAATGATACTGGTGCCGAGCGCGCCCAGCAGGTCGATGCGGCGCAGCATTTCAGCGGTGGGAACGGGTTTCGAAAAATCGTCGAACTCGTTGCAGTACGTACACGCGAGATTGCAGCGGCGTGTCGGAATAATGTGGGCGAGGACGGGGTGATCCGTGGATCGGATGCCATCGGCCAGCATGCGCCACTCGCGCGCACGACGGCCTGCTGCGACCAGATTTCTCCTCAAACGGGTTGCGGACGACGGCATGTATAAGATGAAAGAACCATTACATCATATGGGTCAGAACCGGTAGTCCACAGGTTTAATCCCTTTGACCCGCAGATATACAATCGACTGCCCGCGGTGGTGTTCAACGTGATCGAACGCAAGAATTACGGCTTCGAGCGCAGTCATTTTGGTGTTTTCCGATTCCACGATTTTGTTGTTCAGGTCGGCGTCAGAGAGCGTGGCGATTGCCGCGGCGCCGGCGTCGAACGAAACTTTCAGCGCCGCAATGGCGGATTCCTTATCCGTTTTCTTCGCGTTAATCGGGGCGCCGGAAGGTTTGGCGAGGCCCGAAGTCAGATACATGGTGCCGGTGGCGATATGAACCATCTGTTGGCCAAACGTCATTTCAGCTTCATTGGGACGTGAAGTGTAGCCATCGGCCGGCATCTGATTCGCCAGCTCGATCATATAGGCTTTGGATTTGTTCCAGTGATCGAGCAGGCGCTGGACCGCCGGATCGGCCGCGTGAACGGGCAGGGAAGCGAGCAGCAGCAATACCGGGACAAGTCGCATGAAGGAAAGCTTACTCCATCGGGGCGCGCATTACTCGGGGTCGCGATGAACGGTATCCATCGTGAAGGCGGGCGCGCACACGGCGATGTATTCCGCCCCGTCCTCTTCGGGAGTGCTGTAGCGAATCCATTCGCCTTTAGACGTGATAATCGCCTGTCCCGCGCGGACTTCGATCGAACCTTCCCGATGTTCGACGCGCAACATGCCTTTCAGCACGACCGTGTATTCATCGAAATCCGGAGTCTGGCCCGGCTCCACCCAGCCGCCGGGGCTGCGCATATGGGCGATGCTCAGGCCTGGCGTATCGGTGTTGACCCGGCCCACATATTCGTCAATTAGTTTGGGCCGCGTGCCGGCTGCGGCGACGCGCGCCGGTTTCTCTACTAAAATCGGTGTCATTGGCTTGCGGGATGTGGAAACTTAAGTGCCATGTCGATGCATCTAATGACTTGTTCCCGTTTTACCCCCTGCGAAAATCATACTTGATCCGCTGACCCAACCATGCCTAAAATGACTTTTTTGCTTGAGGCGTTTGAGCCGATGACTCCGCGAGACGATACCGATCCGTTAGCGCCCCAGCGGGAAGCCGCATTTTTCTACGGGCTGTTTCTGCGCGGTCACTCGCTCGATGCGCTGCGGCAGGATATCGACGTGCCCCGTGGCGTGATCGATAAATGGCTCAAAGGCAAAGACTTCGCAGGCGCGTTCCGGGCCGACCTCGACCGCGTTTACCAATACCGTAAACAGGTGCTCGCCATTTTCGACGGGCTGGTTTCCAGCGACCAGGTCCGCCTGCACGTTCAATAACCCGGATAGCTATACTTGTGCTTCATGTCCGGGCTTTCCCGCTTTGCGCCGGTATTCGCATTTCTTTTGTATTCCGTACTACATGCGGAAATACGACCGCTCACCATTCTTCACACCAACGACCTGCACGCGCGCATTTCCGCGCTCGATAACCGGCACGGTAGTTTTGCCGCGCTTGCCACGCTGATCGCTCACGAAAAGGCCAACTGCCCGGAGTGCATCATGCTGAACGGCGGCGACCTTGTGCAGGGCAGCCCTGTCTCCACTATTTTCCGCGGGATGCCGATCTTCGAGATCGGAAATTTGCTGGGTATCGATGTCTCGACGCTCGGAAATCATGACTTCGATTACGGCTGGCAACAGACGCGCAAGTTCATCGAAACCGCGAAATACCCTATCGTCAGTTCCAATCTTGTGAACGGAAAAGGGGAACTGATGACCAACGCGCCGTTCGTAATTTTGAAGGTGAACGGGTTGCGCGTCGCGGTGATTGGGGTGATGACCGACAATCTCAAGAACCTTTCGACGCCGAAGCTGCTCGAAGACTGGCATACTTTGCCGGTGGTGACGACCCTTCGCAAATATGCAAGCGAGTTGCGCGATCAAGCCGACCTGATTGTCGCGCTCGGTCACATTACGGCGGCTGAGGAGGACCAGATTCTGCGCTTCGCGCCTGAAATCCCGGTGACTATCAGCGGTCACGTACACAGCGGCCTTGAAAAGGAAAGCGTGCGCGATGGCCGGATTATGGTTCGCGTCAAAGGGTACGGCGAAGAACTGGGGCGGCTCGATCTGAAGGTCGATACCGAAAAGAAGGCTCCGGTGTCTTACAAGTGGACGCACATTACGGTGGACCCCGCGGTTTCGCGCCCGAACCCGGAGGTCGCGGCGCTGGTCAGGCACTGGGAAGACCAGGTGAGCGCGCGTGTCGATCAGCCGCTGGCGAGGACGAGCAAACCGATCGGCAAGCCCGGCGTGAAGGCGATCATTGAGCGCGTGATGCGCGACGAAACCGGCGCGGATTTCGCGTTTATGAATCTGGGAGGTGTCCGCGATGTGTTGCCGGAGGGCACGATTCTGGTGCGCAACATCTGGAACGTTATGCCGTTCGATAACGTGGTGGTGGTCGGGAAATTCAAAGGAAGCCAGCTCCCGAAGGTGGTTCTGGGCGGCAGGACGGTGGACCCGAACGCCGAATACACGCTTGCGGTGAGCGATTTCACGGCGGCGAATCAGGGGTCGCTCGAGAACCTCCGAGTGACGGGCCTGAAGTTTCCGGCGAGCGGTCCTCTGCTGCGCGACATGATGATCGATTGGTTCAGGAAGAAAAAGAATATCGATGAGTAAGCGCGCGGCCGGCCCGATTGTACGATTACAATCGATTAACGTGCGCAACTCACTCATCTCTGTATTCTGCCTGGCTGCTTCTCTTACCTGCGCTCTTCAGGCGGCGGACACGGTTCCCTATCCAACCGATTACCGGGAGTGGGTCTTTGTCAGCTCAGGCCTCGGCATGACTTATGGCGCCGTGACGTCGGAAACACAGGACGAAAATCCGAAATTCGATAACGTGTTCGTCACCCGCGCGGCTTACCGGGCCTTTCTCAACACCGGGCGCTGGCCGGATAAGACAATGTTCGTACTGGATGTGCGCTCATCGGAATCGAAGAGTTCTATCAATCACGCGGGTCATTTCCAGTCCGGTCCTGCGAGTATTCAGGCCGAGATGAAGCAGGGCGGACAGTGGACATTCTATAAGTTCGACAAGACGGGAGCCCCGGGTCAGGCATGGCCGAAAACGGCTACCTGTTATGCGTGCCATTCGGCTAACGGGGCGAGCGATAACACCTTCGTGCAGTTTTATCCGACACTGCTGCCCATTGCAAAAGAAAAAGGCACGCTGAAGCAGTAGGCGCGGGACGTATGGGCCGGGGAACGATTACCAGCGCCATCCCATTGCCGGCGCTGCTGCTGATGGCCGCCGCGGCGGCTTCAGCACAGGCGCGGGCCGGCTTCACGGAACACACGATCGCCACGGGGCTTAAGGGCGGTTACCAGGTCGTTATTGCCGACCTGAATCACGACGGGAAGCCCGATATCATTGCACTCGCGTCGGGAATGCCGGATCTGGTCTGGTATGAAAACCCGACATGGGAGCGGCACGTCATAGTTTCGAATCTGCCGCACATGATCAACTGCGCGGCACAAGACATCGATGGCGACGGTATTCCGGAAATTGTTATCGCCTGGGAGTTTGCGAACAACGCGGCGAACAGCATCGGCAAAGTCGGCGTCTTAGAGCATCAGGGCGATCCACGGGAACCCTGGAAGCTGCGGCAATTCGATGAACTAACCACCTCGCACCGGATTCGCTTTGCCGATATTGACGGCTCCGGTAAGAAGGTTGTCATCGATGCGGCGCTTACGGGCTCTGCGTCCGCGCCGCCCGATTACACGCAGGATCACGCTCCGCTCGTGTTCTATCGGCCGGGCGAATGGAAGCGGGAACTGATCGGCCAGGCGAACCTCGGCGTGCAGCATGGCGTGCTCGTGACGCGCTGGGATGCGAAAGACACCCGCGACAGCATTCTTACCGCGAGTTATTCCGGCATCGACCTTTATCGTTTCAGCGGCACAGGCTGGAGACGCACTGAGATCGCAAAGGGCGACCCATCCGCGTGTCCGAAGTGCGGTTCGAGCGATGTTGCGGTGGGTTATCTCGGGTCGGCGAAGTACCTTGCGGCGATTGAGCCATGGCATGGAAACCAGGTGGCGGTGTACTCGCCGAAGGGGACTCAGTGGATCCGCGAAGTGGTTGACAGTTCGCTTACGGATGGCCACACCATTGTCACCGCCGATCTGGATGGGGACGGCCGGGATGAGATTATCGCCGGATTCCGGCAGGGCGCGAAGAGCGTTTTCATTTACCGCGCGGCGAAGGATGGATGGGAGAAACAGATTCTGGATGACGGCGGCATGGGCGCCGCTTCGTGCGCTGCAGCGGACCTGAACGGCGACAAACGGCCGGACATTGTCTGCATCGGAACGCCGAATCTGAAGTGGTATGAAAACGTGAAATAGCCGGCATCGAAAAAAAAGCAGGCGCCGTGACGCCTGCTCCTTTTTCGGGGCAACTCTGTTTAGGTGTTGATCAGAAGATCAGCTTCAGAGCAAACTGCAGCGTCCGCTCGCCGAGGCCCGGAGCCGTTGCGGTGCTCAGGCCGAAGTTCGCGGAATTTACGTTGGTAATGGGCGCTCCGAAGTGCGGTGTGTTCGAGATGTTATAGGCCTCGGCGCGGAACTGAAGCGACGTCTGCTCGACGAACACGAATGAGCGCATGAGCGCCATATCGTAGTTCGAGAAGCTCGGGCCCCACATCGAGTTCCGGCCAACGTTACCCAAAGTGCCTGCCGCCGGTTGTGCCAAAGACTGCGTCTGGAACTGATACGGTACCGCGTAGTAGAAGTAGCCGTAATAGCTGGGAACGTAGCTCAGACCGCTCACCGTGGGGCCGGGCACCACATCCGCTGTCGGAGTATTTCCGGTACATGCGCACGCAGCCGCCGAAGCCGTAGGAGTGAAAGGCAATCCCGTGGCATGACGGAAGATGCCGTCGAGTTCCCAGGGACCGAGGATTCTGCCCAGCATGCCGTTGCTCATGTAACGCGTGCCCGTACCGAAGGGAAGGCGCCAGGTATGAGCCAGGGTGAAGACCTGACCGCGGTTGAAGTTGGCCGGACCGTAGTTGCTGGTGGGGTTGTTGTTATTCAGGAACGGAGTCAGCCCGGCGCCATAGTCGAGCGCCTTGCTATAGGTATAAGCGGCCGTGAACCCGATGCCCTGCGAAAAGCGCTTGGTGGCATTCACCTGCAGCGAGTTGTAGTTGCTGGTGAAGCCGCTGCCGCGCAGGTAAGTGGGAGCAGTCCGCCCAAAGCTGTAGAACGGCTGTCCGGAAGCGCCGCTGCCCGGCAGAGCCGCGTTCATGTCACGGGTGAAAGGCAGTTCGCGCCCGAGGTTGCCGACATAGGCGATGTCAAGCAGGATTCCATGCGTCATGTCGCGCTGCACGTCGAAGTTGAAGAACTGAACGTACGGTGTGCGGAACTGATTGCTGAAGTAGAACGCGTTGTTGGGCGCCAGCGCCCCGGTAGTGGAAGCGGTCGGCAGCGTGCCAAACGTTCCTGCCACTCCGTAACCGCCGGCCACGCCTGCCTGCACGGAATTGAACGAGGGAATCAGCGTGCTGGAGGCGAAATTCAAGGCGCCGTTCCAGTAGCTCATCCCGTAGCCGGTCCTGATCGTCGTCCGGTCGTTAAAGCGATAGGCGATGCCGATGCGGGGCGCGAGATTGAACTTATCCGCGGAGAGATTTCCCCGGCGATCGATGCCATTCTGCGCGATCGGCACAAGGGTATCGGAATTCGGGTTGAAGATCGAATAGTTCGCCGCGTTGTTGCGGGGTTCGATCGGGTTGAAGTAGTCATAGCGCAGGCCGATGTCGAGAGTCAGTTTCGACATCAGCGTGATGCGGTCGGCAACATACCCGCCGTACTGACGCGAAATATAGCTCGGAACGAAGGTGTTGCTGGTTACGCCCGCGAGCGTGGGTGTGCCAAGCAGGAACGCGGCGAAGGAGTTCGCGAAATTTCCATACCGGCCAATGTCGGCTCCGGGAGTTCCCGTCGCTCCGGCGCTGAAAGTGTAGCCGCCTTGAGGTCCATAGAGCTGATTCTGGAAGCCGTCCACGCGAACCTGCCAGAGGTCGATGCCAAACCGCAGGTCACTGTTGCGGATGCGCATGTTCCAGTTGTTCACGATGTTCCAGGTGTCTTCTTTATTGAGCTGCGGATAGCTCGGATTGCTTCCAATGGCGTCCATGCCGCCGATCTGGATGTAAGGCAGCCCGTTGACTCCGGCGGCCGCGACGATCGGGTCTGAGTACCGCGTGTAGCCGAGACGCAGATCCGTTACCGTGGTGGGCCCGAAGTCATGAGTGAAGCCCGCCAGCGCATCGTGCGCGCGCAGCCGTGAACTTCCGCCCGCGCCGCCGATCGCGCCCAGAGGAGAATCCTGGCTCGTCGTGTAATAAGACAAGCCATAACGCATAAAGAACAGGTTGTTTTCGTTGAAACGGTGGTCCACTCGCGCATCTACGCGGTTTCCGTCGTTGCGGATCGGCGAGTTCGAAAAATAGTTGTTCTCGACACCGCTGAGGTTCGCCTGCGGAATGGAATTCAGCAAAGCGAGCGAGCGGGGATTCAGCAGGTTCACGGGAATCTGGTTGCCGGGGAAGGCCACGCGGCCGACGCCGTTCGCCGAACCTGTAAAGGGATTCCAGATGGTCACGTTCGGAAGACCGCTGAAATTGCCGGCGCGGAAGGCTGCATTCGGGACCGTGGTGAAGTTCGAGTTCGCGTCGCGCAGCGTGTCCGATTGTTCAGAGAGGAAGAAGAACGTCTTGTCGGGGATGATTGCTCCGCCGATCGCTCCGCCGAACTGGTTCTGCACGTAATGCGGCTGTGCCAGGCCTTTCGGGTCGAAGTAATTGCGGGCGCGAAGCCAGTCGTTGCTGAAGTATTCAAACAGATCTCCGTGCGGCGAATTCGACCCCGCGCGCGTGATTGGCGTCAGGATGGAACCGCCGGCGCGGCCCTGCGAAGCATCGTAATTGCTCGTGGTCAGGTTCATCTGCTGAATGCCGCCGATCGCCGGAACGTGTACCTCAGTCCCACGGTACGCTTCCAGATTTTCAACGCCGTCGAGCAGGGTGTTATTCGCCTGCGCGGGCTGGCCGTTGGTGTTCCATGTACGGTTGCGCTGAGGATCGGTCAGCAGCGACGCGGTCGGGGCCGGAGGAGTAATTCCGGGCATCAGTTCCACAAGCTGCTGATGATTTAGATCCTGTACGGGCAGGTTAAACAGCATGCGTCCCGCATACGAATGCGCGATCCGGGAATTCTGGTCGTCGGCGAGCGGCGCCTGTCCCTGCACCTCGACGACATCGTTGTTGCTGCCGGTTTCCATTCCCAGCTGCAGGTTAATAGGGGCTCCCGCGGTGATCTGCACATCGGACTGCGTGAGCCGCTTGTAACCGGGTACTTCGACTTCAACCCGATAGGTGCCGGAAGGAAGATTCGCGACACTGAAACTTCCGTCCTGTCCTGTAACGGTGTTATGCCTCTGGCCGGACTGGTCCACAACCATTACCGACGCGGAAGGGACGGAAGAGCCATCCGCGGCGCGGACCTTTCCCGTCAGAGTGCCTGTTGTCTGCGCAAACAGGCCGACACATAAAGCAAAATAGCTAAATAATAAACGCCTCGTTTTCATCGTCAACCCACCTGAAAGTTTTTGCGTGGCGGTATAACGCACGCTCTTTTTCAAGTGTCAGCGAACAACTACAAAAACAAAAGTGGTGCGACGAGCAGCTACGCGGACGGGATTACAAAGTGTGGTGACACTACGTAATCCCGTTCGCAATCAGCGTGTAACACCGCGGGTTGACGAAGCGGCTAATCGGCTTGCGGGATGCGCATCGCGTAGAACGAGCGCCAGATGAAGACCAGCGCGATCACCAGGAACACGGCCGAAAGGACCCGTCCGAGCGTCGGCCCCTGCTGCTTCGGCAAGCGAAACCGCCAGTTCCACGGCCAGCAACCCGAACAGCGTGGTGAATTTGATGATCGGGTTCAGCGCCACCGACGACGTGTCTTTGAACGGATCGCCCACCGTGTCGCCCACCACCGTCGCGTCATGCAGCGGCGTGCCCTTCTGCTTCAGTTCGGTTTCGACGATCTTCTTCGCGTTATCCCAGGCGCCGCCGGCGTTCGCCATGAAGATCGCCTGATACAGGCCGAACAGCGCGATCGAAATCAGATAGCCGATAAACAGGAAACGGCTCGGCGAACGCGAATGCCAGCGTCGCGAAGAAGACCGCCAGAAAGATGTTGAACATGCCTTTCTGCGCGTACTGCGTGCAGATCGCCACCACCGCTTTGCTGTCCGCGACCGAGGCCTTGGTCACGCCTTCCAGCTTGATGTTCTTCTTGATGAATTCCACCGCGCGATAAGCGCCGGTGGTCACGGCCTGCATGGAAGCGCCGGTGAACCAGTAGATGATCGCGCCGCCCGCCAGCAGTCCCGAGCAGGAACGGCGGATACAGAATCGACAGCTTCTCGCAGATTCGTGGTCAGCCCGTTGGTCAGCGCCACGATGATGGAGAAGATCATGGTCGTCGCGCCGACCACCGCGGTGCCGATCAGCACCGGTTTGGCGGTCGCCTTGAACGTATTCCCCGCGCCGTCGTTCTCTTCGAGGTTCTCTTTGGCGCGCTCGAAATCCGGCGTGAAGCCGTATTTCGACTGGATCTCCTGCTTGATGCCCGGGAATCTGTCGATCAGCGACAGCTCATAGACCGACTGCGCGTTGTCCGTCACCGGGCCGTAGGAATCGACCGCGATCGTGACCGGGCCCATGCCCAGGAATCCGAACGCCACCAGCCCGAACGCGAACACCGCCGGCGCCACCATCAGGCTCGCCAGCCCCAGCGTGCTGACGCCGATAGGCCGCGCCCATCAGCATCAGCATCGCGAGCCCCAGCCAGAACGCGCTGAAGTTGCCCGCCACGAAGCCGGAAAGAATGTTCAGCGACGCGCCGCCTTCGCGCGAAGAAGTCACCACTTCGCGCACGTGCGTCGATCGGTCGAAGTGAACACCTTCACCAGTTCCGGAATCACCGCGCCCGCCAGCGTGCCGCAGGTGATCACGCTCGAAAGCTTCCACCAGAGCGATGGTGTCGCCGCCCAGATCCGGAATGATGAAGTACGAAACGACGTAGGTCAGCGGCGATCGAAACAATCGAGGTCAGCCAGACCAGAAAGGTCAGCGGACGCTTCGTAGTTGAACTTCGGCAGGTTCTGCATAACGCGCCTTCGCGATCGCTTCATTGATGAAGTAAGAGACGGCCGACGAGACCACCATCATGATGCGCATGACGAAGATCCAGACCAGCAACTGCACCTGCACCAGCGGGTTCGTCACGGCCAGCAGGATGAACGAAATCAGCGCCACGCCGGTCACGCCGTAGGTTTCGAAGCCGTCGGCGCTGGGGCCCACGGAATCGCCCGCGTTGTCGCCCGTGCAATCGGCGATCACGCCGGGGTTGCGCGCGTCGTCTTCCTTGATCTTGAACGCGATCTTCATCAGATCGGAGCCGATGTCGGCGATCTTGGTGAAGATGCCGCCCGCCACGCGCAGCGCCGCCGCGCCCAGCGATTCGCCGATCGCGAAACCGATGAAGCAGGGCCCGGCGTAATCGCTCGGAATGAACAGCAGGATGCAAAGCATGATCAGCAGTTCGATGCTGATCAGCACCATGCCGATGCTCATGCCGGCGCGCAGCGGAATCGCGTAGCAGGGATAAGGGTTGCCGCGCAGACTGGCAAAGGCCGTGCGCGAATTGGCGAAGGTGTTCACGCGGATGCCGTACCAGGCCACGCTGTAGCTGCCCGCGATGCCGATGAGGCTGAACAGCAGGATCACGATAACCTTGATGGCCTCGAAATGCTCGAAATAGCCGAAGTAGAACAGGATAATCACGCCGATGAAGATCTCCAGGATCAGCAGGAATTTGCCCTGCGTGAACAGGTAGGTTTTACAGGTTTCCCAGATCAGTTCGGAAACTTCGCGCATGGAGGCGTGCACCGGCAGATCGCGCAGCTGCATGTAGGTAATCAGCCCGAACAGCAGCCCGAGGGCGCAGACCACCAGGCCGCCCATCAGCAGCGTTCGCCCGTTGGTGCCGAGAAACGTTCCCTGGCTCAGATCGGGCAGAATCAGGTGCGCCTCTCCGCCCATCTTTTGTGCAAATCCGAGCGCCGGTGCGCTAAGTGCCGCCGCGAGAACCGCGGAAAAACGTTTTCTGATCATAGCCCTCTGGCTTGCTAGCCTAACCGAAGAAGTAGCCTGACTGCAACAAGTTGGGCGTGCTAAACGGTCCGTATCGGGCCACTTGCACCCCATGCCCCGTCCGGGTGCATAATTCATATGAGGTATCGCCTTGGCGTACACGCGTAAGCCGCACCCTGTCGTGCTGTCACCTGTGGTGCTGTTTGCCAGCCTTCTCCTGCCGTTGCCGGGGCTCTGTCAGTCCGAACAGGTCGCCTCGATCCTTACTACGAAATGCGTTCAGTGCCATGGTTCCTCTGCCATGGGCGGGCTCGATCTTCGTACCCAGGAAAGCTTCGCGAAGGGCGGAAAGAGCGGCCCGGTTGTTTTTCCGGCCACAGCAGTAAATGGCAAAGCCGTCGTTGGCAAAGCCGAAGACACGTTGCTCTATCGCCGTCTCACCGGGCAGCTTAAGCCGCGAATGCCGATGGGCGGCGAGTTGAGCGAGACCGAGATCGCCGCGTTCAAAAGCTGGATCGAAGCCGGCGCGCCCTGGAGCGACAAAAAGCCGTACTGGTTCTTTCAGCCCGTCACCGCTTCCGGCCGAGGCACAGTCGATTCCTTCATCCTCGCCAAACTCAGCGCTAAAGGCATCAGGCCCAATCCGCCCGCCGATAAAATTACTCTGCTCCGAAGGGCCACGCTCGATCTGACCGGCCTGGCGCCCACGCCCGACGAAGCGCAGGCTTTCCTCGCCGACGCTTCTCCCGACGCTTTTACAAAGGTGGTTGACCGCCTGCTCGCATCGCCCCGCTATGGCGAGCGCTGGGGCCGTGAATGGCTTGACCTTGCGCGCTATGCCGATACGGACGGTTTCAAAGCCGACGATATTCGCCCGAACATCTGGCGCTACCGCGATTATGTGATCGATGCCTTCAATCGCGACAAGCCTTATGACCGCTTTATCCGCGAACAAATCGCGGGCGACGAACTGTATCCCGAACGACGTGAACGCAAAGGTCGCCGTCGGCTTTCTCCGCCATTACACGGACGAATACAATCAGCCCGTCGCCGAACTGCGCCGCCAGGAATTACTGAACGACATCACGGATACGGTCAGCTCCGTGTTCATGGGCCTGACCTATGGCTGCGCCAAATGCCACGACCACAAATTCGATCCCATCCTGCATAAAGATTACTACCGGCTGCAGGCTTTCTTTGCGAATGTCCGGGCTGACGATCATGCCGTGCTGCTGACGGGCGACGAGCTTGCGGCCTATCAGCGGCAACTCGCCGAATGGGAAACGAAAACGGCGGAGATCCGCAACGAAATGCATGCGCTGGTGGCGAAGCTCGATAAAGACGAGCGCGACACTTATATGCACAGGTTTTCTGACGAAACCCGCATCGCTATCGAGACCGCCGGAAGACAAACGGACACCGCTGCAGTCCCTGCTGGCTATCAAAGCCATGCCGCAGGTGACCCATACCGACGTGGCCCTTTCAAAGAGCCTCAAAGGCGACGAGAAGAAGCGCTTCACCGAACTCGCGGCGCAACTGAAGCAGTTCGATTCGCTCAAGCCGCAACCCGCCTGTGGCACAAACCGTCGTGGATAACGGGAAGGTCGCTCCGAAGACCTTTGTGCTGGCCGGCGGTTCCTACGATGCGCCGAAAGAAGAAGTGCAGCCGGGCTTTTTGTCCATTCTTGACCCCGGCGAATCCGCCCATCCACGCGCCCGAAGCAATGGATTCCACCGGACGCCGCACAGTGCTCGCCAACTGGCTTGCCGACCCGAAGAATCCGCTGACCGCCCGCGTCATGGTCAACCGCATCTGGCAGGGCCATTTCGGGACCGGGATCGTCGCGAGCAGCAGTGACTTCGGGGTGATGGGCGAGCGTCCGGCAAATCAGGAATTGCTTGATTATCTTGCTGCGAATTTCGTTCAGAACGGCTGGAGCATCAAGAAACTCCACCGCACCATCATGCTCTCCGCACGTGTACCAGCAGTCCTCCGCGGCGAACGAGCAGGCGCTCGCGGCGGATCCCGACAACAAGCTGTTATGGCGTTACCCGCGCCATCGCGTAGAGGGCGAGGTGGTGCGCGACACCATGCTCCAGGCCAGCGGCAGGCTGAACCTGAAAATGGGCGGACCCGGCATCCGGCCGGAACTTCCCGAAGGCGTAAACACGGGCGGCTATCGCGGGCTGGGCAGTCGAAAAAGATCCCGTGGAAGCCAGCCGCCGGAGCGTTTATGTGTTCGTCAAACGCGTGCTGCCCTACCCCATGCTCGACGCCTTCGACGGCCCCAACGCGCAGGATAGCTGCCCGCGCCGTTTCAGCACCGTGGTTCCCGCGCAGGCCCTTACGGTGATGAACGACAAGTTCGTCCTCGAATGGTCCACCGCGCTTGCCGGCCGCGTTCTGAACGACTCCGGGCTGCAGCCCGATCAGCAGATTGAGCGCGCGTACCGGATTGCGCTTTCGCGTCCGCCTGCAGCGCGGATGAGCAACAAGCGGTCTCCGGCTTTCTCGGCAAGCAGACCAGCTCTGATTGCGGACCGGCTCACCCGCAATGAGAAGGTGCTGCTGCCCGACAATCTGCCGCCCGGGACGGACCCGGCGCGCGCCGCGGCGTTCGTCGATTTCTGTCACGCCCTGCTGAACTCCAACGAATTCATGTACGTTAATTAGGATACCAACATGCTCGATCGGCTTCGGCACCACTGGAACGTATCTTCACGGCGTGAGTTCTTCACGCGCGCAGGCAGCGGGCTCGCCGGAATCGCGCTCGCCAGCATGCTGGCCGAGGATTTAAGAGCAGACGAAGCCAAAGCCGCGGAGCGCATGTCGCAGATCCGCTGGCACCGAAGACGCCGCACCATCCGGCCACCGCGAAGTCGGTCATCTTCCTGTTCATGGAAGGCGGTCCCAGCCACATTGACCTGTTCGATCCCAAACCGCTTTTGACCAAGCTGAACGGCCAGCCGATCCCCGATTCCATCGGCAAACCGAAGCAGACCGCGCAGGGCACGCGCGACAATACGCTGATGGCTTCGCCCCGTACCTGGAAGCAGTACGGGCAGAGCGGCATGTGGGTTTCAGACTGGTATGCCAACATCGGCGAGCACGTGGACGACATGACCATCATTCGCTCCTGCTGGGCCGATGGACTGAATCATGTCGGTTCGGTTTGCCAGATGAACACCGGGTCCATCCTCGCGGGCCGTCCTTCCATGGGCGCCTGGGCAACGTACGGACTCGGTACCGCGAACAAGAACCTGCCGTCGTTCGTCGTCATGACGGACGACAAAGACCCGGTTGGAGGCACCAATAACTGGAGCTCCGGCTTTCTGCCCGCCGTCTATCAGGGCACGCAGTTCCGCCGCGGCGACACCCCGATTCTCGACCTGAAGCCGCCCGCAACCATCTCGGACGAACAGGAGCGCAATCAGCTCGGACTGCTGCGTTCCATCAACGAAATCTGGTCGCGGGATAAGGGGGACGATTCCGAACTCGACGCGCGCATCCGTTCGTATGAGATGGCTTACCAGATGCAGTCTTCAGCTTCGGACGCTGTCGATATTACGAAGGAATCGGAAGCCACAAAAAAACTCTACGGGCTGGATGACCCTGCCACCGAAGTCTACGGCAAGAACTGTCTGATGGCCCGTCGGCTGGTGGAGCGCGGGGTCCGCTTCGTCGAACTCTACTGCGGTTCCGGCAGCGGCTGGGACGCGCACCAGCATATCGAGGAAAACCACAGCAAATGGTGCCGTGCTTCGGATAAGCCTATCGCCGGCCTTTTGGCCGATCTGAAGCAGCGCGGGCTGCTCAAAGACACGCTGGTCGTCTGGGGCGGGGAATTCGGGCGCACTCCGTTCAATCAGCAAAGCGACGGCCGCGATCACAATCCGTGGGGCTTCACCATGTGGATGGCGGGCGGCGGGGCAAAGCCGGGGCAATACATCGGGTCCACGGACGAAATCGGAATGCGCGCGGCCGAACGTCCGGTCCACGTGCATGACATCCACGCAAGTATCCTGTGGATGCTCGGCCTCGATCATATGCGGACCACCTACATGCATAACGGCCGCGCTGAACGCCCGACGGTTCTGGCCGGGCAACTCGTCAAAGAAATCTTTACCTGATCCGCTCGACGAAGTGCCGCGTCCGTGCGTTTGCCGAAGCCACCGCCCGCTTCCTTTTTTGATCCGCCGCAAATAGGTTTTGCGCGCTTAAAAGCAGGAAGGCAAACAGCATATGACACGAGAGATACGGAATTCTGCTCCCATCTCCCCCTGGACATGCCTGCGCAGGTTTGCGTTCGGCGTGAAACAAGAGGATACTAACCGACACAACCTGTACGGACAGCTTATGAAACCTTTATCGGTTCTGGTACTTGGCGCGCTAAGTGTGATCGCGGCCGCTGCGGACAACCCCTCGGACCGTTATTACAACGCGATTCGTAATGACAACACGGCCGAGTTAAAGGCCCTGATTCGGAGTTCGCCGAAAACTGTGGATTCCTCCGGCACTACGCCGCTGATGTATGCCGCCGCCGTGGGCAGTCTCAGTTCCATGAAGCTGCTGGCGGAGGCCGGCGCTGACGTCAACGCGAAGAACGAATTCGGTGTCACCGCGTTGATGTGGTGCGCAACCGATGAAGCGAAGGTGAAGCTGCTGCTCTCGAAGGGAGCCGATGTTAACGCCCGTTCGCGCCAGGGCCGCACTCCGTTGTTGATTGCGTCGGGCACGCAGGGGAACAGCGCGATTGTGAAGTTACTGCTCGACAAAGGCGCTAACGTGAAGAACGCCGACGCGAGTCCCGCGGATACACCGCTCACCGTCGCTGCGGACGCGAATGACACAGCCACGTTCAGCTTACTTGTGAAGGCGGGGGCGGACATGCACATGCCGGCGGGCGCTGTCGCTCTGCTGAATGCTTCAGCCCATGGCAATGTCGAAATGATGCGTATTCTTCTCGACGGCGGGGTTCCAGCCACAGTCGCGAGTCCGCCGGTCATGACCGCTCCTGTCAAGAACGGCGATTTGGCGCTGGGGAGTTTCACGCCTCTGCACCTGGCCGCGCCCTACGGCGGACCCGAAGCAGTCAAACTGCTGATCGATCGCAAGGCGGACCTGAATGCCCGCGATGTCCGCGGCATGACGCCACTCATGCTCGCGCTCGCTTTGGATCACCCCGATCCGCGCGTTGTAAAACTGCTGCTTGAGCATGGCGCCGATCCGTCTATCAAGTCGAAGGCGGGGGAGACTGCGCTCGATTGGGCACGCAAGTTCAATCATCCGGACGTGATGAGCGCCCTGAACGTGTCCGCATCCACCCTGCCGGTTTCCGCCGCTGGGACGCCCCTTCCGCTCGCTGACGCAGTGAAGAAAAGCGCTTCGCTGCTTGAGCGCACCAGTGCGAACTTCTTTGTCGAAGGCGGTTGTTCATCCTGTCACGCCCAAAACCTGACCTCAATGGCGCTGACCGCAGCGCGGAAGTCGGGCGTGGATTTACCCACCGACCCCGCAGATTCGGCCCGTGCGCAGCAGACAAAAACGTTTTGGAAGCCACAGCGGCAGACTCTGATGCTGCGTATGGATGCCGCCGGTGGCCACAACATGGTCGCCTACGGCCTTCTCGAAATGGCAGCGGATGCAATGCCGGCCGATGCCACCACGGACGCCATGCTGCACAACCTCGCGGCCCAGCAGAGCGTGAACGGAAGCTGGCACGCGGATGGCATCGCCCGTCCTCCCATGTCCGATGGAGATTTCACTCACACCGCCATCGCCGTTCGCTCTCTCGCCCTCTTTGCGCCCGCCGGACGCAAGGCCGAATTCACGTCCCGCATCAACGGGGCCGTGACATGGCTTCGTAACGCGAAGGCGGAGACAGCCGAAGATCGCAACATGCAAATCTTCGGTCTTCGCTGGGGCGGGGAAGCCGAAGCGGCGCTCACCCCCTACGCACGCGCCCTTGCGGCCACTCAGCGCCCGGATGGCGGCTGGGGCCAGACGCAATATCTGCCGAGCGATGGTTATGCCACCGGCCAGACTCTTGCCGCACTCAAAGAAGCGGGCATGTCACCGAGCGACCCTGTGTACCGCAGGGGCGTCGATTTCCTGCTCCGAACCCAGCAGGCTGACGGCTCATGGCATGTTGCAAGCCGCTCCCCGAAGTTCCAGCCGTACTTCGAGAGCAGCTTTCCGCATGGACATGACCAGTGGATCTCGATGGCCGGAACATCGTGGGCCACCATGGCTCTTGCCTACGCGCTGCCCGAATCGCGGACCGTGGCCTTCAACCGCCAGTAACCGTTCGGCGGCTCGCAGGCGGCGCCTCCGGCCCTCACCTATGATGGTCGAATGTCCGTCCTGGATTTCCTCTTCGGCCCACCGCTCCGCTCCGATGCCGATCGCGAGGAGCGCGTGGGCCCGGCCGCCGGTATCCCTATTTTCGGACTCGATGCCCTGAGCTCGGCGGCGTACGGACCCGAAGCTGCCCTGACTCTGCTTCTCCCCCTCGGTGTTGCCGGCATCGCCTGGATACTCCCCATCAGCATCAGTATTGTGGTGATCCTGGCCATCGTTTATTTTTCGTATCGACAAACCATCGAAGCCTACCCGAATGGCGGTGGGTCTTATACCGTCGCAAGCGAAAATCTTGGTGCGGGCGCCGGTTTGCTTGCCGCCGCGGCCCTGATGATCGATTACGTTCTGACGGCCGCAGTAGGCGTCTCTTCCGGTGTCGGCGCACTCATTTCCGCTGTGCCTAAGCTGCAGTCTCATACGCTCCTGCTGTGCCTGGGAATTCTTCTGCTGCTCACGGTTGTCAACCTTCGCGGAGTGCGGGAAGCGGGCGGAGTCTTCATGCTGCCCACTTATGCGTTCATCCTTTCGCTGCTCGCCATGATCGCCGTCGGTGTCTGGAAAATCGTTGCCTCGGGCGGCCATCCGCAGCCCGTGCTTGCGCCCCCTGCTCTCCCCGCCGCCGCTGTAGGTTTCAGCGCCTGGTTGGTACTCAAAGCGTTCGCGAGCGGCTGTACCGCTATGACCGGTGTCGAAGCCGTCAGCAACGGTGTGCGTGCGTTTCGGGAGCCTGTTGCGAAGACCGCGCAGTTCACTCTCACCATCATCATTGTCATCCTTGCTGTCATGCTGCTCGGCATTGCCTTTCTGGTTCGCGCGTATCGCATTGGCGCTACCGAACCAGGCTCGGCACAGTATCAAAGCGTGCTCTCGATGCTGCTCGCGGCGGTTGCGGGACGGGGTTGGTTTTACTGGGTCAGCATCACCTCCGTGATCATTGTGCTCGCCCTTTCCGCGAACACCGCCTTTGCCGATTTCCCGCGGTTATGCCGGGTGATTTCAGGCAACGGCTATCTGCCCTTCTCGTTTGCGATCCGCGGACGCCGTCTGGTGTATTCGCAGGGCGTGTATGTGCTCGCCATCCTTGCGGGAATCCTGCTCACAATCTTCGGCGGAGTCACTGACCGGCTAATACCTCTCTATGCGGTCGGCGCGTTCCTGGCGTTCACGCTCTCGCAAACCGGCATGGTTTCGCACTGGCGAAAATCCAAAGATCCGAAAGCGAAGCGCTACATGATGGTGAACGGCGTTGGAGCTTTCGCCACCGGCATAACCGTCATCGTGGTTCTTCTGGCCAAGTTTGTGGAAGGCGCGTGGATCACGGTTTTACTGATCCCGATGCTTATTGCCCTGATGCTCGCGATCAAGCGCCACTTCAGCACTATTGCGGCTGAGATCCGTGACGACCAGCCGGTTTCCCTGCATTCAATAACCAATCCGCTGGTGGTGGTCCCGGTGGGTAGCTGGAATAAAATCAGCCTTAAAGGCCTCCAGTTCGCATTCAGCCTTTCGAACGAAATTAAAGCCGTCCACATTCTTTTCGATGAACAGGCGGATGAGCTTGGGGCCGCGTGGCCGCGTCTGGTCGGGCAACCAGCCGTCGCCGCCGGACGCGCCGTTCCTGAACTCATATGTCTTAAGTCCCCCTATCGTTATGTAGTGACTCCTATCGTCGATTACGTGCTGGAACTGAGTAAGAATAATCCCGGCCGGCAAATCGCGGTGATCGTCCCGGAACTTGTGGAGCAGCGCTGGTATCACTATACGCTTCACAATCAGCGGGCGGAAGGTCTGAAGGCTTTGCTGCTTCTCAAAGGCAATGAGTGCATCAACACCATCAGCATTCCGTGGTATCTAAAGAGCTAATGAAATTCGTTATCGTCTTTCTTCTGGCTATTGCGGTGCAGGCGCAAAATCCCGCGTCACAAAACATCGCCGCAGTCCTCGATGACTGGCACCGCGCCGCAGCCACTGCCGATGAAGCCCGCTATTTCGGACACTTCGCGCCGAACGGCGTGTTCATGGGCACCGATGCCACCGAACGCTGGACCGTCCCCGCATTCCGCGCCTGGGCCCGGCCGAGCTTCAAACGCGGGAAGGCATGGGATTTCAAGCCGCGCAATCGGCATATCGACTTCTCAGCCGACGGAAAGACCGCCTGGTTCGATGAACTGCTGGATACTTCCAATATGGGTCTTTGCAGGGGTTCCGGCGTCCTTACACTCATCGGGGCCGACTGGAAGATTTCGCAGTACAACCTGTCTATACCGATTCCGAACGGTCTCGAAAAAGCCATCGTAAAAGAAATCAACGCAAAATAACTGCAAACGGTGTAGCCTGACCAGATGATCGCTATTGTCTTTCTGCTGCTCCTGATTTCGCTGATCGTGCTTTTTTCGAGCCTTCGAATCGCGCGCGAATACCAGCGCGCGGTGGTATTTCGTTTGGGACGCTTTACCGGACTGCGCGGTCCCGGGCTCTTCTGGCTGATCCCGTTCGGCATTGAAAACGAAACGCGTATTGACCTCCGGATCGTCACGAATCCCATTGAACAGCAGGAAACAATCACTCGCGACAGCGTTACCGTGAAGGTAAACGCCGTGCTCTGGTTTCGCGTGAGCGACCCTGAGGCGGCGGTTCTTACTGTTGAGGATTATAAGGCCGCGGTGCAGCAGGTCGCGCTCACCAGCCTGCGCAACGTCATCGGCCAGCACGATCTGGATGAGGTTCTGAAAGCCCGCGACAAGATCAACGCGCTGCTCAAGAAGAATGTTATCGATACCACCTTGCCCTGGGGGATTACTGTCGAGCTGCTGGAGATGAAAGATGTAGAAATTCCGCAGGATATGCAGCGCGTAATGGCCATGGAAGCCGAAGCCATGCGCGAGAAGCGCGCCCGTATCATCAAGGCCGAGGCTGAGCTTGAGGCGTCTCAGAAGCTCGCCGATGCCGCGCAGTTGATGGTCGGCAACCCCGCCGCGCTGGAACTGAGGAGGATGCAGATGGTTTCGGAAGTGGGCGCCGAGAACAACAGCACTACCGTGGTCATGATCCCGGCCGAGTTCGTTCACATCGCGGGAAGTCTCAGTAAATTCCTTGAAGGCAAGAGCTGAAATGCGCTGGGTACTGCCGTTGGTTCTCACAGTAACTGCCTTTGCGCAGAACCACGTCGTTATACGGGCCGGAGAACTGATCGATGGCGCCGGAGCAGTGCTCAGGAACCAGCTCATCACCATCGAAAACGGCCGCATTGTTTCGGTCGCACCCGGTAATACAAAGGCCGACTACGATCTAAGCAGTCTTACAGTTATGCCCGGCTCGATCGATACTCACATCCATCTGCACTGGCATATGGACGCGAACCATAAGTCTGTGTCAGCAGGCGGTAAGCCTGAGGACATGGCACTCTATACGGCCTCCGATGCATGGATTACCCTGCAGGCCGGCTTTACGACGGTGCAAAGTGTCGGGTCCCCGTTCGACGGTCCCGTGCGCGACCGCATCAACGATGGCTCCCTTCCCGGTCCCGCCGTTCTCACTTCGCTGATCCAGATACAGGGCTCGACGGGAGGCCGCGGTCAGCAGCGTCCCTTCACAGTCGAAGAACTGCGCGAAACCGTTCGCAAAAACAAAGCGGCCGGAGCCGACGTGATCAAGCTCTTTGCTACGTCCGGACTTGGCGCCGGGGGCGGGCAGACCATGACCGATGAACAGATCCAGGCCGTTTGTTCCGAAGCCAAAGCGGTTGGGCTGCGATCGGTCGTTCATGCCATCGGCGATTCGGGCGCGCGTGCGGCCGTGCTCGCGGGCTGCACGTCAATCGAACACGGCACATTCCTGAAAGACGAAACGCTTGACCTGATGGCGCAACGGGGAACGTACTTCGATCCCAACCTTTTGGTCCTGCATAACTATCTGGAGAACCGGGCCAGCTACACGTTTACAGACGCCGCCCTGAAAACGCTTGAGGATGGGCTCGCTCCCACTGCCGATGTGTTGCGTCGCGCACGCGCCCGTCACGTGAAGATTGTTTTCGGAACCGACGCGGTCGCCGGAGCCCATGGACGCAATGCCGAAGAATTTATTTACCGGGTCAAAGATGCCGGCGAAAAGCCGATGGACGCGATCGTAAGCGCCACCTCTGCTTCGGCCGAGGCGCTGGGGCTCGGCCGAAACGCGGGAACCGTCGCCCCCGGCTTCGCGGCCGACCTTGTCGCCGTTCGCGGCGATCCCCTGAACGACATCACTGCCGTTCGCAGAGTGATGTTTGTAATGAAGGCCGGAAAGGTTTATAAGAATATTGCGCGTTAGCTGCCAGTCTTAACTGCCGGCAACCGGACTCTTCAGCGTCTGCTCAAACAGCCTGAAGATTCTCTTATACTCATCGGCCCAGCTCGAGGGTTCCCGGAACGTGTGGTCTTCCACCGGATACACCGCCAGATCCCAGTTCTCTTTGCGCAATTCAATCAGCTTCTGCACCAGCCGGACCGTATCCACGAACTGCACATTCGTGTCCACCATGCCGTGACAGATCAGCAGATGGCCTTTCAAGCCGTTCGCGAAGTAAATAGGAGATGACTTCTTGTAAGCCTCGGCGTCCGACTGCGGCTGGTTCAGAATGTTCCCGCTGTATTGCTGGTTGTAATAGGCCCAGTCGCTCACAGGCCGCAATGCCGCCCCGGCTGCGAACACATCCGGCTGAGTGAACATCGCCATCAGAGTTATGAACCCGCCATAGCTGCCGCCGTAGATGCCGATTCTCTTCGCGTCCACGCCCTGCGTCGCAACCAGCCACTTCGCGGCATCCACCTCGTCATCGAGATCCTTGCCGCCCATATGCCGGTAAATAGCTGTACGCCAGTCACGTCCGTAACCCTTCGAAGCCCGGTAATCCACTTCCACCACCGCATAACCGTGCTCCATCAGGAAATGATGAAAGAGGTATTCGTGATAGTAAGAGGGCGACCAGCCTTTAGTAATGTCCTGCAGATAGCCGGACCCGTGTACAAACACTATGCCGGGTCCACCTTTCCTGAAGTTGGCGGGCTTGTATAACCGGCCGGGCACTTTGGCTCCGTCGCGGGCAGGAATCTCCACAATTGGGGTGTCGCCCCATGCATAATCATGAAAGTCGGGCGCGGGAGAGGTCGTAAGCTTTGCCGCTGCCGCCATGGGCTGGTTCGGCTGCACATAGAGTTCCGGCGGACGGTTCGTATACGAATAAACATCGGCCAGCCATTTCTCATCGGGCGAAAGCTGCGCCGAATGAGTGCCGGGCGTCGCGGTAATGCGCGTGCGGGGCCCGCCGTTCACACTCATTGACCACAAATGATGTTCATAGAAACTGCCTTCATTGCTGGTCACATAAAACTTTGACTGGTCGTGCGACAGGATTACCCGGTCGATCTCAAACTTACCGGAGGTCATCTGCTTCGCCGGGCCACCCTCATACGGGACTTCATACAAGTGATTGAAGCCATCCTGCTCCGACGTGTAGTAGAACGTCTTGTTATCCGCCAGCCATCCCTGTCCACCGCCTGGCCCGTCTATCCACGCGTCATCCTTCTCAGACGTAATCACGCGAGCCTTAGCCGTCACCGGGTCGAGTGCGAAATACCAGCAACTCTTATTGTCCTGGGAACGCGCCGCGAACACTGCCTTCGAGCCGTCCGGTGAGAATGACACGGTCTGCTGCGGTCCGCCGCCGTTCCCGCCTCCAAAGCCGCCGCAGCCGGCGCCGTCGTCCATCTGCGCCGCGGCGACGCCGGTCTCGCCATGGTCCACAGTCTTAACCTCGCCGGTCGTCACACTGATCACGGCCAAATGCCGGTGTGAAATACTGTCGCCCACGCGTGCGCGCCCTGGAATATCTTCAGGAAAACTGGAATCCGTAATCCAGTTCGGCACATTCGAAGTCTTCGATCCGTTCGGCGCCTCGCTGATGGTCGCAAGCACATACTTACCGTCAGGCGAAAGCTGAAGCTGGGTTACCGTCTGGCGCGCTGGCAGTGTGAACGGCTTGCGAACTGCGAGCTTCTTCGCTCTCGCGTCCGCTTCTTCCTTGAGCCGCGCGCGCTCACGAACAATGTCAAACATCTCGCGCTGTTCCTTCTTTAAATATTCCTGCGCGTCGGTCCCTTTCGGCGTGTCGCCCGATACTGCCGCCGGCGCAGCGCCGCCACGTCCCCCGCGTCCGCCCCCTGCGCTCAGCAGCCCCGTCCGTAACAGGCGCACCAGCCGTCCGAATGTCGGTAAGTTGCTCCAGATCCCCGTTATCGAGCGACATCGCATACAGATTGCCGCCGCGCATGAACGTAATGCGCCGCTCACCCGGAACAAAACGTGGATTCGTCTCCGCCTCCGCTGTCTTCGTGATCTGCCGCCGCTTACCGGTGGCATTCTCGACCAGCACAATATCGCCGTCCTGCGAAAACACGCTGAGACTCCGGTCTTCATTGGTATCCGAAATTACGGAGGGGGCAAGCCGCGCTTCATCGTCACTAAGCTTGTGCAACTCACTGCCATCGCGGTTGATAACGTACGTGTCCATCGGCGCTGCCACCGAATCGGCAGCCCTCTTCCACTGAAAGTAAATCTTCGAGCTGTCGCCCGACCATCGAACCTGCGCGGGCGGATATCCCGTCAGGTTCGGGCCGCGCATAATATTGTCGATCGTAAGTGCGAACTTGCTCTCACCCGCCGCAATGGCTAAGCCACTCATCAGGGCAATACTCGCTGCCGCGCGATACATAATCTGGCCAATGTAGCAGACGTAGTTAGCGGGCCGCGCTCCGGAATTCGGCCTCAAGTTCATCCAGAAGCCTCAGCATAGCGGGAGTTGGGGCCGCATTCGATGCCGCATCGCGCCCTTGGGCCTTGAAAACCGCTCTGCTAAAGCCGGGTTCTTCGCGATCGCCGCCCGCACGTCTCCGGCCAGTTGTTTGATGCGCCGGGCCGTTTCGTATTGCTGCGTCAGATCTTCCGTAGATACCTGCATCGAAGGATCGAGTACTACCTCAAGCGGGCGCTCACTTACCCGCCCGTCAGCCGTAAGTCTTACCGTATAACTCCAAGGCAGGACCTGTACCCCGGATGACGACCGCAGATCCCAGTAAACTCCTGTTAACACCCGCCCGACCCGGCAATCACCAGCAATCCGGCTATGCGCGCCACCCTGCCTCGCATATCAGAACCAGACCCGCGCGGAAAACTGAAGACTCCGCGCGGGCAACTGATTCGTAATCCCCGCCAAAGGAGTTCCAAACCCCGCCCCGGGCGCCGCTCCATTTCCATAGGTCCCGCTGAATCCGACGAAGTTTGCATGGTTCACAACATTGAATGCTTCCGCGCGCAAAGTGACATGCGGGAACGCTCTTTCGACAAACGGAGCAACATCGATCGTTCCCGTCCCGCGTCCCGCATTACGGCCTACGACGTAGCCGCCAATCACCGGCCGATCCGTTGTAGCGCCCGTATCGCCGCTGTTATTCACGCCCGTCACAATGTTGAACGGCAAACCGGATGCAAATGTTGCGACGCCCCCCACATGAAGCTTCAGCGGCCCGACATAAAACCCGCTCAGCACCAGTCTCTGCCGCTGGTCGAAAATCGCATTGCCGTTTTCAACCCGTCCCGTAAAATTCGGATCGTTGGGATTCTGACTCGTCGTATCGGGATCCACATTGTCAATCGTGTGCGACCACGTATAACTCGCCAGCATGGAGATCCCATGACTGAAGTTATGACTTAGATTCACATCCAGCGCGTCATAGAACGAATAACCATTGTGAGCATCCGTCGTAATCGCAGCATAAGGGGGCTGAGGATTCGTAGGTGCAAGAGGGTTACATACAAGCCCGTGCGCCTGATACCAGGCAATCCAGTAAGGACGCGTGCAGTTGGCCGCCTGTGCGGTGCGAAGCTGCCCCGGAGCGGTGCGGACAAACGGGACAGGCGCATCGGAATCGAGCGGGCGCGTGATCCTTAGAGTATGTGACCCGACATAGTCCACACTCAGCAGCCAGTCCTGCTTCAACCTGTGTTCAACACCGAATGACCACTGTTCCGAATAAGGGTTCAGCAACCGGTCCGGGCCTGACATACAAATTACGCAGAGGCACAACCGCGCCTGCCGGAAAGGCGGGCAGAGGAGCAGCCGCTACGCTCGCCGGGAATCCGATCTGCCCCGGCGCCGCCGTGTAATTGAAGACGCCCGTGACGCCGGTCAAAGCGTAATTGGCTTCGGCATTGTCCACAATCTGCGAGTAATAGATTCCGAAGCCGCCGCGAACTACCGTCCTGCCATCCCCTCTTACGTTATAAGCAAAGCCCACCCGAGGCCCGAAGTTCTTTTTGGAATCCGTAAAAGTCTGCCGCTCATACCGCAGCCCGAGGTTCAGCGTCAGATCGCGCCGGACATGATAGTCATCCTGCACGAACACGGCCCACATTGCATCGTCCACCGTATAGTTCGCATTGCCATAGCTCTGCGTATAACTCCTGACGTTCGCGATATTGTTCAGATAGGCCGCACTCTCACAGAACGCCAAAGCCTGAGTACAAGTGTTATATGTGAACTGCCCCAAATAAACAGGCCCGCCAAACTCCTTACTGTTACCGCCGGTGTGCGCAAAGATCAGATCCTCGCCGAAACGGAGATGATGGTTCCCACGCGCTGCCGAAAACGTATCCGAAACCTGATACTGCCGGTTCATCAGCAGTGCCGATTGCGATGTTCCAGACGTAAACGTTCCCCCTGTCGATACCGGCACCACGAACTGAGTTCCATAAATCACCGGATCGAACTCTGTCACCGGCGAAGCAAGCTGAAACTGAAGCCGCAGATTGTTAATCAGTGTCGGACTCACCACCGACGTCACGCCTAACTCTTCCGAATAGGTCCTTCGCCTGAACACCCTGTCCACGCTCGGCAGATTATTACCGCCCACAGTCCCGTTTGGGTTCGTATCGTGAAACCCATCCACATCGCTTCGGAAGAACAGGTTGTTCCGCTCGTTGACAGTTCTGTCCAGCCGCAGAAATCCCAGCCACCCGCGATAGTGCCCTATGAAATTGCCCGGTGCCACCGGCGAAATAACCGGCGAAGCGCGATCCTGCCTGCTGAACTCACCGGCCGCGAAGAAGTGCGTCGCCTGATCTCTGCCCACCGGCCCGCCAACCGACGCGGCCGTCTGTCCCAGCGTGTCATTCGTAATGTCGTTCCCGCTTGCCGCGTTAGAACTGTTAAATCCCGAAAGCGCGGCCTCAGTCTTCGACGGCCGCCACATTTCGAGCAAACTCCCGTGCAGTTGACTGCCCCCGCTCTTTGTGACGATATTGACCGCGCTGCCCGTGCTCCCGCCGTACTCAGCCGAGAACGAATTCTCGAGCACCGTCATCTCCTGCACTGCGTCCACGGGAATGTTGCTGAAAATCGTCTGCCGCCCCCAACTGTCATTCCCCGTACTGCCATCCACCTCGAACCACGCCTGCCGCCGCCCGCCGCCGTTCGTGGTGAACAGGTTCTCATTCATAAACACATCGCCCTGATTGATCGCCGGACGGTTCGCCGCATTGAGCAGCGGCAGAAATGTCAGCCTGCGGTTCGGCAGCGGCGTCTCTTCAATCTGAGCCGCGCTCAGTCTGTCGCCCAGTTGCGGCGCGTCGGTACGAACCTCGCCTACAGCGCCCGTCACGGTCATCGCGGAACGGCCGCCCGCAATCGCCAGCGTAAGATTCACCTCCGCCGTCTCGCCGCCCGCGAAGGTAACGCGGTCAACGCGAGGCATCCTCAAACCCCGCGCGCGACGCGGCAATCGCATAGTCTTCACTCACCGGCAGCCCGCCGATCGTAAATGCTCCCGAAGCATCGGTCTGCGCCGTGCGCCGGAACCGCGTCACCTTACCTGTGACCGCAACCTGCGCCGAAGGTACGCCCGCATGACTCTCATCCATGACATGTCCGGATAAACTCCCCGTATCCGGCGTCTGCGCCATCAGCCGACAGACACTGACGATCGCGAGAATATTGAACATGGCGCGCATGGAATTCCAATATGGTAGCCGATCGCTGAACGCCGCAATCGCCCTTTTCTTATTGTGTCCCGCGCTGTCCGGGCAGCAAACGTGGAACCCGACGACCGGGCTCTCAAATGGCTCGCTCAGAATCAGGATGCCGACGATGGCCGATGCCCGATCCTCGCTCAACAAACAGCGCGAATTCCCGTCCGATGCCGGGCGTTTCATAAGCGATGCCGCCACAGCTTGCGCGGTATTAGCGCTGCGCAACGCCAAATCGCCGTTTTCCCATAAGCCGCGTACTAGAATCGATCAATGCGTCGACCGAATCTGTGTATTCTTTTTCTGGTCACAACCCTGTCTGTTCTGGCCGACGACTTCCCTTACCATAAGCCTCCCAAAGAGGTTCTCGATGTCCTGAACGCGCCGCTCACCCCGACCATCTCGGTCAGCCCGCGTCATGACTTCGCCATCTTCATGCAACCCGTGCGGTATCCGTCCATCGCCGAAGTCGCCCAGCCCATGCTGCGCCTCGCCGGAATCCGAATCGACTCGAATACCAACGGCATGCATCTGGCCCCAACCTATACCTCGCTCTCGATCAAGAGTCTCAGCGACGGGAAAGACATTCCCGTTTCGCTACCCAAACAGGCCAGTGTCAGCGCGCCCATCTGGAGCCCCGACGGCAAACAGTTCGCGTTCACCAACACGACCGCACACAGCATCGAATTGTGGGTCGGTACCACAGCCACAGGCCAGGCCCACCGGATCGAAGGCGTTGCCATCAACGGTGTGCGCGTCGGCGGTGGCGGACGTGGCGGCGGCGCCACCAACGGTTCCGTCGAATGGCTTGGCGACAGCAAAACCCTGCTCGCCCACCTGATCCCCGCCGGCCGTGGACCCGCTCCGGCGGACAACCCCGTTCCCGTCGGCCCTCACGTTCAGGAAAGCCTCGGCCACGCCGGCCCGGCCCCTACTTTCGAAGACCTTCTCAGCACCCCGCGTGACGAAAATCTTTTCGATTACTACGCCACTTCTCAACTCGCGTTTCTCGATGCAACCACCGGCAAAACCACGCCGCTCGGCAAGCCCGGAATCTTCACCATGGTGCGCCCTTCGCCCGATGAAAAGCATCTGCTCATCGGCCAGCTTCATCGCCCCTACTCCTATCAGTTGCCCGCCGGCTCTTTCCCGCAGGAAATCCAAATCTGGGACCGCACGGCGAAGCTTGAATACAAGATCGCCAGCCTGCCCCTCGCCGAGCATGTTCCCATCGGCGGCGTTCGCACCGGGCCGCGGTCTTACGAATGGCTCCCCGAAAAAACCGCGGTCATGACGTGGGTTGAGGCCATGGACGGTGGCAATCCCAAAGAACAGGTGCCCAATCGCGACCGCATAGTTGAAGTCTCCGCCCCGTTTCAGGGCGAGCCGCGCGAAGTCGCCCGCATCAAAAATCGATTTCGCGGCATGCAGCCCCTCGCCGACGGCAAAGCGCTCGTTGAGGATTACGAACGCAACAAGCGCGTCGTGCGCTTCATGGAAATTGACCTCGACAAGCCAGGCTCCGAACCGAAGGTTCTCTCGAGCCGCAATGAGCGCAACGCATACGACGATCCCGGAACGCCCGTTACGAAGCTGACGCCCGAAGGCCGCCGCGTCGTGGTCCAGTCCGGCAACCAGATCCTCATGACCGGGCTCGGGGCGTCCGCTACCGGAGACCATCCCTTCCTCGACCGCCTGAATCTCGAGACCGGCAAGGCAGAGCGGCTCTTCAAATCGGACGCAGGTTTCGAGACCGTCGTCGCAGTCCTCGATGACAGTGGCAGCCGTTTGCTCACGCGCCGGGAAAGCCCGTCCGAACCGCCGAACTACTACATTCGAACTGGAGCAACCCTCAAGCCGCTGACCCATTTCGCCAACCCTGCGCCGACCACCGAAGGCGTCACCAAGCAGTTAGTGACCTACAAGAGAGCCGATGGCGTTGACCTCTCGTTCACGCTCTATCTGCCGCCTCATTACAAGCAGGGCACACGCCTGCCGACTGTCGTGTGGGCCTATCCTTATGAGTTCAGCGATGCCGATACTGCGGGCCAGGTGACCGGCCACGCGGCGGCATCTTTCACCGAACTCAACTATCACCAGCTCATCGTGATGCATGGTTATGCGCTGCTCGATAACGCTGCCATGCCCATCATTGGCGATCCCGACACGGTCAACAACACCTATGTCGAGCAGTTGACAATGGACGCCAAAGCCGCCGTCGATAAGGCCGTCGAAATGGGCGTTACCGACCGCGACCGCGTTGGCGTGTTCGGCCACAGCTATGGCGCATTTATGACGGCGAACCTGCTGGCGCACACGAATCTGTTCCATGCCGGAGTTGCTGAGAGCGGCGCTTACAACCGCACTCTCACGCCCTTCGGCTTCCAGTCCGAGCAGCGCACTTTCTGGGAGGCTCCCGACGTTTACACCAAAATGTCGCCCTTCTGGTTTGCGGATAAAATCAAGGCGCCCATCCTGCTGACCCATGGTGAAGCGGACGACAACACCGGCACCTTCCCCATCCAGTCCGAACGCCTTTACGCGGCGATTCGCGGCAACGGAGGCACGGTTCGGCTCGTGATGTTGCCATCCGAAGCCCACGGTTACCGCGGCCGCGAAACCATGGAGCATCTTCTCTATGAAGAGATCTCCTGGTTCGATAAATACCTGAAAAACTGAGACACGGGGCAGGTCTTTCGCCTGCCCTTCGTTTTGCCACTCTAATTTGATAAGACCGGCACATCCGAACGACGCAGACGCCATCTGGCGAATCCTCGAACCGATCATCAGGGCGGGGGAGACCTACACCCTTGCCCGCGAGACCACGCGGACTCAGGCTTTGGCTTACTGGCTTTCGCCTGACCATGAGTGCTTCGTCTTCGAGCAGCAGGGCGAGGTGTCAGGCACTTACTTCCTTCGCGCGAACCAGACGGGCGGTGGTGCGCACGTTGCAAACTGCGGTTACGCCACTGCGATTCAGGTCTGGGGCCGCGGCATGGCAAGCGCTATGTGCGCGCATTCGATTGACCGCGCGCGCTCCCGCGGGTTTCGCGCCATGCAGTTCAACTTCGTTGTCGAGACCAACCAGCGCGCTGTCAGACTATGGAGGCGGCACGGGTTCGACGTCGTTGGCACGCTGCCCGAAGCCTTTCTGCACCCGGAACTCGGCTATGTGGACGCGCTCGTCATGCACCGCTTCCTGTGACCGCGCTGGACGAACTGGACACCGCCGGTTTCACGATAATCTCCGGCCCGGTCAGGCAGGAAGACCTGAGCACCCTCGCCGCAGCCTACGATCGGGCCATCGTCAACGCCCATCCGGATGACATCAGAGTTGGCAGTTCAACAACCCGAGTCAGCAATCTCATTCACACCGCCCCGGAGTTCCATTCCATCTGCACGCACCCGCCCCTGCTTGAAGCATGTGCCCGCATCCTGCGCCACCCGTTCGAACTCAGCAGTATGCATTGCCGGACCCTGCATCCACATCGCCCCGCACAGGCGCTCCACATGGATCTTGCGCCCGACACTCTCGGGTGGACACTCACCGGTTTCATCTTCATGATCGACGAGTTTCGCAACGACAACGGCGCAACCCGCTTCCTCCCTGGCTCACATCTCTGGCCCAAACTCCCGTGGGATGCGGCAACGGACCTCAAAGCTGACTATCCCGGCCAGGTACTGGCCTGCGCTCCGGCCGGGTCGATGATCGTGTTCAACGGCTCGGTGTGGCACGGCCACACGGTGAATCGAACAGCTGCGCCGCGCCGTTCCATTCAGGGCGCCTGTATCCGCGGCGCCGTTGGGGGAAACCCAGGGTAAGGCAGATTTGAAGCTCCACGAAGAATATATGAAGAAGGAATCGATGCCCCGAACGATCGTTGCTCAGGCAGATGTTCCAGATGAAGTTCCGGCGGGAACCGAGGGCAGTACCCGCATTTGCGCTTCTGTGTTGAACTCCGCTGACCCGTCCGGAACGTCAATTGTGAAGTCGCTGCTCAACGTCGGCCTGGATCTCTCGCGCCGAAAAAGTACAACGGAAGTCATTGTGATCGAACGCATCGAACGCCCCGTTGAAAGCTAGCTACGCCGGCGCTACCGGGTCAGGCTCTGTGAGACCGTCTGGCAGGCGCCAACACGCGCGCTAAGCCCGCCCCCCAAACTCCCGTTTCTCCGTAGAAACCTTAACCTTCTCGCCTTCCTTAATAAACAGCGGAACCCGGATCTCAAGCCCCGTCTCAAGTGTCGCCGGCTTCGTCACGCTCCCGCTCGACGAATCCCCCCGCACCCCAGGCTCCGTCGAAGCCACCTCAAGTTCCACAATCGCAGGCAACTCCAGCCCGATCGGGTTCCCGTTGTACTTCAGCAGCTCAACCACAATCCCGGCAGTCAGAAAATCCGCCGCCTTCCCCACCATCTCGTCCGACAGCGTGAGCGTCTCGTAACTCTCCTGATCCAGAAAGTGCGACCCGTCGCCATCGCTGTACAGATAAGACGCGGGCACCTTCTGCAGGTCCGGCTCTTTAAATTTGTCGTTCGCCTTGAACGTCTTCTCGAACACCGCGTTCGTCAGCAGATTCCGCACCTTCAGCCGGACCAGCGTTTGCCCGCCCCGCGCCGTCGGCGAACTCACCTCCGCTTCGAGACAATAAAACGGCGTATTATCCAGCTCAAATAACGTCCTTCGCTTGACGCTGATCGCGTCCATCAATGCAGCCATGAGTCCTCAGTATAGGGCGCGCTAATCGGTCGAATTTACGCGCATGGTGTGCCGCTGAACGTACCAGCACGGCCGGTTCCCGAAATGCGGAAACAGCGCATACACACACCGCTCCGTAACCGCCGTTCCGCGGCTCCATTCCACTTCTTTCCACTTGTTTGTGGAGGTAAAAACCTGGTCCACCGCCACGTCCGAATAAAGCTGCGGATTATCTTTGCCCCTGGCGAACAAGGTCGCCGTGTCGATCGCGTACACCAAACCAGCCGCAGCGGCCAGCGCGATCGCGCTCATCTTCAGCGCCCGCCCTATGCGAGCCATTTCCAGAAATAAAACAGCATCTTCTCTGTGCCGGTATTCGTGATCCCGTGCATCCGGTTTCCCGCGCAATACATCATCGAACCCGGCCCCACCACGCACGTCTGCCCGTCCACCAGAATCTCGCCGGTCCCCTGCGTGATCAGCATAAATTCCTCTTCGGGATGCTGATGGGGCGGATGCGGACTCATCCCCGGATCGAGCAGCAGATTCCCGGCAATCATGACCTTCAGTTGATCCGTGCGACCGTTGAAATAGATCTTCAGCGGTTGCCCGTTTTCGAGCGATGCGGCGGCCGTGGCCATGTCTATGACAGCGTTCGGAAGCACGTCTCCGATCATAACGAATACAGCGCCGCCTGATCTTTTCCGATCTCTTTCCAGTCGAACCGAAGCGCCGTCCGCCGCGCCCGCCGTTCCATCTCGTGCCGGCGTTCCGCGTCATCGCTCAACTGCCCGATCGCGGTCGCCATCTCCGCCGCGCCGTCCACCAGCACCACATCCTCACCCGGCGAAAGATCCAGCCCGTTCATCCCCGCCGCGGTCGTCACCACCACGCGACCCATTGCCATCGCTTCCAGCACCTTGATATTCGTACCGGCCGATGCGGTCAGCGGAGCCAGCACCATCTGCGCCTGCCTGTAAGCAGGCCTCACATCGGAAACGAAGCCCTCAACTTCGATACCCGGCAGGTTGAGATCGAATGGCACACGGATGTGCTCGTACTTACCCGCAATCACGTGCAGCGTGTAGCCCGGCCCCAGCCGCGGCCAGACCTGTTCCAGAAAGAACTGCAGCGCCAGCACATTCGGCAAATGTCCGAATGACCCGATGAACAAAAGCCGCCGCACATCGCCGCTTTCCTCAGCGGGCCCGAACCTTTCGCAATCCACCCCGTTCGGCAGCGTGACCACCCGGCCCGCCCCCTTCACCACCGCCGTGTCTTTCGCCGACATCGTCACCACGCAATCGACACGGCCCCACGCAGCGGTCTCGAAGCTCCGCCACTTCACAAGCTGCTGCTCGAGCTCCCAACGCTCGGCGCCCTTTTCGACGCCGGCCGCGAGCAACTGCTCCTGCAGATCGAACGTAATATCGTGCTCCACAAGGACCGTCCGCGCCGGTGCGCACGCTTCCGCATACTGCGCCATCCAGGTAAATTCCAGTTGGACCACCTGCGGCTTCCACCGCCCCACCGTGTACTTCAAGGCCGCCCGAAAGGTCTCCGATTCGAACTCCAGCACCGTATCGGGCAGCGCCGTCGATCTCCGAAAGTGCGTTCCGTGCCGCCTCACCAACACCACTTCCGAACACAGGTCCAGCAGTTCCCGAGCGGGTGGCGCCAACTCCTCGCAGAACGCGATCAGCACCAGATCGGCCGATTCCGCCGCCACCTTCATCAGATTGAAAATCCGCACCGCGCCCCCGTGGGACAGCGGGAAAGGAACGTAAGGGCTGGCAATCGCAACCACCTTTTTGCCGCCCGGCTCGCGCCCGGGAAAGCACGCCAAATCTCCGTTCCCCAGCGCGAGAATCTCCGACTCACTGAACGCCCCGGTCGCTTCGGGCGGTTTCGGACCCATCGCCGGAACCTTGCGCAGCGTATCGAGCGCCGCCTCGTTCCCGCGCGTTCCCAACAAATGCAGCCGCCGGACCGCGTCCTTCCACAACCGCCGGAACAGCGCAGCCGAACCCACCGCATGAATCAAAAAGCGCAGGTAATTCCGTTCGACAAAGAAATCCAGTTCCCGCGCGCTGAAGAACCGCGACGTAGTCGCCCGGTGCCTGTGCTCCACCCGAGCGCCCGCGCAAAACACCGTCGCCCAACCGCGCTTCCACGCCCGGTAGCCGAAGTCCATATCTTCAACATAGGCGGGCTCGTACACCTCCGACACGCCGCCCAGTTCCCGCAGCCTGGCTGTGTCGAACAGGGAACACCCACCGCTTCCATAGAGGACCGGCGTGAAATCCTCCCCCTCCAGCGGATCGTCACAGCGCACCGGGAAATCGAGCGGATTCTCCCGCCGCCAGACCGCCTTTCCCGTCTCCTCCCGCCGAATCCCGGCAGGAAAGAAAATCTGAGCCGTCGCGCAGAACAAATCGGGCACGCTCGCGAACGCCGCTTCAAGCGCCGCCACAAACCCAGGCTCCACCACCATGTCGTTGTTCAGCAGCAGAATATACTTCCGCCGCGCCTCGACAATCCCCGCGTTCACCGCGCGCGAGAACGAGAGCGGAAGCTCCGTCTCAATCGTCCTGACCGCCGGATAGGCATCCTTCAGCCACCCGCAAGTCCCGTCGGACGACCCGTTGTCCACCACAATGACCTCGCCCGCGCCAAGCTGAGGCAGCAGGGCGGGGAAGAGCGCCTCGAGCAGTTCCCGCCCGTCCCGGCTGGGTACGACAACGGTGACCCCGTCTTCAAGTGGCTCGAAGCCGCCGAGCGGTAACTCCTGACCCGAAGCTCGGATACGGCTCCCAATCTCACCCTCAACCTGAGCCATCCTGGCCCGCAGCGGCAGTTCCACTTCTGACGGATGCGCGATCCGCCTCACCCACCGCTTTAGAGGACCCGCATTCATCAGTTCCAGCGGAGCTTTCCATGCCGAAACCTCCCGCAGCCCCTCACCGTAGAACCGCAGTCCCTTGCCAGCCACGCGGCCCGCCAACACGCGCATCGGCCCGTAAGCCGTGCCTTGGGCCAGTAGCACTACTGCGCTTTCAACCCGACGCCCCGCGAGCGCAGCCCGGACGGCGGCTTCGCTCTGTAAAAACGTCCGGCCCACGTGGAACGGGATCCACTCCCCCTCCGCAGGTTCGAATTCCGCCACCACAACCAGCGGCCAGTCGCACTCCTCCAGGGCCAGTTTGGCCACGGCGGCTTCGTTTTGTAATTTGGTTCCGGACGCGAACAGCACCCGGACTTTCGGCTCTAAATCGGCTGGCACGGAGACGCTAACTCCAGCGCCTGTACCGCGAACGCCGTCGACACGGGGTTGGCATGAGGCACCAGTTCTCCGTCGCGCCGCCCGAACAGGAACGCGCCATCCACCCTCGGATCGTCGCTGCGTGCCTGAAAACCCGCCAGCGCTTCGGCTTCGTTTTGTAAAACTGCCCCGGCGCAGACTTTCGCCCGCATCACCTGCGCATACACGTCGGACCGCGCAAACTCCGGCGCAATCTCCCGCAAGTACCGCCCGGCCTCGCCGATCCCGTAATCCAGCGCCTCACGGCACTCCGGCCGGTCCAGCACCGGCGTCAGGCCTTCGAGGAAGTAGCAGTACGCATGCAGCCGGTCCATGATTCCGGTTCGTTTTGTAATTCCGGGCAGGAACTCCCGGTAACTCGCCATGCAGGCGTCCAGCATTTCGAAGTACGCGGTCCGCAGCGAAGCATCGCGCGTGATCTCAGAAACCTCCCACCATGCCATCGCCGACTTCAGTTGATAACACCCGGGCGACCGCGACCAGTGGTCCTTCCGCTCAAGCGACTGCTTCTCCGGCAATTCCAGAATCGGATGATAATCGTCCCCCGAATGGAAATCCGCAATCATCCCGCGGCTCGCCGCCACCGCAACTTCGAGCAGGCGCGGCTCCCGCGTCACCCGCCAAACGGCCAGCAGACCCCGGATAATAATCCCGCAATCGAAGAAGTAAGCCCGATGCTCGCTCTCATCGGAAGGCGACGGATGCTCGAACGGAAACGTCTGCAGCGGTTCGTCCCAGGCATGTTCGCACAGAAATCGCGCCGCCCGCTGCGCCGCATCCAGATACGCCGCGTCATCGGTTTGTCCGAACAGGAGTACCATCGCGCTCGCGAAGTATCCGGTGATCTCGGTCGAAATGGGTTTGTTTTTTCCCGCCGCCGCGTCGTAGAATCGAGCCACGCCGCCCGATGGCGTCTGTATGCCTGAACGCAGAAACCAGCGTCCGGCACGCGCCAGGGAATAAGCTTCAGACAAGCCGACAGTTTATCATCCGACTATGAAACCGGTTTCTCCCGAGCAGCAGAAATCACTGGTCTCCCGCCTAACGGACGCGTGTGGCGGCGCCTACTCTCCCGAAACCCGCCGCAAGTTTTATATTTCAGGGCCTCAATGGGCCGCGGCTTACGAGGGCCATGCCCTCTTTCACGCTCCTACCCGTAACCCTGTCGGCTTCGAAGAAGTGATCCGGGAGTTTGCAAAAATCGGCATCGGCTACTGGACCACCCACGACACCGACGTCATCGCCTATGACGACCTCGGCAAAGATGGCCAGCACAAAACTGTCGCCCGCATTAAGAAGGAACTCGCGGACCACGGCCTCAAGTGCTCCATGGTCACCACTGAAACCTTCCACCATGCCGTCTTCGCGTCGAGCCCCGCGTCGGAGTCGCCCGAGATCCGTAAGTATGCCGCCTGGCGCGTTTGCAACACCGTAGACATCGGCCACGAACTGGGCGCCGAATTCGCCGTCTACTGGCCCGGATCCCTCGGCTACCAGATTCAGGGCGCCGTCGAGGAAACCGCAGACCCTGCGCTGGTACGCCGAATCCCTCAACGCCGCCTGCGAGCATGACATCGCCGTCGCGAAACAACGCGGCCGCGCCACCCTGAAACACTGCATGGAAGCCAAGCCTTTCGAGCCACAGGCCGAAATCCTGCTGCCCACCAGCGACGCCATGCTTGCCTTCATCAACTCCGGCCTGCTCAGCCATCCTGAAATGGTCGGTCTCAACCCCGAATACCTGCACGAACTCATGTGGGGCGGCGCGCCGCGCGCCGCTCTGGCCCGCGCTCTCACCGCGGGCAAGCTGTGGCACTTCGATATCAACGACGGTTACCGGCTCAAGCACGACGTCGATATCGCCGTCGGCCTTGTGAACCCGCTCGACTGGCTCAACGTGCTCGTTCTCCTGCGCAGCCACGGCTTCAACGGCCCGTTCAACCTCGATTACAAGCCTCCGCGAACCACCAGCAATTTCGGCGTCTTCAAGGTCAGCTTCCCGACCGCCGTAGATCGCTTCATCACGCTCTGGGAAATGGCCGGCGAGGTTCTCGAAGACAAGGTCATCCGCGAGGCCACCGACGCCCTCAAGGCCGGAGCCGGCTCTGAATCGAACGACCCGCGTGAAATCTTCGAAGCCAACAAAGAACTCCTCACGCTGCATGAACTGATCGGCCACCGTCTCGTGCAGATCCTGCTAGGCTTGCATCGGGGCCGCGTCTACTTAACATGAGAACTTCCTTCAGGCTGTGCGCGGGCTTCCTGTTTTTCGTGTTGCCCGCGCTCGCCGTCGATTGGAAAGCTCTCAAACCCCAGGGTTACGTCAGCGACTTCGCAAATGTCGTCGATGCGCAGAATAAAGCGGCCATCGAGGAATATGCCGCGCGCGTCCAGCAGGCCACCGGCGCGCAGCTCGCATTCGTCACCATCTCCTCTCTGCAGGGCGAACCGATCGAAGACGTAGCCAACGACATCTTTCATGCCTGGGGCGTCGGTCAGAAAAAAGAGGACAACGGCGCCATGGTGCTGCTGTCGGTCGGCGACCACAAATCGCGCCTCGAAGTAGGCGGCGGACTCGGCGAAGCCATACCCGACAGCATGGCCGGACTGCTGCTTGAAGACATGCGGCCCGCGCTCCGGCAAAACGAATTCGGAGCTGCCTTCCTCGCGGCCGCCCAGCGCCTCGGGTCGACCATCGCCGCGTCTAAAAACGTCCAGCTTGCCGCGCCCATCGGTACCCACGCTCCCGTCCAGCCAACCACACAGGACAACATCCCGTGGGTCCTCATTCTCTTCGGCGTGTTCATTCTCCTGATGTTCCTCCGGCGCGGAGGCGGCGGCCGCTACGGCGGCGGTGGTGGTGGAAGCGGTTTCTGGAGCGGGCTCCTGCTCGGCCAGGTCCTCAACTCCGGCCGCGGAGGCTACTCAGGAGGCAGTACTGGCGGTGGTTTCGGCGGCTTTGACTCCGGTGGCTCCGGCGGTGGTTTCGGCGGATTCGGAGGCGGCGATTCCGGTGGCGGCGGCGCTTCCAGCGATTGGTAGATAGAATAACCAGAGCCAATGCCTCAACCCCTCGATCCACTTGTTGAGAAGCTGCGCAAAGCTTTTGGCGCCGACCTCGTCTCCGTGGTCCTCTACGGCTCCGCCGTAACCGGGGACCACCACGAAAATTTTTCCGATTACAACGTGCTCTGCGTTCTTAACCGCGTCACGCCCGCCGAACTCGCCGCTTCCGAGCCGGTTTTCCGGTGGTGGAAAGAGCAGGGCAACCCGTCGCCCCTGCTGCTGACGGAGCACGAAGTCCGCACCTCCGCCGACTGTTTTGCGATCGAATTCCACGACATTCGCGAGCACCACAAGGTCCTGCACGGAGCCGATATCGTATCCGGCCTTAGTTTCGACACTTCGTTTTATCGCGCCCAGGTGGAGCATGACCTGCGCGCGAAACTACTAAGGCTGCGGCAGAAAGCCTCCGCTATACTTTCGGATAAAGATGTACTTCGGCGGCTGCTGGTCGATTCGGTTTCGACCTTCTGCATTTTGTTCCGCCACGCGCTGATTCTGCACGGCGTGCCCGTGACCGCGCGCAAACGGGAGATTATCGGTCAGGCTCGCGAAACTTTTGACATCGATCCGCAGCCTTTCGAGGCTTTGCTCGACCGCCGCGAAGCTCGCCCGAAGACCGCGGATATCGAGCCCGCCTTATTGCTGGGCCGTTATCTGATAGAAATCGAGAAGGTGATTGAAGCGGTTGACCGCCTTGGTCAATCGAATAGGGAGATAGCTCGATGAAGTCCGGATTGATTCTTGTCGTAGTCGTCGTTCTCGCGCTCGTGCTGGGTGGCTGTGAGTTTGTCCAGTCACGCAATAAGCTGGCGGCCGAGAAGGAAACCATCAGCGGTGAATGGGGCCAGGTCGATGCCGATCTGCAGCGCCGCGCCGACCTGATCCCCAACCTGGTCGAGACCGTCAAAGGCTACGCGAAAGAGGAAACCACCGTCGTTCAGTCGGTCGCTAATGCGCGCGCCGCGCTCGTTGGCGCCAAATCGCCGCAGGAAAAGATCACCGCCGATAACCAGCTCAGCAGCGCGCTCGGCAGACTGCTCGTGATCGTCGAAAACTATCCGAACCTCAAGGCCAACGAAAACTTCAAGCAGTTGCAATACTCGCTCGAAGGCACGGAAAACCGCATCCTGCAGGATCGCCGCCGCTACAACGAAGCCGTCCAGAAATACAACACGGATCTCTCTCTGTTCCCGGCCAACGTGGTAGCGTCAATGTCGGGATTCCAGCGCGAAGACGCCTATTTCAAAACCGATGCGGGCGCGCGCAACGCCCCTAAGGTTCAGTTTTAAAAGTTCTTCAACAACAAAGTAGTCGATAAATAAAGGTCCTAAAAACAAATGAGCACGCCCCAGGTCAGCGCCCCGCAATTCGCGAACTTCATCAACGGCGAATGGGTCAACAGTTCCAAAACGTTCGAAGTCCGCAACCCCGCGAACAATGACGAAATCGTCGGCGTGTTCGCCAAAGGCAGCGCCGCCGATATGGAAGCTGCGGCCAACGCCGCCGAAGCGGCACTCCCCGGCTGGGCCTCCATGCCCGCTCCCCAGCGCGGCAACATCTTATATAAGGCGGCCGAAATTCTGGAAAAGAAGTTCGATCAGCTCGGCGCCGAAATGACCCGCGAAGAAGGCAAAACGCTTCCTGAGGCCAAAGGCGAAGTCCGCCGCGCCATCAACATCTTCCGCTACTTTGGCGGTGAAGGCTCCCGTCTCGATGGCGTCATGGTCCCCTCAGAACGCGAGCGCGTCCACGTCTTCTCCATCCGCAAACCGATCGGCGTCGTTGGCCTCATCACCCCGTGGAATTTCCCCATCGCCATCCCGGCGTGGAAGATGGCCCCCGCGCTCGTTTGCGGCAACACAATCATCGTCAAACCCGCGTCCGTCTCGCCCCTGTGCGCCTGGCGCCTGGTCGAAGCCCTGCATGAAGCCGGAATCCCCAAAGGCGTCGTCAACTTCGTTGCCGGGTCCGGTGCTGAGCTCGGCGAAGCCATGGTAAAGGCGAAGCCCGTCAAAGCCATCTCCTTCACGGGTTCGAACGACGTGGGCAACTGGATTCACACCGAAGCCAGCAAGCGCCGCCTCCGCATCCAGCTTGAAATGGGCGGCAAAAATCCCACCATCGTCCTGAACGATTGCGACCTCAAGGCGACTGTCGAGAACGTCGTCAACGCCGCGTTCTTTTCCACCGGTCAGAAGTGTACCGCCACCAGCCGCGCGATTGTCGAAGACGGCATCTACGATCAGTTTGTCGAAGCACTGGTAGAGCGCACCAAAAAGCTCAAAGTCGGCGATGGTATGCAGGCCGGTATCGACATCGGTCCCTGCGTAGACAAGGGTCAGATGGAGACCGTCCTCAAGTACATCGAGATCGGCAGGAAAGAATCTGGCGCGCCCAAATGCGGCGGCAACCGTCTCACCGGCCCCGCTTACGACAAAGGCTTCTTCGTCGAACCGACCGTCTTTGCCGATGTCCAGCCCGAACACACCATCGCCCGTGAAGAGATCTTCGGACCCGTGCTCGCCGTCCTGCGCGCCAAAGATTTCGAGGACGCCATGCGCATTGCAAACGATACCCCGTTCGGCCTCTCTTCATCCATTCAGACCAGCAATCTCTCGAAGGCGATCGACTACGTGTACCGCGCCGAAGCGGGCCTGCTGACCGTCAATCTGCCGAGCGCCGGCGTGGAATACCAGTTGCCCTTCGGCGGCACCAAGGATTCGAGCTTCGGACCCAAAGAACAGGGGCCCGCAGCGCTTGACTTCTACAGCGATTTCAAGACGGTGTACCTCAAATACTAGGACATACATGCAGCTGGGACAAATCAGGCACAACGGAGCCGTCATCGCGGCCATTTTCGAAGGGCAGACCGCGCGGCCTATTCCCGCGCACAACGTCTGCGATCTCATCAACCGGTCGGATGCCGAAGTCACGCCGCTCCATGAGCTCGCAGCGCGCCTCGCCAGCCGTCAGTCGGTGGCGGCGACACCCTTAATCCCCGTCACGCCTGCGGAAGTCTGGGCTTCGGGCTGTACGTACGAAACCAGTGCCGCTTTCCGTGACGGCGAGACTGTCGCTCCTGACAAAAGTACCCGCGAAGGCATGTACGCCTACGTGTACAGCGAACCGCGTCCCGAACTGTTCTTCAAGGGAACGGGCCGCGTCTGCGTGGGTCCCGGCCAGAACATCGGCATCCGCTCCGATTCCAAATTCACGGCCCCTGAACCGGAACTTGCCGTCGTCCTTGGCAAGCGGGGCACGATCCTCGGTTACACTCTCGCGAACGATGTCTCGGCCTGGGACATTGAGCGCGAGAATGCTTTGTATCTGCCGCAATCGAAGGTCTACACGGCATGCTGCTCGCTTGGCCCGGTGATCGTAACGGTCGACGAACTCACTGACCCCTACAACCTCGAGATGACCTGCGAAATCCTGCGCGGAGACCGCGTTATTTTCTCGGGCACCACCTCTACTTCGAAGCTGCACCGCAAAATCGAAGACATTATCGAGTACCTCATGCGCTCAAACCCGGTCCCTGCCGGCAGCGTGCTTTGTACAGGTACGGGAATTATCGTCACCGAAGAAGTCGCGCTCGCACCCGGAGACGTGGTGCGCATCCGCATCCCTGAAATCGGTGAACTCGCAAACACTGCTGCGGCCGTCTAATACAGCGGAAGGCAGAAGTGAAACCTGAAGTCATGAGTCCCGCCGGTCACTGGCCGCAGCTTCACGCCGCGGTCGAAGCCGGCGCAGACTCCATTTACTTCGGGCTCAAGCACTTTACCGCCCGCGCCAAGGTCGGCTTCTCCCTCGAAGAGCTTCCGGAAGCCATGCGGACCCTGCACGCCCGGGGCGTTCGCGGCTACCTGACGTTCAACACCCTGGTCTTCGAACATGAATTGCCCGAAGCCGCAAAGGCCATCGCCGCCATTGCCCGCGCCGGTGTGGATGCGCTCATAGTTCAGGATGTCGGCATTCTGCGCCTCGCCCGACGGATCGCGCCCGAACTAGAACTCCACGCCAGCACGCAAATGAGCATCACGGATGCCGAGGGCGTTCGCTTCGCACAGGATCTCGGCTGCGACCGCGTCACGCTCGCGCGCGAACTGTCGCTCGCCGAAATCCGCAAAATCTACGACCGTACCGGCGCCGAACTCGAGATGTTCGTCCATGGCGCCCTGTGCGTCGCTTACTCGGGCCAGTGCTTTTCATCCGAAGCCTGGGGCGGCCGCAGCGCCAACCGCGGCCAGTGCGCGCAGGCGTGCCGCTTGCCCTATGACCTGATGGTGGATGGCGAACAGGAGCCGCTCGGAGACGCCCGCTATCTGCTCTCGCCCGGCGATCTCTATACGCTCGACCATGTCCCCGAAATCGTTGCGGCGGGAGTCTCGGCCCTCAAGATTGAAGGCCGCTACAAGGATTCAGACTACGTCGCCCTGACCACCAACGCCTACCGCAAGGCCGTCGATGAAGCATGGGCCGGACGTACTCCCCAAATCGGCCCCGCGCAGAAGCTGCAACTCGAACAGGTCTATTCCCGCGGCCTGGGCGCACACTTCATCACCGGCACCAACCATCAGGCTGTGGTCAACGGCCGCGCTCCCCGGCATCGCGGCGTCCTCATCGGCAAAGTCACTTCGGTGGAACCCGACCGCGTCGCCATTCAGCCCGCCGACGCGCATTTCATCGCCCCGCTGAAACCCGGTGACGGCCTGGTTTTCGATGCCGCTGACTGGCGCAGTCCCGGCGAGCCCGAAGAGGGCGGCAGCGTGTATGAGGTCCTGCCCGCCCGTGGCGGCCAGCTTGCGCTTACCTTCGGAAACCGCGGCATCGACTTTGCGCGAATTCGCCCCGGCGACCTCGTCTGGCGCACGCATGACGCCGCGATCGCGGATGCAGCCCGCCCGTTCCTTGACCCCGCTTCGCCCGTCTACCGCCGCCTGGTCACCGTGCGCGCAACCGCCAAACCGGGTGAGCCGCTAATCACGGAATGGTGCCTCGCGGACCGCCCGGAAATCGCCGTCACAGTCGCGTCCGATAAACCCCTCGATTCGGCGCAAAACCGTGCCCTCACCCTCGATACTTTGCGCGGCCAGTTCGGCCGCCTGGGCAACACGCCTTACGATCTGGGAGAGGTAACGCTCGAAGTGGACGGCGCCCCGTTCCTCGCCGCCTCGGCCCTGAACCGGATCAGACGTTCTGCCGTCGAGCAGCTCCAGGCTTTGCAATCGGCGCACACCGAGACTCCCGTTCACAATCCTCAGGACGCGCTCACGGCGCTTCGACCGCATTCACAAGCCGAGGCGGACCAAACCGCCGGGCCCTCGCTTCACTTGCTCGTCCGCACGCCCGAACAACTCGATGCCGCATTGGAACTGAACCCCGCCAGCATCACTCTCGATTACCTGGATCTCTACGGGTTGCGGCCCTCTGTCGAGCGCGTGAAAGCCAGCGGGATCGCGGCCCGCGTGGCCACCCCGCGCGTACTGAAACCCGGCGAGGCCCGCATTGTCGATTTCCTCCTCAGCCTCGGCTGCGAAATCCTCGTGCGAGCCACCGGAATCCTGCGCGCGCTCAACAACAAACCGCATCCACCCCTCACCGGCGACTTCAGCCTCAATGCGGCGAACTCTGTTTCCGCCGACGATTTTCTTCAGCACGGAATCGCGCGCCTCACCCCCACGCACGACCTCAATGCCGCTCAGGTTGCCGACCTCGCGCATTCAGGCGATCCCGGCCGCATCGAAGCCGTCGCGTACCAACACCTGCCCGTCTTCCATACCGAGCACTGCGTCTTCTGCCGTTTTCTCTCGTCAGGAACCAGCTACAAAGATTGCGGCCGCCCCTGCGAGAAACACAAAGTCGAACTGCGCGACCACACCGGCCGCTCACACCCCGTCATGGCCGACGTCGGCTGCAGGAATACCGTCTTCGGCGCACAGGCGCAGGAAGCCAGTGCTCATCTCGAACTCTGGCGCGAAGCCGGCATCCGGCACTTCCGTCTGGAATTCGTGCATGAATCGGCCGATCAGGTGCGGCGCGTTACCCGCGCTTTTCAGGCCGCGCTCGCCGGACGCATGACGAGCAGCCAGCTTGCCCGCGAACTTAAATCCATCGCTCCCGGCAGCACCACCCAAGGTAGCCTCTTCGTGGCCCCCAACTACCTGGAACTGCCGATACTTCAATAGCGGAAGACTTCGTCGAGCGCATCCATCGCGGTCACGCAATCGTCCCGCGTGACATCGTAATGCGTCACCGCCCGCATCAACCGATCATTGAAGCCATTCATCAGGACGCCCCGTTCTTTCAGCGCCGCGCTGATCTCCCGCGGATGCCTGCCCGTCTTCGAAACATCGAAGATCACAATGTTGGTCTCGACATGATCCACGCCCAGCCGCCCGGCAATGTACCGGGCATTCGCGTGATCCTCGGCCAAACCCTTGGGGCTCTCTTCCAGCGCGATCAGCCCCGCCGCCGCCAGCACACCCGCCTGCCGCATCCCGCCGCCGAGCCGCTTCCGCAGCAGCCGCGCCTTGTCGATCAGCTTCCTGGTGCCCGCCAGCATTGAGCCCGCCGGAGCCCCCAGCGCCTTCGACAGGCAGAACATTACCGTGTCCACCTTCGCCACGATTTCGCTCACCGGACGCCCCGCCGCTTCGGCCGCATTGAAGAGCCGCGCGCCGTCCATGTGGACAGGAATGCCTCGTTCATGAGCCTCGTCGCAGATCTCATCGATAATCGCCTGCGGATAGACGCGTCCGCCGCCCATGTTATGCGTGTTCTCGATTTCAATCGCGCCTGTGGGAGCGGAGTGCGCCGCCAGCGGCTTCACCGAACTCTTAATCGCATCCCACGTCAGAATCCCGTGTTCCGACGGAACCGCGCGGATCAGACATCCGGCAAACCACGCCACCATCGACAGTTCCCAGTCAAGGATGTGGGCTCGCGAATCGCAAACCACCTCCTGACCGTGCTCGGTCAGCAGCTTGATCGCGATGGTATTCGCCATCGTCCCCGTGGGCACAAACAGAGCCGCTTCTTTGCCCGTTACCGCCGCCGCCCGTGCTTCGAGCAGGTTAACGGTGGGGTCTTCAGCGTAAACATCGTCGCCCACTTCGGCTTCGAACATTGCCCGGCGCATCGCGGGCGTTGGCTTCGTGACAGTATCGCTGCGCAAATCGATCATGCGGTCAGGAATTCCTGAAATATTTCATTCGACACCATGACGCCCCGATCGGTAAGCCGCAGCCGGCCACCCGCTTCTTCCATGACCCCAGCGTCCAGGAACCGCCGAAAAGCCGGCCCGAACCGGTGCCAGTCCGATGCATCCGCCTGCACGCCTTCGCTCAGCCGCAGGCCCACAAAAAACTTTTCTTCAACCGCGTCCGGACTGCTTACCTCCAGAGCCGATGCCCGCGTCACATACTCTGCCGCGGTCTCCGCATTCTGAGACCGCGATACGCCGTCGAAGGAATGCGCATCGGCTCCGAACCCCACGTACGGCTCCCGCTTCCAGTACTTCAGGTTGTGTACGGATTCGAAACCCGGCCGCGCAAAATTCGAGATCTCATAACGCGCGATTCCGTTCCGCCCAAGCTCTTCCACCGCGTACTCATAGAAATTCGCGATCGCATCGTCCGACGGCACATCGACAGCGCCATAGCGTTTGCCGCCCAGCAGGATTTCGGCGCCCAGCCTGCTGTCATCGTCCACCTCAAGCATGTAAACCGAAACGTGCGGAACCCCGAGCGCGATCACAGCCGCAACCGACGCTCGCCACGATGTCTCGGTTTGCGTCGGAAGTCCCGCAATCAGATCGAGGTTGATGTTGGTAAGCCCCGCGCCGCGAAGCATCGCCACGTCGCGCACCACCGTTTCGGCATCGTGCCTGCGCCCGGTCCGCGCCAACTCCTGCCTGGCGAACGATTGAACACCCAGGCTGACCCGGTTGATTCCCGCGTTGAGCCACGCGTGAATTTTGTCCGAAGTCAGCGACCCTGGGGCCGCCTCCATGGTTGCTTCGCGCCACGGTTTGCCCGGCAGCGCGCCCAGCAGGCGCTCGATTTCCTCAGGGTGCATCGTACTCGGGGTACCACCGCCGATGAACAAAGTTTCAGGCTTCCACAGCCACCGATGTCCTGCGATTTCAGAGTGAAGCGTTTGTGTGTACAGAACTTCAATCTCTTTTGGCTGCACGCCGGAGGCGAAGTTGCAGTACGTACACTTCTGCGCGCAAAACGGCCACGAAATGTATATCCCTGCCAAACTTCCATTATGCTGGAGTCAAATGGCTGAAGCGCAAATTGCGACTCTGGGTGGAGGATGTTTCTGGTGTGTGGAAGCGGTTTACAACGAGACGAAAGGTGTCCTGTTCGCGATCTCAGGCTACATGGGCGGCCCGACTGAAAATCCTTCTTACGAAAGCGTCTGTTCAGGCCGAAGCGGACATGTGGAGGTGGTGCAGATCTCTTTCGATCCCGCAGTCATCTCATATCGCGACATTCTCGAGATTTTCTTCGTGGTGCATGACCCCACCACTCTGAACCGGCAGGGAAACGATGTCGGGACGCAGTACCGGTCCGTCATCTTCTACCATTCCGATGAGCAGAAGGCGATTGCGGAGGAGGTGGTCGCCGAAGTTTCGCAGCACCAAAAGGTCGTAACTGCCATCGAACCCGCCACGAGGTTCTGGACCGCAGAAGCGTACCACCAGAAATACTTCGTCAACAATCCAAATCAGGGTTATTGCTCGTTCGTCGTCGCGCCCAAGGTGCAGAAATTCCGCAAAACCTTTGCGGCCATGCGCCGCGCCTGATCGCTTCAGCCGCGCTTACTGGCCGGCCTTACCGGCGCTGATCAGGTTGGCGAAAATCCGGTACGCCCCCGGCACGCCCGCAGGCAGTTCCCGGAACCACGAGAGCGCCGTAAAGATGTACGCGCCCTTGCCATATTTGGTGTAGAGCAGCCCGCCTTTCAGCGGCTTCTCGCCCTTGTCGTGCATTTCGAGCGGAGTCTCATAATGCGGGTCCCACTTTTCTGCGAAATACAATCCCCGCTCCTGAATCCAGCCGTCGAAATCGGTATGCGTAATCTCGTTCGGAAAGTGCAGCAGCGACGAACCTGACACAAACTCGACCGGCGCATCTTCTTCCGTCACCCGCGCATTGTTGCCCGCAATCGTAAACGGATACGGCCCCATGCGGTCGAACGCTTCCGCGACCGACGGGCTGATCCGCCGGTCGGCGCTGTTGTTGTACTGCACCACCAGCGTCCCCCCGTTCTTCACGTACTCGAGCAGCCGTTGTTGATTCGCCCTCAGATCCGCGCGCACCGCATAGGCCCGCACGCCCGTCACAATCGCGTCATACACCGCCAGGTTATTTGAGCTGAGATCTTTTTCATCCAACAGGTCCACCTGGCAGCCCATCTGCCGCAACGCTTCCGGCTCGTCGTCTGACGAACCCATCACGTAACCCACCCGTTTCGCCAGAACCTTCAGGGCAATCGCTGAAATCTTCCCTTCCGAAGGCTGGAACACCGTTTGCGCCGGGATGTGCGTATACGCCATCACGTACACGTTATTCGAAACTTCCGTTCCCGAGGCAAGCTTTGCGATCGCCCGGAACCGCCCCGACTGCGCCCCCGCCGGAGGCACGATCGCGAACCTCGCTTCCTGCGCCGCGCCCGCTTCCTTCAACTGAAACGGTACGCTCGCCGGGGATACCTTCCAACCGGCCGGCAATTCCAGACGCAGTTCGCCCGCCTGATTCGCCACCATCGCGCGCACCTCGACGCTGGTGGTTTGCGCCACTCCGACCGGCATCACAAAGTTCCGTGATGGCAGGTCGATCGCGACCGGCGGCTCTACCGCAACCGGCCTCACGAACTCGTCCTTTAGCGGGGTCCGCGTAGCGGTAGTGCAGTGGCTCGGTAATCGAAAACGGCTTGGCGTCTATGGTGAAATCGAACCGCGCCGTAACTTCAGGCAAAATATCCGCGCGCCCGATCAGTGTCTGATCCTTGATGTCGTACCAGTTGCCGTTATTCGGCTCCTTCAGCCAGAAGGGCTGCGAATAAGACTGCTTCACCGGAACCGTGACGGGCAGTGTTGTCACTTCGGCTTTGTCATAGGCCAGCGCATGAGTCTTGACTGCCGCGTCAGCCTCGCCCCAGCCGCTCACGTGGATGTTCGCCAGCACCACCGGCAACTGCGAACGATTCAGCGCCGTCAACTGCAGCTTTGCCGAGCCACCCGGCACGAACGCCGGACCGTCCGCCTGCGCTTCGGTTCGAAGCCCGGCGCAGAGTGCAATCGCATGATCGATCTCTTCCAGCTTCCAAACCGCCCACTGCTGTCCGCCTTTCGCCAGTTCCGCAATCAGCGCCCGCGCTTCGAGCAGCGTGGGGACCGTTTTCTCAGGATGCGGATCGTCGAAGGTGCGCAGCGCATCGGAGAGCAGTTTGCCCACGCGCGCGCCGTTCGGAACCCGGTTCCAGGATGTGTCCACACCATCGAAAAGCCCGGTCCGCGGGGCCTCGCCCGCAACGCTTGCGAGCACGACCGGCGCGGGCCCGTAGGCTATGGTCGAAGCCATAGCCTGGCTCTTATGCTCATTGCGGCTCAGCGATGCAAATTCGCGATACGACCTGCCCAGCACCGGGTCGTAATCGCCGGTCTGAATCGTGATTGTGGGGACGGCCGGGACCTTCGGGTCGGGCGGGGGAGCCGCCGCGCCGCGCCCCGGACCACCGGCGAACCGAGCCTGCATCAAGCGCCGCGCCTGCCAGGGCTTTACCCATTTCAATTGCTCAGGGAAACGGCTCGGATCCGCCGCCGCCGCATACGCCTCTTTCCCGAGCACCGCCGACGCCTGATGCTGCCCGTGCCCATCGGCCGGCGTCCCGCTGAAGCAGTTGATAATCACGTCCGGCTGCTGTTGCCGGATCACCCACACCATGTCCGAGAGAATGCGGTCATGCCCCCACTTTTCAATCGCTTCTTCTTTCGTTTTGGTAAAGCCAAAGTCGATGGCGCGCGTGAAGTATTGGGCGGCTCCATCCACGTGCCGCGCGGCCAGCAGTTCCTGCGTCCGGATCACGCCCAGCAATTCGCTTTGTTCCGGCCCGATCAGGTTCTGCCCGCCTTCGCCGCGCGTGCATGACAGATACCCGGTGCGCGCCTTTACGCCCCGGCCGAGCCACGCGAGAACCGCGCTGTTTTCGTCATCCGGATGCGCCCCGATCATGAGGACGCTCCCCAGCACATTCAGTTTGTCGAGGGCGAACCGGATGGCCGGCGTGCCCGTCAGTTCAGGCTGCGCCGCACCCGCCCGCGCCAGCCACACGCCCGAACCCACAAACAGGATCGCCGCCGCCAGAACCTTGCCCATGCTGGTATGTTAGTCCCTCGGCAATTTTGGATCGGGAGGCGTTATGCCCGAAAAAGCGCCCGCAAACCTTCCTGCTCGAAATGCCGATCACCGGTGGCGCTGTCTGTCATTCCCTGCGCTTTCATGAAAGCTATCGAGACACAGTCGGTGAGGCTGTACTCCTTGCGGAAGACCGCGCCGCGGCCGCTGAAGTACGTCAGGAATTCAACGACGCAGTTCGAAGTCGCCTCCGTACCGAAAGGCGCGGAGGCATTGGTATAGAACCTGCGGATAGCGTCACTTATATCCGACGTTTCTATCCACATCGGCGATTGCGCCCCAACGTTTTCGGTACTCAAACCGTCTTACCTATTCAAAGCACCCAACCTATGTTCCGAACCGGCATAATTCTCGGACTGTCTTTTACCGCCATCGCACAGGCACAGTTCGAAGTCGCCTCCGTCAAACCCAGCGGCCCGCGCCACAGCGAGTCGACCGGCATGCGCACCGGCAAGGGCCGTATCACCGCCAACGAGCTTACGCTCAAGCGCTACATCATGGGCGCCTATGGCCTGGGCCAGAACGAAATTCTCGGCGGCCCCGACTGGGTTGCAACCGACCGCTTCGACATCATCGCCCGTGCCGAGCAGCCTGTCGAGGACGCGGTTCTCGATCGCATGCTGCAAATGTTGCTCGCCGATCGCTTCAAACTCGTCATCCATCGGGAATCCCGCGTGATGCCCGCCTACGTGATCACAATCGGGAAGAACGGACCGAAGCTTCCCAAAGCCGCCGGTGGCGAAGCCTCTACAAACAGCGGCCGCAACAGCATCGAAGTGAAAAACACCACCCTCGACGCTTTTGCGCAAAGGCTCGGGCCGCCAAATGGATTTCCCTGTCGTCAACCGCACCGCGCTCGACGGCATCTACGACTTCAAAATCGAATGGAATCCCGATGACAGCAAGCCCGAACTCGGGCCCTCCATCTTCACTGCAATCCAGCAGCTTGGTCTCCGCCTCACAACGGAAAAGACCGCGATTGAAGTCCTCGTGATCGATCACGCCGAACGGCCCTCCGAGAACTGATGAAGGGGCCCTGGCGCGGGTCTGCCCCATGCTACGCTTGAGGGATAAATATGTTGGGGTACCCTCTACTTACCGCATGATTCCAGGCCGCAACTTCCCGCCTCGAAAGCCAAGTCGCCGAGAAAACGTTAACGAGTCAATCCGTGCACGGGAGGTACGGGCAGTATTCCCCGATGGCACCGCCGAAGTCATGGCCACTTCCGCCGCTCTTCGCAGAGCGCAGGAACTTGGGCTTGACCTCGTGGTTGTCTCACCCACGGCCGTTCCGCCGGTGGCCAAGGCGATCGACTACGGCCACTATCAATACGAACTTAAAAAGAAACAGCACGAGGCCAAGAAGAAGCAGCACGTGGTTCAGGTCAAGGAACTGAAGTTCCGCCCCAACACCGACGATCACGACTACGATTTCAAAAAGAACCACGCCATTCGCTTCCTGCAGGAAGGCAATCGCGTGAAGGCCGTCGTTCAGTTTCGCGGGCGCGAGATTGCTCACACAGATCTTGGGCGCAAGCTCCTGCTGCGTTTCGGCGAAGACCTGGCCGCGTTCGGAGCCGTTGACGGAATGCCCAGAATGGAAGGCCGCAACGCCCACATTCTGATCAGCCCCGTCAAGACGCTCAAGCCTTCTGAAAAGCCTGACAAGCCGGAGAAGCCCGGTAAGCCCGAAGCTCCCGCGGCTCCCGCCCGCTAATCGGTGAACACGCCGGAAGACAGACGCTCACGCCTGTCTTCCGGCTTCTTTCCGCTCATCGTCTTCGTTGTGAATGTCTGGGTCGCCTGGCGGCTCTTCTTCACCGAATACCTCGACCAGCTCCGGTCGGTCGAAGGCGAATTCATAGCCCTCGACCGCTACATTCAGCACCATTGGCCAGGTTACGACTGGTTCCCCATGTGGAATGCAGGGTATCCGTTCGTCCGCGCGTACCAGCCTGCCGTTCACTATTCTGTAGCGGCTCTGGCGGCACTCTCGGGCATCTCCGCGGCCTCCGCTTTCCACTTCCTTGCGGCGCTTAGTTATTCGCTCGGCGGGCGTTGCCTTTTACTACCTCGCAAAAGCTCTCAGCAAAGACCGAACCATCGCGTTTGCGGGCGCGCTCATCTTCTCGCTCTTCTCTCCCTCGCTTTTATTGCTGTCGCCCGTTCGCGCCGACGCCGGGGGACTCTGGTCCGCGCGCCGCCTTCAGGTTCTCGTCGTTTACGGAGAATTTCCGAACCTGACCGGACTCATGCTCGGCATGTTCGCGCTCGCCTTTCTGCACGATGCCTTGCACCCAAAGCCCGGGACGCATTCGGCGGCATTGTCAGCAATCCGGAGCACTGCGGCCGCCCTCTGCGATAGCGGCCGTCGCGGCGACAAACTGGCCGGCCACCGTCGCGCTCGCGCTTGCAATTGCGTGTTACGCGCTCGCGCTCTCCTGGTCCGACATACGCGCCTTTCTGCCGCGAATGGCCCTGATCGGAGCCCTCGCGTGTGGTTTCGCCTTCCCGTTTGCCCTGCCATCCACCGTAGCCGCGACTTTCCACAATGCCAACGGCATGAGCGGACAACCCACACCAGGCGCACCTCGCTGGATTTCCATCGCGCTTCTCTGCCTCTGTCTCGCCCTGCTTCGCGCGCTGCTCGTCCGCGCTCCATTCGCGCTCCGGTTCGCCACTCTCTATTTCGCCCTGCTCGCATGGGTTGTAGTGTCCGCCGCGGGCTTCAGCGTCCTGATCCTCCCACAGGCCATGCGCTTCCATATCGCGCTTGAGATCGCGTTCGTCCTCGCGTTTACGCTTGCCGCGCAGCAATGCTGCCGCAAACTCCCCGGGCTGAACCGCCCGCTCGCGCTGCTCCTCGTCGTCTTCTGCTGCATCCAGCTCTATCACTATCGGCGCGCCTCGCACCGTATGATTCACCCGCTCGATATTGCGAAGACTCTCGAATATCAGGAAGCCACCTGGTTCGACCGCAACATGCACGGCGAACGCATGCTGGCTCCCGGCACCGTTCAGTTCTGGACTAATGACTTTACCGAAACCCCGCAAATGACGGGCTGTTGCGAACAATCCGTCCTCACGCATCAGAACATCATCGCGGCCTACATCACGCAGGCGGGCTATCGCACCGACGCTGAATCCGGCAAATTCTCGCTCCTCTGGATGAAAGCCTTCGCCGTCCACGCCGTCTCGCTCGGGGGCCGCAACAGCCGCGAAGGGTACCGCGACAACCGCGAGTTTCCCGACCGCTACAAAGGCCTGCTGCCGCTCGTCTGGCAATCCGGCGATGACTACATCTACCGCGTGCCCGAACGCGTGCCAGGCTTAGCGCGCGTCGTCCTTCCCGCCGACCTGGTCGCGCATCCGCCCGAAAACGGCATCGACGTCGCGGGCCTGACGCCGTTCGTAGCCGCTCTCGACAATCCCCAACTGCCCATCGCCGAAATGCATTGGGAAGGCCCCAACACAGCCGTCATTCATGCTGACCTGAAGCCTTCCCAGGTCATCTCGGTCGCGGTGAATTATCACCCGGGCTGGACCGCCTCGGTTCCACTCCGCTCCGACGGGCTCGGCCTCATCGTTCTCGAACCGCATTGTTCCGGCCCCTGCGCGATTCGTATGACGTGGAGCCCCGGCCTCGAGGCCACGCTCGCCCTGCCAATTGCTCTCCTGACGCTTATCTGTCGCGGTCTTATGGTGCGTGGCTACTCGTAGAGGAACCACGGATAACGATCGACCGGCAACTCTCGCCGCTTCGTAGCCAGACACCACGTCTGCTCGCCCCGGTTCTCCGTATCGAAGCCGTTCTCCGCCAGAAAATGGAGCAGCGGAAGATGCGACGCGAACTCCCCAATGTGCGTCGTAAACAGCCGCGTAACTTCGAAGCCCGCAGCCGTCATCGTCTGCCCGATCTCATGCGCCGTATATTCCCGCATGTGTCCTATGTCCGGGGCCTCATTCGGCACCGGCTTCTTATACAGGAAATAAATCTGCGGATTATCCCGCCCGTCGAGCACCTTCGCCACGCTCGCGATGCTCCCGACATTCGGCGTCGTCAGCAACAGCGACCCGCCATCCCGCAGCACCCGCCGCGATTCCACCAGCAGATGCATCGGGTCGTAAATCATGTGTTCGATAATCTCGCCCGCGATCACAAGATCGAACGACTCGTCGGGGTAGGGAAACGGGTCGCGCTCCGCATCGAAATGATCGATTTCGCAGGTAAACGGCCGGTCGGGAAATTCAACCGTCTTGCGGTCGATCTTGCCCGGCGTCCCATAATACGCGCCGCGGACTTCTTTGTATCCGCAAAACCGGTCCAGCAACGGCGTGAGCTGCATGTAACAACCCAGTTCGAGCACCCGCGCCGCCGGGCCCGGCGGAGGAACCAAAGCCAGCGTCCGCGCCAGCCGCGGGATATGTTTCGCCAGATAAGCCTTCGCACCCGCATCCGGCATCTGCATCGCACCCAAAGCCGCCTCGGCTTCAGCGACCCGCGCCATATCGAACGGCTCAGCGGAACGCGCCACCTTTGCCTCGAAATGATAGTTGATACGGCGGAGCAGATTGCGAACGAATCGAAGATAAGCCGGTAAGCGCGAAGCCAACTGCCAGTCTACCGAAGCTCGCCACTACCGCGCCTCAGAGCTTTTCTTCGCGAAGAAGCCCGCCACGTTTCATGTCTCCCGTACACCCAAACGTTCGCTCCGTAGCTTCAATCCCCTGTGCCGACCAGCTTAGCCGGACCTCAGTTTGCTGGTCGCTGCCGTGATCGCCACACGGCCATTCGACCGTTTCCACCGGACCGTGAGCGTCTCTGAGAGCCGTCCACGCTTCCGCGCTCATCCTGAGCGGCTGTTCAGGATGGGCGGCCGTCCCGAAGACATGCAGTCGCCCGTTCGCCGCGGTGATACCAACCACCACTCCGTACGGCTTGCCGCAAGGTTCGTTCTCAGTATGCAGGAAGAACTCTTCCGATTTGCCGTCGTGATCGAAATCCGCCAGATGCATCACCTGAACTGCCGGCCGTTTCGCCACGCTCTCCGCGAAGCTACTCAGGCTGGTAGTGTCAATGTCGTTGTCCGCAACCGCCCAGCGTTGAACCAACGCGAGATGCCCGGAACCGGTCGGCAGATCCCAGTAGAAAGCTGTAAGGTTGAGCCTGTCCTTTTCCAAACCGCCGCGAAGCCGAACCAGTTCCAGATCGCCGGCCTCTCCGAAAGCAAATCCGGTACACGGACACGTAAATGAAAGCTCGTCCGGACCGCATTCCGGCACAGGCAGCGTCTTCCAGACCAGCCGCCACACTTCTTCCGAACCATTTACCCGGACGGTCTGCTCTTCGCGGATCGCCGGGGAAGGGTACTCGAGCAGCCTGGGAACACTCCTCTGAGCCCAGCACCCCACAACCGCCAAGCCCACGCCCGCGCAAACCGCAAGCCGCCTCAATCCGAACTCCTATTTCAATTTAGGTTTTGCGGGGTCGGATTCCACCGGAACCTTCGGGCCCGGCTTCGAATACGCCTGCTCGCTCGAACTGGCCAGCGCCGGCGACTCCGCATCTTTCGGCTGTCCTGCCGGATAACCTGACGGAGAAATCCCCGTTTTCGTCTGGTGCATACTCCCGTCCGGTCCCGAAGTACTTGTTCCGCACCCCGTCAGGTACCCGGCCGCCATCAACCCGGCCAAAATCGATAATTTCGAAAACATCTTTACTATCATCACTGAAGCGGGAAGCTATCCGCAATCCAGTCAACGCGAATACAACATATGGAAAATAATCCTTGACCTCCGCTACATCTTGCGGTCAAATTGCAATTGCGCTACACGCGCCTTGGAAGTTCCTCAATGCAACAGTCACCAGCCGCACGTGCGAAAATGGAAGAGTTGGCCGCCGTAGAACAATCCCCGAAACACACCCGCGCCGGTGTGGAGTTCCCAAAACACTTTACCGCCCGCCTCGAAGCGGGCAAAACGCCCTACGACGAGGTGCTGTGGGAAACCCGCACCGCCACCATCGGCAACGATAAAGGCTCTGTAATCTTCGAGCAGCGCGACATCGAAGTCCCGGCCGATTGGTCGCAGACCGCCACCAACATCGTCGCCAGCAAGTATTTCCACGGCAAACTGGGCTCGCCCGAGCGCGAACGCAGCGTCGGCCGAACTGGTGCATCGCGTCGTCGACACCATCGCCGACTGGGGCATCGCACGACGGCTACTTCGCCACCCGCGAAGATGGCGAAAACTTCCGCAACGAACTCGCCCACCTGATGCTCCACCAGAAGGCGGCCTTCAATTCGCCCGTCTGGTTCAACGTCGGCGTCAAGGAATCCCGCGGCTACGGCTGGTTCTACGAGGCCGCCGCAGACCGCATCAAGAAGCTGACCACCGAAGCCAAGCCGCAGTGCTCCGCCTGCTTCATCGTCTCGGTGAAGGATTCGCTCGAATCCATTCTCGACCTCGCCAAGACCGAAGGCATGCTCTTCAAGTGGGGCTCGGGCACCGGCTCGAATCTCTCCGCTCTGCGCGAAGAAGACGCCATCCTCTCCGGCGGCGGCCGCGCCAGCGGTCCGCTCTCGTTCATGAAGGGCTTCGACGCGTTCGCCGGCGTCATCAAGTCCGGCGGCAAGACCCGCCGCGCCGCCAAAATGGTGATCCTCAACGCCGACCACCCCGATATCGAGCGCTTCATCTGGTGCAAGGCGAAGGAAGAGAAGAAGGCCCACACCCTGATCGAAGCCGGCTACGATTCCTCGCTCGATGGCGACGCCTACAGCTCCATCTTCTTCCAGAACGCCAACAACTCCGTCCGCGCCACCGACGAATTCATGGAAGCCGTCGTCGAAGACCGCGACTGGTGGACCAAATCCGTCCACAACGGCGAGCCGCAAAGACCGCTATCAGCGCCCGCGACCTGATGCACGAGATCGCCGAAGCCACCTGGCAGTGCGGCGACCCCGGCATGCAGTTCGATACCACCATCAACCGCTGGCACCCCTGCAAGAACACGTCGCGCATCAACGCCTCGAACCCCTGCTCGGAATACATGTTCCTCGACGATTCGGCCTGCAACCTGTCGTCGCTGAACCTGATGAAGTTCGTCGGGCCCAACGGCCAGTTCGATGTGCGAGGCCTTCCGCCACGCCGTCGACACGCTGATCGTCGCGCAGGAAATCCTGGTCGACAACGCCAGCTATCCCACCGAAAAGATCGCGCAGAACTCGCACGATTACCGGCCGCTCGGCCTCGGCTTCGCCAACCTCGGCGCGCTGCTGATGTCGCTCGGCATCCCCTACGACAGCGATCGCGGCCGCGATTACGCCGGCGCCATCAGCGGCATCATGTGCGGCCAGGCTTATCTCACCAGCGCCCGCATCGCCGAATCCACCGGGCCGTTCCCCGGCTACGCGCAGAACGAAGAGCCGTTCCTCGAAGTCATCCGCATGCACCGCGACGCGGTGCACGGCATCAACCACCGCAACGTTCCGAGCGAGATGTTCCAGAGCCGCCAAAAGCTGCTGGGAAGACGCCTACGAACTCGGCAAGCAGCACGGCTTCCGCAACGGCCAGATGACCGTCATCGCGCCCACCGGCACCATCGGCTTCATGATGGATTGCGACACCACCGGCATCGAGCCCGATCTCGCCCTCGTGAAGTACAAGAAGCTGGTCGGCGGCGGCGTCATCAAGATCGTCAACAACACGGTCCCGCAGGCGCTCATCAAGCTCGGCTACTCGCCGGAGCAGGTGGAAACCATCGTCAGCCACATCGATTCCACCGGCACCATCGAAGGCGCGCCCGGCCTGAAGCCCGAGCACCTGCGCCGTCTTCGATTGCAGCTTCCGCCCGCAGAACGGCGTCCGCTCCATCCACTACATGGGCCACCTGAAGATGATGGGCGCGGTGCAGCCCTTCGTCTCCGGCGCCATCTCGAAGACCATCAACATGCCCGAAGAGTGCACCGTCGAAGACGTGATGGACGCCTACATCGAAAGCTGGCGCCTGGGCCTGAAGGCCGTCGCCATCTATCGCGACAACTCGAAGAGGGTCCAGCCCATGAGTTCCGGCACCGGTCAAAGGCAGAGAAGAAGGCCCTGGCCTCAGCGTCGCCGCGGTCGTCAAAGAAGCCGTCGACCGAGAAGGTCGTCTACCGCCCCGTCCGCCGCAAACTGCCCGACGAGCGCCAGTCGATCACCCACAAGTTCTCCATCGGCGGCCACGAAGGCTACATCACCGTCGGCATGTACGAGGACGGCACGCCCGGCGAAATCTTCGTCACCATGGCGAAGGAAGGCTCCACCATCTCCGGCCTGATGGACAGCTTCGCCACCGTCCATCAGCTACTGCCTGCAGTACGGCGTGCCGCTGAAGTTCCTGGTCGATAAGTTCGGCCACGTGCGCTTCGAGCCGAGCGGCTGGACCGGCAATCCGCAGATCCCCTACGCCAAGTCGATTCCCGGATTACATCTTCCGCTGGCTGGGCGCGAAGTTCCTCGGGCGCCGAGTACGCTCACCAACGAAGCCGGCGCCACCACGACCCTGCGCCCCACCGAAGCCGAACCCGCAGGAATCGCTGCCGTTCCCCGCGGTCGCGACCGACGCCCCCATGTGCGCCGAATGCGGCGGCATGATGACCCGCAACGGAAGCTGCTACAAGTGCGAAAACTGCGGCGGCACCAGCGGCTGCAGCTAAGACCCTCTCCCGTTTTTCCTGACTTGCTCCTTACTCCGGCGGCCCGAAATATCGGGCCGCTTTTTTTAATTCCGTTTCGGGGAATCGCTCGCCGGCTTGCCGTCCTCGAGCACGAGTGACGGCGTCTCACCCCGCACTCCCAAAGCCTCCACCGTCTGAAGCGGTGAATTTCCCGCATACACCAGCACCATGTGCCCAGCGTCCAGCGGATTCTTCGCCGCCATCACCAGCGCATCCCGCTCCGAAGCATAGGTCTTCCCGTCTACCCGGAACGCCGCGCCCGAATAGTCCAGCCCGATCTTCCCCTGCCATGCCGCCAGCGCCGAATTCGCCTCCGGCCGACCGATAAAGATCACATCCCTGTGCGCCAGCATTTCGTCGTTCACTTCGAAATCCTTGTACACAGGAATTTCAACCTGCTGCGTGTCCCGGGCCCTGGTCTGCAAACGTTCCGCCGCATACCGGTTGGTCCCCGCTTCCCGTTCGGTCCCGTACACAATCACCGCCGGCAAAAACCGCCCGTTCAAATCTCCAGGCAGGTACGCCGGACCGTCCCCCGGCTCCACAAATTCAAACGGCGCCTTTGCGAAATCGAGGAACGACTGAGCCGTCACCGTCTTCGTCGTATTCGCCGCAAAGTAATCCCGCATCAGCTTGAGAAAGGCCTCGTCGCCCATCTTCCGCCGCAGTCCATCCAGAAACAGCGTACCCTTCGCGGACTCAATCCGGAACCGCGTCGCCTCGTTCGCCTCCGACAGCTTCAGCCCCCGATACCGCACGCGCTGCGCCTCCACGGCTTTATCCACATCATCGGCCTGCAGCAAACGGTAATAGGATGCCGACCCGCCCGCGAACCACGCATCCTCCGCCGACGCAGGCATAATCCAGCCCTTCCACAACTGCTCGGCCTTGTCCTTGTAAGACACGGGCGACGCCTTCTTCGCGCGCGGCTCATCGGCTTTAGCCGCGGCCAAACGCGCCTGCTCATTCGCCGCCACTGACGCCTGCAATCCCGGCCCGGCCTCGCCCGTCAAAAGCACATATCCCGCCGGATACAACCCCTTGTCAGGACCATCGCCCGCCGGCTTATTCCACACCGACTCGTTCGGCCTGCCAATCTCGGCCCACACCATAAGGTGATTCGCCATCTCAGACGTCACCACCTTCGCATCCATGGTCGTCGCGCTCACCAGCGGCGCCGAATCGAAGGCGCGGAACGCAAACTGCTCATCGATCTCGCCCGTGTTCTTCCTGTACAGCTCCTGCCACGCAAGATCCCGAACCGTCGGCACGAACGGAATATACTCGGGCTCCCCGTGCGGATCGGGCAAGTACTCCAGCTTCACGTCCAAGTCCTTGGCATTATTATTGCCCCAGTAAAAACCCTTCGTTCCGCCGAACCATTCGTCTTTCGAGCTCCGCCACAGCTTCGTATGGCTCGTACCCAGCTCATACATCGCAATCTCATTCGTCTTGCCGTCGCCCATCAGCCATTCGTTTGTATACAGGCCGTTATTCGCGGTGCCGAGTTCCTTTACCATCTCATCGATATTGGCCGCATACTGAATCGCCCGCCTCGCCCGAAATGCCACCGGCGTACCCTTCACGTTGAACGGCGTCTGCCGGATCGTCGTCTCCGTTAAGACCATCCCCGCATCGTTTTGATACCAGTCCGTGCCGCTCTCAATCCCGCCCGGATAACTCTGCATCAGCATCCTGTGCCCGTTTTCCGGTTTGATATCGAGCATCACGTTGGTCTGTTCCGCCAGCGTCTGCGGCCACCACGTCACGTGCCCGATCACCATCTTCCCGTCGCGCGTTGCCGGACCCGTCGCCGCAAACGAACTGCAATGGTCCATTACCGAATCGCGCTTTGTGGCTGTTGAAGGCGCCGGCGCATAAGCAGGCGCCTCGAACGCCCCCGCTTCAATTCCGGTCGGCGTCATCTCCATTGCCGACGACAGTTCCCCAAGCTCCACCGTCGTATTCGCAAGCACGACGTCGATCAGGTCCAGCTTGCGCCCCAGCCACTTCGCGCCACCCGCGTTCGCGCCGTCCGCGATCCCGCGCATTTCTTCCAGAATCTCCCGATCGAACCCGCGCAGGAACAACGCATTCGCAGTCGTTCGATACGCTTCCCACGTCTGCGCATCGCCCTTTCCCCCGAGCGAGTAAGAGCTTCGCTTCAGGTATTCGGGAATCTCGCGCGCCATCAAAAATCCGTGCTGATACCCGCGTTCATACGGCTTGCCTTCGATGTGCAGATAGATCCATCCCGCCGCCGGGTACCGGTATGCCGGACCGAACGTCCGCACCGCATCCCGCACCGGCCAGTTCGAATCCGCCGAACTCTCGTCCAGACTCACGCCCTCGAACCATGCCTTCCCCCGGAATGAGCCCCCGTTGCCCGCCGTCAGCAGGATCCGGTCGCTCGACCGGCTCGCCACAAACCGCAGCGACAGCCGCGTCCAGTCTCGGGTCCCGCCGAGCGATTCCGCATGGACATCGAACGGCATCGAAGCCATCGTAAGTGTCGCGCCTGAAGCGATCGGCGTACGGTCTGCGTCCCGCACCGTAAGGTCCTGCGTCCGCACCCACCCGGTCAGTTCATAGGTCTTGCCAATCGTCAGCGGAATTGCCGATGAGCGCACGCGCGCATCCGGAGAACCCGGCGCCGGTTCCACCCGCAGAGATTTATTGCCCCGATGCGGCACCGCCGGGTCCGCCACCGCGCTGCCCCGCACGGCCGTCCACGCGCTGTCGACCCGGTTCGATGTCTGAGCCACGGGGGCTTCAAACAATAAGGTTGCGCCATGCGCCGAAATTCCGGCAAAAAAGAAAGCAGCAGTAAGATGTTTCATCGCGGTCCGCTCCGTTAGGTAACAGAATAGCGGATATTGCGCAATGGTAGACTCTCACAAAATGGGCGACTCCACCCAACCGGCCGGCCCTTGCGAGTCGCTTGAGACGCTCGTTGACGAATGGGAATCAGCCTCACGCTCACTGCCCGCTAAAGGCGAAGTCGCCGGCACAAGCCTCTATTTGCTCCTTCTGCTAAGGGACCGAATTGCTGCCTCTATTCGCAATGGCGAATTGCCTTCACTGCCTCTCGCGGGTCGAATCGCGCGCATCGATGGGAAACTCAGCAGCGCGCGTGAACGGCTTGCGGAGGGTGAAGTACAAACCTTCTACGATTTGCGCAGGTCAATTCAACCGCCGCACGGACACTGGTGGTGGTTCCACGATAAACCTTCCGGTCCGTGGTGGACCATCGGCGCCGTCGCCTTACTCACCTTCGCCGTGACGCTGATCACAGACTTCACGCGTCGTATCCTCGCCGCCGATCCGGGCGGCATCGGAATCGTCCCGATCGCCGTACAGGCGCTGCTTGCCGTAGGCGCTACCAGCACTTTCGCCGAGGGGGGCCGGCAATGGCTCGAAGGCATATTGTCGCGCTGCAAGGTTCCGCGGCGCCACCTGCCGGCCCTGAAACTGGCCCTCATGATGGCGCTCTTCTTAATCGTGCTTTTGGGCTGGGAAACCGTTCCCCGGCTTCTTGCCCGTTACTACAACAGCCTCGGAGAAAATGCCAAGTCAGGACGCACCGATTCCTCCGGCAGCGATCCCTGGTCACAACACGCTCTGGGCTATTTTCAGCGCGCTGCAGCGCTCGATCCGGAATACATCCCCGCGAGTTTCAATCTCGGTTCCGCCTACGAAGACAGCTTTCAGTATGAAAAAGCCATCGCGGCATATCAGCAAACCCTCGTCCTCGATCCCGTCGATGTTGCCGCTTACTCAAACCTTACAAGAAGCTATATCATCGCCAACCAGCCTCTCAATGCGCTGCGCGCAGCGCAAAATGGCGTCGCCGTAGTGAAGCGATACCCGCTGAACAATCCCACCGACGATGAGCTCCAAACCATAGCGAAACTGCACAAGAACCTGGCTTGGGCGGAGTTTCAGCTCGGCTTCTACAATTCTGCCGAGGCGGATATCGCACTCGCTGTGCGGCACAAGGGCGTTGCAGCCGCAGCCTTCTGCGTCCTCGGCAGGATATATACTCAGCGTAACGAGCCGGTCCGTGCGCGCGAGGCATGGGAAAATTTCCGCAGCGCTGTGGCCTCGATGAAATCAACTGCCATGATCGAGCCGGACTGCATACTCCTCGAGGAGACCAGCCTGAATGAACGCAAGTAAAATCCTGCCTCTGCTTTTCGTCACGCTAAACGCCTGCACGCCGAAGGGCCCCGATCATGACCCGGAGAACGGCCCTTTCCCTCTTCACCAGGCGCAGGTTTACGTAAGATTCCGCAAACCCGCGGGGGGATTTTCACCCTCAACGATCAACCTGAGCAGACCGGAGTTAAATTCGTTGAAATCCGCCATGGCCGCGGGCGGGCGCGGTGCTGAGGGTTCCGCCATCGAGGTGGATGCTGAGAACGGGAAACTCGTTTTTCGGCCGCGTGATTCCGCAGGCAGTTCCGGTCCTCACGCGCCGGCCGAAGACTCCGAAATCGCTCTGGCTGAGAGCGGTGGCGCGCGAAAACTGGTCGCCACTCCCGCCGCCCGCCAGTTGATGGAAAACAAGCCGCCACACTGACTGTGCCGGACATCGAATAGCCTTCACCCGGAAAACAGGCAGCCGTAAAACTTCAGTACCTCTTCCACTGTCCGGACGGCCGCCACAATCTGGTCCGGACGGACAAGCACGGCTTGCGGATGGCGATCGGGAGCAATCCTCGCCCACACTTCCGGCGACAACTCAACCGCTCGAAGCGGAACGGTTTCGGCAGTTGCGCCTTCGGCCACAGCGACTGAAAATTGCCCGTCCAATAGATCCAGGGTCGAGCGCCCGTTCTCCAGCCACGCGGCATCATAGCCGAGAAGATACCGGGCGCGCGCCATTTCCGTGTTCCCGGCATCTGTCAGACTCAGCTATCCGTTTGCTCACTCGCGCAGCGGGTCACCGGGCATCTCCGGGCCTGGCAGTATGAGCCGGAGGCCCGAAGCCTCTGCCTCATTCGGGTCGGCGAATGCATTGGTTCGCTCGAGCATCACTCGCGCCTTCTGCAGGTCCGCGAAATCGACTGCCGCCGTATAGCGCTGCGCAAAATCCATCACGCGTACAAAAGCTCCGGTCAGCCTGTTCTGCGACAGCGCCTTCAGCGATATCAGATAGTTGTTGCGGTAAACGGTCGGCACTATAATTCGGTTCTCGCCGGCGGCGACCAGTTCGGCGTTCATCATAATGCGAGCGACGCGCCCATTGCCATCCGCGAAAGGGTGAGCCTCGGAGATCAGGAACATCATGAAGATTGCCCGATGCAACGGGCTTGTAAGTCCTCTATAAATTTCGAAACCTCTGGCGAGGGTACCCTGCAGGAGTTCGGGGGAGACGAACAAAGTTGACCCGGCCCGATTCGGATCGGTCTTAAATTGGCCGGGTCCTTTGTCCGGACGGCCTTCCATAACTGCGGCATGGCGGCTCTTGAGAAGCGCTGCCAATTCCTCAAAGGAACGGGGAAGCCTGGACATTTCGCGATTGTCGGACACCACTCGCCACGTACCAAGAACATCATGGGCATCTTCCGGGCGGGATTTCGGAATCTGACCCCTGAAGACGATGTTCTCCGCTTCATCGACGGCAAATTCGGTTCCTTCAATGAAGTTTGAGAAATACGCTTCAAAGAAGGGCAGGGCAGGGCCATCCGTCGATCGCGCCAGCCGTGTTACAGGAGCCGTTGCTGAGAGATCGGCAAAAAGGCGTTGAAAGAGATCGAGACGCTCCGGATCGTATGGCTGGCCTGCGGCCCGTGCGATTGCGCTCAGGGATTCGAGCGGGCTATGACGTGTTCCGAGCAAGGTACCGATGAGATTGTCAAAACGCCGATACTCGTCTTGCAGATCCAGCGGCTCGGAAATCTGTTTCGCCTCGTCCCGAAGGCGCTGGAGCGCTTTCTCGCCACTGCGCCGAAGAATTTCATCGATGCGATCCTCGATATCCCGCATGGGAAGAGTTCTGGCGACTCCGGCACGCGCCCGCGAGCGACGCATATTCTCCAGAAATGCACGTGCGGGTGATGCAATACGGAGGCCGCTGATGAACGGCCGATCGCTCTCTAATGCCGGCGGTCCCTTGCGCGGACGCAGAGTCGCACCCGGCAGAAGGATGTCGCGCTTGTGATCCGCGATGACAAAAACGGAACCGTCGGGAGCAGGCCGGTTTTCGAGAGCAGTTCGATCCGCGATCAGAGCGCCAGGAAGATAGGATGCTACCAGTGGCCAGAGATTCCGTTGCACGAGTCGTTCTGGCGGCTCCGTCAAATTGCGGGTGTAGAGCCGGGAGCCCAGCTTGCGCAGACGCCCGAGCTTAACCTCGCGCGAAACGGCCTGAGCAAGCTCTGCGTTCGAGACGAAGACCTCCGGCAGGCTTGAGAAATCGGGCATTAGTGGCCGCGTCCGAGGTTATGGTACCAAGTTTTTGGGGATTAAGAGGGCCAAAATGTTAGATTGTGGGGTTTAGAGGTCGATAGATAGGCTCTGGTATCCAGCCAGACAGGAAGCAGGTCACAACCACAAGCTGAAATGGCTTTGTTTTTTCGCGGCGCACGCAAACCCATCCCAAACGCGCCAACTCAGCGCCCCTATTTCGGGAGTTCCAACGGAATTTGCATCGTTAATCGAGCGACTTACAGCGCTCGCATGTTGCAGCGCGAAAACCGCGTGTTACAAATCCGACAGGGGGAGACCCATCGCCAGTCCCGGAAACCTTTACCACGAATCCGCAAAATGGCTTTGTTTTTTCGCTGGGTAAGTTTTCACGACAGAAGCGGCGCATCCCCGAAGCCGGAACACTCGAAAAAATGGCTTTGTTTTTTCACCCACGCCCGAAATCCAGCCCCAAATGCGCAAAGCCACCACCCCACATTTCACCATTTCAGCCGGAATTGTCCCCATCAATCCAGCAACTTACGGCCAACCCGCGTTGCACCACCAAAATCCCATGTTACAAATCGAATCGGGGAAGAACCGCGTCGTCAACGCGAACCTTCACCAACAAAGTCCCAAAATGGCTTTGTTTTTTCAGCGACCCAACTCGCTCGCAGCTCTTTGAAAACCGAATATACCCGTTAGCTCAGAGCAATGGCGAAGCTCTCCCGCGCAGCCTCCACCGTCCGCGCGATATCCGCCTCACTGTGCGCCGTCGACACGAAAAGCGCTTCATACTGTGACGGAGGTAGATAAATCCCGCGCTCCAGCATCGCGTGGAAAAACTTCCCGAAGCGCTTCGTGTCGCTCGTCTTTGCCGACTCGTAATCGGTCACCGCGTGCTCAGTAAAGAACCACGTCATCATCGACCCCATCCGGTTCACCGTAATATTCTCCGGCGCACATGCCGCCAACTGCCCTGTCGAATGATTCAGTTGTTCGTAAATTTCCGGATGCGTCTGGATATGCCGCAGCATCGCCAGCCCCGCCGCCACCGCCAGCGGATTCCCTGACAGCGTTCCCGCCTGATAGATCGGCCCGCTCGGCGCAATATAGTTCATAATGTCGCGCCGCCCGCCATAAGCCGCGATAGGCAATCCGCCGCCGATCACCTTTCCCAGCGTCGTCAGATCCGGACGGATGTGATACAACTGCTGCGCCCCGCCCGGAGCCACCCGGAAACCAGTCATCACCTCATCGAAAATCAGCAGCGAATCGTACTGCTCCGTGATGCTGCGCAATGACGAAAGGAAGCCCCCCTCGGGCGCGATGCACCCCATATTCCCGCAAACCGGCTCCACAATCACGGCCGCGATCTTGTCCCCGTGCGCCCTAAATGCATTTGCTACCGCCTCGACATTGTTAAACGGCAGCGCAATTGTCGTATCGCTGAACGCCTTCGGCACGCCCGGCGAATCCGGCAACCCCAGCGTCGCCACACCGGACCCCGCCTTCACCAGCAGGGAATCGACGTGCCCGTGATAACACCCTTCGAACTTGATCGTCAGATCGCGGTTCGTAAATCCCCGCGCCACCCGCAGCGCGCTCATCGTCGCCTCGGTCCCGGAATTCACCAGCCGGACCATCTCCATCGACGGAACCATCGCACGGATCGTCTCCGCCAGTTCGACTTCGAGCTCGGTCGGCGCCCCGAAACTCGTGCCTCTTGTCAGTGCCTCGTCGATCGCGTCCACAATCTCCGGATGCCTGTGCCCCAGCAGCAGCGGTCCCCATGACCCGATGTAGTCGATGTATTCGTTCCCGTCTTCATCGAACAGGTGCGACCCCTCGCCCCGTGCAATGAACCGAGGCGTGCCTCCCACTCCCCGCCACGCGCGTACCGGTGAGTTGACGCCGCCCGGGATCGAAAGCTGGGCGCGTTCAAACAGTTGCTGAGATCGTTCGGTCTTCACTGCCTGTCAGCATATCGCTTCAGGTCAGCGGAACATCCAGCAGAGCCACCCAGTACTGAACCGATTGCAGCCCGAACCCCGTCAGAATCATCGCGACACCTGCCACTCCCAGACTTTTCTCCGGAATATTGTTCGCCGCCCATTCGATATAGGGAGTCAGCACGGCAAAGACCGCCGACACCACGCCGACCGCAAGCCCAATCTGCTCGCCGAACATTGCCGCATGCATCTGGTGATGAGCGGCCGTCGCGCTGATATACCCGGCGATCGCATAGCTTGCCGTGCGGACCAGTGCCGACGACACCAGCGCCCGGTTGAATCGTGGGACGCGGTCCCCGGCATATGCAAGGGCCGGGCGTGTCCCGAACGAGTACGCCACAATCTGACCCCCTGTGCTCAGCAGTCCGAAGATTAAGCCGAACAACATCCCGTGCGTGTACGATGCTCCGACCCCATAACCGGCGCCGCGAATCGCGCTGAACACCGCCTCCCACACGAACCCAAATGGCGGCAGACGCGCCGCTGCCCGCGTCAGTTCAAACGCCAGCGTAAGCCCGTGCGTCACTCCCACCGCGATTCCGAACGGCAGCCCGAAAATCAAGCCGAAGCCGACCCCGAAAATAACCCCGTAAGTCACTGCGCGGGTGAGCGCCCGCAGGGGCCCGTTCTCTCCGCCGAGAATGTCGTAGGCAAGATACATCGCGCCCAGCACGTCGAAACAGCTTCCCGCGAGACTGATCTCCGCCAGTTGATGATGGGTCAAAACGATCGGGCTTCCGCTGCGTCCGTTTGCCTGCAGGCGCGGTAAATCCGCTCGACAATCTCGATTGCGTCGCACCCTTCTTCGCCGGCCACCAGAGGCTTCCGGCCCCGCTTGATCGCCTCGCCGAAGTCCATGAACTGACGCTCGAACGGCTCGAGCGAAATCGCCATCGGGTCCGAAGCGCCCGATGCGACCTCGCGCTCAAGCGGCGGCGCTTCGCCCTCATCGTCCTGCACGTCCCAGGTCGTGAGCTTATCGCCCGTGATAATCGCGGTCCCGCGGCTCCCGTGAATCTCGATCCGTTCCGAATACCCGGGCCACATCGCCGTCGAGGCCTGAATCGTTCCCGTCGCGCCGCTCGAGTACCGGAGCAGGGCATTGACCACGTCCTCGGACTCGATCTTATGCAGCGCCCCCAGTTGCCACATCGCGTTGATCCCGTCCACCGGCCCGGCCAGCCACCGAAGCAGATCGATCTGGTGAATCGCCTGGTTCATCAGGGCGCCGCCGCCCTCCACCGCCCAGCTTCCTTTGATAGGACGGCTGTAATACTCGGCCGACCGGAACCACTTCACATATGCATCGCACTCGATCAGCCTGCCAAGCCGTCCATCGTCAATTGCCTGCTTGAGGAACATCGTCGAATCGTCGAACCGATGCTGACTCACCACCCCCAGCAGAATGCCCGCAGCCCTGCGCGGTCGCCACCATTTCGCGCGCGGTGGCGACGTTCGTCGCGATCGGCTTCTGGACCTGAATGTGCTTCCCACTCTCCGCGCACACCTTCAGAGGCTCCAGCCGAAAATCGGGGAACGTGCAAACATCCACGTAGTCCACGTCCTCATGCCTGCACACTTCTTCATAGGTCGGCACGAACACCGCGCCGTGCTGCTCCGCGAAGCTCTTGCCGTTCGCCGCGTTCAGGTCCGTGCATACCGTGATCCGGAACCCAATGTTCCGATACGCCAGCGCGTGCTTGTGCGAGATGGCTCCGGTACCGATTATTCCTACTCTCATGATCAGGCTCATTATAATGAGTAATCACCGATGAACATGCTCCGATCGGCGGCCCCTGCCGTCTTTGCGTCCGGCTGTCTGCTTCTCGTGGCTTGCGGGCGCTCCGTTTCGTCGGATGTCGCCGCTACCGTCAACAGCCGGCCTATCACGTACGCTGAGGTGGACCGCACCTACAAATCCCAGTTCCCCGGCAAAGTCGAGGGGGAGAACGAAGATCAGGTGGAACTCCGCCGCCTTGAAGTCCTCCGCTCACTTATCGATAACGAGATCATGCTCCAGCGCGCCGAAAAGAGCGGTCTCGTCGCCACCGATGCCGACGTCGAAGCGCGCCTGAATGAACTCAAAGCTCCTTATACAAAGGAGGAGTTCGAACGGCAGTTGAAGCAGTGGGGTCTCACAGCCGACGAACTGAAAGCGCGCATCCGCAAAGACGAGAGCGTCAAGAAGGTGTTCAACAAAGACATCACCTCCCGCATCAATATCACGGACGCCGATATCACCAGCTTTTACAACGCCAACCGCGGCGGTTTCAACCTCCCTGAGCCCCAGGTCCACATGGCTCAGATCGTTGTCACCAACCATCCGGACCCCAACGTCCACAACCTCAAAGGCCAGAAATCCAAAGACGACGAAGAGGCCAAGCGGAACATCGAGGCCATCGAAGCGCGGCTCAGGCAGGGCGAAGATTTCGCCATGGTGGCCCAGAACTATTCTGAAGATCCGCAAACCACGCCCAATGGCGGCGACCTCGGCTTCCTCCCCGAATCGTCTCTGAATCAGACCAGCCCCGAACTCCGCAAGCTCGTGCTGTCGCTGCAGCCCGGGCAGTTATCGCCAGTGATTCACACCCAGGATGGCTACCGGATTCTGCGCATGATCTCGAAAGAACCCGCGGGCCAGAGGGATCTCGGAGACCCGCACGTACAGCAGTCGATTCGCGAAACTCTGATCGGCCGCAAAGACCAGCTTCTCAAAACCGCGTATTACGAACGCGCGCGCAACGAAGCGAAAGTGGTAGATTACATGGCGCGCAGCGTGCTCGATCGCGCCAGCGTCAACGGGAAATAATCTATGACAAAACTTCTTCTCGGCTCCGTCCTCTGCGCCGCCGCTTTTGCGGCCGAACGCGGCGAAGAAATCAAGCTCTGGCCCGCCGGAGCCCCGGGTTCTGAAGGCGTCACCGCGGCTGAGGTCTCGAAGCCCTCGGTCAACGCCAAATACAGTCAGTTGCCGGGCAATTTTACCGTCACGCATTACCCGTCCGTGTACGTCTTTCTGCCCCCGAAGGAGAAAGCGACCGGGGCCGCCATGGTCGTCGGGCCGGGCGGGGGACACTCGCAGCTCGTCATGGAAAAAGAGGGGTGGGAGATCGCCGACTGGCTCAATGAGCACGGCATCGCAGCCTTCGTCCTCAAGTACCGTCTCGCCAAAGCGCCCGGAGGTTCGAAGTACACGCTCGGCAACGAAGTCTATGCCGATGCCGCCCGGTCCATGCGCCTGGTTCGCAGCCGCGCCAAAGAGTGGGGCGTCGATCCGGCCCGGCTTGGCTTCATCGGGTTTTCAGCGGGCGGGGAAGTGGCAGGCATGATTGAGACCCGCTTCGATGCCGGCAAACCCGACGCCCCCGACACCATCGAGCGCTTCAGTTCGCGGCCCGACTTCACAGCCCTGATCTATCCCTACTACCGGCCCGAGGGCTTTCCCATCCCCAAAGATGCGCCGCCTGTCTTCATGGTCTGCGCCGATGACGATCGCTCTCACGTCGAACCGACCGTCAAGTTCTACCTCGAACTCGAAGCGAACCACATCCCGGCCGAGATGCACATCTACGACTTCGGCGGCCACGGCTTCGCCCTTCGTCCCACAAAGAAGCCCGGCGCTCCGGTCGAGACGTGGACCGCTCGTTTCACTGACTGGTTAGCGTTGCGCGGAATCTCGAAGTAGCCGCTCCAGCACCGGCAGCGGCACCGCGCCTTCTTTGAGCGCGCGGTCATGAAAGTCGTGCAGGCTCAGGTTCTTCAATGTGGCCCGCACCCGCAGCCAGTCGCGCCATCCCGCGAAATAGGTTGGCAATTGTGTCGAAGAAAGCTTCGCCCGCTGCAGTTTCGCCACCGCTTCCTCATGCTCCTGGAACGTCATGTTCTCCATCAGGTCCATCGCCTGCGCATCGGTCATGCGGTTCGTCTGCAGCCTGATATCCATGATCGCGTTGGCATCCACTCGCAGTTCCTGTTTCAGAAACTGAAGGCGCAGTTCTGGGGAGTTATCGAGGAACCCCTCATCGAGCATGACTTGCGTAATGTATTGCGCCCACCCTTCCACGTAAGGGCCGTTCCCGAAGATCGAACGCAGAACACGCCGCGCCTTCGGCTGTACGTTGTTCGCGAACTCAGCCTGCACGTAATGGCCAGGCATCGCTTCATGGATGGTCAGCAACCGCAGGTTGTATTTGTTGTATTCGCGGAGTTTCGATTCGACGCGCTCCTTCGGCCATGACGCCGGAATCGGCGTAATCCAGAAGAAGGCCCCAAGCTGCGGTTCGAGCACGGGCGCGGGGTTGAAGCCGCCAACCGCATAAATGCCGCGCTGGAATTCCGGCGTTTCAATCACCTGCAGATTGCCGCCCGCCGGCAGCGTCAGCAGGTTCTTCGCCTGCGCGAAAGCGCGCGCTTCGTCGAGATCTTTGCGCGCGTCGTCCATGTAACTCGCGGGTGTTGAATGATCCTGAGCGATCCGGTCGAGCACTTCCCGAATCACCTTGTTTTCGTCCTGCTCTGTGTGACCGGCGAACCACTTTGCGTGGAGCGGCGTGCTCAGTTCCAGCATGCGCGCGCGCACCTCTTTGAGGCGCGTCTCAGCGTCCGCTAAGACCTGGTCCGGCGTGCGGTCGGTCGCCAGCGCAAGCTTGAACTTAGTCGCGTACTGATCGGCTCCAAGCCGCCAGTCCGAATCGCCGCCGCGCGTTCGGTGCGGCAGATCGTTCTCAAGGAACCGCGTGAAAGTCCGCAGCGCATCGAGCGCCGGACCGGCCGCTTTATCGTACGCCGCCTTCAAACTATCAGGCGCGCCGTCACGCAGCGTTTTCTCGACCAGCGCAACGTTCCCGGCGTTCTCTTCCGCCGCGACTTTCGTCCAGATTCCCGGCGCATCGAACAATTGCCGCCGCGCCACATCCACAAATCCGGGGATCTTCTCCAGCCGCGCAATGATGTGTTTGTACCGCTCCTCCTTCGGAGCATACTCGAGCACAAAAGGGTTATAGATCGCGGCCCCAAGCAATTCGACATACCCTTGCGGATTCCGCTGCCATGTCCGCGCCACATCCGTATCGAACAGCGAGAGCCCGATCTGGTAATCGATGATGTCGTAGTCCGCGCGATCTTCCGCCGAGAGTGCGTTCCGATCGAACTGCACCGAGGCGTTTGTGAAGTTCCACCAGATAATTGCGCTGTTGCTGAATCTCGCGCAAACTGGGGTTGTCGAGCATCCGGTCGAAATCCTGCCCGTTGTACTTGTGCAGTCCCTGACCCGAAGCGCCCACCGGCGAAAACGATAGGATTCGGTAAACGGCTTCTTCAGAAAGCTTCGCGAACTCCTGCGGAGCGGTCTTCCGCGAACAGCCGGCCGTTATCAGGACGGCTGCAATCGCCAGCGATCTTACGAAGACCATGCGGTTCTGAATTCCGGGTACAGCGTGAGCCCGCCGCACGCAAAGATCGTCTGGCCCGTGATGTACGAAGCATCGTCGGACGCGAGGAACGCAAAGACCGAAGCGATCTCCGCCGCTTCCGCCGCGCGCCCCATCGGGATATGACTTTCCACTTCGCCGCGTGCCTTGGGATCGTTAATCCAGGCCATGTTAATTGGCGTCACGGTGGCGCCCGGTCCCACCGCGTTGACGCGAATGCCCGACCCGGCATACTCGAGCGCGAGCGTTTTGGTGAGGTTCTCCATCCCGCCCTTACTGATCGCATAAGGAATGTAAAGAGGCTTCGGGATAATCTCATGGACGCTGGAATTGTTCACGATCACTCCGCCGCCCGGGCGTGACAGAAAATGCCGGACCGCCTCGCGGGAACACATGAAAGCGCCGCGCAGATTCACGTTCAGGACGCGGTCGAAATCTTCCATGGCGACTTCGTGGCTGGCACAGCCTTTCTGAATGCCGGCGTTGTTTACCAGAATGTCGAGCCGTCCGAACTCTTTCACCGCCTCATCGAACATGCGCACAACCTGCTGTTCGTCCGAAATGTCGCCCTGAGCCAGGTAAACACGCCCGCCCGCGGCGGCCTTTTGTACCTGCGCGAGCGCGAAATTGGCTGAGTCGAGTTCGGTAGCGCTTCTGTAGTTGACGGCTACATTCGCGCCTTCCTCAGCGAACCGGATTGCGATCGCCAGGCCGATCCCGCTCGACGCCCCGGTGACGAGCGCGTTCTTACCCGCAAGCTTGCTCATAGTGTTGCTCCATTGTATCCGCGCGGAATAAACTTGGGCAGGGAAGTGGAAATCGCACGAAGAGTTTTTCTGGGCATCGGACTCGCCGGTACCGCTGGCTGGCTCGCTCGCCTGCGCGCTGTGGATCGCGACTCGAATATAACCCTGCCGGGCACCGTCAGGATTGCTCAGTTCGACGCTGCGGGACGCCCACTTGGCATCAAGGAACTTCCTGCGATTCGAAAGAGCGACGCCGAATGGAAGAAAACTCTCGCGGTCGATCAATACACCGTAACGCGCCGGAACGACACCGAAATGGCATTCGCCGGTGAATACTGGAACTTCCACGGCGATGGCATTTATCGCTGCGTCTGTTGCGGAACGGCGCTGTTCGATTCCGAAACGAAATTTTCTTCTGGCACAGGCTGGCCAAGCTTCACATCACCAATTGCAAAAGAAAATATTGCGGAGAGCCCCGACCGAAGCTGGGGCATGGCTCGCACAGCAGTAAGCTGCCGCCGCTGCGGAGCGCATCTCGGACACGTCTTCGAGGACGGACCGCCGCCTACCGGTTTACGTTACTGCCTGAATTCGGTGGCCTTGAAGTTCGCCGTTCACGCAATTTGACATAATATGCATTATCGGAAGCTGCGTATAAATTCGCGGCTCGATAACCCTTGCGCACGTCAACTACGCGCAAGTATTGTCGTCATCAGACCTCCACCGACGTCCGTCGAAAATCAACGTGCCGCCTTTAAGTTTCTCAGGCCGAATGGCAGCCAGTTGAAAAGCAGGACTAACGTCGGGGTCTCGCAGCCGTATGACAAGCTGCGAGTAGATATAGTATTCCACAAAACCCCGGTTGGTCACACCATGCAGAACGGTATTTCTACATTCCGGGGGCTCGATGGGTACCACCAAAGCGCTAAAAGCGCCGATAGCTGACGACGAGAAGGCGATTCTCGCCGCGAAAACTCCTCCCGACAGATTCAAAAAAGGCGGCTTCGCGATCATGCCGAACGCGGTCTATATGGTCCTTCCGAGCAAGGCCGTAGGCGCGCAGTTTATGGCGATCATGACGATCTGCATGGAATCGTTCGGCCACGTGTCCGAGGAGTGGGTCAAGATCTCGTGCGCCACGCTCGCCCGCCGGTCGCCCTACGATGCCAAGACGTTCGATATCGCGCTGCGCGAGGCCGCGAAGGCGGGTCTGGTCGAGCGCCGCCGGCCGACGTGCCGGGGCAAGTGTGCGGTGAACGCCTGCGAATGTGCGGGCCGCGAATGGGTATACCGTGTGTTCCCGGAGAACTGGGAGTCTGTGGTGGGCCACAAGGAACGGTCGGAAGCCGCCGCGAAGGAAGCCGCCGCGAAGGAAGCCGCCGCGAAGGAAGCCGCCGCGAAGGAAGCCGAGGATGCCGACGACGACGCCGAGCTGGAGCAGCAAACGACCCGCCGGTACGATCCGCTGGTTATACTACCCGGTAGGCGTTCGCGTCCGATTCCGCTGTCGATGGAGCTGAAGGGTTCAAAGGAACCGGTTCCGTTCCGTGTGCAGTGCGTGAACGAGTCGTCGGGCGAGTTCTCCATCGTCCCTTCGGTGGTCGGCGATCTGGTTTGCCTCACGTTCCGGCAGTCGCCGGAAAGGCGAACAAACGGTGAAGTCATCGGAAGTGCATTTCCGATGAAACCCGCGAAAAACGAACACCCGTTCGGAAGTGTATTTCCGAAGAGCCCGCATACTTTTCAAAAGAATCAATCACTTAGCGACTTTCAATCCTACCTTTCCGTTGTCTGCTTAAAACGCTTCTCAAAGGCCGCTGACGCGGTTCTCGTCCAAGACGTTTACACAGCCGCCCGAGGCGCGACGCTCGCCGAGTATTCGACACTTGTAGAGGCAAGATTGAGGCGCGGTGCCGACATCAAGTCGCCACGCCTGCTGATCAAAATCGCGGAAGAAGCCGCCCTCGCCCACGAAGCCCGCGCCGCGCTTGGCGCCGTCACGGCGAAGACGAGCCCTGCCGACGATCACGCCGCGATGGTGGCGAGTCTGCGGCGAAGTTTTGGCGGCGATCCCAAGACCATCGCCGATATGCGCGCCGAAGATCCCGCGCTCGCCGAAGAGTGCTTCGGTCCGGCGCGTGAATCCGCGAGCGGAGACTGATGCCCGATGCAGATCTCATCGATGAGCCTCGCGGCGGTCGCGCTGCCGGCGGTAGCGGCGGCGACGTACGCGCTGGCGAAGTTCTCGATGATCTGCGCGGGCTTATCGAGACTCCTGAACTCGCTCGACCCCACGTTTATTGCTGTACCGGCTGCGGCCGGAATTATTCCCCGGAGGAACATGACTATGCCCGTTGTAGAGGCGGCGCATTTCGATCACGACGCCGAGAATGTCTCGGCTGACTTAACCCCCGCGTTGCTCGCGATCTGCGACGACGAGGCGAACCACTACGCGGATAGAGCTCGCCTCGGGCTCGCCGCTCCCCCGCCCCGCATTTCTCCGTCGAGAGACGAGAAGTTCGTCGATTGGTGTGGCCAGCTCGGGTACCGCGAAGGGCTGGAGGTGCGCTCGTGAGCGTATTGATAGATGTCGAGCAAATTACGCTCACGACGGGAGCGCACGAAAGCCCCGACGCGGGTATGTGTGTGATGGAGATGTCTGCTTATATAGCCGGAGAGCGGTGGAGCGACAATCCGGTATGCGTCTCTCCTGTGCTCGGCGCGTTCCTGCGTAGCTTCAATGACGGACTGGCTGATGAGCCGCGCCAGCGCCTGAAGCCTTACGCGAAACGCGTTATCGGAACGGCGAATGACGGCAAAGATCAGAAGCGCGCCTGGATGGCGGCGGACTGGATCGCGCGCACGCAATTACCAGTGTGGCTCGAACTTGCCGGGTTGAATGAGCACGCCTCCGCCGTGCGCGCGAGTATCGCGCTTACGAGCGACGAGAGTGCAACGCAGGCGCAGCCCGTGTTGTCAGCGGCGGAGTCAGCGGCGAGGTCAGCGGCGGAGTCAGCGGCGTGGTCAGCGGCGGAGTCAGCGGCGTGGTCAGCGGCGGAGTCAGCGGCGAGGTCAGCGGCGGAGTCAGCGGCGTGGTCAGCGCTCGAACCTACGGTTCTCGCACTTCAGGAGTCCGCATTCGACCTACTCGAAAGGATGGTGTCGCTGTGAAGCGCGTCTGCGAGGGCTGCGGCTGCACGGACGCGAACGCGTGCATCGACGCGACGACGGGCGAGCCGTGCGCGTGGGTCGAGGCTTACGATGGCGATCTGTGCACGGTCTGCGCGAAGGTCGCGTGTCGCGACGATGGCCGCACCGCTCGCGGATTAAAGACATGCTCTCGTGGGCCTTTACTCCGAAGGCGACGCGAACCGCGCGATCGCGCAGATGCGGGGGACTCGATGAGCCTACCGAGACAGCGCAACGCAACTCTGCAAAACACGTTCGCGCGGCTGTTGCGCGCCGAGACGCGGCTCAAGATCGAAGGTTTGATGCTGGTCCTTCAGTGCGACGGCTCGGGCTCGGTCCGCACGTTCGATGAGCGCGAGATCTTCCGTTTCGACAGCGCGAGCGAACTCAACGGGTGGCTCAGCGAGCCGCGCATCGTTGAATACGACGATGCTGGCGACGCGGTCCAGTCGGCCACCGCGAGCGAGGCACCCCAATGACGACGCTCTCGACCGAGCAAGCCGACGCGGTCGCCGCACTTCACCGCCGCGACCTCCGCGACCGCCGCCTCCGTGTATCCCGCTGGCATAACCGCATCGTTTACCTCGCCTCGCTCGCGGTGACGGCGAGCGCGTGGGCGGCGCTGTTCTTTCTCGGGCGGTACCTGCTCGCGGCCATCGCGCGGGGGCTTCGATGAGGCTTGTACCCTTCGTGCCGGTGTTTGTCGCCTGGCCCGTCTGCGCCCAGGACTGCGACCGCGTCGCGTGTCCCGCCGATCTGCTGCGGCGCGGCGCGATCATGATCGTGGTTTACGCGGGGCTGCTGCCGATGCGTTTGGGGATGAACTGAATGCCGATGAAGTGTTCATTTACCGCCAGCGTCTACATGGAATGCCCGGTCTGCGGATCTGACGTTCCTCCGAACGAGTCCCATCGTTGCGAGTGCGTATGCCCTGAAGGCTTCGCGCATAAAGACCGCGCTCGCTGCGGGCGAAAGCAAGGCAAATCGACTTGCGTCTGCCTCTGTCACAACCCTAAGAGGGTCTTCTGATGCCGACGCTATTCCCTCGCGCTTCAGAACGAGCGAGTGAGGTAGTATCGCTGGCGCTCACGCGCCGCGAAGTTCACACGCTCGCCGTGCTGCTCGATCTGCTGAACCAACACCTCGAATCAGGGATTGAAAGTTGCCTGATTCACGGATGTGAAGATCCTGCGCCGGAATTCGCGCACGTGGTGCGCAGAGACCGCCGCCTTCGCCGTCGTTCCGAAGACTTACTGATCCGTCTGCAGGAGGCGCTCTAATGCCGATCCGCCGCGCCCTCCGCAAGTATTACGGTCGCCAGCATCGCGCTTACCGCGCCGCGCTGATCGCCAAACACGGCGCGACGTGCCGCGTCTGCGAACGCACGCTCGCGAAGTACATCAACCTCTGCCACCTCGAACGAGATCCCGCCGCGTCGGGCGTCGTAGAACTGCGCTGCCCATCGTGTCACGCGAAGTACGACGCCCGCTGGAACCGCGCCCTCGCCCGGCGCACCATCGCGAAAGGCCAAGGGCAGGCGTGGCTTTGGCCGGAGGTCGAGTACGCGCCGGTGGCGCTCAGCGAGATCTCGGCGGGCGTGCTCGCGAAGCTTCGCAAGGCGCTGCAGGGGAGGTTGTTCACGTGAGAGCCGTCGAAACCAACAAGCTGAAGTACTTCGAGGTTGAGCTAAGGGTCAGTGCGGAGGCTACGGTTACGTGCAAGATCTACGCAGACACGCGCGAAGAGGCGATAGAGCAGCTCCGTGGCGACCTTCAACCGAGCGACCTTGACTTCGACATCGACGCTTTCGCCGACAACGCGCGTTGGGATTGCGACGAGATGGACGAGGTCGAAGCCGACGAGCTTACCGATCCTGAAGATCCTCTAGGCGAGGACGACGAGGTGCCGTCATGACGCTCCCGCTCGGCTACGCCGAACGCGGCGACGTCGTCGTGCTCACGATGACGCGGGAAGTGACGGAACTCAGGCAGGCCGAGAAACACTTCGCCGAGCCGCATCAGGCGCTTCGCTTCGGCGCTGAGTGCTGCATCCACGCGCGTAATCTGCTCCGTATCCGCGCCGACATCGACACGATCAGAACCGCGCTGCTCAGAGACGGCGTGTCGCATCGAGACCTGCCTCACAACGGTTACATCGGTGGATGGTGGGACGCGGAGCGCCTGCTCGTATGTCTCGAACTGTATAGGGAGCAGGCGGCCCTTTCTAACGACGATTCTTTGGCGAGGTTCGCCTTGGCGGAGTTCGCGTCGTGACCGCGCCAACTCCGCGTTACATACTGTTCGTGGGCGCTGGCGAAAGCGGTCCGGTTCTCGTCGCTGAAGATGAGGAAAGTCAGCGAGCGCTGTTCAACCTCATCGAGCAAGGTACAGGCCTCGATAAAGCGACGGCGGAAGCGGCGCTCAATAGCGGAAAGATGATAGTCGGAGCCGAGGTGATCGTCGTAGCCGACGCCGCGCTCAGAGGACTTAGGCGATGACCGCGCGCCAGATCCAGCTCGAAGTCTGCGCACTCCATTGCGTCGCGCACGTGGACGTCGTCGGCAAATGCGGCCGCCCCGAAGTCGTGGCCGCGCGTAACGAAGCGATGGCGCGCTGCCGCGTCGAGCTGCGCATGTCGTACCCGCAGATAGCGCGGCTGTTCACGAAGAACCACTCGACCGTAATGCACGGCATCAGGAAGCATCTCGGAGCCGCCGGCGAAATGCTGTCGAGCCCCGAGCCGATGGACCGCGCCCTCGTCCGCCAGGCGCGCATGATCGCTTCGCAGGCGCAGATGCTTGGCGAGCAGGCGCGGCAGATCGCTGCGCTCGCGGAGGAAGTCGCGGAACTGCGCATCGTCGCGGCGCGCGTGGCCGGGCAGCGCGAATTGTTTGCGGTTCAGAGGAAAGCTTCATGACGCTGGAGCAGGAAGGGTTATTACGATGATCGACGCACGCTTTGTTCCGCTGGACATCAAAGACTTCCCCAACGCACGCCCCGCGACTGACCGCCTCATCCGCTGCCCGTTCAAGAGCGCGTATTCGAAGACGCTGGAGTTGCTCGAAGCCGAGTTGCGACGCTTCAATGCGGTCGATGTCGAAGTCTTCGCGGGCTTTAAACGGAACCAAATCGCGAATCACGGCATGCCGCTCGCGTCGGCGCGGCCGGATCATCCGGCGGTGATCCTGGGCTTTCGGGAGGCGCGCGCGGACAAGCCGTACTCGTTCCCGTGCGACATGTTCGCGCTGTACCAGGTGAATTTGCACGCCATCGCGCTCACGCTGCAGCACCTGCGCGGCGTCGAACGCTACGGCGTCGCGCAGGGCAACCGGCAGTACGCGGGGTTCCTCGCCATCGAAGCGCCGAAGTCGATGAACGTGGACGAGGCGGCGCAATGGCTCGCTGAGCAGGCCGGTTCTACCGACTGGCCGCAGATCGTGCATCTTGCCAGCACATATCGCGCCGCGTATCGCATCGTCGCCGCGCGCGTTCATCCCGACGTCGTCGGCACGGACGACGGCCGCTGGTCGAAGCTCTCGGACGTGAAGCGCTTGCTCGACGCGCACTTCGGGCTCGCGAAAGAGCAGGTGGCGCGATGACGCTCGTGTATGGACTTGCCAAGCCGCATCGAATCGGCTCTGTGTGCGGCAACCCCTGCGAGCAATGTGGAGGTGGAATGCTTCAGATGACTGGGCCGGGCGCTATGGGCTTGATAGAGCCGATTCCGCTGTTTATTTTGAGAGAAGCCACGCACCAGGAATACGTCGCCTCGGCGAAAGAACACGGAAGCGTGGGCCGTCTAAGCGATCCGGCTGAACGCTTCTTCTACGAGGTATCGTGCGACTAACCATCCAGGCGCGATGAACGAGAACAACTTATTACTCCGATGGGAGTTTCCGAAAGGAGGTCACCTCGAAGTTCGCGGGGTTTTAGCGGATCTTTCGATTCATGACCTTGCCGACGTGATCGAAGCGCTACTGATACTGAAACGCCATGTCTACCGCATCACGGAACGTCAGGACGAACAAGCGGCGGCGAAGGCGCCGGACCCATGCGATCTGCCACCTGAGCCAGAGAAGAATATATGACCCTCTCCGAGCAACTCGCCCGCTGCGACGCCGAGATCGCGGCGATGGAACTGCAGCGCGACGCGCCCGCGTGGCTCGTGACGCTGGGCGTCACCGACTGGCAAATGGAAAAGAGTTTCATTCTCGCGCAGATGCTTGCGCAGAACGCGGGCGGCGTCTCCGCTCATGCGATGCGGCAGGAGGGGCTTTGAGCATATTTGCCGGCTTCATCGGGAAGCCAGAATACGCCGCCATCCTCGCGGCGATTAGCAAGCTGAACACCCAAACAGGAGTGATAATGGCAGACCAGAACCAACTAAAAGTAGACACCGCCGCGCTCGACGCCGCGGTAAAGGCAAACTCGGCCGCCATCGGCCAGCTCGGCACGATTGTGGCGGCCGACACGGCGATTAGCAAGCTGAACACCCAAACAGGAGTGATAATGGCAGACCAGAACCAACTAAAAGTAGACACCGCCGCGCTCGACGCCGCGGTAAAGGCAAACTCGGCCGCCATCGGCCAGCTCGGCACGATTGTGGCGGCCGACACGGCGATTAGCAAGCTGAACACCCAAACAGGAGTGATAATGGCAGACCAGAACCAACTAAAAGTAGACACCGCCGCGCTCGACGCCGCGGTAAAGGCAAACTCGGCCGCCATCGGCCAGCTCGGCACGATTGTGGCGGCCGACACGGCGACGATAGCGAGCCTCACCTCGCAAATCGCGGCGCTCCAGGCGAAGAATCCCGACCTCGACCTCTCCGGGCTCGAAGCCGATATCGCTCAACTCTCGGCCAACAACTCGACGGCGGCCGCGCTCGTTCCTCCGCCCGCAGCCCCCGGGGCCGCGCCGACGGCGTAATGACACGCCGCGCGATCGCGTCCGTTCTTTTTCTTTGCGCGTGCGCGATCGCGCAGTCGCCGACTGTTGCCCCGTCGAGCTCTCCGACACGGTTCATGACGTATTACCAGTTGACTGGCCAGCCGTGGAGCGCGTGGCTGCCGGTTGTCATCGACCCGCCGCTCGCGCTCACGGTGGACGCGGCGGGCGTGCCGCATCTGGGGCTCACGCCGAACGCGGCCGCGAACACGCTCACATTCGGCAAGGGGTTCACGACGGCGGCGTCTGACGGGCAGCCAACGCAGGTGTTTCTCGATACCGCGGTGGTTTCGTATCGCGTAACGCCGCCCGCGTCAGGCGTGACGGTTTGCGCCGCAGGCTCGGGCGCGTGGGCTGTGGACGCGAATTCGTTTTACGTCTGCGCGCCCAACGCGGACGCGTCAGGCTTCACGTGGAAACGCGCCGCGATGGCGGCGAGCTGGTGACGCAAGCGGGAGAAATGAAGGCGATGCGCGAACGTGTGTGGATAGTGGAAAGCGGAGAGTACGAGAACCGCAGCGTCTATTTTGTAGCTACCAGCCCGCAGGCAGCCCTTACCTACCTAAAAAGAAAGCGCCCCGAAACTGAGTGGGAGTTAACGGACCACGTACAATCGGCCCCGCCTGAGGTCAAACATCCTTTCACGCCATACCGCGAGGTGTTTATTTCGAAAAGCGGAGACAAAAGCGACGACAGATATGAACTTTCTGAAGTCGATTTTCAGGCGTGGGCCTAATATGCCGACCGTATCACGGCTTTTTTCGCGGGCGTGGCTCAGGTTTTAGCGGCGAAGGCGGATGTCGAGACGTAAGTTTTCGACCCCCTTCGGCGTGGAGTTATGCGGGCAGCGGCGGCGGACGCGAACGGCGGATTAACCTCATAACCTGCTGAAAACAAGCAGACTTCGGCAGATGGCGACTATCTATTAAGCTTGCGAGTTGGACATTACTCGTAACTTCCCGGAGCCATCAAATGAAAAACATTGGCAAAAAACAGCCGTTTACGCCTCCAGTTGGACAGTCTCCACAGACTGTCCAACCCAAGCCGAAATCCCTCAAAAGGAACGATCTCGACGATTCCATGTACCTGCAGCCGGAGGAAATCGCCGCCCTCTTCCGCGTGATCACCGATAAACGCGATCGCGCGATCTTCCGCCTCGTCTACCATCGAGGCCTGAGAGCGCACGAAGTCGGGCTCCTCCAGCTCGCCGACTTCCGCGACCGGGACGGCGTTCTCTACGTTCGGCGGGGAAAAGGAAGTATCTCTCGGGAGCACAGCCTCATTCGGGAGGAGCTTCTCGCCCTGCGCGCTTACCTGAAGGACCGCGGAACTGTGCCCGGTCCGCTCTTCCCTTCCCGGCAAGGATTGCGCGGCATCACGCGCACGCGTCTCGATCAAATGATGAAGCGGTATTCGAAGGCGGCTGGAATAAGGGCGGAGAAAGCTCACATGCACGCGCTGAAACATTCGTGCGGAACGCATCTAAGAGAGAGGGGCAATTCGGCGGACGCTATTCAGGACTGGCTCGGGCATCGGGACTCGAAGAGCACCGACATTTACATGCACTTCAGCCGGAAACGTCGGGAGGAGTCTCTTGAGAAGAATCGCGACTGGCGATAGCCAGATCGGCCATCGCCGCCAGAATCGCCGCAACCGTGGCAGCGCAGTCACCTCCGATGTGAATTCCGGCTCGAAGATACTTGCTCATCGCCCGAACCCTCGCAGTGAAGTCCTTCGATTGAGACCGCAGACTCAGCCGCTCGTCCATCGACATGAGAGTATTCAGGCGGCCGAACAGTGAAGGGTCGATGGCATCGCACTCTTCCCGAATTCTGCGCCACGTGTAATCGAGATGTGATTCGCGTCGGTTGATCCAGTCGATCATTGGCCGCGCGGAGAATCCGATCATAGGGGCTTCCCGATGGCAGCGGGCGCAAAGAAGCACTACGTTCGAAGCATCCGCCCTGCCACCCTCGGACCGAGGAATAAGGTGCGCCCTTTCAAGCGCACCCCGTTCCACGCCACACGCAAAGCATGCCGGCTCGTCAAAGCAGAGGTTCGGAAACTCGTCCTGCTCTAACCAAAAGGCGAGAATTTCCCGCTGGCGCGGCATGTTTTTCATTGTTGATATTTTCCAACCTCCTCGCGCTCTTCCGCCCACCACTCGGCCGCCCGCCGGAGTTCCGCGCGATCGCGCCCGATGTCGAGGCGGCGGCGCCGGTCCCGGATCGCACACCGGACGCCGTACGCGACGAACGAAACGCCGGCGAGCAACGCGGCGACAGGATAGATCACGTCGACGTAACTCACCGTTGCCCCCGGTCCGCGTCGTCTTCGCCCTTCGAAGGCTCGGGTTCGTTCGCGGCGCGAAAGGCCTCGTCCTCTTCAACGATTTCGCGGAGTATCCGCTCGGTCTCGGATTCGCAGCTCACGAGCGCACCACCCGAAGCGACTGCACGATTCTGCAGCCCGGGATACACGCGCCGGCGACGAGCGCTGCTTTGATCGCGGTCTTGTCCGGCGCGGGATCGGGAACCTTCGGCGTCCGGAGATACTGCGCGGGGATCTCGGCGGCCGTGTCGATCTGGACGGCGGGCGGGTTCACGCGGATCGCGAGCGTGGAAGTGTAGCCGTCGATCTGTTTCAGGTTCGACGCCGTGAGCACTGCGGTTACCGTGTGCTCGAGATAATCGCGCTGCCGGGCGATGCGCCTGGCGCGGTTCGTGAGCCGTTCCGCTTCGGCCTTCGCGGCCGCCTCAGCGGCGTCGAACGACGCGAGCACGGAACACGTGCGGTCTACCTTGTCCTTCGTTCCGGCGACGGCCTTGATCAGCTCGGCCTGGAGCTGCTCTTCGACTTCAGGCGTCAGTTCGCCCGCGTCGTCGAGCGCGTCGAGAAGATCCGCGATGCCCTCCACATCGCGGACCAGCTCGAACAGGGACATGCGCTTCGGGACCAGCGCGAGAGCTGGGGCGGCGCTCATCGAACACCGCCGTTCATCGCGAGGGTGTTAGCCATCGTGCGGATGTCTTCGGAGGAGAAGCGCAGCTCCAGCCCCTGCCGCTCGGCGTAGGCTTCGGCTTCGATGGCCGCGTCAATCGCGCCCTTCAGGCATGCCATAAGTCTCGCGCTCGCGGGCGAGAACGACGCGTCCGCCTGCGGGGCGGCCGCAGGCGCGGTGTAGATGCGCGTGACGGTCGGCGCGGGCGCGTTAGAATTCTGGTGTGTGGTCGTAGTGGTAGCGGAAGGCGCTGTTGACGCAGCGCCCCCGCCTAAGCAGCGGATCTGATATTCATCCTCTGCCAGTTTCACGATTTCCATCGGCACCCGCGCCGTGATCCCGGCGCGCCGGATCTGTTCGGCGGCACTGACCGGCAAGAATGTGCGGCGACCGTCAACAAGCGTGAACATGATCGACGGCGGCGCGTCGGGTCGTTGCGATGCGATTTCCTTCCCGTCCGCGTAAGCGAGTGAAACGATTTCCGGGACACCCTTCCTCAATCTCAGTAATTCAGCCATTCCGTTTTTCCTCCTCGTGTTTTGAGTCGCGCCCGACTGCGTTTCGTTCGTGCCCGCGGCTCACTCAGCCGCGCGAGACTGCGCTTTATTCGCCCATCGGAATAACTGGTGAGAAGCCAGTCTGCGGCGCGAAGTGAGGGCACCCCGGCGGCTGTCCGCCGAGGTGGCTATTCCCACGCATCGTGCCGTCCGTCCGGACGGAAACTTTGTTAAGCCGCGCGGCGTTCGTTGCGCTGTTCCAGCACCCATTCAGTGACAGCGAACGCGATGGGCCGCGCGAGATACGCTTCGCGCATCGCGAGTTCTTCGGCGTCCTCGATCGCGGACATAATCGCGACTTCGCGCAGCTCCTCTTCGCGTCGCGCCGCGGCTTCAAGCTCCTCGGCTTCCTCTGCTTCGATGAAGGCTTCGCGCTCGTCGCGCTCGTCATCCTGCCCGTTGTAATCGTTCGGATCGTACATTCTGTTTTCTCCGGTTGGGGTTGAAGTGCTTACATGACAATCTTCTCATGCCCACGTGGGCATGTCAACTAATTAATTCCACTTGTTTACATTAATGCCCACGTGGGCTATAGTCGAGCAGGGCCTGGTTGCTGCCCACGTAGGCTAAAATGTCCCGCATGGCAGAACAAAAATCACTCGGCGCTCAACTTGTTGCCAAACGGTACGAGAAGATGACTCCTGAAGAACGCACTGCTGCAGCGCGGAATGCAGCTCAGAAAAGGTGGGCCGGAACAAAGAAGAAGGCGAAATCGAAGAAGGCGGCGAAATGACAGTTCTTGTGCTGCTCAGTATTGCGCAGTTCGTTGCGCCGCCCCCGCTCGCGCCTGCCCCTACCTACCAAGATGCTGAATTGAAGGGTGCGCAAATAGAGCAACTGAAGGCGCAAGCGGCAGCCATCAGGGCGCAAACCCGGCAACGCTCCCTTCAGTCCGCGCAGTCACTACATATTGACGGTTCTGCTAATCGGGACTCCGGCTCGGCTCGCGGCTTCGGTGCCGATCAGTCGCTTACGCAGATGCAAACTTACGGCGCATTCAACGGGCGCGCCTGGCGGCGCATGGATGACATTTCACAGGCAATGTTCATGCGTGGAATGTTCGAAGGTCTGGCAAGAGAAGTGCCGGCGAAACTGCCGAACTACAGTTCTTCACTCCTCACTGAGGTGGAGTTCAGGCGCGCCATAGACAGGTTTTATGAGCACCCGGAGAACCTGTTGATCCCCGTGATCGATTCGGCGCGGGTGGTCAGCATGACTACGGCGGGAATCCCGCAGAGTCAGATAGACGATCAACTCTCGGGTATGAGGCGCGTTGCAGCCGCAGCGCCGGAACGCTGCAGCAAAATGAAGCCCCGCGCGCCGGCTTGCGAATTCTCGTCCGCAAGGCCGGAAGCGGCTCTTGCGGATGATCATTTCAGGTTCTGGTTTAGCCACCTAGAGAAGTAACTGTTAGACAGACAATTCAGTTAATTTTGCTGCTGTTAGAAGAAGCTAATCGGAGGTCATATGGACGGGTCAAACGCGGGGAAGATGAAGCGATTAATCGGGCTGGGAGTCGAGGGCGAAGGCGCGCTTTCCTCTGAAACAGTGGTTGGAATGCTTTAACGGAGGTGCCTGGAATGGAAGGAAAAGATGGACGAAGACGTTTCAGCGCTGATTCAGGAACTGGTCAACATGCTGGCAGAGGCCAGATGGGAGATTGGCGCACTCCGTCAAGTGATCGTGGATCAGAAGCTGGCGACGGAGCAGGAGATTGATCTGCGAATCGAGGACGTTAAGCTGACTGACCAGCGGGATGTGACCCAGATCTCCGCGCGGCTCGCTTTCGAGAAGCTGCTGAAAGGGCGGAAAGTGCAGTAGATATGACCGCGCAGTTAGCACGGGATCTCTCCCGACGTTCCTCTTCGCCCTTCTCAATCGCGCTCATGCGCGCTTCGAGCCACTCGATTCTCTCCAGCAGCTCGGCGGGGGTGGGATCAGTCATCGCTTTTAGAATAGACGGGGTAATCAGGGAAATCACCCGTACCGTACGACGCCGCGCTGAGCGCCTCCCGGGCGCGGAAACTGGTCATATCGGGTTCGCTCGCGAGAAGCGCGATGATCTTTTCAGCCAGTACGAAAGCATCTCTCATGCCAGATAGTCGCCCATTTACGAGAATGATAAACCCGCGCCGAAGCCGCTCGCGAACGAAGAGCCGCGGCGCGCGGTGTTCAGGCGAGCGGTTTAACCGGCGGAACTTGCCGCATCGCATGAGCGGAGACGCCGCCCGCGTTCTGCGCAAGCATCTGCGCGAGGGTCGGAACAGGCTCGGCCGTCTCGGATGCCTTGGCTGCCTGGGCGAGCGCGCCGAAGATCGCAAGATCGAACGCCGGATTGATAAAGGGGTTGGGGCCGTTGGTCGCCGAAGCGTTCTCAGCAGCCTGCGCAACGGGAGCGGCGATGGCGCCGCTGAGAATCAGGAATTGCATCCAGTCGAAATGGTGTTTCATATAGCAGGTAGTCGCCGTACCGGACCGAAAGGGGGATTCTAAAGCCTTATGTCCTCATTCGATTGGGTTTCGGCGCGCGCCTCGTGTTCTCCCGCGAAGGTGTTCGAACAGATAAAACTCGGCATCGAGAACGATGTGAGGCTTCGAAACGCGGCGCGCCCGGAAGATACGTCTTACGGCTTCGACTTCGCGACGACGACCGAGAGCGTCACCGTGTTTACGCAGGGGTTCGGCGTCGAGCGAAAGCTGGTGCGCTTCGACCGGACCGAGAAGGGGATCAGCGTTTCCGACGGCTCGAAACGACTGTTCGAGGCGACACTCACGCTCGACGACACGGGCGAATGCCGCCTCAAAGTAAACGGGCAGGAGCGCGAGTTCTGGCAATTCCGCAAAATGGCGCTGGAGGCGCTTTTCTTCGATGCTTAAACGCGCGTATATGGTGCTCGCAACGCTGTGGGCCGTCGTCCTGTTTCTGCTGCTGCTGATCAACGCAACTCCCGAAAACGGGAATCTCGGACCCGGCATGATGCTGATCGCCTTCGGTCCGCTCGCCGTGCCCGTGCTGCTGCGGCTTTTCTTCGGCTACGTTATTTTTGGCGGTCGGCCACGCTGAGAACGGGCTGAGCGCTGGCGGCTGCGGAGATCTTGTTCGCGTAGAACTCGGCCGGGCCGCGATCGCCTTTCGCAAGCGCGTCCGCGAGTTTATCTTTCAGTACGGCGCTGACGGTCCCCCATGCAGGGCTCCGAACCGCGCTTGTCAGCGCCTTCATCGCTTCCCCGCCCAGCACGCCACCCTTCACGAGTCCCGCACCCTGAGCGATCTGCGCGCCGAGCGGTGTTCCCTGCCCCTGCCTGCGGCCGAGCGTGTCGGACGTAACCTGGTGAACATCTTTCCAGAACGAGTACTCCTTGTTGAGCGCGTCGATGTCGGGAAACTGTTTTCCAAGTTCGCCGCGGATGCTGTCGGCTGCAATCTGATGGGCGGCTGCAACGCTCTGCTGATCGAGGCTCTTGCCGTCGAACGCACCCGCCGCCTTCTGCACACCATCGAAGTATTGCCGCAGATCGCGGACTTTCTCAACCGGAAGCACCAGCTCGCCGGTCTGCGGATCTTTACCGGCAACGTCGGTTAGAACCTGCTGCAATGACTCTATGTTTTTGATGGCTTTAGCGGCTACCGGTCCCTTCGGAATCAGCTTTCCATCGTTGGCCGCGATACTGTGCGTGCCCTCGATCTCCTGCTGCAGTCTGTTGTAGATGGGTGCGAGGGGTGTCGAGGTTCCCGCCGGCAGGTTCTCCCACTCGTTACCGATTGCCTCTCCCACACGCGCGATCTGCGCCTGCGCCTGGCCCTGCAAACCCTTTAACGTCGGAGCCGTTACCCCGCGGTCGATGAGTTGGGGAACGATTTCAGCCGTTCTCGCTTTGTTCGCGTTGGTGGTCGGGTTCAGCACGCGCGCATACTGCGTTTCCGCGTTGGTGCGCAGCGCCTCAGCGGCGGACGGCCTCAGCGCTGGTGCGACGCGATCCACCAGCGCACCAGCTTTGCCGGGTCCGATGACGGTCGCGGCCGCAAGCGCGTCCGTGACGGCTTCTTTCGTCGCGTGCGGATTGGGATTGCCGCCGAGGTACGAGCCGATGGCATCGCCCGCGTGAGAGGCGAAATTCGCGGCCAGAGGGCCCGCAACCGGGAGCGCTGCCGCCAGTGCATGACCTGCGCCCTCGACGTAATCGCCCTTCTGAATTGCGTCGCGCGCCTGCGATGCCTGATCCGCGCCCGCCCGCACCACGCCGCCGATCACCTTGCCGACGAGTCCCTGACCAGGCTGATCACCACCGCCGCCTGCGCCTGGAGCCGTCGCAATGGCGAACGGATTCACCTTATCCCACAGCGTTCGAAGGTAACCCTTGTCTTCGGGCGGGTTCGAGACGGCGGCGTCGTTAAGATCGTGCTGGCGCTGATTGCGCCAGGAGACCCAATCGGGAGAGCCCTTCGCATCGGGTTCCGGTGTATGCATACGGATGGAGCGGGAGATCTGATCATCCGGAACTTCGTCGGGAAACTCGACATTTCCAACGCCAGGGACTGCGACGATCTTCGGCATTTACTTGATTTCCTCAATTTGCCCGGTTTTCGGGTTATACCGATGAGTCGCCGGCGCAGATGGCGGCGCCGCCGGCGCAGCGGGGTTGCTTCCAATGCGAGCCTGAATCGCGGCTTTCTGCGCCGCGAGGGAAGCCTTCACATTCGCTACATCCTGCATGACAACTTTCGCCACGGCCTTGATCTGGGGAAGGGTTGCGTTATCTGGCGAAAAGTCCATTACCTCTTTGCGCGCGCTGTCCGAGAGCAGGCCCGACATCTTCGGATCGTTCGTAATACGCGCGATTTCGCGTAATCCGATCTGTTTCGCGGCGTCCACGGCCGCCATCCTCTCGCTGCCCACCAGCTTCTGATCGAGCAGCCGCACGGGAGTGTTCAGCCACGGGATACCCGTGTCCGGAATTTTGTCGGCGGCATCGGTGAACATCTTCAGGTTTTTTACGGCGGCGCCCTCAAACCCGGAGAGATTATCGAGCGTTTGCGTGTACTTGCCAAGCGAGGCCGAGTCGGCCTTGTAATTCGCGGCAGCCTTTGCCATATCGACCGGGGCGCCGGAAGCTGCGAGGTTCGAGATCTCCGCGATAGCGCCTGATCCGTTGCGGCCGAATGTAGGCAGCGGTTTACCTGCGCGCAAAGCGTCCGCGTACATCTGCTTCGCTTCCGGAGTCAGATTCACAGTGGTGTTGTTGTTCACGGGGCGTGAGGCGACGGCATGCTGTTCAAGGATCTTCAGCGCCGCTTTTGCCGTCGTGCGTTCCTCATCTGTGCGAGTTGGATCGGACGCCACCGCCGCAAGCTCAGCGGGCGTGTTGAGCTTCTTCACCTCCGCGGCGCGCAGATTGGCCTGCGTCGCCTGTTCCGGCGTCAACGCGGCCGCCGTGAAATCCCCCGCCTTCACTGCGCCCATAAACCGTTTGGCGACGCCGTGCGGCTGCGCGTCGAGCAGCTCCTGCGCGGCCTGCGGGCCGCCCTGCGTAAACGCGGCTTCAAGCTGCGGCGCGAGCGCCGTGACCTGCTTCTGCGTCGCGTCCGCGATCTGCCCGGGGGCTTCGATGGCCTGCTTCGCCGCGCGAGTGCCGGCGTCCTGAGCGCGGGCACTCGCCGATTGCTCCGCGGCCTTCGCGGTTCGGTCTTTGTTCACGTTCTCGATGGACTGCTGCGCGGTGACTGCCGCGTTTCGGTGGAGAGCTACCCGACCCGCGCCAGGGTACTGCTCCGGCACATCCGCGGGCGACGCGTGGCCGAGCTTGATCATCTGCTCCCGGACGGCGGGCCAGTTGACCGTGCGGGTTGCCTCGTCCGGCATATCGAGCACCGACTGCGCCGCGCTCCCGATGGCCTGCGTCTTCGCCGCTTCGTTCTTGAGCGTGGTCTCGTCGAGCTTCGCGTGCGCCTCCTGTGTCGCGAGCATCTGCTGCTGAATCTGGCTGATCGCCTTGGGCGACGCGCCGCGCTGCATCATGATCTGTTGCGTCTTCGCCATGTCGCCGCCCGACTGCATGTAGGCCTCGCGCATGGTCTGCTGATCCTGCGCGTCGATCTGCTTCTGCCGCAGATCCATCGCGCCTTCCTGCAGTTGCTGCGCGCCGAGCTGGCGCTGCAATCCCGCCTGCTGCACGGCATTGCGCAGCGTCAGGGCTTTCGCCTGCGCGTCCTGCATCGATACATATCCGCCTGGAACCTGCGGAGCCTGATAACTCGCGTCGAATGCCATGATTTTCCTCTTCCCCGTTTAGCCGTGATAAGCGCCGTTCGGATCGCCGCCGCTGATCCCGCGGAGCGCTCCGGTCCAGCCTCCGGCCGAGCCCGGCGCCATGAAGCCCGTGACCGCGCCATCGACCGCGCCGCCGATCCCTGACAGCATCCCGTTATATGCGGACTGCTTGCCCAGGATGCCCGCCGCGCGGGCGTTCCCCGCGTAGACCTGAGCGTTCCCGGCGTACTGTGCGGCCGCGTTCGAGTTCGCCGCCTGCGTCTGCGCCGACTGCACGCCCAGATTGCCGGCGAATTCGTTGGTCTGGATGCCCTGGTCTCCGGAGTACTTCGCGGCGTCGATCCCCAGTTCCCCGCATAGGTCGCGCCCGTCGTGTTCAAATTCGCCGCGGTCAGCGCCGCGCTCGAATTGAGATTCGCGCCGAACTGCCCCGCCCCGATGCTGTTCGCGCCTTGCTGGGTCGCCGCTACCTGACCCGAATTCGAGAGGTTTTGCAGGTTCTGGACGTTGTTCTGTTGGTTCGTCGTGAAGCGATTGAACGCGTTCTGGTATCGCTCGACGCCGCGCCCTCGCATAATCGGTCAGCGCCTTCATCACTCCGCCGCCCATGACGGAGCCGTGCGCGGCCGCCGAACGCTCGAGCGCCTGCTGCCCCTGCTCGAGCCGGAACTGATAGCCGGGGTCGTTCGCTTCCATCTGCGACGCGTCGAACGTCTTCGAGAGATCGCCGCCCTCCGCCAGTCCCGACGCCAGCCGGCTCGACGCCATCGATCCGGCGGACGCGTAAGGGTCGAGGCCTCGTTCGCTTTCGTCGCGGCATCGTTGACGTTTCCCGCGCCGGTCGCGGCTGCGCCCGTGACTGCGTTCGCGCCTGCGGTCGTCGCGGCCTGGACGCCTCCGCCTGCGAGCTGGGCCGCCGTGAGGACCGAGCCGCCGGCGTTGAGTCCGGCGTTGATAACGTTCGACGTCGCCGTGCCGGTCGCGTTCTCGATGCCCGCGTTCCCCTGGTTCGCCGCGCTCGTGACAGTGTTCGCCGGCCTGCTGCGCCCCGCCAACCTGCGCGTTCGCTGCCGTGCCGGCCGCGTGGCCGCCCATGATCCCGCCGATGACGCCTGTGATGAGTGACATAGCTTCCTCCCGTCGTCGCGACGGTAGTTTGAAATTTGTAACTTTGTTATTCCGGACTGATGCCGAGCAGAACCTGATCGACCAGCTCGCCGCGCTTCAGATAGCTCGCCTGGTTCACGCCGAATTTCGCGAGCCCGCGCGTTCGGCGAAGCGGATCGCGAGCCGGTTCTGCGCCGGAACGCTGGTTACGATGCGCCGGCAGCCGGGCACATTCGCCCACGCCCAGCGCGTAACGCCCTGCGCGGCCGCCCGGGCCTTCGCGCCCCACGCCGTCGGGAGCAGCCGCGTGTGGATCTCCCAGCAAACCGCCGATTGCGGCGCGAGGATGAAGATCCCGAGCAGCTCGTCGCCATCGTCATTCCAGGCATCGACGCGCACGTACCAGATCGCCTCGTTTCGCGCGGCCGGAAGTCGCTCGCCGCGGGCGAGAAGTCGTCCGCGCCGTGATCGTAGAGCGCCGGGTGCGTCATCACGGCGCGGATGAGTTCGTAGTCGCGGGTGCGGGTGAAACGCATTCGCCCTTATACGTGGTAGGTCATGACGAATATGATTTGTGAGGTGTTCGTGAAGTTCGCGTCTGACAGCGCGTTTGCGCCGCCGCCCGATGCGGCCTGCCGCTGGAGCGCGATTGATGTCGCCCCCGCGGTCACAGTGCCCGTGGGCATGTCCGTGACGCCGCTTACGTTCGCCGTGTACACCATCTGGCCGCCTGACCCTGCCAACGCGCCCACCGCAAACGGCATGCCGTTGATCGTCGCCGAGCCGGCCGCGGTCCCTTTGTTCGACAGCGTGATGTTCACCGTAATCGTCACCAGATTCCCGATCCTGGAGTAATCGGCATATCGCGAGCCGTACGTTATTCCCGTGTTTGCGCCTCCAAACTGAAGGTCCGGTAATCCACGTTCCCGAGAGTCCGAGCCCGGGCATCCCCGCGCCCGCGCTGCTCGTAAACCAGCCCGGCGAGTTCGTGACGACGAGATTGCCGGAGCCGTCGGCCGTCAGCTCGACGAGTTGCTGAGTATTCGGCGCAAGCCCTGTGCTGTTGACCTGCCCGCAGAATCGGAAAATCGCCCGTGATCGATCCGTTCGTCGAAACCGTGCTTCCGCTCGCGTTCGCGAGCTCGAAGTATCTTCTCGCCCGTGGGAATCCCGATGGGGGTCGCGCCTCCGACGCTGCCGCCGCGAACATGCAGGGCGGTTACCCCGGTAATCTGCAGGATGGCGCGGTTGCCGCGGAACAGGGTGTGCCGGTAGTCGCCCGTCACGCCGGTAGCCGAGTAGGAGAGTTTCTCGAGTGCGCCCGGGCCCATCGCGGTGATGTCTCCCGAATTGATGATGGGTTCAGGAAAATTGGGCCACGAGAGCAGATTTGCGCCGACGTTGTGCCAGCGCGCGCCCGTCGGCACATACGCTAAGGTTTGCCCCGCAACCAGAAAGTGCGAGTTCGTCCCCCAATACATGATTCCGCCGCCGGTCATGTCCGCAATGGGTGTGTTGGCGGAATGCTGGAAGTTGTTGGCGTCGGCTTTCACGGTCGCGTTTCCCGAATAGAGGATGTCGCTGACCGCGTTCGCTTCAAAGTGGTTGCGGGAGATTACCGCATCGGTCGAGACTTTGACGCCATACTGGCCGCCTTCGATGATGTTGTCCGAGACGATGATCGTCGCGCCGCTCGCGCTCCCCTGCAGGTTGATCGATGCGCCGCTCGACCCGACAAAAGTAGTTTGCCGGATGGTTACCGTGGTCGAGACTCGCAAGCCCGCTGGTCCCGATAACAAGCTGGTCGCCCGCTGAGAGTGTTCCGCCGACGAATTCGTTATCTGTAATCACCGAGCCGAGCATCCCGGTAAACGTGGCGTGGTGCGCCGGTTTTCCCGCAGTTCCCGCGGTGTTCGAAAGACGGCAGCGGCTGAGCTTGAACTTGCTGTTATTTGCGACGCTCAGCAGATTCCGCGTGTTCGTCGTTGACTTCGTCGTGAGCTTGAGCCCTACCACCGAATTCCAGGTGTTATAGCTCGCGGTGCCGGGGAAAGACAGCATATCCGTGTTCGCCGCCGCGGGGTCGTGTCTGAGTTCCGCGCCCATTCCGCGCCGCCGTACAGTTTGCAGCCGTTCCCCGCCCAGCTGATCGTTCCTGTGATTCGATAGACGCCGGCGGGGAAAAAGATCGCCGTCGGCTTATAGCTGTTCGCGGCCGCGTTGACCGCCGCCTGGATCGGGGCCGTATCGTCGGCGATGCCGTCGCCCAATGCGCCGTAGTCTTTGACCCAGATAACCTCGCGCAGTTTGTCCTGGGGTGCGCGAAAACGCGCCCCGAATCCCGCTCCAAGGTAGTTGCCGCCAATCGATCCCGATGCGCTGATCGGAATTCCCCAGCCGTCTGCGAGCGTGTGGCCCGTCGTCGCCGCAAACGTCACGGTGACGCCGTCTGAAAGCGTCTGCGCCGCCCCTGTGATCGCGACGGGCGCCGATGCCGCTCCGCCGTCCTTCGCCCAGGTGAAGCGGTCGGGCGTGCCCGTCGCGCTGATCCTGATATCGAAAAGGTGATTGCCGGGCGCGATGGTCGTCCAGCTGCCGCCGCTCGTAACGTCGTTCAGGCCGGGTGCGGTGTTGGGCGCGTAAATGGGTGTTCCAATCGTGACATTCAGGCTCATAGACTCTGATCCACCACAGGGTTGCCGGCTGTTTCTGTCTTCCCTGTCCCGCTGTCCGTGGAAAGATCGATCACCGATTGAGTCGAGGCGGGCGACTGAGGCGTCGCGAGCGAATAAGGGACGCTGTACGTGCTGTCGAACGCCGAAGAGTGCCCGCCCACCGCATCCTGTACCAGCACGAGTTGCCACGCCGTCGCGGCGGCAGTCGCGTTTGCGGCCGCGTTGATCAGCGTGTCCGCCGTCAGAACGACCAGCTGAATAGAGCCGAGCGATAGATCGGGAGTCGCCGAGCCGCCCGTTACGGTGATGATGTTGACGCCGGCCGACCGCCGCGGCCGCGCTGCCGCCGAGCGACTGGAAGAACAGAATCCACGTCCGCGTAAGGTTCCCCGCGTCGTCGTACATCGGGGTCCGGATCGGTACCGCCGGAATCGCCATTAACTCGACCTCGTGAACGCGTTAATCAGCGCCACTTTCACCGCTGCCGTGATCGTGATCCGCCAAACCCGCGCCCGGCTCCGGCCGAGTCGCCGGAAGTCCCACACGGCGAGCGCGCCCGCCACCTGCGACGTCGTCGTGCGCGGCGTGTTGAACGTGTGTCCGCCGTCGATCGACCAGTCGAGCGAAGGATTCAGCGCGCCGGAGTTCTCGGCGTCCAGCCGAAAGCGCGAGTGAAAGATCCAGTCAAGATCGGTGATTGGCTCCTGCGCGGCGCGGAATCTGTGGATCGCGGCGCCGTTGTCGGTGTAAACCGACATCGACATCTGATAGATATTGCCGCTCGACCAGTCGCCCACCAGGTGTTTTCCGAAGCCGAACGCGTGAAACGCCTGCCGCTGCCGGTCGATGGTCGCGCCGTTCCACCAGCCGCGCTCGTGCCAGAAACCGCTTGTCCCGTCGTACACCCACGTGGCGTTACCCGTCGGGAAATTGATCACCCAGAATTGATGGCCCTGATCTTCGTACGTGTATGAGACGGCGTCCGCCGTGGTCGTATACGTCGCCCAGACGGCCTCGACGGCGTGCGTCGAAATGCGCGTCGGTTGGTACCCGACGGCGAGATACGCAATCGTCCAGCCGCGCGGATCCCCGCCGAGCCATGCCACGCCCGCGCCGCCCGATTGCGAGATAAGCCGCGTAGGAGAAAAAGGCGCGACACAGCCCATGTGAATAAACGCGCCGGGGTCGCGCTCGAGCGGGAACGTCGCCGCGCCCGTGTTCCTCCAGACTTCCGTAGTCTGCGTACCGAAGATCCAGAGTTCCTCGTGATCGGCGAGCAACGCGGCGATATTGTCGGGGTAGCCTTCCTTGATCGCGAAGTCGAGCTGATTCCACTTCGTGCCGTCGTTAATGGCGGAGATGTTCAGTTGTTTACTGCTTGGGCGTGAGATGACGAAATATCCATCGAGGAACGCGCCCGCCGCGGCTGTCAACAGCGGAACGGCGACGGTGAATGCGACGCCGGTCTGTGTTCCCGGATTCGTCAGTGTTACCAGGTGGGTCGAGTCGAGGACCGCAATGACAAAATAGCTCGATCCTGCAATCGTGATATTCGTGTTTGCGAACGTGCTGTCGAACGTGGAGCCGCTTACCCATATCACTTGGCCGCCGCTGATGCCATAGGGTGCGGTGTTACACGTGCCCGAAACGGACGGGAAACCCACAACTGCCGGACCGCTTCCGCTGTCGCACCACGCGTGCCCGTTACTGACAACGAGTAACTGATTCCCGTTTGCGAAAAACTGGACAGGCAAACCATCGTTGCCGACGTCGCCGCGGTCGTTATACGTCCCGCCGGAAAATAACTCGTAAAGTCGAGAACCGCCGACCGCGAAGGTGCGCCCCTCTCCCTGCCAGAGACCGCGAATCGGCACGTTGGGCAAAGTGCAGAACAGCGTGAGCCCGGGCGTCCCGTAAAGGACGTATTTGGCCGCCGTGGTGATCGTGGCGGCCGCCGATTCGATTCGCTCCGGAAACAGGTTCATCGAGCGCGCCGCGTCCGCGTTCGGCGACCAGCTCGTATAGCTCCCGCCGATGAAGCCGAAGTCCGGCATCAGAAGTTATTCCCGAGGTATCCGTAGATGTTGCCGGTGCGCCGGCGGCGGCCGACTCCGAGCACCGCGCCGTCGCACTTCATAATCGGCGTGGGCGCGTTGATGCTTTCGATTGCCATGAGCGCGTCGCGCGCGATCTGCCCGGCCTCGGGCGAGATTTGCGCCTGCGTCGGGAACGAGACCGCGATCCGGACGGCGAGGTTGTAGACGATGGCCTCTTCGTAGCCGGGCGGCAGCACGACGCTGTCCGTGATCGCGGCGAACGTCGGGATTGCCTGCCATGTGTAGAGCTCGAGCTGATACGTCGTGAGCGGCTGCCCGTAGAGATACAGCGTCGCGATGGGGTTTCCGCCGTCGCTGTACAGCGCCCAGGGGATTGTCCCGGGGATGTCCTGGACCTGAATCGCTGCCCATTGGGCATCGCTCAACAGTTCACACGGGAAACGAACGACGGGCGTCGTCGTGTTTACGATGATGTTCGCGCTCTCGATAGTTACCGGGCGCATGGTGTTGAAATCCGTCGCGCCGGGTCCGATCTGGTAGCTCTTCTTGCCCGCCGTGAGGTTATAGGCGGAGATGTTCAGCGAGTAGATTTTCAGCCGGTCTACATTCCAGCTCCCGATCATCCGGTTCAAAATCGCGATGGCGTCGGCGTATTGCTCGGTCGAGGGCGTGCGCCCGGGCCGGTCGGTGATGCCTGCGACGCGGAACGCGCCATAGAGAAGCGTTGAGAGTGCGATTGCCATTTATTGCCCCTGTCCGTCCGGAGGCGGCGGTAAATCGCTCGGGAGCTTCGCGACGGCGTTCGACGTGTTGAGCGTGACGATGTCCTGCTTCGAGCTCGCGGCGAGGGCTTGCACGTTGTCCGGCACGGGGCGGTCGTACTCGGGCGCGAGGTCTACCGCGAGGTTGTATTTGAGGGCGCGGAAAAACGCCGGCGGCAGCGAGACCGAGTCGCCCGCCGTCGCGAACTGTTGCAGCGCCTGCCACAGATACGCGTCGAACGTAGGGGTGCCCGACGGGATCGGAGTGAAATAAAGCGTCGCGAGCGGGAACGCGTTGTCGTTCCACATGCCGCGCGGCAGTTGGCCCGTGAGCGCCTTCTCGGGGACGGCCGCCCACTGCGCGGGGCTCAGCATTTCGAGATCGTGCCGGATGCCCGAAAGAATGATCCCGGGGGTCTGGATCTTGACGGGCCGCGGCGTGTTGAACGTGCCGCCCGCGCCAATCGTGTAGGTCTGCGTCGCGGCGGCGAGCGCCTGCTGAAAGTTTTTGATCTGGTAAACGGTGAGCTGCTCGTTCGACCAGGATTCGAGCAGCGTGTTGAGCGCCTGCAGGCCGTTCGCGGTTTCGTCCGTCGAGGGTGTTTCGCCCGCTGCGAACGTGCCGCCGCCGATCAGACGGAGCGCGGCGTTGATGATGTCGGATGCGAGATATGCCATTTATCGGCCTTTTTTCTTCGGCGCTGGCTCCGGTTCGGGCTCGGCTTCGATCTCCGGCTCCGGTTCGGGCTCAAAGGCCGGCGCGGGCGGGTTATCCTGCCAGCCGTCGCCGAGCGCTCGCTCGTGCGCGGCGTCGATCGCGATCACGTGGCCGCCCGTGGGCGCGTACTTCTTTTTCGGAAACATTGGGATCTCCTGAAACACTCGAACGGAGGCAGCTCGCCGTCGGGCCGCCTCCTGCTGCGGGTTAATACGACGGGTAGAACTTCGCCGTGTTCGTGTCGTAGGTGAACGTGAGGGGTTTCCCCACGACTGCCGTCGAGGCGAGCGCGATGTTGTTCGCCGTGGTCGTAGTGAAGATCCCGTCCGGGATCACAGTGAACGAGCCGTACCCGAAACCGACGGGCAGGTTAAAGCCTGTGATTGCGGCGGTGCCGGTCACGTGGAACAGCGGACCGCTGGGCGTGATCAGTCCGGCGGCGGATGCGACGGCGGCGGTCACGCCATAGGGTTCGGTGGTGTTCTGCCAGCCCGGGACCCAAATGTTGGTGATGGACGAACAAAGCCACTGGATGCCCGCGGTCATATCGACGTACGGGGTGACGTAGGTCGATGCGAGCGTGCATCCGCCAAACGCGCGGGTCGAATCCGAGAAGAACCAGTCCGGCCGCCCGATCAGCACGGCTTCGCCCGATGCGTGAGGGGTTGCCACGGTCCGGTACTGGCCGCGCTGGACGGTGACGGCGGTCCCGTTGACGGACAGCACGAGCATCGCTTCGCGATCCGCGTAAAGCACCGTCGATTGCGTGAACGAAGCCACGACGCCCGTCGCCGATGCCAGGGTGAAGGTCTGGACCGTCGGATTGATGGCGGTCGAAAGCGTGGTCTGGATGAGAGTGTTCTGTTGGCCAAACGCCGGAGCGAAGGCGAACAGGGAAAGCAGAGAAATCCGTTTCAGAAAATTCATGATTGTCCTCGGAAATGTGGGGTTGATGAGAACGCAGGGGCCGCCGCACTTCGAAAAAGGCGGCGGCCGCCGGCGCGTTCCGGTCTTAGTTGCTGAGCATCCGGCAGGCGAGCTGTCCGTACTGGACCGCAAAGGCGTAGCAGACATCGAAGCGGTTGATGAAAAGGTTCGACTGACCGAGATACTGCTGCACGAAACGCAGCATGATCCCTGTGTCGGGGTCGGTTGCCTCCCAGGCCTGCTCTGTTGAGCCTTTCGGGACCTGCTGTTTGATCCCGGCGAAGGTGAAAGCGTCCTTGTGATAGCCCAGGCACTGAGTAGTCGCCGTGTTGGCGAGTGCGGCCTGTCCGGCCGCGGCCACGCCGAAAACGCTGATGAGCGCGCCTGCGCCCGGGGTCGCGTCCACGGTGGCAAACTGCGCGGGAGCGGGAACGATGGACGGGAAGATCGGGATTGTCGCGTTCCCGGCGCCATCGGAGTAAACGTCCGCCGTTACAACGAAGTGACGCAAGCCGCCGTAAATCGCGCGTGTCATCGGGTTCACGGCGTTGACGCCCGCGACCTCGATCACGTCGCCTTTACGCAGGCGAAGCGCGGCGGCCGCGGTCCAGCCGTTCGTCACGAGCGAAGCGCCGGTCTGTCCGGCGCCGTTCACGGCGGGAACGCCGCCGAGCGGTCCGATGGTGTGGACCCAAAGATTCTGGGTCTGGTAGTGATCGAATCCGAGAGTGTTCTTCGCGAGCAATCCGCGTTCGAACTGCTTCGAGATCTGCACCTGCGGGTTGAATAATCCCTGCAGCGCCGGTACGAGCGTTACGTTTGTGTTGGGCGAAAGCAGCATGCGCCGCGTGTCGTCGTCCGGTCCGCCTTCGTTCGTGATGTAGGCGTTCGCCTGGAGAATCGTGGTCGAGGTCGAGGGAGAAACGCCGGCGGTCCCGACGAAGTTCGCGACGCCCTGATACGCGATCTGCAGACAGTCGCGCTCGACGTTGTTCACGAGCTGAGCCATCGCCGGGGTGAGAATCTCCCGTTTGATGTCGTTCATGTTCAGCGTCCAGTCGGTCGATGGCAGGTCAATATCCATGCCCTGCAGCGGACGAACGACGCACGGAGTGCTCGTTTCCTGGTAGGCTTCCGGGCTGTACCCTTCTCCCTGGCGTCCCACCACGCGGGCGGGCAGGCGCAGAAGAACTTGCTGGCCTGATTTCTTCCCGTTTCCGAAGAGATGCTCGTTGTCACGATTGCAGCCCTTCAGAAATACGAGTTTGTTTTTTAAAATGCGCAGCGCCTCGTTTGTGAGGAGTTGCTGCGGCTGATAAGCGTTTGCCATCTGTGTCTCACGCCTCCCGGCGTTAGTTGTGGGCCTCGCCTGTCTCTGAAGGGTCTAAGAACTACCCACGACGGTCGAGGGCTCCGGTTAGTCGGCTTCCAGGGCGTCCTGCCGGTCCTTCCAGCGATTCCACTTGACGAAATCTTTGGGGTCCGGCTCTTTGCCGAGATCGGCTCCGCCGCCGCCGGTCGCCGTTTTGGGCGGCTTGGGCGCGCGCGTCACCGCCGCTGGTTTCTGTGTTTCAGGAGTTTCATCGGCCGAAATTTTGGCGAGCATCTTTCCGAGCGCGAGCATCGTCGCGGTTGGCGAAAGCTTAAAGATGGCGGCCGCTTCGTCGCGGTGCTGCCCGAGATAGTACGCGAGATCCGCGCCGTCCTTCCCGGCGTTCACGATGGTTTCGTAGGTCGCCTGGTTGATCGGCAAAGTGTCGCTCAGCGCCACTTCGTCGAAATCGTCGTAGCGTTCGCGCGCCGCCGCGAGCTCTTTATCCCACGATTCCTTCTGCGCCTTTGCGGCCTGCGCCTGCGACTCTTCGGCCGCTTTGCGCTGTTTCGCCGCTTCGCGCTGATCGATGTTCCACTCGGTCAGCTTCTCGATGTATGCCTCGTAAGAGTCGAAGTCCTTCGACTCCGGCTTCGGCGCGCCGGCGGGCGTCGCTTCCACCTTCGCCGGAGGGGTCTCGACTTTCGGCTCGACCTTCACGGGCTCGGCTGCGGGTTTCGCCGTCGGCCGCTTCGAGGTTCTTGATCTTCGTCGTCAGCTCGCGAAAGCGCTTTTTGAGGCCGCTCGGGAGCTGCTTCTCTTCGTCCGACTCCTGACTTCCATCCGGTTCCGAGGCCGGTTCGGTTTTCGCCGCGGGTTCGGCTTTCGCCGGCTCCGCCGCGCTGGATACTGCTTCGTCCGGGTCCACCTCTGGCAGTGCCGCCCATTTCTGGAATTCGGTCTGCGTTTGGCGGGCGGTGCTTACTTCTTCGTCGGGCATGGATCTGGCTCCAAGGGTTTTACGCCGGCGTACGAGCCCACGGGCCTGGGCGGTTTGACAGAAATGGAAAGGGTTACTGCAGCGTGACGGAGCCGCTCGCGGCCGCGTCGGGGCGGTCATCATGGCGATCATGCTTGCACATCGCGATCTTCGAGGCAAAGTCGGTTATCAACTTCTCGGCGCAGTCTTCGGATTTGGTCTTTGCATGATCGTCTTCGCGCTGAGTCGCAGTTTTGTGCTTTCGTTTATCGTGCTATTGCTGTCAGGCGCGCTTGATAGCGTGAGTGTGATCATTCGCTCGACAGTGCTGCAGGTGCGAACGCCGGATGCAATGCGCGGCCGCGTCGCGTCGGTCAACTCCATGTTCATCGGTTCATCGAACGAGATTGGTGCATTCGAATCTGGTCTCACGGCAAAACTGATGGGCACCGTCCCATCAGTGATATTCGGTGGTTGCATGACGCTCCTCACAGTTATCGGCACCGCCTTCTTCGCGCCAAAACTTCGCGACATGGATGCAAAAGCGTTGCTCGAAGAGGACAAGTGATCGCCGCACCCGATCGGGCGCGCGGTGATCGGATAGCATCAGAACACACTCACGTGCACATACCGACTCGGATTTTTCTTGAAGTCGGTCAGTAGTGAATCAAGCGAGCCGATTGCGCGGTGGGCGGATTCGGCGGTGCCGTTCAGGTTGTTATAGAGCGTCGGATCGTTCGTGATCTTTGCGAGCGAGCCGTTCGGATTTGAAAGTTGCGTAAGCAGCGAATCGGTATGTGCCGATACCTGATTGAGCTTGCCGAGAAATTCGTCGCCCATCAAGAATTTTCCGAGCGAGCCGTTGCCTTCTTTGAGCTTCGTAGTCATTTCGCGCAAGTCTTTCGTCGTTTGACTTACCTGCTGTGCGAGTTCGCCGTTGTTGAGCAACTGCGGTACGAGTCCCTTGCCATTGGTGATGCGCTCTTCGACGTTGTTCAGATTTGCGAGCGTCGCGTTGATCTTGTCGTTAAGCTCGGTTGTGGTGATCAGCTTTCCGAGCGTACCCTCGCCGTGGATGATCTTTGTAGTAAGCGAATCGACGTTGCGCATTGTAGCGATCGCGTTCGCCGTGAGATCCTCGATTCCCGCTTCGCTCGCAGTGGCAAGCTCAGCGTTCTCGGCGATCGGCTCCTTCGAGTGGCCAATCTGAATGTCGACAACTTTATCACCGAGGATGCCCATGCCCTTGATAAAGGCCTTCGAATCTTTTTTGATCAGCGCAAAATAATCGTCGCCTTGGATATCGAGTTTGATATCGACCCCGTTCGTGTCACCGTGCGATCGAAAATCGACAGTACCGACCGTTCCAACTTTTTTGCCGGCGATGCCGACAAAATTTCCTTCGCGCAGTCCCTGGCTATTCGCAGTAAAAAAATGGAGCGAATGATGCGGCGTGAGCAGGCCGGTGTTCTTGCCGATATAAAATCCGAGCCAGCCGAGAATGAGCATGCCTGCAAGGAAGAGCAGGCCTGTCTTCAAATTTCTCCAGCGGAGAGCCGCGTTTTTCGATTGCGCCATAATAAGTGAAAGTGCTTAGTCTTCGATCTCTTCGGGATGCTTCAGGAAGGAAGCGACGAATGGATGCTCGCTCTCCTGCATTTTGTCGGGCACATCGTTGAAGACGATCTTGCCTTGATAAAGTATGAGTACGTTGTCGGCGATCGTTTCGACATCATGGATCAAATGCGTGACGAGCACGGCACCAAGTCCGCGATCCGCTCGCAGCCGATGAATGACGTCGAGAATGCGCTTCGTGCTCACCGGATCGAGTCCAACGGTCGGTTCATCGAACAATACCATGCTCGGCCCAAAAATAAGTGCGCGGCCGATCGCCAGTCGCTTCTTCATGCCGCCCGAAAGTGTGTCGGGAAGTTGATCTTCGTAGCCTTCGAGCTGCGCGAATTTGATCATCTGTCCGACGCGCCGAGCAATTTCCTCTTCGTCGAGCTTCAGATTCTCGCGCAAAAAGAAGGAAAGATTTTCCTCGGCCGTGAGCGAATCGAAAAGGGCATTGCCTTGAAAGACCATCCCCATCTTTTTCCGAATCGGAAAGAGATCCTTCTCCTTCATCTTCGTAATGTTCACGCCGTCGATGAAGATATCGCCGCCCGTCGCTTTGATGAGCCCAAGCATAAGCTTGATGATCGTGCTCTTGCCGGAGCCGCTGGGGCCAAGCACGGCAGTGATCTTCGCATCAGGAATCTGGAACGACACGCCCTGCAGCACTGCGTGCTCGCCGTATTGTAGATAAACGTCCTTGAATTCGATCATCGCCTGTGATTAAAGATTTTCGAGGACAAGTTTTGAAATATAGAAATTGGCGATCAGCACAAAACAGGAAGAGACAACGATGCCTTTGATCGTCGCAGCGCCGACCCCGACGGTACCTCCTCTTGCGTTGAAGCCATTGTAGCAACTTACGAGCGTGATGATGATCGCAAAGAACGGCGGCTTGAGGAACGGCGACGAGCCAATCTTTTACGACAAGTGGATTGAGCACCGCATTCCAGTAAACGCTTTGATCGATGTGATGATAACTTGAAGCAACAATGCCGCCGCCGACGAGTCCAACAAAAATGCTTACTGCCGTGAGCGGCAGGAACATGAGAAGCGCTGCAACAAGCCTCGGCATGACGAGCTTCGGCGATCGGGTCGGTGCCGAAGGCGCGCAAGGCATCGATTTGTTCGGAAATTTTCATCGCACCAAGTTCGGAGCCGTAGCGTGCGCCGACTCTCGCGCTAAGCATGAGTCCAGTAACGATCGGTCCCATTTCGCGAATGACCGAGAGTGCTGTCGCGCGCGGAGTGAGTGCTTTGCCGCCGAGCTGCGCCAACTGATTGCCGACTTCCAGCGTGATCAAGCAACCGATCGCGATCGAGCTGACGAGGACGATCGGGATCGATTCCGTACCGGACTGCGACATTTGCGTCAGCGTGTCGCCGAAATATCGAGGCAACTGTCCGATCGACTTGAAACTTCTGGCCGCGAAGAAAAAGAACTCCTGCGCAACATTAGGCAATAAAGCCCTTGGCGCGGTCGTTCAGCTTGGAAGGCAGTGACACTCGTTCGTGAGTAAAAAAGGCGTGGTGTTTTCGGTGAATCAGAGGGCTAACAGTGAGAGGTGCCGATTGTTCCGAGCCTCCAATCGAACTGCGCACTCATTTCCCATACCGAATTGTTAGGGACGGGCATAAAATCACCTCACATGATCAAACGAATTTTTCTCGCTGTTCTTTTCACACTCGTTTGCGGCGTTTCCACCTCGAGCGCCCAATCGGAGCGTATCATCGGCTCATGGGTCGGCAAACTGACGATCCATTCGGGACAGGCGATCAACGTTGAATTTAGTATCCGGCCCGCACCACACGGTGGCTTGGCAGGTACGTGGGCAAGCCCAGACCAGTCGTCCTATCCGAGTGAGATGGCTTCGGTAGTCCAGCATGGTGACACGGCCAACTTTGAACTTGGAGCGCTCGGAGCGAGCTTCATCGGAGACATCTCAAAAGACGGGTCGAGGATCACCGGTGCCTTTATTCAGGGTATGCCGATTCCGCTGACGCTTTTTCACGCTCAGACATTTCTCACAACGCTTCACGACACATCGAGTTTGGCACCCTCGCCAAATTTTCGCTTTGCGATCAAACTTGCGAATGATGGCACAAACTGGCTCGGGACGGTCGAAGCGGTCGACCATGGCGAAGAGGAATATTCGATCGGATCTGTTTTGTCTTCAGGCGACTCTCTCGATTTCATCGTTCCTCATCTCGATGGCCGCTTCGAGGGCATTTATGAAAAGGGTCACACAAAACTCAAGGGGTCGTGGGTAGAGGCCGATGTTCGCGAGTTCGCCGAATTCTCACAGGTAAAATTTGCTCCCGGGCTCATTCGACCGCAGGAGCCGCGGCCACCTTATCCATATAAAGAAGACACGGTAAGCTATCCGAACACGCGTGCGGGAATTCGTCTCGCTGGGACCCTCACAGTCCCCGAAGGCAAAGGTCCATTTCCGGCAGTGTTCCTCATTACAGGTTCTGGTCCGCAGGATCGTGATGAATCGATCATGGGTCACAAGCCATTCAAGGTGATCGCCGATGTATTAACACGCCACGGCATTGCAGTCTTGCGCACAGACGATCGGGGCACTGCGCACTCGGGCGGAAATTTCTCAACGGCCGATACACGGGATTTTGCATCCGACGCGCTTGCAGCTGTCGAGTTCCTGAAAACGCGACGCGAGATCGATGCGCATCGCATCGGACTCATCGGTCACAGCGAGGGCGGCATGATCGCGCCAATGATCGCGGCCAGAGATACGCAGTTCTATTCCGATCCCGCAGATATTTCATTTCTCGTTCTGCTCGCCGGGCCTGGCGTGCCGATCACTGAGCTTATGAATGAACAGCGGCGGATGCTCACGCTCGACACCAGTGCGCGCGCTCGGGAAAGTCTTGCGGCAGCGGCAATATTCGATTCGCTCGTCGCCGCGAACAATGCTCATCCCGATCCACGATTGCCTCATGTGCTCGATTCGATGTGGAGAGTTGCCTACCGTGAGGAAGGTGGCGACACATCAAATCACGCGGTGATGATGCAGTTGAAATCGGCGCAACTTGCCGCTTATTTTTCGCCGTGGTATCGTTATTTTCTTTCGTACGATCCACAGCAGGTATTGAACAAAGTCCATTGTCCGGTGCTTGCCTTGAATGGCACACTCGATCATCAGGTTGCGAGTGGTCCCGATTTGGCGGGTATTGCCGCTGCGCTGAAGGAAGCCAGCAACACCGATGTTACGATCAAGCCAATGCCGGGGCTGAATCATCTTTTCCAGCATGCGAAGACGGGTCTCGTCGGCGAATACGCAGGATTGCAGGAGACCTTCTCTCCGGAGGTGTTGAAGATCATGACGAAATGGATCCAGGAGCACACGAAGAAATAAAATACGCAGGGCTCTGCGATAGCTGCGTAAATCGGCGAACTACAAAATCTTCGCGGAGTGTTTTCGTCTTTTGTAAGAAGTCGGAGAAGGATCCATCGTTCGCAAAATATCCACGGCTGCCGGTGATCATTTGTGCCGGCTACCAGCCAGCCGACACCGGGCACTCCACATAACCGATTCGCATTCACCTTTTATGTTCGTCACCTCAAACGCAAGAAGCATATGAAGAAAACGTTACAACTTAGCCTCGGACTTTTGTTTTTGAGCGCGATGCTTACTTCGACCGCGAGCGCGCAAGCACCTATCCCAAATGGAAATTTCGAGAACTGGAGCGGGAATACTCCGGTGGGTTGGACCACCGATAACGCGGGGCCTAACACGCCTATTACAATGACTACCGATGCCCATTCTGGAAACAGTGCTCTCAGAGGAGCAGTTACCTCACTCGGGGTTCCCCCCATCGTTACAACAGGATCGGCAGACACTAAGGGGAAAGTGCCTTATACTGATCATCCTGGAGTGTTTCAAGGTTATTACAAGTACGCGACAACGACAAATGATTCGCTTCATGTTATCGTTGTCTTCACCAGGCAGGGCCAGGGTATCGGTGGATCCATATTTTCATCAGCTGCCAACGTTTCGAATTATACCCAATTCTCAGTTCCAATCTTCTGGAATTCAGCTAATGCGCCGGACTCAATGAGCATAGCGATTTCGATCATTTCTGCAACTGGAATTGCTCACGCTGGATCTACATTCTATATCGATGACCTTGCATTCGCCAATAGCAATGGCGTGAGCACAGGCGAAGCAACCGCCTTCGCACTCGAGCAGAACTATCCGAATCCGTTCAATCCATCGACGACGATTCGTTACACGTTGACAGAATCTTCTCAGACGGTTCTCGCCGTTTATGATGTGATGGGTTCGCTTGTTAGCACGCTTGTCAACGGGCGACAGGTTGCAGGCGAGCATGTGATGACATTCGATGCATCGTCGCTTGCTTCGGGCGTTTATTTTTACCGCTTGACTTCGGGCGGACATACCGTGCAGCATTCTATGCAGCTCATCAAATAATCTGATTCTGGGCCAGCGCATGTTCGTTGCGCTGGCCTCGATTATCGCTTGTCGAAACGAATGATTTTAGGTCCTCACGTTGTTTGGATTCCTTCAATTCGACCCATTCTATTGTCTTCGTTCTATCTCCGCCTTTTTTAAAATGGATATTCTCAAAGGTTATCTCAAAAAATACTGGAAGCTTGTCCTGCTTACGCTCGGCCTTGCGACCATCAATCAAGTTTTCTCGCTGCTCGATCCGCTCATCTTTCGACATGTGATCGATGACTACGCGACGAAATTCAAGCAGTATTCGACCGATCAATTCTTTCGCGGAGTAGGCTTTTTGCTGCTACTCGCGATGGGCGCGGCCTTCGTATCACGCGTTGCGAAGAATTTCCAGGATTACTACATGAACGTGATCACCAAGCGACTGGGTGCACGACTTTATTCTGATGGCTCTGCGCATTCGCTGAAGCTTCCTTATCAGGTATTCGAAGATCAACGCAGCGGCGAGACGCTTGGCAAATTGCAGAAGGTCGGCAGGATATCGAAAAACTGATCGCGCGCTTATTGGAGTGCTGTTTTTCGATGGTCGGATTTGTATTCGTGACCGTCTATGCAACGCTGATCATTGGCCGATCCGGGTGGTCTTGCAGCGACTGCGCCGATCATCGGCGTGCTTAGCTACACACTGAGCCGCAAGATCAAAACGATACAGCGGGTGATCGTCGCCGAAACGACGGCGCTTGCCGGTACCACCACCGAATCGCTGCGCAACATCGAACTGTCAAATCGCTCGGGCTTGCAAAGCAGGAGATCGATCGTCTCAACATGACGAACGATAAGATCCTGCAACTGGAGCTAAAGAAAGTCCGCTACATTCGCAAGCTCAGTTTTTTGCAGGGCACGACGATCAATGCACTTCGCACAAGCATTCTCGCGCTTATGCTTTATTTGATCTTCGTACAGCAGAATCTATTCGGTGAATTCTTTTCACTCTGGATCTACTCCTTCTTTATCTTCGGACCGTTGCAGGAGCTTGGTAACATCATCAATACCTATCGCGAAGCCGAAGCATCGCTTATCAACTTCAAGACGATCCTCTCGACACCGGTCGAAGCGCAGCCCGAACATCCTGTCACACTCGGACCTGTTCGCGTTCTCGATTTCAAGAACGTAAGCTTCCAGCATTTGACAGCGACCACGAAGGCCTTGTCGAACATAACTTCCAGACACATCGCGGCGAAACGATCGCGTTTGTCGGACCATCAGGAATCGGGAAAAACAACACTCGTGAAGTTGTTGGTCGGTTTGTATCATCCGAAGGAGGGTGATATTACTTACAACAGTCATACTGCATAGACTGTATTGCTCGATGAACTTCGTGAGCGCATCGGATTAGTCACGCAGGATACACAGCTATTTAGCGGTACGATCAGCGAGAATCTGCTTTCGTTAATCCAACTGCAACGGATGAAGAATGTTACGAGATGCTGAACCAGCGCTGCGTGTCGTGCATTGCTTGCGCGCGCTTCCGATGGACTCGATACGATGATTGGTGAAGGGGCGTGAAAGTATCGGGTGGTGAGAAGCAACGTCTTTCGATCGCACGTGCATTGCTCCGTCATCCCAATCTACTTGTCTTTGACGAAGCAACATCTTCGCTCGATTCGCTGACCGAGGAAGAAATCACCGAAACGATCCGCGATGTCTCACTCACGCCGATCTGATTACAATCCTCATCGCACATCGCCTCTCGACAATCATGCAGACAGAATCTATGTGCTTGAACGTGGTCACATCGTTGAGTCGGGCAAGCACAGCGAGTTGCTCGAACTCAAAGGGCTCTACTACGCGATGTGGCGCCAGCAGATCGGCGAGCGCGACAGATAACAGATCGCACGGCAGCAGCAACGCCGTTAAGGACCGCACCAGTACTCGCCTCGCCGCACGCGAGATAACTTTCCGTCTGACTCGGACTGACCGTTTCAGAAGTTGAGAACTCAATCTCAATCAAGTCATCTTGAGCCCGGCGAAGGATCTTACGGTGTCGTTGAGAGAATTTTCGCTTTAAGCAAACAGTGCGGCGAGCGAGAGTCAAGATTCTTCGTCGGGCTCAGAATGACCGTTTCAGAAATGGAGAACTCACTCTCAATCAAGTCATCCTGAGCCCGGCGAAGGATCTTACGGTTTCATTGAGAGAATATTCGCTTCGAGCAATCAGTGCGGCGAGCGAGAGTCAAGATTCTTCATAGGGCCCAGAATGACGGTTTTAGAAACGCATAGCTTCCGTCGAGAGCTCTCGCTTCGAACAGAGCCGAAGAGCGTTTTTCAAATTCTGCTTCTCATCCGTTTCTATTTTAGTGGCAAGAAGTTGTGTCGCTTGTCTTTTGGTAGAACGTTCTGTTCGTATTCGTTTGTGAGAAGTTATGGCTCGTCAGACCACCGTTGCGTTACTCTATAACGATATTCCGCTGACGACCAGTGCGAGCGAACACCGGTCGATCTCTCGCCGGAAGCACTCGGCTTTACTCCGTACTTCGATCTCGAGGAGACGCATGCCGAGCAGGAATACGAGAACATCGAAAAAGCGCTCGAGGAAGCGGGCTATCGCGTTGCGAGTTTTAATGTGAAGGATCGCTTCGAGCGACTCTTCAAATTCATGGCGCGGCGAAAGATCGATGTCGTCTTCAACCTGATCGAATTCTTTCACAACCGCCCCGAGCAGGAGATGCATGTTGCATCGTTCTTCGAACTGCTGCAGATGCCCTATACGGGTGCGCCTCCGCTTGCACTCGCGCTTTGCCAGAATAAGCCGATCGCAAAAGAAATTCTTCGCGCCAACGATCTTCCAACGCCGCGATCGATGACCGTCAACTCGATGGAGCAATTCAAAGCGCGGCATGGACTTCGTTATCCGGTGATCGTAAAGCCCGCATGCGAAGATGGCTCCGGCGGGATCGAGAACGCAAGTATCGTTTCGACGCTCGAAGAACTTCGCGCTCGTGTCGAGTTTGTGATCGACGATTTCAAGATGGCGGCGCTCGTTGAGGAGTTCATCGATGGGCGAGAATTAAACGTTGCTGTGCTTGGCAATGGCGATGCACGGCGCGCGCTGCCGATCAGCGAGATCGAGTTCGGTGGAATGCCCGATCACTTGTTCAAGATCGTGAGCTATCAGGCAAAGTGGGAGCCGCTGCACGAGGCCTATCACAAGACGATCCCGTCATGCCCGGCCGATCTTCCGAAGGCGATCACCGAGCGTGCGCAGGAAATCGCGATGGCAGCAACGCATGCGCTCGGCACTCGCGATTATGCGCGCGTCGATATGCGGCTTAATAAAGATGGTGAGTTGTTCATTCTCGAGGTCAATCCGAATCCGAATTTATCGGAAGGGACAGGCATCGCGCGAAGCGCGGAGGCAGCGAAGATCTCGTTCAGTGATCTGCTCGGTACGATCGTCGAGTCGGCGCTCGAGAGAAGCCCGAAGGTCGCCGTCGACTGAATGGGTTACGATCAACCGATCAATCGCCAACACCCGCGAGCAGAATCTCCGCGAAATATTTTTTCTCGTCCTGCCAAACATGCTGAATCTTGAGGCCGACACGCGCGGCCAACGATTCGAACGAAGCGATCGTGAACTTGTGAGAATATTCGGTCACGATATGCTCGCCTTCTGCAAAGCTGATTTTTTCATTTGAGACCACGATCTCCATCGCTTGTTTAGCAACGAGATGCATCTCGATACGCGATTCGAGTTCGTTGAAGAACGCATAGTGTTCGAATTGATCGGGATCGATGTCGATGCCGAGCTCATCGCGAAGCCGCTCGATCAAATGAATGTTGAAGCGTGCGGTGACGCCTTTTGAATCGTTGTATGCACGTTCGATCGTGGAGCGATCTTTTACGAGATCGATACCGATCAACAGCTTTCCGGTCTCACGAATGAGTCCGGTGATCATGCGCAAAAAATCTGCAGCTTCCTGCCGTTCGAGATTGCCGAGCGTTGATCCGGGAAAAAAGACGATAGTCCGGTTGAATGCGCTCGAAGCTTTTGGCAGCACGATCGGCGCCGTATAATCCTGTGCAAGCGGCAGCACTTCAAGACCGGGATGCGCCTGACGCAAGACAGCGGAGGTTACCTCAAGCTGTTCCTGCGAAATATCTATCGGAATATAAACGGAAGGCCGGTCGAGACCATTGAGCAGCAATTCGGTTTTGATCCCTTCGCCACTTCCGAATTCAATGATGCGCGTGTAGGGGCCGATCGCGGCGGCCATCTCGGAGATATTGCGATCGAGAATTCCGATCTCGGTTCGCGTCGGGTAATATTCTTCGAGCGTGCAGATCTCTTCAAACAGCTCTGCACCGCGAGCGTCATAGAAATATTTGCTCGGTATGCGCTTTGGCTCGAGCCGAAAGCCGTGCAAAATATCCTGACGGAATCGGTCTTCAGCAGTCGTAGCCGTAGCGGAGTAATCGAAATTCGTATTCATCGTCAAACGTGATCAACGGGCAAGACGGATGCCGCTAAATTGCCAGCGTGCGCTTGGTGGAAAAAAGTTACGATAGGTAGGCCGCGCATGCGATCGCGGAGTAACACATGAAGCGCCTCGAAGCACCATTTGATTCGACATAAACTTTCCGTTATATTCGCCGAGCGCACCATCCGGAGCCTTAAAACCCGGATATGGAAGATAGTTACTCGCCGTCCATTGCCAGACCTCGCCATAAAGTTGGCAAAGCGCGCTCGAATCCATAGACGAACTACTGGGATGAAAATTTTCCGATTCGACAAATGAACCGCTGATGGGAACATTGGCCGAAGCGATCTCCCATTCTTCTTCTCTCGGAAGTCGAGCGCCGCTCCACGCAGCAAAGGCTTCGGCTTCATAGTAACTTACATGCGTTACCGGCTCATCGGATTTCACCTCGCGGTATCCATTCAATGTCATCTGCCACCAGCTTCCATCGGCGTGTTTGTCCCAATATAAAGGCGCATTCCAGCCGTGCGTTTGCACTTCATTCCATCCGTCCGATAACCAGATCTCGGGACGTGAGTATCCGCCGGCGTTTATAAAGTCAAGATATTCCTGATTGGTGACCAGTCGATTTGCGATTGCGAAATCGTTAAGATAGATCCGATGGCGTGGCTGCTCGTTATCGAACGCGAAAGCGTCACCGGCGTATCCAACTTCGTACAAACCTTCGTCGAATTCCTTCCACTCGATCGCCGGTATTGTTGCTGATTTGCCGATCGCGCGCTCATGATAAACAGGATGCAGCGGATTGAGCGCGAGGACATGCTTGATGTCGGTCAGGACTGAACTCCTGATGTTGCTGTTCGTGATTGAGTCCGATCGTGATGACGGGCGCAATCTTCTGAAAATCTTCGCTCGTGATTCGGGCAAACATTTCTTCGATCGAGCGATCGACGAATGCACGATAGGCATAGATCTCTTTTACTGTCGGTCGAGTCAGGAGTCCCTGCTCGGGCCGTGCCCAGCGCTCGCCGATGAGATTGTAGTACGAGTTGAATAAAAAATCGAAGTGCGGATCGGGCGACTTGTAATCGGGATCAGCGACTTTAAGTACGAACGTCTCAAAGAACCAACTCGTGTGAGCAAGATGCCAGCGCGTCGGGCTTGCGTCGGGCATCGACTGCACGACATAGTCCTCGGTCTCGAGCGGCTTGCAGATCTTCTCGGTCTGCTTTCGCACCGATTGATATGCCTTAAGCAGAGCAGTTCGGTCGGTTTCGACCGACAATGGCTGCAGCGTATCAAGTTGAACTTTGCCCGGCGCTATTCCC
>CAWIZX010000006.1:0-303462 GCA_963840735.1 Terriglobia bacterium
GACTTCGATACCGCTATCGCCAGCTACCAGCGCCTGATGCCGCTCCTCAAAGATCCGCGCGTCCAGATTGACGCAGCAATCCGGAGCGCCAGGCCTATCGCTACAAGGGCGACACGATTCACAGCATCGATGCCTCAAGGTCTCGGAAGGGCGTGCCCGACAATGCCGTCAATCTCACGAACCTTCGCATTCTGTATGAGGGAATCGGCAAGAAGGACATCGCCAAAAAGTATTATGAGTCGGCGCTCAAAATCGATCCTAACAGCGCTTTTGCTCTGAATAACCTCGCCTTTCTTATCGCCGAAACCAACGGCGATCTCGATGTCGCACTGACATATGCGCAGCGCGCCAAACAGCGGCTGCCCAACTATTCCGAGATCACGGACACGCTCGGGCTCATCTACATCAAGAAGAATCTGACGGACAGCGCGATCGATACCTTTAAGGGGCTAGTAGTCCAGGCGCCGCAGAACCCGGTCTTCCACTGCTTTACCACTACGCCATGGCGCTCAACCAGAAAGGCGACCGCGAATCCGCGAAGAAAGAGTGCGTGGCCGCACTGGCCGACAGGCCGAACAAGGCTCAGGAAACCGATATCCGGCAGTTGATGTCGAAACTTTCGAGTTAAGGCTCGGGCTTCACAACCTCGACATAATCCAGTCCGGCCGGATCGTCCCGGCCGGGCTCGGCCTCTATCGCTACCCGGTCCCCCGGCCGCAATGCGATGCCCTGAACGATTCGCAGCACCGACGAAGACGCATCCATCTTCCGTGCGGGGTTGCGGTCGTTCGCCGTCCAGCCGTCGATCGCCTGATCGTTGACTCTCACCCCGAATCGCGCCACTCCGGCAGGTTGATCGAAATACCGGACACGCAGCGAATACGACCCCGCACTTCCCTTGAACGGGAACGCGGCCGTGCATCTTTGACCGCACAGCTGACTGCGTGTCCTCCCGAAGCCGCCTCCCAAGGCACTATAGGAATAGCTTTATACCCCTCCATCTCCATCGCTTCAGCTTCGATGCGGCCAGGGTAATCCCCACGCGGCCTTTTGCGTCCGGTATCCCGAGGCGCGGAGAAACCAGTCCTTGACCGCATCGCGCCACACCTGCGCCTGACCCGCTCTGGTATTCCAGTTGAGCCAGCACTGCGCCATATCGGTCCTCGTCCATCAGACCCTTCAGTGCCTTCCATTGGTGCACGAAATCCGTCACGGTCATCGGCGCCTTCGTAATGCGAATCGTAGATCGACTGGATCACGGTCTTGCCCGAATGCAGCAGGTGAGTGTACGGCACGTGGTGGAAGAACAGCAGCAGGTCGTCCGGGCAACCTGCACCGACTCATACAAACTCTTCACGTGCACTGTACTGGCCGATATAGCCAGTGCCGGTGGCCACCGTCCGATCCATGCCGACCCCCATCCTATCGCGCGGTGCCATTGCCCCCAGCCGTTGCGTTCCGATGCTTCCACCGCCACGCCGTAATGATTGCCCACAATGTCGGTCAGCGTCTGCAGGCCGAGCGGTCCGGTGTAGTTCTCATAAGTCCGCCAGGACTTCAGCTGCAGTCGCGGAATGGTCTGACCACCTTCGGATCGTTGCCGAAGGTAGCCTCGTCCACTCGTCGATAATCCCCTCCGAACTCAGATCCGGATTCCATGCCAGCCGGCCGAAGCCGTAAAGATTGGCATGGACAGATGATTGCCGAGCCAGTTATCAGCCAGCCCGCGTTTGTCACGCCGACGAAGGCCGCGCGAGCCGAGCGCCTTCACATGCGCCTGCAGTCGAAATCGAGCGCTGCTTCCACTGCGGACCAGAAAAACCATGTGCCGGGCCTGGCCCATGTATTCCTGCGTGACCTGCAGTTCGATCGCCTGCTGCGTTTTCTCCAGTGCGCCGAACAGCGGCGAAGCGGGCTCGCGCACCTGAAAGTCGATGGGTCCGTTCTTGATCTGGATCACAACGTTGTCGTCGAACTGCCCATCCAGAGGCTGGAAGTTGTCGTAAGCGGCGCGGGCCCGGTCGTTCTTCGGATTGTTCCAGTCCATGTGATGGTCGTAAACGAAACCGCGATAGAGCAGCAGTCCGCCATGGGGCTTCAGCGCCCGCGCCACCACGTTCGCGGCGTCGGCATGGGTTCGCCGTAGCGGAAGGACCGACCCGGCCTTCGGAATCGGCCTTCAGGACGAATCCCGCCAGGTCCGGAACAGCGCGGTAAAGTCGTCGGCGCGCGCTTTCCACCAATGGGCACGCGCGGGTCCAGCGGGTCGAAGTGTCGAGCCCGCCCAGGACTGTGGGCTGCCGAAGTCGACCGACACTGCGACGCGCACGCCCCACGGCCGAAACGCCTCCGCGATGCGCGCAATCTGCGGAATGAACTCGGCGGACAGCAGCCGCTTGTCCGCGTTGACGTTGTCGATGGTGCACGCGTTGATGCCGAGGATGCCAGCAGGCGGCCATAATCGCTGACCCGAGTAAGGTCGTCCCGCACGTGCCCGTTCTCCCAGAAGATCGACCGCCCGCCATAGCCGCGCTCGATGGAGCCGTCCAGGTTATCCCACTGATTGATCCAGCGAACAGGAGCATCCGGAGAGTGATGCTCATCGAGCTTCGCCACGTCCTGCGCCATCGCAATCTTCCGCAGCAGGGCGAAGGCGCCGTAAAGAACCCCGCGTTCATCGCCACCGGCAACCACCGTAAAACGCAGACCGCCTGACGCGACCGTTCGCAGCAGATAGCTGTCAGGCTTCATGTCTGTCGGCAAGGTAAACCAGGGCGCGAGAGGCCCAGATCTCATCGGCGGTGCCAAGCAGCACCGCATTCTCCTGAGGCAGGCGCGTATCGATACGCAGTGTCTTGCCCAGCATGCCGCGGACGCCGCGAATCAGTTCGGCACGCGCGGTTGAGTCGTGCGCACTTACGACCACGGCCGGTCGGTAAAGACATGGGGGTGGTAACGGGCGCGTACCGCAGCCAGGCGTTGTAGCCGCTTTCCGCATGGGTCGATGCGGCTGCTCCAGAATGCAAGAACAAACGCGGATTTCACGTCCTTACGATATGGCATTCGGTGCAGTGCCGGTGCTGACAAAATGAAGGGTCATGCGAATGCGTCAACATCCGGGCCACCACCGTTACCGTGCCCCTTGAGGCCCCGCTCCGCCACGCGAACGGCTGCCATTGGGGCCGCTTTGTTGCGGACCATTGTTGAAGTCGAGACGGACAACGGCATCGTCGGACTTGGCGAGATGGGGGGCGGCGGCGAGTCTTCTGAAGCCGTGTTCAGTGCCATGAAGTGGTACCTGGCCGGGCACGATACGGCACGCCTCGAAGAGATGCGGTTCATCATCGCGAACCCCACTGCGTTTATCTCAACAACCGGACTCAGGTGCTGGCTGCTCTGGAGTTCGCATGCTCTGGACATTCTTGGGCAGGCGTGGGGCGTGCCGGTCTTTGACATCCTTGGCGGGCGGTTGCGGGATCGCGTCCCGTTCGCCGCGTACCTGTTTTTCCGCTACCCGAATGCAAAGAGCGGGTCAGGCGAAGTGCGAACCGTGGACCAGCTCGTAGCGAACGCTCGCGAATCGAAGCGGCGATCCGGGTTCACCACTCACAAGCTGAAAGCCGGCGTCTTTCATCCCGACTATGAACTCGAAGCCTATCGCGCTTTGGCCGCCTCGCTGCCCGGCGATTGGTCCGGTTCGATCCCAACGGCGTCTGGTCAACCGAACAGGCGATCCGGTTCGGCCATGCCATTGAAGATATCCGCAACGACTACCTGGAAGATCCTGTCTACGGGCTCAACGAGATGCGCCGGACACGCAAGATGATTCGGATTCCGCTTGCAACCAACACCGTGGTGGTCGACTTCGAGCAGTTATCGGCCAACGTGCTGAACACTGCTGTTGACGTGATTCTGCTGGACACAACCTTCTGGGGCGGCATCCGGCCGTGCATCAAAGCGGCGGGCGTCTGCGAGACGTTCCAGCTTGGAGTCGCCGTGCATTCGTCCGGCGAACTGGGCATTGAGCTGGCGACCATGCTGCATCTTGGAGCCGTCTTGCCGAACCTTTCCTTCGCAGCCGACGCCCACTATCACCATCTGACCGACGACATCATTGAAGGAGGGCTACTGCCCTACCAGAACGGCGCTATCGCCGTGCCGACCGGCCCCGGACTGGGTGTGCGGCTCAACCGCGACAAGATGCGGCAGTACAGCGAACTCTACAAAGAACTCGGCAACTACCCCTACGATCAGGACCCGGGGCGGCCGGGCTGGTCGCCCATCCTGCCGAACGACCGCTGGGCCGATCACTCGATCGGATGATGATAACTGACAAACACGAGCGACTTGCTGTCGGGTGACCAAGGCGCGGGTCCCACCAGCCCGGTCCTCCCGGCAAAGTGGCAATGACCTTTGCCGCGGTCTGTATCCTGATCTCTGTTTCGCCCGAGACGGTAATGGTCTGGGTGCCGTCGGGTGACACGCTTTTCGAGACCTCGCCCACTTCGGGCTTGCCGCCCGCGGCGGGGATCCGGTTCAGATGACCGTTGCTCTCGAACACGATTGACTTGCCATCTTCCGACCACGATGGCGAGGCCATCACGCCGGGTGCAACGTAGACCGCCCTGCGATCGGTAGATTGTATCGGAACCACCTCCAGGGTGCTGTACGAGGCGGGCTTGCCGGTCGCTTTGCCTTCCACCATATCGACGTTCGAAAACACCGCGCGCTCGACCGCTTCGGGATCGTGCGCGCAAACGCCGATGCCGACGTAGAACGATTCGCCCGGGCCAATCTTCATAGACCCGCCGGAGAATGCGCCGTCCGTCCACATGTACACGTAGTCGCCCTGCCTGGCGATGCGCACCCGTTTCGGCAGTGACGACCCGACCTGAACTTCGTGGGTCGCGCCGCCTTTCTGGTTCCGGAACTGAAGCGATGTCAGACCGTTTCCATGCACCGCCGCGTCAACATAGTCGGAATCCTGATCGAGGGTCCGACGGATCATCAAAGCGGCCTTGCGATGGGCGTTCCCCGCCGTTCCGGCGAACTCGATATCGGCGGCGAGCGAGACGTCACCGGACACCTTTTTCCAGACGAACTGGAAGTCGTCTTCAGCGGCCCAGATGTTGGCGCCGCTGCCCGTGACGGTGTAGGTCTTCTTCGCGGAATCGTACTCCGCGGAGCCGGGGTGCTTCACGGTTCCGATGTCCGCGTGGCCTTCGAAAATGCCCTGCGCCATCGAGCCGCCGCACAGGAGAAACGTCAGAACAATGGAGCGCCCGATCATGGAAGAGCCTTAGCGGTGGAAGCGGCCGACCATGGCGCCTTTGCCGAGAATGTGGCCATCCATCGCTTTGAGCACGTCCGCGCGGGTGGCGTCGGGTCCGAGGTCGAGCTTCGTGTCGAGCGCGAACAGCTCGAAGGTGTAGTGGTGATAGGGTCCGGCGGCGCCTGCGCCCGGTCCCATATAACCCACGGCTCCGCGAAAGCTCTTGGCCTGCACGGTGCCATTCGAGAGCTGCGCCGAAGCGGTCTGGCCTTCGTCGAGACCGCGCGCGGTGCCGGGAATGTTGAACGCCATCCAGTGCAGAATGTCTTCCGCCTTCTTCATGGGCGCGGTATCGGGGTCGTGCATGATCAGCGCGAAGGTGACCGTACCGTCGGGAACGTTGGTCCAGTCCAGCTTCGGCGAGACGGGCGCCGGGACGGCTTGCGAGTACTTCATCGGGATGATGGCAGTATCTTCGAACGCAGTCGAGGTAATGGTCAGGCCGGGCTTCGGCGCCTGCTGGGCGGCGGCGATGCCGCATACAGCGATAAAAAGGGCGAATTTCATGGCTTTGAATATATCAGTCCGTCAGGGCGATGATGGTGCCGGGCGAGTTGCCTTCGAGGCGGTTGTTCACGAAGATGATGGCGGGCTGTCCATTCACGATCGCGATGTCGATCAGTTCCCGCAGCGCTCCGCGGACCGGCTCATTCACTTCCTGAACGCGGTCGTACGGGGAGAACTTCCGGACGGCGTCTTCGTACGGGCGGCCGCGGCGCAGCAGCGCGCGGGCGACGATCAGTTCGGCGGTCCTCGACTCGGGGATGGCGATCTGGTCAGCCAGTTCAGGCATGCGGGTCCAGGCGTTGTAGACGTGCGAGACCTTGTGGGCGCGCAGGCAGTCGAAGTAGCGGGGCTCCAGGAACTCGGGGTTGCGGACCTCGACAGCGAAGCGCCAGCCGGGCGGGAGCCGCTCTAAAAACGGGTCGAGCACGGCGGGGAAGTCGATGGTATGGCGGATGGTCCCGAACTCAAAGATGAGCACTCCAATCTGCTGGCGGTAGGGCTCGAGAGGCCGCAGGAAGGAGTCTTCGAAGAGGCTCGCGTCCAGGAAGGTCGGGTTGCCGAACACGGTGATCATCTCTGGCACTTTGAAGCCGAAGCGGAAGTGCCCGGGCGTCTGGCGGAACAGCTTCGCCCACATCGCATCCGTGGGGAACTGGTAGAAGGCGAAGTCTCCGCAAACGGTTGGGAAGACCGTCGCGTACTCGCTCAGGCAAGTGTCTTCGAACAGCTTCTTCGAGAAGCGCCCCCGGGTCTGGTAGCGGGACCGCGAGTAGATTTGCCCGAGCCAGCCCGGGTACTTCCACGAACTGCCGCCCAGGTAAACGCCGCGCTCCGCGAGCCGGAGTAAGCGGCCGCGCAGGAGGTCGCGATCGAAGGCGTCCTCTTCGAAGAGGCTATCCACTTACCAGGCGCGCATGGACCGGTAGCCCCACGGGTCGGCGCCCGCTTCGATGACTCCGGCCGGGGTGACGCGAATGAGGACGGGCGCGGCACCGCTGTTCCATTTAGACCGCGTCTCCACTTTGTGGCCACGCCTGATGAGCTCGGCCATGGTCGCCGGCGCGATGCGCTCGTCGAGCAGAAGATCGCCCAGGTTCATCGCGTGATTGTCGAAGCTCGAGACCAGATGGCGGGTCTGGAAGCGCGGGGCCTCGATGGCGGATTCGGCGTTCATCCGGAACAGGACGGTGTTGAACAGAATCTGGATGAGCGACTGTTCCTGGTTGTCGCCGCCGGGTGTGGAGAGCGCCGCATACGGTGACCCATCGGAGCGCAGAATCATGGTGGGGCTGAGCGTGACCCGAGGCCGCTTGCCACCGGCGAGTTCGTTGGGACTTCCGGGAACCAGCAGGAAGCTCTGAGCCCGTTCGGTCAGAGGAATGCCGGTATCGCCCGCAATCACCGAGGGCAGCCAGGCGCCGGAGGGCGTGGCCGAGAACATCACGCCATCTTTATCGATCGCGTCAACGCAGGTGGTGTCGTGAGCCATCAGGAAGTCGTTGATCTTGATGCTCGCGATCTCGGATTTTGAAGGGTGAGACGGCGGATGGTCGCCGATCTGTCCCGGCTGGAATTCCAGCGATGCCGTCTTGCCGATCAGCGCGCGGCGCTCGGCGGCGTACTTCATCGACAGCAGAGTGTCCTCAGGGATGGTGACGAATTTGGGGTCGCCGTAATACGTATCGCGGTCGGCGTAAGCGAGCTTGAGGGCTTCGGTTACGGTGTGGATGTAGTCGGGCGAATTGAACTTCAGGCCGCTGAAATCGATGCCGCTGAGGATGTTCAGGGTCTCGATCATGGCGGGGCCCTGGCTCCAGAAGCCGGGCTTGTAGACGCGGAGGCCGTGGAAGTCGGTCGAGACCGGCTCCTCGGGGGCGAGCCTGAAAGCGGCCATGTCTTCATAGCGCAGAAGACCGCCATTGGCCTTGCTGAAAGCGTCGATCTTTTTGGCGATCTCGCCGCGGTAGAAGTGGTCGCGAACGGCGTCGATAGCGGCTTCGCGGGTGGCTCCGGAGGCGAGCGCCTTTTTCTCCGCTTCGGCCATGCCGCGCAGCGTTCGGGCAAGATCCGGCTGACGGAAGATCTCGCCGGGCCGGGGCACGTGACCGCCGGGGACGAAGTGCTCCATCGAGGTTGGCCAAAGGGTGAAGAACTCGCGGCTGCTGTCAATGCCGCCCGAGCGAATCTCGTCTATGGCCTGGCCATCGGCGTATTCAGTAGCGGGGGCGATCACCTGGCTGAACGATTTGGTGCCGTACTCGCGAAGCGCCACGAGTGCCGCATCGGCCATGCCCGGAACCAGGGCGCACATGAGACCGGCGACCGGGATCATGCCTTTGAGACCGTTCTTCTCCGGCGGTTCGAGAATTTCGCCCAACTGCAGCGGACGTTTGCGGAAGAGTTCGGCGCTGGCGAGTTTCGGCATGGTGCCTACGCCCGCGATTGAGTGGACCTTACCGTCTTTGGTGCGAATGAGCAGCGGCGCTTCTCCGCCCCAGCCGACGCGCTCATATTCGGTGGTGGCGGCAGCGAAGATGCTGGCCACGCCCGCATCCACCGCGTTGCCGCCGGTGTAGTACATGCGCATACCCGCTTCGGTGGCGTAGGGACTGCCCGCCGCAACGGCGCCGCGGGTGCCGCGAATCGGGAACTGGACGAGGGGTTCGGGAGGCTGCTGCTTTTGCCCGAATGCGATCGCCGACAGAAGGATGAGAAGCGCGCTTTTCGTTTTCATTCGTTCCTGCTTTTGCCCGACGTTTTTATGATAGGGCCGTTTGTTTTGCCCAAAGGCTTTATTCGAACTGAATCTGCGCGATGATCAGCGTGGGCATCGCCTGGTTCCAACTATCGGGGACGGTATCGAAGGGCAGCCGGAACGGCTTAGTCTGGCCGGGCGCCAGCGCGCCGACCACGGTGACTCGTTCCCTAAGAATTTCCTTTCCAGAGTAATCCTGAAATACACAGTAGACTTCAACGAGTTTGACGGCCCGGTTTCCCTTGTTGCCGATGTCGCCAAGAATTTCGACCAGCCTTGAATTGACGTAACTCTCAGCCGCCTGCATATGAACGTTCGAGAGCGCGAGATTGCTCCGATACGCCCTGGCCTCGTCAGTCAGCTTCGGCGGCGGGGGAGCCGCGGGTTTGGGCCCGAACGTGAGCCAGCCGAAGACACCGAGAATGAGAACTCCTGCGAGTCCGATGACGATGCCGGCGGGGGAAATCTTAACGTCCGGCAACTGTCATCTCTCCGATCATTACGGTCGGGGCGGTCATGGAGCCGCGGAATTCGAGGTCGCTGCCGATTGCGGCAATGCCGTTCAGCATTTCCTGCAGTGTGCTCGCGATGGTGACTTCCGATACCGGAAAAGCCAGTTCTCCACCTCTGATCCAGATGCCGACAGCGCCACGGGAATAGTCCCCGGTAACGGTATTGACGCCGGAACCGATGAGTTCGGTCACAAAGAAACCGTTCCGGACGCCGCTGAGAATTTCAGCGGGCGATTTGTCGCCTTTTTCGAGGTAGAAGTTGCCGTGCCCGATGCCCGCGTTGCCGGTGATGCCGCGGGAGGCGTTGCCCGTGGTCTTCATGCCAAGTTTGCGGGCAGTGTAGGTGTTGAGCAGGTAGTTCTTCAGCACCCCGCGCTCGATGACGGGGGTGCGGCGCGTGGGAACGCCTTCGTCGTCGAACGGCTGGGAGCCGAAGAGGTGAGGGATGGTGCCGTCGTCAATGACGGTGATCCGCTCATCGGCGATCTTTTCGCCGAGCTTGCCCGCGAGAAAGGAAGCCTGGCGATAAATGGACCTGCCTTCAATGGCTTCGAAGATGTGGCTCAGCAGAGACCGGGCTACGCGCGGTTCGAAGATGACGGGAACCTTCTGGGTCTCGACCTTGACGGCTCCGAGGCGGCGGATGGTGCGCTCAGCGGCGGTGCGTCCGACATATTCAGGATCTTCGAGTCCGGCGAAATCGCGGGCCAGAGTCGACCAGTAATCGCGCTCCATGGCTCCGTCGAGAATGGCAACGGGGACGGCGGAAACGGAGCAGTAGGTGGCGCGGTAGGCGCCTGAGAAACCTCTGGAATTCGCGAAGACGCGGCCACCGATGCTGGAATCGAAGGAACCGCCTTCGGAGTTGGTAATGCGCGGATCGAAGGCGAGAGCGGCGGCTTCGGCACGCCGGGCGGTGTCGATCTTCAGTTCGGTTTGAAGAGAGGCAACGTCGTCTGAGAAGAGATGGAGATCTGCGCCGATGGAGCCGAGTTCGTCAGGGTCAGGCAGCGCCGCGTGCGGGTCTTCGGTGGTGAGAGCGGCGAGATCGATGGCCGATTGCACCATGTGGCGGATGCCATCGGGCGTCATGTCAGAGGTGTAGGACGCACCCATGCGGCGGCCGATCAAAACGCGCAATCCGGCACCGCGCGATCCGGCTTCTTTGAGGGTTTCGAGTTCGCCCATGCGGACGGCGGCCGAAAATTCCGAACCTTCGGAAATGGTGCATTCGGCGTCAGTGGCTCCGGCGTCGAGCGACTGTTTTACGACTGCCTGCGCGAGCGTCTGGAGGGAAGCAAAGTCCGATGCGGCGCTCAAGCGGTTCCCCCGACCGTCATGCGGTCGATGCGGACTGTGGGAATGCCGACCCCCACGGGAACGCTCTGGCCTTCCTTGCCGCACACGCCGATGCCTTCGTCGAGTTTGAGATCGTTGCCCACCATGCTGACGTATTTCATAGCTTCGGGGCCGTTGCCGATCAGAGTTGCGTTGCGCACCGGCCGAGTGAGTTTGCCGTCTTCAATGAGGTAGCTTTCGGAAGCGGAGAAGACGAAGTTGCCGCTGGTGATATCGACCTGCCCACCGGCGAAGTTGGCGCAATAGAGGCCGCGGCTCACGGATTTCACGATGTCGGCGGGATCGCTGTCGCCGGGCATCATAAAGGTGTTGGTCATGCGCGGCATGGGGATGTGTTCGTAGCTTTCGCGGCGTCCGCTGCCGGTGGGGGTTGCTTTGAGAATGCGGCTCGAAAGGTTGTCCTGGAGGTAGCCGCGGAGGATCCCGTTTTCGATGAGAACGTTGCGCTGGGTCTGGTTGCCTTCGTCATCGACATTGAGGGAACCGCGGCGGCCACCGATGGTGCCGTCATCGACAACGGTGCAAAGGCTGCTTGCGACCTGTTGACCGATGCGTCCGGTGAAGGCGGAGACGCCTTTGCGGTTGAAATCGGCTTCGAGGCCGTGGCCGACGGCTTCGTGGAGGAGCACGCCAGGCCAGCCGGGTCCAAGGACGACGATCTGTTCGCCAGCCGGGGCTTCAACGGCGCCAAGCTGCACGATGGCCTGCCGGCAGGCTTCTTTGGCGAAGTATTCAGGGGTGCGTTCGGTCTGAAACCAGTCGAGCTCGTAGCGGCCACCGCCGCCGGAGTGTCCCTGCTGAGGGATGCCGTCGCCCTCGCGGGCGAGCACGAAGACGCTCATGCGGGCGAGCGGCTGGCGGTCGAAATTGAGAACACCGTCGCTGGTGGCGACGAGCACTTCGCGGAGGTTATCGGCGTAGGTGACCTGGACCTGAAAGATGCGGGAATCGCAGGCGCGAGCGGCGCGGTCGGCACGCTGGGCAAGTTCGACGCGATCCCTGAAGGCGGTTTCGCCGGGCGCGGTGAGGACGGGGTAGAGATTCCGTTTCGGGCCTTCGTTGAGCGGGGTCTTCTCGATCTTCGCAGGACCGGCGGCGATGAGCGCGGCCACCTGAGCAGCGTGCTTGATCTTCTCGGGGCTGAGGTCGTCCGAGTAGGCGTAGCCGGTGCGTTCGCCGGAGATGACACGGACGCCGACACCGAGCGAGACGCCCTGGGTGGCGCTCTTGACGATAGATTCGTCGATGCTGATGGAGCTGGTGGAGAGGTACTCGAAATAGAGGTCGGCGTAGTCGCCGCCGCGCGACAGGGCTTCGGCGAGGTAGTTTTCCAGATCCCGCCGCGAGAGGCCGAATTTAGCGGCGAAAAATGAATCGGAAAAGCTCATAACTGTTTTCACTTTAGCAAGTTGGGGTGAGACACTAGCGACGTGAACCCCTTTTCTCTGGAAGGCAAGACGGCGCTGATTGCGGGTGCGAGCCGCGGTATCGGACTGGCGATTGCGCGGGCTATGAAGGATGCGGGCGCCAGGGTGATTCTCGCAGCGCGATCGAAAACGAAACTGGATGAACTTGCCGCTGAAATGGGCGCCGTGGCCGTGGAACTGGACGTGACGAGCGCGGATTCGATCCGTCAGGCGGCGGATGCGGCGGGCGATGTGGACATTCTGGTGAATGTGGCCGGGACGAACATCCGGAAGCGGTTCGAGGAGTACACGCGGACTGAGTACGAGTATCTTCTGCAGACCAACCTGCACGGCCTGATCGAACTGACGCAACTGGTGGGGGCGCGGATGGTGAAGCGCGGCAAGGGCGGGAAGATTATCAGCATCGGGAGCCTGATGAGCGTTTCGGGACTGCCCTACCTTACTATTTACTCGATTACCAAGGGGGCGATCTCGCAGTTCACGAAGTCGCTGGCGGCTGAGTGGGCAAAGTACGAAATTCAGGTGAACTGCATTGCGCCGGGGTTCATTGTGACCGATCTGAACCGGGCGATGTGGCAATCGGACGTGATGAAGGACTGGCTCAAGAGCGTGCAGGCGAATGACCGGCTGGGAACTCCCGAAGATGTTGCGCCTTTGGCCGTTTTTCTCGCAAGCCCGGGCGCGGATTACATTACGGGCCAGGTGATTGCCGTGGATGGCGGGTATACGACGACGGCTAAGTGGCCCGTGCAGATCCCTCCGGCTTAGGGGCGGGCTGGACCGGGCGCAGTTCGGGTTTGAGTAGCTGGTCATCGTTTGAATTTGACCTGTTTTACGCTGCCAGCGGGAGCGAAATCGGCTCCATGCGCGGGTGCGGGTACTTCATTTTGGGGTCCCAGTGGTGCCGTTCGTAGAATTTTGCGACTCTGAGACGTTCGGCGTGGAGGTTGGCGGCGTTGATTTCGGCGTATGAAAAAACGAAGCCACGGATGGCCGGAGCGTTCCCTTCAGGATCGCATCGCTGCCCTTCCATCTCCGCAAGTCGTGCCAATAGCTGGGCTTCTTCGAAGGCCTGAATGCGTTCGGCGATGCGTTTGGCCTGGAGTTCCTCAAGCCGCGCGACATTTCTTTCCATGGTGCGGTGGATGCGATTGCCATAGAGCGTGAGGAGCTGGAGCTGTTTGGCGTCTTTGATGAAGGCGCGGGCCTGGTAGGCGGCGGTGATGACGTCGGCGGGGAAGGAGGGCTCGGGTTCGCCGGTCATGCCGGGATGGGCGATGGCGTAGATGTTTTCGTCAAGGGCGCGGGCGCGTTTTAGGCGCCAGAGGTCTTCGGCGATGGAGACGGCGAGTTCCTTTTCCATGGGAGTTTCGGCGTTCCACTGGGACTCCTGTTCGGTGAGGAAGGCTTCGTAGGCTACGCGGTCTTCCCACGGCATGATGGTGAGGCAGCCGGTGAGACCGTGGCGGAGCGCGTTCATTTTGGATATGCGCTTGCCTTCTTCGGTTTTGGGGCCGGTGGACTTTTCAGCGTTGAGCCGGTTGGCGAGCAGCTGTGCGGCGGAGATGATTTCTTCTGGTGACAATTTGGGTATCCCTCGGTAGAGAAAGTAGCATCGGAGTGGGGTGGATGGGGGTGGTGAAGGTGGGGGAAACGGCGCGGGAGGGCTGATTTTATTGGGTGGAAATATTTTTGGCCTTCGTGTGACCGGGGAAATCGGATTCAACGATCCGCGGTTGGGAGTCGTCTTTAGACAAGACGGCGAGGAGATGGCGCAACATGCTGCGACGCGGTGGAATTGTGATTGTTGTGGTGACAGCTTCGCTCAGCATGGCCGGCCAATCGGCTTCTGAGTTCGAGGTGGCTTCCGTTAAATTGCATGCGGCACGAGGCGGTCAGGTAAAACTGGCGACGTCAGGTTCGCGACTGAACGCCGAAGCCAAGACATTGTCCGGGCTCATAGCGTACGCATACGACGTTCGAAGCTATCAGGTGCCCTATACTCCCGCACTGGAGCCATTCGGCGACCTCTTTTATGACATTGCGGCCAAAGCTGCGGGGGATGCGCCACGATCGGCTGCCGAGTTCAGGCAAATGACGCAGTCGCTGCTTGCCGACCGCTTCAAGCTCCGGGTTCATCGGGATAAGAGAGAAATTCCTGTTTATGCGCTGGTCCAATCGCGAAAGGGAGCGCGGCTGCGAGAAAGTGCCTCCGATGTCAAGGCGGGAGTCTCGCTTCACGGCGAGCGGGCGCAACTATGAAGTGACCATGACCAGGGCGACGATGGAGGACTTAGTGCGGGTGATCGAAAACAGTCTGGTAGATCGCCCTGTCCTGGATCTCACGGGTCTCGCGGGTGAGTACGACTTCGGTTTTACGTACACCCCAAATACCCCAGCGAACAGAACCGAGGACGCGATCGGGGATATCGACATCTTTTCGGCTGTTCAGGCATTGGGGCTTCAGCTTAAACCTCAAAAAGCGGCCATGGATGTATTGATCGTCGATCATGCCGAGAAACCATCCGGCAATTAAAAAGGCGGGGTTTAAGAGGAGGTTGCATTTCGTCCAGCAACGTTTGTGCGTAATATACCTGACGAACGAGAGTAGAATTACTACGATGCTAGGGAAGGGTCGGCGCTTTAGAAATGTGGACAATTGACAAACGGTTACGGCGGCGGTACGGTGGGCATGGAACTGCCCGCCCGACCGAACTGTGGCCTTCATGGTCTGCGTTCCGCAAGGATAGGTCGGCGGGCTACTTTTTTGGCCAGATCTGAACGCGCTGCTCTGCGCTCCTTCGTATCAACTCCCTGAATCTATGATCCCCGGCTGTGATGCTGTGCGCCACCGCCCCACAAGCCATATCCGCTAACTGTACGAGATTGTTAGCCTTAGAGTCCTGCATGACGACTTTACGCACAACTCTTAAGCCGTCGCCGTTCAGCCTTGCCTTGAGAGTAGATTGGAGCCTTTGCAGGAACTCTCGGTTCCCATTCCTGTCAATAACGACCTTCGCATTTTTCAGTATGTCGCTGGCGTTTTCACAGACAATCGATACAGCGAACTCATAGAGGTCCTTGCTGTTCTTAAACCTGGGCGCGAAAAGCTTAGCCTTGTCAAGCACAAAGGCGTGATAAGAAAATTGCTCATGCGCAACGCAGCGAAGGAATGACTGTCGCATGGACGTAGGGCATCGGCTGAAGTGGAATTCGTAACTGGAGGGCTTGCCTGTCTCCCTGCGTAATAGATCAATAGCCCTATCACAGGCATCAGCGCTGAAGTCATCTTTGAAGATTGCCGCCAGAATGCAGAAATAGGGCGAAGACCCGCTATCTAGTTTCATCCCCGCATCGCCGGATTCATCTATGAATGCAAGCATTTACAGTGTCGGATTTTGCCTTTTAATACACACAGGGAAAGAAGGCACACGGCCACTCCGCTGCACGACGCCGCTAATCGCAATCATCGGCTTCGCCGCTCCGATCCGGACTCCATTAACTTCCTAAGGTACTATCCGCTCACCGGGGATTCGCCGAGCGGGCGCATTGCCGGGGTGGTGCCCCACGACTCAGTTGGGCGACGGGGTTTCGGCCTTTTCTATGTACAGGGTTTCAGTGGGCGCTTTCGAGGATTCGATGTGGAGCCCCAGTCTCTGCAATTCCTGGCGGACACGCGAGAAGATTTCCTGTGGATCTCTTGCGAGTCTCGCGTCGTCACTGCTTAAGCTTGCCGAGGGGTGCCCGAGGTCCGATGCGTATAAGTTCAGATGAATGTCGTATTCGCCTGACAGGCCAGTCTTGTCGATGACGGGCCGGTCCGCGTAATCCGACAGAAGCTTTGCGAACACGGGCATGGTGACGGCGACCGCATCGTAGCCTTTATCGTTCGTCCTCGACATTCCGCAGACTGCCGGAAATGGTTTGCCCGGCTCGATGGGGAGCGGCTTGCCGGGATCGACGGCGATGCATTTGTGAGTGGACGGGGTTAGCCTGAGCGGCGCGCCTTTGGCTGCCGTGAGTGCGTAGACAGGCGTTTCCTTGATATCGCGCCGGACTACGAGACCGAAGCGCTCTTCGAGCAAGCCTCTGAGCATGGGTCCGTTCATGGCGCCGTTCGATTGGGGGCTGGCGGCTTTGGCGTCCACCTGGAAGAGTTTGGTGCCGATCCACGCGGGTCCTCCGGATATGGGGATCGAGGCCAGTGGATTGAAGCGGGCGTCGGCATAGTTTGAGTAGGCCCACTGGATCAGGCTCATGAGCGTCTGACAGGTGAGGTGCAGGCGATCGGGAGAAGACTGACGGCCGTCGCCCCTGCGGCCGTTCGGGAATGGTTTCTGCGGCATCGGGGCAAGGCTTTACGGAAGCGATTTCGAAGCGCGGAGCGCGGCGACTGGGCAGACAGTACGGACGCGAGAGCGGCGGCGGCGAGCAGGAGTTTTTTGGCGAGGGTCAATCGCGCCATCGAGCGTTCATGATATCCGAATGGCTGTGGAGTACACTAGCGCGTTTGGTGCTGCTCGAACTCCAGGACATTCGCAAGCATTTCGGGGGCGTGGCGGCGCTGCGTTCGGGCAATCTCTCGGTCAGCGCCGGGGAAGTGCATCTGCTGCTGGGGGAGAACGGCGCGGGCAAATCGACGCTGATGAAAATTGTCGCGGGGATTGTGGAGCGCGACGGCGGGCGGATGCTTTGGAACGGCAGCGAAGTTTTTCTGCGCGCGCCGGGCGAGGCGGCGGCGATCGGAATCGCGATGGTGCATCAGGAGTCTCTGCTGGCGCCGCACATGACGGTGGCGGAGAATATCTTCCTCGGGCGCGAAGAGCGGGAGCCGCTGGGGTGGGTGAGCCGCGGCAGGATTGTCGAGCGGGCGCGGCGGCTGATCGAGCAATACAATTTTCCGCTCAATGCGGAGTGGCGGGTGAACCGGCTGAGTCCGGCGGGACGGCAGATGGTGGAGATTTGCCGGGCCATTCAGCATGGCTCAAGCCTGCTGATTTTCGATGAGCCGACTTCCTCGCTTTCGAATACCGAGACAGAACAGGTGTTCCGCATTGTGCGCGATCTGAAGGCGCGGGGCATGGGCATCATTTACATCACGCACCGGATGGAAGAACTGCGGGCGATCGGCGACCGGGTTACGGTGCTGCGCGACGGGAGCACGGTGCATACGGGGGCGCTGGCGGATATCGGGACGGCGCAGCTGATTCAGCACATGGTGGGGCGCGAGGTGTCGGCGATCTATGAGCGGGAACATCTGACAGCGGGCGAGCCGCTGCTGGAGCTGCGGGATGTTTCGTCGAAGCGGTCGAACGTGCGGAACGTGTCGCTGACTTTGCGGCGGGGCGAGATCACGGGGATGGCGGGGCTGATCGGGGCGGGGCGAACGGAACTTTGCCGGGCGATTTTCGGGATCGATCCGGTGGGTTCCGGGGAGATCCTGGTCAATGGAGCGCCGGTGGCGATTCGAAGTCCGCGCGATGCGGTGAAGGCGGGGATCGCGCTGGTTACGGAGGATCGTCAGATTTCAGGGCTGGCGCTGCGGCTGCCGATTGCGGCGAATACGACGATGGCGAATGTGGAGCGCATCAGCAGCTTCGGATTCCTGAAGCTGAAAGCGCAGAATTCGATGGCGGCGGAACTGGGGCAGAAGCTTCGGCTGAAGGCGGCTTCGGTGGCGCAGCGGGCGGGTTCGCTGAGCGGCGGGAATCAGCAGAAGGTGGTCATCGCGAAATGGCTGTTCCGGCAGGCGAGCATATTTCTGTTCGATGAGCCGACGCGCGGTATCGATATCGGGGCGAAGGCCGAGGTGTTCGAGCTGATGAGCGAGCTGGCGCGGAACGGGGCGGCGATCCTGATGGTCAGTTCGGAACTTTCGGAACTGCTGCATGTGGCTGACAGAATACTCGTGATGAGGCAGGGGCGGATTGCGGGGGAATTGCCGCGGGGCACGACGCAGGAGGAGATTATGAAGCTGGCCGTGATGGAAACCGCAGCATGAAAATCGACGGGCGGGTGACGCAGCGGCTGCTGCCGTTTCTCAGCCTGATTGTTTTGTTTGTTGCGCTGTCGATCGCGTCGCCGTATTTTCTGACGGCGAATAATCTGGCGAGCGTGGCGCGGCAGACGGCGGTGTTCAACACGATGGCGCTGGGGATGACGATCGTGATCATCTCGGGCGGGATCGATCTGTCGGTGGGGTCGATTCTGGGGCTGAGCGGGCTGGTTGGGACGATGGCGCTGGAGCGTGGTTTTCCGATCTGGGAGGGCGTGGCGATCGGGATCGCGGTGGGGACGGCGTGCGGGTTCTTCAACGGGTTCATGATTACGCGGCTGAAGATTAACGCGTTCATTGTGACGCTGGGGACGCTGGGGATCTTTCGCGGGCTGGCGCTGATTTTCTCGAACGGGCTGCCGGTACACAGGATTCCGCCGGCGTTTTCGTTCCTTGGCGAAGGGACTTTGCTGGGAGTGCCGTTCGTGCTGTGGCTGGTGTGCGTGTGCGCGGTTGCGGTACACGTGCTGCTGGAGCATACGCGGCTGGGCCGGTACGCGTTCGCGATCGGAAGCAATAAGATTGCGTCGATCTACGCGGGGATTCCGGTGAGCTTTCACATGACGGCGGTGTATGCGATCGGCGGGGCGCTGACGGGGCTGGCGGGGATGATTGAGGCGTCGCGGCTGATGACCGGGCAGCCGACCGCGGGGCAGGGTTACGAACTGCAGGCGATTGCGGCGGTGGTGATTGGCGGGGGCAGTCTGAACGGCGGCGAGGGCAGTGTGGTGGGGACGCTGATTGGCGCGTTCATCATGGGGCTGCTTTCGAACGGGGCGGACCTGCTGAACATTTCGAATTACTGGCAGCAGGTAATTATCGGGTCGGTGATTATTCTGGCGGTGACGCTGGATGAGGTCAGGAAGCGGCGCGCGGTTGCGGGATAGGCGCGCGGTGGTTGGCCGGGCGGTCGTTGGCTCCGGCGCGGATCAGGGCTAGTCCGAGGGCGATGAAGAGCAGGCCGGACGCGAGGAAAGCGTAGTCGTAGATTGAAAGGCCGAGGCGCTCGACAACGTGGTGAATGCCGAGAAGGAAGTGGTCGATGAGGCCTTCGACCAGGTTGAAAATACCCCATCCCATGACGAGCGAGCCTGCGAAGGTGCGGCCGGACCAGGGGACCTGCGGGTTCTTGCCGGCGTTCCAGAGCAGAGCGAGCGCGAGGGCGGTGGTGATCCAGGTGAAGGCATGGAAGAGGCCGTCCCAGACCATGTTGATTTTAACGTTGAGCAGGGTGTCGGGCGGCAGCTTTGCGGAGAGCATGTTGTGGAACTGAAGGATCTGGTGGAAGAGGATGCCATCGACAAAGCCGCCCATGCCGATGCCCATGAGGGTGCCTGCTGAGATGAGCGGTCTTCGATTCATAGGGTCTCGCGTTTGGGTCTGTGCCGGGTGAGCGTTGGGACGCCGTAATGGATGGCCGCCGCGATGGTCAGGAAGACGAGGAACGGCACGAGGGTTACGGCGAGGTTGAAGAAGAAATCGGGCCCGAAGATGGCGGCGCGTATGGATTCGGCGAGCGGGGTCTGGCAGGTGGTGCAGGCGAGGGCGTTCGAGGGGATGAGGAGCAGCGGTTTGATGGGTCGGGGCACGGCTTCGACTCTGCAAGACGGCGGCGGGCCGTACAGGTTGCACAGGAAAGAAGGGCGGTTCGCGGCGGATGTTCGCGATCCAACGGCGGCGGTTTAAGGCGGGGCCGAACGGTGGGTTAAATGAGGCGCGGGCATGCGGCGGTGCGGGCAGGGCTTGCGTGAAGTGGAATTCGCGCTTGTTTGGTATTGCTCATGCACGACAGGCGGGCGTCGGGCGGTTGTTCTGAGCCCAGACGATAGTGGTTAAAGGAGATAGCGCGGCAACGATAGTCGCACGATTTGTTCCAGGTGGTACAATTCGCTGGCGGCTGGTTTTTTCCCGAGGACAACAGGAAGTGCTGGATTTCATCCTTGTTCGCTTCATTTTCGTACTGATCTTCGGTTTCGCGGCGGCCTTTTTTCGGCCTGCGGAAACCCCGGCCTGGGCTGCGGGATTTGCGGGAGCCGCGATCGCCGGTATTGCCATTCTTCTTGAAACACGTATCCAGCGAATCAGCCTGAAGCGATTGATCGGCAGCGCGGGCGGGATTGTGATCGGTCTGTGCTGTTCGGCTTTGATCAGCGTGGTGGTGAGCCGGCTGGGCGCGGACGTGTCGCACACATTGCACTTCGCGCAGGTCATTATTCTTCTGCTGTGCCTGTACGTAGGCGCGGTTACGGGGGCGGCGAAAGGCGAACTACTGAACCTGGGTGCCGGTTTCGGGGAGGAGAGCAGCGTCAGGCATAACCATAAGATTCTGGATACGAGCGTCATTATCGACGGGCGGATTGCGGATATCGCGGACACGGGTTTTCTGGACGGCGTGCTGGTTATCCCTCAGTTTGTGCTGCATGAACTGCAGATGGTGGCAGATTCGGCGGATTCGATGAAGCGGAACCGGGGAAGGCGCGGGCTGGATATTCTGCAACGAATTCAGAAGATGAGCCATCTCAAAGTCGAGATTGTGCATGACGATTTTCCGCAGGTGCGTGAAGTGGATATGAAGCTGATCGAACTGGCTCAGCTCTACGATTGCAAGATTGTCACGAACGATTTCAATCTGAATAAAGTCGCGCATGTGCGGGGTGTGGAAGTTCTGAACATCAATGAACTGGCGAATTCGGTGAAGCCGATTGTGCTGCCGGGTGAGCTGATGCGGGTCTTCATCCTGAAAGAAGGAAAAGAGTATAACCAGGGTGTCGCGTACCTGGACGACGGAACGATGGTTGTGGTGGATAACGCGCGGCGTATGATTTCGAAGACCATCGATGTTTCGGTGACGAGCGTGCTGCAGACAACGGCCGGAAAGATGATCTTCGGTAAATACGACGAGCGCGGACAGAGCGCCCCCGCTCAGGAACGGCCCTCGTTCCAGCCGGCAACGCCGCCACCCCCGGCACGCGCCCGCGGCACTGGAACGTCCTCCCCGCCGGGAACAGGCAGTCGGAGAAAACCAATAACCGTGAAACTGGCAGTTATCCTTCCCGCGGCGGGCCTGGGGACCCGCATGCTGCGGGGCGCCCCACCAACTCCCGCGGAAAATACGGGCACCAGCCGAAAGCAGTTCATGCTGCTGGAAGGCGCGCCGATTCTGGTCCACACAGTGAGGAAGTTCGTTGCGTCGCCCGTGGTTCACGACATTGTGGTGGCGGTCCGGGAAGAAGATATCGAGTGGGTGGATGACCTGCTGCAGAAAGAGGCGCGCGGGTTGCTCGGTGCGCTGCGGGTGGTAGCGGGCGGGAACACGCGGCAGCAGTCGGTCGAGAATGCGATGGCGGCACTCGACCCCGACACAGACATGGTGGCGGTACACGATGCGGTGCGGCCATTTGTGGATCTTGAAACGATCCGGAGCGTGGTGGAAGAGGCGCAGATTTCGGGCGCGGCGATCGTCGGGATCGTTCCTGTGGATACGGTGAAACAGGTGAGCGGGGCACAGGCCGGCGGCGCTAAGGTGCGATCCACAATTTCGCGCGAACGGCTGGTGCTGGCGCAAACGCCGCAGGTGTTTCGGCGCGAGATTCTGCAGCGGGCTTTCGATTCGGCGCGTGCCGATAATTTTTCGGGGACGGACGAATCGAGCCTGGTCGAGCGGCTGGATCAGGTGGAGATCAGCGTGGTGCTGGGCAGCGACCGGAATATCAAGATCACGCGGCCTGGCGACATGGACCTGGCGCGGCTCTTCTTCGAACAGGAAACAGCCAAACATTGAGCGTGCGTTTCGGGCAGGGCTGGGACGTTCACCGGATTGTGACCGGGCGGCCTTTGATTCTGGGCGGGGTCACGGTGCCTTGTGAGTTCGGGCTCGAAGGACACTCGGATGCCGATGTGCTGTCTCATGCGATCACCGACGCGATTCTGGGGGCTGTGGCGGCGGGGGATATCGGAATGCATTTTCCCGACACCGATCCACGATGGAAAGGCGCGGGCAGTCTGCAGTTCCTGAAACATGCGTGCGCGCTTGCGGCGGAAAGCGGATACACGGTGCAGAATGTGGATTCGACCGTGATTCTTGAACGGCCGAAACTGAAGGATTTCAGGATGGCGATCCGGGAATCGCTGGCGTCTTGTATGCAGATTTCGCTGGACCGGATGTCAGTGAAATTCAAGACGGCAGAACGCGTGGGTCCGGTAGGTGAAGGCTTATCGGCGGAAGCTCAGGCAGTGGTTTGCCTGGTCCGGTTCTTATGAAGCGTGTTTGGCTAAGTCTGGTTATTGCAGCTTGTGCGTTCGGGCAGGATCCGGTGCGCGAGATGGCTTCGAGATTCGACGGAAAAGTAAGTCTTTACGCGAAGAATCTCAACACAGGACAGACTTACGACCTGGGCGGCGATAACCGGGTCAACACCGCGAGCACGATCAAGCTCCCGATCCTGATCGGCGTGTTTACGAGCGTCAAAGCGGGGCGCGCGAAATGGACCGATACTTCGGAGCTGACCAAAGATAACAAGGTTGCCGGGTCGGGCGTGCTGCAGGAAATGTCGGACGGCACGAAGATTCCGCTGCGGGATCTGGTGCGGTACATGATGCTGCTCAGCGACAACACGGCTACGAATCTGGTGCTCGATCATGTGCCTGGGAACGAAGTGAATGCCGTGATGGAGAAGCTTGGAATTGAGCAGACGCGATCGCTGCGGAAGATTCTGAAGGGGTCGACGCCGGAGGGTGTGAGTGACGCGGGGCGCGATCCGGCAAATTCGAAGTTCGGAATCGGCGTGGCGACTCCGCGCGAGATGGTGTCGTTGCTCGAGCGGCTGTATCGTGGCGAACTGGTCAGCAAGGAAGCTTCGGCGGAGATTCTCGGCATCATGAAGAAGCAGATCTGGCGCGACGGGATGCCGCGGCGTTTCGATTCGGCGGGAATCGAAGTGGCGGATAAGCCCGGCGCGCTGGAGCATCTCAGGAGCGATGTGGGAATCGTATATTCAAAGGCCGGGCCGGTTGCAATCGCGATTACCTGCGAGAACATCGGCAAGGCTGACTGGTCTCCGGATAACGCCGGTTATGTGTTCATCGCCGATGCCTCGCGGCTGCTGGTGGACGCCTTAACGAAATAGAACGACTTCGAGTCCGCCCAAAACGCCGCGTTTCGGCAGGGCCACGCCCGGGATTTCCTGATAGACAGAACTGGTGATGTTGGTGAGCTGCAGGAATGGCCGGACGTGCCCTTGCGTGTAGGCGACAGAGGCGTCCCAGACGGCATAGGGATCACGGGCGAGGCGGTCGGCAACTCCGATGCGAGTACGTGCAATGATCCCGCGGGCAATGGTGCCCCGCCATTCAACGGTTGCGCTTCGTACCGGATAGTTGAAGGTGTACTTGCTCAACAGCGTGTCGGCCCCGGCGTTAATGCCGTGCAGTCCCGTGAAGGCGACCGAGATGCGCTGGCCCGCGGTTGGCTCGTACACCGCCGAAGCTTCGACTCCGGTGAAATGCAGCTTATCGAAGTTGGTGGCCTGCCAGACGGCGGTGGTGCTGGCGCGAACGTAGTCGATCACGTTGGTGTCGCGGCGCTGAAATACGGTGACCGAGGCATGCAGGTTTGAACGCACGTAGGCGTCGGCACCGGCTTCGTAACTGGTGGCGCTTTCGGGTTTGAGATTCGGATTACCCTTGTTGGCCGGATCTGAGTAGTAGAGGTCGGTATAGCTGGGAAGCCGAAAGGCGCGGCTGGCGGAAGCACGCAGTTTGAAGCGCGAGGACAGCCATGCGGCGCCGCTCAAAGAGGGGCTGGTAGTTACCTGCCGCGAGCCGTAAACTTCCTCGCGAATTCCCGCGGAGAGCGAGAATCTCCGAAGCGCGCGCAGGTCGTAGAAGATGTACCCGCTGCCGCGCGTACGGTTGCGCAAACCGAGATTGGTGCTGTCGATGGCTTCGCTCAGGCCTTCCACCCCGTAGTTCAGGGTGGCGTGCAGCGGCAGGCTGTTGTGCCTTCGAAGGTCGCCCTGCCAGCTATCGAGAAGGTGCCGGTTGGTGTAGATCTGCGGGGCGTTGCGAAAGAGCACGAACAGATCGGTGTGGCGGCGGTAGGCAAAGCTTGCTTCGGTGTTCGAGCCAAAATCCTGATGGGCGGAGAGGAACCAGGTTTTGATCCTCTCCCATGAAGGGTAGGAACCATAGAACTGATCGGCGCCGTAGGGGCGGTCGCTATAGGCCAGCAGCAGGGTGCCCGAGCCGGGCTTCCATTTATACCCGGTGATGGAACTGAAAGAGAGGTTTCGGTAATCGCGGTCAGGGGCAAAGCCGGTGGAGCGGTCGCGTGCGAATGTGAGTTGTTCCGAATATTCCGAATTGCCGAACGAGGCGATGGCGTGCTCTTCATCGGTGCCGAAGTTGCCGAGGCCGGTGAAAAAGCGAAGCTCCGGGGATTCGAAGGTGGCGCGAGTGCGGACATTGACGACGCCTCCGATGGCGTCAGAGCCGTAGAGGGCTGAGCCGGAGCCTTTCAGCACCTCGATGCTGGAAATTGCCTCGACGGGGATCGGCAGGTCGAGGTTGAAATGGCCGGTCTGGGCATCGTTGATGCGCATTCCATCGATCAGCACGAGCGTTTGTCCGAAGGTTGCTCCGCGAATGGATAAGTCTGCGAGAAAGCCGCCGGGCGCGCGCTGCTGAAGGTTGAGCGCGGGGTCGAGGCTGAGCAGATCGAACCACGAGCCGAACAGCGGACGCTGCTGCTTCGTGAGACTCAGGACGGTCACGTCGCGGTCGGCATCGGCTAAGGGAGTGGGTTCGGCGGTGCCGGTCACCACGATGCTGTCGTGTTGCTGTAAGGAAGACTGAGCCGGGGCGCTGACCGGCTGCTGAGCGCACACGAGGGGTGCGCCAAGTGTAAGTGCAATCCAGAATTTCATGCGAATCTTACATTGTGCCGCAGACCCCTATCGAAATCTGGACCATCTCGCTCGACACGCCGCGGCCCATCGTTCTGTCGGGCGAGGAACAGGAGCGCGCGGCCCGTTTTCATTTCGAGAGAGACCGCGTGCGGTGGTCGCGCGCACGTTCGGCGCTGCGAACCGTGCTTGCGAATTACGTAGATGCCGCACCTGAAAGTTTGCATTTTCGTTACGGCGAACACGGGAAGCCAACGCTCGACGGCAGCATTGAGTTCAGCCTGTCGCATTCGGGCGGGTGGGCGATGATTGCAATTGCGCGAGAGACGCCGGTCGGCATCGATCTTGAAGAGGTGCGCGAGAAGGTGGACATCGCGAAATTGCTCAGGCGTATCGGCGAGGAAGGATCGGGCGGCACGACAGCGGAGTTGTTTCACGAATGGACGCGGCGCGAAGCGAGTACGAAGGTACTGGGTATTCCTCTGATGCAGAAACCAGCAGGGAATCTGCACGTGGCAGATGTGAGGGCGCCGGACGGCTTCGCAGCGTCAGTGGCCGTACTCGGCGGCTTCCCGATAATCGATTATCGGACTGAATTTCTCAATTATTGACGGTACTCGCTGTACAGGCGAAACATTCCGTGTTAAAAATGAGGTGTAGCGCGCAAGAAAAACCGCCCTGGCAGTTCTCGCTTCGATGGTTTCAGCTAGCTATCCAGTAATTGCATTCCAGATTTAGACTTTTGCGCCAGGACTCCCCGTCTGCACCAGGCGCCATCATGAACAGGAGTTTTCTCCCGCATGGACTCCGATCGTAAGTACCGGCAACGAGGTTACGGTGATTCTGGAGCTCCGCCCAATGGCAACACCAACGGGCCGAAGCCGAACTTTACCGGGCCGCGTCCTCCGCTGGATATTACCGGGCCGCGATTGCCGCGGCTGGTCCAGGCTATTACAGCTTCGCGCTGCTATAGCTGCTCGACAACGCTGCCGCCAGGCACTGCGTTTAGCGGTCCCTGCCCAAAGTGCGGGACCTCGCTGCACTGCTGCAAGCAGTGCTCTCACTTCGAACCTTCAACCCGCTTCCAATGTATGAAGCCGATTCCTGTCCGAATTCCACTGAAGGATCAACACAACGAATGTACTCTCTTCTCGCCGCGCGTTACGGTTGCGCGCGATGAGACAAACGTGCCTTTAAACAGCTTCGGCCGTCCGGCTAACGCGAGCGTAAATGCCGCTCCGCCGCGCACAGCAAGCGACGCACGCGACGCATTCGACCGACTTTTTAAGAAATAAAGTTTTAAGTCCTAGACTCTAAGTCTCAGGCGCAGCGCCGACGTTGCCGCTTTGTGGCATCTGAGGCATAGTGTGCGCATGTTGGACAGATCGCACTGACCGCCGCCTTCGGCAACGGGCAGGATGTGATCGGCATCCCACAGCGATTTGCGGCTGCGTTCGGTGAGTCCCCATTGTTTGAGGAACTGACGCCGCGCTGCGTAATCGAGTTTGCGCATGTCGCGGCGAAGCGTCGTCGTATCGACGCCGCATTGCGCGCAGACACCTTTGTCGCGTTCGAACACTTTGTCGCGGAGATATCCGGGGTCGGTTCGCAGCTTCCATTCGTACACGCAGGCGTCTGAGCAGAATGTGCGGCGCCTGCCCTGCACTTCCTGGGCGCACCAGCGGCAACAGGGTCTGCCCGCAGCGGTGCGCTCGATGTCGGCGGCGCCGATCCACCCGCCTTTTTTCGTCCGTGTTTTGGCTACGTCGGGCAACAGAGAAACCTTATCAGCGCGGGCGCGTTCCGCCCATTGCAAAGCCGGCGTTGAGGACGCGGTTTCGGGAGTCGACCAGAGCGGTGGACGCGAAGCCAGGTTCGCGCGGGGTTCCGAAGCGAAGATCGAGCAGGGTGACCCGGGTGCCTCCGTCGGGAGCGGGCGTTGTGACCCAAAGGGGAAATTGTACGAACTCGAGCAGCCGCTGAAAGGGCTCGGTGCGCAGCGCTGCGTCAACGGCGGCGGTCCTTTCGGGCTTGTAGAACGTTTCGGCGTCGGAGAGGTGGAATGCGGTGCGGAGATCGACAGGCACCTCGACGTAAGCGTTGCTGAGTTCCGAGATGCCATCCCAGACCAGAGGGTTGGCGGTGGGGAAGGCGGCGCTGCGGCGGGGCGTAAGTCCGCTGAAGGTGTACGGCGCGACGGTGGCGACCGCGCGGTCGTGCAGAATGCTGCGCGTGTAATCGTAAGCGAAGAGCAGCAACAACGCGGTAACAGCCCAGCCGGCCTTTCCCGTGTCCGGATGCCGTTCGCCGATTTCGGAGCCTACCAGCCTGCCGAGGGCAGGCGCGGCGACTCCGAGCAGCAGGATGGCCCAGATTGCAAAGTCGATGACAGGCGTGATGTCCCAGTGGTACCAGTGACCGGAGAAGGGCAGCAGCAGCCGCACGCCGTATATGTTGGTCAGGTCAAGTATCAGATGGGAAAGAACAGCGACGAGCGCGATCAGCCAGCCGTGCAGCCACCGAACGCGGGTGCGCCCAGCGACGCGCACGATGGCGACCGCGAGCAGCGCCATTACAGGAACCGCGATGAGTGAATGCGTGATGTTCCTGTGCCAGTGAAGGTAAGTGGTGGAGCCGCCGAACCACGACACGATGTCGAAATCCGGCGCGTTCGCGGCCAGCACCATAATGGCGGTTCCCCTCGGGGTCGCGCGGCTGAACCCCGCTCTGGCGAGAAACAATCCAACGAGGGAGTGTGTCAGGTTGTCCAACCTGGAGGGTAGCGCGATGCAGGCATTTCTGAAACAGATCAATCGATCCGCCGGAGGATTGCCGAAGCTTGCTGTGGGAGCCGATGCGATGCTGCTGGCCACGGGAGTGGAAGGCGACCGGCAGCGCAATCTGAAATTTCACGGCGGTCCGGAGAAGGCGGTGCTGCTGATTGCGGCGGAGGTGGTGGACAGCCTCAACGACAAGGGTTTCCCCGTTGTGTACGGGTCAATGGGCGAGAACCTGACCGTCGCGGGCCTGGATATTGCGCTGTGGCGGGCGGGCCAGCGATACAGGATCGGCGACGATGCCGTTATCGAACTCACCACGTTGCGGCAGCCATGCGCACAACTCGATGCGTTCGGCCCCGCGATTAAGAAAGAACTCTATGACGCGCGCTGTAAGGCGGGCGATGCCACTTCCCCGCTCTGGGCACGCGGCGGATTTTATGCGCGGGTCATTCGCCCCGGCGCGCTTGCAACGGGTCAAAGAATCGTTAAGATTGATCTGACATGAATACCGAAAACCGCCGCGATGTTCTGAGGCTTGGCGCGGCCGCTCTTACGGCGGCCGTCATTCCCGGAAATGTAAGAGGGGCCAACGAGCGTGTCCGCGTGTCGTTCATCGGAGTTGGCAGGCAGGGGCAGGGCAATCTGGGGAACGCGATGGCTCAGCCGTCCGTTGAGGTCGCTTCCATCTGCGATGTGTATCAGCCGAATCTTGAAAAGGCCGTTGCAATCAGCGCGCGCGGCGGACGTCAGGCGGCCAAAGGCGTTAAGGATTTTCGCGAGGTGCTGGCGGACAAGTCGGTTGACGCGGTCTGCATTGCCACGCCGGATCACTGGCACGCCTACATGACGGTTGAGGCGTGCAAGGCCGGTAAGGACGTGTATGTCGAAAAGCCGATCTGCGTCGCAGTGGATGAGGGACGAAAGATGGTGGAGGCCGCGCGCAAATATAACCGCGTGGTTCAGGTGGGGACCCAGCAGCGTTCGGGCGTTCACTTCCAGAAAGCAACGGAACTGGTGAAGCAGGGCGGAATCGGAAAGGTTACCTTCTGCCGCACGTTCAACTATGGCAATGGATCGCCCGAGGGGATTGGCAACCCACCCGACACCGCGCCGCCCACGGATCTCGACTGGAACATGTGGCTCGGGCCCGCCCCGGAGCGGGAGTACAACAAGAACCGGTTCGGCGTCGATCCCAACGCATTCTCACATTTCCGGTGGTTCTGGGATTATGCCGGGGGCATGATGACGGACTGGGGGATTCACGTCCTCGATATCGTTCAGATGGCGTTCGATGAGACGCCGCCCAAAGCGATTACGGCGCTGGGCGGGAAATATCTGATCCGCGACAACCGGGAAACTCCCGATACGATGCAGGTGACTTACGAATATCCGTACGGGATGCTGGCGACGTATGAGAACCGCATGTTCAACGGGAATTCTCTGTTCGGCAAGACCTACGGCACCATCTTTTACGGGGACAAAGGGACGCTGTTTGTGGATCGCGCGGGTTACACAATCTGGCCCGAGAAGGGCAGCGGGCTTCAGGAAGTAACTGTGCAGAGTTCGAACAATCATGGCCGGGATCACTGGGCGAATTTTATTTCGTGCATTCGGACGCGGCAAAAGCCGGTGAGCGATATTGAGATCGGGCACCGGTCCACAGCGACGGCGCTGCTGGGGAATGCATCGATGCGCAGCGGGCTGCGCATTGACTGGAACGGCGATAAAGAAACGGCGGCGCAGAGTCAGGTCAAACCTTATCTGGAACGCAAATACCGAAAGCCGTGGGAATTGAAAGTATGAGGCTGCGGGCGGGGATCGTTTTTGCTCTGTGCTGCTTCAGTGCCGCCGGGGCGGACCCGATTGTGTTTGTGCAGGCGTCCGATCCACAGTTCGGCATGTATACGGCGAACAAGGATTTCCGCCAGGAGACTGCGAACTGGGAGTTCGTGATTGCGAACGTGAACCGGCTGCGTCCGGCATTTCTGGTCGTCACAGGCGATCTGACGAATGCGACGGGCAATGCCGACCAGGTTGCCGAATACAAACGGATCAATGCGCGGCTCGACAAGGGCATCCATCTGTACAACGCGCCCGGCAACCACGATCTCGCCAACGAGCCGACGGCGGCCACACTCGCTGCCTACCGCAGCAGTTTCGGCCCGGATTATTATTCGTTCCGCGAAGGTTCCGTTTATGGCATCGTGCTCGATTCGAGCCTGATGAAGGCGCCCGCGCGGGTGGAGGACGAAGCCGCGAAGCAGGAGAAATGGCTCGCGGCCGAACTCAGAAAAGCGGCGGACGCGCACGCCGTGCCCGTGATCTTTCAGCACATTCCGTTCTTTCTCGAGAAACCCGACGAGCCGGACCAGTATTTCAATATCCCGTTGGAGACGCGCCTGAGAGTTCTTGCGCTACTGAAGAAATCCGGCGTTCGCTATGTCTTCGCCGGTCATTATCACCGGAATGCGTATGGGAAAGACGGCGATCTGGAGATGATTACGACGGGGCCGGCCGGGATGCCGATCGGGCCGGACCCGTCCGGGTTTCGGATAGCGGTGGTGAAAGGTTCGGCGATCGAGCAGAAATATTACGGGCTGGGGAATATTCCGAACCAGTGCGTTAGTTCTGCGGCAGATTGCGGGTCAGGCTCTTCAGCTCATTGAGGAAGGCCTGTTCGTCCTGGAAATCGCGGTAAACGGATGCGAAACGCACGTAGGCGATTTTGTCGATCCCGCGCAGGACGTCCATCAGATACTCGCCGATCTCGATGGTGGTGATTTCGCGGTCAGGCGAGTCGGTCACCCGCGCTTCCACCTGATTCACCAGGTCTGAAAGCTTTACCATGCTGATGGGGCGCTTTTCGCAGGCTTTCAGCAGGCCGCCGAGCACTTTCTGGCGATCGAACTTCTCCCGCCGGCCGTCTTTCTTGATGACCATGTAGGGGACTTCGTCGATCCGTTCGTAGGTAGTGAAGCGCTTCTCACAGCCCGTACACTGGCGGCGACGGCGGATGGAATCGCCCTCTTTGCTCTCGCGGGAATCGATGACCCGGTCCTCGATGTGGCCGCAGAACGGGCACGTCATGTGTGAAATGCCTTCAGAACGCCAGCATAACAGTCAGACGTCCAAAAAAATGAACCTATTGTGGAAAAGCCTCGTTTCTACTATCGGACGGAGACGGAGCAGAACATGTCAGCAGCGACGGCGACGGCGAACTGGGGTTTCCCGAACGCCACCTGGCCGAGTACCATAACGAAGAGCCTGGATTCCGACAGCACACTTGTGGAGAGATGCCTAAGCGGCCAGGATGCCGCCTGGGAAGACCTCGTGCGCCTGCACACACGGCGCGTTTACGGGCTGTGTTACCGGTTTACGGGCAAAGATTCCGAAGCTCAGGATCTGACGCAGGAAGTGTTCATGCGCGTGTTCCGGGCACTGGGCGGCTTTCGTTCGACCGAGGGTTCATTCGCGACATGGCTGACGCGCTTAACGCGCAATCTGCTGATCGACCACTATCGCCGGACGCGCAACGAGCGGATTACAGATTCGATTGAAGAACAGTTGCCCCGGGTCGAGGAAGGGTTTGTGGCGATCGCGCGCCCGGATTCGGCCCTGGCCGGACGCGAGGCCAGCGAATTGCTGCAAAGCGCGCTCGCCAAGCTCTCTCCCGAACTGCGCGAGACTATTATTCTCAGAGACTTACAGGAAATGGAGTACCGGGAAATCGCACAGGTGCTGGGCATTCCCGAGGGAACAGTAAAATCCAGATTGAACCGGGGCCGCGCCGAACTTGGACGGCTGCTGAAGCGTCACAAAACCGCCGTATGAACCGGATGAAGTAGCGGGTTGAAGCAATGATTGGCTGTGAACAATTCGAGATCCTTCTCGCCGACTATATCGACGGCGAACTCGACTCTGCGTCAAGAGCCGCGGACCGGATTGCGTTCTTTGCCCATAAAGATTCCTGCGCTGCCTGCGCGGCTTTGGCGGAAAATGCCAGTAGCGCGGTCAGTTTTATAGACATCACGGCAGATGTGGAAATGCCGCCGGTGGTCATTTCCAGGATACTGGCCGCGACCAATTCCGGCTGGGATCTGAAGGTTCAGGCGAGAGGTGTTCGGGGGCGCATTAACCGGCTGTTCGCGCCCATCCTGAAACCCCGGTTCGTGATGGGCGCAATGCTGGCCATGATGTCTGTCACGATGCTGAGCCGCTGCGCGGGTGGGCCGAAAACCACTCTGACGGCGGCCGATCTGGATCCGGTGCGGCTTTGGTCGTCGCTCGACGACCGAACCCATCGCATCTGGGACCGGACGCTCAAGAGCTATGAAAGCATGCGGGTGGTTTACGAAATCAGAAGTCAGTTAAGCGAATGGAAACAGCAACAGAGCCAGGAAGAGGACGCGGCCGCGGATGCGCGCGCCAACAGCCGTAAGCTGCCTTCCGCGGCTCAATCTAAGAATCAGACCCAGGAGAAGAAGCAATGAATTGCGCCAACCATCCCGATGTATCCGCAACGGCGTTTTGCCGCGAATGCGGTAAGCCGATGTGCACGGAGTGCCAGCGGCCCGCTCTCGGCTCAATCTATTGCCAGGAGCATTCGCCGATCCCCGTGCCGCCTCCGCCGCCGCCCTCTGCCGGGTACGCCGGTTCTCCCTATGCCGCGCCCGATTACTCCTACACGTCAGGCGACGCATATACACCTCCCCCGGCAGCGCACTACGTTCCGCCAGACTCCCCGTACCACGCGCCCGTCACGGCCGCGGCCCCGGACCTGAGCGTACACCCGATTCTTGCTTTGATTCTGGGCTTCTGCCCCGGCGTGGGAGCTATTTACAACGGTCAATACGCGAAGGGATTGATTCACGCCGTCATCTTCGGGCTGCTGGTCAGTATTGTCAGCAACGGGCACCATTCGGCAATGGAGCCCCTGTTCGGCATCCTGATCGCGCGTCTGGGTGTTCTACCAGGCCTTCGAGGCGTATCACACGGCCCGGCAGCGCCGCTATGGCGTGCGGGTTGAGGAATTCTCAAGCCTGTTCCATGTTCGCGCGTCCCACGGCCGTTATCCGGTGGGTGCGGTCGCGCTGATCGGCCTCGGCTTTATCCTGCTGCTCGATACGACGAACATCATCAGCATGGAGCAGTTCCAGCGTTACTGGCCTGCGCTGCTGATTATTTTCGGTCTTTATATGCTGTACGTGCGTTTGAATCCGGCTGAGCGCCAGGTCCCGGGCTCATTCAACGGTGAGGTGCGGCGATGAACGATCAAAGCCAGTGCCTGATGCGGGCCATTACCGGTCCTGTAATTCTGATCACCGTCGGGGTTCTTTTCACCATCGACCGCTTTACCGAGTTCCACTTCGCGCAGACGTGGCCGGTTCTGCTGATCGTCATCGGAATCCTGAAACTGATGGGCGGCCGCAGGCGCCGCGATGATTTCTATCAGGCTCCGCCTCCGCCGCCACCCCCGGCCGGAGTTCGTCAATGAGACCGCGATCGATTACAGGGCCGCTGATCCTGGTTGCGATCGGCGTGGTTTTCCTGCTGAACAACATCTGGCACGATATTCCGTTCTGGACGCTGATCACAGGCTACTGGCCGATCCTGCTGATTGTGGTCGGAGTGATCGGCCTGATTGAGGTCTTGTACCATGTCAGCCGCGGCGTCATGCCTCCTCCCAGGCCCGTCGCCGGGGGTGGCCTGTTCTGGGTATTCGTGCTGGTCATGTTCTCGGTCTGGGGCGGGTCAAAGTCGCCGATCCATCTTGGGCGCTTCGATACCGGCGGCGTAACAATTCTTGGTACCGATTACGAATACAACGTGAATTCGACGGGCAATTCCGCCGGAATCGCCCGCGTGATTCTCGATAATCTGCACGGCAACGTTTCTCTGAAAGGAGAGGACAGCGATTCGGTCAAAGTCACGGGCCGGAAGACGATCCGCGCGTTCAACCACGGCGACGCCGATCGCGCCAACGAACAGAGCCAGATCCGGATGGAGCGCCAGGGCGATCTGCTCATTGTGCGGGCCGAAGAGCCAGGCAATGTTCGCATGCTGTCGGTTTCGACCGACCTCGACATCACTATCCCGCGCGGCCTGAATGTGGAAGCGCGCGGACGTTCGGGCGACCTTACGGTCGAAGATATCAATGGCTCTCTCGATGTCACTAACGGACATGGGGACGTACACCTGAACAACATCGGGAAGGATGTGAAAATTGAGGCTTCGCGCAGTCAACTGATCCATGCAGCGGCGCTGAAAGGCAATCTCGATCTGCAGGGCAGGGGCGGAGACGTGCAGCTTGAAAACGTTCTGGGCCAGGTTACGATCAACGGCGAATATTCCGGGACGCTTGAGTTTCATGCGCTGGCGAAACCGCTGCATTTCCAGTCCGCGCGGTCGGACTTCCGGGCTGAACAGATCCCGGGGAGTCTGACCATCGATCTGGGTGAAGTGAAGATGAATAACCTGGTCGGGCCGGTTCGGTTCCAGACTTCGACGCGCGATATTCAGGCGACGGATATCACGAACTCACTCGAACTGACGGTCGATCATGGCGACATACAGGTGACACAGACGAAGGCGCCGCTCCCCAAAATGGAAGTGCGGGCGCGTAACGGCGACATCACTGTGACGTTGCCGCCTGGAGCCGGGTTCGATATGGACGCGCGCACCGGGCAGGGCGAAGTTGAGAATACTTACGGGGATTCGCTGACCGCTCAGACCGAGGGCCGGGCCGGGAGCATCAAGGGGCATGTTGGCAGCGGTCCCGCTCTGAGTCTGACGACCGACCGGGGACGTTTGTCGGTGAAAAAAGATTAGGTTACTCGGCTGTGACCCGGTGGTTTCCGCCGGGCAGCACAATCGAGCATTCGCTCTGAGGTACACAGGCGGGCGCGAAGGCGTGGCCGTCCAGTTCCATCCGCGCGGGCTTTCTTTCGAAGCGCACAATTGCACGGCTGTTACTTGAGTACACAAAGCCGACCTGCTTGCCTTCGACTGAGGCGGATTGCAGATCGGCGTTCAGGTCTGTAATGGTCAGGCCGTTGCGACGCGGGGCGGGTTCTACGATATGGGGTCCGGCTGGCAATCGCAGCAGATTCCCCGAACGAAACGGCCAGGGCTTGCTGTCGATGAGGGCGCCGTCGCGGTTTCCAGAAGAGTTCAACGCCGCGCGGGGAATCGAGCTTTACCTTCTGACCTTCCTTCGAATACGCGGTCACGACGGCGGACGATGCGGCGAGCATCGGCAGATCCGTCTTCATGATGCTGTTCTCGAAATAGAGCGCGACTTTCGGGAAGGCGGTGGATGCGACATGCACCAGTTCTAATAATTCGGTACCGGTCTGCTGCTTGGTTGGATAAACGTCCTGGTACCGGTCCACGATGTTGATGTCAATTGCGAGCTTTTCGCGGTGGGAGGTTAGGGGCGCGTAGCGGCGCGCGATCTCCGGATAGCGCTGCGGGCCAAGGTTCCACACGGTGGCCGGGTCTTCGATCAGGAACGAGAATGCGTGTGCGTCGAGCAGCGGCAGAACCGCCGCGGCGTCTGCGCCGATGGAATCTTTCATCCCGGTGTCAAAGCGGTCGTCCACATGGGTTAGCACGATGTCGAGCCCGGGCTTGAGCTGTTCCGCCATGGTCGAGCCATTCGGTTTGCATGCGCCGCGCGAGTTCGGCCCGGAAATTGAGGAACTGCCGGAGTGACGCGGCATCTTTGCGCGTATTCCAGATCTCGATGGGATCCCAGCCGGCCTGTTTGCGGAATTCAGCGCGGACATCGGCATTCATCGGGGTAAACCGCGCCGGATTGCCTGCGCCTTCGAGCGATTCGAAGTAGAGTTCGGCCAGGTTGACGCCATCCCAATCGAAGCGTTCGGCCATGGCCTTGAGTCCCGCCCGGATCGCGGCCGCGCATTCCCGGTTCTGCAGATTCATCAGCTTGCGCCAGTCGAGTTGCGCGTCCTGCAGGGTGGCGGTTTGCTCGCGCCATTGCGGATGCTCCGCCCAGAACGTTTCGCTGACATGCGGCAGTTCCACCCACGCATAAACCAGAATCCCGTGCCGATGGCAGGCTTCGATCAGTTGTTTCAGGTATTCATCGCGGCCTGGTTCGGAATCGTAAAAATGCCAGGAGGCAACATGGAGAGCACTGATGCCCGCCTTACGCCAGCGCTGCGCGAGGTAATCGGGGTCGGCGCGTGTGCGGTACGAATAATCGAAGAACGCCCAGAGTTTTGAACTGCGAATGGAAGCTTCGAAGCCGAGGTCGCGGAGGGCGAGCATCAGATATGGAAAGCGTTCATAGCCGGTTTCGCCGGGTTCGAGCGCAACCCAAAGCACGGCTCCGGCGCCGAGGCGATACCCTGCGACGACGGGCGCACCCGTCCAGCGGTCTTTCGAGAAGACCTGCGCGTCCGCGGGGATGTCGGTACGGGGCAGTTCAACGGCCTTGTTCCAGACGATCGGCAAGCCGGAATCGTGCCGGTCTATGAGGTGGATGACGGAAACGGTCTCGGCGCGCGCTTGAAATCCAAAGCTCGCGGCCAGCGGGGAGGAGCCGCGCAGGATCAGAGCGGCGCCGGATTTCACTTTGTTCTGCCAGTCCGCAGCGGCGGGCGCGTTTGAGGGTGCGACGAAGATCTCTGCAGATGACGCGGGCACCGGAACATGTCCGGCGGCAGAGAGAATGGCGGGCCATGCACCTGGCTGTGCGCCGAGAACGGCGAAGCCTGCCGCCGAACACGATGCGGCGAGACACGGCACGAGCAGCAAGCTATTTCGTAAATGCATACCAGACCCCTGCCCTGAAATCGTTGAAGTTCGGACGGCGCGGATTATTTTCGTTACGCAGATAAACGCCCCGAAAAGCGCCCAGCGAAAATGCGACCGACGCAGGCAGCCCCGGCGGGTGGAAACGAAAGCCGGGGCCGGTTTCCGCGAAGTTCGCCCAGTATGCGGTCTTCGAATCGAAGGTGACGTTGGCGTTCCAGTACGACTGGAGTTTCCAGCCACCGGCGACTGATGTGTAACCGGCTTTGTTCTGCGAGATGTTCAGCAGATCGTTCCCGAAGTGGCTGATGAATACGCTGTCCGCAGTCGTTTCATAGAACATGCCGCCGCTCTCAGCCGCGAGCGAGGCGCCCTTCGTTTTCGAATAGGAAATTCCGCCGCGGTAATCGCGCCATCCCGCGCCACCGATGTAACTGGTCGCCTGGCCCGCTTCGAACCATGCCATGCCGCCGCGCCATTGCCTTGTCGCAACGCCTGCCGCGACGATGAAGGCGCTTTCCGAAAGGTTCTGAGGCAGCGGCCCGCCTGTCGATCTGCGCACATCGCCGGCGAGGCGGACCGAAAGATAGGGCCGGAACGGCAACTTCGCTATTCGTAGCTCTGTCTTCACCTGCCCGTAGCCGAACAGATCGCTCCAGCGTGACGAATAGAGCGGGTAGATCCAAAAAGTTGTCCTGAAGCGCTTCAGGCCGGGATTCAGGTTGGCATAAGCGCGCTGGGCTTCGGCCGCGATCGAAGGGTCGGCGCTTTGGCGCGCAACTCCGAACCAGCGCAGGGCGGCCGCGTCGTCATGCAACAGATTATTCGTCCAGCCAAGCTTCAGAATCACGCCCGCATCCAGCGGATCGCTCTCATGGGCCAGCGTGTAGTACCGGAGCGCGTCTTTGAGGAACCCGGCGTTGTAGCTACGCTCGCCCAGAATACGGGGATCGAGCGGCGCTTCATTCGCCTGCCGGTTTTCCAGCACCAGCGGCATATGCAAAGCGATTCGCACCCGGTTGGCGGTGGGAGCATCGCCATGCGTGAGGACGTTTTGCAAAAGAGGCATCGCCTCTGCGTCGCGGCGGTCGGCCAGGTAGAGTAACCCGAGTTGCGCGGCAGCCACGTAATCGTCAGGAGCAGACCGAACCACTTCGCGAAACTCTTCCTGGGCGTCGGCGGCCGGAACCTGGCCATCCTGCGACATTCGGAGCAAGAGGTAGGCGAGTTCGCGGTGCAGCGTTCCGTTTTTCGGATCGAGCTGAAGGGCGCGCCGAAGTTCGTAGACCCACGGATAACGTTCGGGCAACTGCTCACGCGCCATTTCCGCTGCCCGCGGCTCCCCGCCCCGCGAAGCCGCAATCAGCGCGGCCATCATGCCTTCGGAATTGCCGCGCGCCTTTTCCACGCGGGCCAGTTCCAGCAAAACCGATTTCCGTTCGGGAAGCAACCGAAACGCCGCTTCGTAGTTCGCTGCTGCAAGATCGAGATCGTCGTGCTGTTCGGCGAGTTGCGCGAGTTCATAGTACGCGCTGAAATTCGGCGCCGCCGATGCGAGCGCCTGCTTCCAGCGTGCGATGCCGGTAACGAGCGGCTGCTCGATGTTTTCGAACGCCTGCCGGGCTGTTGCGCGAACCGATTCTTCACTCCCGCTGTCTCGCACGCGCAGAAAAATACGGCGCGCTTCGGCCTTGCGCGCGGGAGCCTCGTCACGCGCTTCAAAGCACAGGAACGCATATTCGAGCGCCACATGCGTATCCGCGGGATCGATGCGGACCGCTTCGCCGAACTGCTGCCGGGCGGCTTCGGAATCCCCGGTTTTCAGCAGTGTATAGGCAAGGTTTTTACGGATATCGGAGCGCGCGGGGGCGAGCGCGGCGGCCCTGGTAAACATGGCTATCGCGTTGTCATAATCGTGAGTCTTCAATGCCGCGAAGGCTTTAGACAGAGGCTCATAAGCCGGGTCTTTAACTGGGTCTTTAGCTGTGTCCGCAGCGGGACCAGGCGTCTGCGCAAACGCCCCCGCGGCGAGCAGACTTATCCAAAGCAGTTTCAACGGTCGTTATACCTAGTGCCCGGATGCGATTAAGTTCTCACCGAAAAGGTTACAGAGACCGCTTTGTAAAGCCTTGTGAACATGCGGTTCCTTGAGTAACTGTGGCTGCCCGAGAACCGTTCTTCCATACAGACGGCACGCGAACGCGCTGCCGGAAAAAAGAAAACAGGAAGGTTTACTCAAATGAAGAACGCATTTTCGCGTATGGGAAAGACGTGTGCCTCCGTGCTGATGGCCGGCGGGCTGATGGCGGGAGCACTCCTCGCCGGGACGGAAAGCCGGGTCAGCGTTACGCTGCCGCACGCTGTTGCAGTGGGCGGCACTGTGTTACCGGCCGGCGATTACACCATCTCGAGCGTGGACATTGCGGGCAATGAGGGATATTTTGTGGTCCGCTCCTCTTCCACTCCGGCAGTGACCCTGCAGGCGCAGAGAATCAATTCGGATGAACAGGATAAAACCTCGCTGGTCTTTTCCCGTGACGGTGATGTCTGGCATTTCGAGAAGATGTTCGTTCGCGGCGACGCTGTCGGTTACCAGTTCGTCAATCTGAAATAAGGAGGCGCACCTGCGCGCCTGCCTGAATGCCGAGGCGCTTCGCGGCATGATCGCGGTTCGCGCAGATCTCAACGTACCCCGCGCTTCCCGCAATGAGGAAAACTTCTCCGGGCAATCCTTCCGAGTAGCTGCGGCGCCAGGACGTTACTGACGCCGCTCCCGCGAGAATTTCAAACCTGCCGCCCGGCAGATTCCTGAAGCGCTGAGCTTCGAAGTTCGTTACCAGATTTCCAAACCGATCCACGTGCAGAATGCTTCCAAGCCAGTTCCCCGGAGCGGACTCGCGCGGCTCGCCAAAATCCAGAACCACCGGATCTTCAATTCGTTGGCCGAGCAGCGAAGGTTCCAAGCCCATTCGCAAGGTGCGCCGCCGCGGGCGCAAAGATATCGCGCCCATGGAAGGTCTGGCTCACGGTCGGCCTCATAAATTCGGGCTCCGTGATCTCATACGCGCGATACTCCGGCTGAGCACGCAGCACCATCGTGAGCAAGCCGTTGTCGGGCGCGACAAACAAATGCCCGCCCGCCTCAACCGCAATCGGGCGACGGCTGCTGCCTACGCCAGGGTCCACGACGGCAACGTGAATCGTTCCTTTTGGGAAATACGGCCAGGCCTGCGACAACGTCCACGCGCCCTGCACGATCCCATAGGCGGGGATCTCGTGCGAAATGTCCACCATGCCCGCGCCGGGGCAAATGCCGAGCACTACGCCTTTCATGGCGGCTACGTAATGATCGGCCAGACCGAAGTCGGTCAAAAACGTGATTACAGGCATGGGCTGTTGGCAGCGGGACGATAAACTGAAGAATAGTGCCGCACTACTATTTCGACCATAACGCGACATCTCCCGTCGCGCCCGAGGTGCTGCGCGAGTTCACGGCTACACTTGCCGATGTCTATGGCAACGCGTCCAGTATCCATCATTTCGGCCAGGTTGCAAAACAGCGCCTGGAAACTGCGCGGCGCCAGGTAGCTAGCGGAATCGGCTGCGATGCGCGCGAAATCGTATTTACCAGCGGCGGCACCGAATCGGATAATCTCGCGATCTTCGGCATTGCGCGGGGCAGCGCCGCTCACGTCATTACCAGCGCCATCGAACATCCCGCTGTGCTGAGCGCCTGCGCCCAACTGGAGCGCGAAGGCGTTCGGGTTACATACTTGCGCCCTTCTCCCGCAGGCCTGATCGATCCTGAGGACGTCAGGCGGGCGATTCGCTCCGACACCGTTCTCATCACGGTCATGCACGGCAACAATGAAATCGGAACCGTTCAGGATCTTGAAGCCATTGGGGAACTCGCGCGCTCTGCCGGTATCGTGTTCCACAGCGACGGTGTCCAGGCGGCCGGACGCATTCCGGTGGGCGTCAGAGGCCTCGGCGTGGATCTTTATTCGATCAGCGGGCACAAATTCGGCGCACCCAAAGGAATCGGCGCTCTTTACGTGCGCAAAGGAATCGAACTGAAGCCCATGCTTTATGGCGGCCGGCACGAGCGCGATCGGCGGGCCGGAACCGAGAATGTTCCCGGCGCCGTTGCCATGGGCAAAGCCGCGTCCCTTGCCTCTGACTGGACACAACTGTCGCGACTTCGGGACCGCCTTGAAAATGCGATCCTCGCCCACGTGCCCGGTGCAACCGTCAACGGAGATCGCGCGAATCGCCTGCCGAACACCAGCAATATCGGGTTTCAGGGCATCGGCGGGGAGGCTATGACGATCTCGCTCGACCTGCGCGGCTATGCCGTCTCGAGCGGTTCAGCCTGCTCGAGCGGAGCCGTGGAGCCGTCGCATGTCCTGCTTGCGTTGGGACAGACTCCGGAGCAGGCGCGTTCGGGTGTCCGGTTTTCACTCGGGCCCGCGAACACGGAAGCCGAAGTGGATGGCCTGATTGAAGCCGTAATCGAAAGCGCCGCGCATTTGCGCCGCCTCGCCCCGATGGAGGCAGCTTGTGTCTGATCTGATCGCAGTCGCAATGTCTGGCGGAGTGGACAGTTCCACCGTGGCAGCGCTGCTTAAGCGCGATGGAGCGAACGTCGCGGGCCTCACCATGCAGCTCTGGAATCAGCGGCGGCTTCCGGAACTTGCGGACGATTCCGCAACAGGGCGCTGCTGCTCGCTCGACGATGTCTACGACGCGCGCCGGGTCGCCGAGCATGTCGGCATCCCCTATTACGTGGTGAATCTTGAGGACCAGTTCGAAGAGAACGTCGTAAAGCCGTTTGTCAACGAATACCTGGCCGGCCGCACGCCGATCCCGTGTACGCTCTGCAATACGTTCATTAAGTTCGACCGCTTTCTCACGCTGGCGGATTCGGTGGGAGCGAAAGCCATAGCTACCGGCCACTATGCGCGCGTCACACAGGACGGTGAAACCGGCCGCTGGCAATTGCGTACCGCAGTCGATTTCTCAAAAGACCAGACCTATTTCCTGTGGGGCTTAACGCAGCGCCAACTCGCCCGCACCGTTTTCCCACTTGGCCATCTGACCAAGCCCGAAGTACGGGCGCTCGCGGTTGAATTCAATCTCCCCGTGGCCGGCAAGGGCGAGAGCTACGAAATCTGTTTCGTCCCGAATGGCGACTACGCGGCGTTTCATTGACGCTTATCTGAAAGAACAAGGCACGGACCGCACCGCGACCGAAGGTACGCTCGTCGATACTGAAGGCCGTGAGCTTGGCCGGCACGCGGGCGCGCACCGCTTCACGGTTGGGCAGCGCAAGGGCCTGGGCATCTCGTCCCGCGAACCTCTGTACGTAATCTCGACCAGTACCGACACTCAAACGGTAACGGTCGGCCAGAACACTTCGTTGCTGCGCAGCACGCTGATTGCGCGCGATGTGAACTGGCTTTCATGGCCGGGGCTGAATGCGCCCGCGCGTGCGGCTGTGCGAATCCGCAACCGGCACGTGCCCGCGCCCGCAACGCTCTATCCCGCCGCCTGAAGGCAAAGTGGAAGTCCGCTTCGATGAGCCGCAGCGGGCTGTAACTCCTGGCCAGGGCGCGGTCTTCTATTCCGGTGATCTGGTGCTGGGCGGCGGCTGGATCGAATAATTGGCAACCAGATCGCCGCTCCGCAATCGCGCTGAAGCCGCGCTGGCCCGGGCGGTCATCCTCTCACTCGAACGCACACCGGAAAGCACGGCTTACTGGCTCGGCAACACGTATGCAAGCCTGCTTGACGCCCTGGTGCCGCGGCTCAGGCAAACCGCTCTTAAGAACCTGGCGTTTGCGTATCCCGAGAGCACGCCCCGTTGGCGAGCCGAAACAACGGACGGCGTTTATGCCTCAATCGGCAGGCTGCTGGTTGCGTTTGCCCGCTTCCCTTCTATCATGCGGAAAACGTCCATAAATGGATTCGCTACGAAGGCTTCGAGCACTATCAGACCGCAAAACAGCGCGGCGCCGGGGTTCTCTTTGCGACCGCGCATCTCGGCAACTGGGAGTTGAGCGCCTTCGCTCACGCACTGATGACCGAGCGGATGAACGTGGTCGTGCGTCCCCTCGACAACCCGCTGATCGACGATCTGGTGGAGACGCGGCGCGCACTCTCCGGCAATTTTCTGCTTTCGAAGCGCGAGTTCGCCCGCGGAATTCTGCAGGCGCTCCGAAAAAACGAACCCGTCGGCATCCTGGTCGATCAGAATTCCTCGGCGGACACCGATATTTTCGTCCCGTTCTTCGGCAAACCCGCATCCACGAGTTTGGCGTTTGCGAAGCTTGCCGCACGCAGCGGCGCGGCGGTCATTCCCGGTTTTGCGGTTTGGAGCCGCGAAGAGCGCAAATACATTCTGCGCTTCTACCCCGAAGTTCCCATGACCGGCGATGCCGCCGAGGATACGGCGCGGATTCAGTCGTCCATCGAAGCGGCGATCCGCGAAAATCCGGACCAGTGGCTTTGGATACACAGGCGCTGGAAGACCCGCCCGCCTGGCGAGCCCGGCTTGTACGATTAGAGCGATGAAATCTTCGCCGCGATACCAGCAGGTGCTGATCGTACTCGGCCTGAGCGGCGCCGCTCTCGTGGCGTGCCTGCTGCTGCGCGGGACCGCCAACTCACTGCTGCCTTTTCTCGCCGCGATCTCTGTGAGCGCCTGGCTGTTCGGGCTCGAGGGAGGCTTCATCGCAATCTGTTTCAGCAGCGTCTTCGCGCTTCTGTTTACGCTTAAACTCAACAGAGCCGGATGGGTGCAAGCGGGTGAACTGGCGGCAGTCGGCCTTCTCATTTCGTGGCTCATGGAGCGGGTGCTTCAAAGAGCGTACGGCCTGCACGCCATGCTCGCGGGGATTGCCGACGCCGTAATTGCAACCGACCGCGCCGGCAATGTCTCCTGGATGAACGATCACGCCGAAGCCGTAACCGGCGTGAGTGCAAAGGCCGCTGCAGGTAAGCCGCTGATGTCTCTGATTCATTTTAAGGAGCCGCGGACGGGCGCCGAGGCCGAACTCCCGCTGGCGCCGATTCTTCGCGGCGAAACCTCCGCCGAGCCCGTGATGCGGCGTCTCGTTCTGACCCGCGGCGGTCCCGAATCCGAGGTGGAAGCGACGCTCACGCCCACCCGCGGCGAGGGCGGTACCGTGGCAGGCGCGCTGCTCACTCTGCGGGACACCACGCGCCGCCGCGAAGCTGAAGACCAGCTCAGCCGCTCTCAGAAAATGGACGCCCTTGCGCGGCTCGCCGGGGGCGTTGCCGGCGACTTTAACAACCTGCTCACCGTCATCACCGGCTACGGCGAAATGATGCGCGGCGAACTGCTGCCGGCGAATCCGATCCGGCGCTTTGCCGACGAAATCATCTTCGCTGCCGACCGCGCCGCCGCCGTGACGCGACAGCTCATGGCGTTCAGCCGGCATCAGTCGCCACAGACCAGAGTGCTCGACCTGAACGCTTCGATCACTGCGATGCAGACTGTTCTGACGCGGCTGCTGGGCGAGAACATTGAGGTGGTTACCATCCCCGGACCCGGTGTCTTTCGCGTGAAAGCGGACCCGGGCCAGATGGAGCAGGTGGTGGTGAACCTTGCCATGAACTCCCGCGACGCCATGCCTGAGGGTGGCAAGTTCGTGATCGAAACCTCCGCCGTGGAACTGCTCCCGGATTCGCCCGGCAAGCCCGATAGTCTCCTGCCCGGCGGCTACGTCCTGCTGACCGTAAGCGATACGGGTACGGGGATGGATTCGGCAACGCGTTCCCGCCTCTTCGAGCCTTTCTTCACGACTAAAGGCCAGGGCAAGAGCACGGGGCTCGGCCTGTCGATCGTCTACGGGATCGTGAGGCAGTCCGGGGGCGATATCAGTGTTTACTCGCAGCCCGGCGCCGGCACAATTTTCGAGATTTACCTGCCCAAATCGAAGGAGCAGGAAGCCGGCGTCCGGCGCACTCCGCGCGGTCCGCGAGGCACCGAGACCATCCTTGTTGCGGATGACGACGACGGCGTCCGCAAGCTGGTTCACGCGGTGCTTGCAACCAGCGGCTACACGGTCATAGAAGCGCCCGACGGCAAGGAAGCTTTGAGCCTGTACCAGTCCGGATTCGGCACCTTCGACATGGTCCTGACCGATATCGTTATGCCGAACATGAACGGCTTCGAGCTCGGCAATACCATCGCGCAGATGAATCCCGAACAAAAAGTGCTTTACATGTCGGGCTTCCGCGACACCCCGATGGCCGGCATAGAGCAGGAGCGCCCCCGGCAGTTCCTGCACAAACCCTTCACGCCCGACTCTTTGCTCACCAGAGTCCGCGAAGTGCTGGACGGCAAACTCGAAGCCCGCGCCTGATTACTCTTTCAGCTCCGCGATGGTAGCGCCGCCCCCGCCCTCCGCGGCAGTGGCCGGATAAAACTTCGCGACATGCGGATTGCCCTTCAGCAGGTCCTGCACGGCGCGCTTGAGAACCCCCATTCCGTGCCCGTGGACAATCCGCACCCGCGCCGCTGTCGCCATCACAGCCGCATCCAGAAAGCGCTCGACACGCTCAACGGCGTCTTCGGCGTGCTCCCCGATAATATTGATCTCCTGGACTGAGGGACTATAGTTCCGGCCCCGCCTGATACCTCACGTTCTTCGGCAGCTTCGAAGCCGCGGGACCGCTGCCTTCGGGCAGAACTTCTTCCACATCCGCGGACGAGATCTGCATTTTCATGAACCCGGCTTCCACCTCGAAGCGATCGTTCCCCATCGTTCTCAGCACCCGCGCAGGCTGGCGTATGCCCTTGAGCCGCACCCGCACGCCTTCCTCGATCTTCAGCTCGCGGCGCCCTCGACGACTGCGGCTGCGCCATGGTGGCGTCCCAGTCTTCCCGCATCTCGCGCCGAACCCGCGAGGTCTGGCGCTGCGCCTGATCCACAGCTTTGCGCTTCTCCGCTGTCTCGGCGATCTTCGCGAGCGTATCGTCCGCCCGCTCCTGCCAGCGGCGTTCGCATCTCTTCGAACCGGCCTTCGAGATCGCGCATCTTCGCCGTTTCCCTGCGCTCGGCTTCGAGTGCGATCTGCCGTTCGCGCGCGGCCAGTTCCATGCGTTCCCGCTCGCAGCGATTCGCTGAGCGCGGTCGCTTCATCGAGGCGCTGGTGCAGATCTGCGATCAGTTGCGACAGCTCAATTTCCTGCGTGCTCAGCGACGCCCGCGCGCGCCTCATGATGTCTTCCGGCATGCCCAGCCGCGCCGCGATATCCAGACCCGCCGACTTCCCCGGCAGACCCGTCTGCAGCTGATACGTCGGCTCCAGCGTCGCTTCATCGAAGCCCATCGACGCATTGAGTACGGTCTTCGTGTTCGCGCCGTAAATCTTCAGCGCCGTCAGATGCGTGGAAGCCAGCGTGAACGCGCCCGCCGCGCGGAAATGATCCACCAGCGCCACGCCCAGCGCGCCGCCCTCTTCGGGATCGGTCGCGGACCCGATCTCATCCAGCAGCACCAGCGAATCCGGCGTGACATCGAGCGCCATCTCGCGAAGCCGCGAAACATGCGCGGAAAACGTACTCAGATTCTGCTCGATCGACTGGTTGTCGCCGATATCCGCCAGCACCTGTTCGAAGACCGGCAGCTCAGCCGCTGAACATGGCACCGGCAAACCCGCCTGCGCCATCAGCGCGATCAGGCCGACCGTCTTCAGCGTCACCGTCTTGCCGCCGGTATTCGGGCCGCTGATCAGCAGCGTGCGGCAATCCTGATCGAGCGTGAGCGTGAACGGAACCGGCGACCGCTTCACCCGCCGCAGCACATCCATCAGCAGCGGATGCCGCGCGTTTTCCACGTGCAGGCGACGGTCTGATCGTCACTGAAGCGTGGGAATGGCGCAATCGAAATCGATTGCGAACCGCGCCTTCGCGAAGATCAGATCGAGCGCCGCAATAATGCCCGGCCGCGGCGCGAATCGGCTCGGCATAGGCGCGCAGCCGCTCTGTGAGTTCGCGCAGAATGCGCAGTACCTCGCGCATTTCTTCTTCCTGCAACCGCACCAGTTCGTTGTTCAGATCGATGGTTTCGAGCGGTTCCAGAAACAGCGTCTGCCCGGTGGAACTCGCCCCGTGAATCACGCCCGGCAGCTTACGGCGCTGGCCCGCGATCACCGGCACCACAAAGCGCTCATTGCGGATGGTGACGTATTCTTCCTGCAGCACGCCATCGTTGCGGTTGGCGCGCAGGAAGCGTTCGAGCGAATCCTGAATCGCCTTCTTCTGCTTTTCAATTTCGCGCCGCACGCGGTTCAGATGCGGACTGGCGCTGTCGAGTACCGTGCCGTCGGCCTGGATCTTCCCTTCAATCTGCCTGCAGCAGATCGCGGAAGTCGCCGATCCCGGCAGCCCGCGCGGCGAGCAGCGGGAAGCGCTCGCCCACTGCTGTTAGAAAAGACCTCGCATCGGCGGCGCGGTCCAGAAATGCGATCAGGTCGAAAATCTCGCGCGGATCCAGCGATGCGCCTTCAATGCGCAGCTTCTGGACAGCCACCGCGATATCCGGGACGCCGTTGAAGTTGAGGCGGATGGCCGCCCCCTGTCCGGCAGTCTGCGGGGCGGAAGCAGCGCGCAGATATCCCATGCCCTCTCTGGTCTCGGCAAGCAGCGCTTCCACATCGGCGCGCTCGCTCGAGGGCGCCACCTTCTGAAGTTCCTCGCGCCCGGCCGGCGTCGCCACGTACCTTTGGATCAGCGCCCGTACCTGCTCCCACTCGAGCGCAGCTGCACTGTTCTGTGTCATCGTGCCTGAAATGCCTTCTGAATCACGCCTAGCGTCCCTTCGGTGATCCTGAGCGAACCGAGTTCTTCCGGCCGAAACCACCCGACATTCTTCGCGTCGTCCGCTGCACATGCCGTTCCACTGACGGGCCTGCAAAGGTAATCCATCAGGACATAGTGATATTCAGGCCTGCCGGCTTCGTCGCGCATGATGCGCTCATAGATTTCGACCAGCGAGAGAATCTCCACTTCGAGCCCGGTTTCCTCACGGACTTCCCGGCGCAGCGCCGCTTCCAGCAGTTCGCCCGTGTCGACGGCGCCTCCCGGCAGCGACCAGTAGCCCTGCAGCGGCTCGTGACCCCGCTCAACCAGCAGAATGCGGCCAGCATCGATAATGAGCGCCCCTACGCCCAGCACAGGGCGCCGCGGATATCTGCGATCGTCGCTAATACTGCAACGCTCCCTTTACGCCCAGACGGATCTTGTAAATCGCTTTCGCTGCCGGATACATACAGAGTTTCGAAATCGTTGTCGCCGAACGCGCAATTCGTAACGACCTCGGTACCGAGCAGGCGCTGTTCCAGCTTCCCCGCCGGCGAATAAATCGACAGCCCTTTCGCCCCCACGTAAAAACGTCCGTTCACATCTGTACGGATTCCGCCGGGCACGCCTTCGATGTTGGCCACCACGTCGCGCTGATTCGCCGCCGCTCCGTGCGCATCCAGATCGAACGCCACAATCGCATGGCGGTCGGAGTCGGTGACGAAAAGAGTCTTGCCGTCGGCTGAAAGCGCAATGCCGTTCGGGCGCGTCTGCCACTTTGCAACCACGTCCAGTTCGCCTTTGGGAGTCACGTGAAAGATGCCGTTGAAGTCCAGCTCTTTCGAATCCGACGGCGCTGCCGAATGCCGGGTCAGTGAAATAAACGTTCCCGTCTCTTCTCACCACCACGTCGTTCGGCGAGTTCAGCTTTTTGCCCTGAAAGCTTTCCGCCACCGTTTCCATCCTGCCCTTGCGATCCATCCGGACCACGCGGCGCGTAGTCAATTCGCAAAAATAAAGCCGGCCCTGCACATCGTAGGTCAGGCCCTGAGCGCCGTTGGCGTCTTCTTCGGTCGGCTTCGGTTTATCGCCCGGATCGAGACGATAGACTCTGCGCTTCACCACATCCGCGAAAACAAGGAAACCCTCGCGCGCCCAGACCAGCCCGTCGGCATATTGCAGCCCGGACGCTACCCGCTCCGCCTGAATGTGCTCGAAATCCTGCGCCAAACAGCAGCGCCGCCGCCCCGAGGAACAGGAGCAGGCGTGTCACGGATGCTCGATCTTGATATCGTTCACGACGCTCTTAACGCCGCTGACTTTCTTAGCAAGCTTCTCGGCTTTCGACTTCTGCCGTGGTTCCTGCACAGATGCCCGTCAAAGTGACCGCGCCGTCTTTCACATCGACTTCGATCGCGCCGCCTTTCACTACCGAATCGGCCGCTAACTTCTGCCGCACGCTGTCGCTGATGTAATCGTCCGTAACGTTTTTATATGCGAGCGACGAAACTACCGTCACCTGCGGAAGCGCGAGCAAAAGTGCAAGCCGGTTAATTGTCATCTCTTCCGGCCATTGTACGCCAGTCGAGCGCATTCAGAAACGCTGGCTTCTCGCGCCATGCCGGCTCCACCTTCACGTGCAGATCCAGGAAAATTTTGATTCCGAAGAGCGACTCCATCTCTTCGCGGGCCAGCGTGCCGACCTGCTTCAGCATCGCTCCCTTCGCGCCGATGACGATGGCTTTCTGCCCGTCGCGCTCCACGAAAATGGTGGCGTAGATCCGTATGATCCGGGGCGTCTCTTCCCACTTATCGATGAAGACCGTGGTGGCATGCGGAATTTCCTGCCGCGTCGCGATCAGAAGCTTTTCACGGATGAGTTCGGCCGCAAGAAAGCGCGCCGGCTGATCGGTGACGTGATCGGCGGGAAAATATTCGGGTCCTTCCGGCAGCCGCCTGATCACCTGCTCCCGCAGTTTGTCGAGGCCGTCTTCTTTCAGAGCCGAGATGCGGAAGATATTCGGCGAAGTTGTAGTGCTTGCTGTACTCCTCCATCAGCGGCAGCAGATCGTGCTTTGCCCGCACCGCATCGATCTTGTTGAAGATCGCGAGTCACCGGCGGCCCGTCCGCGCGCAGCATGCTCAGGGCGCGCTTGTCTTCATCTCCGAACGCGTTCCGTCGCATCCACCACGAAGAGAGCAGATCGCGTTCTTCCAGCGATGCCCGCACCGCGGCCATCATGCGCTTGTTGATGGCCGAATCGGACTTATGAATGCCAGGCGTATCGACAAAGATCACCTGCGAGTCATCGGTGGTCATCACGCCCTGAATGGCGGTGCGCGTGGTCTGCGGCTTATCCGCCACAATAGAAACCTTCTGGCCGACGAGCGCATTCAGCAGCGTCGACTTGCCCGCATTGGGCCGGCCCAGGATAGAAACAAATCCCGAACGATGAATCATAATTGGCGGGCGCCCGAGAGCTGCCCTGTTTTCCGCGGGAGCTTTGCTCAACCGGACCTGCTCCACACGCATATCGTCGCTGGCGAGGACCTCCGCCCGGATGCCGTCGCGCTCGATCGACTTCGCCCGGCTGGCGGCACGCGTCCCAGCCACTCCATAACAAGACCGCCGATGGTGGTCGATTCAACGTCTTCATCCGGACGGAATCCAGCAGATCGGAAACGCGCGATAAATCGAAATTGCCGGACACGATGAAGCCGCCCTGGCCATCTTCGGTGACGTCGGACCCGGGCTCATGTTCGTCGCGGATTTCGCCCAGGATCACTTCGACCAGATCTTCCATGGTGGCAAGACCCGCCGTGTTGCCGTATTCGTCGATCACGATCGACCATGTGCGCGCCTTCCTGCTGCATCTCGCGCATGAGATCGTCGACCGGCTTGGTTTCCGGCACGAAGCGGATCGGGCGCATCAGTTCGCGAACCGTGCGCGTCCTGCGGCTGCTTTCCGCGACTTCGAACATGTCGCGCACATGAACGAAGCCGATGATGTCATCGATCGATCGTGCCATACACCGGGATGCGCGAATACTGCTCGTTCACAACCAGTTCGTGCAGCGCTTCGAGCGTCTGATCCGCCTGAATGGTGACCATGTTCGGGCGCGGCGTCATAATCTCGCGAACCACCTTGTCGCCGAACGCCACCACCGACTGGATCAGCTTGCGGTCTTCTTCTTCGATCAGGCCTTCTTCGGTTCCCGCGGTGATCAGCGCTTCGATGTTCTCGGCCGACGTCGGCGTTCTCGCTGCTCCGGCTCCTGCTTGACGATGTCGAGCAGCGAGTGCATGAACCCGAGACCGAGCACGAGCGGCCTGACGATCAGCGCCGCGCCGCTGAAAAATGGCTGCAGCGGATTCAGCCAGTGGCCAGACGTGCGCCGGAATAACAACTGCGGCACCACATAACGCGGAGAGCATCATCAGCGCCCAAGCGACGCCCATCGCCTCCGCTATTTCGGCCAGCTTCATGGACCCGCCGTCCACAATCTGAGCCAGCATCAGACGCCGAACAGAACCAGACAGGTGTGCTTCCAGAGCGAAAACGTCAGCGCGCCCTCTTCAGAACGCAGTCCGAGCCGCGGCTCGAATTCGGATTTGAAATATTGCAGCGAGGGCAGATCGCGCGTGCGCAGCCGCATGCCTTCCAGGTACAAGGTCTGGATGCTGGTGAAAAGCGCAATCAGTACGAGCAGCAGAATGATTGCATCAGTAAGATCATTACGCTACCCGTTCGATGAGCCCGTTGGGCAGGCCGAGCTTGTTGCGCCAGCGCTTTTCGGCGCGCGCCATCTGGCCCGGATCGCATTCATGATCCATGCCTGTGAGATGCAGCACGCCGTGCAGCATCAGAATGCGGATCTCGTCTTCGAGCGAGTGGCCCCATTCGCGCGCCTGGGCTCGTGCCCGCTGCAGCGAAATGGCAATATCGCCGATGGGGTCGGGGTCGCCGGAAGGAAAGGACAGCACATCTGTAGGCTCGTCTTTTCCGCGGAACTGCGGTTCAGCGAGCTGCAGTTCCGCGTCGTTGGTAATCAGGCAATGGAACTCGCGGCCCCGCGCAACGCGCGTCGCGAAGCACTTCCGCAAAGCTCTCAAGTTCGGTACGGTTCGAGGGTGGCCGGCTTTCGCCGGTAAGTTATAAGTGGGTCGGATTTCATTGATGTTCCGCTCAGGCCTGGGCCGGAGCGGGTTCGGCGGGCGCTTCTCGCGCGGGTTCGGACGGTTGTCCCAGCTTGAGCGAAAGTTGCCGTGCTGCCACCCCTTCATTGTACTTCTCGTAAGCCCGGACAATGCGCTGGACCAGGCTGTGGCGCACCACGTCGCGTTCGTCGAACCATACAAATGAAATGCCCTCGACGCCTCTCAGAATCTCCGATGCATCCAGCAGTCCGCTGCGCTTGTCCGTTGGGCAGATCCATCTGCGTCAGATCGCCGGTGACCACCATCTTCGAGTTGAAGCCCTGGCGCGTGAGCACCATCTTCATCTGTTCGCGTGGTGGTGTTCTGCGCTTCGTCGAGAATGATGAAACTGTCGTTCAGGGTGCGGCCGCGCATGAAAGCCAGCGGCGCAACTTCGATCGACAGCGCGCTCGAGCAGCTTTTCCACCTTCTCGGCTTCGAGCATGTCGTACAGGGCGTCGTAAAGCGGCCGCAGATACGGATCGACCTTTTCCTGCAACGTGCCGGGAAGAAAGCCCAGCCGCTCGCCCGCTTCGACGGCGGGCCGGGTCAGAATGATGCGGCTGACCTTCTTGCTGACCAGCGCCTGGATCGCCATGGCTACGGCGAGATACGTCTTGCCCGTGCCCGCCGGGCCGATGCCGAAGACCAGATCGTTGCGCTCAATGGCTTCCAGATAGCGCCGCTGCGTGACGGTTTCGGGCGCCAGCAGCTTTCTTGCCGAAGCTGCGCTGCTTGCCGCTGTTCACGAGCGCGCGCAGCGTGACTTCAGGGTCGCGGTCACCACGCGAAGCAGGCTGTTCAGATCGCCGTTCTTGAAGACTGAGCCTTCGCGGACGAGCGCGAAGTAGTCTTCGAAAATGCGTTCGGCGCGGGAAACGTCGGCAGGTTCGCCTTCGATTTCGATCGTGTCGCTGCCTAGCTTGGTGTTGACATTCAGGCCCGCTTCAATCAGCCGGAGATTTTCATCGCGGGTGCCAAACAGGCTTTCAATACCTCGACTAACGGGTACGGTGGCTTTCATTTAGGTTTAGAGGGCGAAAAACGGGTACATCGCGGGGGTAAATCGAACGGACCGCAAAAATGCGGGGAAGGAGAACCATCCGTTTCTAATTGTAGCATCGCTACGGAGCCTGATTTCCGGCTGCGCCTGGCGGCGGAGGCGAGTGCAGTTCGTAGTTCTTCGGCGGCTCCGCGCCAAGCAGATACCGCACGAAGTAGTCCCATCGCCGACGCACCATGTAGGGCTCGTTGCCGAACCCGTGGCCCCGGTTCGGCAGCATGATCAGATCGAAATCCTTATTCGCCTTGATCAGTTCATTCACCACGAGCAGCGTGTTGTTCGGCGGCACATTGCTGTCCATCGTTCCGTGCGCGAGCAGCAAATGCCCCTTCAGGTTTTTCGCGATGTTTTCGTTCGCCTGATCGTCGTAGTTCGAGGTTCCATCGGGATTCTTCTTGAGCAGTCCCTGGTAGCGTTCGCCCCAGTCGTCTTCATACTCGCGGTTGTCGTGATTCCCCGCCTCTGAGATGCCGACCTTGAAGAAGTCCGGAAAGCGGAACATCGCGTCCGCCGCCGCATAGCCGCCGCCCGAATGGCCGTAAATGCCCGCGCGGTCGATATCGATATACGGGTACCGCTGCGCAATCTGCTTCATCCCCGCAATCTGATCGGGCAGCGTGTTGTCGCCCATGTTCGCGTAATAGGCATCGTGGAATTGCTTCGAACGCGTCGGGTTTCCTGACCCGTCGATCTCCACCACCACGAATCCCAGTTCCGCCAGTGCCTGCGCATCGCCCCTTGACGGCGAAAAACTACGGCTGCCAACGCTCCCGGCCTGAGGCCCCGGATAGATGTGATTCACGATCGGATATTTTTTCTTCGCGTCGAGCGCGGTGGGCACAAACATCAGCCCATAGAGATCCGTCTTGCCGTCCCTTGCCTTCACGCTGAACGGCACGGGCGGTTTCCAGCCGGTACTTCGCAGTTTTGAGACGTCGGCCTTCTCGAGCGTCGCGATCAGTTTGCCGGCCGCATCGCGTACCACCGCAACCGGCGGCGTATCCGGTGTCGAATAGCTATCGACAAAGTATTCTCCCGAAGGGGACATCGTGATCTCATGATTCGCGTCTTCCGGCGTGAGAAGCTGCAGCCCGGTGCCGTCCAGATTCACGCGGTAAAGATGCGTGAAGTAGGGGTCGCCCTTCTCGCGGCCGGCCCCCAGGAACCAAAGCACGCGCTTCTGTTGATCCACCCGGAGCACCTGGCGTACCAGCCAGTCGCCAGAGGTTACAGGGCCTTTGATCTGGCCCGTCTTCCAGTCGCCAAGGTAGACGTGGCCCCAGCCGCTGCGCTCGGAATACCAGAGGAATTCATTCGAACCGTAAAGCACCTGCCAGTTGACCTTGCCATCGCCCGATTCAAACTGGGTCGCAACCGATTCTTCGTTGATCTCCCGCACGGCGCCGGTCGCCGCATCCGCTTCCCTGAGCCGCTCCTGTTTGTGATCGCGCGACGTGGAAACGAACGCCAGTTTCGCCGCATCAGGGCTCCACTGCACGTCTGCCCATTCCCCGCCGCTGCACGCGATGTCGTCGCACAAAGTTGACCGGTGCTGGTCCGGACCGATCTTCAGGCGCGTCATCGCCTTCGTGTCCACGTCGATAATCACGCGCTGAATCGTGGTCACAACTTCATCGCCGGGCAGCGGGTACTTCCAGGCTTCGAGCTTCGGATGCCCGACCTGCGTGTTTACCAGATACATCTCGCCCACTCCGCGCTGATCCTGCTGGAAGGTCGCGATCTTCTTCGAATCGGGCGACCACAGCAGAATCGGCCGGTCGCTCCTGGTCCACCCGGCATTGTCCGTGGCATACCCGAAGTCTTTGACGCCATCGGTGGTCAGTTGCGTCTCGCCTGAAGCATCGCGGACCCAGAGGTTGTAATCGCGGATAAACGCGGTTTTTTTCTTGTCGGGCGATATGGCCGGATTGCCCGCTGCCGCACCGCCGCGTCCACCCCCGCGCGGCGCCGGAGTGGCCGCCGGGCAATCGGAATCGGCCGGCGTACAGGGCGCTCGCGTGCCCTTCGCCGGGTCGACCAGAATCACCTCCGGTCCGGCCTCGCGCGTAACCCGGTACCAGAAACGGTCGCCCGCAAGCCACGTCGGACGAACCCCGGCTCCAAACACCAGCGGAGTCGTGTTGTACGGCATGAATTTTTCCGCGTGCGCGTAGTCCACCTGCTGGGCAAGGGTTTGGGCGCACAAAATCAGAGCGGCAGCGATCGGGCGCATAGGAGTAGAGTAGCGCTGATATGCTACCAGGTGGTTTGCGCAGAACACCATGCTGGTCGAATTCGAGCTGATTCAAAGGGCGCAAAAGGGTGACGCCGGCGCGTTCAATCAGATGGTTACGGCATACCGGCGACGAATTCTGGGCACCATTTCACGCATCATCGGACGTCCTGAAGACGTGGAAGACGTGGCCCAGGAGGTTTTCCTGCGGCTGTTCTTCTCGCTCGAACAACTCCGCACGCCGGAGGTGTTCGAGCCCTGGCTCTACCGCCTGACCGTGAACGCCTGCTACGACTACCTTCGCAAAAGCAAGCGTCGGCTCGAATCCCGGATGGCCGATCTTTCCGAACAACAGGTCATGATGGCCGACGCCGCCGCGGGGTCGCGCGCTCAGACAGACGAATTCGAGAAGCGCCGCGTCCGCGACACTGTAAGTGGAATGCTTGCATCCGTTTCGGAGGAAGACCGCATTCTCCTGACGATGAAGGAAGTCGAGGGACTCTCGCTCAAAGAGCTCGAGAAAGTCTATGGCGTGAACGAAAATGCCCTCAAAGTGCGCCTGTTTCGGGCTCGCCAGCGCGTATTAAAAAACATGAAGGGAGTAACCGAACGTGTCTCACGTTCCGCCAAACCTGACGAGGCAGAATAATCGGATATCATGTTGAATGAATCAATGCAACAAGAAGATCGACTGGACGAGTTGTTTCTCGCCTACCGGCAAGCCTGCCCCGACCCTGACGGCAGTGTGAACTTCATGCCCGAACTCTGGGCGAAGATCGAAGCCCGGCAGAACTCAACCACCCTGTTCGGCCGCATGGCCCGCGCACTTGTGACTGTAGCTCTGTTTGCGTCCGTCATTTTGGGCATGATGATGTCGAACATGTCGCAGGCGCCTTCGAACTTCAACGGCACGTATCTCGAAGCGCTTAGCGCAGAGCATGTCTCCAGTCTCGAACCTCTTAATCTTGAGAGAATCTCAGAGATGGAGCAACAGTAGCGTCATAATGCACCGAAGCCGTCTAAGTACCGCGCTTTATTTGCTGCTTGTTTTTACGAGCGGCATTTTGGTGGGCGTCGTCGGCTATCGGCTCTACGTCACCACCACGGTTACGGCCAAAGAGCAACCCGCGCCGAAGACCATGGAGCAGTACCGCAAGCTGCTCTTTTCCGATCTGCGCCAAAAAGTGGGCGTCAATGACCGGCAGATTGCGGAGATCAATCACGTCCTCGACGTCAACAAGCAGAAGTTCGACGAGTTGCACGCGCAGGAAAAGCCGTTTCGCGAAAAGCTCGATCAGGAACGGATCGAAGGCATTCGGGCCGTCTTAACCGACTCGCAAAAGACCGCATACGACAACTGGCGCGCCGAGAGGGCGCGCCAGCATGCCGAAGATCAAAAGAAAAAACTACAACAGCAAACGAAGTAAGCTACTTTGCGGCGAGGCGTTCCGCTTTTGCCGCGCGCATGCTCGCATACTTCTTTTCGAAACGGTCAACGCGTCCCGCCGTATCGATCAGCTTCTGCTTGCCCGTGAAAAACGGGTGGCAGTTCGAGCAGATTTCAACGCGGATGTCGCCTTTGTGCGTGGTGCGGGTGTTAAACGTATGGCCGCACGCGCAGATGACTTTCGCCTCATTATAGGCAGGGTGAATTCCAGCTTTCATTATATCCTCGGAAACACTATTCTAACATGACAAACCCCCGTGGGCCGATGGTTTGGCACACGGGGGTTTGTACCCTCAAAACCTGAGGCAGTTACTTACGCAAGCGACGAAGTGACCGGTCCACAGGAACTTGATCCCCACCACTGATAAGCGGGGTATCGCAGCTTTAGAACGATCGACTCAACAGTCGGCCACCTCGCGCGGTCTACTACATGAACTCATTATTTCTGGACCACCTCCTTCTTCAGTGATACCTTCAAAATACCTCCGGTTTTGGATTCTGTCAAGTTCATGAAAATCGCGTTTTTACTACTCGCTTCCTTCACGAATCCGCTGCTGCCATCGGGCGCCGATCCCTTCGTCACCTTCAATAACGGCAGCTATTACTACATGCAAACGAACGGCGTAAACCTGACCATCTGGAAGACGCCCGACATCACCGATCTCAAAGCGGCACAGCGAAGGGTGGTTTGGAATCCGCCCCCGTCCGGTCCGTATTCGCATGACATCTGGGCACCGGAACTCCACTCCGCGGGTGGCAAGTGGTACATCTACTTTGCCGCTGACGCGGGAAAAAACGAGACGCACCGGATCTACGTCCTCGAAAACCCTTCTCCTGACCCGATCGCAGGCGAATGGACCATGAAGGGCAAGATTTCAGACCCTTCCGACAAATGGGCCATCGACGCGTCCGTGTTTGAAAACAACGGCCAGATGTACCTCGTCTGGTCGGGCTGGCAGGGCGATGTTGACGGCGAACAGGACATTTTCATCGCGCACATGCCGAACCCGTGGACCATCGACAGCAAGCGCGTTCGAATCTCATCTCCGCGCTATTCGTGGGAGAAGAACGGTGACCTGCCGGGGCGGCACGTCGATGTAAACGAGGGGCCGGAAGTCATACAGCACGGCGATAAGCTCTTCCTGATCTACTCGGCCAGCGGTTGCTGGACAAACGATTATGAGCTCGGGATGATGGTCGCGTCGGCGTCCAGCGACGTGATGAACCCGAAGTCGTGGACCAAGTTGCCGCGCCCTGTGCTGACCGGCGATCCGTCGGCCCATGCCTTCGGCACGGGACACAACGGCTTTTTCAAATCTCCCGACGGGAAACAGGACTGGATTGTGTACCACGCCAACCCCGAACCGAACCAAGGCTGCGGCGCGCAGCGTTCCCCGCGCGCCCAGCCGTTTACGTGGAATCCTGACGGGACGCCGAACTTCGGGCGGCCGGTCCCGCTTGGGCAGCCGATTGCGAAGCCGTCAGGCCTGAACTAACCTACGCGAAATCGAAATACGCCAGTTCCTGAGCGGCCGTTTCCGGCGCGTCGGAACCGTGCATTGCATTCCGTTCAATGCTTTCCGCGTAAAGCTTGCGAATGGTACCCTCGGCGGCGTTCGCCGGATTGGTCGCGCCCATGACTTCCCGCAGCTTTTTCACCGCGTCCTCGCGCTCGAGCGCCATCACTATCACGGGTCCCTCAGTCATGAACTTGACCAGACCGCTGAAGAACGGGCGTTCTTTATGAACGGCGTAAAAGCCTTCCGCCTGCGGCTTGCTCATGGTCAGCATGCGCAGCCCCACGATCCTGAATCCGTTCTCCTCAAGCAATGCGAGGATCTTGCCTGATTTCCCGGACGCCACGGCGTCGGGCTTGATGATCGAAAATGTCTTTTCCATAGAATTATTTCTGAATGTTATTTCTGAATTCGTTTCTGCACGTTTTCGCCGATCTGAGCAGGCGAGGAACATACCGTGATTCCCGCCGCTTCCATCGCCTTGATCTTGTCCGAAGCTGCGCCCGAGCCACCCGAAATGATGGCGCCGGCATGGCCCATGCGGCGTCCCGGAGGCGCCGTTTGCCCGGCGATAAACCCGACCACCGGCTTCTTCACGTTCGCCCCGATATAGGCGGCGGCCTTTTCTTCGGCGTCTCCGCCGATTTCGCCAATCATCACGATTGCGTGCGTATCGGGGTCTGCATCGAACATTTTGATGGCGTCGAGGAACGAGGTGCCGATGATGGGGTCGCCTCCAATCCCGATGCAGGTGGATTGACCGATGCCCAGTTTCGTGAGCTGCCCGACGGCTTCATAGGTCAGGGTGCCGGAACGCGATACCACTCCGACGTTCCCTTCCAGATGGATATGCCCCGGCATGATCCCGATCTTGCATTTACCCGGCGAGATGACGCCCGGACAATTCGGTCCGATCAGGCGCGATGTTTTGGTCTTGAGAAACGACCAGGTCCTGACCATATCCACCACCGGAATGCCCTCGGTGATGCAGACGATCAGTTCGATCCCGGCGTCTGCGGCTTCCATGATGGAGTCGGCGGCAAACGGCGGCGGGACGAAGATCACGGTCGCATTGGCGCCCGTCTCTTTCACTGCCTGATTTACCGTGTTGAAAACAGGCCGGTCGAGATGCCAGGAACCGCCTTTTCCAGGCGTAACTCCGCCTACAACGTTGGTCCCGTAGGCAATTGCCTGCGAGGCGTGGAACGTGCCTTCCTTGCCCGTAAAACCCTGCACGATCAGCTTCGTGTTTTGATCGACGAGAACGCTCATTTCGCACCTCCCGCCAGCGCCACCACTTTTTCTGCGGCATCTTTCATCCCGTCAGCCACGGTGAAGTTGAAGCCGGATTGTTCCAGAATCAGGCGCCCCTGATCCACGTTTGTGCCTTCCATCCGGATCACGATCGGCACCGTGATTCCGAGTTCGGTCGCAGCGGAAACTACGCCGGCCGCGAGTGTATCGCAACGCAGAATGCCGCCAAAAATGTTGATCAGAACGGCCTTGACCCCGGTATCCGACAACAGAATCCGGAACGCGTTCCTGATCTGCTCGGCATTGGCGCCGCCGCCCACATCGAGAAAATTCGCCGCGCTGCCGCCAGCGTACTTAATGATGTCCATGGTGGCCATCGCCAGCCCGGCGCCGTTCACCATGCATGCGATGTTGCCTTCGAGCTTGATGTAATTCAGACCGAATTTCGAGGCCTCGACTTCGAACGGATCTTCTTCATTGAGATCGCGCAGTTCCAGCAGATCTTTGTGCCGGAACATGGCATTGTCGTCGAAGTTGATCTTGGCGTCGAGCGCGAAGACCCGATTGTCTTTCGTCAGGATGAAAGGATTGATTTCAGCCAGCGTCGCATCCATTTCGAGGCAGGCTTTCGCCAGCGCGCTCATCGCCTGCACCGCGCCACCCAGCGCAGCCGGCGGAATGCCGATTCCAAACGCCAGCCGCCTTGCCTGGTAAGGCAGTAACCCGGTTCCCGGCTCGATCACTTCCTTTAGGATCGCGTCGGGGTTGCTCATGGCCACTTCCTCGATCTCCATCCCGCCCGCGGCGGACGCCATGAAGATGAGCTTTCCCGTGCCCCGGTCGAGAACCACGCCCAGGTAGAGTTCCTTGTCGATCGGGAGCGTCTCTTCAATCAGGAGGCGCTGCACCAAACGCCCTTCCGGGCCGGTCTGGTGGGTGACCAGGGTCATCCCCAGAATCTTCTCCGCCAGCAGGGCTGCCTCGTTCGAATCTTTGGCGATTTTCACGCCGCCGCCTTTGCCTCGGCCTCCCGCGTGGATCTGCGCCTTTACGACGACGCTTCCACCCAGAGTTTTCGCCGCTGCCTCAGCTTCCGCAACCGTGAACGCAACTTCGCCGCGCGGTACGGGAACGTTGTATTTGGCCAGAATCGTCTTAGCCTGGTACTCGTGTATTTTCATGGTGAACTGGGTACTGCAATCCGGGGTAACCGGTCGGGTTACGGCCGGATTTTCAACTCTAACATGACGGCTGACCGCTTCCTCGCGCTCCCGACATGTTTAGGACGCGCGCGTCAGGATGAGGCTGCCGGCCGCGTCTGTCCGCCTAGACCACCCCGGCGGCACCAGCGTGGTCGAACCATAGTCCGTGATCAATGCAAACGACTTAGACGGAATCCTCCGCCATCGCCCCTGGACCCACACGCGCCGCCCGGCCGCAAAATGGGTTTGTTTTTTCGCGGCTTTGAGCGACGGCCTGGCCACCTTCAGCACCGCGCGCACCCGCAGAGTGACAACCTGCGTCGCGCGTTTTTTGTCCGAGTAGCCGTAAACCCGCTGATGCTCGGCATGAAAATCTCCGCCGAACGGGATCGTCAACTCATAGCTTTGGCCCGCATACCGCATGTCCACAAACCGCTCTAAAGTCGCCCCGCGAAGATCTTTCCTCGCCTGCTTTTCGAGCTTCGCGAACCGGCGCTCCCAATCCGACGCCCCGAGCACCGCCGCGGAATAATCGCGAGTCCGGTCCGCCAGCAGCATCCCGAGCGCAGACAACGCGCCCGCCATCTTCGGCACAATCACCGTCGCGATACCAAGTTCCGCCGCGATCTCACACGCATGCAATCCGCCGCAGCCGCCGAATGCCACCAGCGGAAAATCGCGCGGATCCTCACCGCGCTCCACCGAAACAGCCCGAATCGCCCGCTCCATATTTGAGTTCGCGACCCGGATAATCGCCGCAGCCGCGCTCACGACGTCCAAACCGAGCGCTGACGCGATCCGCCCCACCGCAGCCTCAGCCCTTCCCGGATCGAGCCGCATCTCGCCGCCCACCAGTTGATCCGGCGCAATGCGTCCGAGAACGACATGGGCGTCGGTCACGGTTGCCGCGTCGCCTGTTCCGTAACAAGCCGGACCCGGCACGGCGCCCGCGCTTTCCGGACCGACCCGCAGACTCCCGCCGGCATCCACCCGCGCAATCGATCCACCGCCCGCTCCCACCGTATGGATATCGAGCATCGGAACCCGGACAGGAAACGTGTCAATGCGAGCCTCTGTCGTCAACCGCGCCTGCTGCCCGGCGAGCGCAACGTCCGTGGACGTTCCTCCCATATCGAACGTGAGCGCCCTGTCGAATCCCGCCAGCCTGGCAATCTCCACCGCCCCAACGATGCCGCCCGCGGGACCCGAAAGAATCGTCCGAACCGCCTGCTGCCGGGCCTCGGCCGCGCTCAGCAAGCCTCCGTTCGATTGCATGATGGCGACCGGGTGCTTACATTTCGTGTCCAGTTCGCCAAGGTACCGGTCCATCAAAGGACCGACGTAAGCATTGATGACAGTCGTACTGGCGCGCTCGAATTCCCGAAATTCAGGCGAGATGTCGCACGACGCGCAAACGTACCCACACCCCTGCAGCTCTTCGAGCAGCGCACGCTCATGCGCGTCGTTTTGGTAAGAGTGCAGCAGACAGATCGCAATGGACTCCGCTCCGGCGACGCGTTCCCGAATGCCATTCAAATCCAGTTCCCGGTCAATGGAGCCATCAAACAGAATTCGTTCATCCACCCCGAAACACATCGCAGCGGACACAATCGGCACGGGCAGCAGCGGCATTAAATTGTAAAGTTCCGGCCGGTTTTGCCGCCCAATGGCAATCAGATCTTCGAAACCCCGCGTTGTAATGAATGCCGTTCGCGCGCCCTTCCGTTCGAGCAACGCATTCGTCGCGACAGTGGAACCGTGAACCACATCCGCCTTCCCCGCCGCAATCTTTTCAATGCCCGCCAGAATCACGGATGCGGGCGCCGCCGGGTTCGACCTTAGCTTGAAAGACTCCAGTTTCCCGTCGTCCCGAAGCACTACAAAATCGGTAAAAGTTCCTCCCGAATCGATTCCAATCCGCATGGGCAATATAATGACATTACATTTGAAGCTGCTCTTTATAGGGGATATATTCGGCCACGCCGGTCGCAGAATCGTGGCCGATCATCTGGCTGACATCCGCTCGTCTCAGGGAATCGATGTTGTGATCGCAAATGGCGAGAACTCCGCCGCCGGATTCGGCATAACGCCCAACGTCGCCGACGAGTTATTTCACTACGGGATCGATGTGATGACCTCGGGCAATCACATCTGGGATAAGAAAGATATCTTCGATTACTTCCCCCGTCAGCCGCGCCTGCTTCGCCCGGCCAATTTCCCGTCAGGTGCGCCCGGCGCCGGGCTTTATATCCACGAAACGAAATCGGGCGCGCGTTGCGCCGTCATGAACCTGCAGGGCCGCGTCTACATGGCTCAGACGGACTGTCCCTTTCGCAAAGCGGACGAACTGATCGCCTCTATACCCGCCGACGTCAAAGTGAAGTTCATAGATTTTCACGCGGAAGTCACCAGCGAGAAAATGGCCATGGGCTGGCACGTCGACGGGCGCGTCTCCGCCATTGTCGGGACCCATACTCACATCCCGACCGCCGATACGCGCATTCTGCCCGGCGGCACAGCCTACCAGACGGATTGCGGCATGACCGGCCCGTTCGATTCCGTGATCGGTGTCGAGAAAGATCCCGTGCTGCGCAAATTCCTGACCGCGCTTCCCATCAAGATGGAAGCGGCCAAAGGCTCAGTCGAACTGCATTCCGTAATCGTCGAAGTTGACGATGCCACAGGCAAAGCTCTAAACGTCAGACGCCATACCGTCAAGGGCGATTAACGCTCAGGGCTGCCTGACGTAGATCTGGACCACGCGCCCCAGCCTCGCATCTCCGCTCGGGACGCTCGCCTGCTCCACCAGCACCGTCGTCGGATTGCCCGGCATCGTAATCGTGTGCGGGGGAATCACGACGTTGATTTGCCACACGCCTACCAGCGTGGGAGCCAGACCCGCGTACTTGATGCTGTCGCCGGTCAGAACGTCCGCGCCGATGAAGACGGTCGGTGGCCGTGAGGACTGCAGCGCCTTCCCGGACACGTCGCCATCCGGCGGAGCACCGTCGATAAACCCTTGCCCGGTCCCATACAGAGTAATCACGTGCCCGGCGATGGCCGGGTTATTTTGCGAGTTGACCGACCCGTCTTCGTTCGTCGCGGCAGCCGCCCCTGAACCGTTCCCGGCAGCCGTAAACAACCCGGGATCGACAGGCGTCAGGGAAACTGTCGAGTCGCCGAGCAATCGTCCGGTGGAAGTTTCCATCACCTGTATGTCGGCCGTTCCGCTCTGCGGCGCCGACATGGGAACCTGGAAATTGATCTGGTCCGTACCCACGAAGAACAGCGGAACCGGCGCGCCGTTAAACAGCACCTGCAAACCGTTCAGCGTACGAGGCAGCGGCAGAACGCCCGCCGGCGCGGACTGGTTCACAGTTCCGAACTCATGGTAATTGCCGGTTGAGTAGAGCGCGGAAATTTCGCCCGGAGCAATTCCGCGGGACAGAAAGTTCGCGGCATTTTGGGTCGCCAGCCCCGGATAATGAATCACCACGCGGTTCGCGTCGTCCGCGATAAAGACGTTGCCCCACGCGTCCTCGGTTATGGCGCGCGGACTGAACTCATTCAGGGTGGCGTTCGGAGCATAGTTCGTGATTTCAAGATTATTGAACGCGGGGTAGCGAACGGCCGTGCTCGCCGCCGCGTCCGCCACCCAGATATCGCCGTTAACCGGGCTCACGTACATGCCCCACGGGCGGCTGAGCCCGTTCGTCAGTTGCTGCGCGGCCGAGCGGCCGTTCACTGAATTGGGCGCGTGGTCGAAGATCAGTATCCGTCCGTTGCCGCTGTCGGCTACGTACAAACGGTCATCTGAATCCGTTGCGATATGCCGCGGCTGCGTCATCTGATTCTGCCCGCTGCCGCCGCCCGCGCTTGTGAAATCAGGCTGCCCGAACACCACCGTGGCAGGTTCACCGTTCGTAAAGGTTTTGGACGTTCCCGGGAAAAACAGCACCCGGCTGTGCGCCACATCGGACACCAGTAATCCCGGGAACAAAGTCATGGCAAGCCCGTACGGCTGGCTCATGGTTCGTGCCGTAGGATCTGTAATGGTGGTGAAAAAGTTCGTTTGACCCAGCACCAGGTCGGCCGGCTCAGGAGTTCCGGGGTTGTAATTCGCGAACGGAGCCGGGAAACGCAGAACGCGTCCGTTTCCCGAATCCGCAACAAAGAGATTGCCGTCCGCATCGACCAAAACACCCTTTGGATTCGAGAGCCCGCTCTGATTCGGCTTATTGGCGTTGTTCGACGGATAGTTGAGAAGCGAATGCTGGAAATCCGGCTGCCCGATGACCAGATCCGCCTTCGCGCCCGGCTGAATATTCCGCAGATCCTTATAGCCCAGCACTCTGTTGTTCCCAGGGTCGGCGACGTATAGATGAGGAGGGTTCGAATTCAGATCCACTGCAATGCCGGCATCGCCCGAAACTGAGAAATTGAACTCGCGCCCCTCAATCAGATTCGCCGTATTCGTATCCATGGCGTCCTGTCCAAGTACGCGGGTCGCAGGGCCGAACCCGCCGCCCGTCTGCGGCAGCACGACAATGCGATGATTCGCCGAATCCACGACGTACAACTCAGTGCCGGAGAACGCGGCGGTCGCGGGGCCGGACAGAGTTCCGGGGCCCGCGGTCGGTATGTCCGGATAACCCAGCCTGGAATTGAAGTCCGGCTGACCAATCTCCAGAGAAGCTGCCTGGTTCAGTGTGTTCGAAGTCCATTGCTCGGCCGGCGGGTAGATCAGCAATCGGTTATTGTTCGTATCTGCCACGCCTACCTGATTCCCAACGAGGAACAGCCCGCCCGATCCCGCCTGAAACTGAAACTGGCTTACCGGCGGAGGAGGCGGGTTATCCTGATCCACACCGATCAGCCGCGACGCCACCTGCCCCGTAGTAAACGGTGGATTCCAGACCAATATGCGCCCGAGCCGGTTGTTCACTGACTCAGACACAAACAGCCTCCCCCCGGGTCGAAAACGATACCCGTGGGCGTCGTAAACGAATTCAGCGACGTTGGCGTATTCGACTGGCTATTCCCGCCCGACACAAAATCCACCTGTCCCAGGACCAGATCTGCGGACGGTCCCGAAGACGCCTGGCTTCCAAGCGATGTCGCATTGAATCGCAGCACGCGGTTGTTCCCCGCGTCCGCTACCCAAAGATTGCCCGCTGAATCGAACGTGATATATGACTGATACGTGGTACTGGTGCCCCCGCTGGTGAATGAGAGCCGCAGCGTCGCCGCAGAAATGCCTCCGAAGTTCGGCCCGTTCGACAGGAAATTAGGCTGACCGATCACGAGGTCCGGCAACTGCCCGTTCTGTTGCGTGAACGGCCTCGGGAACCGCAGGATGCGGTTGTTGCCGTTGTCGGCGACGTAGAGATTTCCCGCGGCATCCACCACGAGCCCGATCGGAAAGGCAGTGCCTGTACTGCGGCTGCCGCTGAACCGGCCCGGACCCTGCGGGACAGTCGTCACGAAATCAGACTGCCCGATCACAATATCGGCCTTCTGGCCGTTGGCAAAGCTGCTGGCCGTGCGGAAGCCCAGCACGCGGTTGTTGCCCGTATCGGCGATGTAAAGGCCCGGCGGGTTAGTCGAGAGGTCAAGCGCAACGCCCTCCGGAGCCAGAAATTCCCGCCCTTCGACAAGGTTCGGATTCTGGTTCGTTAGCTGCAGCGAATTCTGGCCGATAACCCGGGTTGGCGTGGGATTCAGAGTGATCTGAGGGAGCGCTGGAAACGCGGTTAAAAAAGAGAAAACAATAAAGAGGAGAGCAGATCTCATGAAATAAGGACCGTTAGGCTAAGACAAGTGCATAGCCTGTCTGCAACATAGCACGATCCGGCAGGACGGCATTCCACCCCTGTCCAATACGCTGTCCGATACACTTAGGGTTGCGCGTTTCCGCGGTCAGTTACCTGAATACATGGCCTCTGGTTTGGGGCTTTTTGCATGGACCGGAACGGAATCGCTTCGATTTCCAGTTCGATCTGCCGGCCCGGTGTGCGGAGGCTTTAGGCTCGGGCGAGGTGGACATCGGCCTCATACCCTGTGCGGAACTCGACCCGCTTGGCATGGACTTCCTGCCGAATCTCGGGATCGCCTGCGATGGACCGGTCCGCAGCATTCTGCTCGTTTCGAAGGTTCCATACCGGGACATTCGCACCGTCGCCGTGGATTCGGGTTCGCGGACGTCGGTCGCGCTTCTCAGAATTTTGTTTCGCGAGCTTTACGGATGCGCGCCCGAACTGCGCCGGCGTGAGCCGCGGCTCGATCCTATGCTTGCCGAATGCGATGCGGCTCTCGTGATCGGCGATCCTGCGTTGGAACTCGATCCCGATACCCTTCCTTACCGCTCGCTCGATTTGGGACAGGCATGGACGGAGTGGTCAGGGTTGCCGATGGTCTTCGCGGTGTGGGCCGGCCGCCTGGCGTTTTGACCCAGGAAGTGCAGGCCGCGTTCACGCAGTCGTGGCTTTGGGGCAAGGACCGGATTGAGGAGATGGTTGGGCAGGCAGCCTGCGAGCTTCCGTTCGCCGAACGGCTTGTGCGGGAGTACCTGACCCGTCATATTCGATATGAGCTTTCGGCCCGCCACCTTGAAGGACTGGCTCTGTTCCGCAGCCTCGCGCGGAGTTTGGAAGCCAGCGCAACGATGGTGTAATATTGAAGAAACCTCCTTGCATTGCTCCTCAGTAGCTCAACGGTAGAGCATTCGGCTGTTAACCGAAGGGTTGTAGGTTCGAATCCTACCTGAGGAGCCAAATCAAATCCAATAAGTTACAAGCCTAACGACGCGTCCGGAACCCCCAGTTTTCCCCGACTGTGGGGACAAATGTGGGGATGCTCCTTGTCCTCCTGCGGTTCCCTGGTATCAGTCACTGTGGCTGACCGAGAAGCCGGCGGCACGCTCTCGTCCTCGCGGACAACAAGCTCGCAATGAACGCCGGCTGGTCCACCCAGAAACGCTTCGCGTTGAAATTGATTTCCTGCGCGATGATTGAATAAGATCTCGATATACTCGGCTTCGACGACGACGAACTCCGGTCATTGCTTGCGCAGCCGGACTCTTCGGGTGGACTGACAGATGAAGAGCCGTTGCCCGGCTCACGCTCTGATCGACGCGTACAGCCATACAGTCGGGGGGGAGTTACAAGGCATTTTCCGAACCAGCGATCAGAGAAAATTCAGAGTCAATGCCCCTGATTATGCAGTCGAGCAGGTGCAAGAACGTGTGGACCGCCTGGTTCGCGACAAGGCGGCCGGAGGTTCGAATCTTCTCGCCCCGACTATTTCATCCCATTCGATTAAGCCGTTTGGCTCCTCGGAGCCATCGCCGCCGCTCAGAGCCGTTTTCCGGACTATGGTCGAAACTATTGCCTACTTCGTGCTTCGTGCGCCCGCTCAATTGCAGACCGCAGCGTGTCAGCTTGCGAGTGAACAACCACATCTGTCCTCCGTGTCCCGCTTCACTTATCGTCGACCGAGATCACTTGCTTTATCGTCGGATGATGGCGTTTGATCATGGAACCAAAGAAAAATTTCGAGAATTGTGGTTTTCCGACACCATCGCAGGGGAGGTATAAATCGCTCGTGTTCAGAGGGTCCTGAGGAAGGCAATGAGATCTCGGCGGTCGGCGGCGCGGAGGTCGAGTCCGAAAGGGTGCCCGGGAATTGAGCGTGTTCGGCCGTCGTAGCCCGCAAACGCGGTTGGTATGTAGTCGGGGTGGAGGCGGGCAGGATCGAGCCAATCTTCGATGGTGGCCGCCTGGCCGTTATGTCCGAGCGGACCGCGATACCAGAGCCCCGTGAGCGAGGGGACCTTATAGAAACCGGTGGCTTTGTGGGTTGCCTGGGTGTAGCGGGGATCGAGGCCGACTTCGGCGGCGGTGACGAGCTTGTTGTTTGTATAGAGCGGAGGCGTGTGGCAATCGATGCACTTCGCGCGCGTGAAGACGGCCCGCCCGCGGTGGGCGGCTGCGTTCGAGGGGTTGGGGTTGGGCGGTGGACGGAGCGAATAAAGATACTGGGCGAGCGCGTAGAGCTGGGCGTCGCTGTACCGGACGGACGGCATTGCGTTCCGAACGGGGTAACCGGCGTAAACGTCAGCGGCGAACATGTCCTGGGCAAGGGAACTGTACCGCATCAGGTCGCCGATATCGCGGTGGCGGACGATGCCCGTGTGATCGAGAAAGCGGCGGTCGCGAACGCCGATGAGGTCGGGAATCTGGGGCGGCAGCAGCATGCTGGTGTTAGCGCGTGCGGTGACGCCGGGCGGAATGGCGAGGCCGGCGTTGATGAATGCTTCGAGGTCGAACTCGGCGGCGGCGCCATTCAGGTCGCGCGGTAGCCACGGGGATTCGAACCGGGCCGCGAACGAGCGAACCTGTGCGAGCGTTTTCGCCGGTCCCATGGCGTTGGCGGTCGCGCGCAGCAGTTCGGCTCCCTGGCGGTCATTCGGGTTGTTGCCCTGTGCGCCGGGTACGACCGTTCCGTCCGGAAGGACGCGGGTGTGGCATGTGTTGCATCCCATGGCGCCGAGTTCCACAACGCCTCTCGCGCGGACCACCCAGCGGGCGAAGGGGACGGAGCCATCCTTTGCAACGGGCATGTGAAGGCGGGCGAAACGCGCCGGATCGGTGAGATCGGCGGCCGTGAAGAACATGGGATGTACGGACGTGGGGGCATTGAACACAGCCTCGCCGAACTCAGTGGGCGTGAACGTTGTATCGGGCTCGCGGGTTTTGAGCCATTCGGAGTAGCCGGCGGGGGCGCGGCCGGGGGCGTAGACCGGGTAGGAGCGATAGATGACGCGTTCGGGGATGCGGTAGTAATCGGCTTCCGGGATGTGGGCGACAGAGGGCGCGGGAGAGGCGAGAGGGAGTTCGAGCCCGCTGACCGCTTCGTCCGTCCAGACGCGCGGGATATCGGCGGCCAGCGCCGGGAGCGCAAGCAGGAGGGCGAGGCGCCTCATGCTCAGGAGAAGGGGTGCTCCTGACCGGGCTGCTGCAGATTTGCCCAGCGAACAAGCAAGTCGCGCTTGCCCGCGGAGAGTTCGCGGGTGATGGGCATGTAGATAGTGGAGTTCCACATGTCGGGGTCGGTGAAAGTGGCCATGAGACCGGCGAATTCGGCGATGCGGGCGGTGTCGTTCGGAGCGTTCGACGGGCCCCACGAGATGACGTTCGACATCACTGGATAGAGAAGGGAGAAGTAGCAGAACACGTGTTCGTACATGAATTGCCAGTTGTTGATCTCGTCGTCGGTGAAGGAACTGTAATCGTCGAGCGGAAGGATGCGGATGGTTGAAAAGTACACGTTATCCCACGCGAAGTTGGGCAGGACTTTGCCGGCATTGCCGGGGCCGACATCGGCCGCATCGAGGAACCGGATGACGCTCGGACCCGGATTGAGCGCGGTGAGCGTCAGGGTGGCTTCGCCGCCGGCGCCCAGGGCGATCTGATCCGTGAGGACCGAGATGGGGCCGCCGCGGGTGGTGTAGTTCGTGTTGGGAAGCTGGGCGGCGCCGGCGACGGAGAAGTATGGCGTGGTGACCGGGACCATCGGCTTGTTCGGGTTGATGAGATCCTTCTGGCACATCCAGTATTCCAGGTTGACGAGAGTCCCCGCAGGCGCGGGCGCACCCTTGACGAAGCCTCGGATGGTGACGCTGGAGGAGCCCGCCTCCTGGAAGTAGACGGCGCGATCGTCGGTCTGTATGTCGACGCCCGCGACTTCGAGCAGGTAGTCCTGGTCGGCCTGCGCGGAAAAAATCGAGAGCGTGCCGGAGGAGATGTTCTGGTCGATGACGGCGGCCTGCGGGTTATCTGCCCACGAAACGTTGAGCAGGCCGGCTGAGGCTTCGTACGTTTGCTGGTCGTTCGGTATGGGGCCGATGCTGACGCGGTCGCCTGAGCCGTAGAGCAGATCGAGTTGCATGGGGCCGAGATTGAGCTTGGTGTTCGTTTTGACGTTGCACTCGGGGAAGGTGCTGATCAGGTCGAGCGAGACGGTGCGGGTTTCGGGGTTGACCAGCGCCAGTGTGGCGCCGAGATTCGCGGTGGGCGCCTGAGGCGCCGGCGTAGTAAGTCCGGAGCGGATACTGAATCGGGGTTCGATGGCGGGGGCGGCCGGGGGCGCGGACGCGGGCTGCCCGCAATCCGGGCCGAGCGTGTAGGGAAATTTGTTCTGGACGAGCAGCTTGCGGCCGTTCGGCGCGGTCTGCAGGTCTGACTGCTGAAGAACACCGACGGTGCCGAGCACCTTGCCGATGTAAGGATTCGTCGCGTACTTCTGAGCGGCGAAGTCCTTCTGGAGCTCAGAGGGGCTGGTCTCGTAGAGGGCGTCGTAGAAGCAGTAGCGGATGTTCAGGCCCGCTCCGGCGGCTGCGGCGCGCGCGAGATCGGCGAGCGCGGGAGAGGCCGCAGAGTTGATCGTCAGACCGCTGCCATTCGGGATGGAGCAGATGAAAACAGCGGAGACGCCCTGAAAGCCGATGGCGTTGGGGTCGACGTTCTTGCTCGGGTAGATGAAGTAGGAAAACGCGCGGGTGCAGGGCGAGGCATCGATGAGGACCGTGCCGTCGGCGGCCGTGACCTTGAGTGACGCGGAGAAGATCTGGCTGGTGATGAGCGCAAGCGGATCCACGTCGACGATGACGGGCGAGGTGGTTCGGCCGAAGAAGATGTTGCCGAGCATCTGGACGGTGGCCCCGACCAGAGGGTCGTTGGGCGGAATCTGGACGCCGGGGCTTGGCGTGTAGCCGGTAACCGTGGTGTTGTCGAAGCGGGTCTTGTTGTCGCCGTAGTAGTTCCAGTGGGCGGGCTGGCCGGCGGGTCCGCCGTCCGAATCGGCGACGCCGGTGAGCAGGCCCATAAGCCAGTTCCGGAGCGAAGAGGCATCCTGCGGCCCTGAGTAACTGAAGCTTTGCTGTCCGGCGGGGATGGTGACGGTCGAGCCGGGAATCGGGATCAATGGTGGGGTTGATCTGAAGAGTGTCGATGTTGAACAGGCTCGAATAATCGTTGTTGTTGGCGGTGGCGGGATTCGAGTAAGACGTCCCGAGGAACGTAAGCTGCGGCGGCGTGAGGTAGCTCATTTAGCGCCTTTCTGTGCGGGAGGATGGGGTGAAGTCTGCCGCGCTTTAGCCTGACGAAGCGACCAGACATAGTCCATCTGTTTGAATTTGAGGCTGGACTGAGAGGCGGCGAACTGCGCGAAATCGACTTTGCCGGTGAAGCCGGTGATGTTGTTGTTGGCGGTGTTCCACATATCGAGGCGGCGGAGAGCCTGCGGCCCGATGTTCGCAAGGTCGTGGCACGTGATGCACGACGAGTTGTTCTGGAAGTAGGTCTCCATCTGGGTATTGGCGAGGAGGGTTGGGTTGTTCGAGGCGTCAACGAAGTCGGTCTGCCAGCCCATCAGCTTGTAGAACCCCCATTTGGTGCCCTCGAGCTGCGTATCGAAGGACGTGTTGGCCGGCGTGGCTGCGCTGTTGTATGTGAGGTTGGGTCCTACGGCAGCGCCCTTCTTGCGAAGAAACCAGGTATAGGAGTCGGTGGGGTTGTCTACCTGTTCGAACGTGGCCCAGAACCAGTTGGGGAGGATCTTCGATTTGAAGTGCAGGCCGGTGAGACCGGCGCGGGCGATGATGAGCGAGTTCTGAAGATCGTAATAGACAACGTAGGCGGTCCACATACGTGAGGTGTCGTCACCCGGGGCGAGGATGCGCCACGAAGCTTTGATCTCCATCGCGTCGGCCGGGAAGGCGAATGTGAACTTCGCGCTGGTCAGGGCCTGCTGCTGGCCGTCGAGGTTGAACAGTTCGAAACCGCTGCGGTTGTTGACGATGTAATCGAAGGCGGCGTGATTATCGCGAACGTCGTAGTGGACGATACGGTTCTGGTCGGTGACGATGTTCTGGCCGTCGATCATGACGGGTTCGGAGAGGAAGTGGACATAGGTGGAATCGACCGGGCCGAGGGCCGCGAAGTCGGCTTTGGTGGGCGTGAGCTTGCCGCCGGCGGGCACGGGGAGTTCCCACTGAGTGTTCCAGGGGCGCGGGCGGGAGCCGTCGGCGAGGTAGATGGTGGAGACGTCTCGCCAGGTTTCAAACACGGTGGCCGCTGGAGTTCCAATGGATTTTGAGGGATCGGGGATGCCGCGGAGGTTTGGTTTTGCGGGCGAGACCAGGTTGAGGAACATGAGCCACGCGAACTCGGCAGGCTGGCTGGTGGCGTAGGCTGGGCCGCGGCGGCGCGGGTCCTCGGAGCCGATTCTGGCGGGACCTGGCACCTGACCAGGCGTGGGTAAGGCGGCAGCGAGGAGGAGTACGGAAGTCAGGCGCATGGTGGTGGAGCCGATATCGGGTTACGTCATCATAACTGGCTTTGTGCTGTTTGTCACTCGGAAGCGAGCGCGAGGGCGCCCCAGCGAAGCCAGTGTCCGCGGGACGCGGCGCGGTGGTCGGCGGCGGCAGCGGGGTTGCGCATCTGCGTCTGGTTAAGGGCGGCGAGGTGGTTCGCGAGCGCGGCAATCTGCCAGCATTCGCAGCGCTCGGCGGAGCTGATGGCCTGGCTGTAGAGTTCCGCGGCCCGGGCGTGCCTGCCCGAAAGGCGGGCGCGTTCGGCGGAGAGCGCGAGGGCTTTGTGTTCGAAGTTGTCGGGGCAGAGGGCGGCCCACTTGCGATATTGACGCTCGGCTCGGGCCAGCTCGCGCTGTGCGCCGCGGGCCGGAGCGCCGTCAGGTGCGGCGGGCGACGCGGCGATCAGCGCATTGTAGAAGACGTGCTCGGCCGTCTGCAGCAGTCCCTGGTTGACGTATTCGGCGGAGGTGCGGGCCGCCTCGCGCGCTGCTTCGAATTCGCCGCGAAGGAAGAGCACCGTCATCCTGTTTACGAAGCAGAAGTGGGCGAAGTGCTTTGAACCGAAGTGAGCGACTTCGGCGGCGAAGGCGGCTTCGTCGAAGTCTGGATCGGTCTCGCCGCGCAGATTGCGAATCGCATGGCGCACGCTGAGAATGCAGCCAAGCGGCTCGCGCAGTTGGACGCGCGTGAGGAAGTCGATCATAGCTTCGGACTCGTCCCAGATGCGATCGAGAGGCACGCCGCGCATGAAGTAGCTCTGGATGGTGGCCGCGCAGGCGCAGCCGGTGTGGAAGAGGTCGTTTACTTCGACACCCGAGGATCGCGCGACCGCCCAGAGGCGCTCGGCTTCGATGGCGGGCTGCAGCCAGCTTGTGCCGAAGTAGCCGACGACGAAGTGAACCTCGGCGTGCTGGGGCCTGTTGCCGTATTTCTCGACAAGGTTGAGGGCCAGTTTGCCGAACGCGTGGCCGGTGCGATAGCGGCCCAGAACTCCGCCCACGAAGATGCAGCCGAAGACCATGTACGGCACGGCGGCATCGCCGATGTTGCCGCGTTTAAGGCAGAGGTTGACGGCTTTGGCGGAGACAGCGACGCAGAGCTCGGGGCGGATCTGGTAGGCGGCCTTGGCGACCGCGGAGATGAGCCGAACGACGTCGCGACAATCGTCCTGGCGCATTTCGGGCAGGTTGAGAATTTCCGGAATGCCGAGGCGAGTGGTGCGAAGCCAGGCCGCGGCGCAGTCGGCGATGAGCGCGGGCGGATTGAACTTCTTCGGGAGCCGCACCCCCAGCATCGAGACAGCGCGGCAGCCGATGTCGTAAGCGTCCTGAAAGCGCGCCGTGTCAGTGTAGAAGTGGATCATCTTCTCGTACACGCGCGTTCGGGCGGAGTCGGACGGAGCGAGTTCCGCCGCGAGTTTGAAATAACGTTCGGCCCGATCGAAGGCCAGGCGTTCAAGAGCGCGCGCCGCGGCGGCTTCGTAGTAGGCGGCCGCGCGCGGATCGCCTGCGCCCTGGTAGTGACCGGCGACGGTTTCGGGCTCGGCTGCGGGCGAGGCGCTGAGGGTTTCGGCAAGGCGCGAGTGATAGTCGCGACGGACGGGCGCGGCGAGGTGATTCACGACAGTTTCGCGGACGCGATCATGGTACGTTTCGACCTGATCGTCGGGCCCGACGCCGAGCTTGCGAATGAAGTGGGCGACGCGCAATTGCGCGACCAGGTTCCGGGCGGAACCGGCGGCCCGGCCGGCGCGGCACGCTTCGCTGATACGGATGGGGGCGCCGGCCACTGCGACGGTTTCGAGCAGCAGGCGCGCGTCTTCGGGGAGCGTATTGACGCGCTGCCAGAGGATCTCGTCCAGCTGGAGTTCGGCGGCGGGGCCGAGTTCCCTGCCCGCGCGCGCGTGCCGAACGAGCTCGTAGACGAAGAAGGCGCTGCCCTGGGATTCCTGCACGATGCGGGCGGCGGTGGTGGCGGCGCTGGCGGCATCGCCGAGAAGCTTGAGCGCGAGTTCGAGGGTTTCGGCTTCGGAGAGAGGATCGACGTCGACGGTGGTGCGCTTGACGGCGTCAAGGCGGTCCGTCTGCTCAAGCAGACGAAGGCACTGGCTGATCTCCCGGTATTCGCTGCGGAGAGAAGCGATGAGGAGCAGACTGCGGAGTTCCGGCGTGCAGAGGAGTTCGATAAGCAGGCCTGCACTGTCCACGTCGCCCCATTGCAGATCGTCGATGGCGAGAACGATGATGAACCGCTGGGAGATGCGGGCGAAGAGCGTTCCGAGCGAGGCGACGGCTCGGGTGCGCAGTTCGCGGAGGCTGAGGAAGGCAGACTGGTCGGGCGCGGCGTCGGCCGGGAGCAGACGCCGGAGCACGGGGAAGACCCGGACGAGTGGAGCCAGATCGTCCGGCAGGAAGGCCGAGAGCTGAGCGGCGGGCAGATGGACAAGCCGGTTCGACAGGGCATCGACCAGGCCGTCTACGGCTTTGTAGGGCACCGATTCCTGTTCGTGGCAGCGAGCGGAGAGGACGAGTATGTCGGGGCGATTGCCGACTTCCGAGAGAAAGCGCTGCACGAGCGCGCTCTTGCCGACGCCTGATTTGCCTTCGACGTAGCAGGCGGTGGGTCTGCCGGCTACGGCGCGGCCGAAGGTCTGGTAGAGGCGCGCCATGTGTGCTTCGCGTCCCACGAACAGAGGTTCGGCGGGGGAGTCATCGGGGGAGTCCGGAGCGTGCGCCAAGTCGGGTTTGAAGTACGAGAGAACTTCGCGGCCGGAGGGCCGCTCGGCTGGATCGCGGCGAAGGAGTGCGCAACAGAGCTTTTCGAGGTCGCCGGGGATGCCGTCGACGAAGTCCGCGGGTGAAGGAGCGCAGTGGTGGCGTTTGGCCGACAGCACAGACTTCCCGGAGCCGGCGAACGGGAGCTTACCGGTGAGCGCCTGGAACAGCATGACGCCGACTGCGTACCAGTCGCTCGCGGGTGTCAGCGCCTCGCCTCCGGCCTGTTCCGGGGACATGTAAGCGATGGTTCCGGCGAGGTGGCGGCTGGTCATGTAGTAGGCTTCCGGCACGGCCGGGCCTCCTTCGTCGGACCGGGATTGAGTGGCGGTGAGATCGGCGATGAGGCCGAAGTCGAGCAGGGCCAGGCGACCGCTGCTGCGTACAAGGACGTTCTCGGGCTTGAGATCGCGGTGGAGCTTGTGGTGGCCGTGGAGGGCCGCAACACCTTCGGCCATCTGACTGAAGGCCTGGTTGAGCCGGTCCAGGCTGACAGTGCAACGGGTCTTCGCGCGGCGCGGCGATTTGACCATCACATCGCCGGGCTCATCGTCGGCCGGAGTGAAGGCGACAGTGGTGGTTACGGTGGGGGGCGATTCGACGCTCGGCTCCTCATGGAGCGAGTCGTCGCGAATCCACGCGAGAAGCGTGACCGGGTTCTCAAGCAGCTCCATCGTGAAGAACCACTGGTCGTGCTCTGCGAAGAGTTCGTAAAGCGGAAGGATGTTCGGGTGGACGATTTCGGTGAGTGAGCGGAACTCGCGCTTGAACTGCAGAATGAGGAAGGGATCTGGATTCGGGAGGTGCTTCAGGGCGACGAGCTGGTTAAGTTCGTTGTCGAGGGCCTCATAGACAGCGCCCATTCCTCCCTCGCCGATGCGGCGGAGAATGGTGAAGCGTTGCGTGCCGGTGAACGACGGCCCACCGGCGGCTGATGAACCGGCCACCTGGAGTGCGAGTTTAGCACGCAGCGTTTGCTGCTTTTCGGGCATAGCGCACGCCGCGGACTGTGTGTGCGGGTACCTCGGCGGGCCGCGCCGATTGCGCCGCACGGGCGAACGTAAGAGAAGCTGAGTAAAGCGCTTACACTCTTGCGGCGCGGTGTGTTCTGAGATAGCATCTCAGCAGCCGTGAATCGTTTCCGACTGTTACTGCCCGTCGCGCTCGTGTCGCTCGCATTCTCACAGGTTGAAACCGGGTTTCCCGGCCTCGTCCCGGGCGCGAAGCCGGTGCGCGTCGACCGTATCCTCGTACTCAGCGCCGCCATTGAAGGCGCTTTCTCTCGCGGAGCTCAGGAGATGATCGTGGTTCTGCCTGCGATTTCGAGCGCTTCATCTCCCGCGATCTGGGCGCGTGGGTTGACGCTCATTACCGCACCATCGCCGCCCGAAGCAGCCGTGGACTCGTCGGTCATTCCACTGGTGGCTACGGCGCAAGCCGCATCGGCATGAAGTATACGGATGTTTTCAGCGCGCTTTGCATCATGAGCCCCAGCTGCCTGGCTCCCGGGGTTGGCGGACCCGCTAATCCGAAAGAGCTCGAAGCCGTAAAGACGCCTTCAAATTCCGCGAAGCTCCCGTTCAACCTCCGTACGCAGCTTGCGTCCGCAGCCGCATGGTCCCCCAATCCAAAGAACCCGCCGCTCTATCTCGGCCTGCCCTCGAAGAACGGCAAACCCGATCCGGATGGAATCGCAAAGTGGGCTGCCAACTCGCCGCTGGCATTCGTAGATCGGTACATCGGTAACGTTCGGCAGTACAAGGCAATCTCAATGGATGTCGGCGGCCAGGATGGACTTCGCGCGGGCGCCGCGAAGCTGCATGAGGCTATGGATAATTACGGCATTCCCAACACGTTTGAAGTCTACCCGGGCACGCATACCAGCGCCGTCGCCGTGCGCTTCCGGAACTTTCTAATGCCCTTTTCCAGCAATCTCTGCTTCGACAAAAGCTGTAAGTAGGTCCCTGGAGGAATATTTGAAACCCGCTTTATTGTTATCCCTGCTCGCCGCTGCCCTGTGCAGCGCCGGCGAGCCCGAATGCACACCAAACGCTCTGAATGCGCCGGAAGCCCACTATCCCTGCGTCTCACCCGACAACACCGCCACCTTCAAAATCAAGGCGCCTGACGCTCAAAAAGTCGGCATCGGCATGGGCGGCAAGGTTTACGACATGTCCAAAGGTGGCGATGGAATCTGGACCGTGACCACCGCTGCGCTGCCCGTCGGTTTTCATTACTACACCGTTCACGTGGACGGAGCAGTGGTTGCCGATCCCTGGGCGCGCACTTACTTCGGCGGCGGCTGGTACAACAGCGGCATCGAAATCCCTGAGTCCGACAAAGACTCGGCCTATTACCGAATCCAGCAGGTTCCCCACGGCCAGCTCGGGATTCATTCTTACTTTTCAACTGTCACTCAACGCTGGCGCCGCGCTCTCGTATACACGCCCCCTGGCTACTCCGCTAATCAGCGCGCAAAGTACCCCGTTCTCTATCTGCTTCACGGATGGGGCGAGGACGAAACCGGCTGGTACCTTCAGGGTCACGTTGAGAACATCATGGATAATCTGATCGCCGCCGGAAAGGCAAAGCCGGCCATCGTCGTCATGGATAATCTCAACGCTGCGAAGCCCGGCGAGAGCGCCGCAATCTACGGCGGCCGCGGAATGATTCCCGTCGCAGGCGCTCCTCCAGCGGCTCCGCCCTCCTTCGCGCCTTCGCCCGGTCGGGGCGGCGGACTTGGCCGTCCTACGTTCACAGAAATGATGATCGCGGACCTCATACCGTCGGTCGAGAAGACCTGGCGTGTGCTGCCCGGCCGTGAGAATCGAGCCATGGCAGGCTTGTCGATGGGAGGCGCCCAGACCTTCGCCACCGTGCTGAACAACGAAGATAAGTTCGCTTACATGGGCGGCTTCAGCGGAAGCTGCGGCGGCGGTCCCGGCCGGGGCGCAGCTACTGCCGCAATTGACCCGAAGACTGTCTGCGGAGGAGCCTTCGCCGACCCCGCCGACTTCAACAAAAAGATGAAGCTCGTTTTCATCGGCATCGGCTCGGTTGAGGGTCAGGGTGCGAAAGCCTTCGCGGATGCGCTTACCAAAGGTGGGATTCACAACGTCGTCTACTACGAATCCCCCGGTACCGCGCATGAGTGGCTCACGTGGCGACGCGCATTGAACGAATTCGCGCCTCGCCTTTTCCGCTAACTGAGAATTCTTAGATCGAGAGAGGCAATCTGAAAAACATGAAACTGCTGTTCGGAACCTTGCTGCTTATCCAGTTCGCGGCGGCTCAAACGACGCCCTCTGTGCCCTGCATACCGCCGCCGGCGCCTCCGCCCGTCCGCCCTGCGCAGGCGTCCGGAAACGGGCCGGGTCGAGGCAATCGCCCTCCGCAAAAACCGCAGTCGCCCGAAGATGTCGCTGAGATTGCAAAGCTCATGAATCTTCCCGTGTGGACCTCCGCCGCGGCTGACGGCGACTACGCCAACGGCCCGTTTTACCCAACAGCCCCGGAGCTTGCCAAACGTGTCGGCGTTCCCGAAGGCAAGGTGTTCGAGTTCGTTATGAATTCATCCGAAAGCAAGTACTACCCGGGCGTCAACGGAGGCTTTCAGCGGCACGTCTGCGTTTATGTACCGGCCGAGTACGTCCCCGGCAGCGTTGCCCCGGCCATAGTCGCGGCCGATGCCTATGGCATGCGATACAACCTCCCGACCATTCTCGACAACATGATCTATGACCAGAGGCTGCCCACCATGGTGGCCGTCATGATCGACAACGGCGGCGCCGAACGCAGCATGGAATACGACACCGTCTCCGATAAATACGTTCAGTTCGTTGAAGACGAGGTCCTCCCCCGTGCCGAGAAAGAAGCAAATATCAAAATCTCAAAAGACCCCGATGCCCGCATGACTCTCGGCGGAAGTTCCGGCGGAGCTGTCGCGCTCACCATGGCCTGGTTCCGGCCCGACCTCTATCACCGCGTGCTCACTTACTCAGGGACTTTCGTGAACCTCCGCAACGGCCCCGAAGCCCCGCTGGGCGCCTATGAATACATCGAGCATCTCTTCCCCGACACGGCGAAGAAGCCGCTCCGCCTATGGATCCAGGTCTCAGAAAACGACAACGGCGCCAGGAGTTCCTCAGCCGATCGCAGGAACTGGGTCATAGCCAACTCGCGCCTTGCAAAGGTCCTGAAAGACAAAGGCTACAGCTATGAGTTCGTCTATTCCAAAGGTGCCGGCCACACGCAAAGGAAAGTGATCGACAACACCTTACCTCAGGCACTCGAATACGTCTGGCAGGGGTACACAGCCCGGAACTAAGACGAGCGGACGGGCGGAAGTGAAGCAATACTCCGCCCGTCCGCTTACGCACCACAGCTATCCCGACTAGCTTTCCCACCGCCCGTGTCCTGCGGTAACGTCGGCAGCATGCGGGTCCCGCTCTCTCTCCTCTGCATCTGCCTGAATGCCGCCGCGGCAACTCCTTTCATTGACGCAGTCTCACGCCCCTCGGCCCTGGTCGGCTGGGGTCCGCTCGCGGTCACCATCTCCGGCGCCAACCTCTGCGCCGATTTCGACACCTCCTGCACCATCCACTTCGGCGATCTCGTCCTCCACCCCGATTCCGTTGGGCTCGGCCGAATCGGTTTCACCGTCCCGTACACCGCGCTCTCAACACCCCGAATCGTCAGTGTCACCGTCGCCAACACTTCGGGCTCATCGAACGCAGTCCTTTTCCCCATATCGAATCAAACCCCGCCGCCCTCCACCACCCGTCAGATCTACCCCATGTCCGAACCGATCGCCGTCATTACCGGCGATTTCAACCGCGATGGCAAACCCGACGTGGCCGTCGCGAACTGGTGCAGCACTCGAATTACCTCCTGTACCCCCGGAACAGTAAGCGTGCTGCTCGGCAATGGCTCCGGCAACTTCACCCTGGGCTTCTCTTCCGCAGCTGGCGATCAGCCGAACGCACTTGCGACCGGCGACTTCAATAACGACGGTAATCAGGACCTGGTCGCCGTCAGCAGCGACAAGACTGTCACCATTCTGCTCGGCGACGGCGCAGGCACTTTCCACGCGGCGTACTTCAAGGTGGGGCAGCAGAATATTGGGTCGCTCGACACCGTCACCGTCGGCGATTTCAACAGCGACGGCAAACCCGACCTCGTCATCGCCGGCGCAGGCAACGGTCCCTTTCTTCTGTTCGGTGACGGAACCGGGAATTTCTCCTCCAGTTCCGGGCAGCTCGGAACGGATGGCGCCACCTCGGTTGTCGCAGCCGATTTCAATGGCGACGGGCACCTCGATCTTGCAATCGCGTACTTCTATTCCAACAACGTAACCGTGCTGCTCGGCGACGGCGCGGGCCGCTTCAGCGCGTTGACCGTTCCCGTTGGCTCCAGCGCGCGTTCTATCGCAGTGGGCGACTTCAACGCCGATGGCAACCGAGACCTTGTCGTCGCCCTGCTTTATCAGGGCCTCGTCGTCTTATCGGGTGACGGTACAGGCCGCTTTACTCCGGCGTCTGCCGCAATTCCTCTGACTCAGCCGGTCTCGATTGCGGTCGCGGATTTGAATGGCGACCGCAATCTCGATCTCGCCGTAGCCAGCCAATCCGGCGGCCTGACGCTCCTTACCGGCGACGGGACCGGCAGGTTCAACCCAGGCGCACCCATCCTCGCGGGTATGACCCCCATTTCAGTCGCCGTCGGCGATTTCAACGGTGACAGCCTGCCCGACTTTGCCGTCGCCAGCGGCAACGACGGAGCATTCTCGATCCTGACGCAAAACGCTTCTACGCCGCTGCGGACCTTGTATACGGTCCACGATGCCTGCCCTGTCCCGAACTGCTCTTTGACGCTGCTCAGCGATAACGGGGTAGTCGCAGGACCAGATATTGCGGTTTATCCCGACACCGGATACATCAACTTCTTTGAACGCACCGGGCAGCATCTCTACCCCTTTTCCATCAACAGAGCAGGCGTCATCGCGGGCGGCACCGATTCTTTCAGCCTCGATCTCCGCGCACTGGCGTGGGTACCCGGCGAGAACGCTTTTCTCGATCTCGACACAGTGTTTGGATGGGCTCACGGACGCGCCGAATACGTAAACGATCGAAACCAGATTGTGGGCGAGCCTTTGCCCGGGGTGGTGACAGGAGTGGTCCAGGTCCTGCCACTGTCGAGAGTGGCGGCCGTGACGAACAACGGGATCGTCGTGGGAAATGACCTCGCAGACCGCGGAATCCTGTACAGTCCCGGGATTGGCATCGCCTATGTCGCTAACTCACTTGGACACGGTGCTTTCAACAGCGCCGGGCAAGTCCTCAATTCGGCTCCCGTCATAGACAAGTTCCTGACCGTCGGTTCCGGAGTGACGTCCCTTCCGTCGCCTTCCTCCCCGTTCAATACGGTGAGCTTCAACGATGTCGGGCAATTCGTAGGCTTCGTACCGTCCGGTCAGACCTCGGCCGCCGCCATCTACACCGCTTCCGGAGGCCTGGTGCCATTGGACACGCTCCTGCCCGCGGGAAGTGGATGGACCCTGAACTATGGCGTCGCAATCAATAACACCGGCCAGATACTTGCCAGCGGCACACTGCACGGCGTCCCCTCATTCGCGCTGCTGACACCGTATATGCAAGGGACCACCGCGCCCTCTCCCGCGACAGCGCAACGTCACCCCGAGCGTCGCGTCGCCTGCGAGGGCTTGACCTTCAACGCGCGAACCCTGTGTTCTGACGCCCCCACGCGCAGTGCCTGGCGGGCGCTCTGAGGCTCAGCGCACGCCCCACTCCCACATACCGAACATGGCGCTTTGCGGGAGTCCGTGGCCCAACTGCCGGGCGAGCATGGAAATCTGTCCGCGATGGTGTGCGTCGTGCGCGATCAGGTAGCCGATGAAGGCCGCTGCGTCGGGCTTGAAGCCTTTGATGCGGCCATCCGAGCGCAGTGCCGTTTCGAGCAGTGCGTGCAGCGCTTCGTAGCTTGTCTGCAATGCGGATGAAGCGTCATCCTGAGTGCAGGCTTCGCCTTCAAGCTTTGCGGGAATGGTGTCTGGCGGAATCCCGGCGGCCTTCAGCCACATCAGCCTTACATTGTGGATGTGGGCGACGATGGATGCGACGTCGCGGCCTTTGCCGCCGGGCGGCTTCAATCGCCAGGCGGGGGCGGGGAGGCTGCGAAGCAGATATTCGTTTATTCGGCTGTTGATTGCGAACGCTTGTAAGAGGGCGTCCACGGGATCGAAAGGCGCGGCGGATTTCTTCTGTGGCATGGAATGTCAATTATCATCGCGCAGAATCAGGTCGGGCTCGCGCGCGATCCGGCGCAATGAGCGGGTCAGGCGGCGTAACGGACCACCTGAAGTTCAGCGGATGGATCAACTTCGGCCAGAAGACGATCCACCCGTGCCATTGCAGAACTCTGTAATTCAACTTCTCCGCACTGCCGGCACTGGAGCACCGGAAGAGACCTTACGATGACGATCGATGTATCGCCGATTTTGAAAGGCAGGTCGGTGATGCGGTCTTCCATTGTTCCCGAGCAAACCCGACATTTCATCCCACTGTTCGGGATTGGGGAGATACATCGTCACCGCCCGGATATTCTTCAATGGTCTCAAGGTAAGTCCAGTGGACCTGATCAGCGAAGACGCAGGTTTTGACGAACGCGAGTATTTCCCCGGAGTTCCGCAATGACAGCATTCCGATTAGAGAGGGAAGCAGGCAATCAAGCGAATGAAAGCCGGTACGTTCGGGTTTACTAACGCGTTCGTGATCCTGAAGGGCCGATGCTGCCCGTTTACAATACCCGCAAAGATGACGGAGCCAGGGAAACAACGCGCGCGGAGTTCCGGAGCATTCAGATTCGGGAAGAAGGGCTGCATCGGGCGCTGACTTCTGCGCAGTTGACAATGATCGCGATCGGGGCGCGATTGGCACACGGCGTTTATCGCATCGTTGCTGATGGGCTGTCTGGCTGAGATGACGGTGGCACATCCGACGTCGGGCTCGTTCGGTGCTTGGGCTGAGTTTTATATAGGTCCGCTGGCCGGATACCTGGTGCGGTATGCGTACTGGTCGTGCATCGTCTTCGCGGTGGTGTTGGCGCGCTCACATGTCGACCGGTATGCGCAGGCGTCACCTCTCGAATTGCTGCCGATGAAAGCTCCGCATATCCTCGTACACGGGACGGCGGATGACATGGCGCCGTTCGAAATCAGTGAGCGCGTTGCAAAGGCGTCGGGGAACGCAAGTCTGATCGCGTTGCCGGGAGCGGACCACCACGCTCCGATCGATCCGAATTCCAAAGAGGAGCCGGTGGTGCTCAGGAATATTCTGAGCTCGATCTGTTAGCATTTCCCCAGTGCCTCAACGAATCCTGGCCGTGATGTCGGACATTTTTTTCTTCGCGCAGATTGGGGATATCGCGAAACGATCCGGCTGGACGGTGACGCTGGCCCAGACGCGCGAGGCGGCGGTCGGGAACCTTGAACCGAACCCCGCGCTCGTGATTTTCGATCTCAACAGTCAGACCCTCGATCCGCTCGGAATTATCGGGATGATCAAAGCGAATCCTGAAACGGCGCATGTCGCGACGATGGGCTTTGTGTCGCATGTGAATGTTGCGCTTCGGCAACAGGCGGAGGCGGCGGGTTGCGATATTGTGGTGGCGCGTTCGGCGTTCGCGCAGACGCTGCCAGAGACGCTCAGATCTCTCGCAGCAGTCTGAGCTTTTGGCGAGCGGCGCCGGAATCGATTGACTCCGCAGCCAATGCGGCGCCTTCGCGGTAGTTGCCGGCGAGGCCAGCCGCCATCAGGCAAAGCGAAGCGTTCAGGAGCACGATATCGCGCGGGCCGCCGGGTTCGCCTGCCAGCACGGACTCTGCGATTGCACTGTTTTGGCGCGCGTCGCCGCCTGCCAGCGACTCCCCGGAACCAGGTTTAATCCCGAAGTCTTCGGGTGTGACGGTGGTGCGGGTGACTTTTCCGTCGGCAACGGCGAAGACTGTGGAAGGTCCTGTGATGGTGACTTCGCCGAGTCCATCGGAACCGTGGACGACATAACCGCGGCGCAGACCGAGACGCGCCATGGCTCCGGCAATTTTGGCGGCGGCTTCGTCCGACCAGGTTCCGGCGACCTGCATTTCGGCGCGGGCGGGGTTCGTTAAGGTGCCGAGGTAGTTGAACGCGGTTCGGAATTTTAGTTCGAGACGCACCGGCTGGACATGCCGGACGGCTTCATGGAAGGCGGGGGCGAAGAGAAAGCCGATGCCAACTTCGCGGATGGCGCGCGCGGCATCCTGGGGAGTCACACGGGTGCGGACTCCGAGGGCTTCGAGCACGTCGGCACTGCCGCAGAGACTGGTGATGGAACGGTTGCCGTGCTTCGCAACCCGCACTCCGGCGCCGGCTGCCACGAAGGCGGTCACGGTCGAGATGTTGAAGGTGGTGGTGCCGTTTCCGCCGGTGCCGCAGGTGTCGAGCACGGGGCGGCAATCGTCTGCGATGGGTACGGCTGTGGCCACGGCCCGCATGGCGCGCGCGAAGCCGGCGAGTTCCTCTACAGACTCGCCTTTGACCCGCAGCGCGGTAAGAAAGGCGGCGGTGAGCACGGGAGTCGAGTCACCGCCGAGGAGCGAGTGCATGGCCGATTCCGCCTGCTCTTCGGTCAGGGAATGGCCGCTGACGACTGTATGAAGCAGGTCGAGCGTCATGTCGTTTTCAAGCAGTGTTTCGTGCGTTGAGATAGCTGGCGATGGCATCGGCGAGGGGCGGCATGGGGGCGATGCCGTGTTCGCGCATGCGGGCGTTGTCGAGGGCTGAGAATTTGGGGCGGCGGGCGGCGGTGCGGTATTCGCGTTCGTTGGTGGGGCAGAGGTCGGCTTTGATGTCGGCCCGCTGAAAAATCAGCTTCGCGTATTCGAACCAGGAGATGGGCTGGCCGCCGCCGCAGTGGAAGACTCCGGAAAGATCGCGCTCAAGAAGGTCGATGGAGCGGCTGGCGAGGAGCGGCGCGTAGGTTGGTGAGGCGACGTGATCTTCGACCACGCGGATGGGCTTGCCTTCGCGGGCGAGGCGCAGCATGAGTTCGGGAAAATTGCCGCGGGCGGTGTTGAGTCCGCCTGGTCCGAACACCCCGGAGGTGCGGACGATGAGTGCGTTATCGAGATAAGCCTGGGCGTAGAGTTCGCCCGCGAGTTTCGAAACGGCGTAGGCACCGAGGGGGTGTACGCGATCTGTTTCAGCGTAGGGACGGCCGAGGGTGCCATCGAAAACGTAGTCCGTCGAAAAGTGGACGAGGCGGGCGTCGTTATGCCTGCAGGCGAGGGCCAGATTGCGGACGGCGAGCGCGTTGGCTTCGAAAGCGGGGAGAGGTTCGCGTTCGGCGACATCGACCTGGTTGTAAGCGGCGGCGTTGAAGACGACGGAAGGGTCGGCTTCGGCCATGGCCTGTTCGACGTTTTCCCATTGGGTGATGTCGAGTCTGGCGCGTTCGAAGGCGGAAACCTGGTAATTCCTGCGCTTCAGTTCAGCGCAAAGCTCGACTCCGACTTGCCCGAGGGCACCGAAAACAACCGCGCGTTTCCCCAATCAGCGATTCTATCAGCGAGCCATAAAGGCGGCCGCGATGATGGCTGCCGCCATGAGGATGAGAAATGCGGAGGCCCAAAGGAGCCATGGGAAGGCGAGGCGCGGGGGGGTGTCCGGCTGCCCGGTGGTGTCGTCGCACGAGCTTTCGCGGCGGCTCATGATCTCGGTGATTTGCTGCTTTCCGGCGCGGTCGGCAATGACGATGGTGCCGGAGTTGGAACCGTTGGTGGCCTGCATGAGGCGCGACCGAAGGGGCTGCGGAACGTCGTGAACGGAACGATAAAAGCCGGGACGGGCTCCGGCCGATATGAGCACGGCGGAGGTTTTTACGACGCCGGAAACGCTGCGGAGAAGCTTTACGCCGCACTCCGGGCAGGCGCCCGGGCGGCGGGTGAATTCGGCATAGCAGCGCGGGCAGGTCATGGGTTCAACCTACGGCCACGACGGGAAGGCGGGGCTCACGGCCGCCATCGCCCAAAGCGCCGAAGTGGGCGAGCGTGACCTGAATAAAGCCGAGCGCCGCCTTGGAAAGAGCTTTGTCTTTCCGGTAAATGAGGCCGAGTTTGCGGGTCATTTGTTCGGGGCCGAGCGGGATGGATTTGAGGACTCCGGCAGCGACTTCTTTCTGGCAATTCGAAGCCGCGAGAAAGCTGACGCCGAGGCCGGCTTCGACGAAACGCTTCATGGTTTCGGTGGAATCGAGTTCCATCGAGATCTGGATATCGTCTTCGACGCGCTCAAACCAGGCGTTGAGACGGCTGCGAGTCATTCCCGACTGGGGGAGCAGCAGCGGGAACGGGATGAGGTCTTCGCAGACGATGCGTTCGAGACCGGCGAGCGGGTGCCCGGCGGGGACAACGCAATGCAGTTCGTCGCGGTAAATATCGACTATCTGGACGCGCTTTTCGGTGACGGGAAGCTGAGTCAGTCCGAAATCGGCGACGTTTTCCATGACGGCTTCGACCACGCGGGAGCCGTAGGAACGGTTGACCTGAAGCTGGACGCCCGGAAACTGAACTTTGTATTTGGCGAAGACGGACGGGAGCACGTAAATGCAGGTGGCTTCGTTGGCGGCAATCACCAGCTCGCCCCGCGGCGAAGTTTCGAGTTCGTTGAGGGCGTTTTGAGCCTGGCGGCGGAGGTCGAGCATCTGCTCCGCGTACTGGGCAAAGAGTTTACCGGCGGTGGTGAGAGAAATCCGGCTGCCGAAGCGTTCGAACAATTCCGCCTTGAGCTCGTGCTCGAGCTGGCGGATTTGCGCACTAATGGCGGGCTGCGTGCGATAGCACGTCTGAGCTGCCTTCGAAAAGCTCTTCAGACGTACAATTTCGAGAAATGTGTGGATCTGATCGAAATCCATAGCAGACCGCTCGTATCAAGCGACTCGCTACATCCTATTACAACTGCGCTCAATTTCCCGATTTTAACAAACGCCGCGCCAGGCTGTTAGGATTGTGACCATGCAAAAGCTTTGGTCGGCCCTGACAATGGGATTGGCTGTGGTTACGCTGGCCGCGTGGACGCAGGCGGCGTTCGGGCAGGACGACAAGGTGGCGCGCGGGAAGTATCTGGCGGAAGAGGTGGCGAAATGCCACGATTGCCACACGCCGAAGATGGACAACGGAAGCTATATCAAGTCGCAGTGGATGAAGGGAACGACGCTGAACGTGGTCCCGGCATCGCCGATTGCGGGATGGCACGCGACGTCGCCGGACGTGACGCCGAACGGCGCGATCTGGAAGCGGTGGGGCGATGACGGGATGATCGCGTTTCTCGAAACGGGGAAGACGCCCCGGGGCGGCAAGGCAAACCTGCCGATGCCGACGTACACGCTGAAGCACGAAGATGCGGACGCGATTGTGGCGTATCTGAAGTCGCTGCCGTAGAGGCGCGGGCGGGCGGCTAGGAGTGAAAGGCAGCGGTTCAGTGGGACAATTGAAGCATTCATGAAAGTTGAACTGGAAGGCGTCACGCTCCATCTCGCCCACCCGGACGAACTCACCGTTCGCTGGGTCGGTCAGGAGGAACTCATGCGGCAATTGCTGGCCGCGTGGATGGTGGTGACGGAAGGCGATATTCCGATGAGCCCGCGGCTGATCGGCAAGCCGGGCGTGGGGAAAACGACACTTGCGTACGCGGCGGCGAAGCGGCATGGGGCGCGACGTTTACATCATGCAGGCGACGCTCGATACGCGGCCGGAAGATCTGATTGTGACGCCGGTGATCGAGGGGGCGGGCAAGCTGCGGTATGTGGCTTCGCCGCTGCTGAGCGCGATGATTCAGGGCGGGATCGCGATTCTGGATGAAGGCAACCGGATGAGCGAAAAGAGCTGGGCGAGTCTGGCTCCGCTGCTGGATAACCGCCGGTATGTGGAAAGCATCGTGGCGGGGATCAAGATCAAGGCGCACCCGCAGTTTCCGGCTGGTGACGACGATGAACGACGATGCTTCGACGTTCGAGCTTCCGGAATATATTCATTCGCGGCTGCAGCCGCAGATCCTGATCGATTTTCCGGACCGGGATGAGGAATTGCAGATTCTGAAAGAGAACCTGCCGTTCGCGGAAGACCGGATTCTGCAATACGTGACGGATTTTCTGGAGCAGGCGCATGCGGCCGATGAGCGTTACAGCGTGCGGGACGGGATCAATATCGCGCGCTACGCAATCGAAGCTGAAGAGCCTGGCGACGGAGAAAGAACACGAGCGAACGGCGCTCGAGATGGCTCTGCTGCAAACCCTTGGTGAGGAGGCGCTGCGGTATGTCCGGCGCAACCGGCCCGTCGCTTCCTGATTTCGGGAGTCTGGAGCGCGGGCGGTTCAGCTATCTGCCGTGGTGCCGGGACGGCTGGAGTTCGCGGTCGAGGTGCGGCGGAGGATTCTCGCGGACGCGTCCGGATGTGGTGGCGGTGGAACTTCCGGCCACGCTGGAGGATTTATATCTGGATGCGGTGCGACGGCTTCCGCAGATCTCCGTCATTTTCTATAACGACACCGCGTACCGAAGAGACGCCGAGGCGGAGCAGTCGGTTTATGTTCCGGTAGAGCCGGCGGACCCGTTTGTGGAGGCGATCCGGACGGCGCAGGAAATCGGGGCGCAGGTGGTTTTCGCAGACCCGGACGCGACGGAGCGGCCGCACATTCCGGACAATTATCCGGATACCTATGCGCTGGCGACGATTCCGGTGGGTGAGTATGTTGAGGCCTACCGGGTTTATCCGGCGGAACGTACGGAGGAACTGGATCGGTTCGCGGCGGGGATTGCGTGGAAGCTGCAGGGCGCGGACCCGTTTGCAAACGTGATGGTGGTGCTGTCGCTGAACCTGCTGGACCCGGTGCTGGATGCGATGGAGCAGCCGCAAGCCGAGCCGAAGCGCAGGTTTCGCGAGGGACTGCAGCTGGTGAATCCGCATCCGGATTGTCTGGGTGAGATCACGCTCGAGTACCCGTTTCTGCAGGAGCGTTACGAGGCATTCCGCGTCGGAGATGCGGTCCCGGTTGCGGGGAGCGTGGTGGACCGGCGTCATGCGCAGTCGGCGCTGTTTCGCGAGGCGGAGAAGGCGTATGAGGTGAATACGGGCGACAAGATGCTGCCCTGGCAGCGGCGCCTGCTGGCGAAATACAGCCGGAATCTGGCGCTGATTCATCACGAACTGACGGCGTCGCTGCACGATCTGGCGATTGCCGCGCGGTCGATCGTGGATGAGAACTACGCATGGGATGTGTGGGAAACGGCTTCGCGATATTCAGCGCAACAGACGCAATCCGACCTTGAGACGGTCACGATATCGGGCGATGAAGTTTGGCTGAATACGAAGCGGATCAGGCTGCGGCGGCGGCTTCCGAGCACGAAGCGGCGGATCGGGAATCTGGGGCTGAAGCGGCGGAAGAAGGAGCAGGTTCCTGGAGAGTGGGCTTCGGAGCTGAACGGGGCGAGCATCTGTTCATACCCGCCGGAAGACATCGTGATTGAAGATTTCGGGCGCTTTTTGAAGAAGAAGGGCAAGAGCGCGTTGTCTGAAGAGCGGTCGGCGGTGGAACCTTTTACGACGTCTTTGCTGGACGGGATCGATCTGCGGGAGACGATTCGGAACTGGCATGAGGGGAAGATTTACGTTCGGAATCTGCAGAAGATTCATGGCGAGGTCGGGTCTGTAATCGTGATTTTCGATGAGGACCGGGACGGGCGCTACAACTACATGACGACGTGGCTGGGTGAGCACCAGAACGAGTCGGACATGGCGTTTTACTCGACGCATCCGTTCGATCACCTGATCGGGCCGGGGATTGGGCGGGCAGAGTATGGCGGCTTTTTGATGAGCCTGCCGGCGCGGCGAATGTATGACGTGTGGGCGGATCCGGATTACGATTTTGCGGAGACGAAGGCGGAACGTTTGCTGCTGGCGGGCATGGATTATTCGGTGCAGAAATACGTGGTCTATGTGGCGGCGAAACCACCGAGGTCAGTGTTCCGGAACATCGCGGCAAGGTTCGGGCGGACGATTGTTTATATTCCGATCGGGCAGTTGTCACCGGTGACGATGAAGAAGCTTCGGGTGGTACATGTGCTGGACGGGTACGAGAAGCGGGACATCGCCGAAGAATATATCTGGTGAGGTAAAAAAAGGGCCGGTCTTTTTGAGACCGGCCCTTCAGGGTTCAGCTGAGCGCGTTCGTCAGAACTGAATGCGCGCAACCAGTTGCATAATGCGGGCCGGAGCCGTTCCGTTGACAACGCCGAACCCGCTAAGGTTCTGCGTGCCGTTGGACGCGGTGATGTTCGGGTTGGCGTAGGTCAGATTGCCCGGGTAGGTTCCCGAGAAATTGACGGTTGTGTTGAGCCCGGTGAAGTTTGGATGATTGAAGACGTTGAACGCGTCAGCACGGAGCTGAATGCGCAGACGTTCTTTAATCGCAAATTCTTTCTGGGCCGACAAGTCGAACTGGACGAGGCCGGGATTACGAAGCCAGTTCACGCCCGATTCGAGACCGAGGCTGCCGGGCTGGGGAGCCGTGAAGCAGCTAATGTTTAAACGGTTGAACGGGTTGTCAGACCCGGTGTAAGGGTTGCAGCCCTTGACATAGCCGATGCGCGCACCTTCGGTCGTGGAACCGGTAATGTTCTGGTTGTTAATACCGGAGATGCTGTAGCCCGGCGTGAAGGGCGCGCCGGTCGAGGCCTGAATTACGCTCGAAAGCTGCCACCCGTCCGTCACCAGCTTCGTGAAGTAGTTGCCGAAGTTGGTTTTCGGCAGGTTATACACGAAGTTGATGGCGAGCACATGAGTGCGGTCGAAGCTCGCAGGGCCGTAGTTCGCGATTTTCTCGAACTGATCGGCGCGCACGAAGGATGTATCGCTGGAGGCGGTTGTCATCGCCTTGCTCCACGTGTAGGCTACTCCGAAGAAGAGCCCGTGTGAGGCGCGGCGCTGTAACTGAACCTGCAACGCGTTGTAGTTGGCGGTGGCGGCACTTTCATACAGATTGATGTTGTTGTAGCCGTAGATTGGACGAAGGAAAACGTCCTTGAGGATGCCGTTGCCGGGCACCGAAGGAGTTGCCTGTGTGGGGTCAAGCGCTGAGGACTGGAACGCTGTCCCATAAGGAACATAGTTCAGGTTGCGATTATCCTGGAGGTGACGCGACAAGGTTCCGACATAAGCCGTATCGAGCGACATGTCCCAGGGGAGCCGGGTCTGGATGTCGAACTGATACTGGTAGGTGGTGGGAATTTTGCCGGTCGGATCTGCCGCATAGAGGGTCGGCGGAGCGAGCAGCGCGTTGCCCGGGGTGATGTTCTGGGCGTAGCCGTACTGCAGAGTCGGCTGTACGCTCTCGGGAGGATTGCGGACAAAGTCGAATACGCGGTTCCCCTGGAAGCGATCGTAGTAGATACCGCCGCCGGCGCGAATCACGAAGTTGGCTTTGCCGGTGACATCCCATGCCGCGCCGAAACGGGGCGCCCACTGCTGACCGCGGTTCTTCTGGAGGTACTTGTTGATGCAGCCGCCAGCCTGGCAGATGCCGTTGAAGGGATCGCCGCTGCCGGGAACTTCAAGGCCGACATCGTAGGCGGGAAGCTGCTGTCCGGTGACCGGATCGAAAGCGACGTTCACGCCATTGATTTTTGCCGGAGAATAAAGGCGGGGCGCCTTTTTCGGATCCCAGTTGGCCAGAACAAAGGTTGAAGCCTGCAGACCGGCATCATATTGGGGCTGATACCACTGCCCGCGGAGACCGTAATCGAACGTCAGGCGCGGCGTGACTTTCCAGGTATCCTGCACGAACTCTTCGATATTCCAGTAACGATACAGTCCGTTGATGTAGGCGCTGGACTGATCGAACGAGTTATAGACGCCGAGGAGCATGTTGGCATAGCCATAACCGGTGTCGAGCGGGTTGGCTGAGTTGTCGCCCCAGTTATAGCTGCCGTTGTTGTCGCTGAACGAAGTCTGATTCTTGCGGCTGCGCTGCAGATAGACACCGGCCTTGATGGTGTGAGTTCCCCAGACCTTCGTCAGGTTGTCGCTCCAGTCAATGGTGGTGTTGTAGTTATGGAACGGGGCATCCGCAGTGCCGAAGGACGGGCTGTTCGCGAGGTGTGAACCGCCGACGTTGATCTGCGGGAGGTAATCGTCCTGCACAGCGCTTGGGTAGAGTAGCGGAAGATTGACGCCCGAATGAGTGCGGGTCAGGATGGCGTTGGGATCGTAGATGTCGATCTGATTTTTCGTCATCCCCATGTTGAACTCGTTCGTCATGGTGGGTCCGATGATGAAGGTGGCACCACCCGCGAAGCTGAAGCCCGGGTTGGGAACGTTGATGTTGGTCAGCGGGATGTTTTCGCCCAGCACGAACGATCCGTAGGGAGATACCACAGGATTGGCGTTCTGGATGAAGTGGCCGAAGACGCGTATGTTGCTGCGCGCGTTGTAATCGATGCGAACGAGGTCTTCGCGCCTCGGCTGATGGCCGGAGATCTGCGAAGTGTAGTTATAGCCGATGCCGCTGGTGTTCGGCAGGGGCAGGAAGTTCGCGAGCGCTACGCCCGGCCCGTAAAAGCGGCTGGCGGGGATCATCTTGTTCGGGAAGGTACCGCCGAGAGGATCGTTAAGCTGGGCGAGCAGCTTGCCGTTGTTGTCAACCGTCTGCGAGAAGTCGCCTTTGCGTTCGGCGGCGGTGGGAACCGTCCGGTTGTTCGCGCCGTTCGGGGCGAGTTGCAACTGCCACTCTTCGCTATAGAAGAAGTAAAGCTTGTTCTTCGTCCAGGGCAGAACTTTCGGGATGTACAGCGGTCCACCGATGGTAAAGCCGGGATCGTTGTAGCGATAGAGTCCGCGTGGCAGGCCGCGATAGTTATTTAGGAAGGTATTGGCATTCAGGCCTTCATTGCGGTGATAGATGTAGCCGCTGCCGTGGAACTGGTCGGTACCGCTCTTGGTGACGAGTTGAATCTGCGCGCCCGCGTTGCGGCCATATTCCGCCTGATAAATGCCGGTGAGCACTTTGAACTCAGCCATTGAATCGATGCTGACAGTGACGTTCTGGCTGCCGTTGGCGCCGGTGTCGATGTCGCCGATACCGTTGATGGTCAGGTTGTTTTCCGTGCCGCGATTTCCATTCACCTGGAGACCGGAGAGACCGCCGACGCCACCGACCTGAAAGTTGGCCGTGGAGACAACGCCGGGAATCAGCTTGGCCATATCGAGCGGATTGCGGCCGTTTACTTCAATATTTTCGATTTGCTTGGCGACGATTGCCTGGGAGCGTTCCACGCTCTCGGTCTGCAGCAATGCCGCCTCGGCGGAAACTTCGATCGATTCGGTGACAGCTCCGACTTCGAGGCCAAGATCGCCGAGCGCCAGTTTGTCAGCCGCGTTCAGGGCGATCGCCTGACGGGTGAGCCGCTTGAAGCCGGAGGCTTCGACAGTGACGTTGTAGGTGGACGGCTGGAGACCCGCAATCGAGAAATCTCCCTCCGCGCCGGTTTTGGTAACGCTGTTGCTCTTTCTTGCGGTGTCGGTCGCCGTAACGGTGGCGTTGGGAACCGCAGACCCCTGCTGGTCGACTACGCGGCCGGACATTGAACCCGTAATGTTCTGTGCAAAGCCGGGAACGGACGTCGCAAACAGAATGAGAAGTATCGTCGCGGATACTCTTCGCATGTTTTAAAAACTCCTTCCGAGGATGTGTTGCGTGCCAAGCATATTTCAATTGCATTGCGTTTGCAACAGCGAAACTGGTGCGGCTAAGTGACAGTAATCACACAACTTAGTAGTGATCCACTCAGGAGTAAAAATACTATGGAACGCGGAATTTGTAACCGCTTACAAGGCCACTCATATCGGTCAAATTCCAAATTTCGGAATTATCTCGCCGAAGAAATTTTGGCCAAAACCTGTTCGGCCATAGCGCGGAGGGATGGATCCGAACTCTCTGCGGCGAGTCTGAGATGCTGGGCGGCCCGGACGTTTTCTCCACGCTCGGCGAGGACGGCGCCGAGATCGAGTTGAGCCTTTAATAGGTCAGGGCGAAGGCGAACGGCCTCTTCGTACTGCCTGCGGGCGTCATCCGTCAGACCCTTGCGTTCGAGGAGCGTGCCGAGCAGGTCGCGGGCTTCCGCCATGCGGGGATTTGCCTCAATGGCGGCTTCGAGGTGAAGCTGGGCCTCTTCGTAGCGGCCAAGAGAGTTCAGCATGGCTCCGTAATTAAGGCGAACTGTGGAATCGTGGGGCTGCAGGCGAACTGCCCTGTCGAACTCGTAGCCGGCCTGGCGAAAATCCTGCTTCCAGCTCAGAACGTTGGCGAGATTGCCGTGCGCCTCTCCGAAGTTCGGCATGATTCGGATGGTCTCGCGAAACTCAGTTTCGGCAGCGGGGAAATCGCCCCGTTGGGCAAGCGCGACGCCTGTGCCGTTGTGGGCCTCGGGCATTTCGGGATCGAGCTTAAGAGCGTGGCGGAGATTTTCAATAGCTGCCGGAAGGTTGTTGAGATCGAGGCTGAGTTGTCCGAACTGATTCCATGAGCGCGGGTCGGACGGTGCGGCGGTCGTGGCGCGTTTGGCGACGGCAGCCGCCTGTGCGGGGTCGCCTGCGTCTTTGAGCGTGGCCGAGAGCTCGAGGATAGCGGGCAGGTAAGCGGGATCGCGGCGGAGCGCATCCTGAAAAGCTGCGATGGAGGCCTTGAGCTGTCCGGCGGACTTGAGGGCTTCCGCGAGTTCAAGATAAGGTTCGGGGCGATTCGGGTGGAATGCGAGCAGGGCCTTTTGCAACTGGACGACGCCCGACTTGAGGTTGGCTCTGTCGCGGACCTGGGCGAGCGCGAGGTAGAACTGGTTTTCGGCCGTTTTGGGCAGCGGGTCCGGATAGTAGGGAACAACGCCGCCATGGTACGCGGTGGCGTCGTCTTCGTGACGTTCCGGAATATCGGCGAGAAGGTCGCCAGGAGGCACGGTGCGCTGGATCAGGTGGTCGGTCATGACCATGTGGACAATGTCTTCGGTGCGGCGCTTCGGCATGTGGCACTGAGTGCAGTTGGCGCGGCTGAAATGCTCGGTGGCCGCGGTGTGGCATTGCCGGCAGGCGTTGTCATAGTGGACCTGGGCTTCCTGTCCATGGGTAATGTCGTGGGGGTTGTGGCAGGTGGTGCAGGTCAGGCGGTTGTTGCTTTTCAGGAAGCACAGGGATTCGCGCATGCGCGTGACCGCGCTGGCAGTTTCGAATCGGTTATCTTTAACCGCGGGGCCGAAGGCGAGGACGAAGTCGGCAAGCGGCTCGCCGGGTTTGTAAGAGAAGTCGCCCCGCTGATAGCGGCGGAGCGCATGCGGCAGGCGGAACTCGGTGGTTTTGAGATGACACTGCGCGCAGACTTCAAGCTGCCTGTCACTGTTCAGGCGCGCGGGATTTACGATGGCGGCGCGAACGGCGGAGGCTTGTGACCCAGGCCTGGCGGCGAGATCGACATGCTTCTGGCCGGGTCCGTGGCAGCGCTGGCAATCGATGCCCTCCGGTAGTTCTCCTGAATAGACAGGGCGGTCGCCGAGCCGGTCATGATTTGGGGGAGTGACCGGGTAGGCGTTGTGGCAGAACATGCAATCGTAGCCGATCGGCCGGCGGGAGTAGGGGTAATCGGGGGAGTCATAACCAGGGTTCATGGCCCAGTAACCGCCTTTCTCCGAATACCAGGCGAGCGGCAGTTCGGCGAGGGTGCCATCGGCGTTGCGATGGACATAGGTACGCATATGGTTGCCGGAGCCGACGACGTAATCGACCTGTTTTTCCTCGATATTGGTCTCGATTCCTTCGAAACCGGGCTGAGACCGCCGCTGGACCAGTTTGCCGTCGCGGAGGAGCATCTGGTAGCGGGTGTCGCTGGGCTGGTGGTAGTAGCTGTTGTTGGTGGTCAGGTCTTCGAGGCGGGCAGCCTTATCGGGGGTGGTAAACGAACGTCCCATGCCGTTCTGGCGGTATGTTTTCGCGATTGCGGGGTGACAGGAGGCGCAGAGTTTCGGGTCGGCGTAGCCAGGGGGCTGAGATGCGGAGGCGGCCGTGACGAATGAAGCTGCGGCGAGGAGGGTGGAAAAGACGGGAACCGGAATCGTGAGCGCGAGGCGCAGCATCTGAAGACGCAATGAGCACATCACCAGTACAATCATCGGACACCGCCAATGTGGACCGCACGCTGAACGAAATGATCCTGACCGGCAAGGCACTTGAGGCATTTGAACTGCTCTATGCGGACGATGTCGTGATGCAGGAGAACGCAGAGGAGCCGCGGGTTGGCAAGGATGTAAACCGGAAGGCCGAACAGGATTTCTTCGGATCGCTGGAGTCTTTCAACGAAGGCAAACTCGTCGCGAGCGCAGTTAACGGAGATACAACGTTTTCCGAATGGTACATGGACGTTACGTTTAAAGGCGGCGCGCGGGCGCAGATGTCGCAGGTAGCGGTGCGGCAGTGGAAGAACGGTAAAATCGTGCACGAACGCTTCTTCTATAACAAGCCCAAATAGCCGCCCGTTTACTACAATGCGGTCAGTGACTCCTTCCAAAGGCCGCATTCTGGTGACCGGTGGCGCCGGTTATATAGGTTCGAACACCACTCTTCAACTGCTCGACGCAGGTTACGACGTTGTTGTTGTCGACAACCTGTCGCGCGGACACCGTGAGGCTGTGGATCCGGCGCGATTGCGGGTGGTGGATCTGCTCGATACAGAAGGTCTGATTCGGGTCATGAACGAACAGCCGTGTCAGGCTGTTATCCACTTCGCCGCGTTCATTGCCGTGGGCGAATCGATGAAACTGCCGGAGCTTTATTTCCACAACAATACTGCCGGTTCGCTTTCGCTGATGACCGCGATGGTGAAGACCGGCATCAGGCACATTGTGTTCTCTTCGACGGCCGCGGTCTACGGGATGCCCGTGCATGTACCGATTCCGGAATCGGAACCGTACGCGCCGGTGAATGCGTATGGCGAGTCGAAGGTCATGGTGGAGAAGATGCTCGGGTGGTTCGATCAGATCCACGGGCTACGGAGCATTTGCCTGAGGTATTTCAATGCTTCCGGGGCGGACCCGGCGGGGCGCGCCGGGGAGGATCATGACCCGGAGACGCATCTGATTCCGCTGTTGTTCCGGGCCGTCGAGACGGGCAAGCCGGTCACTCTGTTCGGCAACGATTATGCGACGCCCGATGGCACGTGTATCCGCGACTACATTCATGTGACGGATCTGGCGCGGGCACATATTGTGGCGGTGGAATCGCTGGTGAACGGCGGCGAGTCGAAGAAGTACAACGTGGGGACGGGGAAGGGATTCTCGGTCAGCGAAGTCTTGAAAGCGGTGGAACAGGTTACTGGCAGGAAAGTCCCGTTCGAGTTCGGGCCGAGGCGCGAGGGTGACCCGCCGCTGCTGGTGGCCGATTCGTCGCGGCTGCAGAATGAGCTTGGCTGGTCGCCAAAGGATTCCGACATTACGCGGATTGTCGAAACGGCCTGGCAGTGGGCTACGCGGAAGCGCTGAGGGACACGCCGTCGATGACGCGGCTGGTCCGTTAAGCTGGCGTTGATGGAACAGGGCGCGGCGCCGCGTGAGATTTACACCGAGAGACTGGCCGAGCGGAAGCGCAGACTGGCTGCGCTGACGGAGCGCCGGAACCGTCTGAGTTATCTGCGGCTGATCGTGTTTGCGACGGCGGTTGCGATTGTCTGGTTCGCCATCCACGGGCAGGTTTCGGCGTGGGCGATCACAGTGCCTGTTGCGGGGTTCATTGCGCTGATTGCATGGCATTCCCGAATGGACCGCGACGCTGAATGTATCGGGCGCGCTATTCGCTTTCATGAGAACGGCATCGCCCGGTTAGATCATCAGTGGCAGGGCAAAGGCGAATGGGGCGAGCGCTTTCTGGATCCGCATCACCCATATGCCTTCGATCTGGATTTGTTCGGCAGGGCAAGTTTGTTCGAATTGCTTTCGACCTGCCGGACCACGGGCGGGGAGGCGCGGCTGGCGGACTGGCTGAAGCGCGCGACGCCGGTGGGCGAACTGCCGGAGCGGCACGCAGCGGTCAGGGAATTAGCGCCATTGCTCGACCTGCGCGAACAGATTGCGCTGCTCGGGGACGATATTCGCGGAGGGGTTCATCCGCGGGAACTGATGGAATGGTCGGGACGGCCAGCGGAGCCGTTCCCGGTGTGGCGCAGGGTTGTAGCTTTCCTGCTGGCGGTGCTCGCGGCGGCCATTCTGCTGTGGTGGTTTGCAACCGCGTTTATTGGCGTTGACGCGACGCGCGCGGTGGCTGCGATGGCGGTGGTCGAGTTTGCGTTCGCGTGGCCGCTGCGAGGACGAGTCGCGGCGGTGGTGAACACCATCGGAAAGCCGGCGCAGGATCTCGATCTGATCTCGCAATTGCTGCGGGTACTTGAGGCGCAACGGTTCGATTCGCCGCGGCTGAAGGCGCTTCAGGCCGCGATACAACTGTCTGGCAAGCCCGCATCGCAGAGGATCGGCCGGTTGAGGCGATGGGTAGAGCTGCTGGATTCGCGTGATAACTTCCTGGTCCGCATTATCGATCTGCCCTTGTTCTGGACGTTCCAGATTGCGATGGGAATGGAGCAGTGGAAGGCTGAAAACGGGCGGTATATCGAGGCGTGGGTGGATGCTCTGAGCGAGGTGGAAGCTCTTTCCGCGCTGGCGAACTATGCGTGGGAGCATCCGGGCGATCCGTTTCCGGAGTTTGCGGAGGGCGCCGTGTTCGATGGCGAGGCAATCGGGCACCCGCTGCTGCCGGATGCGCGGTGTGTGCGCAACACGGTGACACTCGTGCCGCCTCTGCGGATGCTGATTGTGAGCGGATCGAATATGTCCGGCAAGAGCACGCTGCTGAGGGCGGTGGGGGTGAATGCGGTGCTGGCGCTGGCCGGGGCTCCGGTGCGGGCGAAACGCCTGACGATTTCGCAACTCTCGGCAGGCGCTTCGATTCGCACGATGGATTCGCTTGAGGAAGGGCATTCCCGTTTCATGGCTGAGATCCTGCGGCTGAAGCAAATTCTGGAATTGCCGAGCCCCGCGCTTTTTTTGCTGGACGAACTGCTGCACGGCACGAACTCGCACGACCGTTCGATCGGAGCGGAGGGATTGCTGCGGGCGCTGCTGGAGCGGGGCGCGATAGGGATTGCGACGACGCATGACCTGTCGCTGGCCCGTGTTGCGGATGAACTTGCTCCGACGTCGCGCAACGCCCACTTCGAAGACAGGCTGGAGGATGGGCGGCTGGTTTTCGATTACCTGATGAAGCCAGGCGTGGTGACGCGCAGCAATGCGCTCGACCTGATGCGCGCGGTCGGACTGAATGTCTGACGTCTGCAAAACTGGAAGGTTAAGCCGATGCCCGAGAAGACGTACGACCATAACCAAATCGAGTTGAAGTGGCACGAGCGCTGGAAGGACGACGCGCTCTATAAGGCGGAAGAGAACTCTTCCAAGCCGAAGTATTACGTGCTCGAGATGCTGCCTTATCCGAGCGGAGCACTGCATATCGGGCACATCCGGAACTATGCGATCGGGGACGCGCTGGCCCGCTATATGTGGATGCGGGGTTATAACGTGCTTCATCCGATGGGCTGGGACGCCTTCGGACTGCCGGCGGAGAACGCGGCGATAGCGAACAAGACGGCGCCGCGCGAGTGGACGCTGGCCAACATCGAAAAGATGAAGAAGACGCACCGTCGGTTTGCGTTCTCATACGACTGGGATCGCGAAGTGACGACGTGCGAGCCCGAATATTACCGGTGGAACCAGTGGTTCTTCCTGCGGATGCTCGAGAAGGGGCTGGCTTACCGGAAGCAGGCGCTGGTGAACTGGTGTCCGCTGTGCGCGACGGTGCTGGCGAACGAGCAGGTGGTGGATGGATGCTGCTGGCGTCATCCGAACACGCCAGTGGAGCAGCGCGCGCTGGAGCAATGGTTTCTGCGAACCACCGCGTATGCGGAAGATTTGCTCAGAGATATCGCGCAACTGGAGGGCGCTTGGCCGGAGCGCGTGCTCACGATGCAGCGGAACTGGATTGGACGCAGCGAAGGCGCGGAGGTGGATTTCGAAGTTGAGGGATACGGTCCGGTGACTGTGTTCACGACGCGGATCGACACGATTTACGGGGCGACCTGTATGATTTTGGCGCCGGAGCATCCTCTGGTGACGGAGAAACTGGGCGGCGAATTGCGCGCGCAGGCGAAGCAAATGACCGATGCGCGGGCGACGCAGGGACCTGCTGACGTGTTGAAGGAAGGCTTCGACACGGGGTTTAAGGCAGTGAATCCGTTCAGCGGCGAGAGAGTTCCGGTGTGGGTGGGCAACTTTGTCCTGATGGGCTATGGGACGGGCGCGATTATGGCGGTTCCGGCGCACGATCAGCGCGACTTTGAATTCTGCGCGAAGTACGGGATTGAGATCAGGCCGGTGATCCGCGCATTGAACGGTGAACTGCCGGATGTGGCGACGATGACGGCGGCGACCGGCGATTACGGGACGGTGGAGAATTCCGGGCCGTATGACGGACTGACCAGCGCAGAGGCCAAGCGGCGCATGACGGCTGAAGCGGCGGAGAAGAAGTTCGGGAAGGCTGCGATTACATTTCGGATCAAGGACTGGGGCGTTTCGAGGCAGAGGTATTGGGGGACGCCGATTCCTGTGATCCACTGCCCGGTGGATGGGGTGGTTCCGGTGCCCGATGAGCAACTGCCGGTGGTGTTGCCGCGCGAGATCAGCATCACGGGTAAGGGGCGTTCGCCGCTCGACGAGGTGCCGGAGTTTGTGAATGTGACGTGTCCGAAGTGCGGGGGGCCGGCGAAGCGCGAGACTGACACGATGGACACGTTTGTCGATTCGAGCTGGTACTTCTACCGGTATTGCGATCCGAAGAATGCGGGCGCGCCTTACGACGGGAAGAAGATCGATTACTGGTTCCCGATCGACCAATACATCGGCGGCGTGGAACATGCGATTCTGCATCTGATTTATTCGCGCTTCTGGACGAAGATGATGCGGGATATCGGGCTGACCCGTTATGACGAACCGGTGCGGAAGCTGTTTACGCAGGGGATGGTGATTCGGAACGGGCAGAAGATGTCGAAGTCAGTGGGGAACGTGGTGCCCGCGGACGAGGTGGCGGACAAGCACGGCGCGGATACGGCGCGGATGTTTGCGCTGTTTGCGGCTCCGCCGGAACGCGACGTGGACTGGATCGATGCCGGCGTGGAAGGCGTTTACAGATTTTTGGGGCGTGTGTATCGGTTCGCGACCCGGAACGTGGGGGCTGCGGGCGGAGATGGATCGTCGGACGCGAAGATGCTGCGCAAAGTGCATCAAACGCTTCGGAAAGTGACCGAGGACTTCGACAGCCGGTGGCACTTCAATACGTCGATTGCGGCCATGATGGAGATGGTGAACGAGCTGTATGCGGAGGAGACGCGGGTATCGGCGGGAGCGATGGCGCAATCGATCCGGATACTGACTTTCCTGCTGGCTCCGTTCGCGCCTTATGTTGCGCAGGAACTGTGGGAAGAGCAGGGGAACGCGGGCGCCATCGTGAAAGAGAGCTGGCCGGATTATGATCCGGAACTGGCGCGCGAGACGGAGATCGAAATCCCGGTGCAGATTAACGGGAAGCTGCGGGCGCGGATCACTGTCTCGCCGGAGATGGACGCCGCTCAGTTGAAGGTGGCGGCGCTCGACGACGATGCGGTGCGGGCGCTGGTGGCCGGGAAGACCGTTGTGAAGGTGATCGCGATCGCCGGCAAGCTGGTGAATGTCGTGGTGGCTTAGGGAATCGTCACCGAGAGCGTGTTCGAGGTGCCGACCGAGTTCGATACCGAAACGGAGACCGCGCTAAGGGTCTTCGTGAGATCGGTCGAGGTGCTTGTGGCCGTGCCGGTGGTGCCTGTGGTCACGGTGCTGCTGCTGGTGAAAGTAAACGGAACGTCGATGGTAAATTGCCCGCCTGTGCTCTGAGATTGCGAGTTCTGGAACCAGAGCTGCGAGGCATTGACGGCGTCGACGGTGACACTTGATGTCGCGATGTTCGTTCCTTTCGCGGGCGTCAGTTGAAACGAGAGATGGTCGAGCGATCTGGTGGTTGTGAACCCGGTGACCACGATCGTAAGGGTGGTCGCGTTCCGGGTTCCGATGGAAGCGGTCAGCAGAACGGGCGCCACAGCTCCAACGGTGAACTGAACGGACGGGATGTTCGCCGGGGTTACGTCAGTGGCCGGCGTGCCGACCGTCAGATGAGCGGTGATCTGGATGGTCTCGGCGAGGGTTCCTGTCTGGAGCCGGATTTGGGTGGCTCCTCCGGGGAAGACGGCCTGTAAGGTATTCGCGGGGATGGTGAAAGAAACCTGGCGGCCGCCGGTTGAGAACTGAACCGCCTGATCTGCCGCGAAATTGTTCAGGGCGGGGGTCAGGGTCAGGGTTCCGTTAACATCGACGGGGTAAGCAGAGGCCAAAGAGAGACCGATAGCGGGCTGCTGAAAGGGTTGCTGCGCACCGGACGCTCCGGTGAACTGCACGGCCGGAAGTGCGGGTGCCGCTGCGAATCCGGATAGACCAAACCCCTGGTTACCGATGAATAGCGTGGTGGTGGATTGACCGACCGACTGCGGCGCGAACAGGACGGAAAAAGTGAGGGAATCGCCGGGCGCGAGCTGAAGCGGCAGGGACGGCAGCCCGGAGAGCTGGAAACCGGCTGTCGTGCTGAGCAGGCTGATGCCCGCGACAGTGGCGGGGCTGGTTCCAATATTGGCGAGCTTAAACTGAACAGATTCCTGCTGACCGAGGGCGAGCGCCGGAAACTGCACAACTTCGGCGGGAGCAACGGTGGCGCTTGCGCCTGCGATGGTGGAGGTGAGCTGGAGAAGGGGCGATAACCCCTGGCCTGACAGGAAAAAAGTATCTGAGCCGATTTGAATACGTCCGCTGAATGGACCGGCTTGATTGGGTGTAAACCGAACGGTCACTGAAGCGGTCTGGCCGGGTTGGAGGATGGTTGGAAGGAAAGGCGCGTCGATGACGGCGAAGCCCGCTCCACTGGCGGCGATCGTGTTCAGCGTGACTGCGGCACCCGACAGATTTTGGACCTGAACCACTGCGGAGGACGTGCTGCCGACGGCGACATCCCCGAACCTGATGGTTTGACCGCCTGTAAGCGGGCCGGTTTGGGGTCCCTGAGTGACTTGGTAATTGAGGAGCGAAGTTATCGCGGTGGCGCTGAGCAGTACCGAGGTGCTGCCCGAAGCGTAGCTGACCTGAAGCGAGCCCTGAGCGGCTCCGGGGGCGGTCGGCACGAACTGAACGGTGAAGGATATTTGGGCGCCCGGCGCAACGGTCAGCGGGAGTAACGGGAGGCCTTGTATAGCGAAACCCGCGCCACTGACACTGATGGAATTGATGGTGGCGGGTCCGCTGCCCGCGTTATCGATGGCGAATGTGGCGGAGCCGGTGGCGCCGACGACGACTGTGTTCGGAAAGGTGACAGTAGAGCCGGCGCTCAACTGGACGAAGGTACCGCCGGCGGTGATCTGACCGAGAATCGGGTTGGGCGCGGTTCCAGTCAGGTTCAGAATGATTTCGCCGGTGCTGGTGGTCTGGGTTCCGGACACCTGGCCGGGGACGACTTGGGTGAAGGGCCAGGAAAACTGTGCGGTGGAAGCCGTGGTTAGGGTGGGAGTGTAAGTCAGCTTGACGGTGGTGGATGCGAAGGTCGCAAGCGTCTGCGGAGCCGGGGTGGTGGCTACGCTAAACGCAGTTGCGCCGAGGATAGCGGGCGCCGTGGGAAATGTGACTGTTCCCGCGCCAAGGTATGTGACGGTGACGGTCTGGGAAACACTCTGGCCCGTGGCGGGCGCATTGAAGACGATGTTTCCGCCATTGCCGACGCTTAGAACCTGATCTCCGTTCTGGACCGTGATGTTGAACTGGGCCGCCAGCGGGAGTGCGGAGATGAACGCAAGAGAGAGTGCGAGGCGCATGGATCGGGGCATCAGTTTGCCCTCGGTACGAACGTCAGCCTGGCAGGGTCGGCAGTGTCAAGGAAGAGAAAGGGTTGACCCGGCTGGCCGGGGTCGAGCAGAAAGCGGCCCGGTGTAAAGAGTGTCAGAAAAGATGAAGGCGCGTCGGCGTCGAGGCTCTGGATCAGCGCCCCGGTGGAGCTGTCGAATTCGCGGATGACGCGGGCGAGGCGGTCGGAAACAAAAAGATGAGTATCGTCAGGCGAAAGGGCGATCCCCGCGGGGTTTGCGAGCAAGTCCGGGGAACTCAGGACGGGTGAGAGGGTTGCGGATCCGGCGGGGTCGTGGATCTGAACGATGCGATGATTCGTGGCATCGGCGATGAACAGAGAATCGCCCGCAGAGTTGAAGGACGCGGCGTCAGCCGGGCCATCGAAGGAGAGCGTGGTCGGCGAGAGCGTCTTCGATACGAACCATAACTGAGGCGCTGCGAGGTTGCGGCTGGTCAGGAGCAGCCCGTTGGCCGCGTTGTCCGCCGCGAGGATCGGAGATTGCCGCAACTCTGCCCCGCGCGGAACCGGTTTCAAGAGGCAGTCGGCTGGTCCGATCAATGGACATAACGGAATTTGCGATAGAAATCCAGATAATTTGCTGCCGCGTGAGAACGGCGACGCGGGTGGAATCGGTCAACCAGAAGGCTTGCTTTGCTTCAGAGATCCAGTTGAACGCTTTGGACGCGGTCGGGGGCGGTGAGATCGGGAATCCAGAGCAGACCGGTGGTTCGGGAGAGAAGGGCCGATTTCTGATTGGGCGCTATGGCTGCCCACTCGATACCGGTGAACACGGCGGGGCCGAGCACCGCAGCTCCCACGAAACCGGTTACGGGGCGGATTGAACCTGTGAGCCGGTCGAATACGAACCCGCCTGCCGGGGCGCTCCAGGTGACGCTCTGGGCCAGCATCGCGGCGGATTGCAGGCTGAGGCAGACGATGATTGCGGATGAGGCGAGCCGGAGCCCTGCCGAACGAAAATTCGCCATTAGTGGAAGACCGGGGCTCCGGGTGTGATGGTCACGGTAGTCGGGGTAGCGGCGGTGGAACTCTTACGAGTCGCAAGCAGAACGACAACAGCGGCCACGGCGGCGCCGGCGGCTGCCCAGACAAGTTTCCGCTTGTACCACGGGTGCGCCGGGAGTTCGCCGCCGGTTGTGACCAGATTGGAATTGGTTTGGCTGATGACCGTCTGACCCTTGCGGTCGCCGAGGGTGGCGACGACTCTGATTTGAAACCGGCCTGCTGTTCGCGGCACGATTGCAGGGCACGTCGCCTGACCGTGGGAGTCGGAGCGGGTGGTGAAGGTGTTTCCGGTTTGGCCCGCGAACGTTCCGCCGGGCCCGCTTTCCGGAAGGGTAAACACAACGGTGGCGCCTTCCACAGGGAAATCGTTGCGATCACGGACTTCGATCACGGGAGCCGTGGACTGGAGCAGTGGAAGAGAATTGACAGCCTTGTCGCCGTCAAGCACGCCGACAAGCAGCGGTCCGCTGGCCAGTGCTGCCGACTGAGGCACGGGCGCGGTGGGCGCCGCCGGCGGCGTCTGGGCGTATTGAGATGGTGCGGCGATCAGGGAAGCAAGAATGACTGAGACGATACGCGCAGGGAGCGATCCTGTCATGAGCCGCTCTTCGTTGAATGCCCGGGCGTTACAGTATCCGGTTTAGGCGAATAGGCCGCCTCAGAAAAATATGGCGTCATACCGAGGTAGGCAGCCTGAGCAAGGTCGGTTGCATTCGCGTTAGCGGCATTGAGACCTTCAGATGTCACAGGAACAATAATTCGTACAAAAGCCATGTCTGTTCGGTTGAGGGAAATCGCGTCCAAAATTCGGTGTAAACGCAGTTGCTGCTCGAAGGTGTAGACCCCGCTGAGTGTCTGGAACCAATACAATACCACCCGTTGCACTCCCGCCTTCTGAATCCGGTAGTAAAGCACCGGGAAGGACTGACGGGACCCCGGAACCGGGATGCTCGCGACGTGGGAATCGAGCGGGTTCCAGCCCGCGCCGGGCAGGCATACCTTGGGATCGTGCGCATTCTTCTCACGGAGCTGCGTTTTGTAATAGGCGACGAATAACTCCGCTTCGCCCTCCTGCTTCGTGTAGACCCTGGCGAGAAAATCGTCGGGGCCGAGCAGCGCGATCGCGTCGGGTTCCACGGTTTCCTCGTGCGCGCGGGTCCAGCCTGCAAGTTCGACGGGAAGCGTAGAAAGACTGGGCGGGGACGGGAGAAACGGGTCTCGTTTGAGAAACCAGGACGAGGCCGCCTGCGCGGCGCAGATAGCCAAAGCCCCGGCTATCAGGATCGAGTGCCGTTTCAAGCGGGGACTCCCGTTCGGGCCGGCATCAGTTTCCGTGCCAGTCTATGCAGGAGGAACACAAGCAGGAACCCGAGGGCGAAGGTTGTCCAGCCGACGATTTCGTGGTAGGTGCCTTCGGTCCATGCGAGGTTGTATTTGCCAAGGACTCCGGTCATGGTGATTCGGAGGGCATTTACGCCAACGGCGACCGGAATTGAAGCTAAAGCGAGATATATACGGGGCCAGAACCTGTGTTCGAAATAATAGCTGTAAACAAGGCAGAAGAAAAACAGAGTAATCAGAGAACGGAGGCCGCTGCACGCTTCGACTACGGACAGCTTCATGTGAACCAACTGGAGGATATTTCCCTCCCGCATTACGCTGAAACCCAGCAATTCGAAGGCGGATTCGGCGAGGCGCGTGGCCAGAAGCTGCAGCGGCTGCGTGATTTCTCCATAAAGTACGTCAGGGATGGGGAAGGTGAACAGGAGCAAGCCGAGGGGGAACGCGAACTGTCTGACGGATAACCAGCCTCCAATCAGCAACAAACAGCCGGTAAGCGACAGCAGAAGCGCGAAGCGGGAAAAAGTGGACGAGTTCGCGAGAGTGGCTACCGTGGAAATGCCGGCGGCAACGGAGAAGAAGAATAATGCCCACGGACTCGGCTTACCCGAGGGATTCAGCAGAAAATTGCGTTTTTCCCAGACAATATAGGCGACAATGAGCGGGGCGAAAAGACCGTGGGCCATGTCGTCCCCGTAGAATATGACCCGAAAGGTCATTAAAATCATGGGGAAATAGACGGAGATCAGCAGTAGCGCCAGAATGGCAGACGCAAGGTAAGCAGGGCGGAAAGAACGGACGCGTTTGCCGTTCGCCTGTACAGTTTTGGGCTCGGAGAAAACCGCCGAGGTAGATATGCGGCTCGTGTCCATGGAACTGTCGGGCTCTCGCCAATAGTATCATATAAAACATATGACGGGTGAAGTTCGGCGGAACGGGCCGCTTGTGGCTTGCGCCATTCTCCTGGTTGTGGCAGCTTCGGCCGCCGCACAAATTCAGGCTGGATCGAATGCGGAACAATGCGCCAGCGGATTGCAGAGTTGCGATATTCGGGCTTTGAAGCCCACGGATATTGCACGAATCGCAGAGGCTTACCGAAAAAGAAACCTGGAGGCATGCCGCCTGCTTTCGAACACCTGCGACCCGACGCTGCTCGACAAGGCAGACGTCCCGGCGGTTCGGGCCGGGGCGGCACGGCGGAATCTGGAGAAGTGTCTGAGCGCATCGCCGCAATGCGATCCGTCGGTTCTGGCCGTGGACGATGCAAAACGGGTCGAGACGGAGCGGCACAAGCGGAACCTGGACTTTTGTCTCGAAGGCCGGACTCAGTGCGACCCGACATCTCTTGCCCGACCTGAGGTGGAGGCGGTGAGGAAGGCCGCGCAGGCTCGAAATTATGATTTGTGTACGTCAGGATCGCCTAAATGCGACCCTCTTGCGCTCAGTAACGAGCAGGCGCAGATGGTTTCGGCTGCCCGGCGGCGCCGAAATGCGGATTCATGCATCGAAGGGTCGCCTCAATGCGATCCAACTCTATTGAGCGCGGCCGAGAGCGTGCGCGTACAGGCATCGACGCACGAGCGGAATCTGGCGCGCTGTCTGAGTGGGTCGCAGGCTTGCGATCCGCTGCTTCTGAAGCCGGGGGAAGAGGCGTCGGTGGCGGCGCAGAGACGGGTTCGGAATCTTTCGAACTGCATGAATGGCTTCCTGTCGAAGTGTGACCTCTCGCAATTGACAGCGCCCGAATTCGCGAGTGTCAGCAACGCACGGCAGAAAAGGACAGGCGGCGCCCGCAATTAAGGCTGCGGAATCCTGATCTGCAAAGGGATCTCGATCGCGACATCGACATCTACGGGCGTGCCGTTGTGGAGCGCGGGGGAGAATTCCCAGCTTTCGAGTTCCAGAACAGCTTTGGCGAGCACAGCCCCGGAGGCGCGGCCCCGCAATACCTTCACCGCTGACACCTTTCCGTTGCGATCGATCAGCGCGGCAAACTGAACGGTGGCCGAGACGGGCGGGACACTGAGCGCAGCGGCATCGTCCGGAGAGTATTTGCGCGCGGGAACAGGCGCCGAGACTCGCGGATTCGATTCCACAGCAGCCTCCCGCTCTGAAAACCAGATCACCCAGTCCCCTTTATAACCAGGTACATCCGGCGAGGGGATGATGAGCACGTAGACGTTGCGATTGGCGAACTGCGCCTCGACTGCGGCCGGGATGACCCGGGATGAAGGCCGGAGCGGGGCGGACATGGTCCTGTTGACGGGTGGCAACGGGATCTCGCGGACGGATTTGCGTTCACGGGCTGCCGGGAGTTCTTCCGGGGGCTTGATAACTCCCGGTTTTCCCCGACCGACGACGTCAGGGATGCTCGGTGCGCCGGGCAAGGGGTTGCCGCTCGCCATCGCACCGATTACGGGAGCTTTTGCGAACTGACCGCTCCGGGACCCCGGCGGGGGCAGCCCGGCAGCGGGGTCGAGGCTCAGCATTAATGAGTTCATCCCGGTTCCGCCGACCGCCTGAGCACTGCCCGGCGGCGGAGCGGGGACATCGACGGCTTTTCCGGTGCCGGAACGTCCGCCGGACGGTGCGCCTGGCGCCACAAATAACTTAGGCGGCAACTTTGGCGCGACAGAGACGGGGTTGATGAGGCCGTTCTGAATCGCGAGCACCGGCGCGTCGGGCTGAGGCGCGGCCTGGAGGCGGGGCGCCGGATTCGGACGTGGCGCCTCGGGAACCGGAGGCGCTGTAAACGCCTTGCGGACTGGAGCCGCGGGCGCGGGGACCGCGATCAGGTTAGGAACCCGCACGTCTTCAGGCACAATTTCGTGGCGATCGGGCTGGCGGATCAGTTCGTGGGAAGAAGTGGCGTCGGCGGAGCGCGCGATCAGGACTTCGGGCGACTGGATCTTCGGGGCTTGTGGCGTTTTGGCGTCGCCGAACCGCTCAGCGGCATTGATATCGGGGACAGTGCGGGCGGATTTATACCAGATTATTTTGTCTTCGGGAGAAGACTTTCTCGGAAATTCGATGACGCGGTAATGGGGCCTCGGGGCCGGCGAAAGGTTGGCGTCGAGCCACGTCAGGGCAGCCACTGCGGCTATGTGGACCACCAGAGAGATACCGAAGGCAGGCGAGCGACGGGTATGGTTCACCACATAACAGGATAAAGGCGAAGCGGCTCCGGTGAGTACTGATTAGATCGCCAGAAACCTTGAATCAGGAGGGTTCGTTGGCTTTTTGCCGAAGAACAACATTCTTGTTTTCAGTGACATGGGGACCGCGCGCATGGGCTGGTAGCGAACGGAATAAACCTGGGGGCCTACACGAAATATATATTTCGTGTAGGTATCAGTACTACTGATCAGTATGGTACTATCCGTATTGTAAATCACAGCAATCGCGAGATACATCCAATCGCGGTACGTGGGGATACATATAAATTCTTTACATCTCCACTAAAGTTTTCCGAAGTTGCTGACGATTGAGCCCTCAGAGACATGCATCGCGGTCTCGAAAATCTTTTCAAAAAGGCAGATCTACAATGATACGAATCGCGTTTGTTTTCGCTTGTTTTGTCGGAATCTGGGGACGTGCCGATGCGGCGCTGATCATTACCCCCGCGACAAGTACACTTCACAACGGTCAGAGTCTTTCGCTCGCGGTCAGCGGAGCGGATGCGTCTGGCGTGGTGTGGTCCGTGTCGTCCGCAACGGGATTATTGGTGAGTACAGGTACGTCGGCGGTGTATACTGTACCCAGTACGCTCAACAAGGCCGAAACGGTCACTGTGCAGGTTACAAGTGTGTCTAATTCTTCGTTAACTGTAAAGACGATACTGTTTCTGGTACCTGTTATCTCAATTGCAGTCAGCCCTGCATCTGCCGATGTCAACAGCGGAGGTAAGGTGGCTCTTCACGCGAACGTCCTGGGGACGCTGAATACAGGTGTGAAGTGGTCTGTCAACCCGTCGGCGCTCGGCAAAGTGGACGCAAGTGGAAACTTCACAGCTTCTACGAATCTCGTGTCCGATGCAACCGCTACCGTGACCGCAATCGCACAGGCTCAAACAAGTAAGACAAGCTCGATACCTGTCAGAATACACGCTAACGAACTCTACTTTAGCACGGGCCCGAACGGACTTCAGAGTGTGGTTTATAACGGCGTTGATTATAATTATTTGTTTGCTGAGTCGCTGTTGTCCTACGTCTTCATGCAATTTCCGGATGGCACGTCGAGTGCATTACTCTCCAAGTTGCACGTCACCAATACGTCGGTCACGGTGACAAGACCTGCTTAGCTGGCGGCGATGCTCTGAGTTTGTCCGTGACATACAGCACGCCTTCCCAGGGAACGCTCAGAGCAGATGTCAGTATTAGCAACGGCAGCACGACAAGCACCATCTCTAAGGCGACGGTTTCAACTCTGGGCGTGCGGCTCCCGCAGTTCGATTCGGCGAACTCGTCCATCGTTTCGACAATAGACTCCGAGTACCGCCCCGGTCAGCATGGTCAGTTTCGTGACCGGCCGATATGCGATCTGGACTGACACACCAGGTCGAAACGTGTCAGTCTCGACAGGCTGTGGATATATTCAGGCTTTTGCAAAACTCAACCAACCTTGAGCAATATCGGGCCAGGACAAACAGCCTCGGCATCTTTTTCTTTACGCCTGACATCGAACACGACGGAGTCGCTGGCGGAGATGGCGCCCGAGGCCTATGAAGCATATCGTAACGCTTACCCGCCGGTTGTGAACTGGCCGGATCGGCGTCCTATAATGGCGTGGTTTATGGCAGAACATGGACATAACAGCGCGAAGAATCCACGCGGCTATTTGTCCGATCCGACGCTGGACGCATCCAACGTGGCCGTCTTCCAGTCTGCGGTCTTAGTCAGGCGCGGAACATGCTTACGGCTATAAAGAGCCGGCCCGTACAGCCGCAAGGCATAATCATCTGGGATCTTGAAGGGCAGGAGTTTATCCAGCCAACAACATATGTGGGCGATCCCAGAGTGCTCTCTCAGGGCTATGCACCAGAGATGGACGCAACAGCCGATCAGTTGTTCGCCGTGTTCAGGAATGCCGGACTTAAAGTTGGCATAACTTTGCGACCCAACTACCTGCAATGGGGAAAAGCTGCGGATATGCCAGCTACTTGTCACTATGACTCTAACAACATTACAAAGACTATTATATAGCGGTAGATGGCGCACTACAGAACAAGTTCTTCGCATGCTATGCGCCCGACAAGTGGTCTCTGATTCGTAACGGCAATGGTGGCCAAACAATGTACACATCAACCAGGTGCAAGTAATCGATCTTTTAACAGCAAAGGTGGCGTACGCGAGAGCCCGTTGGGGGACGACGATGTATTATGTCGACTCCACCGTGTGGAGCGGGGGGCCCCGCTTCCAGCCGAGGTATTCCGCTCCCTGCAAAAAACGTATCCGGATTCGCTGTTCATACCGGAGGAGAGCAATCTGGGCGACATGGGCGCTTCGATCCCTTACTCGGCACCCAACCTGTCAAGCGCGCCGAAATTTGCTCCGGTCACATGGCGATACACTTACCCGACAGGTGCAATTGCCGCCTACCTTGCAAACTGCTCAGGCACATGCTGGAGTAGCAATGCCGACAGCTTCGGAATCGGACAAAAAGTCGGTGATATCGCGATCTACGGTGTTCCCTCCCAGATGTCACCTGAGCTGCTTGGCGCGATTGAAGGAATGATTCTCAACGCAAGAAGCGAGGCAGGAAACATTACCGTCATCGACACCTCGACTAAATACACGCACACTTACATGGGTTCTCCTGCGACGACATACGCTTATCCGCTGAAGATGCGCGTTTACTTTAGCCAATCAGCATCGTCGATGCCCGATAGTTCTGTTTTTTGTGAAAACGGAGGTTTGTTGGGAACAAGCACTTGCAATCTAAACCTGTCAGGACTTATCCGCGCCCAGGTTCGATATTATGATTTTGCCGGAAAGCTGGTGAAGTCAGAGAATCCAATCGGGCGATGAATGCGGATTCCGGGATCGTGCGAAGAACGCACCCGTTTGCGCCACGGCGCTCAGGCCAGTGAAGCCGCGACGCATGTCAGTTATGCCGGCGGGCGATGCAGATGTTCGTGTTCGATCGTGGCGAGATAACGTACGAGTTGCTCCAGAACAGCTGCGCAGCGTGGCGGATCGACCGCGCCTTCGATGGAACACAACTGCCGAGTTCGATCTGAAATGCCGTTTTAATGCGCAGGTTTATCTTCGACCGCCTCGGCAATGCGCACGGGTAGAAGCTGCCCGGCACTGGGACTCACGTCCAGGCGACCTTCGCGGAGCGATTTTCGCCAATGGAAAACCTGATTGGCATCCTTGCTGAAGCAAAGGGAGGATCGGGTTTCTAGCCAGGAGAAATGTCCCGGAATTTCTTTGCGGAACGTCGAACAACTGCGCGGTGGCTCCGCTGACTACGCCGAGCGGCGTGGCTTCTGGAAGATTTTTGACATCTGTCCATCTTGTCCACGCCCCCGTTCCCTTCAGGCCGAGGACATCGGCCTTCGAGGCGCTCGGATCGGGTGTCGCTTCACGAAGCCGAAACCTCGGTGACAATCAAAAAGCCAGCGTCGCTTCGCTCAGATCAGGGGCCGGAATCATACCGGAACGCCGTTCGGCTTCGCCGGAATCGCAGATAAGTGGGTATAGGGACACCTGAGTCAGTTTTTCAGCGGTCCTGCAATAGCCACATTGTATGCTTTACGAGTGCTTGCTCTGAATAGGCGATGGTTCCGCATTCGGATAAAGGGCTTCTCGACCAAGAAGTATGAAGTGGTGGCACACCCAAAAATGCACACGAGCGCGAACCAAGGATTATTCAGCAGTAATATGCCAGTCGGATGGAATGTTGCCCATTCACTTCCCAGTCCGGTAAAAGGCTGCTGCCACAGATAGAGCGAATAGCTGAGTGTACTATAAAAGCCACAGGTTTCCAGTTCAGGAATCTACCCGGCAGGCTTCTTTGGTTACAGACTGCCGCGTCAATGGTCACCGCTATAAGGATATTCAGAAGTGTGAATGAGAGTGTTCTTTGAAAGCCGATGAAGCTGCTGGGGGTATTCAGGGCCAGAATTGCGATTGGCAGTAGAAGAGACCAGCGGGATTTAACGAACGTCATATAAGCGAGAGACGCACGCAGCCTTGGTAAAGACAGTGCCAGCAGGCCCCCTGTTGCTAAGTGGTCGGCGTTCAAATGCAGCAACTTCGAGACGTCGGGAGACGAGTGCCCAACAGCCCACATGTACAGCCGTGCAGCAGGCATCGCTAGTGTAATAATTAACAAAATTAAGGGTGCCCTCTTCCGGCCCGCAGCGACGATCATAATCGGCCAAAGAAGGTAGAATTGCTCTTCGGTTGAAAGCGACCACGTATGCGCAAAGGTCCACCAGCCAGCGGATTTAACGGGAATATTGATGTAGTTGGTCAAGTACAAAGCGGGAGGGATAACTCGAACGTATTCGTTACCCGGCTTAGCCCGGCTAAGCCCATCGTAAGCATTACACAAAGGTAGAAGTACAGAGCTGGAAAAATCCTTAGCGTGCGGCGGAGGTAGAACTGCACCAGATTAATCCTGCCATTCAGTTCCATTTCTGCAAACAGCAATCCTGTGATCAGGTAACCGGAAAGAACAAAGAAGATCCTGACGCCAAGGCTGCCAACATCCAGCCGATCTCCCCTGCCGGAGCCGATGCCGAAATGATAAGCCACAACCATCGCGATCGCAATCGCGCGGATACCATCTAAAGACGGAATTCGGGTTCCATGGCTGTCAACTTTCATTTAGCCGACCTCCGTTCTGGCTCGTAGGTTTACAAGCTTCTGCGGATTGCGTTGCTTCATCGTGAGCCATGCCATAGTGCCTGTACTAGCCATAGTGCCTGTACTAAAGGATACTAGCATTGATCGTGGCTGATGTGAACTGACAGAGGCGCGGCAAAACGGAATCGGCGTGGAATTTCGTTATTCCGTTTCGTCAACCTTTTTGCCGCCCACTCTTCTGGCCCACCCAAGGGGGTAACCCGGACGGACCTTAGTAAGCTGTCGATTCACCCTAAGCAGGCTTTCCAGAACGCGCGTATCGATCGAAGTGAGCCGCTGGCGACTTACTTCCAATAAGGGAGATGCAGGTCATACGTACCAGCCTGCTCAGCCGGGAAGTCTCCGGTTTCTATTCGAGCTATCAGCGAGGGGAGCGCCGTAACCCACTCCGGACCGTGATCGGGGCAATGCAAAGTCCATGCATCTTTGTCACAAAGGTGCAACCGGAAGTACTTGGATCGAGAAAGAGCAGCACTCATTGAATTTTCCCACGGAAGAAGCGCGTTGCCAACCCCAAATTTCATAAGCATTTTTCTTATTGGTGAGGTATAAAGTGCAGGGCACGGCAGAAGGTGTTCGAGTTTTGTCTTGTTGACCAGGAATCTCCGGCTTGAGAAGCTCTTGAACATGAAATTCCCGGCTTCATCGCGGACCGGCTGTTCTTTCTGGCCTTTCAATTCTCCCGAAGCTGTTGGCGGACCTGGCAAGGGAGCAACAAACATTACTTCCGGAAGAGCGTTGATCAGATCCTTTCCTTTTCGGATCCAATCGCTATCCAATGATTGGTACTGAAGAATATCGCTGTCATAGTGCAGCACAAAGTCTGTCTTAGCCTGCTCCAACCCAGCGACCCAGCCGAGTAGCGGTACGCCTCGGTGATCACGACTGTTGCGTATAGCGCTTGAATCGAAGTATTTCGACCATAGTCTCGAAGGACGATCCAGCGAAGAAAGACGAACAATCCTCAAATTAGCGATACGCCCTTCCAGGGACTCCAGAGTTGAGAAAAATTCTGCCCTGGCCGACGCGGCGATCCTGTCGTTCTTCATATCATCCACAACAAGAATTACTTCTTCGAAATCATGATTTGACATCTTAAAGATATGCAACAGCAGATCCTTGACAAATGCCCGATCGGATGGCCCGGCCAACATGGTTAACGTACACCCGGCCTGTTGTACTTGGGACATACTACAACCCAGCCGCTCTGCTAACCCGGTCTGCAGGGGGCGCAGCGTTTAGCAGGACCGGAAAATCCGAGGTGCGAAGGTATCCGGAATAGCTCGTCATAATAATCAAACCGATTGTCTCCAATTTAAATCCGGCCGAGATGGGTCGCTTACCCGGTCCCTCAACCATAATTTATGCGATCAATGCGCCAATATTGTGAACAGCATAATAGCATGATGAGTTGGCTATTCGTTTGTTCATGCCCACACCAGCGTTGCAACGCCGACGCAGAAACGCTGGAATCGCAGCCTCCCCGGACGGGGAGTAAAGCTGCTACTCTCGGGCAGAGATTACTCGCGGAGGGCCACAACGCGCGGTTTAACCGGGGCGGCCGGGTTTCCCGAATAGATCATGAACGGCTTCAGGCTGCCTGCTACCACCGAGCCGGCGGAGGCGATCGCTCCTTCGCCTAATTCAGCACCGGGGCAGATGACCGCGCGCGCTCCGACCCAGGCGCCGTCTCCAATGCGAATCGTGCGGACGATAAGACCGAACGCCGGGTCAGTCCAGTCGTGGTTCCCGGTACAGAGATAGGCGCCCTGGGAAATGCACGCATTCGATCCGACTGAGACAAGAGCGAGGTTATCGATCCACGCATCCTCGCCGATCCAGCTATTTTCGCCGACTTCGAGCAGCCACGGATATTTCACACGAACACCGGGTTTGATGACGACGCCTGCCGCAATCCTCGCTCCGAACATTCGCAGCAATGTACGACGAATTGCGGAAGAGGCAAGCAACTGGCAACGCAGTATGGGTGAGCCGAGAAAGAACCACGCAGCCTGTACCAGCACGGAGCGGCCAGGTTTGTAATGCGAGTTGTCGAAACGGCTCAGGTCTATCGCGGGCATGACGCAATCCGCTGTTCCATGCTGTCGGTCATGGCTTTGCCCACAGCTTCCCAGGTGTAACGGTCCGCCACCAACTGCTTGCCACGCTCACCCATCTCACGCAGTTCCTCAACCGGCATGGAGAGCGCCTGCTGCAAGCTGGCAACGATCTCGGCTTCCACAGCGCCGATGGCCCATCCAGCTCCGGCGGCGCTCACTTCGGGGAAGTGGCAGCCATGCGAAATCAGAGCCGGGACACCACTGCCCAGGGCTTCGAGAATCGCGACGCTGAAACCCTCGGAGTGCGAGGGTAAGACGAACAGAGACGAGGCAGCGAGCGCCGACCATTTGAGATGCCCGCGAAGCATCCCGGTAAATGTAACGCGGCGGGTGAGGTCAAGATCGCGCACGAGGCTGACCAGTCCCTCAAGCGTGTTGTCTTCGTCGGGTCCTGCGATGACCAGGTGGGCGTCGGGACAATTTTGCCCAATACGAGCCCACGCGCGGCAAAGGAGGTCGATCCCCTTTTTCGGATGTATTCTGCCTAAAAAGAGGACGATGCGCTGCCCGGCAAGCTGAGGGAATGCGTCAAGAAAGACTGCCGGTGAAACGGCCAGTGGAGGATCGATACCGTTCGGGATCACGTCAACACGATCCTGCAGGCCGACGCTTCGGTAATCCTGAATTTCGTCGGAAGTAAGTGCCCGCAGGCCGGCAGCGCCCTTCAGCACCGGACGTTCAATTGCCGCCAGATAGGCACGTTTCTTCCACCTGCCGTTTTTCAGCGCCCACGGTTCGAGCATCCCGTGCGCTGAGACGATGTACGGCTTGCGGGCGGCCCGGCAGAGCCCAGAAGCTACCGCTGAATACTCCCGCCAGAGGCCGTGAATGTGAACAATTTCGGCATCCTGGATCAGTCTTCGAAGACGCTTGCGGAGGGTTGGATCGATCGCCCAGCGGAGGTGTCCCGTGGGGAAGCGATGCGCGATGCCGTCGGGGAGAGAAGCCGGAGTGAGCTCGCCCGGTTCGCAAAAAGCGGCGAGGTGGCTGGTGAATCGGCCGGTTTGGGTGACGGCGTCGCAAAACCGGGGCATGGACGCCGCGATGCCACCGTATTTCTCGTCAATGTGAAACGCGATGTTGAGACAGATCCGCGTTGATGGCGGTTTCAAACGGCGTTTACCTTGTGAAGGGGCGCAAGCCGGTCAGAAAGTCCGACCGAGCGGAGCGCCCGCCTGAGTCCCTCGACGGGGTCGGTACGCCGCCGCCAGGACGCGAGGACTCCGGGCGACGCTGCCTTCATTCGATCGATATTCGCGGGGTCTGTCACCTGACGAACGGCGTCAGCCAGGGATTGGGCATCGCCTGATTCGAAAATGAGCCCGTTTCGATGTTCTTCGACGAGGTCGGCGGCCGCACCTACTTTCGAGCTGCAGATCAGAGCCAGCCGCGTGGCGGCTTCCGTGACCACAACGCCCCAGGGCTCGAAATCGCTGGGGAGGACGAGAATATCGCAGGCCCCGTAAATTGCGGCGAGTAGATCGGCTCCGTCTATGAAACCGAGAAACCGAATTCGGTCCCTGAATGCGGGCTCCACCATGGATGTCAGCGCGGCGCGTTCCGGTCCGTCTCCGGCAAGCACAAGATCCCAGTCCGGGCGTTCCGCCGCGATTTGCCGGAACGCAGCAATGAGAAGATCGACGCGCTTTACGGACGCGAGACGGCCGGAATAAAGGATTCTGCGGCGGCCCTGCGCCAACCCGTGCTCGCGCGACGCCCGCTCGGTGTCAGCCCGAGATATGCCCGCTACCCGGCTGTAGTCAGGCTCGTAGGGAAACGGAAACAGCCGGCCCGCAGCTACTCCATAACGGCGGAAATACTCCGCGCCCCTGATTCCGCAGTGCATGGCACCGCTGCACAGGGCGAGAATGGGCGGCAAAAGCATCCGCTTGGGAAGGCTGCGGAGCCCACCCACGTCGGCGAGCGCGTTGCTGTCTCCGAACATGAAACAGGGGATTCGATGAGCACGGCACCATGCGATCAGATGCAGGCGGCACCAGTCGTTATACCCGAAAAGCACGATCGCATCCGCGCCGATCTCTTTCAGCTTCGTCTCGATCCTGAGCGCCTTCCGAATTTCGTGAACGGGGCGCGCGGCAAAGCTCTGCTTCTCGCTTTCCTCGCCTTGTCCGAACGACACGGGGCGGATTGCTTCGGGAGCCTGCAGCGTCCAGCGGGCATTGCTGTGCTCGTGAGTGAAAAAGCTCCAAAGTTCGATGTCGGGGCACTCGGCCGCGATCCGCAGATGCAGGTGAAGGCGGTACGGCGTGAGGGCATTGCTCACGATGACAACACGAACGGGTACCATTCGCATGTTATGCCACGTGGTCCCTACCCGATGCTGCACGGCGCAATTTGTCGTCAGGGAGCACGGTCCAGAGCGCGGTTACAAGCGTCCGTTCGGCCGATCGCAGCGGGACGAGCAGATCGGCCGAAATGACTACCTGCGCGATGTAATCGCCACCCCGCGCAGAAAGATTGAAGGGTAGTGGAATACGGATGGTAAACTTCTGATCACGCCCAACATTTGAGTGCTTAACAGAACCAGAGCAATATGATTCCGAAATTGATACACCAAACAGCCCCTTCCAAAAATATCACTCCGGAAGAGCAGCGGGTGCTGCGGCATAACCGTAAGCTTATGAAAGGATGGGAGTTTCGGCTATGGGACGATTCCGACAATATGCGACTAATGGCAGAAGCTTTCCCGAGACATATTGAAAAATATTCCAAGATAAAGAGGGGTGTCGTTAAGGCGGATATCGCGCGTTGCATGTATCTTTATCTTTTTGGCGGTTGGTATCTTGATACGGATTACAAGATTCTGCGCCCGTTTGAAAGCGATATTCTGAAGAATCGCCTGGTTCTTCCGGTTTCCGGGACGGAGAGCGACCGGCATCTCGTCTGCAATTCGGTTATGGCGTCCGAACCAAAGCATCCCTTCTGGGAGGGCTTTATAGACATGATCTTCAGCATCGGTAATCTGTCGGAACTCGACGAAAGATCGGTTGAGAAGACCACAGGACCAGTCGGGCTCTCACAGTTCTACCTTAACAACGAAGGGCTTTACGGAGAGATCTGCCTTCCTCCTAAACACTTCTTCCATCCGCGCGTGACGATGATGGGGTTCTCTTACGATAAGAGCTATCCATCGTACGGAGTGCACTTCTGCTGGGGTTCCTGGAGGTCCAAGAGCATTCTGAGGAGCGTTAAGAATTACGTAACCAGAAAAGGGACGTCGTTTTAGGGGAGGACTGTTCGGAAGGTTCGAAAGCAACCCTGCGACCGACCTCGCGCGGAACACCGTCTGCGCGCCTTGTGCGAATTGCCGCATTTCCAGGCTAGCCTCAAAGGAGATCAGGAGGCGCACAGTTCTTCCTCGATACAGGCCTCTGTACCTACAGGTTGTCTGGCTTTGCGCCAGATCCAGAGAGTCGGAAGCGTCAGGATAATGAAGCGGAAAATGACCGCTTCGCCGCTTTGGGTAACCAGATAGATAGCGAGTATCGAAATGATGGTGTACTGCGAATTCCAGGGCCCCCCGTCGCTGACAACCCGGCGCCAAACGTACCCATAAAGATAACCAATGCCAAACATCACGGGAATGATGAACCAAGCGAATTCGACCCAAAGGTCGGCGATCATTGCGGCTGCGGCGCCGGGAACCTCTCCCCAGCCCATAATCTCTGCAAGACCTTCGCCCGCGACTCCGGCATTCTGTCTAATTTCGGCAACTCCGAAATCCTCATATTTACGTTCCCACAGTTGATGCGGGATTGGGCGTACCAGCACCTCTGCGATATAGCGTCGTCCCCAAAAATAGTGGTTGGTACGCCGGGCAGTCTCAATGCACCCAATGCCAAAGATATATTCATTAGACTCATTGGCATCGGTGACCACCTGCGTGATGTCGGTCTTCATGCCCTGAAAACTACTTCCGATATAGATGCGATCCCGGTTCGTGACGAGAAACAGCATCAGCGCTCCGAGCACCATGGCGCCTCCCATGAGGACCGGCAAAGAGGGCCTGCGATCGTGAGCCAGGTACCAGGACATACCGATGGTGCAGGCGATGATGAAGGTTGGTCCGCGACGCGCGCCGAGCAGGCCCTGCATAATCCACGGGATACTGAAAACCGTTACCGTTATGTACCAGACGCGGTCCCGGTGTTTGTAAACCTGGGGAGTCAGCAGCAGAATGATCGCAACAACGAGCATATAAACGGCATCACGGATGAAACCGATATTGCTCCAGCCCGCGCCATCCGCTTTTCCGAATGCGCCGGTGAACCCACCCGCGCCCCGTATAGTGATGCCCCAGCAGATCATGCCGATCGCGCCGAGGATGTAAGCGCCGCGCTGCAGAACGTTCCAGGAATATTCCTGAGTCGGTTCCGGCCGGGTGGATAGCGGCCTGAGCCCGACCCTGAGAAGCACCCTGTCATCATCGCAGCAATGCCAAGAAATGCGACGGTTTGGCAGAACTCAGCCTGGGCAGACGTGACATACGAAAAGAGCAACTGGTCCTTCATCAAGGACAACGGCATGTAGCCGTAGATGAAAAGACAGAGAACGGAGAGCAGAATGGCAGGGTGAAAGACATCCTTCGTGGATGCGTAAGCGTAAAGCGCGCTTGCAACGCAGACGAAGATAGTGGCCCAGACTAGTTGGACAAGCATAATTCCCGTTCCGCGGCGATCCGGATCAGCCGGCTGTAGAGATCGTCCAGCGAAAAGCCTTTTACGTTTGAACCTTCGGAGAGTGCCCGCAGTTCGGAAGGGTTGTTCAGAATTCGCTGGATCACGGCGGCAATTGCGCCCGGCGAAACTTCCGGGAGCAGATACCCATTGGCACCGTCTTTGACCACGGCGCCGCAATGTTGAGAAGCTATCACCGGTAGTTTCCAGGACAGGGCTTCAAGCTGGGTAAGGCCGAAGCCATCTGAGAAGGTAGGGAAAAGGAACACGTCCGAATCGCGATAAAAGCCGGCTGTCGCACTACGCGGTACAGCCCCGGTCCACTTGACCTGAGGATGCTCGCGAAGAGCTTCCGGTATGGGGATCTGGATATCGCCCACCATCCAAAATTCCACCGGCAATCCCTTGAGACGGAGGATTACCTCGAGTATAGCCGCAAGTCCTTTTCTGAGATTCACCTGTCCCAGGAACAGAATCCGCAGGGCCCGTTCGGCATTGAAGGCCGCCGGGTAAGTGCGAACGAAAGCGGCGACCGCCGGTTGGGTCGGGTAGGCAAGAGGTATCACAGCGATCTTGGAATCTGCGATGCCCTCGGCTCGCAGACCGTGGTGCGACCAATCGGAGTTCACCAGTATCCGATCGGCGAGGCCACATTCGCGCCGCCAGCCTTCCCAATATTTCGCGGGAGCGGCAGTTGAGCAGGGCAGCCCCGCCTCCCGATGCACTTCGGTGACAAGCTTTTCTTCAAACGGCCCCGGATCGATCTGGCCCAGAACGGTTTGCCAGCCGCAGTCCTTCGCGAAGCGCAGCAGATGCTCAGCGGCGTAGCTGTAAGCGAACAAAGTACAGCGCTCGGCCGGATGGCGATCCCGGAATTTTCGAAGCACGTCGAGCGCGTTAAGCTGGAACCACTCATTTCGTGCGATGACGAGATCCCAGCCAGCGACAGCGCGGCGACCTGTCAATTCAAAGCGGAGCAATGACCAGTCGAACGAGCGAACCTGCGATGACGGGATTTCAGAGTGAAAACGTTCGGCAGCGCGCTCATTCCGTAGGATGCGCCACGGGAGTTTGCCGTCCGCCCATGCGTCTGTGATGAGCAGCGCGAGGTCGCCTTGCCTGTTCAGTACACGGGGGATCGCGTAGTGCTCGCGCGCCCCGATCTGGCAACATATCCACTTCAACTTAGAACCTCAGGAGGCAAGGCGCACAATTCAAAAAAACAAGACCCAAAAAAAGGCCGAAGTGCCTTGAACGTCAGTCTTTTTCTTTGTGTTGCTTAGGTTCCGTCCCTGTGAACTCATGGGCGTAAGTAACGATTACGGCGGAGCCGGTGTCACCGGGACGGCGATCCCAGAAGCTTCTTTGGCGCGGGCGATTCAACCAGCGACTCCTGTAATGAGACCACATCTTCGATATGCGCGACTCGGCCGGAGAGTTCAACTGTTCATCCGTCAGAACAGTACTGAAGCGCAACGCATCGTACTGGCGCAGCGTGTGGACCCGCATCGGTTTGCGAAGCCTGAGAACCCTGGGGAGCCCTGCGCAGAATTGCCCCAGGCCTTTCAAGAGATAATGCGGTCGGGCAAGCCGGACTGCATCCCACGTAGCTAGAGCGAGTGTCCACGTTCCCTCTCCGAGGAGGCGAGGCAGCGGATAATGCATGACTTGGCACCAAAGCTTATTTCTGAACGCCCGCATCCACGATCGGACCGCCTGCCGCTGGAGCGGAGAAACCCGGTGGTGAATCAGCACATTCGGCAGAAAGTAAGCCGCCCATCCCGCTTTGAGCATGCGAACTGAAAGCTCACGCTCTTCAAATTCACCTGCGAAGAACGCGCTGTACCCACCCACTTCGCGCAACGCTGCGGTTCGGAAGAGGGCTCCGCAACCTACGAAGTCCTGCGCATATTGTGGCTGCTGTTTGCAGGCGATGTTTTCGGGTATGACGGGACCGTTGAAGATGTGAAAGCTCAGGATCCCGATGTTCGGATGGCCGGACATGAACTGAACGGCGATGGAAACCGCATCGGCGGCGACGGGGGCGGAATCGTCATCGATTTCCAGGATGTATTCGCCTTTGGCCAGCAGGAACCCTTCGGAGCGGCGCTGCGGACATCCGGCGCTGCGCGGTTCGCGTACAAAGACGGCATTGGGCCAGTCTTCCCTGACGATGGCTTCGAGACCTGTGAAGGTGGAGCCGTCGTCGATGACAATCACCTCGATTGCGGGGTAGTCCTGACGTCGAAGGTCGTGCAGAGTCCAGCGAAGATCGTCTGGCCGATCCTTGGTCGCAATCAGGATGGTGACAAGCGGGGTTGACGAGTTGGCGGACATCAGTCCTGGCTCTCCCGAAGCTTGTTTAGTGGCGGTGCGGAGTTGCCGAGCCACACTTTGCGAAAGCCCGCCAATTTTCCTCCCAGCAGCGTTCCGAGCCGGGCGATTCTGGAAGCGGACGCGCCGGCCGCAAGCCAGGTAAGCGACGAATAAATCATTTCGTAGGCAAAGAGCCTCAAATTGTAATTAAAACCGCTGCGGCCGAGCACCGTGGTCATGATCAGATGGCGATTTTTGACCTGGCTTTCACCAAGAGCCGCCCAATCGCGATGAGTATCCTTGCCCAGATCGGCATGGAATACGCGGGCGCGTGTCGTGTTCATCAGCCGGTACTTCTGCGCGATTCTGGTCGAGAGATGGACGTCTTCGGCGAAGGAGTAGCCCTCGAACGTGCTCTCGAACAGATAAGACATGAAGATGTCACGGCGAAAGGCGGTACATGTGCTCGGTAGCCACTCAACCTGCTGCACCGTGTCGGGACGATCCGCCGGAAGAAAGTTGATGGAAGGACCCACCACCTGACCCGCATACGTGCCGCGAAGACGGCCGAGGCAGAGGCCGAGGATAAAACGGTTTAGTCCTTTCGGGTCTGAATAAACCTGATTGGAAATGGTCCCGGAGACTCCGCCGACAGTGGGACCTTCGGAGTCGAAGACACTAAGGATTTCGGAGATGAAGCGCGGCTCGAGGACCACGTCGTCATCGAGGAACATGATCAGGTCGGCCGTGCAAAGATCCGCGCCCAGGTTTCTTTGCTGAGCGGCGCCGGCGATCCGGGTACGGCGGTAGACAAGCTCGTACTTCAGTCTCGCGGACAGGGATGCGGCCAAATCTTCAGTCTCAAGGAGTCGGAAGAATCGACGACGATGAATGGCGGGGGAGCACCGATTGGGTATCGACGGTCTCGAGACATTCCCGCAGCGCATCGGCGCGATGGCGCGTGGCGATTACAACGTCACAGGTGGGGAGCATAATTGCTGCGAGCGACTTTCGATCAGCCGGGTGCGGACGGATCTTATCAGAAATTTACAAAGGGAGCGTTCCAGACGCGCTCAACATTAGCAACGCGGCGATATACAGTTAGCTGCCGTTTGCCCGCATATCGTGCAACGCGCTGCCTCAAACCGGCCCGACTGTAGCTGCAGCCCGGGCACCGACGATTCGATGAAGCGCAGAACCTTGGCTACATGTTTATCCGAACTATCATCGAACAAAATAAAACCTCCATCTTCAAGCAGGCGCATGCCGAAGTATGCGTCAACGAACACGTCCTCGAAGATGTGAGATCCGTCGATGTAGATCAGTTCGGACTTGCGACCCTCCAGCAGCAGGCGGGCCAAAGCAATTGAGGATGGTTGCTCGATCACTTCGACGAAGTCTGAAAGCCCGGCCTCCTGAGCCTAAGGCTGCCAACTCCATCCCATACCGTGCTCTGAAACGGATCGATCGCGACGTGACTGCTCGGGGATGATTCCGACTGCACGCGGTGAATTTCCGCGAACGTCAGCGCTGAACCACCAAAGGCCATACCGATCTCAAGAGTCTTCCGGAATCGATGAGCGTTCATCAGCGCCTCGATCTTCTTAAGGTTGTTGCGGGAAGACAGCGCAGTCAGCGTGTCAAACACCTTTCCCGTTTTACCTACGGCGCGATTTTCACTGTACAGCTTCGCAGCGGCACTTTCTGGCATAGATTCTCCTGTATTTTACGCGGCGAAGCGCTATAAGCCGTGCCGAGGTTGGGGTGTTTGCAATTTCTTATTTCAGCAGGCGCGCGGGGACGCCGCCGATAATCGATCCCGCCGGGAAGCTTCGGGTGACCACCGCTCCCGCTGCGACGACACACCTGTCGCCGAGCGTTACGTCTTTGAGAATCGTGGCGCGGGCACCCAGCCAGCAACCATCGCCAATTGTGACGCGGCCCAGATCCATCGGATTGTCAGCGACCCATCGTTCGGGGTAAAGCGTGTGATCGAATCGGTGATGAAAACGCCGGGGCCAAACATGTTGTTGCTGCCGATATCGACACGATTACAGGCATCGATCATGACGTCGCGATTGAAATAATTCCGGCGGCGGATCTGATCCGTATTCCATCGAAATCTGCGTCCGCGGGCCACAACCAGCAGCCTTCCGTGAAGGCGTTTGCCTCGCCGACTTCCACCTGAGACGGGCGCCTGACACGAATGTTTTCCAGGCGGCAGCCGGCGCCGATTTCATCCCGAAAAGCCGGTAAAAGATGGTTCGAACTCTGCTGGTGAAACCGACGGACTGCCTGAAAACCAGTGTTTCGAATAACCGGGCGAAGGTGCGGGCCATTCAGCTTGCGACGCTCGCAACCGCGCTTTCGGGTGAATGGCGGGGGCGCAAACCGGTATCAACGAAAAAGCCGTAAAGCTTGTCGCTCGCGAGATCAAGTTGTTTTGCGCGGACAGGCACTCGGTCAGGAGTTCGCCAACTCCCGGAATCTGCTGGTCCGCAATCCCGGATTGTCAATAAGCTTCTTAACATTGTCTAACGTGGAGGTGTTGAAACTGAGGGCGGCACAAAGTCATTGGCCAGTGTTCCCAGATACATGCTCGCTGTTAGGTCGGCCACGTCACCCCAATCCCTGATGTGCGCGGGAGTTTCAGGTCTATGCGCCGGCGGCGATATCGCTTCGAGAATCGCTCGTTGCAGGCCGGTCACATCCCCACACGGGTAAAAGATACTGTTCTCATTGCTGACCTCGGATCGGATGGATGGAAGATCAGGTACGATGAGCGAACTGCATAGCTAAGTGCAAGCGTCAGACTTCCGGACGTCAAAATTCGACGAAAGGGAAGGACAACGTAATCGGCCTCGGAAAAGTAAGCTGCGACGCAATTATCCGGAATGTACCCGGGCCTGAAGTCCACATTCAGCATACCGCCGCCTGCTCACTGATTATGTCAAGATAAGACTCAGGGTTGGGTTGACCGGCAATTAGGAGCTTCGCGCCGGTCGCGGCGCCTGCTGCCGCCAAGCCGATAGCAGGTCCTCGACACCCTTGTAGGGGCACAAAACGCCAAAGTACAGAAATATTTTAGTGTCCTGCGATGCCGCAATCGCCTGTCTCGCCTCACTGCGTGGAAGACGCGGGCCGTAGACTTTGAGATAGCTTCCGTGGGGGATAATGCGGACTTTTGTTACTTGAGAGCCCAACTGCGCGCGCAGGATTTCGAGCGCCGAGCGCGTATGAACGATAATTCCGTGTGACAGGAACGCCAGGCAACGCTGCAGGGTGCGAAACAGCGACGGATATCCGCTGTCGTGCGGAGTCTCATTGTGTATGGTCCAGATGATTCTAATGCCGCTCAGCCTCACTGCCGCAACGTCTGCCAGAAATTTGACGCTGTAGGCCAGTTGGCCGATGAGCGAAGAAGATCTGATGTAGGCGTTGTGCCAGTGCAGATGCACCACGTCAGGAGTCGCCGCCACATTTCTTACGCCGCGAAATAAGGGAAGCAATCTACGATATCCTACCGGGAAAAGTACAGTCAACCCGCGCTGTTCGAGGCTTTCTGCGAGCAATTCCAGATAAGGATTGATCGTGCGCCAGTCAGGCGCCATCATTACGGTCATGCTGTCACTGTACTTTCAAACTCTTGTCGTGCTACCCCGGCGAGGAGGCCGGTCCCACTCAGGCGGCAGTGCCGTTGTGCGGGTTGAGCCACAAACCGATGCTTCGCAAGGCCGAAGCGGCGCCTGCCTGCCGGTGAGCCCGTCCCATCGCAGGCCGCTCAACGACTATGTAGCTCGCCCATGCGACGACGCAGGTAATCAGAAGGGAAAGAGCGCCGCCGACATAGAAAGCGGCTTGTTGACGAAAGACGTGCGATACCGTTCCGCCGAATACGGCTTTTAGAATCGGCCAATGCCAAAGGTACACTCCATAGAGATCCTTCCCAGGAAACGAAGCGGTGCGGTTTCCAAAAGGGTTCCCGCAACTGAATATGGACAAGCGACAATAATTACAAGGCAAGCTATGGGGCTAAAGGGCCAGCCCCACGTGGAGATGCTGCGCCACGATCCTTCTGCGGACTCGAAAACAGTTAAGATGAAACAGGCAACACCGAAGAACAGCAGACAGTTCCATTTCGCCTTTGAGAACCGTGCCATTTCGGGAAATTGCTTGACGATCATGGAGCCTAAAATTCCGATTCCGAACCACTTAAGAAAAGAGAACACGGACCAGGTGATCACCGGTGAGCCTGGATACGAAATTACCTTTGCGGAAACGTGACCGATCAATTGGGGGATCAGCGCACGCCACGCGAGGTCCGCCGAGACACAGACCGCTGCCATCAGAACCGGACGCCATTTGCGGCCGAGGCTGATCCGCACACAGACACGGAACAAAAGAGGTAAGAGCAGGTAAAACTGGCATTCGATCCCGATGCTCCACAAGACGGGAACGCAACCTTTGAAAACGTACTCTGCGTAATTGTGCAGAAAGAGTGCCTGAAGAAGTACGCCCGAGGCGCTCCACGCATTGTAAGTATCGGGCTGAAGAAGCGTAACGACGATCAGCAGTAACCAATATGCCGGGGTGATCCGGGCGCCTCCGGACCGCATATGGGCCGAGCCGAGGCCATGAACCGGTGTTTACACCGCGCCAAAAAGGACCGGAGAGCAGGAATCCGGATAGTACAAAGAAAAGACAGACTCCAATGTCAAACCTGTTGAGAATGGCTCCGAGTTCGCACCCCCGAAGGTGAGGACGGGCTCTCCGGCTATCCACCTGAGATGATACGCAAATACCATCAACGCAGCCACACCTCTGAGGCCGTCAAAGCCCGGCGCGCGCGCGGTAAGCGCGGGGGCAGTTGCCGAATTCACTTTTTCCCTCCAAAGAGCGCAAGCCGGCACCCTCCCAGCCAGGGTCGTGAAAACAGTGACAACGGAGAATCGAGAACCATGCGTCCCAGCAGCCGGGCGCTTCTTAACTGCTTGCCCTCACGCGACCAGTAGTTAGCCTCACGGAGACGCCAGCGCAGCGACTCGCGCCGGAACTCGCGCGCCGCACGAATCCGGTCTTCGGAGGGCAGGCGGCTCGGATCCGCCAAGTATCCGAACCTCGTCCTTGCGGAAGGCGAACCGGATCCCCGCAGATGGTTTTACTCCGGGGTTGAAGCCTCCACGCCGCAAGCACGTCCGGGTGATGTGCATGCTGATTCCGGCGATGCTGCCCGCGCATAGTATTCCATGTCCATTGAGTAATGGAGGTTCTCGTCGTACGTTCCCAGCGTCGCGATGACGCTCTTTCTCATGAAAGAGGCGCCGGACTGGGGGAATACATATTTGTGAGCCTCTGCCAAGGCATAACAGTATCTATCAGCCGTGACCATCCTTGTGGCCGAAGAAGCCATGTTTCGATATCCTCTCCAAACACCCGGCAAGAACCAGCAAGCCAGTTGACATCGCGATTCGATGAAAAGTAAGCGCCAACCGTGTGGAGACTAAGCGGCTCCATAAGGTCGTCGCTGTTTACATAAACGACGATTTCTCCCTGTGCGATCCGGAGTCCTTTATTAATCGCATGCGACTGCCCTCTGTCCGGCTCGGAGATCAGGGTGCTTACGTAATCGGAATAACTGCGAATAATCGAGAGCGAATTGTCTGAGGAGCCTCCATCGATGACAAGCAGTTCCAGATTTGGATAATTCTGGCCGGTTATCGAATTCAGGCATTCGTTCAGATATCCCTCGCCGTTGAAGTTAGGAACGATGACAGAGATGAGCGGCATTGGCCGGGAATCCGCGGCTGTTACCATTCCGCTACCTGCCTGAAAGCAGCCTCCCGTCCCGATTCAGCCGCATCGTAGAATCGTCGCTCCCGCGGCTGCAAGCGCATGCGCACGTACGATTGAAACAATCTTTGACTTCGGGCGGGGCGATGAGGCTTGCTCCCGCGCAGGCTACGCAATATGGAACCCGAGTAAGCAATCGCGCGTACAAGGCCCAGAAGGTACTCCTCGGTGACGCGAGCCGCGGGGATGAGATGCATGAGGCTGAGCGATTCAAACAGGCCGGTCCCATAACCGAGATCGCAGGCGAGGAATGCCAGATCGGTGTCCTCGCAGGACGCCAGAGACGCACCTTTGCGCCCGAGTTCCAGGCGCCGCCGATCCGATCGGACCATATCGGCGTATTGCCTCGCGACTACTGCGCGCACACACATACCGGCGCCGCAAGGGGTCGTTTCAGTCTGATCCACCAGATTCGACCACCGGTCCGCTGATAGCTGGCGTATTGCCAGTAGCGGCCAGTACTTCCGGGTCCATTGCGGGGGCTGTACTTCAAATTCAGGATCTATCCGCCCGCCCCACACGCCGAGCTTTGGCCATTCCTTGCTTATCCGCAGCGCCGCCGAAAGATACTCCGAATCCAGAATATTGTCGTCATCGACGAATACGAGCAGATCACCCGCAGCAGCACTAACACCGGCGAGTCGGGCGGCGGTGAGACCAAGTTGCGCTTCACGAACGTGACGTCCGCGAGGATGCCAGGAGAGATCTACCGAATCGGCCAATGCCGTTTTGCTGGCATTGTCAACGAGAATAAACTCCCACAGTTCAACGGACAGCGTTTGCTCTTCAAGAGATGCGAGCACGCGCCTCAGGTATTCCGGACGCGGATTGTGGGCGCAGACGATAACGGATAGCTCGAGCATGATCAGTCGGGAATGACTACAGCAAAAACGAAACGTAGTTTGAGGAAGCCAGAGTGCCTGTGATTCGTCACTGCAAGAAGTTTCTGTAGGCGGAGATGCTGTCTGCAATCTGGCGCTTTGCGGCGGCGCGAAGGGGAATCCGCAATCTTTCGGCGGAATTCCAAGTGCGATGAACAGCAAGCCGGAGGTTTTCAGCAGCATTGGGAGCATCGAGACGAACGATCTCTACTCCATCGCCGAACTGAGACTGCAGCCCGCGAAACTTCTGGTCATAGTATTCAGATTGTGACAACCCTATGACCGGAGTGCCTTGCGCAAGCGAGAAAACACCTGCGTGGTAACTGCCGGTGATCGTTATTCGGCAACGCCGAATGTGTGTCACAAGTTCCGTGGGCGTGGCGGGTACGGCCCGATCCGACGATTCAATATGCTCACCCGCGAGTTCGCGTATGCCCAGGAGGTCAGCATCGCGTTCCAGGTCAATCGGCAATGCTACATACTGTGTTCTGAGTTCTTCGGCGCTTCTCGTAAGGGCCCCGCGAAGCACCCGGAGTTGCTCGGCCCCCACGCCGGAGTACGGGGCCACTCGCACATTCAGCCCGATCATCGAGCCAATCTCGACCGACATTCTCCGGATATGCCAACTCGATCGCGTCATCGCCTGTGACGATCACCCGCGAAGTATCTATGCCGACGCGTTTTATCAGGTCCGCACTGGCGACCTGTTCCCGAAGTGCGATTCTATCGACCTTCGGAAGAACTTTGCAGAGCCTTTCGAACAGCATCGGATCGTGAACGGGGCCGAGGCCCTGGCCGAAAATCGCTGTTCGTATGCCAAGGCGGGCAGCAGCGTCGAAATCGTTCAGCAGTCGCAGCGCAGGCATCTTGAAAGAATCGGTCAGCATACCCATACCTTGCGCAATAACGAAATCAAGACTGCTCCACAGCCGCACGGCTCTTTTCACAGGCGTTGTGTCTGAGTTCCTAATCGCTTGCTTAAATCGGGAAACACGAAGAGCGAGAAGAGGGAAGTTGTTGTAGAGGCCTGAATTGGCGTAGTTAGCCAGTCTAGACCCGGGAAGTGATGGTCGGACGGGTAAGATCGCCGGGCGCGGATTGGGGAGAACAGTCGGGACTCAAGGCGTAGGTCTGCGGGCAATAGGCTCGTAACCTTTCGGGGTCGAGCGTGTACACGAACACGTTTGGCCGCTCCAGAAAGGCATGAATACGGCGGACGGTGACCTGCAGCATCGCGAGGTCACCGACATTCCACAGGGCCATGGAACTTGGCCAGACAAGCACGTTAGCGCCGTGGGGATTCGCGGTTTCCGAAATGTCGGGTGACGGCAAGCGCCTGGGGAACGACCTCATCTCGACATGAATGCGCTGGTTAATGGAGTCAAGCGGCGCTAATAACCCATTTGTGATCGAGGCACGCGCTTCCGTACGCGCCTGAGCGAACTATCTGGCGACCTCTGAATAGGCCCGGAGCAACATCGAACATAGCCGCTGATGCAAGATGATCCTGCAATTCGGCGCCGAGTTGCAGGGCGACGGCTACTCTGTACCTTCCTGGAAGCAAGGTTAATTCGTCGATATCACAGACCAGAACGTTCGCGGCACCCTCACTCTTTGAGTCCCCAGGCCCGGGGACGGATGAATTCAGATGAGTTACGGCGGTCCCGCTGTAGTCATAAATGGTGAATCCGCAATCAGGGGCCGAACACGGTTTTGAGAGATGAAACGCAAATCTCGCGGCGGCGCCCGACTGAAGCGAACCGCCCGCAGGTGCCGTAATGTCGATTCGAGTGAGTTTTACTTCACCTTTGCCATTCCGGTCCGTTCGTTGAGCGAGATCGTCGGTCGCGGCCACCTCGAGCATCCGCAGGTAGCAAGCCACCGTGTCCTGGATCGGACCGTCTTCGATGACGGTCCCCTTTCCAAGCACAACCCCGCGGCTGCAGATGGCCTGAATGGCGGCGATGTTGTGACTCACAAAAAGTACGGTTCGCGACTGACGGGCAACATCCTGTATTTTTCCGATGCATTTTCGTTGAAATGCCGCATCTCCGACCGCCAGAATTTCGTCGACGACCAGAATTTCCGGATCGAGATGCGCGGCAACTGCGAAGCCGAGGCGCAATTGCATCCCGCTCGAGTACCGCTTCACCGGCGTATCGAGAAACCGATCAATCTCAGCAAAAGCCACAATTTCATCGAATTTGCTCTTGATCTCGGATCGCGGCATTCCAAGTATTGCGCCGTTCAGATAGACGTTTTCCCGCCCGGTGAGTTCCGGGTGAAACCCGGTACCAACCTCAAGCAGCGCACCGACCCTGCCATAAACATTGACGTGACCGTCAGTCGGTTCTGTAATCCTTGAAAGGATCTTGAGCAGGGTGCTTTTTCCCGCGCCGTTTCGCCCGATAACGCCGACAACTTCCCCGTGTTTAATTTCAAACGACACATCTCTGAGTGCCCAGTAATCGTGGGGCTTTGCAAGTTTCTCTTGGCGGGAGCCTTTTTTGAAGAATCTCTTTGCGCCATGCAGCGGAAGGGATGCCGCATTTGCGACGCTCTCTCCCAATGTCTTGTAACCTTGAGTGCGTTCCCGAATAGTGTACTTCTTGCTGAGGTGCTCGGCTGTAAGGGCCAGATTTCCCATATTTTCCCTGCTTGCTTTAGTTGCGCGGCTTACACGATGTCGGCGAATGTGCGTTCCATTCTGCGGAAGTAAAAGGCGCCACTTACGAGAAGAGATAAAGCTGCTACCGCGGAGATGAATACCATGTTCCCAGGTCGGGACCCTGTGTTCAGAAGGGACCAGCGAAAGCCTTCAACAACGCCGGCCATTGGATTCAAAGCGTATAGAGCGCGCCACTTCGGGGCCAGAAGGCTGCTTGGATAAGCAATCGGTGTGGCAAATAACCACATCTGAGCTAAGAACGGAATCGCATACTTAATATCTCTGTACGCCACGTTCAGAGCTGATAGCCACAGTCCGACACCAAGCGCCGTAACGGCCGCCAGCAGAAACAGCGCAGGAAGCCAAATTATGTGGGCCGCCGAGACATGGCCGTAGTAGACCATCAAACCGATCAGGAGACAAAGGGAGACCAGAAAATCGACCGTGCCTGAGAGAATGGACGAGATTGGAAGTGCCAGCCGCGGGAAGTAGATCTTCGTAATGAGGTGGGCGCTGTTTACAAGGCTGTTGGAGGAGTTTGAAAGTGCATTCGAAAAGAACATCCACGGAACCAGGCCGGCAAACACGAACAAAGGATACGGAACGCCGTCGGACGGCATCTTACCCAGGCGACCGAAAAAGATACTGAAAACGAGCATCGTGAAAAGCGGCTGGATAACGGCCCATGCAACACCTAGGGCGGTCTGTTTATACCGGATTTTTATCTCCCGCCACGTAAGAAAGTAGAGCAACTCGTGATGCTTCCACAACTCGCCCAATCCCAGCCGAACCCAGCCGCGAGAGGGTCTGATTACCAGCAGCGGCCGGACCGCTTCAGCAGGAATATTTCCGGACGACTGGCCAGCGGTTTCGGCAGCAGTCAATTTTTGTTCCCGTGTGTCATTCGTAAGCTCAAAAGTGTCGTCATTCAAAGATTCCTCAGTTATCCATCCAGGTACCCTAAGTTCGCGCCCCCTCGAAGAAACGATTGCGTACCAAATACCGCATTCCATCGCGATACATCAGGTGCCGAATTGCGCCCACATAGTGTCAACACGGCGGTCTTTCGTTGATGTGACCCAACTCTACAGCGTACTCTTTCGGCAATAGCTCGACTCCGAACCGCGCGCTGCAAAGCGCGAAGAGTGTTTGCTCGATTTTCCAGAAGTGCCCTTCGATTCCTGGCAAGCCAAGGAATTCTTCAATCCAGTCCAGGCGTAGCGACTCCCGGTGTATCACACCAAGGCCCGAGTTGAACCGTTCCGGCATGTCAAGGTTGAGCAGGGATTTCACGGTGTTCGGAGCGACGGTGTAGGCGCTGCTTACATCCGGGTTGACGCTGTTTAGCCTGTATCCTGCGTCGGTTGCTCTGCGGAGCAGTTCCACGGGCTCAGAAAAAAACAGGATGTCGCTGTCTAGCAGAAGCATTTTAGGTGCCTCCAAATAGAGGGAAAAATCGAAGATTTTTGGAGCCAGGCAGTTAGAGCGACGGAATTGGAGGCAACGTGGATACCCCGCGAGCGCCCGTTCGGCCGTGCGGTCGGCATCGAGCCGTTGGATCAACCTTGCGTTGATGAAGTGGCTACGTAATGCATCGATGGCGTCCTGAGGGAGACTTCCGTCGTCATGAATACACAGAGACAGCGTTTGCGCCGAGTTCTGTGCGAAGCTCTTCAGCGTCCACATCAGATTCAACCAGTCTTTTGAAGATGTGAGCACGTGAATCTCGCAAGCCGCCCTTGCCGCGAAGGTCACCGGAGCTGTAAACAGAATTCGTGGTCTCACCGTGTCCCGGTAATAGGCAGCAGTTAAGCCGTGCTCGAACTTTTGCCGGAAACGCAGCAACAGTCCGCCCGGCGAAAAACGCGGCGTATCGAGTTTTAGGGACATGTGATCGGGAGTCGTTTCAGATCGAATTACCGGCTGGGTTGGCGGTCCGCAGCCATGCTGTAATCTTCTCGGTTCGTGGAAACCCCATTGTGCGCAGCAGAATCTGGTACTTAATAGGAAGCGCCGGCGAGGAGTCTACCCAGTACAAACCTTCGCGCATAGCTTTGGCGCCGAGCATTGTGCCCAGTTCGGCATCCAACGGGTAGGCCTTCCTCGCACATTCCAGGCGAGAAACAAACAGCGCTCTACGATGGCGGAAGCTTAGGCGTCCGGAGCTCTTAAGCAAACTTTCCAGCTTGTCCGTCAATTGCATTCTCAGGCGGATAACTCTCAATGGGTCCTTCCGAGAAGTGGTTTCCGAGCTATGAGTTCTGTAGATTGCTCCGGCCTGATTGTGAAGGGCGAAGCGTTCGCCGGCAACCAGGAGCCGGAGCAGAAGTTCATGCTCCTGACAACAAGGCATCCCGGCATCCCAGGATCCAACCCTTAGAACTGCCTCTCGCCGTAAGAGCAGCCCGTTCGTGTTGAGAACGCCCCACCGGATGAACGTAAGGTATACGTCCTCCTCAGAATCGATCAATTCCACGTAATCAGGTGTGGCATGAAGAGCGTTACGGATAATTACAGGGGAATAGATAACGGCGGTCTTTTGGCCCATTGGCGCCGCTGTTTCCATTTGAGACTCGATCTTTTCGGGCAACAAACAATCGTCGGCGTCAAGGTATTGCAGCCATTCGCCGCGAGCGAGTTGCGTGAGACGGTTTCTGACAGCATTGCCGCCTGCATGTGGCATACGCTCAAACCGGATTCGGTCGCCGAATGATTCGACGATGCTGGACGAGTCATCTGTCGAGCCGTCATCAACGACAAGAACCTCTTTGTTTGGATAGCTCTGGGAGAGGGCGCTGTCGATGCATTCTGCGATCCACTCTTTGGCGTTGAAGCAGGGAATCAGTATGGATACAAGAGGTGTCTGAAACATCGGACGGGTAAGGATAGCTATGATCTGGGGCCAGTCTTGGTGCCGTGTCCGGAGTATTCGCCGTAGTAGTATTGGCCAAGACGGGAAGCTGGATCCGGCCGCCAGTCGTTCAGAATCGTTCCGAGAACCGGGATTCCATCGTTTGCAAATTGCACGCAGGCCGCCGAAGCACCCTCTTTTGTGGTGAGGCCCGCGCGTACGACCAGCACGACGCCATCGGCATGTCGGCCCCAGAGACGGGCGTCCGGAAACAGCAGTGCCGGGGCTGTATCGAAGATTATGCAATCGAACTGAGCACGTAACTGCGCGATGAGTTCACCAACGCGCGGCGAAAAAAAGATGACTGCAGGCGAATCGACGAGAGCCCTCCCGTGTGTCATAACGCTCAGATTAGCGAAGATGGTGGACTGAATGTAACGATCAAGTTTCAGTTCAGAAATTTTCCCGGGATGGGTAAGAATGTCGCTTAGGCCCTCCTGATCGTGTTCTCCCAGCAGACTATGCAAATGGGGCTTGCGGAGGTCGGCATCGAGCAATAACACCTTCTGCCCGACTTCGGCCATCGCGCGGGCCAGGTTCGCGCTCAGAGTGGTTTTTCCTTCGCTCGGCCCTGCGCTGGTAATTACGTAGGCGCTGTTGTGATTGTACGGCTTCCCGCGAAGCAACGATATCAGGGTCTGGCGAAAAGATTCAGCAAGCATTGAGGACCCGTTCTGGTCCCAAACTCCTCCGTTCACTTGCTCCGATCCCCGACGCGTACTCAGATCCGCTAAGCTCCGCACGCTCTCGACTGTCTCAGTTTTGGGCGTCCCAAAAAACAGGCGCTTCCGTGGCTGTTGGCTAATCGCGACCGTCGGGATAACGCCGAGTTCCGGAACGCCGAGTAAGGCCTGCGTGTCTCCAGGAGTATCGAAAAGCGCGGTGCCTTTTTTTCGACGAGCGAGTTCCCGCAGCAACAGGAGCGTGTAGCCGAGCGCACCGCCCGCTATCGAGTACATAGGGATGTCCTTAGCCGGTTTTGGCGTCGATGGATTCGGGTCCGGAGTCGCCGGGTCAACAATCCTGACGCCGCCCGAAGGTGCAAGAGCAATCATTGCCGCCTGGTTCGATTGCTGAAGAAGGGAATTGTACAACGCCTGTTGTGTCTCCACGTCCTTTTTGAGCATCTCGTATTGACCGGCTTTGTCCGATTGCGCTGTGACGGCCCGTGTTTGCGAGTTGTACGCGCCGGCAAGGAGCCGCTCTTTTCGTAATGCTTCCTCGTAGTCGCTTTGCACCCTCTTAACAAGCGCGGCCTCTTCTTTCTCGAGTGCCTGACTTGTTTCGGCGATCTGGGCCAGAACAGGTTTAACTTTGTAGTGTTCCGGCGTCAGATTGGCTGTTAATACCGCAAGTTGCTGCTTTTCTATCTGTAGCTGTGCTTTCAGCTGCTGCAGTGTCGGGTCGCTCATCACATCCGGCAGGCTTTCCAATGGAGTGCTCTTTGCGAGCTCCCAGCGGGCCTGCTTCGCAATCCTGTCGGCCTGAACCCCGGCCACATCACCCTGAAGGCTCCTCATCTTGGAATCGGCTAGCGTAATTTGCTGAGGGAAGAAATCCATTCCGGATTTCTGTACGAAATCCCGTAACTTCTCAGTGGCCTCTCGCAGCCTTGCGCGCGATTCCTCCATCTGCGATTCCATCCATTGCGAAGTGCGCTGTGTAACGTTCGCTCGGGATGCCTGAGTTTGGGATACATGTTCCGCTGCGAGCGTATTCACAAAATTCGCCGCGATTTCGGGAGAGGTCGATTGGCATGACAATTCAATCAGTCGAGTAGCGCCTACACCGCGGACACTGAGCGTCTTTTGAGCTACAGCAAGCGCCTGTCGGCTTTGCAACAGCGGCTCCTGACGCATGAAGGGCAGGCGGTTTCTCAACTTACTGAAGACCGTTGTTGGCGCAGACGTGAAAGGACTCAATTCAAGACTCATTCGCTCAAAAACCCGGTTCATCAACGTTCGGCTGGTTAAGACCCGCACCTGTGTCTGAATGTTGCCGGGGGAGGCGCTGTTTGCGTCTGTTCCCGCCTGAGGGTCTACCTGATTCATTCCCAGGAAGCTCTGATTGAACGCCACGAGCTCAACTGTTGCGACTGCCTGATACAAGGGTGTTGTGAAAACAACGACGCAGCACCCGACCATGGCTCCCAGCAGAACACAAGAAACGAGAAGAAATTTGTTTCTAAGTGCCAGTTTTAGGTACTGGATCCGAGTGGTCGCGGATTGCGGAGACTGGGTACTGCCAGACCCACCGCCTGTAAAGCTACCGCTCCTTTCGCGAGGCATTAGTGCGTTTTTTGGTTGCATGAGCTAGTCGGTATGCTTTGGCGTATTTACCGCGTCAGGTTTAAAATCAGAGCCGTCAGACCGATGGTGAGAGGAAGCGCGACCTGCAGCGTTCGGCCCAATGTTGCGCGATTGAACGTGCTCTTCGGGACGTAGAGGATATCGTTGGGCAGCAGTGGCCGGTCATTCTCCTGACCTTTGAGGATGCGCGCTAAATTCAGAGGCACCTTTGCACGTAATGAGGTGTTACTGATGGGTCTAAGCACCCAAACGCTCTTTTCGTTCGCTGCGGGCGCCAGGCCACCTGCAAGCGCCAGTGCCTGAAGCACCGACATTGTATCCCTTTCCTGAAGCTCAAAACCGCCAATGTGAGCGACTTCACCGGTTACATAAATCATTTCAGCACGTTCGACACTTACGACGTCGAACGGCTTCAAAACGATATCTTCCGCAGGATTCACATTATCGCGCAGGCTTGCCATGCTAACCTCAGCCGTGGTGCCGCTGCCGTCGGGAAGGGAGGCGGCGGCAGGCAACGGAATCGCGCCATACTCTTTCCTTCGGCTAATCCTGATGCGTCGACTTGCCGTAGGCGAGAGACCTCCGACGGAAGACATCATCTCAACTAACGTACGGCGACCCGCCAACGGATAAATGCCCGGCGTTTTGAACGCGCCCACGAAAAAGACGGGCTCGCTGCTGAACTGAACAACGGTAACTCTGATTTGCGGCTGGCGAACATATTTGCGGGCGACTTCCGTAAGAGCTTTTTCGAGATCTTCAACGCTTAGCCCTCCGGCTTTTATTTTGCCGAGCACAGGCAGATCTATGAAGCCCTCGCCATCCACCCGAACAGGGCGGTCGGCGATTTCTTCCAGTTGGAAAGCATTGATCAGGATCTGATCGCCAGGCCTCAATACGTAAGTCGGCCGGAGTTGATCGAGCTGAGGCCCCACCACCGAGGGAGCACCTCCGGTGCCAGGCTGCTGCGCTCCGCGCCCTGCTGCGATCCGGGCTGGATGATCTGACCCTGCGGGGTGACGCCATTGAGTTGCGGCTGAGGCACCCCCTGCTGCGCGCACAGTTGTTGCGCAACAAACAATACCGAACTAAAAAGACGACCCGCGGCTACAACTCTCATCGACACTGTCCTTTCCACGCGAGCGTAAGGTTTAGCCCTGCCCGATGCGGAATTCATACGTTTTTTGTAACACGGAACAGGTCGGGTGATATACAATCGCAATGCTCGCGACTCCGGGAAGCAGGAGACGGCAGTGCCAACGAGCAAGCTACCGCATATTGCGCCACATGATAGTGGCTCAATGTCCCATTCAATACCAGAACTGGTCCCTTTAGTTTCCCAAACGCGGTGCCAAATGGCAAGTAAACTGGAACCAATGGTACCCGCCGTCGTCGCTGAAAGAAAACGCTGAAAGAAAACAAGGACCCGAAACAGCCCGGCAGCAGGAGTTCAGAATAACAGGTTCGACGCGTACTACACTGTTCGTGTGACGCGCCACCTGGAGGTAATGCTCGGAGTCGGAGCGCTGCTCTCAGTTGTAATCCCGTTCTCCCTGCCGCAGACATCTTCTGCGCTTCCACTCCCCCGAATGTCGGTTCCAGCAACCGAAAAACCGCCGAAACTCGATGGCATTTTGTCGCCCGGTGAATGGGACAGGTCCTCCGCCTGCACTGGTTTCGTCACGGCATTTGAAGGTAAACTTGCCAAAATCCAAAGCACTGCGTGGCTGACTTATGATTCGCAATATCTGTATGTCGCGTTTCGGAATGTGCGCGGGCCCGCTTTATCCTTCATCTCAGCTCGTGCGCGGCGCAACGATGACGACGCGATTGTGTACGATCCCGCCAATGAAGTCTGGTTTTCTCCGCCAGGAACTCCGCAGGTTACTTACCAGAGCATGTTCAACGTGTTCCCGGCGGTCCAGGACACGAAGTTCATCCCATCGCTCGGTTACTCATCCCGTGCCTGGTCCGGTAAATGGGAGGTGGCCTCGCATCAGGATCGCGAATCCTGGACGGTCGAAGCGCGCGCTCCGATCTCCGCGTTCGGTCTTGAACATATAGCCGATGGGACGATCTGGGGATCTTTATTCACGACTGATGTCATCGCGGAACCTGATAAATTCCGCGCATGGGCGCCAGGCGGGGCCTTCGCTGACGTCCCCCGGCATGGCGTGATCGAGTTCTCGGGACACGGACCGGCATTCCAGTTACTGAAGATCGATTCCGTTTTCAGCGGCAAACCTGCCATCGAAGCAGCCGTGGTGGGACCGGCCCAGGGTTCGGCAAACATCCGGGTTACCAGTCGCTTCGGCCCCGGTATTGCGCCGGGGCCGGGGGATGTCGTGCAGTCGAAGGACGTCTCCGTTGCCGCGGGCAGCACGCAAAAAGTTCAGTTTTCGGCCGATCTCGTCGGTGCGGCACTGAGATCCGGATATGCCGAAATAACTGCGTCGGCGGGCTCGAACATCCTCTACCATCAGGTTTTTCCCTTCGTGGCGGATGGCTCGTCCTATACACCGCCTGCCGTGATTGCGACAACTCCATACGACCAGCCATTCGGCCTGACCGCTTCCTACGCGCCCCTTTCGAAGGCATTGATTGTAAATATCGACAGGCACTACATGCCGTCGCCGGGATCGGTTGCGGGGGGGCGCGTCGAATTGGTTGAGGCGGCCACCGGCAGGGCAGTGGCGCAGAGTGCGGTCGGCGAATTCAACAGAGACTATTCAGAGTTTTCCGTGGACCTGAAGAAGGTTCCCGTGCCGGTCGAGACCGACGCGGACTGGGAAAGTCTGCATGTCAGGCAACCGCTCGGCGGAGTCAACCGGATGCCTTCTCCAACAGCCCTGAATTCGTCCGCCGCATACCAGTTGAAGGCTGTCCTCACGGACAAAGCCGGTGCCGTTATTGCCTCGGCGGCGGTACCGGTGAAATTGCAGGGACTGGAATTTCCATGGCTTCCGAACAACATCGGGATCTCAGATCGGACCATCGCGCCCTGGACCCCGATCCGCGTAGCCGGGTCAGCCGTTTCGCTTTGGAATAAGACCTACTCGATGACGGGGGCGGGAACGGCGAGCCACATCGTCAATTCAGGGCTTCCTCAACTTTCCGGTCCCATGGTGCTGGAAGCCGTGATCGACGGCCACCGCACGACGCTGAGTTCGGGCGATCCCAATCCGGTCCATCTGACGGAGGCCTCAGTCGAGTTGAAGGGCGAAGCGCATGCCCCGAATCTAACTGTCAATACGGATACAACGATCGAGTTCGACGGTTTTGTTTCCAATTCCATGACGGTTCAGCCGACCAGGGCGAACGTGAGCGCGCTTTCGCTGGTGGTGACGATGCCGGCGGCAGAAGGCGCGTTCTTCGTCACGACCAGTGGCGGATGGTCTTCTTATTTCGGCGACACTCCCGCCAAATGGGACTCGAGGGAAAGTTCATTACCAGCCATTTCCGGGAACTTCGTGCCATACGTTTTCCTGACCGACTCGGAACGCGGGTTTTCCGTGTTTGCGGACAATGAGAAAGGCTGGCGGCTCGATCCCTCACAACCGACACAGGAGTTGACGCGCCGCGACGGCCTGGTCACCCTGCGCATTCATTTCATTACCAAAAGTGGTCCCATAGAGCAGCCGCTCTCGATTCATTACGGCTGGATGGTCACGCCACAGAAGCCGCAGCCCGCCGGGTGGCGAGGGTACCTGATCGAGAATAAAAAATACTTCCCGCAATCGACGCCCGTCTTTTGGAACGAAGCTGACTGGAATGTCGCGTGGCCCTATTATTCGAGCCCGTTTCCACACAGCTACGACAAATCCCGAACCCTTCTGAACGCGACTACGACACACGGAGTGGTCGGGTGTGTGGGCAATATCGCCCACGCCATTGCGCGTTATTCGGATTACAGGGGCCGCAGTTTCGCGGCTTTCGCCTCGGATTGGGCCAGCATCCCCGGCAATATCAGTAACGGCGATGTCGCGCGCAGCCGGGGTCCGAACGATTTCGACCTTTACCATTTCGACCGATGGTCAAAGCTTTCCGGCCTGGGATGCATCTATTTCGATGAGAACTACCTCGCCGAAGACTGGAACTACCTGACGGGAGGAGCGTACCGGCTTCCAAACGGGCAGGTGCAGCCTGGATACGATTACCTCGGTCTCCGCGAGTACAACAAGCGCCTGCGCTATATGTTTCACGACAACGGCAAGCCGGCCCCGAATCTTTGGGAGCATACAACGGGCGGGCAGGCCGTCTATGCGTGGATGCCCGACGTTTCCATGGATGGCGAAAATGTGGAGCCCACCGATCTGGTGAACGACTACATCGAAATTCTGCCGTCTTCAAGGCTGCGCAGCATCGGAATGGGGCGGAATCTGGGATCGGCGCCGTTCATCATGTGCCAGGCGAACCGGCATGGGAAAGGCGAAGTCTCAAAGGCGCTTGTACACCAGTTTGTCGGCTGGACCCTGGCCCATGACGTTCTGCCGGAGGGAGTGGGGTTCTGGCCGCCGCTGGCCGCCGAACTGGAACTCTGGCGTGACGACGTCCGCTTCGTTCCGTGGTGGGTGAAGGGAAGCGGGCTGGAATCGGCAACCGCGGGCATATTGGCTTCCGCTCATGTGCGCCCCGGAAGCGCGGTGATCTGGGTTGTGAACACCAACCGCGAAGACAAATCGGCTTCCCTGCGTATTGACGCAAAACGGCTAGGTCTCGATCCCGGTCAGCCGATTCAGGCATACGACGCTGAGGATGGGTCGCATTATGCGCTGGAGGGCGGCGTTCTTTCCCTGTCTGTCCCGAAGAGAATGTGGCGCGCGGTGCGGCTTACGCAGCCCCGGCTGCTGGGCCGCAACACTGCATTTGTCGCTGATTTCAACCGGGAAGTCGCTGCCACTGAGGCGTGGGGCGCGCGATATCCTCTGGGCGATTCATTGCCGCAGCCGGTTGCCGATGGAAAGAGTGGAAGCGGGGCGGCCATCGATACGCGCCTCGCTTTCGCGGCCAGGCATCATGTTTCTTCAGCCGAGGGATCGATCTCTCTCGACGTTCGGCTGGGCACTCCACAGAACGGCACGCTTATAACGGTTGGGGGCCTGCGCCTTCAGTCGGTTAACGGAGGGCTGTCTTTGCAGGGAACCGGGATTGGATCGGCGAAACCGGCGACTGCGGCGCGGATCGGCGATGGGGCGTGGCACTCGGTCACTCTCAGATGGACAGGCCGGAACGTCCAGGTCTTGTGTGACGGTCAGGTCGCTCTCGCGGCGGAACTCGGGACCGGTTTGTTGTTGCCGGGCATGGGGCATGGCAGTGAGATCCGGGATGAGAAGGCCCATGTGGAACCGGCGCAGGTGGTGTTCGGTCCGCTTCACGCGGTGATAGATAATTTGCGAATGGGAAATCCCGAATTCGATGCCTCTGCTTCAGCGGCTGTTAATCGCCGATGAGCACCTCCGGGAGCTCCGCCTGAGGGCGGTAAAGTAATTCGCTGGGGCGTGTTTGGCACCGGGCCCATTGCGGATCGGTTCAGTTCTCATTTATTACGATCCGCGTCTTCACAGCTTCACGGAGTGGCTTCCCGGCAATTCCCGCGTGCGCAGGCTCATGCGGAAAAGTATGCCGCGCGAGCCTATGCTTCCTACTCGGAATTATGCGATTCGCCGGATGTAGACATCGTTTATATCGCGACTCCGACTTTTTTGCACCGCGAGCATTGTATGCTCGCGCTTTCGAAGGGTAAGGCTGTACTTTGCGAAAAGCCGTTCACAGTCGATACGGAATCGGCCACTGAGGTGGCGGCATTTGCAAAAAAGCAGAACCTCTTTTGCATGGAAGCTATGTGGATGAGGTTCAATCCCCATATCCAGGAACTCAGGCGGCTGATTCGCGCGGGAGGCATAGGTTCGGTCAGGAGTCTGCGCGCCGACGTTGGCTGGACAAAGCCCGATTTCGAAGAACGCAGCCGGGAAGATTCAGGCGCGGTACATTCATTTGGATGCTATGCTCTGTCGCTGGCGTGGTTTCTGTTGGGTACGCCGACTGGATTCTCAGCCCGGCTGTTGCGCAACACCCATGGGGTGGATGTGAATTGCGGGATGCTGCTGCATTATCCCGACACGCTCGTAACTCTGGCGGCGACCATCAACGCCACCCAGACGAACGAAGTTGCCGTTTTTGGCAGCGACGGGTCTGCGATGGTGCGGGCTCCTTTCATCGACGCCGTATCCATGGAGGTAAATCGTCACGGGCAGCCGCCGCCCGCGCCTCACCTGCGGCTGAAACGCGCGCTGGCGACGCGGTTCCCCTTTCTGAACTCGCCACGTTCGATAAAGCCGGGCGCCGGGTTAGACGGGGAAATTGCTGAGTGTGTCCGCTGTCTCCACGCGGGTCTGACTGAGAGCCCGGTTATGCCGCTCAATGAGACGCTTGAGATTCACGAATACCTGGACCGCATTCGCGCCACCCCCACCTGATCGGCGTCAGGAGGTAGTCAACGAGGTAGTCAACAAGGGGCGGATCGGCTCGAATTGCGAACCGATCTCCTGTATTCCCGCGCCGGACGCCGGATATTGCAGCGCTTCGACGAGATCGACAATGTGAATGGCGAGTTCCGCCGACAGTCTGTGCGGCCGTTGTTCCCGGATGGCATCGGCCATCTCCTGCGGACCGCGCATGAAGTCAACCGTTTTACCCTTACCGGCCGCCACAAACGAAGTGCGCTGGATAGACGGGTACTTCCGGTAGAGCTGCGGTTCGACAATGGGCCACGGCAGGCGCTCCAGGTGCGTTCGGTAGCGTTCCACAAACCGTTTCAGACGGCTCTCTACACGAGTCTCGTTCGTCGAAAGCTTGTGCTTCCGCCAATACACAGGCTCGGAATCGTTTCGGAGATAACGGACGTAGAGCGTCCCTTCATCACCGATGACGGTCATCGATTTGTCGCGCGGGGCAACCAGTCCGCAGGTCACGCGCGCCACAACTCCGTCCTGATATTCGATGCACCCAGTTGAAAAATCGGGCGCCATGCGATCCACTTCAATCCCCTTATCGGCCAGCAAACAGGAGGAAAATGCGTGAACGCGCTTCGCCGGACCGAAAAATGCCGCAAGCCAGGTCAGAAAATATCCGGCATGTTCGTACGTACAACCTACCTCGAATTCATCCTTCGCGGGCCAGTGGGCGCCTGAATCGACCTTCCATGTCCAGGGACTTTCTACGGGAGCGATCATCCCATCGTCATAATTTGCGTAAACCAAACGCACTTTCCCGATCGCACCGTCAGCGATCGCCTTCCAGAGCGTTTGGGCCGTATCGCTGAACAAACTGCACGGCGCGCAACTCAGCCGTAAACCTCGTTCCAGAGCAATGCGTGCAAGTTCGCGCGCCTCTTCCCCCGTCATGCCGAGCGGCTTTTCCGAATAAACGTGTTTCCCTGCTTCAAGGCAGGCCTTTGTCACTGAAAAATGACTTCGGGGATTCGTCAGGTTCAGGACGAGCGCAACTGCGGGATCGTCCAGCATCTCCTGCAGGCTTCGATACCCGGGCATCGAGAAGAACTGACAGAAGCGTCCCGATTGCTCCGCATCGGTGTCAAACGCGCCCCGGATCTGAAGGTCCGGGTGAGAGGCGGCGTTACGCGCGTAAAAATGAGCGACAAAGCCACACCCGACTATGCCGACTCCAAGGCTTTGCGCCAAACTCAGGCTCGCTCACTAACGGAGAATCCAGAGTCCAAAACCGCTTTATACAAGCTCATTGAAGCCAGTATACCGACGGCCCGAAATTGCTGAAAACTGCTCTCAGCGTGACACTTCGCCGGTAGCGACGGATTGCAGGGCGTCAGACGGTGTAACTACCTCGCACTGTGTACCGGCCACCGCCTGGGAAAGCCGCGCAAGGGATTCAGCCATGGCGACCGGCCCGGTCGCTTCCGAAACTGCGGCGTTTCGGCCATTGCGCAATTCCGCGCTGTTGGCGAGCGGTCCTGAAGGCGATAAATCTTCGACGAAACGCAAAAAGGAACCAGCCGAGGCGAATAGCCGCGAACAGACAATTCCCGCCCCTGCGATTGCGGCGCCCGAGGCAGCTAGCACGAACACTTGTAAGCCCCGGAAAGTACTGCAGTCGCCGCCGCCGCGTGAAACCCGCTTAACATGTTCCCGATCATATACCCCTATATCGGGTGTACGCCATCGAGACTTTAGGAAACGCCGCGCTTTTTCTCAACGCAAGCGAAAAAAAGCACGGCGTGGGCTACTGCTATGACCGCGTACTTGTTTTCCTGCGAGATACGACTCCGATTGCGGCCAATCCGAATCCGAGCATCGCATAGAGCCCCGGCTCGGGAGTCACCGTCGTTGTCCCGATTCCGGCAGCCTGAACGAGAAAGGTCTGCCGGTTTCCTGTCTGGCCCAACACTCCGTTCGCGTCGGCGTTCCAGGAAACGACAGCCCACTGGTTTGCATTCACGTGACCGCCGAACCCGGCGCAATCTTTGTTGTAGCAATTGAGCGCAGTCTGAACCCACTGCGCATCCGCCGCATGCAACCCCGCCGCGTCGGTGCTGTTCGGGTAGTTTGTGTTGCTGGTAATATCCCAGATGGCTTTCTGAATCGTGTCGTCCTGACCGCTTGCCGCGATCGAATCGGGGAACCCTGTATATTGCTGAACAAGCCACGCAGCCATTTCATAACGTGTACGCGCTGCCGACGGCAGGCCGGTTGTATAGGTCCAGTGCGGGTTGCCGGTATCCGCAACATTGGCATACCTGACGTCCTGGCTGGTGGAAGTAATTTTCGATAGCCGAACAACGTCGGCATAGCCCTGATTCCCAAAGCTAAAGTCTTCCTGAGAGTCGACGCACCAGAAATTCGCCGCAACCGATGCGCCTTGCTGCAGGCCGCCCTGGGTCGCGGTAATCACACCGCCGAATTCTCCGCCGCATCCGATCGACACGCATCCGGTGAAAGAGTACCCCGGAGAGCCCGTAACAGAAATATAATCGACGCCCATATAACTGGCGGAAAGCGGAGTGTTGGCATTCGCCGAAATCGCGGACACACCGATAAGGAATAAATAAAAGATTGTTTTCATTTGGAATGGAAATGCTGGTTCTGACAGCTCAAGTATGCTCGCCATCCAGAGGCGATTACAACGCCGTCAGTCCCGGTACCCTATCGAAGCCCGGTGTACCACCGTTTCCGTTCCGGCTATGTATAGCGCCGGATCATCCGGCCACAAAACTCAGCAAATTGCTCCGGTTCTTTGGGCGGGCTCGTGTGGTGCGGCAGAATCCCGCAGTGCTCCGGCGTATAACAAAACGTAAGCGTCACGTCGAAGTCTTCAAGTGCCTTCATCTGCCGGTCGAACCAGATGTCGGCGCCGGGGCGGAAACTGTCTGCCCAGCTGAGCCCGGTACGCAGCCGCGTCACACCCAGGCTTTTCAGCCAGCGCACAGAATCGTCCAGCCGATGATCTTCGAAGTGGAACCACTGACAAATGCCCAACTCAGGCGTGTAGTCGCTGAACCGCTTCAGCGCAAGCTTGGGAGTTCCGTCTTCCGTCAGCAGCCCCATATAAAAGTGCCGATAGTAGGACGAACCTTCAGCCTCGCGATGCCTTGTGGTGGCCGGCCACGCGCGAGGCAGATCGAATAAGCTATACCAGTAAATCCGGTCACAACGGCCGATCAGCAACTCGGCGCTCCGCCGCAACCCGAAATCCTGAACCTCCTCGGCGCCAAACGTCGATACGCCGATTTCGGAAACCCACAACGGCAGATTGGTTACCGCCTCAATCTCGCGCAGCTTATCGGGCCATTCGTGAATGGTCCAGTGATTCCAGTCGAGCGGAAAGCCGTGAACCGCGAGCACATCCATTTTCGAGAGCACGTCCTGATCGGCCATGGTCTTAACGAAACACGGGTCGATGGGTGAAATGCCGCCAAGTATCCGCTTTATCTTCGGATTTTCGGCCCGGATTGCCTCCGCCCCGAGCCTGGCCATACGCGCAAAGATATTCCATCCGGGGTCGATCTCGAAATTCCAGTGCGAAAGGTTATTCGGCTCATTCCACAACATGGCCGCTTCAACCATGCGGCGAACTCCGCTTGCAGATATAAACCTCTTCTTCGGGGTGATCCGTGATTTCGAAGCCCGCGCTTCGAATCATGGCCGCCATACACGCGCCGTTTGGAATCCACCAGTTTGTCGGGTCGTGCGAGTAACTCTTCTCGACGAAGTACATCAGCGGATATCCGGGCTTTGCGAATATATCGGTCTCCCAGAATGGGTAGTCCGGCTCGAGCGACGGTTCTTCCGTACTTCCACGCTGCATCGACTGCACCACCACAAGGTCCCGCGCAACGTGCTCGTGGATCAGATCGAGCGCCAGCAGCGGATGCCGCAGGTGATAGAGAACCCCCATGAACAAAACAACATCGAATTGCTCATTCAGCTTCTCGACATCGTAGACGCTCATCTGCCGGAATTCGATATCGAACCCGCGAACCTCCGCCGCGAACCGCGCCTGAGCCAGATAAGCCGGATCGAAGTCGATCCCGAGCACGCGCGAGGCCCCGCGCCGCTTCATCTCCATCGAATAGAACCCGGCATTACAGCCGATATCGAGCACGGTCCTGCCGGTCAGATCCGCCGGAATTGCGTGCTGAAACCGGCTCCATTTCGTCGCGGGATAATCTCCCAGAAAATGTTCCGGCGCGGTCTGCACCCCGCCCAGATCCATGTTCTGGAACCAGTCCCCGAGCGCGCCGATCTGTTGGGCAATCTGTTCGCGCGTCATCTGGCCCGTCATGCCACCTGGCTCCCCGCCGCGGTCCCCGCTGAAAGCACTCTCATCGCTTCGAAATATCCGTCCATGGTTCCCACATCGAAATAAGACTCACCCGCGCAGACCCCCCAGGCGCGGCCCCCGCGCTCGAGCCACGCGTTCACCAGAGTTCCCATGTATTCGTCACGGCGCTCGCGCTCATTCCACAAATCGAACAGATCGTGCAACACCGAACCCGGCATTTTGAACGCGCCCCAGATCCAGTGCGAAGTTGCGTCCTTCTGCTTCACCCGAATGGCCGCGACCGAGCCGTCGTCGCGCAATTCCACCGAATCGAAGTGTTCCGGATGCGGCACGGGAAACAGCAGGAAAGAAAGCCGGTCGTCCGGTAGCCGGGCAAGCCCGTCCTCGGGAAACCAGATGGTATCCGGCAAGCCGATGAGCACGGGCGCGTCGCGGTCAATCACCAGCAACGCGCGAAAGATCGCGTCGCACAACCCTTCGGGCCGGGGCTGCACCGCGTAACAGATCGAAGCCGACCATGCCGAGCCGCCGTAGTATTCCATGATGTCCGATTTGCCCGGCGAGATCACCATGCAGACTTTGCGCGCGCCCGCCAGCGCAAAGCGTTCCATCAGGTAGTCGCTGACGGCACGGGGACGGCGCGGCTCGCCATCCTTGTTGCCGTAGACGGGCAGCAATTCCTTGGAAAACGCGAGCGGTTGAAGACGTGTGCCTTTTCCGGCGGCAGGGATTATGCCCCACATGCGGCGCCCGCCTCCGGCATTGCCGTGAACAACTGCTCCAGCTCTTCGACCCGCCGGTCAGCCGTGTGACATGCAAGCGTACGTTCCCGGGCGGCAGCGGCGATTCGCTTCAGTTCCGCGGGCGACTTTTGAAGCAGGTTCAGAGTATCCGCCGGGCCAGACCCCACAAGGATTTCTTCGCCAGGCTTGAAGAACGATTCCAGACCTTCCCACGAATCGGTCAAAACGGGTACGCCGCAGGCCGCGGCTTCGAAGATTCTTCCTGAAGGACAATAACCGAGTTCGGCCATCGGCCGGCGCGTCACGTTCAGCGTTGCCAGCGACGAACAGTAGAACGCCGGGTGCCGCGCCGGTTCCACGTGGTTGACGAAATACAGGTTCGGAAGCCACGGAAATTTTTCGCCGTACAATGATCCTCCGATCAGAAACTTTCTAGCAGGCGACTGCCGGGCGGGCTCTATAAGCAAGCTGTTCAGAGCCTCATCTCGTTCGGGCGAGTAGGTGCCGAGATACGAAAGGTCCGCCTGAAGCGACGGGTCTGGCGCAACGGGTTTGTGGACGCACGGATCAACGCTGCCATAAAGCGGAGCCACCCTCTTAGCGCCAAGAACGCTCGTAAGTTCGTCGAGCGTTCTGCCGCCCGCGTAACTGAGCACCAGATCGAAATCGCGGAAACCGCGCGGACTCACGTAATCCACCGCCTCGCCACGGCGCAAGCGGGCCAAAGTCACGGGAGAATCGAGGTCATAAAAGACCTTCAGCCCGCGAGCGCTCTCGAGAATCAGTTCCGAAGACGCGATCGCATCCGGACAGTACGAAGTGACAATGGCCGCATCGCAATCGCGCACCTGTGCCGTCGCGTAAGCAACCACCGACTTCCAGTCCGGATAAAGGATCAGTTCCCCGCCCCCCGGCAGTTCCGTCAGGTCACGGGTCTCAGCATAATAAGGAACGTCGCGTTCGAAGAACACAACCTGATGCCCCCTGCGCGCCAGCGACGCGCATAGGCCGCGCCAAAGCGTCGCATGGCCGTTCCCCCACGACGAACTTACCGTCAGCCCGAAGATCACGAGCTTCATACACGCACCGCTCTTGACTGCTGCGAGCGAGGCCGTAAGCCCGCCTCCTGCACATACCGCCGCAGTTGGGCCGCACGCATCGCAGGCGTGTGTTCCGCGAGTACCCGCTTACGTGCCGCCATCCCGATATTCGTTCGCTCCGTTTGCGTCATATCGCGCAGATAGCGAAGTGTGTCATCGGGGGTTGAGGCAAGCAGGATCTCGCGGCCCGGCACGAACACCGTATCGAGGCCTTGCCACCAGTCGCTGATAATCGGAACTCCGCAGGCGCCCGCCTCGAACAGCCGCACACTCGGGGAGTAGCCTGCGCTCTTCATGGCATCCCGGGTGATATTCAGCGTGAATTTCTGGCCCGCATAGAACTCCGCGTGCTCGCGCGGCGAGAGGTGGATTTCTCTCTCCACGTTCGGCGGCCAAACTATAAACCCCGGATATTGCGGCCCGGCCACCACAAACCGGCACTCAGGCCGGTGCGCGGCCGGCTGGATCAGTAGCTTATCGAGCGACGGCTGGCGATCCGCGCTCCAGGTACCCAGATAGCCGAGATCCCACCTGTGCGTGGCCGGCATCGGCTTATACAATTCCGTGTCGACGGAACAATAGAGCGCCCGCGCCATCGGCGAACCGTATTGCCGCTCAATCATGCCGAGCATCGGGCCGCCGGTGAACGAAAGATACACGCCGTACGCGCGAATCAGTTGCGGTGTCAGGTATTCGCATTCTCCCGCCTTCAGATTCGCGAACGTCACCGGGGTGTCGATGTCATAAAAGGCTGTAACACCCTTTGCCACGGATGTGACCCAGGCGCCCACGGCGATCCCCTCGGGAACGAAGGACCCTACGATTACCAGGTTTGCCCCGGCGATCAGTTGTTCATGCCGCGATACCAGCTCATCGAGACTGTTGTAGAGAATCGTTACGGCGCCGGCGGGCTGGGGCTCATCCCGATTCTCCGCATACCAGGGAACGTCGCGTTCGAGGAAGGTGACTTCGTGCACCTGCCGCCGCTAGTCCCCGGATCAGACTGCGATATGTGGTCGCGTGGCCGTTGCCCCAGGACGATGTGACGGAGAGCCCAAGGATGACAACCTTCATGACGATGCCCCCGCGGCGCTCGCCCTCTTTCCTTCCAGAATGCGCTCCACCTGTTCTGCTCTCTGCGCATACGTGTGATGCGCCAGCACCCGCCGCCTTGCCGCCTCGCCCATTGCTCGTGCCCTTTCCGAACTTAGATGTATCAGATGCTCTACAACCTGCTCAGCATTCGCCGCCACCAGTATCTCTTTGCCGGGCTCCAGAAACTGCCCGATGCCGATCCATTCGTCCGTGACAATGCAAGCGGCCGCGCCCGCCGCTTCGAACACCCTCGTAGCAGGCGAGTAGCCGTACCGCGCCATGCTTTCCCGCGAGATGTTGATCACCGCGCGCGGCGTGCAGTTGAATGCGTTATGGTCCCGCGTGTAAACGTGGTCGAAGTAGCGGACATTCGGCGTTACCCGCTTGTCGCCCCATCCCGCTCCGCCCAGCAGGAACATCCGTTCCGGCATCGCCGCGGCGGGCTTCAGAAAGAACTCGTCCACGCGGTCTTCGCGGTCCGGCAGCCGGTTCCCGAGGAAGCTCAGATCCGCCGTGAAGCGTGGATCGCGCGCGCACCGGAAAATGCGTCGATGGATCGAGCGCGTTGTAAATCGGGACTGGCACTCGCGCGCTCCGAGCGCCTTGTATGCCTGCTGAACCGGCTCTCCGCCGCCATATGTGAACACCACATCGAACTGCGGGATCAGCGCGAGGAACGGGTCTCGCGACATCGCGATGGACCCGATCGAGCGTCGCCGGCGCATCCACGTCCCAGAAGGCGATCAGCGTCCCTGGCGATCTTCAGGTTCAGCACGGCTTGCTTCCAGCAGCTCGATCAAGCACGCCGACCCCGCTGGCTTTCACAACCAGGTCCGCATCCGCGCGCGTGCTCAATTTCCGCCAGTGCCGACCACTCATCCGCCTCGTACACCACGGACCGTGGCCCACTCGGGATCTTCCATATCGCGGTGCTGCTGACGCTCGTACGCATCCGGTTCATAAAACGTCACCCGGTGACCGCGCGCCGCGAGTGCCCGAATAATACCTCGGTAGTAAGTGGCCGCGCCGTTCCAATACGAGGACACAAGACTCGATCCGAAGAACGCAATCCGCATTAGCGGGCTCCTCCTGAAGACGCGCGCCGCTGGCAGCCGCGGTCGATGGCCAGCAATTCATTCACACGATGTGCGCAGGTATGGCGCGCGCGAATGGTTTCAAGCCCGCGCGATGCAATCCCGCTCGCAAGCGCGGCGTCCGAGAGAAGACGCTCGAGCTGCGAAGCCATCTCACCGCCGTTCGCCGCAAACAGGAAGTCCCCCGGGCGGAACAAAGACTCCGCATCGTTCCATGGAGCCGAGACGAGCGGGATGCCGCAGGCCAGCGCCTCAAACGGCCGGATGGTTGGAATGCCCGGCAGCGCGTTTGCGTATGGCCGCCGCGGGATATGAACGGTAACGCGATACCTGCGAAAATACCTCGGGCACGCGGTAATTCGGAAGCCAGCCGCCATACTCGATCCCCGCCCGGTCTAACTCTTCGAGCGCCGACTCCGGATAGCGAACTCCATACACCTTTGCTTTCAGTTCGAGCTTCCGGACAGGCTCAATCAGGAACTCGCGAATCTCGTCGCTTCGTTCACCGTCGCCCCAGTTCCCGATCCACACCAGATCCCCGGCTTTGGCCGAAGCTTCGACAGGGTGGAACACGCTGGTATCCGCTGCTTCGTGCCAGATCCACGCTTCCTGCGCCCAGCCTCTCGCCTTGTACAAATCCCTTATAACCCGCCCATACGCCAGCACGCCATCGTAATGGCGGAGGTCGTAGGCTGCCATCGCGCCGGGGTCAGTGGCGGCGCGATGGTGAGTGTCATGGAAGAACAGCCGATAACCGGGGTTGCGCGAATGATGCTGCCCGATGCGATCCACCAGTTCGTGAGAGTTCCATTCGTGAACGATCACGACATCCGCGCCCTGAATCTGTTCATCGAGGTTAAGCGATTCCTCCCGGTAAAGGGTGCTGTCCAGTAACGGATAAGCGTGATGAAACTCTGCGATCGCCGCCTCGCCCGCGTCTGCAATCAGATTGCTCCGGCTCCAGCCATTCGCGGGTTCCAGCAGCCGCACGTCATGACCGCGCCGGGCCAGCTCTGTAGCAGTGCCGCGCAGAAAATGCGCGTTTCCGTGGTTCCAGTCCGAAACAAGAGAGTGCGTGAAGATTACGAAACGCATTGTCTTCTTCCACTGGTGACTGCGGCGCTGTATAGATCTGCGTATTTCTGCGTCATTTGCGAGGCGTCAAGAGTGAGAGCCCGACGGCGGCTCCGCCTGGACATCACCTCGCGAATCGCCGGCGCGGCTATCAGTTCCGATATCGTGCTCCCTGAGTTCGCCTCGGACGATTTGGGCTCACGTACAAGGCCGCATCGCCCCAGATTTCACGCAGGCTTGGTATATCGCCCAGCACCAGCGCGCATCCGGACAACCCCGCCTCTACCACCGAGAGGCCGAACGGCTCATATCGCGCAGGCAACGCATAAATCGCCGCGCGGGCATACCATTGCGCAATTTCTTCGGACGACAATTTCCCCGGAAGTGAGCAGCCGCTGAACGAAGCCGCGCCCGCGTCACCCGCAAGGTAGACAGGCCATGCGATCTCTGAAGCAATGCCCGCCAGCGCCCCGATGTTCTTCGCTTCATCCCACAGCCGTCCCGCGCAAAACACAAACGGTTCTTTCTTCCCCGCGTGAAATGCCTCCGGCCGAATCCCGTTGTAAATTACCCGCGGAAGCGGCGTGCCGTAATTCTCGGCGACGGCTCTGGCCATCGCGTTCGAGGGCGCCGTCACAACATCGGCGGATCCGAGTGCGGCCCGTACCGCGCCCGTGTACCTGTCCCACTCGCGCGGCGCGTGGCCGCCGCGAACGGCCGTCCACCACGAACGTACGCAGGAATGCACGGTCAAAACCACAGGGCTTTTCCAGGCAAGGTCGCCATGCCCGAACGAGTTCAGATGCACGATGTCGGGGCTGTACTCCGCCTGAAGCTGCATCAGCCATTGACCCGACTCTTCCACGTCAGCGCCAGGGATCGTCCATCCACTCGAGCTTGAACTTGCTGCCCAGCAGGCATAAGCCCGGGGATGCGGGCGGCTTCGCGTTGCTGCTGTTCGCTCGGCTCACCTCCAAGCGCGGCGAGCACCACTTCGACTCCCCGCGAAGCAAGCCCTGCTGCGCAGTTCGAGACGTGAACGTCCAGACGCCACCGACCGTGTCCGTGGTCATCAGGACGCGCCTGACCGCGCGGTTCAGGCATGCCGGCTCCCCATCGTCTCCAGCTGCACCAGCGGAGCCGGACGTGTCTCCTGAATGTCGCTGAACTCATCGAACCGGCCGAGGTAAAAATCGTGCGCGCGTTCCCAGGCACGGTCATCGGGAGCGCCCCACAGGCGCGTGTAGTCCGGCGACCCGGGATATGGGAACAGCGGCACGGGCTGGTTCGACCACACCCCGTGCTTCAGCAGATCCTCGCGCCAGCGCGGCAATATCCTCCGGGTCGTCATCCTGCGAATCCAGCAGATTGCCCTGAACGAACGGAATTCCCGCCGACTCTTTGGCCAGGATCAGACGCCGCGAAATGTCATCCGTCGAGACCTTGCACTTCTTATCCAGACGAGCGCGTCCCGCCTCGGTAATACTCTCTACGCCCGCTTCAATCGACACGCATCCCGCCGACCCGAGCAGCGCGATCATCTCGTCGCTCCACAGATCGATTCGGGTCTGGATGCCGAAGCTGATCCCGCGCGCGCGAATCAGTTCCAGCACGTCGCGGTACGGCAGGAAGATTTCGTCGATGAAGTAGACATACTCGACTCCCTGCGCGACCAGGCCGTCCAGTTCCTCGGCAATCACGTCCAGAGGCCGTCTGCGAAACAGATTCCGGAAGTTATCTTTCGCGCAGAACGTGCAGTGATAAGGGCACCCGCGCGAGGTTTCCATCTCGGCGCCCGGCGCCTTTGGCGGCGCATCGAAGCGATGGTGATGATGCGCGTGACGCTCGAATCAGTCTCCGCATCGGCCAATGCAATGCCGGCAGCGTCGTCATGTCCGACGCATGGGTCTTACCGCTGCATGCGTTACGGTCTCGCCGTCCCGGTAACAGAGCGATTGCACAGACCTCCAGTCCGCCAGCGAGTTGCGGCAGAATTTCCTCGCACTCGCCCATCACCACCGCGTCGGCGTCGAGCTTAATCAAGCGTCGCCCGCGGCGTTGTGGAAGCATGCGGCCCGACGCCACGATGATCCGGCCCGCATCGTCGCGAATGCGGTCGATCGTTTCCTGCGGGACACGCAGTTCCGGCGGAGCGCAACGCCAGAACAGATAACTCGGCGCCGTAGTAACTACTGTGAAGTCCGGCTGAAAGCCTGCTACTCGCTCTGCAACATCGCGTCAGCGTCAGCGCGTCCAGTTGCGCCGTCGACGATATCCACCTCGTGGCCGGCCTGTTCCAGCAGCGCTTTCGAATAGCCGTATTCAAGCGGCAGATGCGGCTCGCGGCACCCGAAGTAGATGCTCGCCTCAAACGTCCACGGCGGATTAATGAGGCAGAACCGCATGGAGCCCTCCCGCTGCCGCAACCAGAGTCGCGGCACAATGCCTGCCCGCGATTCCTGCAGCCAGTGATACAGCCGCTTCACGCCCTCGCGCGCACTCACTTTTGGCGACCAGCCGGTCGCCGCTTTGAATTTCCGTGTATCGGAGACGTAATAGCGCTGGTCGCCGCAGCGCCAGTCTTCCATTCGCACCTGCGGCTTCGCGCCGTGCATGCGCCGATCAGGTCCAGCAGTTCCATCAGGCTTAAGCGTGTTGCCCAAGCCGCCGCCGATGTTGAACGCCTGTCCTGAAAGCGAATGGATGTTGCCCTGCGCCAGCAGAAACGCATCCACCAGATCCTCGACAAACAGCAGATCGCGCACCTGCATGCCGTCGCCGTAGAGCACGATCGGCTTGTCCGGCCAGAGCCCGAATCAGAAAGTGCGCCACCCAGCCCTGATCTTCGGTGCCCATCTGGTGCAGTCCGTAAATGCAGCTCATCCGGAACACAACCGCCGGGAGTCCGAACGTGCGCGCATAGTCGAGCACATACTGGTCCGCCGCGCCTTTCGAGCATCCGTAAGGGCTGTGAAAATCGAGCGGCCTGCTCTCGCTGATCCCGGTTCGCAGGTTCGTATCGAGAGGCTGATACCGCGCGCCGTTCTTTTCCAGCTGCAAGATCGCCAAGGCCGCCATAGACCTTGTTGGTGGATGTAAATACCAGCGGCGGCGGCGTTTCCAGCGCGCGAATCTCTTCAAGCAGATTCAGCGTGCCGCCGACGTTCACTTCGAAAGTCATGCAGAGGATCGGTAAGGCTGGTGGTGACCGCCACCTGCGCGGCAAAATGAAAGACGCTGTCGGCCCCGCGCACGGCCGCCCGGAGCGCCTGCCGGTCCCGAATATCCGCAATGTCCACGCGCAGCAGCTCGCCATGCTGCTCGCGCAGCCATGCGAGATTCCGCTCCACGCCGGGCCGCGACAGGTCGTCGTAAATCATGACCGGCTTCCCCGCCGACAGGAGCCGGTCGGCCAGGTTGGTGCCGATAAAACCCGCGCCGCCCGTGATCAGCGCGTGACGCTGGCCCCGGTTCGATTGCGAGCGGTTTGGGCGGCCTGTCCGTCCACTGCCGGACTGCATCGACACCGCCTTTCGACCAAACACTGTATAGCAGTTTCGGACTGCCATCCGAACGCGTTAAGCCCGTAATGATATTCGCGCTCATCGGCGTGGAACGAATCGGCCGACGAAAATGCCGCTGTCCTGCACTTCTCTCCAGTACACGCGCTCCACCGGCGCATCGACAGCTTCGATGAATGCCCGCGCCTGCGCCTGCTCGTCGCCGCGCCACGTGGAAAAGCCGGTCGCCGTAATCCAGAACTCCGCATTGCAGCCCAGCCGGCCAAGGTGCTCGCGCACGTCTCCGATCTCCCGGTCCCAGCCCTTCCACGGAAACTCGGGCGAGCCGGGAAACCCATGCATCCCAACAGCGTCGATGTACGCCAGAACGCCGCGTGAGTGCATCAGGTCCAGCCATGCTGGCGTTCGGCAGGCCAAAGTCCAGGCAGCACCGTCTTCTTGCCGCGTTCGCGTGCCCAGTAGGCCGCCCCGCCGATCATTTCGCTGAAGATGCGCCACTCCGGGTCGAGCCGCGAATCCCACTCATTCGGGTCGTCCGGCCGGTTCCACAGTTCGATCCACTCGAAGTGCTCGCCGAAGCGGGTGATCATCACGTCGATGAAGTCCGCGTAGAGCTTCGGGATCTGCGGCGGCGAAGAGAACTTGGGCACGATGCCAAGGCACGGCGGCGTATAGAGGAAACACGGCAGCACGTTGACTTCACTGCGCCAGCGTCGGCAGCAGCCACGCATACCAGCCGTCGCCTTCGGACGAATACCAGTCCGCCCACGAGACGACCGTCCGCAGTTCGTTCACGCCGAGCGCGCGCGAAGCCCGGCCAGCACGTTTTCCACCCGCTCGAACTCACCCGGCCGGAACCACTCCACCAGGCCGATGGTCGGCTTTGTTGCTCCCCGGCTGGTTCTTCGCGTGTTTGGTCATACCATCAGTCCCCGCGCTGCCAGTTCGGCTCGTGCTTCCACACCGTCAGTCCACCGCGGTCTGGCCTTCAAGCCAGCTCGGCCAGATCTTCCAGGCCCTCGCTCCAGCGTGATTCTCGGCTGCCAGCCGAGCACCTTCCTCGCCAGCGAAATATCCGCAAAGCAGTGGCGGATATCGCCCATCCGGTATTTGCCCGTAATCTCCGGCTCGATGTCTGTCGCGGCCAATCGCCCGGATCGTCCGCGCCGCAACCTCGGCCACCGTCATCGGCACTCCGCTCGAAATATTCATGGCGCGTCCGGCAGCCGCCGGCGATTCCAGAGCGAGACGGCAGGCGCGTCGCGACGTCATAGACGCTGACGAAATCGCGCTGTTGCCGTCCGTCTTCGAAGATCAGAGGCGCTTTGCCGTTCAGCACGCGCGACGCGAAATTACTCAAGCACTCCGGTGTAAGGATTCGACAGCGCCTGATACGGTCCGTAAGTATTGAAGAACCGAAGTGCAACCGCCGGAATTCCGTACGCCGCTGCCCACCATCAGGCACATCCGCTCCTGATCGAACTTCGAAAGCGCGTAAACGGAGGCTAGCGCCGGAGTCTTGTCTTCCGGAGTGGCCACGGGAGTTAGCGGCTCTCCGTCCGGCCCCCGCACTTCCCAGTCGCCGAGCTTCAGTTGCTCAAGAGTTCGGGGGCTCGCAGGCCGGATGTTGCCGGCCGCGTCGCGATACAGACCTTCCCCGTAAATACTCATGCTCGACGCCACGAGCAGCCGCTCCACCGGCCTGCCTGGTAAGCGCTTGCAGAAGCGTCGCCGTGCCCAGATTGTTGACACTGGTGTATTCGGCAATCTGGTACATGCTCTGGCCGACACCGACCAGCGAGACAAAGTGAACCACCATGTCAACGTCTTCAAGAGAGCGGCTCAAAGTGGCCGTGTCCCGAATGTCGCCGACGATCAGTTCCACGTCCGCCGAAAGGTAGGCCGGACGCGTACAACCGTTGCCGTGGACCTGTGGAACCAGGCTGTCGATAGCCCTTACTCTGTACCCGTTCGCAAGGAGTTCGTTCGAAACGTGGGCGCCTATAAAACCCGCGCCGCCTGTGATAAGTACCCGTTTTCCCGACAAAGGTTTGTACCTTGATCAAACCTTACGAATTATGACGGGGCGTGAGCAATCTCTGACAAATTCGAAAGGCTGCCGATTACCGAGCGGCAGCAAAACTACGTGCGGATAATTACGCCAGGCACAAGGACTACGCTTCGCTGTGTGCTGGAATAGCGACTGTTCTGGATACGGCGACGGTAATATTTGCACGCGGCCGCGCAGCTCTGAAAGCTCGCGACCCGCAGACTGCGGCGGAACTTTTCTCGCGGGCGGAGCAGGCGGGGTTCGAGCAAAATCAATGTGCCGCCCAGCGCTGGTTTTGCTGGATGTTTCTCGGCGAGTTTGAACGTGCCTGGCAGGAGAGCGATGACATCGCCGCACGCGGGGCCCCCGATTGCCACCGGTTGTGGGACGGTACGCCGTTCGACTCGAAGCGCGTCATCATCCGCTGCCTTCACGGCTACGGAGATGCGATTCAGTTCTTGCGATATGCCCCTTGCGTTAAGAGCCGGGCTCGTGAGGTGATCGTCGAGACTCATCCCGAAATGGTTGCTCTCGTGTCCCGCTGTCAGGGCGTTGACAGGGTTGTTACGTGGGGCGATGGCAGTCAGGACGGCAAGTTCAGGGACTGGGATCGGCAGATCGAAGTCATGGAACTTCCGCGCGCCTTTCGCACGACCTTGGGGACGATCCCGTCGCCGATCCCTTACTTCTCTGTTACGCGCCGCTCCTCGGTGCCACGCGGCTCCCGGCGGAACGTCGGAATTCTTTGGGAATCGAGCCAGTGGAATCCGCTGCGGTCCATTCCCTTCCCCGAAATGTGCCGGCTGTTGCAGGTTCCCGGAATCAGCTTCTACAGCTTCCAGCGTGGTACCGCGAAGGCCGACCTTGCGGCCGCACCGGTTCCCGTCATCGATACTTCTGAAACATCGCCGGACATTCTCGACACAGCCGCAGACCTGCTCGAAATGGACCTCCTGATTACCGTGGACACCATGGCCGCGCATCTTGCCGGCGCACTGGGGCGCCCCGTCTGGACGCTTCTGCACTGGGATGCGGACTGGCGATGGATGCTCGACAGGTCCGATTCGCCATGGTATCCGTCGATGAGAATCTTCCGCCAGCCCTCTCCGGGTGACTGGACTTCCGTCATCGATCGGGTGCTTGCGGAACTGAGCTAGAAGGCTTCTGCGCCCGGCTTCAGCCACAGCCTGGTCCTGCTTACCCAGCCCGCCACTCACGCCGACCGCGCCCACGATTTCATCCCCGCGTTTCAGGGGAACGCCGCCCGCAAAGATCATGACCTTGCCGTTGTTCGATGCGTGGATTCCGAAGAACTGGTCGCCCGATTGGCTGAGTTCCGCGAGTTCTTTCGTCGAGATATCGAATGCGCGTGCCGTCCACGCTTTCTTGATCGAGATATCTACGCTGCCCATCCACGCTTTATCCATGCGGACATGGGCAACCAGGTTGCCGCCTGCGTCGACAACCGCGATGTTCATGGGCTGCTTGATTTCGTCAGCCTTCCTTTCGGCTGCTGCGATGATACGTCTGGCGTCTGCGAGTGTGATCATAGTTTGTTTATCCCGTCTACTTAGTGGAATAGAGATATGCGGCGATGTCGATTGCGTCCTGAGAAGTTACGCCTAGCTTCGGCATGGCCGTGTTCGGATTGACCGACTTAGGATCGCGAATCCAGTGTTCAAGATTCTCCGGCGTATTCTGCAGCATCCCGGCAACATACAGCCGGTCACGAATTCCTGTGAGCGGGGGCCCGACGAGTCCGCGCGCATTGTTCAGCGGCTGGATGGTATGGCACGCGCCGCAGCCGTAACGATAGATCGCCGCTGACCCGCGGGATGCGTCGCCGCCCGAGATCGGCGACTCAGGCGCTGAGCACGAAACGCACAGCAACACGGTTACGGGTGTAAGCCATCTAAGCAGCAAGACGCCTCCTGTTCGGAACAGACCCGCTCCGGCTGAGCCACAGCCAAAATAACGCGAGGCTGGCGCCGAGATAGACCAAACCGCCTGGCACCCACATGATCAGGCCGCCGATTTGCTGATCTTCGAGAGCGGAGAGTCCCCACAGCGGGGCCGTCCGGGCATACGCCGGATACCAGACGGTTCGCGCGAACGTAAGCAGCGCACCCAGAATGCTCGTGTGAATGGCCGTCGTAAAAAGGTACATGACCGCTAGCCCGTAATCGTGTGCCGCGCGGGAATCGAACAGCGACCACCAGAACAGCAAGCCTGTAGCGAAAAATGAAATGTGCTGGGCCGAGTGAACCCAATCGCTGGTCAGGGTTGCCTGAAAGGCCGCAGGCGCGTGCCACAGCCAGATCGCCAGGCCGTGAACGGTCCACGCGACTGCCGGCTTCGTCATCCCCCGCCAGAGGGTCTGAACAGGTTTCGCTTTCGACCATCGGCCTGCCGCGCGGCGCGCCTCGAACGGCAGAGCCCAAAGCAGCGGAACCAGAGGCCGCGACAAGACGAGCAGCGGAGCGGCAATGAGCATCAGGATTTCGTGCTGGACCATATGGGCCGAGAACAGCACCTCTCCAAGCGGATGAAGAGGAGACACCAGCGCCAGCACCAGCGCGGCGGTGCCTGCCCAGAAGCTGATTACGCGCCACGTTGTGGCCGAGGGCGCGCGGCGCATCCCCCGCCAGTAAAGAAAAGCTGTGAGCAAAATCGGAATACAAACGCCTGGGTCAAAGCGCCACCCGGACCAAAGATCGTCGGGCGCGAACGCTTCTCCGGAATGGGCGGTAAGAAGACCCGCTGAGAGCAGCGCCAATGCAGAAATCCGCCTCATTCGCATCCATTCATCAGCAGGTGCGGCAGTGCCTGCGCCACCAGAACAAGGCAAAAGCCGGCGTTCAGCAGAGCGCCGCCCATGGCCATCGCGTGAGCACGCACCTGTTCCGGCCCGATCTGCCTCGACTGCGACCAGCTCAGCAGACCGGCTCCGGCCGTGATCGCAAGCGCCAGAAGAGACACAACAAACGCCGCCGGTTTCCAGCCCGAAGCGCAGACCCACCACGAAACGGCGAAGTTCGCTTCAAAGCTCAGGAACCACACGATGGGACCGGTAAGAATCGCAATCCACAGCAGGATGTCCCGTTTCATTTCGGGCCCCCCGCGAAATGCGGCCCCCAGTACAGCACGGCATACAGAGGGATCCAGATCGCCGCGATGAAGTACCAGACGACGCTGTCAACATGCACACCGAGGCGTTGTTTTTGCCCGTAATTTCCCGATGCAACAATGCAGATCAGCATCGCCGTGTACAGTACGTCGCCCGCGGCGTCGAGTGTATGCAGGAAAAGAATGCTCCAGAACACTGAGCCGTGCGCATCGGTAGCCCAGGTGAAGTTGAGGGTACGCACTTCTGCAAAACGGATCGCAAGGAAGATACAGGCGAGCACAACGTTCCCGATCATCCCGATCAGCATGCCGCGCCGGTCGTTCTTCTTCGCCGCTTCGCCCGCCCAATACGACCCGAGGCAGCTCAACGCGAGCGGCACGAGTGCGAGCGTCGGAAGCGTGATGTGAGGCAACTGAGTGCCAGGCGGCGGCCAGACATCGACGCTGAGGCGCAGGTAAAAATACACCGCGATCAGCATCAGGAAAAGGCTGCCTTCAATGAGGCACATCATGAACTGGCCCCACCAGAGTGGCGCCTGGTTCGAGATGAGGTAAGGCTTGAGGCCGCTCACGTCCAGCGTGCGTTGCGTTGTCATGGCTCAAGCTCCAGCGGACGATTTGGCCAGAACCACCCGACCAGCCCGATACCGCCAAGCACCAGGGCAATGTAGTACCACCAGAAGTAGAAAACGGAACCCGCGAGCCCAAACGAGAATCCGAGCGCGGTCAGAAAAGGCCAGATGCTGGGACCGGGCAGCACCATTCGGGATTGCGGTTCGGCGTCATTCACCGTGGTGACCAGCGCTTCGCGGCGGTCGTTGCGGAGGCCTGTCACAATCGCCTGTTCAGCTTTGGGCTCCCATAACGGCGTCAGGCTGGCGACGACGGGCAGATGAACGAAGTTATAGTTGGCCGGGGGCGAAGCGGCTGCCCACTCGAGCGTACTTGCATCCCACGGGTTGTCTCCTGCGGCAGACCCGGAGCGAAGGCTGCGGCTCACGTTCACAAGAAACAAAATGCCGCCCGTCAGGATGATGAACGCTCCCACGGTCGCAAGCAGGTTGGCCGGTTGCCAACCCATCTCGGCCGGGTAAGTATAAACGCGGCGCGTCATTCCTTTGAGTCCGAGAATATGCATCGGAAAGAACGTCAGATTGAAGCCGACAAACAGAATCCAGAAGTCGATCTTCGCCAGTTTTTCATCGAGCAGGCGGCCTGTGAGTTTGGGGAACCAGTGATGGAAGGCGCCGAACAGCGGGAAGAGCGCGCCTCCGATCAGCACGTAATGGAAGTGCGCGATAACGAAGTACGTGTCGTGTACCTGCAGGTCGAGCGGAATGGAAGCGAGCATCACACCGGTCATGCCGCCGGCCACAAAGATGAAGACGAAGCCGAATATGAAGTGCATGGCGGCTGTCATCTTCAATCGGCCGGTCCAGAGCGTCGCCAGCCAGCAGAAGATCTGGATGCCGCTGGTGATGGCGATCATCATGCTCGACGCCGTGAAGTACGCTTCTCCGATTTGCGGCAATCCGGTCGCAAACATATGGTGTACCCACAGCCCGAATGCAATGAAGGCGTTCGCCACCAGCGATAAGACCAGCGCGGGATACCCGAACACCGCGCGTCGCGAATGAGCTTCGATGATGGTTGAAACGAAGCCGAGCGCCGGCAGGAAAATGATGTAGACCTCGGGATGGCCGAAGAACCAGAACACATGTTGATACAGCAGCGGATCGCCGCCTTCCGCCGGGTTTACAAAGTGAGTGCCGATGGTGCGGTCGTTGAGCAGCATGACCGTACTTGCGATCATCACGGCCGGCATGGCAAACAGCACCATGAACGACTGCACCAGCATGCTCCAGCAGTAGAGCGGGATGCGGTTCAGGGACATGCCCGGAGCGCGCATCCGAAGAATCGTCACAATCAGTTCCACTCCGACGCACATGGCGGAGATCTCTGTGTACGTGATCATCTGGGCCCAGAAGTCCACACCTTTCCCCGCTGAATATTGCGGTCCGGAAAGCGGCGGATAGGCGAACCATCCGACGTCCGGCATGGTATTGGAAAGCGCGCCCCCATAGAGCAGGATGCCGCCGAACATGTACATGTAATAGCCGAACGCGTTGAGGCGCGGGAATGCCACGTTACGCGTCCCAAGCATCAGCGGGACGAAGTAGACGCCCATGCCTTCCATCATCGGGACCGCGAAGAGGAACATCATCGTGGTGCCGTGCATGGTGAAGATCTGGTTGTACTTTTCGGGGCTGAGGAAGTGCTTGTCGGCCCCGGCCAGCTGCATCCGCATGAGAAGCGCTTCAATGCCGCCGATCAGCAGAAACAGAAATGCCGTGACGATATAGCGTTTGCCGATCGCCTGATGCGTGGTGAACGAAAACCATCCAAAAAGACCGCGCAGGGTCGGCCCACGTCCGTTCGAGTTCTTCCTTCACACCCTGGTCCGCGGAAATGTCAGCTACCGTGCTCATTTCAGGCTCTCCAGATAATCGAGCAGCGGTTGCATGTCTTCGGCTTTAATGGGCACGGTAGCCATGTGGTTCCCCGGCTTAATGCTTTGAGGATCGGCGATCCAGCCGCCAAGGTTGCCCTTGGTGTTCGGCAGCGTTCCCGCTGCCAGGGTGTATCGGCTGGCGAAATGCGTGAGATCGGGACCCACCTGGCCAACGGCGGGCGTCCCCTGGATCGTATGGCAATAAATACAGGCGTTTTCCATGAACACCTCGCGGCCCCGAATCCTGTCGGGATCGGTCGGTTCTACAGACGGCTGAAGCTGCGCCCGCATCCAGGCGTCGAATTTGTCGGGCGCTTCAGCTACCACCCACATCGCCATGTGGGCGTGCTGCACGCCGCAGAACTCCGCGCATTGCCCGCGAAAGCGCCCGGGGCGATCCGCCTCGATCCATTCGGAATTGATGCGCGACGGAATGAGGTCGCGCTTGCCATGCAGATTCGGCACCCAGAAGCTGTGAATCACATCATTCGAGGTGCCGCGGATCATCACCGGGCGGCCCACGGGAATGTGAATTTCATTCGCCGTAACCACGATGCGGTCGGCTTGATCGTTGAGGTAGCGCACATACCACCACCACTGATTTCCGATCACTTCCACTGTCATGCCGGAGCGCGTTTCTCCCATGCCCGAAAGGGCCTTGCCTGTCGAAATACTCAATACGATCAGGCCCAGCAGGATGACGACGGAAGCTACCGTCGCCATGGTCACATTGCGGGTTAGCGTGTGTTCCGTGGCTTCCGAGGGGCGGTGAGTCGGCTCAAGCGGCTCCTGTTCGATCCCGCGGTGACGGCGAGTGAGCGTCATCAGCAACGCGGCAACCACCGCGACGAAGATGGCGCCGAGCAGCCACAGGAAGAACCACCAGAGTGTTTCGATCCTGCCCGACTGCTTTCCCGCGGCGTCCACCACGGATTGCTGAGCACCGGCGCACCCGGTCAACAGAAGTGCCGCAATGCTCAGCAGAAGCTTCATCGCGTTTTGCCCCACACCTTGCTCTGAAGCGTTGAGGGATCTTTCTGGATCGTGTCTGTCCGCGCCGGAGTCGCCGAGGTCGGCTCCTCGTTGTTCAGAGAACGGACGAATGCAACAAGCTGCCAGATTTGATACTCGGGGATTCGCGCACCCCATGTGGGCATGCCGTTCGGGCGGCCCTTGACGATGGTGTCGAACAGATTCGCCGGTTCACCACCATAAATCCAGTTCGTCTTGATCAGAGGAGGGCCGATGCCGCCACCGCCGTTGGCGTGACACCCGGAGCAGTTATACCAGGCGAAGAGCCTTTGTCCTTCCGAAATCGCATAAGCCTCGCCATGATAGGGATTGACCGCGGCCGCCGCAGGGGCTTTTCCTCCCGGATTTAAGGTGCTCTCTACGGCCCCGTCGCGATAGACGGCAAGCCGGGTGGGAGACGGCCGCGATTCCTGCTTCTCACGCGTGCAGGAGGTCAGCGCAGCGACGCAGAATGCAGCGAAGGCGATCCATCGCATTGCGGTCTTCCCTCCTTCGGCTGTGGAACGCCGTATTCCGCCAGTACACGCTGCACTGCGGCGCACTCCTGCACAAGCGCGGCGTCGAGCTTTTGTTTCAGCTCCTCATCGCCCTTGCGAACGCCCATTGAGATATCGAACGCGAACGGCACGCCCATAAAGACAGGAGGCGACACTGGCGCGATATCGAGGGGACGCTTCGAGTGGTCCGCGAAGTAACCTGCTGCGGGCCCCCACGCGACTGCGACATCCACGGCGCCGCTCTCGACGGCTTCGAACAGGGCCGCGGCCGGGTACAAACTAAACCCCACCAGATTGGCGGCGAGCCCGTGGCGCGACAACGCAAAGCCGGGCGGGGCGTAGTCATCCCCCACAACATTAATGCCGATCCGCCAACCGGATAAGCGCTCGTCGATCAAAGATCCTGGTTGCAGGTCGCGATCGCGGCGGGAAACCAGCACATACATCGACCTGTAGTAAGGCTTCGTCGCGAGTACTGAAGGCAGAGCGGACGGCAATCCGATCACCGCATCGCACCGATTCTCATCGAGCGACTTTTCGACGAACGACTTCCGTTGCGAAAGCCACGTGTACTCGAGCTTCATGCCCAGATTCCGCGCGGCCAGCTCAGCGATTCGGTTTTCGAAACCCTCTTCCGCCCTGTTCGAGAAAGGCAGGTTGTCAGGGTCCGAGCACACCCGCAACACGCCCGAATCCGCACACGCCGGCAGCACGATGAAGAGCAACAGGGAGAGCGTCTTACTTGAGAGAGAAAACATAAACCGTCCCTCCCCTGGTCGTGTACTTCGGCAATTCGCTCATGGCGTTGGCGAAGCCCAGCGCTGCCGTGCCGTCCTTCGGATTGAGTTCGCCTGCAACCACAGCCCCGGCCCATCCACCGACGCCCGCTACCACCGCGATGTACTGCCTGCCGTCCGGACCCTTATAGCTGATCGGTTGCGAAATAATGCCGGAGCCGACTTTGAACTGCCACAACAGATTGCCGTTATGCGCGTCGAGAGCTTTGAACCAGCCGTCCATGGTGCCATAGAACACAACGTCCCCGGCGGTCACCACAGCCCCGCTCCACGCAGGAAACTTCTCTTTAACCGTCCAAACCGCTTTGGCGTTTACGGGATCCCACGCGCTGAATTCGCCGAGATTGCCGCCCGGTCCCGCGTACATCCGTACATTCGCGCCAACGTACGGCGTGCCCGAAATGTAGTTCGCCTGCGTGCCCTGGAATTCCATGCACAGGTTGTTGTGCGGGACGTAAAGCAACCCGGTGCGCGGCGAGAATGCGGAAGGCTGCCAGTCCTTGCCTCCGGGAGCGGCGGGACAGATATCGCGGACCGTTTTGAAGCCGGTGCTTTTCGAAGGATCTGTCGTCAGTTTGCCCGTCTTCAGATCGACACCTTTGCTGGTGTTTTGGAACGCGAAGGCTTCGGCCGAAAGAACCTCGCCGGTGGCGCGGTCCATGATGTACATGCGCGCGTTGCGGTCAGGATGCGCGAGCACCTTGCGCATGCGGCCATTGATGTTCAGGTCAAGCAGGATGTTCTCGTTGACAGCATCGTAATCGTGATCGTCATGGGGGTTCAGTTGATACGCCCAGATCGCCTCGCCATTGCCGGGGCGCCTTGCGAACAGGGTCGAACCCCACTTGTTATCGCCCGGCCTCTGGTCAGCGTTCCACGGGCCCGCATTAGAGGTTCCGTAATAAATCAGGTCGAGATCCGGATCGTAAGAGACCCAGCTCCACGCGGCAGCGCCCCCGATTTTCCATAGCTCCCCCGGCCATGTTTTGGTGCCCAGATCGACTCCGCGATCCATGGCATAGAACGGCTTGAAGTTCGGTCCGATGAGAACGTCTTTATCGGGCCCGGTTCCGTAGGCGCGCCAGACGAGCTTGCCTGTTTCGGCATCGAGTCCGGCAAGCCATCCCCGGACGCCGAACTCGCCTCCGCTGTTGCCCACGATCACGCGGCCTTTGGCGACGATGGGAGCCATAGTGATCGACTCGCCCTGGTTAATGTCTCCCAGCTTGGTTTTCCAGACCTCTTTTCCGGTGTTTGCATCGACCGCTATGGTCTGCACGTCCAGCGAGTTGTAGTAGATCTTGCCGTTGTAATAAGCCGCGCCGCGATTGACCACATCGCAGCAAGCCACTCCCTGCGAAGCGGACACAGGATGCGGCTCATATTTCCATTTGACCGGCGCCCCCGGTTGGGTCAGATCGAGCGCATAGAGAACATTTGGCCACGGAGTCACGATGTACATCGTGTTGTTCACAACCAGCGGCGCGGCTTCGTGCCCGCGCGTCAGTCCGGTGGAGAATGTCCAGTCGAGCTTGAGGTTCTTAACGTTCCCCGTGTTGATTTCGGTGAGGGTGCTGAAGCGGGTGCCGGCGTAATTCTTGGCGGCCATCGTCCATTGACCGTCGTCGGGCTGATTCTGGATTTGGGCGGCCGCGGCCGGTAGGAGGCACACCGCGAACGCCCAACATGAAATCCTCATACCGTTCACACTTTCCACCTTCAAAGGCCCTGGTGTAAACGTCGGAATGCTATGTAGCGTGTGTTAACTAACGTTCCGCATTACGCCGCCTTGCGCGAACCCGGAGCCTCGATCCAGTTGTCCCAGTGGCGCATCAGCTTCATATAACCGGCGAGATCCTTGTCGAGCGGCGGCAGGAAGCAGTACGCCGGCAAATCGGAATGGGTGGCGGTCCCGCGCGCCAGGCGTTCGTGCCAGTCGGACAGTTCCGAACTGAAACGGGTCCACCGATGGTCTGCTTCCTCGAGATACCAGATGCCCTGAGGATCGACCCACCGTGTACATTTTGCGCACAGATTGCCCCAATCCGTACTGTCGATCGACGGATACCAACAGAAACCCCGTATGTCCACACCCCGCTCAACGAGTAGCGAGACCTGTTCCTCCATAAAGCGGAGCCAGGTAATCCGGTCGAAGATAGTGCCGCGGATATTTGTCTCGGTCAGCATTACAGGGAGGCGGTAGCGTTCAACATAATCCTGCGCGACAGCGGCAAAGCCTCTTGGCGACGCGACAGGAGCGCTGATATCGATGCGGCCGCCATTCCTGGTATTACGGAACCAGTCGATTTCCGAATGCGGGTAGTAGTCAAGGCCGAGCAAATCGGGAACAGCCGCGTGGTCCCGAAGCCATTTCAGATCGTCCGACGTTGCCCCGCTTTTCCGGAACCACGAATACAGCGGATGAGCCTCGTCCACTTTTCCCGTGACGAGGTCGAGCATGCAATAGCGGCGCTCGTTGACGAAATTGACCCACTCGTGGGACGAGCGGTCGAGAGCCTGATGATGTTCGCAGGTATCGATATAAACGAAGGTCGCATTGGGAGTCGCATGCCTGACAAGCCTCTGGCAGAGGCAGATCGCGCGCGCCACGTTAACGGCCATCTCCGCGAAGGCTTCGTCGCTCCGGCGGTACGGATACCAGGCTCCGATGACGCTGCACATCAGGGTTGTGGCTAACGGTTCATTGAAGAGTGTGAAGCGATTGACCCATGGATAGCGCTCAACGAAGCGCCTTACGAAGCGGGCATACAAGCCCGGAAAATCGGGGTGTGCGAAGCCGTCCGTCAGCCAATCGGGAAATGACGTGTGATGGAGCAGATCGACGACGGGATTCATGCCCGTTTTCCTGAGGTGATCCATGGGGCCATCCATCCAGCTGAAGTCGAACCGGCCTGGATGCTGTTCAATGCGGTGCCATGGAATCGAATACCGCAGATCGTTCATACCTGCGGATCTTAAAAGGTCAAGGTCGTCGCGCCATCGTTCGATATGGCGCGTGGTTGCAAGGATATCCGTCCCGGAACCGTGTATCCGGGTGCTCTCAAACGCTCCGTAATGAGTCATGTGTGCCGCTCTCTGCAACGTCATAGATATAAATTAAAGGGTGAAAATTGGAAAAAAATTCTCTAAGATCCGGACGCACCGTACGTAGAAACCGGAATGCCCAGGGCTTTCTTTACGCGCTCGATCAGTTCCTCTGCCGTAAACGGCTTGCTCAGCACCTCGACTCCCTCGAGTTCTTCTCCGTGACGCCGGGTGTGCCATGAGCCATACCCGCTCATGTACAGGACCTTAACTGCGGGCTCGATTTCGCGCAGCGCGGTCACCATGGCGGGACCCGCGAGGTCACCCATTACGATGTCCGTGAGAACGAGACCGATATCCCGCTGACGCGCCTGAAACTGAGCTACCGCGGCCCGGCCCCCGATAGCGAGCAGGGTTCTGAAGCCACTGCGCGATAGAGTTGCCGCAATATAGCGCCCCACCTCGGGCTCGTCATCCACAACAAGTATTGTCGGTTCGTGTCGAATCATGGCGAAGCACGCCGTCCGCGTAGTTTAGGCATGTTGCGAACCTCTGTCCGCAAAAACCCGCAAAGGTGCGGAACGTGGCCGACGGCGTGCTTCGCTGGGGGTTCCATGCAAAACGGAGTCGCTAAATCGGACCGAAGCCGAACGGCTTTGTTGCTGGTGGATGTGATAAATCACTTCGATTTCCCGGATGGAAACGAACTTCTGCGGAACTCGCTGCGGATCGCTCCGGCAATCCGTGCGCTGAAGCAGCGAGGCCGCGAGGCGGGAATCCCGGTGGTTTACGTGAATGACAACTTCGGCCGGTGGCGGTCTAACTTCCCGCAGGTTCTGGAACACTGTCTGAGCTGCGGCGGCGATGTAAGGGCCTTTATCGGGCAGTTATCGCCGGAACCTGAAGATTACGTCCTGTTGAAGCCGAAACATTCGGGTTTTTATTACACACCCCTCGAGTTATTGCTGAAAGATCTGGGAACGGAGCGCCTGATTCTGACGGGCATTGCAAGTAACAGTTGTATTCTTTGCACGGCTCAGGACGCCAACATGCGCGGCCTGAAACTGGCAGTTCCGGCGGACTGCTGCGCTTCGCGTTCCGAGGCCGAGCACGAGGCCGCCATCGCCCTGATGGCCGGGATGGTAGGAGCGGATGTGACGCCATCGGGCAGCGCGGACTTCAAACTGCAGGACGGTTGATCTATGCCATCGATTAAGGTTTACGGAGCTGACTGGTGCGGGCCGACTCGCAGGGTGCTGGCGCACCTGAAGGAGCAGGGCGTTGAATTCGAGTATATAAACGTCAGACAACGACCCGGATGCATCTGCGTGGGTGAAGCGGCAGAATAACGGGAAAGAGCTCAAGCCGACGATCGATATCGACGGGACGGTGCTCTCAGAGCCGAGCGAAGCTGAACTCGATGCCGCGCTCGAGGCTGTGTAGACCGGCCGAACGGCAGCGCCGTATGCTTAAAGGTGATGACATGCCGGAAATGTCGTGTCGCGATGCGTCAGGAAAATCACCGGCACCTTTGCCACGGGAACCGGAAGTGGCGTTGCCCCCAGTGTAAGCGGGCGAGGATGCAGAAACCCAGGGGGCCGAAACACACGGGGCAGCGGTGAAGCGTGCGTTTCGACCGTGCGGCCGGAGTTCCTTTTCAGGTAGCCGCGGGTGGATGGTTCAGGGCGGTGACGCCGAATCTGCCTTTATTTTCCGAATCGAATCAGTAGCTTAGCCGGACTCCCCGGTTCCAGCTCCAATTCCGGATGTTATTCCTGAAGCCGTAAAGGACTAACAAAAACCATGCTCCCCGAAAAACACACCTCGCAAAAACAAATCGACGCCAATCGCCGCAACGCCGAAAAATCGACCGGCCCCAAATCCGAAGAAGGCAAAGCCCGCGTGGCCCTAAACGCTCTCCGCCACGGCCTCACCGGCCAGGTCACCCTCATGACCCCCGAAGACCGCGAAGAGCACGAACTCCACCTCAACGAATACCTCGCCATGTACAAGCCCGCCAACTTCGTCGAACGCGACCTCGTCTTCGCCATCGCAGGCGACGCCTGGCGCCTCAAACTCTCCCGCACCCACGAACAGAACCTCTACGCCATCGGCCACATGCGCAACTCCCAAATCGCCGAACGGATGGCCCCCGGCTCAGACCCTCAGAACCCCCAGGTCGTCGCCGCCGTCTCCGCCTCCAAAACCTACTTCGACGAATCGCTCGAATTCCAGCGCCTCACCCTTTACGAGCAGCGCATCAAACGCTCCATGCGCAACAACATTATTGACCTCAAAGCCATGCAGGCCGAACGCATCAAAGCCCACCGCGAGGCCCTCAAAGCCGCCGCGCTCTTCGCCCAGCTCTGCCACGCCGAAGGCAAACCCTACAACCCGGCCGAAGATCCCGCGCGCCTAACCCATGACGTAGTCTTCACCCCGGCCGAAATCAACCTCCACCTAAAAATGGAGCGCCTCAACGACAAAATGCGCCACCACAACTCAACCGGCTGGAACCTCGAAGACGGCTACAAACTCAAGCACCCGCCCATCGTCGAAGACGTCTTCACGCCAATCGTCCAATAACGCGCCAAAAGCGCAGCCATCCAAAATGGCTTTGTTTTTTCACCCGCAGCCGCCAACCTGTATCACCGATAAGTTCGAAAGTTCCAATCGACGCCAAAGCGGGAGCCCGTTGCAAACCCGCGCCCAAATGGCTTTGTTTTTTCGGCCCTGTCCGCCGACGCTATGCGCAGATCACCGCCGCGATTCAACTCTGCGCTTCAATGACGTAGCCGCGTGACGGCCGCCGCCCGTCATCGCACGCAACTAAATGGCTTTGTTTTTTCAAGTCTCCGAATCGAGGGCAAGTCTGAGAAGACCGCTGCCCGGACGCTCTTTGAAAATTGAATATCCTGACCACCGGGCGTGCCGGCCCTTCCACGCCCGTCTACTTCCCGGCCAGCTTCTTACTCGCGTACGGGCGCGCGTAAGCGGCGGGCGGATTGTGGGCAGTAGTAGCCGCGGCCTTCCTGTACCACTCGAGCGCCGCTCCGCTCTGCCCCAGCTTCCCGTAAGCTTGCCCCAGCAAACACTCAACCGAAGGGTCGCCCGCCGTTCCCTGTCTCAGTTCGCGAACCGCTTGGTCGTAATCGCCCCGATAAAACGCCACGTACCCGGCCAAACCCGAAAGAAATGGCTCCTGCGTTTTCCTCGTCGCCTCATCGCTCATCAGGATCTCCCTCGCCGCCGCGACGTGCGCATTCGCCTCCGTCTGATTTCCACGCCTCGCCGCGATCCGCGCCTGCGCATGCTCCCACCTGAAATTCCACAGATTCTTCGCTTCCGTCCCGAGATCCGGCTGTTTCAGCGCCGCCTGGTGACCGGTCAGATACCACTGATAAGCGGTGTCATAGTCACCTGTCTCGATACACACCCGCCCCGCTTCGTCCGCGATTGCGCCCTGCTGTTCGAAGTCCTTCGTGGTTACGTAATACTGAAACACCGCCGACTCGTACTCCACCGTCTTCCCGCAGTTCCCTTCGAACGCCCACGACATCGCCATCGCCCGCTGCGCAGTGGACTTTGCCTGCCCATTCCCTGCCGTATCGATGGCCTTCTGAAAGTATTCGCGCGCCTCGCGGCCGCGTCCCGTCAGGTCCAGCAAAACACCCATGGCATTGTTAGCCGTCATAGAGTCTGGCGCCGTCTTCAACACCGTCCGGTACAACGCCTCCGCATCCTCGGGCTTGCCTTCCCGCAACAAACGTTGCCCCTGTGTCACGAACTCCGGCTGACCCGCTCCGGTTTGCGCCCGCGCTCCCGCGGGGCACACCAGCAACAAGGCCATGATCTGTACCCGCAGCCTGAATCGCATTTTCTCTGACTTTATAAAGCCGGACCCAACCGGGCGTCGGATCCGGCCTGCCTTTCTCTTAAGGAGCCGTCGTGAACGGGAACTGCCTTTGGTTGAAGTCGTACGTCCCCGTGAGACTCACCGGATACGAGCTCAGGTGTATCCACATTCGGTACTGAGTGGACGCCGTCAGCGTACCGTTCACCTGTACCGTCACCGTCTTCTGGTCTGCGGACTGCGTAAACGTCATCGGTATGCTGACCGCTGAATTGGACGTGTCCGTCAGCGTGATCGCACCCGAAAGCAGGCTCGCGTAATCGATTCCGCTGTCCCATGCGAACGTAAACGTCGGATTCGTCTTCAGCACGTTCGATACGTTCGTGTTCTGTGGCAGCGGTACCGTTGCCGGCCCCGACGTTGTCACCGTGGCGGATACGAACGTCGGATTGTTGACGTTGAAGTTCGAACCCGCCGTGAAGCTGTAGTTGTAGGGCCCCGCCATAGTGTTGCCTGCCACGTCCTGCACCCCGCTCACAGAAACCGAGTGCAGCCCGGGCGCCAGCAACGCAGGGGGCACGAGCTTCACGACCGTATCCGTCGTGTACACGCTGTTGTTCAGCACCGCCGTTACAGGCGACCCGTCAAGCGTGATCGACCCCAGACTGGTGCCGCGTACCGGTTCGCTGAAGATGATTTCCGGCACCACATTCGTCGGCACGTTCGTAGCCCCGTTGGATGGGGTCGATTGCACAGGCGTGGGTGCGGTCGAATCAGGCCCGGCGCCTGAATTGAAACCCTGACTTGAACCTGCGATCGAATTGCCGCTCAGATCCGTCCCGCTGTACCAGTAATACCGCATGTTCGCAACATTCGCCGTAAGCGGCGCGGATGGAACTATCGTGACGGTCTTCAGGTCCGGGCTGATGTGAACGGTGGATGGAGGATAAGCCTGACCTCCTGGCGATGTCGGGTCGTAATAGAAGAAGCAGCATGTATTACCACCCGTCGGATTTCCCGCCACCGTGCTTGGGTCGAGCGGCTTGCTGAACGTCAGCGTAAACGTGGCATTCGTCGGCACGCTCTGGTTGTTGTCGCCGTCAATGCTCTGCTGAACCAGCACGGGACCGCTGTAATCCGCGCCCGAAGCGGTATGGAACGTTGTCACCGAATCCCCGCACGGGGCGCCGGTCAGATCCGTCACTCCGCTGGTCACGTGAACGGTGATGTCCGAATTGTCGGGAAGCGGAGTAAGCGGAGTAAGAATCATGACCTCCTGGCTCGTGTTGATGGTGCCGAGCGTATACGTATACGGAATCGCTCCGCCATTCAACGAGACCGTGGACGGCGTAACGGAGAGCCCGTCAATCTGCTTGCTGAACACAATCCGGATCGGGGCGTTATCCCCGATACCGGTGGCGCCGCTGACGGGTGTTACGCTGCTTACCACCAGCGGCGCATTGTCGTGCGTCGCTGAAGTCTGGATGTACAGGTAGTAGCCGTCCCCGGCGAACGCATTGGCGCTTACGTCTTTGATCGCGCCGGTCAGTTGCACCGCGATATATTGCGATGCTGTCAGGTCCGCCGTGGGTGTGAACCGCACCACGGTGTTGCCGTTGAGGAAACTGAGCGTCCCGGCGATCGGCGTTCCGAATCCGGGGCTGCTGCTGTTCGCCCGGACGTTGAACGATGCGCTCGTCACCGTCGCGGGGTCGATCGGCTCGCAGAACTGGACCTCTATAGCCGTATTCAGCGTGTAATTAGAGTATCCGTATTTAGCCGGACTGTAGGCCGTAATAGCCGGCGCGCTGCATGCGGCCGCCTGCGTCGTGAATGCGAAATTGTAAGCCGTAAGCGGATTCCCGCTCAGGTCTGTGATCGCCGAAGTCGCGAACACCTCAATGTGCGCCAGTGGCGGATAGTTCGCCGCCGGAGTCCACACAATGCCGTGTTGATCCGCGGTCAGCGAGACTGTCCCCGAAATCAGGCTCCCGTTCTGCGCTACCGAAAGACCGTTCTGAACGCTCGCGAGATTCATCTTCGAATTGGTGAACAGAGTGATCTTACTGTTCAGCGGAGCGCCGTTCCCCGGCCTTGCCTGAATCACTGAGGGGTTGGCGTTCAGCGGCTGCGGCTCAGTCGAGAAACTGGCGGAATAGGCCGATGCCATCGAATTACCCGCATAATCCTTCACGGCTGTCGTTGCCGCCACCGTGATTGTCGAGCTGAATGGCAGCGTAGTACCCAGATATACTGTGCGCCTGTCTGCCGAGATAGTCACACCCGCTCCAAGATTATTCGGACCGTTGTACAGCGCGAAGCTGGTCGTACTCACCGTCGCCGGGTCAAGGGACTTATTAAATGTCAGCGCAACACTCGCAAACGGACCGACTCCCGTCGCGTTGGCCGCGGGAGTCATGCTCGTCACGGCGGGCGGCGTGTTGTCCGCAACCGAGGCGGTTGTGAAGCTCGCGTTGTACAGGTAAGGGCTGTCGAAGTTATTACCTGCCAGATCCGTCATGTAGGCCGTAAACGGATAGACATAGACACTGATAGCCGCGTTCGGCGGCAGCGCCACCGCCGGTGTGAAGCTTAGGTGGTTCGCGTCTGCGATGGCCACATTCCCGGCGATCCGATGATTGCAGTCGTTGCTGATACACGCGATAAAGCTGTCAGCCAGGATCGAGTCCGGGTTGAACGGCTTACTGAACGTCACAGTGATGACCTTGTTCAGCGGGATACCCGTTGAGCCGGGTGAAGGGTCGGTCAGACTCACCCCACCGTGACTCGTATCCGAGAGGCCAGAAACGGACGTGGTGAAGCCGCTGCTGAATGCGCCCACCGGATTGCCGCTGCTGTCCGTGAACGCCCCCGCTGCCACCTGGATTGTGTAAGGTGTATTCGCCGCCAGCAATCCCGGCAGTTTCAACGACAGTGTCAGGCCGTCGCCCGAAAGGCTGACGGTGGTATTCGCGACCCCTGTCAGCGTCAGACTCGAGTTGCTGACTGACGTTGCAGCCGCCGGCTGGCTTAACCGGACCGAAATCGCCGGGTTCACCGGAACCCCGATGGTGCCTGCGGGCGGATTCGCGCTGGTTACAGTCAAAGGCGAGCTCGAGACGCTCGAGTTCGTGTAGAAGAATTCAGTCGGAGAATTCGCGGTATTGCCTGCCAGATCGGCGAACGAACTCAGATAGAAATAATAGTGGTCGTTTGGATCGAGCGTTCCGGGATAGCTGAAGGTAACGCTCCTCAGATCGGCGGCCCACAGCAGGCTCAGTCCGTTACGGTAGTGGCCCGTGCCGTATTGATAAAGCGCGAAATTAGTCGCCGATATCGGGTTGATCGGCTCGCTGAACGTCATCTTCAGAAGGGCGTTTGTACCGACCGTCGAGTTGTACGCCGGGGTAATCGATGTGACCGTCGGAGGCGTGAGATCGAATGAAGGTCCGGTAGTAAAGGTGGACGTAGTGGTCCCTGAAATCGGGTTACCGGCCGCGTCCACAACCCCCGCCACTGTGACCGTGTACTGAGTATTCGGAAGCAGAATCGTATTCGGCGCAAGCGTCAGCAGTGTCCCGCCCGCGCTAAGCTGCGGTGACATTGGGACGGCCGCCGGCGAACCGGGCCCCGAACTCCGCACCAGGGTGACACCCCCCAGAACTGTCCCCTCTATCGGCCGGTCGAACTGGACCTGCGGCCGCATATTCTCTCCAACTCCCGTGATCCCGTTCGGCGGTATCAGGCGCGTAATCGCCGGCCCCCCGCTCGGTGCAACCAGCACGGTATTAAACACTTGATTCACCAGTGTGGATGAGACGTTTCCATTCAGGTCTGCCAGATTGTAGATCAGAACCCTGTACTGATGGCCCACGTTCAGTGCCGAAATGGGTGTGATCAGCAGGACCGTGTTCCCCGCCGTCCACGAAAGGTTGATCGGAACGTTCGAATATCCTCCGCTTGCGTCCTGCAGGAAGATGTTATTGTTCAGGATCGCTGACCGGAGATCGACCGGCTTATTGAACACGATCGAGAAGCTTGAAGTAACGGGCACGTTCGACTGACCGTCCACCCAGCTCGTCTGTACCACTGACGGCGGATTGTAATCGGGAGCATTCGCAACCGTGAAGCTCGACGTAAATGGAGACGGGCTCAGCGCGTTCCCCGCCAGATCGTACACTCCGGACAGCTGCAGCGTGACCAGACCCGAAGGCAGCGGCGCCTGGGGCGTAATCGTCATGATGTAATTGCCGGAACTATAGGACAGCGATACCGGGACATTGCCGCCAGGGCCCGTGAGAGTCACGTTGGCGGGATCGAGCGTAAGAGCGTCCACGTTCTCGCTGAACGTTACGCTCACAAGCGCGTTGCTGCCGATTCCTGTTGCGCCGCCCGTCGGCGCCAGAGCCGATACTACGGGTGGCGTGTTATCGGCAGTTGTATAGGAATAAAAATAAAAGTTCGGGCTGCTGTTACTCCCGGCGAAACTAAGCCCGTCAGTGTCCTGAATCGAGCTCGTGAGATAGACGTAGGTGTAGTTGTTGACCGCCTGGAACGTATTCGGGACAAACCGGATACCCCGGTTGTTGTTGAACAGGCTGATGACACCGTTGATCGGCGTCACGTTGCTGGAGTCCTTAACGAAGAACGTGCCGCTTGTAATCGTGGCGGGATTCACCGGCTTTGAGAAGACCACTTCGATCGTGGAATTGACCGGCGCGCCACAGAACGAGCACGTTCGGTTGCTGATCGTCAGCGGTACCGTGCTCAGGTCCGGCGCCACCATGAAGTGCGCATAGTAATCGTAAAGGGCATTCCCGCTCGCATCCGTCGCCGCGCTGGTAAACCACATCTCCACCTGCGAGCCCGGAGCGAAGTTCGATGCCGGCGTAAAGGTGATCGCCTGGTTATCCGAAGCGATCGCAATGCCGCCATTCAGCAGCACGCCGTTCTGAGACACGTGGACCGACGCTGCGTTTACAGTCGAAGCCTTCATGGGCGCGGTTGTGAAGAATGTAATCGAGGCGTTTGTCGCCACCCCGGTAGCGCCGTTTCCGGGCCGGATAGATGTGACGGACGGACGCGTTACCAGCGGCTGTGGAGCGGTTGTGAAACTCGACCGGAACTCGGCTGCTAAATGGTTACCTGCGAGATCGGTCACACCGGGGCTCACCACCACGGTAAAGGTTGTGCCATAAGGCATCGCGCCGCTGTAGAAGCTGACTGTCGTCGCGTCGCCTGAAAGGTTGAAGCCCGATGTGTAGAGGGTGCTGCCGTTATAGATCGCAACGTTATTCGTGAGCGTTCCCGGATTCATCGACTTCGAGAACGTCACCACCACCGGATTATCCGGCCCGATCCCCGTCGATCCGCTTGGGGGCGTTGTCAGCAGCACGACCGGCGCCGTCAGGTCCGTCCCTGTCGTCGTCGTGAAGCACGATGCGGTTATATTGAACTGATTGCCTGCCAGATCGTAGAGGTAAGCCCCGTAGTAGTCGTAAACGCAGATCTGATGTTGCGAAGCGAACGGCGATGCCGGAGTAAACGTAAGCGTCTTGAAATCGGGAGAGATCGCGATCGTGCCTGGAACATCGTGGCCCGTCGGGCTGTCGATGATCCTCATGCTCAGCGAATTCACGCTCAGCGGGTTCACCGGCTTATTCAGTTGGAACACCACATTGGTGTTGGTCGGGACGGCATTGCCTGTCGGAGTAATCGTGACATTCCCGCGGGTCGTATCCACTGCGGAAGATGCACTGGTTTTGAACGAACTGCCGGCGAAAGCGGTCAATGGGTTGCCGCTCGGATCTTCCACTCCGGACACTCCCACGTTGTAGGTGGTTGAGACAGCCAGGCTTGACGTCGGGGTGAAAATCAGGGTTGTGTAATCCGGACCCGGAGCAAACGCGACGGAGCCTGCCACCGCGCCGCCATTCAGCGTGATTGCATTGGAGGGTACGAGAGTCGGATCGAGCGCTTCGCTGAAGCGCACCCACACGGGTGAGTTCACCGGAATATTCGTCGCCGTGTCCACAGGAGAAACGGACGACACTGACGGAGCCACGGAGTCCGGCCCCGCGGACGTATAGAAATACTCGTTGAAGCTGATGCAGCAGTTGCCTGCCCAGTCATACATCGAATAAGAATCCAGGCGGTATTGCGTGCCCGGGTCGAGCGGCCCCGCCACCTGCAGGGTCCACGTTTTGAAGTCCGCCGAGTGTGTAACATGCCCGTACGTGTATGCTCCGGAAACAGAGTTGTACAGATACATCTGAGTCACAGTAAGCGGATTGACCGGCTTAGCGGTCGTGAATCGCAGGATCGCATTAGTTCCGACGGTTGAGTTGTACACCGGCGTAATGCTCGTAACCGAGTTCCCGCCGGTATCCGGTCCCGCGCCTGTCGTGAACGAGAAGCTGCCGGGGTTCGTCAGTATGTGGCCCGTCGAGTCGGCCAGGACGTTGGTGTAAGTGAGCGTATAGTTAGTGCTCGCCGTCAGCGGTGAAGCCGGCGTAAAGATGTACTGGGTGAAGTCGCTGCTGTAACTCCAGGTACCCGCCACAGCAGACCCGCCCTGTGTAAACGTCAGGCCCGACATAGTCGACGGGTCAACAGGCGTGTCGAAGCCGGCAGTCGGATGAACGTTGGTCGGCACCCCGGTGGAGCCGGCCGGGATATTTCCGGTCACAAACGTGGGTCCGGTCGCGTCCTGCGCGAAACCGGTCGTAAACGACTGGCAAACGTGCCCCAGGTTTTGCGTGCCGGATGCATCCATAATCGTGGGCGTTCCGCTTGGCACGCTGTAGCTGTTCAGGTTGAAGTAATACGTATGCCCGACGGCCAGCAGGCCCGTCGGAACGATGGTAAGGACGCGGCCTGAGAGGTCAAGCTGCACCGCCGCGGGCACGCCGCTCGCTGCCCAGCAACCGCCATAAGTCGCGCCGTCGTAGATGAAGGCATTTGCCGCCGTGATGGACGAGGCCAGCATTGGCTCGTTGAATACAGCCGTTACCTTCGTATTGATCGGGACGTTGGACGCCGACACTGTGCCCGACAGCCCCATCGTCGGACTCAGGAACGTCAGTACCGGCGTCGAGGGTGTCGTCTGAATGGTGAAGCCGTTGATCACGGTAAATGTCTCGGCCGAAGCCAGAGGAGGAGCCGGCGTTGTAACCACCACATTGACCGCCCCCAGCGTTGCGCCTGGCCTGATGTTCAGTGTTGCCGAAGCGGTTGTGCTGCCTGAGACCGTGAGCGCGCCGTTGTTGCCGAACCCCGCGCCGTTGACCGAAATATCCGGTCCGAAGTTAGCCGTTGTGGCGCCATTTGTGAAGTGCGTAAAGACGCCAGTCAAAGAGACATTAACAACAGAATTCGGCACACCGATGTTCGGACTGAGCGAACTCAGGTTCGGCGAGCCCGGCTGCACGGTGAAAGCATTCGCCAGATTAACGACTTCCGAGCCCGTCGTCACGGTAACGGTACGCTGCCCCGCGGGCGCGCCGACAGCAACTGTGAAATTCACATTGAGGTTGAGGTTGTCGGAAGCGCTGGGCGGATTTCCCACCGTCACGCCCGTGCCTGAAACGGTCACCACGCTGGCATTTGTCCAGTGTGTAAACAGGCCAACAATATGTTCGTTCTGCGTGAGCCCCTGCGGCCCGTTCGGAGCCGAAATGCTCGATATCTGTGGCACGCCCGCCGTGACCGTGAAGGCAGCCGCCTTCGATGCCGTTTCCGGTCCGGGCGAGTTCACCGTCACGGTTCTTGCCGTAAGCGCCGCGGCGGGGTCGATCGTGATGTTAAACGTAGCCGATGTTGAACTCACTCCTGTGGGCGCGCCGTTCACCGTGATGCCGGGTCCGAAGTCCGCCGTGCTGGCAGACGTGAAATGCGTGTAGAGTCCCGCGACGGTCACGCTGAGCGTGTCGTTCTGGCGAGCCGAAGTCTGGCTCAGGCTCGAAATGATCGGTAGACCCGCAAGGACGTTGAACAGGTTGCTGCCGGTCGCCACTTCGCCGCCGGTCGTCACCGTGACGCCGCACGGCCCTGTTGTCGCGAATGTACCCACGTTGACGGTCGCGCTGATGTGCGTATCGTCCGTGACCACGAAGGCCGCCGGAGCACCCACGCAGGTGAAGTTGATCGTCGGCGTGGCGCTCGTGAAATGTGTCCCGCTGCCAGTGATAACAATGATGTCGCCGCTGTCGTTCTGGTGGACCGTCGCAGGCGTGGTCGGAGTGGCCGAGCTGATGACCGCGGCACTCGCCGCCACTGAGAAGTACCCAGGTGTGCCGTTTCCGTTGCCGATCGTGTAGACCGCGATTTCCTGAGCTCCCCCGCTGAGGTTTGTAATCATGCGGACGGCATGATTCCCCGTCACCGCTGTGGGCGAAATAACTACATGCACGGTTGCGTGTGTTGCATCGGAGGACGCCGTTACCGTCGCTGTGATGCCTGCGCCGAAGTCGGCCGTGGTGTTCGCGAGTGACCAGTGTGTAAAGCTGCCGGTTACCGTAATATCCGCGGTTCCGCCCTGCGTTCCTGTCGTCGGGTTGATGAAACTCACCACCGGCGTGCTCGTCAGGATGGTGAAGCCAAGAGGTATGGTTGCGCTTTCGCCCTGCGTCGTGAGGGTAACGCTGTTCTGTTGGACAGTCGCGTTCGCCGCAATGGTTATATTCGCGGTGGCAGTCGTTTTCGAGTTCACCTTCAGAGTGTTCAAGGTGATGCCGGGTCCGAAGGTGCCCACCGTGATGTTAGGCGGGGTGGTGCAGCAGAAGTCAGAATTCGTGCCTGTAATATTCACGTCCAGCGTGGCGCCCTGCTGCCCGCTGTTCGGCGAGAGCTGGCTGATGACAGCCGGACCCGCGCCTACGCAGAATGCGCCGTAGAGCTTCAGAACCTGCGTGCCGGTTGTAACGGTCACGTCCCGGCAGCCAAGGTAAGCCAGCGGATCGATAGAGCCCTGCACATCGACCGACTGGGGCCCCGTAACGCTGATATTCGTAATGATGGCGCCGTTGCCGAAATCGACTGTGGTCGCGCCCGCCGCAGGCCATCCTGCTACGAACGCTGTGAACTGGCCGAGCACGCTGGCGGTGAAGTTATTCTGCTGTTTTACGTTGCTGGCCGGTGTGCAATTGACGCAATTCGTAAGGATGGGCGTACCCGGCGTCACAACGAACCCGTTCACCAGGGTCGCAACCTCGCCCCCGGTCGTCGCCGTGACGTAGCGCAGCCCCGGGCTCGCCAGCGGTGCAAGATTCAGCGTTACATCCGCATGGAGACTGTCGACAACATTCACAACCGTCACGCCCACGTCACTGCCGCCGAATGAGAACGCGGTTGAGTTATCCCAGTGCGTCCCGAACCCAACAACATGAGTCACGAAACCGTTGGTACCCTGCTCCGCGGTATTCGGAGTGACGCTGATGAGCGTTGCCGAACCTGGAGCTACGCTGAAACCGCCATAAGATACTTCGCTGCCGATTGTCGCCGTCACACTGCGACCGCCCAGAGGAGCGAGCGTCGCGACGGTAATCTGCATCCGGGCCGCCGTCGGTCCGAAGATCTGCAAAGAGCCGGGAACGATGGTTACACCCGTACCGAAGCTGAAGTTCGCCTCAGTCATTGAGGTCGTCCACGTCGTATATTGCCCCACCAGATTGACCAGCAGGGTCTGACCCTGAAGACCCGTGCTGCCGTTCGGTCCATCCACCAAACTGATGACCGGGGTTCCCACGGTGACATAGAACGACCCGGTCTCCACCTCGGAACCGGTCGTGAAGACCACGCTTCTGCTTCCCACCGACGCGGTCGGATCGATGGTTATGTTTGCGACCGCGGATGTCTGGCTCGTGACCTGGAAAGTGTTCACGGTGATGCCGGTCCCAAAAGTAATCTGGGTGGGCGTGGCTCCGCCCGGCTGCCAGTTGGTGAACTGGCCGGAGAAGGTAACACTCAGGGTCTGGCCCTTAAGCGCAACGCCCGGATACTCGTAGGAGATATACGGAGTCGGCGGCGCATTGGAAAGAATCTGGATCTGACCGGCCAGTCCCTGCGTGCCTGTCTGGACCACGATTCCCTGCAGGCCGAGCGGCGCTCCGCATGCCACGTTGATGACCGCGGTGAGTGCCGTATCGCTGTTGCGCGTCACCGATTGAACCGTGATGTTCGGCCCCATAAAGACACTGGTGCTCGAATCCCATTTCGTGAACACGCCGGCAATCTGAACGTTGACGTTCGTATCGCACTGCTTATAAGACGACGGACTGATCGAGATCACGGACGGAATTCCGCCGGTTACGAGGAAGCCCTGGTTGAGCGAAACGGTCTCGCCGCCGGTGGACATGGTAACCGTGCGAGTACCGAGCGCCGCTGTGGGGCTCAGAGTCAAATCCGCGAGCGCGGAGGTCTTGCTCTGGATCAGGAAGCCATTGACGGTAATATCGCCACCGCCGATTGAGAATTGCGTCAGCCCCTGCGCCCAGTTCGTGAACTGACCCGTGATCTGCATCAGAATGTGCTGACCCTGATTTGCGTGCGTGGGGTCGATGGAACTGAGGATCGCCGGGCCGGGCGCCACTGTGAACAGCGGCCCTGTAACCACTTCCGTTCCGGTAGTGACCGTCACCGTGCGGCCGCCCGTTTGCGCGATCGGATCGATGACCAGATCCACCGTGGCGTGCGTGTTATCGATTACCTGAAGATTGCTGACGGTGATTCCCTGACCGAAAGTGACGGTGGTCGGGTTCGCGCCGCCCGTTGTCCAGTGCGTGAAGTTTCCGAGCAGCGTCACGCCCGTAAGGGTCTGGCCCTGTAAGCCGCTAACGGGACCAACCCCGTTCATTGTCGGCACGCCGGGCAACACATTAAACGCATTCAGAAACCCTACAAATTCGCCCTGGGTATACATGCAGAGGCCGCGTATGCCCGTCGCGGCGTTCACGTCGATGGCGAGTGCAAGGGTCGCGTGCAGATTGTCGGCAGCCGTTACGTTCGTCACCACTGCGCCTGCCGGGCTGGCGGGGTTGCATCCGCCCGTGGTCAGAAAGGCCGTTGTAACACCGGTCTTGAAGCTCGTGTTCTGCCCTACAACGTTGATGTTGACGCTGTGCCCCTGTGTATCCTGGTTCGGCGTGACGCTGGTGACGATCGCCGCTCCCTGCGTTACACCGAAGGCCAGCGGGAGCGTAATCTGCTCAATGTTGGCGGGCGCGCCGGCGACATTGTTGGTCGTAATTGTAAGAGTGTATGCACCGCTGCAGCAAACGGCTGTTCCGAGCACCCGGACGTGCAGGACTGCCTGGGTAAGACTGTTGACTGTTATATCCGCGCCGCTAAGTGTCGAATTGCCGCTTGACAATCCTACGATGCCGGCGTTATTGCCGAAGGTGGCGCTTGTATTTAAGGAATTGAAATGCGTAGCGCCCACGCCGTTCACCGTGATATCGACCGTAGAACCCTGAGGCGACGACGACGGAGTGATGTTGATGGTGCCTGTCACGGGGTGAACGTTCACCGCGTTCGAGAACGAAGGAGCAACCTCACCATCGGTGAGGGCACGGAAATTCCGGAAGCCGGTCGCAGCGGCGAAGCCAACTGTGATCTGCCCGTAGAGATGCGTGGCATCGATGACATGAACCTGCGTGATCGAAATACCCGGCCCGAAGTCGAGAGTGGTTTCTCCATCCAGAAAGTGGGTCGCGACCCCCACTACCCTGAATGACTTCGTGTCTCCCTGATTAATATCGGCCAAAGTATTCGTTGCCGCGGGACAGTTGCTGGCCAATGGACTGCAATCGGTATTGATGCCGATCGCGCTCACCGACGCAATGCTGGGCGTTACGGAGAAGTTCAGGCCGGATTCCACCTCCGCACCTCCGTTCGTGATCATGACAACGGAGCGTCCCCCTACGGGAGTCGTCGGCGATACCGCGATATCCGCTGTGGCGGTGTTTGGTGATCACGATCGATAAATTACTGACCGTAACTCCCAGCCCCAAAATCGCCTGAGTAGTGGGGCCCCAGTTCGTCAGGTTTCCTGTAATAGTTACCCCGGTAAGAGTCTGCCCCTGCGCGGCCGTATTCGGGGCGACGCTTACGAGTGTCGATGTGGCCGGATAGTCGAGATGGAAGCCAATCGACAACTGCTCGGGAGCGGCCGGCACACAACCCGCGCACGTCGAGTTAACGAACGCCTGCCTGTAACCGAGAGCTGCGTTTGCCGCGATATTGATCGTCACCTGAAGGTGGGTTGCACTGATCACGTTGACCGCGCCCACCACAGCGATGTTGGGACCGAAACCTACCTGGGTCGTGTTGTCGAAGTGCGTGTACTGGCCGTAGATGTTCACCAGCAGACCGCTGGCGGGTACCGCTGTGCGGTTTGGCGTGATCTGAGTAAGTACGGCCGGAGTGCTCGTAACGCAGAACGGGGCCACATCGATCTCATCAATCGCGCCTGACACCGTGGTCAGCGTAAGGGTGCGGTTTCCCGGTGTACATGCGACGGTTGGCGTGCTTGGGGCTGTCGGATCGATAACCAGGGTTGCGTGCGCACTTGCAGGCGTATCCACGGTGAAACCCTGAATCGAGACACCCTGACCAGAGATATTTGCCGTTGTCGTATTGCCGATCCACTTCGTAAAGCTGCCGTTGAATACAACCGGGACGCTGGTACCTATCATCCCTGAGGAAGGGCTCACCGACATGGTGGGCGTATAAGCCAGGACGGTGAATGAGTTATAACTGACGACTTCACCGCCGGTGCTGAGCGTTAGCGTGCGCGCCCCAACAGGAGCGTTCGGCGCGATGCTGATATTGACTGTCGCGCTGGTAGCGGACGTGACCTTCACCTTGTTTACGGTGATAAAGAGGGGGTCGAGCGCCGCCTGGGTCAGGCCGTCCACCCAGTGCGTGTTTGTTCCCGACACCGCGAACTCCACTGCCGCGCCCTGCAGCCCGGAATTCGGACTAACGCTCGTGATAGCGGCGGCCGAAGAATTCACCGTGAAGTTGAAGTTGTACAGAGTGCCGTTGCTGGTGAGGGTGACGGTGCGCCCGCCCGCAAACGCGGTGTTCGCAATACTTATATGTGCGGTAACACTGGTCGCGCTGTTTACGGTAATTGAGTTAACGGTAATATTAGGGCCAAAGTTGAAACAGATATGGTCGCAGGTCTGGCCCGCGGAATTAGCCTGGAAGGTGGTAAACACGCCCGTAACAGTCACGTCGAGAGTCTGCCCCTGACTGCCCGCGGTTGGTGTTGCTTTTGAAAGATAAGGCGTCGCGGCGGTTACGGTAAACGCGGAAGGTAAGGTGACCACCTCTCCATCTGTTGTCACGGTAGCCGAATAATTTCCAGGCGGTGTGGAGATCGGAACTGTGATGTTGGCGGTGAGCAAAGTCGGACCGCTCACCGCGACGTTTCCGACCACGATGGAACCGCCCATACTGACTTTGCTGCCTGCGGCCACCCAGTGCGTCAGATTCCCGTTGAACGTCAGCGTGGCGCTCGCGCCCTGAGCGGCGCCGGCCGGAAGGACAGAGGTCAGAGCGGCCGCGCTGGCCTTTACTGTAAACCCGTTCATCAGCACGCCGTACTCGCCGCCGGTGGTGATTGTCAGGTTGCGCGCGCCCACCGGCGCGATGGAGTCAACCGAGACATTGACGGTGGCATCCGTCAGCGAATTTACCGTTACAGAATTGATTTTGACTGCGTCACCAAGGCTCGCGAGCGTGGTTCCCTGCGTGAACGTTGTGTTCGTTCCGGTGACATGCAGATCGAGCGTCATCCCCTGTGTTGCGCTGGTCGGAGTCACGCCGATGCTGACCGCGGGATTCACGGCAACGAGAAATCCTGTTGCGAGACTTGCCACTTCCGAGCCCGTCTTGACAGTTACCGAGCGCTCTCCCGGCGCCGCCGCCGGGTCGAGAGTAAAGGTGGCCGTAAGGTGCGTGTCATCCGTCGCGTTCACGTTACTGACCGCCACAAGAGCGCCGCCTACCGTAACGGTCGGCTGTGTGGGCTGAGTTGCTTTGAAGTGAGTTGCCTTCCCGACGATCTGAACGTTTACCGCTGTTCCCCTGGTGCCAGCACCTGGCGAAACCGACGAGATCGCAGCAGGCGGATTCAAAATCAGCGTGGAGGATGACGCGCCGCTGCTGTACGCGCTCGGGAGTGACCCTGCGACCGTGACATTGCAGGTAACGGCCTGATTGACCGTTAAAGAACTCGGGATCGCGAAGGTAATTACGCGTGAAGCGCTTCCCGAGGAGGGAAACAGACCGCTGCTGTTCACCGTGACCGAGCCACCGTTGCCGGGAGGGCACGCTATGGTGACGCTGACGCTCGTAGCCGGGATCGTCCCGGTTGGAAAGCCGTTTCCCGATACACTCACGTTCGTGCCGACCGTTCCGCTGGTCGGGGATGTGTTCGCGTTGAGCGTCACCGCCGCCGATAGTGGCGAATACGCCGAGCCAATTGCGCCGGCAACGAACAGGATGCAGCGAACGAAACGTAAAACAGACACAGGACCTCCGAGCTACTTAAAAAGTGAAAGACAGTTGTCTTAGAAAACGATGTAAATTGCGGATCGGCGGTGCGCGCCGCTAACGTGTCCGCGCTCGCAACACATAGCCGCGAGCAACCAATAAAATCATCAAACCTGCCCCGATCAGCATATTTAAGGCGGGCTCCGGGGTCACAGAGGTCTGACCGTTCGGCACCAGCAAAGCCGTTAAGTCTCCCGTCGAATTTCCTGACTGGTAATCGGCCGACGGTATATAAGTGAACGTAAAGGGAGTCTGCGCGAAGAACGTGGACATCAACGTTGTGGACGGATCGTAAACCTGAAACGAGGACGGGATGCTCGCCGTGAATACGACTTTGTTGATGATGTTGATACAACAACTAATACTGCTGGCCGAATCCGAGTAGCGCAGCGAACCATCCAGAGGAGCGCCGAAATAATCGTTCCCGGGTAAAATATCGGCGCCGCCATGCGTGATCGTGTGAACGCCGGTAGTGCTGTTCGTATACGTAATCTGCGCAGACCAGTTCTGAATTGTGAGCTGGCTGCAGGGAGCCAGATAAGTGGCTGCGGAAGTGCAGGGAGAGTCAGTGTTGTTCTGCAGGAATAACAGGTTAAACTCGGGAGCGCTTCCGATACCGGCGGCGACGCCAATATTGCCGAGCGACACCACTGACGCCCTGCTTAGCGTCGCGTTAGCGGCCAAGACTGCCAGCAAGGCTGTCCAAACACACTTATTCTTCATCTAACACTCCTCCGCCCATAGCAGTCTTAGACAAACAGTACGTCGACTCGATGAGTCGCATGTTTGTCTAGAACGCGCACTTCAATTGGCGAAGATCTTTTTTATCACGGAGAGCGAGAGGAGAGAAGAGCTATTTTCGGATTTTTTACAGAAACGGCACATTCGGGACCCATGTTGCGGCCCAGTACGAAATTCTTACCTCATTCGGGTGAGTCCACAGCCACTAAAGTTCGACTCGATTGTGAGTTCCAGCACAAAGACTGCTAATCCTTCCTGCGGCCATCGACCGGAACTGTAGCTATTTACAGTGACGGAACGCACGCTGCGTTGTGGTGTTTTCAGTTGTGCAGGCCCGGATTGCTCCGGGCCCGCCGGGCATTAGTGCGCATCGTCGTGTTGCTGATGCCTCCAGCGGAAGTACTGATCCTGCTGGCGTTTCGAAAGACGCTTGAAATCTTTGTTGTTCACGTGGTTCTGCTGCGAGTACCGCTGGTAGTAGTTATTCTCGTTGCCGTTCCATTCGTGCCAGTCTTTGTTCTGCCTGTCGTAATACCTCTGCGTCTGCTGGGAATCGCGCCGGTCATGATCCTGCGCGAACACCGCGACAGGGGCAAGCAGTGTAATGCCGACAACCAGAGAAGAAAGAATTGTCTGTCTCATATAAATATTGCCTCCGGGCAGGAGGGTGCAGTTCGACCACCAAACCGGCACAAATGACTGATGCTAAAGCGATTGTTTCGCGCCGGCGCCAGCCGCCGACACCCGCCCCGACGATCCGAGCACCGTCCGGACCTTATCGATCAGCTGCGAAGGCGTAAAAGGCTTCTGGATGAACTCAGCCGAATCGGTGACGCCACGGTCAGCCGCGACATCGCGATCGTACCCGGACATGAAAAGCGTTCGAGGCTCAAGACCCAAACCCCGGATGGCATTCACGAGTTCCATTCCGTTCAGACCCGGCATCACTACATCGGTGAGGATCAGATCGATCGAATGGCCGCGGTCACGACAGATTCTTAAGGCCTGCGCGGCAGATTCCGCCTGCACCACGCGGTAGCCGGTTCTTGCCAGCGTTCCCGTCAGAAAGCTGAGAACGACAGGCTCATCGTCGACCACCAGGATGATTTCGGAATTTCGTACCAAAGCTGCCATCCGCTCTGAGTGTAACTCCGGTAACGCAGAAAAGGAACTGCCGTACAGCACGAAAAGTGACGGTCTATGCCGCCTGAAGGCATAAGGCGGCGTCATCCTATATAACGGAGGTGATGGGCAACCAGCAAAAAGCGGAATTCCTAAGGAGTTTGCACCGGGGGCCGGATGTGCTCGTGCTTCCAAACGCCTGGGATGCGGTCAGCGAGTTCGTGCTGAATGCCAGAACCGATATCTTCCTCGCGGAGCATGTCGAACCCTCTACGCGCTTCGACAGGGCAGTGGAACGGCTGCGCGCTTTCCTGGCTGCCGGTGCCGACTGCGTATTCGCACCGGGAGTGCGGAATCGGGTCACAATTGAACGCCTGGTACAAGCCATCCCAGGACCGCTGAATATCCTGGCGACGGCCGGTTCTCCGTCCCTCTCAGAACTCGGGAGTCTCGGGGTCGCGAGGGTCAGCTTCGGAGGGGGTCCTTCGCGTCCGGCACTGGTGCAGCAGTTACTCAGATCTCGGAACTGAATGCGGCTCTCGGATTTCGACTATACTCTGCCGGAAGAACTGATCGCGCAGGAACCACCTCCTGAGCGGGATGCCGCGCGGATGCTCGTGCTGCACCGGCAGGATCGCCGCTGGGAAGACCGGCAGTTCCGTGAGCTGCCGATGTTCCTCAACCCGGGTGACGCGCTGGTATTGAACGACTCCCGCGTGCTGCCGTCCCGTCTGTTGGGCCAGCGCAAGAACGGAGGGTGCGGCCGAAGTGATGCTGATCGAACCCACCGCGCCCGAGCGCCGTGAATGGCGTGCGCTCGTTAGACCGGGACGCAGGTTGCGGGTTGGCGACATCGTTCAATTCGACGCCGCATTTTCCGCTGAAATTATTGCCCACGGCGAACGCGGTGAGCGGACGGTGCGCTTTTCAGGCACGGCGAATGTCGAGGAAGAGCTCGAGAGGCTGGGCCACATGCCGCTGCCGCCCTATATCAACAGGCAGGAAACTCCGGCGGACCGCGAGCGCTACCAGACGGTCTTCGCGCAGGAGCGCGGTTCCGTCGCGGCTCCGACCGCCGGGCTGCACTTCACCGAGGATATGGTTCAGCGTGTCCAGACCGCCGGCGCAGCCATCGCGAAAATGACTCTGCACGTCGGGCTCGGAACGTTTCAGCCGATCGACCGTGAAGATTTCGAGGACCACCAGCTTCACTACGAACGCTATTCGATCTCCGAACCTTCATGGAACGCAATCGCGGCGGCAAAGCGAGTCGTGGCCGTCGGAACAACCAGTGTCCGGACCGTCGAATCCGCTGCGGCTACAGGACATCGATCCGGCTCGACCAACCTGTTTATCTATCCCGGATACGAATTTCGCCGCGTCGGCGCCATGCTCACCAACTTCCATCTTCCCCGCACCAGCCTGTTGCTGCTGGTCTGCGCTCTGGCCGGCACCGAGTTCGTTCTCGCGGCCTATCGCCATGCCGTTCGCGAGAAGTACCGGTTCTTCTCATACGGCGACTGCATGCTGATTCTGTAAAATAGTAGTTCAACCATGACATTCGAAGAACTGGAACGCGAATACGCGCCTCTCCGTGAACAGGCATCTGCCGTCCGGAGTTATCTTTGACGCACCCAAAAAGAAAGTAGAACTGGAACGCACCGCGGAACAGATTTCCGCGCCCGACTTCTGGTCTCAGCCGGAGAAAAGCCAGAAGGTGATGCAGGATCGCAAGCGCCTCGAAGAGGCTATTGCGAGCAGTGAAAAAGTCACGTCGCTGACGGACGATCTGGATACGCTGTTCGAACTCGCCCGCGAAGGTGAAGCGGTTGAGCCCGACATCGAACGCGACATGAAACGTTACGCGGAACTGCTCAGCCGGCCTCGAAACCCAGATGCTGCTGTCGGGCGAGAACGATTCGCTCTCGGCCATCATGACAATCCATCCGGGCGCCGGCGGCACCGAATCGCAGGACTGGGCGGAGATGCTGATGCGCATGTACCTCCGCTGGGCCGAACGCAACAACTATGGGCATTGTGATCACTGACCGGCTGGAAGGGGAAGGGGCCGGGCATCAAGTCGGTCACATTTGAAGTGAACGGGCCGAATGCTTACGGTCATGCTGCAGTCGGAAATCGGCGTGCACAGACTGGTGCGCATCTCGCCGTTCGATGCCAATGCGCGGCGCCACACCTCGTTCGCATCGGTCTTCGTCTATCCGCAGATTGACGACGAGATCAAGATCGATATCAAACTGGAAGATCTCCGGATCGATACCTTTCGCGCGGGCGGCGCGGGCGGGCAGCACGTCAACATGACGGACTCGGCCGTCCGGATCACGCACTTCCCGACCGGCATCGTGGTGCAGTGTCAGAACGAGCGGTCGCAACATAAGAACCGCGACAGCGCGATGAAGCAACTGCGCGCAAAGCTCTATGAATTTGAGCTGGAGAAGAAGCGCGAGGAATCGCGCAAGACGGAAGCGTCGAAGCTTGAGATCAACTTCGGCAGTCAGATCCGAAGCTACGTGCTCGCGCCTTACCGCATGATCAAGGATCACCGGACCAAAGCTGGCGATCGGCGACGTGGACCGCGTGCTGGATGGCGACCATGGACCCGTTGATGCATGCCTGGCTCGTCTGGCGCAAGACCGGGAAGACGGCGAACGATACCGGCGAAGATCCTGCCCGATTGAAATGACTGAGATCGAGCGTGCCGCCGAACTGCTGCGGCGAGGGCCGGCTGGTCGCGTTTCCCACGGAGACCGTTTACGGTCTGGGCGCCAATGCCCTCGACCCTGTGGCGGTACAGCGCATTTTCGATGCAAAGGGCAGGCCGCATTCCAGCCCCCTGATTGTGCATGTGCCGGACACTTGGATGGCGCGGGAACTGGCGCTCGAATGGAGCGAACGCGCCGCTCAGTTGGCCGCGCAATTCTGGCCGGGACCGCTGACCATCGTGGTTCCCAAACAGTCGATCGGTACCCGACATCGTGACAGCCGGGCTTGCCCAGCCGTCGGTCTGCGCGATGCCCGCCCACCCGGTGGCGCTGGCGCTGCTGCGCGCCACCGGATTTCCGCTCGCCGCACCCAGCGCGAACCGGTTTACGCAACTATCGCCAACCACGGCCGAACACGTTCGCGAAGGGCTCGGGGATGCGGTCGACATGATCCTCGATGGCGGCAGTTGCACCGTTGGCATTGAGAGCACCGTTATTTCGTTCACCGGTCCGATTCCCCGCATTCTTCGCCCCGGGCATTGTCACCCAGCCGCAGATCGAAGCCGTAATCGGCCCGGTACTGTGCGGCCCTGGCGCCGAGTCTCCCGGCCAGCATCCGAAGCACTACAGTCCGCGCACGCGCGTCATCCTTGGCCAGCCGCCGTCCACCGGGTCCGGCGTCACACTCGACAGTTCCAACATGCCGGGCGACGCGGCGGGCTATGCGGAGCGTCTCTACCGCGTGCTCCACGAACTCGACGAACAGGGTTATGACTGGATCGCGATCGAGCCGCCGCCCGATACGCCGGAGTGGGCCGGCATCCTCGACCGGCTGCGCCGCGCCTCTGCGTTACCCTGCTAATTCATGGGACACGTAATCGCGATCGACGGTCCCGCGGGGGCGGGTAAGAGCACCATAGCGCGCAGCCTCGCGGAGAGGCTGGGCTACACGTACATCGATACAGGAGCGATGTACCGCGCCGTCGCACTGTGGGCCTTGCGCGGCTCAGTTGCGCTGACCGATGCGCATCGTCTCGAACAGCTTGCCAGGGCCGCCGAGATTGACCTTTTGCCGCGGCGGCGCGTGTCGCTGAACGGAGAAGACGTAACCGAAGCGATTCGCGAGCCCGATGTATCGGTTGCCGCGTCCAGGGTCGCCGCCATTGCGGGCGTCCGCGCTGCTTTGGTAACGAAGCAGCGGAGGGTGGCCGCTGCCACCAGTGTCGTGATGGAAGGCCGGGATATTGGCACGGTCGTGTTTCCGGATGCGCGCGTCAAAATCTTTCTCGACGCCGACCCCGCGGAACGCGTTCGCCGCCGCTGCGGCGAGCAGCCCGATGTCGCCCCTGAAAAACTCGCTGCGCAAATCGCGGAACGCGACGGGCGCGACCGCCAGCGGGCCGAATCTCCGCTGGTTCAGGCTCCGGACGCCGTTTATATCGATTCAACGGGCTGTCGGCGCCTGAAGTCGAAGAGGAAATATTGAAAATCGTGCGCTCCCGCATCTCAAACGGAAAGGACGTATAGTTGCAAAATCTGCTCGTCATGAAGTTCGGCGGTACCAGTGTGGGTTCCGCGGAACGTATGAAGATCGCGTGCGATCTGATTGCCGCGGAGGCCGCGCGGCGCCCGCTGGTCGCTGTTGTCTCCGCAATGTCGAAGATTACCGACCTTCTGCTCGATACGACACGGCACGCCGAAGCGGGCGATCAGGCGGGTGTCGAACGAAATCTGCTGCAGCTTGAAGCCCGCCACCTGGAAGCGGCCGCGGAACTGATTCCGGCTGCGGAACAGGCGCGCGTCTCCAGTCTGCTCAACGGGATCTTTGCCGATTTCAGGCGCATCGTCAGCGGAATGCAGATGCTTGGCCACCGTCCCCCGCGCGCCGTCGATGAAGCGATCGCGGTTGGCGAGCGCCTGTCCGCGCTGCTCGTCTCGGAACATCTGCTCTCGCGCGGCATTCAAAGCCAGGCCGTGAACGCCGGCGAAGTCATCGTCACTGACGCGGTTTTCAATAACGCTTCCCCGCAGATGCCTGCCACCCGCATCAAAGCCTGCGCGCGGCTCGAACCGCTGCTCGACCGGGGCGTGGTGCCGATTGTGACCGGGTTCAACGGAGCCACTGCCGATGGCCGTCCGACCACCCTCGGCCGCGGCGGGTCCGACTTCTCCGCATCCATCCTCGCCGCATCGCTCAGTGCCGCCGAACTCTGGATCTGGACCGATGTGGACGGCATTATGACCGCCGATCCGCGCCTGGTCCACGATGCCAGGATTCTGGACGAAATCACGTATAACGAAGCCGCCGAACTCGCCTATGCCGGCGCGAAGGTTCTTCATCCCCGAACTCTCGCCCCGCTCGTGGAACACGGGATTCCGGTCTGGAGCAAGAACAGCTTCGCCCCCGGAAAGCCCGGCACCAGGATTGTGCCCGCACTCAGCGCCGGCAATTCAGGCGCACGGGCTGTCACGTCCATGGCCAACGTCGCGCTGGTCTCGCTTGAGCCGGGAAATTCTGCTGTCGGCGGCGTCCACATCATGGCCCGCTCGCTCGACGCACTCGACCGGGCCAACGTAGAGATACTCGCCATCTCCAGTTCCAGTTACCGTCAGAGCTTCTGTTTCCTGGTTCGCAAAGAAGAGGTCGAAGCTGCATCCGAAGCGGTCGAGGCCGCGCTGGCTCTCGAACTGACGCATGGGTACGTCAATCCAATTGCAATTGACGGCAACGTCGGTCTGCTCGCCGTGGTCGGGGAAGGAATGCGCGGTTTTTCCGGCATGGCTGGCCGCATCTTCACTGCCATATCGCGTGAGGACGTGAACGTGATTGCCATCGCGCAGGGTTCGAGCGAACTCACGATTTCTATCGTGGTTCGCCGCGACGGTCTGGATAAAGCCGTCCGCGCCGTACATGCCGAGTGCCACCTCTGAGTGCCCCTGGCTTCGATACGATACCGGGTGCCGCGGCCGCATACAATCTTCGGATTAAAGTCCCTGACAGCCGATTACCGTTGAGGGACTGATGATTCTTGCAGATGAAGGCCATGTATGGTGCTACAGCAACCTCGGTTCGCGTCCCTGGGCCGGATCATGAGGTCGTTTCAGGAATGCCATACGATGTATTTATTACACAGCGGTTGCTGGCCCGCTTGTTTGGCCTGAGTGAGACGCCTTCACAATCCTTCCCGAGACAGCAGTGAACGATGTACTAACCATCACGCTGGGTCGTGGAATGCTTAGTAGTAGTCAGAAGTCGGCGTCAGACCGATGAAGTTTTTACACTGCCGGCACGGAGGCAAGCAGTGATGCACTGAGGGCAAAAGGCCCGGAGTAAATCCGGGCCTTTTGCAAGTGCGCCGGGGCATTGCTAAACTCGCGCATACATCGTGCCCTCTCCCAAACGCCTCATCATTGCGCTCAACCTGTCTGCGCTTCTTTGTCTCGCATCCGAGCCCGACGGCGCCGGACTTCAACCCGGCACTCTCCCCTCCGCCTTCGTCACCGGAGGACCGAACTGCGTCGCTGTTCCGGACTGGCAGGTCCACAGTTATAACGAAGACTTCTATATCCTTCGCGAATCCGGCTGCACGCATTACGAAAAGCCGTTCCTCTATCTGATTTTCGGCCGGGACAAAGCTCTGCTGGAAGATACCGGGGCTGGTCAGGCTCAAACAGGGCCTTTTGTGATGAATCTGATTGCCCAGTGGGCGAAGAAGAAGGGCCGCGCGCCGGTGCCTCTGATCGTGATCCATTCGCACGCGCACGGCGATCACATCGCCGGCGACAGCCAGTTCCGAAATCTTCCCAATGTGTCGTTCGTGGCGGCAACGGTAGCCGATGTCTCGAAAGCCGCAGGCATTAACGGCTGGCCTACAGGCAACGGCGTGCTGGATTTGGGGGACCGAATCATCGACGTGATCCCGGTACCGGGCCACAACGAGGTCAGCATCGCGCTGTACGACCGCAAAACCGGCAACCTGCTGACGGGCGACAGCCTTTATCCGGGCCGCCTCTACTTTTCAGAGCCCGACCTTGCGGTCTACACGGCGAGCGCCGCGCGGCTGGTGGAATTCGCCGCCACTCACCCCATCGCGCATGTTCTTGGGACTCATATCGAACAAACCCGGACGCCTTACCTCGATTACCCGCGCGGAACAACGTATCAGCCGGACGAACATTCGCTAGACCTGACCCGCGCACATCTTTTCGAACTGCACGATGCGCTGGCGGGGATGAACGGCCATGCCGTCAAGGTTGCGCTGCCTGATTTTACGCTTGCGCCCAGCCCTGCGCGCAAGCCGCGCCCATGAGGCGCGACCGGACTACGCTGCTGCCGCGAACGACGCACTGCACGGTTGGGCTGTAACAACCCGCGCCTGAGTCATTTCGCTCTCCATGTTCCTGGTAAGGTCTTCGTAACGGGGATTTACCAGGCGTGAGTCGAATCTCAGCACTTCCATTTCGCAGTTATATCGGGGGTCGAAGTACGGCGGAATTTCCGTCTCGCCCATCGTAAGCGACTGGCCACCCATGCGCCGCAGAATCGATGCCGAACCGTTTCTCCGCGTCACCGTCCCGATCGCGAGCGCGCCCCCAATGAGACGTGTCCATGCAAAGGTAGCCACAGCGCTGCGCAGAGCCTCCGTGGTGCCCCGGACGCGCTCATCGAGCGCCCATCCGCCGACCTCAACGTACGACACGCCCGAGCGGCGCGCTGCCTGAATCTCGCCTTCTACGGCCGATCGGAATTGCCGCCCCCATTTCTGGCACTGCGCGATGGCGGCGTGTTGCAACTGCAGATGCCCGAACGCCGCAAACGGGTCGTGCAGCAGCCAGCGTGCGCACCCGAGCACCTCGCGGTCATCGTGCGGGTCCAGACAGAGAAGGTGCCACCCCCGCCGGTCCGCCGGACACACGTGTCGGCCGTCCGTCGTGAGATCTTCCTGCCGGATTGCCCCGTCCTGCAGATACAGGCGGCCACGCAGGCGCTGCATCGCGGCCAGCAGTTGATCGTACCGGGACACGTCCTCCCGCACGTCGTGAAAAATGCCTTCCGCCATTCCGTTCGAAGGTGCTAAAAGTACCAGGGGACGCTGCCACAATTTGGCTGTAATGGATACAGTTTTCGATAAGTGCAAGTTACGCATTCCAGGATTGTTATCGCGAACTCCCAAGCTTAAGGAATTAGCCAGGCGAAAAACTATCCTGTATATCGGCTATAACAAAGCAGCGATACTTCAGCGCGCAAGGTTAATAGCATTACCGTTGATGGCCACGAAAGTGCTTACCTTCACAACAACATGACGCCCGCTTCCAGCACTGCAGGATTTGAAGGAAATGCAATGCAATTCGATGAGTCGGATACTCATCTGACGCGCGCGCGGCTGTCGCGGTTTGCGAACGCCTGGGCGGCAAATCCGGACGCCGTTTCCGACGACGAATTTTTTGCCATTCAGTCCCATCTACTGCACTGCGAGAAATGCTGCGCAGTGGCTAAGTCCTGCGAGCAGCGCGCCGCTTACGCTGTGTCACACGCCGCAGCTGCGTAAACCGGAACGGCAAAAAAAGAGCAGGCTTTTCAGCCTGCTCCCGTTGTAATTAGTGACTCAAACGCGTCAGAGATCGGTCAGCCGTTTATCCGTATCCCCGAACTTATCCAGGCTGACGCCCATCCGGTCCATCAGCGACAGATACAGGCTGCAGGCGCGGCGGTTGTCATTGCCCTTGTCCTTGTAATCCAGCACGCGGCCCGTCTTGAGCGTGCCGCCGCCGTGACCCGCCAGCAGGATCGGCATCTCGTCCGCGCCGTGCTTGTCGCCGTCATACAGATTCGAGGCAAACATCAGGAGCGAGTTATCCAGCAGCGTGCTGCCGCCTTCATCGATCGCTTTCATCTTGTCGATCAGATAGGCGAACTGCTCGATGTGGAACTGATTCGTCTTCAGATACATCGCCTCGAGCGCGGGCGCGTGACCGTTGTGCGTGAGGTCCAGATGCAGCGCGCCCGAAACACCCTGCAGGAACTTGAAGTTCATCTGCGAAAGGTCGTTGTTCAGCATCAGCGTGACAACGCGCGTCTTGTCCATCTGGAAGCCAAGCACCATCAGATCCATCATCAGCTTCATGTGGGCCGGCGGGTCCTGCGGTAATTCGTTCGCCGGACGCGGCATGTTCGGCTTCGCGATGGTCGGACGCCAGCCTTCGAGGCGCTCTTCTTTCCCTGCGCGCTCGATGCGCGTCTCAATATCGCGGATGGAGGCGAGATATTCGTCGAGCTTCACGCGGTCCGTCCGGCTGATCTTCGGCTCGAGGCTATGCGTCTCCTGCAGCACCGCGTCCAGAATGCTCTTGTCGACCTGACGGCCGCTGCCATCGCCCACCAGCAGATCGAACGCGCGCGAAGGATAGATCTCTTTCGTCGCCGGCTTGGTCGCGGTCTTCCACGAAATGCACGAGCCGTAAAGCATCGACACGCCGTCTTCGAGCCGCAGTTCGTTCGGCTCGACGCCGAGCGCCATGCTCGGCACCGGAGTCTGCCCGCCGATCTGTTCCGCCAGAATCTGGTCGAACGATTTGCCGCACTTGATCACCGTCGGGTCCAGACTGACGGTCTCGCCCGAAAGCAGGTTCATGCGGCCAAGATGCGGGCTGGTGGATTCGTATGCCTTCTGGTGATACAGGCCCTTTCAGGAAGACGATGTCATTCGTGTGGCCTTCCATGGACTTGAGCACCGGCCCAAGCTCCATCGATGCTCCGCTGCCCTTCGCCCACCAGTGCGCGGGCGCCACGCCGTTCGAGAAATAGATGCAGCCGAACCGCACCGGCGGCTTATTGGAAGCGGCCTTGCCGTGCTTCCGCCGCGAACAGCGGCATCGATTCCAGCCAGGGCAGTGCCAGCGCCACGCCGACGCCTCTCAGAAAATGACGGCGCGAAGCCGGCTGATTTGCAAGATTCTTTCGGATCACATTCCACCTGCCTGACTTGATTTTTTCACTGCCGGCGCTTCTGCCTTCCGGATCGGAACCGCCGCCGGTTCTTCATCTTTTTCCCGCCGGAAACGGAACTGCCTGCTGCCCACAATTTCGCTGACCAACTGTGACATGGTCGCCTTGCTGCCCGACGCCATGAGTTTTTCGATCAGCGGTTCGTCGGACGGCAGCACGGTACGGCCGAACGCATAGCCGATGAGCTTGCGCGACATCGTGTGCAGCACCTGCGGCTGCTGTGTTTCGAGATACTTCTGCAGCCCGTCGACACCCGCGATATCCGTGCCGTCTTTGGTTGTGCTCGAATCGTCGATCGGCTTGCCATCGGCATATTGCTCGCGCCAGCGTCCGGTCGGATCGAAATGTTCCAGCGGGAAACCGAGCGGATCGATGCGCGTGTGGCATCCGGCGCAGGTTGCATTGCGTTTATGCGATTCCAGCTTCTGGCGCAGCGAAAGGCCCGCGAACAGCTTGTCGTCCGCCGGAATCGAGCCCGCATCGGCCGGAGGCGGAGGCGTCGGCGTACCGAGGATGCGGCGCAGCACCCAGTCGCCGCGCTTCACAGGACTGGTTCGCAGCGGCGCCGACGTGGCCGTCAGCACGGCGCCCATCCGCAGAATGCCGCCGCGATGGAACGCATTCGCGCCCTCTACCAGCTCAGGTTCGCCGGCCGACTTGATCTCTTTGGTCACGCCGTAATGCTTCGCGAGCGGCTTATTCAGGAACGTGTAATCGGCCGTCAGGATTTCGCCGACCGGCCGATCCTTCCGCACCAGATAGTCGAAGAACGAGCACCGCCTCGTCATACATGCCCGATTTCACTTCCTGCGTGAAATCCGGGAAGCGGGCCGTATCCACGCCCTTGAACTGATCGAAGCGGTAGAAGCCCAGCCACTGTCCGAAGAATTCCGTGGCAAAGCGCCGCGCCTTGTCGTCCGCCATCATGCGCTTCACCTGAACGCGTCAACTGCTGAGGCGTGCTCAGTTCGCCGGCCGCAGCCGCGCGCCGCAGTTCGGCGTCCGGCATGGAAGACCACAGGAAGTAGCTCAGCCGGCTCGCCATCTCCCAGTTCGAGAGCGGGCGCGCTGAAGCCTCCGCGGGCTTCTCCACGCGATAGAGGAACGCGGGCGACACCAGGACGCGTGTCAGCAGGGCCTGAATTGCTTTCGTCGTGATCCATGCCGGCGTTCGCCCGCGCCTTGACATAGAACGCTCGCAGATTTTCCTTCTCCGTATCGCTGAGGGGACGCCGCCATGCAAGCGAGGCGAACTTCAGGCAATCTTCCACATGCCCGGGCTGTGCGGCGCGTTGCGCCTTCTCGACCGCCTCGTATTCAGTGCGTAACGGAGCCACGTACTCGCGAGGCGTCGGACGGCATGCGCCAGCTGCATCTGCGGGGTCAGCTCAGACATGTGCTTGATCTTAAGCTCGTAATTGAACTTTTTCGAAAGCAGGTCGAGGTAGTTGTCGTAATACTCGAAAGACGCATGAAGATCGTCCCATGCGTGGTCCAGCTTTACGCTGGCCGCATCGTCGAGCACGTGCTCATAGATGAAGCGGTCATCGCGAATGTACTTGACCCGAGCAACCCATTCATCGTGTTCAGGCGTATTGTAGGTGCTGTCGAACGGCAGCGGCGCAGGATCTTTGTCCGCGGGGGTGGGCTCCAGGTTGGCTCGGGGAGGCAGCAAAGCCATCATCTCCATCACGCCGGACTTGAACGCCTTGTAGCCCTTGCTCGCCGGGATCGCCTAAGCAGAGCGCGTGTCGGAATCCCGTTCACCTTGCCGTCTTCGCGATTCGAGAACAGGATGCGCGCCACCGTGTCGCGGTTCTTACCCGAACTCTGCATCCACCTGCAGAACGAGCGGTCCCGTGCCCGCCTTCGGCTGCGGCAGTTCCATGCTGAACTCGCCTTCGCTGGCAAAATCGTTTGGACCCATGGGCGTGCCGTCGGGCGAGTGACCGAAGTTCAGCTTCGCCGCCCATTCCGGACTCAGGACTTCCCGCAACGGACTCGGCGTCCTTCACCTGAATTTTGGCCGCTGCGGCAGCCGCGACCGCCGCAGGATCGCCCGCCGCAGTGATTGCTGTCTTGGGAGCGATCACCCGGGTGCCAACCATCGCATTGCGCCAGATCACCACCGGCTTCCCGACCGCCGCGCCGGGATTTATCCGGTCCACTTTCACGAATACCTTGATCGGCCCCGTAGGCGCAGGGCCCCTGCCCGCAGCGCCGCCGCGCGCACCCAGCGGGTAGTTGAAGCGATGCGCCGGCTCGCCTTTCAAAGTCTCGTCATTAATGATCAGCGGACTCTCATCGCCCTGCCCGCCGGACGCAAGATCGCCGCGCGCAAAGAGCCAGCTTGGCCACCAGACAATAAACTTCTCGAGGTCCTCGCAGCCTGTTCTGCGCAATCACTTCTGAGGCTTTTTGGTCCGCTCCGGGCGCTGCAAGCTTCCGCCATCTCGCCGCTACTTCCGAAACGGATAGCCGAGCCCCGGCTGCTGCAGCACGTTCCAGATGTGTTGCGCGAAACGACCCGTTATATCCTCGCGCGCCGCGAGTTCCGCAATCGTAGCCTTCGGCTGCCCAAGCGCCACCCGGTTCTTGTATTCCCACGCCACGTAGAACGCGCGGTCATACTTATCGAGCCCGAACGGAAACCCGCCTTCGCCCGAAACGGTACGCCAGCCATACTTCGCGTAGATGTCTTTGATCCGGTTGATGGCCGAAAGCTCGAAACCCCGTTTTGCCCGGATGCTCCGAGAATTCGATCGGTCCCGACCCGATTACCGCGTGATCGGCGATCTTCTTCGCGCTCTCCATGTAGCGCTCGAGATTCGTGTCCGAGATGAACTGAACGTCGCCGAAATTCGAAAAGCCTTCCCCGCCCACCGCGTCGCCCGCGAACTCGCTGTTGAAATCGAGATCGAGCCCGGTAAGGTCGCGCACCGTATAGCCGTACTCGGCGCTGGTAAGCCGTCTGACCGTCACACCGCCAGGATCGCCCGCGTGTTTTTCGCGAATAAGTATTCAGGCTCGCCCTGACCCACTGCGCCGCGGCAGACCGTTCGGCGTCCGTCGGCTGCGGCATCTTCGCCGGTGGCATCCGCTTCTCTTCCAGCACTGCCGCCACTTTCTGCCACTGCGCGAAGTTGCCGTCCGTCATCGGAGCCGCGGTAAGCTGCTCCAGATTGATTCCCGCCGTCGCCGCTTTGCCGTGGCAGCCGGTGCAGTATTGCTTCAGTGTAGGATTCGGGTCGGCTACCAGGAGAGCGCCAAAGCCAAGAGCGAAGAGCGGCAGGGAAATTTTCATAACACGCTCGGCCTATTCTATTTCATTCCGAGCCGTATTGGTCTGACCATTACGCGCTTAAATGTGACCTTCGGACCGGTGTCTCTCTAACCGCCGGACTTTCCGCCGAAAGCCCGCTTCACCAGGGGAGTCCAGATCCGGATCGCCTCTTTCGGTTCCACAGCTTCCACCGGACGAAGTTCCACATACAAAGCCTCTTTCGAAGCAGCGTCCAGCTTTCTAAACACCGCATCGAACTCGGGAATCGGCGGAGGGTCCGGAACACCCGCGCGCTTCATAATCTCGCGGCCCGCGCGCAGTGCTCCCTCGAATACCTTGTAAGAAGCCCGAGCCCTGGCAACGTCCGCGAAATCCGCCACGGCGATCTACGGTTCCACCGGCTGCGCAACGTTCTTCGTATTCGCAGGATCGGCCAGTGCTCCTGACCGGATCTGGTCCTTCGTCGGCAGGGCCGAAGTATCCCAGCCGCCGCCCAGCGCAAGAATCAGATTCACAGCCGCCGTCATCCGGCGCTGCAGAAGTAACACGGCCAGACGCTCATCGCTGAGCGCGATGGACTGCGTCGTGATCACGTTCAGATACGTGTCCGTACCAGCCTTATAGCGGCTCGTTTCGAGTTCCAGAGACTGCTCCGCCGCGGCCACCGCCTGTGCCTGTTGCTCGGCTTCCTGTGCCAGAACGCGCAGGGTCGAGAGGTTGTCCTCCACCTGCTGGAAGGCGGCCAGAACGGTTTGTCGGTACGCCGCAACGCTTGCATCGTAGGCTGCCTCGGTCTGCTGCACCTGCGCGCCCCGCCGGCCGAAATCGAACAGAGTTTGCGAAATTCCGGGACCTGCCGACCAAACCCGGCTCCCGTATTTGAACAAATTCGCCAGATTCCCGCTTGTGAGGCCCGCCGTGGCGGACAGGGTCAAAGTCGGATAATACGCTGTTTCCGCCAGCCCGACGTTAGCGTTCGCGGCGGCAATCAGCCGTTCCTGCGCCGCTATGTCCGGACGCCGTTCCAGCAGTTGGGAAGGCAGCGCGGTTGGAATCGCGGGCGGCAGACCAGGGATCTTGCCCCGGCGGAATGCTGACTTCCGCCGGCGCCCGGCCCGTCAATACCGCAATCGCATGTTCAAGCTCGTTCCGCGTCACATCCAGGTCCGTGGCCGAGGCCTGGGTCGTGAACAACTGGGTCTGGGCCAGAGTGACGTCCGCCTTCGAAGCCACGCCTCCGTTAAACCGGTTGATCGTCAGCGTCAGATACCGCTGATACGCCTGAATCGTGTCATTCAGCAGCGCCAACTGCATGTCCGTCCCGAGCAGCGTAAAGTAGTCCGACAGCCAGCGTGCCCTGCAGGCTCAGCCGGATATTCTCGAGATCGGCGGCCGAAACCTGAGCATTATCCGTTGCCCCCTCCACTGCAAGCCGCACGCGGCCCCACAGATCCGGTTCCCAACTCGCGGTAAACGGCAGCGAGAACGACGATGCCGGTCCTCCCGAGCCCCCGGATGCCGAACCCCGGTCGGTTTGCGAGATCGATGGATTCGAACCGATGGTCGGGTAATAAGCCGCGCGATTCAGCAGCACAAGTGCCCGTGACTGCCGGAACTGCGCTTCCGCCTGCTTCACGCTGAAGTTGTCTGACGATGATCAGTTCCTCGAGCGCATTCAGCTGCGGATCGCCGAAACATCTCCCACCACTTGCCCCGCAGCAGTTCATCGCTGGGCGTGGCCGTCTTCCATTGATCGTTGCCCGCAAGTTCTTTGAACGCGGGCGGAGCCGGCACCACCGGCGGGCTGATACTTCGGACCCACCGTGCAGGCGGAACAAAATATCGCAATCGAAATGCGCAAGTTCCGCCGTAACGCGCGTTCAATCGCCACTCTCCGCAAGTCCGCCCGGAATCAGAATTCCAGGACGTCGGCTGCCGCTGTAGTTCTTGCGGCTGAAACGATGGCGAAGACGGTCAAGAGACAGATAGATCACCGGTGTCGTAAATAGAGTCAGCATCTGGCTGACGATCAGGCCGCCCACGATGGCGATACCAAGCGGCTTGCGCAGTTCCGAGCCCGTGCCGAGCCCAAGCGCCAGCGGCAGGCCGCCCAGCAGCGCGCAGAATGTGGTCATCATGATGGGGCGGAAGCGCAGCAGGCAGGCCTCGAAGATGGCATCGCGCGAGTTCATGCCTTCGTTGCGCTCCGCCGCCAGCGCGAAATCGATCATCATGATGGCGTTCTTCTTCACGATGCCGATCAGCAGAATAATCGCGATCATCGCGATGATGTCGAGCTGCGTCCGGAACAGAACCAGCGCGATCAGCGCGCCGACGCCCGCCGAGGGCAGCGTCGAAATGATCGTCAGCGGATGGATCAGGCTCTCATACAGAATGCCCAGCACGATGTAGACCGCCAGCAGCGCCGTCAGGATCAGGATCGGCTGATTCGAGAGCGAATCCTGATAAGCCTGCGCGGTGCCGGCGAATTTGCCGGTGATGCTGGCCGGCAGGCCCATGTCGATTTCGGCCCGGTTGATCGCGGTCACCGCATCGCTGAGCGACACGCCTTCCGCCAGATTGAAGGAAATGGTGGAGGCGGGAAACTGCCCCTGATGCGGCAGTGACAGCGGCGTGATGCCCTTCCGACCAGTGCGCGAACGCGGAGAGCGGCACCTCGACGCCGCGCGGCGTCTGCACGTAGATCTTGTTCGAGAAATTCCGGGCTTCGACCACCACTTCTGCTCGAGCGCCAGCACCACGTGATACTGATTGATCGACTTGTACATCGTCGAGACCTGGCGCTGCCCGAACGCGTTGTAGAGCGCGCTGTCCACGGCCTGCGCGGTCAGCCCGAGGCGCGAAGCGGTGTCGCGGTCGATCAGTCACGTTCTCGGACAAGCCCCGAATTCTGCTGATCGGAACTGACGTCGGCAATCTCCGGCAGCGTCTGCAGCCGCTGCCAGAACCTTCGGCCCCCAGATGGCAAGCAGCGTCGAGATCCTGCGTCTGCAGAGTGTACTGATATTGCGCGTTGCCCTGCCGGCCGCCGATGCGGATGTCCTGATTCGATTGCAGGAACAGCGATGCGCCGGGCATGCCCGAGGTCTTGCGCCGCAGCCGGGCGATCACCTCATCCGCGCGTTGCCTTGCGCTACGCCGAGCGGTTTCAGCTGACAGAAAATCTGCGCCGAATTGCCGCCGCCACGCCCGAATCCGCCGCCGCCCGACCAACGCATCCACGGTGTCCACATCGGGATCGCTGCGCACCTGCTGCCTCGAACCACCGCAGCCTTCTCGACCAGCGCCGCGAAAGAGATATGCTGCTGCCCCTGCACCTGCCCATTCAGACGCCCGGTATCCTGCTGCGGGAAGAAGCCCTTCGGAATCTTGATGTAGAGGTAGACGTTCACGCCATGGTCAGCGCCATCACGACCAGCGTCAGCGCCGGGTGCTTCAGCACCACCTGCAGCGCCGACGCATAGGTGGAAATGATCCACTCGAAGAACCTTTCGCTCCAGTTATAGAGCCGGCCGTGATTGTGCTTCACCTTCAGCAGCCGCGCGCACATCATCGGCGTCGCGGTCAGCGAGACCACCATCGAGATCGCGATCGCGACCGAAAGCACCACCGCGAATTCGCGGAACAGGCGCCCGACGATGCCGCCCATCATCAGAATCGGAATGAACACCGCAATCAGCGAGATGCTCATCGAAAGCACGGTGAAGCCGATTTCCTGCGCGCCCGCGCAGCGCCGCCTGCATGGGCTGCATGCCGTTTTCGATGTGGCGCGTGATGTTTTCGATCACCACGATCGCATCGTCCACCACGAATCCCGTGGCGATGGTCAGCGCCATCAGCGAGAGGTTGTCGAGCGTATAGCCCAGCAGATACATCACGCCGAACGTGCTGATCAGCGAGACCGGCACCGAAATGCTCGGGATGAAGGTCGCCCAGCGCATTCCGCAGGAAGACGAACACGACGAAGATCACCAGCGCGATCGAAATCACCATGTTGCGCTCGGCATCGACCACCGAAGCGCGGATCGTGTTCGTGCGGTCGTTATCGACCTTCAGCGTGACCGTGGGCGGCAGCGACGCCTGAAACTGCGGCAGCACGGCGCGCATCCGGTCCACCGTCTCGATAATATTGGCGTTCGGCTGGCGGCTGATCATGATCAGCACCGCCGGCTTGCCGTCCGCGATTCCGATGTTGCGGACGTCTTCCACCGAATCGATGACGCGACCCAGATCGGAAAGCCGCACCGGCGCGCCGTTGCGGTAAACCACCACCAGATTCTGATAATCCTTCGCCTCAAGCAGCTGATCGGTCGTCTGCAGCGGGAGCGTCATCTCGCGGTCGATCAGCTCGCCCTTGGGCCGGTTGGCGTTGGCGCTCGCAAGGAAGCTGGCCGATCTGATCGAGGCCGACGTTGTAGCGCGACACCGGCTGCGGATTCAGTTCCACGCGCACCGCGGGCAGCGAACTGCCACCGACGTTCACCTGCCCGACGCCCTTCACCTGCGACAGTTTCTGCGCCAGCACCGACGAAGCCATGTCGTAGAGCGCCGGCGTCGGCACCACCTCCGACTGCAGCGACAGAATCAGGATCGGCGCGTCGGACGGATTGACTTTGCGGTACCGCGGATTCGTCGGCAGGTTCGCCGGCAGATAGCCTGCCGCGGCGTTGATTGCGGCCTGCACATCGCGCGCCGCGGCATTGATATCGCGGCTCAGATCGAACTGCAGCACCACCGTGGCCGAACCGAGTGAACTGTTCGACGTCATCTCCGTAACGCCGGCGATGCGCGTGAATTGCTTTTCGAGCGGAGTCGCGACCGACGCCGCCATCACTTCCGGGCTTCCGCCCGGCAGCGACGCGCTCACGAAAATGGTCGGAAAGTCCACCTGCGGCAAGGGCGACACCGGCAGCTGCGTGTAGCCGATCGCGCCCGCAAGCGTGATCGCGATGGTCAGCAGCGTGGTGGCGACCGGCCGTTCGATGAACGGAGTTGAGACGCTCATACCGCGAACTTCCGGCAGCGTTCAACTGCTCCGGTTCATGCTTGCTTCGGAAGTGAGCCAGCCACAAGGAGAATGCGGCCGAACGCAGAGATAAATCACCGGCGTGGTAAACAGCGTCAGGACCTGGCTGACCAGCAGACCGCCGATGATCGTGATGCCGAGCGGGCGCCGCAGTTCCGAACCGACGCCGCTGCCAAACGCCAGCGGCACCGCGCCCAGCAGCGCCGCCATCGTGGTCATCATGATCGGACGGAAACGCAGCAGGCAGGCCTGATAAATCGCCTCTTCGGGACGTCTTGCCTTCATGCCGCTCGGCTTCGAGCGCGAAGTCGATCATCATGATGGCGTTCTTCTTCACAATGCCGATCAGCAGGATGATGCCGATGAGCGCGATCACATCCAGATCCTCCTTAAACAGGATCAGCGCCAGAATCGCGCCCGACACCCGCCGAGGGCAGGGTCGAAAGGATGGTCAACGGGATGGATGTAGCTCTCATACAGCACGCCAAGAACGATATACACCGTCACAATGGCCGCGAGAATCAGAATCGGTTCGCTCGCGAGCGAATTCTCAAAAGCAGCGGCCGTTCCCTGGAAGCTCGGCTCGATGCTGGCCGGCATGCCGGTCTCGGCAGTGGCCGCGCGAATGTGCTCGACGGCGGTGCCCAGCGAAGCGCCCGGAGCGAGGTTGAACGACAGCGTTACGACCGGAAATTGCCCCTGGTGATTGATAGAGATCGGAGTCGGAACGGTGATAATGCGCGTGAAGGTTCCGAGCGGCGCCTGCGGCTGCGAAGCCGCGCCGGTCAGAGCGGTATTGGTTCCGGCAAGCGCAACCGTGGAAGCCAGGTTGGCCGAAGCCGAGCCAATCTGAACGCGCAGATCCTGCAAGCGCCTCGCTGCTCTGCTGCCACTGCGGCCCCGCTTCCAGAATCACGTGATACTGATTCGACTGCGTAAAGATCGTCGAGACCTGCCGCTGCCCGAACGCATCGTAGAGCGTGTCGTCGACATTCTGCGGAGTGATTCCCAGACGGCCCGCCGTGTCGCGGTCGATATCAACCTTTAAGCCGAGGCCGTTGTTCTGCTGGTCGCTCGCCACGTCGCGCAGTTCCGGAATCTGCTTCAACCGAGCCAGCACCTTCGGAATCCACTCGTCGAGAATCTCTTTTTGCGGCGCATCCAGCGCGTATTGATATTGCGTGCGGCTGATGCGGTCTTCCACCGTCAGATCCTGCACCGGCTGCATGTAAAGCGTGATACCGGGCACCTGTGACAGCTTCGTCTGCAGTCGGCGAATAATGTCCACGGCGGACCCGCTGCGTTCCGCCAGCGGCTTCAGCGTGATCTGAATCCGGCCCGCATTCGGCGTCGTATTCGTGCCGTCTACGCCAATAAATGACGAGATGTTTTTCACCGCGGGGTCCTGCAGAATCACGTTGGCAAGCTGCTGCTGCCGCTCAGCCATCGCCGCGAACGACACCGTTTCGGGCGCCTCTGAGATTCCGAGAATCACGCCCGTATCCTGCACCGGGAAGAAGCCTTTGGGCACGATCATAAACAGAATGGCCGTCAAAGCGACAGTTCCCAGCGCCACCAGCAGCGTCAGTGTCTGATGACGCAATACGACGCGGACCATACGCCCGTAGCCTTCGATGACTTTGACAAAGCCCAGCTCAGACCATTGATAGAACTTGCCGCTGTTCATGCTCCGGTCTGTGCCGCAGAATTCGCGCCGCCATCATCGGCGTGAGCGTAAGCGAGACAAAGGCCGAAAGAATGATGGTGACGGCCAGCGTTACCGCAAACTCGCGGAACAGCCGCCCCACAATGTCAGCCATGAACAGCAGGGGAATCAAAACCGCAATCAGCGAGACGGTGAGCGAAACGATCGTAAAACCGATCTCGCTCGAGCCCTTGAGCGCCGCTTCCATCGGCCCGTCGCCCATTTCGAGGTAGCGCGAGATGTTCTCGATCATCACGATGGCGTCATCGACCACAAAACCGGTCGAAATCGTCAGCGCCATCAGAGACAGATTGTCGAGACTGTACCCGAGCATGTACATCACTGCGAAGGTACCCACCAGCGACAGTGGCACCGCAATGCCCGGAATGATGGTGGCCGTAATACTGCGCAGGAACAGGAAAATGACCATCACGACCAGCGCGATCGTCAGCGCGAGTTCGAATTCCACGTCTTCCACCGACGCCCGAATGGTCGTCGTCCGGTCCGTGATCACCTGCAGGTGTACCGTCTCGGGCAGCGAAGCCTGTATCTGCGGAAGCAGTTTCTGAACGGTGTCCACTACCCCGATGATGTTGGTCCCGGGCTGGCGCTGAATGTTCAGAATGATCGCGGGGTTCTGATTCACCCACGCGGCCTGCTTCGTGTTCTCAGTGCCGTCGATGATGGTCGCGACATCCCTCAGCCGAACCGGCGCGCCGTTGCGGTAGGCGATGATGATCGGCGCGTACTGCGCGGCTGAACTGATCTGGTCGTTATCGTTGATGGTCCAGGCCTGCTGCGGACCGTCGAAGTTGCCTTTGGCCGCGTTCGCGTTCGCGCTGCCGAGCGCGGTGCGAAGCGTTTCCATGCTGAGGCCGTAAGATGCCAGTGCGGTCGGATTCGCCTGCACGCGCACCGCGCGCCGCTGGCCGCCGCTGATACTCACCAGACCCACGCCCTGCAGTTGCGAAATACGCTGCGCCATGCGCGTCTCGGCCAGTTCCTCTACGAGCGGCAGAGGCATCACGTTCGAGGTGATCGCAATCGTCAGAATCGGTGCGTCGGCCGGATTTGTTTTCGAATAAATCGGGGGCGATGGAAGATCGCGCGGCAGAAATGTGCCGGACTGATTGATGGCCGCCTGAACTTCCTGCTCCGCGATATCGATATTCAGTTCGAGAGCGAACTGCAGCGTGATCAGCGAACTGCCGAAGGAACTGATCGACGTCATCTGCTGCATGCCGGGCACCTGCCCGAACTGTTTTTCGAGCGGCGCCGTCACTGACGACGTCATCACCTCCGGGCTCGCTCCGGGATAAAACGTCTGCACCTGTATGGTCGGATAATCGACCTGCGGCAAAGCCGAAACAGGCAACTGCCGGAATGCCACCACTCCGACGAGCACAAGGCCCGCCATCATCAGTGAGGTCGCAACCGGCCGTTCAATAAAGATGCGGGACGGGCTCAACTCTGGCCGCCTGCGGAGCCGCGCCCCCCGCCACCACCGGAACCTGCGCCGGAACCCGCACCATTCGGCGCGCCGCCCGAGCCGCGCCCGCCCCTGCCGCCGCGTCCGCGTCCCCGGCCACCGCCGCCCATCCCGTCGTCGCCGGGCCTTCTGATGCGTACCGGGCTGCCGTTCTGCAGCCTGTCCGTTCCGTCCACCACGACCGCATCCCCGTCCGAAAGACCGCTCGCAATTGAGGTGGAGTCATTGTCCAGGGCGATATCGGGCTTCACCACCTGCATCGTCACTTTCGAATCGGCTCCTACCAGAAATACGAACGGACCCTGCTGGCCATGCTGAATCGCGACAGACGGAATAACGACTTCGCTTTTTTTGGTGTCCACCAGCAGCCGCAGGTTCACGAACTGGTTCGGGAACAGGCTGTTATTGGTGTTCGGAAAAACGGCCTTGAGCCGCGATGTCCCGGTGCTTTGGTCAATCTGGTTGTCGACGGTCACGAGCGTTCCGCTCGCCAGCTTCTCCGAATTGTCGCGATTGAAGGCATCCACCTGCAGATGAGCGCCTGAACGCAGCTTCCTCATCACCTGCGGCAGACTGTCTTCCGGAATCGTAAACAGCGCCGAAATCGGCTGCAGTTGCGTGATGACGAAAAGCCCGTTCGCGTCCGAGGCGTGTACAATGTTGCCCGGATCCACCAGCCGCAATCCGAGCCGGCCCGCTGATGGGCGCAACAATCTGCGCATACGTCAGGTTCAGCTTTGCGCTGTTGACGTTCGCCACGTCTGTCTTGATATTCCCTTCGATCTGCCCAAGCGTAGCTACCTGCGTGTCGAGTTGCTGTTGCGGAATCGCATCCTGCGCGAGCAGCGTCTGATACCGCTTCAGATCGAGCTTCGCATTCGTCAGCAGGGCCTGATCCCGTGCCAGCGTGCCTTCCGCCTGGTCGAGCTGGACCTGGAACGGCCGCGGGTCGATCTCCGCCAGCACCTGCCCCTGCTTCACGTAATCGCCTTCTTTGAACTTGACCGACATCAACTGTCCGTCCACGCGCGACTTAACCGTGACCGTATAGAAGGCCGCCACGTTTCCGAGCCCCGTCAGGTAGACCGGCACATTGGCGGTCGCAGCTTTCGCCACTACCACTGGCGTAGGACCGAATGCGCCGGCGCCACCCCTTCCTCTGCCGCCGCCCCGTCCCCCGCCACCGCCGGCAGGTGTCGCAATCAGATTGGGCTGACTTGCCCGCCAGACGGCGTATCCCGCCACGCCGGCTACTGCCAGCAGCAACAGCATCCAGACAAAGCCGCGCTTCCGCGGCCTTTGCGGCTCAGTATGCACCAGTTCAACCGGGGTAACAGGGGTAGTGTTTGTCATTCAGACCGAAAATTTAGGAGCTAAAAGTAAGTGACTGCTTACAGCCTCATCAGGTAACACGTTCAGGGAGGGCGGAGGGATTTTAGGCTCAATCATGCCTGACTTTGCTCGCGCTCCTTCTAAAGGCACCGGCCAAACACAGGCCTCGGCGGCAAACAATGCCACCGGGTTTTCCTAACAGCTCACGCTATTTTAACGATTGTACTTCGGCGTGACGCCCCGCAAATTCGCCCACACAGAATCGCATGTCTTCAGAAGTTCCTCTGGCAGCGGGCCTTCGCCCAGCGCCGCGAGATTCTGCTCGAGCTGCGGCAGGCTGGAAGCGCCCAGAATAATACAGTCCGCCGCCGTGTGATGGTAAACCCAGTTGAGCGCCAGGCTGATTGCAGTCCGCCCATGGGCTTTGGCGGCGGCACTCAGCTTCTCCACCGCGTCGAATTGCGCGTCGTGCCAGTAGCGGTCCATGTACATCTGGTTGGCGTCGAAGCGCGTTCCGGCGAGCGGCCGCCCTTTCGTTTGCTTCCCCGTCAACAGCCCGCCGGCCAGCGGATTGTAAACACATGTAAAAATACCGAAGTGCCGGCACATTGGCAGGTATTCCTGCTCGAGTCCCCGTGCGATCAGGTTGTACATGGGTTGAGTCACCGTCGCCGGAATCAGGCTTTTGTCGGACGCAATCCACTGCGCCTCGGTCACCTGCCACGCTGCATAGTTCGACAGTGCCGGAAAACGGACCTTGCCCGCTTTGACCAGATCGTTGACGGCCTCAAGCGATTCCTCGAGCGGCACGGACGGGTCCGGATGATGCAGATAATAGAGGTCCAGGTAATCGGTGCCCAGCCGCGAGAGCGACTCTTCCACAGCTTTGACGATCGCTGCCCGCGACAGGCCCTCGTAATCCTCCATCCTGCCGCGAACCTTGCTGGCGAGCACGACTTTGTCTCTCTTCCCACGGATCGTCCGGCCCACAATCCTTTCCGACTCGCCTTGGTTGTACACGTTCGCCGTATCGAGGAAGTTGACCCCGTTTGCCAGGCAGTAGTCGACAATCCTGTCCGCCTCAGCCTGATTCACCTGCGAACCGAACGTCATGGTGCCGAAGCACACCCGAGGCACGGTAAGACCCGTCTTTCCCATCGCTCTTGTTTGCACGCCTCATGATACTGAGTCCGCATCGCATACACTGTCTTTTAAGGAGAAATCGATTGGCAGATCACGACTTGCAGGCGGAACTCGAAAAGCTCAGGGCCGAAAACGAAGCTTTGAAGCAGAAGCGGAACACCGCGGTGTCCATGAAGGTCAGCGAAAAAGGCGCCGTTTCGGTCTACGGCCTCGGACGCTTCCCCGTCACGCTCTACCAGGAACAGTGGGTGAAACTGCTCGGCATCGCCGACGAAATCAAGACGTTCATCGAAGAGAACAAGTCGAAGCTCAAGGTCAAGGAATAGGCCAATCTCGTCAGAAATGCCGGCGGTGGAACAGAGATCGTAACGCGGCTCGCGATTCCGGCGAGCCCACCACCAGATTGTCCGGGAATACGGCCGGACTCAGCATCTGGTCGTAGATCACCCCCGCCGCGTTCGTATTCACTCCGAAACCAGCCAGATACTGCAGCCGCAGATTGCGGTCGCGATTGATCTCCGCGCCCTGCATCCAGGTCCGAAGGTCGGATGCCTGCGCCGCGTACGTCGAGAGCAGATCGAGCGCCGACGGGTACCCAGCCTCCCGCAGCGATTCGCGCACCGCCGCATTCGCGGGAGCATCCAGGCGGTTCTGCAAACCTTTCGGGTCGATCTTCAGCGGCTCCGCCTGCCCCATCAGCACCAGATCGTAACCCTCCCCGTCCGTGTTCACATTTCCCCAAATGGTCCCCTGCGGGAAAGCTTCGAAGAACGTGGCAATCTCGCTGCGCACCGCTTCGATACTGCTCTCGTATAAGCGGAACCCACTGCGTCACGAACCCGCCGGGATTCAGATGCCGCTTACAGAAATTGAAATACTCGGTCGTATAAAGCGAGGCCATCCCTTTCACCCAGGGATGAATCGGATCTGAAGTAATGATGTCGTACTTCCCGGCGCTGGTCACAATGAAGTGCCTCGCATCGTCGAACACCACCGTGGTCCTCGGGTCGTGCAGAACATGGTGGTTCTCCTTGCCGAAATAGACATCCGACTGCGGTGGAATGGCAGGCTCAATCTCACAAATCGTGATGTGCCGGATTTCGGGATGCACCACGAACGTTCCGGCCGTCACGCCCGCGCCGAAGCCAACAATCAGGACCGATTGCGGGTTCGGATGCAGCAGCGCGGGCAGGTGTCCCAGCATCCGCTGCAGACTCATGTCCTGCGGTTCGGTCGATGCTTCCACTTTCCCGCTCACGTGGAAATAAACCGTGCCGCCCTCCCACCGTGACCATGCCGCCGATGAGTTCATGCCTTCAGCAACATGCAGCAGGTCCCAATGACCCGTGGTGGTGGGCAACCGCCGTCCGAAGCCGATCAGCATCCACGGAATGCCCGGAATCGCCCAGGCCAGAATGCCGGCGGCCACGACAGCGCCTGTCATCTGCATCGTCGATTTCCCGCTGAGCGCCTGCAGCACCACGATCCCCGCAATTGCCGAGAGCGCCACGATCAGCCGTTCGGAGCCATGCGTACCCAAACCCGGGATCAACACCAGGCTGAACAACAGCGCGCCAATGATCGCTCCGACGGTGTTCGCTCCGTAGATCCTCCCAACCGGTTTCGCGGGATCGCCCTCCACAGGCCCCAAACTCGCCAGCGCCAGCGGGAAGCTTGCGCCCCACAAAACCGCTGCCGGCAGCACCGCCACCGCGCAGCGTGCAATGTCGTTCAGAAAGTTCCGCCAGGGGCCGGTCGTCGAATTCAGGTTGCCCGCCCAGTACGGCAGTTTGTCCGCAAGCATGAATGCCGCCCAAGCCACCGTAACGCAAAGCAATAGCTGGCTCATTCCGAGCCACCAGCGCGGGTTTTTCTTCGAATGCGAGATGCCCGATCCTGCCGCGCCTCCCAACCCCAACCCGACCAGAAAGACTCCCAGGATGATCGAAAACGTGTAGACTGTCGGGCCCAGCATCAGCGACAGGATTCGCGTCCACACCACTTCCGCCCCCAGACGCGCACAGCCCCGAAATCCCGACTGCCAGGTACACCGGCCAATCCGGCTGAAGCTCAGCCGTAGCAGTACCCGTATCCAAAATGGCTTTGTTTTTTCCTGCTCCGCCCTCAGCCACGCCCAGTCCCGCGGAAACCGCCGCGACCGCCACGTTCAGCCCCACCGCCACATACGTCGCGAACCCCATGTCGTGGATGCGCAGCAAGTAAAACCCGGCGGCAAAACATCCGACCACGCCGCCCGCGATATTCGCGCCATAGAAATAGCCCCACCACGAAGCCGCGTTCGGAGTTCCCGTAACCCATCGGGAAATCGCCGGCAGCGTCGCGCCCATCAGAACCGTGGGCGGCAGGAGGCAGATTGCGCACGCCAGTCCGCGCAGAATCATGTTCGGCAAACCTTGCGAAAGGCCCGCCGTGTACAGCTGCTCCACCAGCGGCAACCCGAAGAACACGCCCAGCCCGAACACTGCCGTGCCGGCCTCGAGCGCCGCATACACCTTCAGCGCATTCCTTTCCACTGGCACGAACCGGGCGAAAAAGAGGCTCCCCAAACACATCCCGCCCATGTAAGTCCCCAGCAAAACGCCCAGTGACACCGCTGACGAGCCGATTACAAGCTGCAGCATTTGCAGCCAGACAACCTCGTAAATGAGGGCTGCCGCTCCACTTAGCGCAAACAGGCTAAGAAGTACGGGGAATAACCGGGGGGATCGGTTCACGAAACCGCAATGATAACAATTTGTGTGGTCGGACCTATGCTTTCCGCCCCTCGGGGTGATACAGTACACCCATCAGAGGTTATTTCGGTCCACGAAGACCGGTAACGGAGTGAACATGAATTTACGATGCACCGGATACGTCATCCGGGCTTTTTTTTGCACGGCCCTGGCTTGCGCCAGCGTCTTTGCGCAATCCGAGCGGGGCACCATCACCGGCGCGGTTAGAGACAGCTCAGGTGCTGTTATCCCCGCCGCCAAAGTCACCGTCCGCAACAATGCCACCAACGTCGTAGTTACCGATACGACCAACGCCTCCGGAGAGTTTACCGCGCCAAGTCTGTCGCCTGGCACGTATACGGTCCGCGTGGAAAAAGCCGGCTTCCGGCCGTCTGAAGAAAAAGGGTTAAACCTCGACGCAGCCCAAACGGTTCGCGCCGATGCCACGCTCGAAGTCGGCACCTCCACCCAGGCCATTGAAGTTACAGCTTCCGCCGTACAGCTTCAAACGGAAGATGCCAAATCGAGCGTCACGCTGCAGAACAAACTCGTCAACGATCTGCCGCTGGTCGTGAACGGCTCCGTCCGCACGCCCTTTGACCTGGCCGCGCTCCTGCCCGACGCCAAGAATCTCGGCGGCGATAACGGCTTCAGTCTCGGTGGCGGTCAGGCCGCGTCTTACGGCACTTCACTTGACGGCGTTTCCACCAACACGAGCCGCGCGCTTATCGAAAAGCTGGGTTGCTTCCAACTCCGCCTCGGTCGAAGCGATCGATCAGTTCACCGTTGACACCAACGGCTTCAAGGCCGAATACGGACATGCGGGCGGCGGCAACATGACCTACGCCTCCAAATCCGGAACCAACCAGTTCCACGGCTCCGCTTACGAGTTCCTTCGCAACAACGATTTCGACGCGAACAACTTGTTCAGCAACGCGACCGGCATTCCAATCTCCATCTACAAGCAGAACGATTTCGGCGCCACCGTCGGCGGCCCGGTCTGGATCCCGAAAGTCTATCGCGGCAGCGATAAGACGTTCTTCTTCTTCTCGTATGAAGGATTCCGCAACCGCACCGGCGCCAACGGCACCACCTTCACGGTTCCTACGCCGGAGATGTACAACGGCGATTTCAGCAAATGGGTCACATCCGCCGGTGTCGCAGATCCCGATCTACAATCCGCTGACGCAGGTTACCAATCCCGACGGCACCGTCACCCGCCAGCAGTTCGCCGGAAACATCATTCCGCAGAGCCTTTGGAGCCCGGCGGCCATCAAGGCCCTGAGCGTCTTCCAGTCCGGCGGCAAGCTTGCCCCGAACAACGGCGCCGCTCCCGGAACCGCGGCCTACGTCGCGAACAACTACCTGGTCACCCGCGGAACCCAGATCTATCCCGGTGAACAAGACCAGCATCAAGGGCGACCACATCTTCAACGAAAAGCAGCGCATTTCCGGCTACTATGCGCATGACCGCGAACATCAGACGCCCGGCCCCGACGGCCCGGCCACGCTGCCGGGTCTCTATACCAATTACAACGACCTTGCTGCAGGCTTCGGACGTGCTTCGCTTTAGCTGGGACTGGACTTTCAGCCCCACCAAGCTGAACCACTTCTACGCGGGCGGAAACAACTGGACGCAGGATCACAAACCGCCGCAGGAGTACATCGGCAACTGGAAGAACAAGTTCTGCCTGCGGCAACGTTCCGAATTGCAACGAAAACCTGGTGCAAGCTGTTCACCGGCGGTACCGGCAACACCTACAGCCAGTGGGGCGGCCAGGCGGACAACGGCTCTGAAAACACCGTCTACGCCTACAACGACGACTTCACCTGGATCACGGGCAACCACTCGTTCAAGTTCGGCGGCATGTACCAGCTCAACCACTACAACGGTTTCGGCCGCCAGTGCGAAGCCGGCTGCGTCGGCTTCAGCTATCAGGAAACCGGCGTTCCCGGCGGTTCCAATCCGAACGCGGGCGGCAACGCCTTCGCCTCATTCCTGCTTGGCTAGGCCGATACCGGCTCAGATCGATACCGTCCGCTTCATCGGCCAGCAGTTCTATTATTTCGGCGGCTACTTCCAGGATGACTGGCGCGTCACCCCGAAGCTGGTTCTCAACCTCGGCGTTCGCTGGGATGGCAACCTGCCTCCGACCGGTCTGAACGATCGCTGGACGGATTTCTCGCCCACCACCCCGAATCCCGGCGCCGGCAACATCCCCGGCGCGGTTCTCTTCTCCGGTAACTGCAGCGGCTGCGTCGGCACCCGGACGCTCGCCAACATGTGGCCCTGGGGCTTCGGACCGCACATCGGCGTCGCTTACTCGAAGGACGCGAAAACGGTCATCCGCGGAGCGTACTGCCCGCTCCTTCGGCGCGCTGGTCTCGGTCAGCGGTTCTACCCACAACTCCGGCTACACGCTGACCCAGACCGATAACAACCAGACCAACGGCGTTACCCCGACCTTTACGCTCGATCAGGGTTTCCCGCCTTACAACGTTCCGCCGTTCATCAACCCCGCGGTTTCCAACGGCACCAACGTCGCCTGGTTCCAGGGCAACGAAACCACCAAACTGCCCGCGTACGACAACTTCAGCTTCTCCATTCAGCGCCAGCTCGGCAATTCCATGGTCGCTGAGATTGGCTACAGCGGCGTGATGGGCGAGCATCTGCAAACCTCGCTGCTGGACTACAACCAGATCAGCCCGAGCGTACCTGACCGCGTTCGGCACCATCGCCCAGAGCATCACGGTCCTCAACAGCCAGGTTGGATCGCGCTACCGCGAATGCCGCGGGTGTTGGCGCTCCTTACCCAGGCTTCAAGGGCACTGTCGCTCAGGCGCTGCGCCCGTTCCCGCAGTACAACGTGATCGACACCTATGCGGGACAGGGCGATCACAGCGGCCACTCCACCTATCATGCGCTGATCGTGAAGTTCCAGAAGCGTCTCTCGCAGGGTCTGACCTTCAAGACTTCATATGTCTTTTCGAAGCTGCTGACGGATTCCGATTCGGCATGGGGCGGACCGGGCGGTGGCCCCGTTTACGCGGCTGACCAGTACAATCGCGGACTCGAAAAGTCCATCGGTGCATTCGACGTCACCCACGACTTCAAGTTCGCCGCCGTCTACGACATTCCGTTCGGCAAGGGCCAGAAGTATCTCGTCGAGCGGCCCGCTCGGCTGGGTCATCGGCAACTGGCGCATATCGACCATCAACCTCTATGCCAGCGGAACGCCCGTGGGCGTCACCACCACCAACACGCTGCCCATCTATGCTCCCGGCGATTCCGGCGCCACGCGGGTACCTGCCTACGTCACTTCGTACAACGGATGGCAGCCCAGCTATAGCGGCGGGTTCGATCCAGGCCGGGACAACTTCTTCGTCCCCTACGGCAGCGGCCCTTTCCCGATTCAGGGTTCAGGCACGGCTCTGAACGGGATCGGCAACGAGACCCGCTACAACCCGAAGCTCCGCCTGTTCCCGAACCTGACTGAGAACATGTCGCTCACCCGCACCTTCCCCATCTGGGAAAAGACGCGGCTCGAATTCCGCGCGGAGGCGTTCAACGTCTTCAATCGGGTTCGGTTCGGTACGGGCAGCACGCAGCTGCAGAGCCAGACGTTCGGCGTTCTGACCGGCTCGGGCAGCCAGATCAACGGACCCCGCAGCCTTCAGCTCGCTCTGAAGCTGTATTTCTAAACAGCAGCCCAAACAAGCAAAAGCTCCCTCACGCTACAAAGCGTGAGGGAGCTTTTTTAATGCCGGTTTATCGAACCGAAACGGTCACTGTAGCCTGGCTGACTTGTCCGCCAATCGTAACCACCACCGGCACCTGCCCCGTAATCCCGGCCGGAACCCTCAGGTTCAATTGAACTGCTCCCGCGACTTCGCCACCCGCATTGCCCGCGTAAAGAACTTCCGCGGGCTGGCCGCCGAGCGTAACACTCACATGTGAAGCGAGCGGCGCGGCGGCGTCCGTGATGCTCCCGGTTCTTGCTAACGGATCCGTCTGTCCGCCACCCGTCGCGTACACCACCACCACCGAGCCTGTCTTCGCCGGATTGGCGAGCGTGTTCAGTGAATAATCCTCATTCAGGATGGCGCCGGGTCCACGTCCCGTAGAATCGCCTGAAAAGATCCCCGGAGCCGCCGCCGCGAGCGCAATCGTCTGCGTTGACGATGCCACGCCGTTGTAGCTCACCTGCACCGTAACCGGGTCCGACCCGGAAAGTTCATAGGGAACAATCGCGGCAATCGCGCCCGCCGACGTGTAGATCAGCGGAGCCGGAATACCGTTAAACGTCACCTCGGTGCCATAGAGTTGTGCGCCCATGGTCCCGGTAACATCGAAGCCTCCAACCACAACGTCTTTCGGTCCCATGTTCTGCCCGAAAACTGCGACTATCTCACCGGGGGCAACGGGCCCGGCCGCATAACTCGCCGCATTCACGATACCCGTTACCGCAGGCGCTGCGGCAGTCCCGGTCTTAGGCCCGAAAACGACCAACTGATTGTCCAGCGTAGGAACGTACACCTTGCCGTTCGCAACGGTCGGATTTACGAATTTCACATACCCGCCCACCGCGTCGCTGCCTGTCATGGCGCTGTTCCATATCTCCGTCAGGTCGTCGGCATTGTAGGCATGCAAAATTCCGGCGCTTGGCAGCGGATAACTCGCCGCGCCCAGCACCCACAGAACTCCGGAACCCTTCTGAGTTCCGTTCGCCGACAACGTCATTCCCTGATAAGGAACGGCGAACCCGTTCTGGCTTTGCGCCACGGGACTGGTGCTCAGCTGATTTCCCACCAGCTTGTACGCCGTAACCGGAAGGTTTTCGGTATGCAGGTAGACCAGCGGCCCGTCGGCACGGTTCCAGAGCGCCATGTTGTAGATACTCGGATTCCCGGTATCCAGCCGTTGCACTACCTGCGAGTCCGTGGAATTCGCGTGACCCAGAGCTTTGGCGCTCAGCAAATACAATATGCCTTCTTTGCCGCCCGTGATGAGCAATCCACTGCCCGGCACGTACATCGCGCCCGCCGCCCCCAGATCCTCATCGCTGTCGTTCAGAACCTGAACATCGCTGGGCGTGAAGTAGTCCGCAACAGACGTTGCATCCCGATTGAGCCTGATAACGCTGTCCGCATAGTCGGAAAGATCGTCCGTATCCCCGTTGCTCGCGACCACATAAATATTGCCGGCCTCGTCCGCAGTTGGCCCCCGGCCAGACTGCCAGATCGAACCGCCCTCGCCGTTGGGCGTCGGATTGAACACGGAAACCTGGTTTTGCACGTTCCCGGCGCTATACCCGAGCAGCCAGCCATGGAACGGAGCGGCGTCTCCATGCGATCCGAACGAAACATACACCACACCCTTCAGGAGCATCAGCGCCGGACGCTGAATGTGCTGCACCGGAACGAACGGCACAACTCCGTTCGCCGCGCTGTCGCCTGTCCCGTTTACCTGAGCGGTGATCGTCGAAGGACCTGAAAACTTCTCTTTTCCCGACCCGGTGTCGAGAGCGTGAAGCCGGTACACATAGCTCTGGTTTTCAAGCGTCGCGGCCACGGCATAGATCGTGTTGGTCAACGCATCGATCACAGGCGTTCCCAAAATTCCGTTCTCGGGAGAGATGTCCATGTATGGCCCGTTGTCCGAGCCGTATTGATCCGCCGGCACGGACGGCCCAAGGTTCGCCGTCCACAAAGGCGTCGCCGGAGCATCCGCGTCGAACGCATAAACCGAATTGTGCAGCGTCGCAACAAACAGCACATTGTGCTGTCCTTTTCCCGCGATTGTTACATTTTGCTGAAAAAGAGGTTGCGCATAAATCTGACCATCGACGGACAACGAAAACAATTTTCCGAACGAATTCGCCTGAACATTCGCCGGTTTCAGCGTAGGTTCATTCAGATTCGCGTTCGTTCTCGCGTTATCGTAACCACCTGTCAACACATCCTGCTGAGCGGACAACGCCGCCGGCAGGAGAATCAAAGCAACGCGGAGTAGCCCTCGCGCCGTTCTCGCTTTCAACCTCACAATTCTTCCAACGCGGCCGGGGTGCCGAAGTTGCGCGTACCTGCGTAAGCGTTTGTAACCACAACACTATGTGTATGGCTGATTCCGTTTATTACAGGTGCTTCACTGAATGCGGATAGGACCGATAATCGAGAGCGGAGTGAGGGAAACGATCTTCCATTTGCCGCGAATTTGACGCATTTCAACGCGCACGCGTTCCCGTCTTCTTTCGGCTATTGCGGCGTCCGATTGGGATTTCAACTGCATATACCAGTCTACGTCCAGGGCCCGGACGCCGTTTTCTTCCTTGTCGTCGATTACGTCAATCGCGCAAAGGATATCCGCCTGCGCAGTCAGCGCTGAAAGACCGGACTCGATTTCGCCATAGTCTTTCATCGCGCTGTCGAATGCGCCGAGAGCCTCGGACACGTTGTTCTGACTCAACGCGGAAGCCAGTTGAGAAATTACCGGCATCCACGCAGGCTGCTCCGTCTGACTCACCGCCTGGCCGGAGCAGAAAAACACTGCCAGGGCGGACATCGCTGCCCACCCTGGAACACGCCGCCTACGTGCGGTAGTTCGCATTGATATGGATGTAGTCTTCCGTCAGATCGCAGGTCCAGAACGTAGCGGTTCCCTTGCCTTTGCCCGCGATCCGGAAAACGATCGACACATCCGTATCGTCGAGCCGCTGCTTCATATCGAGTCTCATCGAACGGAGCGGCCAGGCCGTTCCGGCAAACCTTCACGTCCTGCAACGTGATCTCGATGGTGGTCGGATCGAAGTTCACGCCCGAATTCCCGGCAGCCGACAGAATGCGGCCCCAGTTCGGATCGGAACCCGCGATCGCGGTCTTCACCAGCGGCGAATTCGAAATCGACCGCGCGATGGCCGCGGCCGACGCATCGCTCACCGCGCCATGCACTTCGACCGAAATCAGCTTGCGGGCGCCTTCGCCATCGCGCACGATCTGGCGCGCCAGCGACTGCAGCGTTTCCGTGAGCGCCTCTTCGAAAACGCTCATCTCTTTCGGGTCCGGACGCACGCCCGAAGCGCCGTTCGCCAGCACAATCAGCGTGTCGTTGGTCGAAGTATCGCCATCCACTGAGATGCGGTTGTAGCTCAGTTCCGCGGCGCGCACCAGCATGCGGCGCAGCAGCGTCTGCGGAATCACCGCGTCCGTCATCACGAAGCCGAGCGTGGTCGCCATGCGCGGGTGAATCATGCCGGAACCTTTGGTAACGCCGGCGATCCGCACCGCGCCGCGCCGCAGAGTCACTTCGCGCGAAGCGCCTTTCGGCTGCAGATCGGTGGTGAGGATGGCGCGCGCCACCTCCGGCAGCAGGTTGTCGTCAAGCTTGTCCACCAGTTCCTGCAGCTTGTCCAGAATCAGATTCTCATCGAGTTCCACGCCGATGACGCCGGTGGAAGCGGGCAGCACCTGATTCGGCTGCAGCTTCAGCAGCTTCGCCAGCGCTTTGGTGGTGTTCGCGGCAACCTTGTCGCCCGACTTCGTCGCGCAGTTGGCGTTGCCGGAATTCACCAGAATGGCGCCGCACACGCCCTTTGAAGCGCGCATGTTGGCGCGGGCAAGCCTTACGGGCGCGGCCTGCACTTTGTTCGTCGTAAACACGGCGGCGGCTGCGGCCGGCACTCCTGAAACAATCAGTGCGAGGTCGTCTTTCTCCTGTTTGCGAATGCCAGCGTAAGCGGTGGCGTATTTAAATCCAAGCGGTAAATCGAAAGGTCTCATCTTGTTTTAGAATTCGTCTTCGGCAATGGTCGTTTTTGCAATGCTTTGTCATTGCCCCAGTTGCTCGGTCTGCGTTAGTCGATGGCCGTTGGCGAAAACATCCGCCGGCATTCTTTTACGGCCTTCGAGTTGAACTTCCAGTAATTCCAGCGCGGCTCCATCGCCGCCCACGGCGAAAACGCCGTGCTTCATGTACCAGCGCTCCCGGCGCCAGATCCCATCGCCGCCGCGACCAGCCGCGCGCGCCACAGATGCAGCGACTGGCCCCGAAACGAAGTATGCGCTCCGGGCCACGGCAGAAAACCCCGAATCAGATTATGGATCTCCTGCGCCGGGATTGCGCCAGTCGATTCGTCCGTCTTCTTTCTTCAGGATGGGCGCGAGCGTGGCCCGCGCGTCGTCCTGAGGTTCGGGTTTTGCCGTGCCGGTCGCCAAGCTTTGCCAGCGTCTCGACCAGCAGCTCCGCACCCGCCTCGGCCAGCCGCGCCGAAAGCTCAGGCGCGGTTTCATCGGGTCCGATCGCGGTTTCCCAGCGGTCGATGCATGTCGCCCGTGTCCAGACCCGCGTCGATCCGCATGGTGGTGACGCCGGTCTGCGCGTACCCGCGCGCAATCGACCACTGAATCGGCGCGGCCCCGCGCAGTTCCGGCAGCAGCGACGCATGCACATTGATGATCCCGAGCGGCGCAATATCGATGATGCTCTGCGGAATGATCTGGCCGTAGCCCACGACCACCATCACATCGGGCGCCAGTGCGCGCAGGTGCTCCACCGCTTCGGGCCGCCGGATGCGCTCCGGCTGGTAAACAGGCAGGCCGTGCCGCAGAGCCGCCGTCTTTACTGGAGACGGGGTCAGTTCCTGCTTGCGGCCCTTCGGACGGTCGGGCTGCGTGATCACTTCGAGCACGCGATGCCGCGCGGCTGACAATCGCTTCGAGCGTCGGGACGGCGAACTCGGGAGTGCCCAGGAAAACTACGCTTCACTCCCACTCCCCGGCTTTTTGCAGCTTCTTAATCTTCCGCTTGATCAGATCGCGTTTCAGCGCACTCAGATGGCTCAGAAACAGAATGCCGTTCAGATGATCGATCTCATGCTGCAGCGCCCGCGCGAGCAAGTCTTCCCCGGTGATTTCGAACCACTCGCCCTTCACGTTCTGCGCGCGCACCGTTGCCTTTTTCGCCCGCGTGACCGGCTCGCGGAACCCCGGAATGCTCAGGCAGCCCTCTTCGCCTGTCTGCTTGCCTTCTTTCGCGATAACTTCCGGGTTGATCAGCACGATGCGCTCGGGCTCGGTGCCCTCTTCGCCGCCCGTCATATCGATCACGATGAGCCTCTTCGAAACATCGACCTGCGGCGCGGCCAGACCGACCCCGTGGGAGGCGTACATGGTTTCGAACATGTCCTCGACAAACTGATGCAGTTCCGGCGTGTCGAATTCCGTGACAGCGTCGGCGGGGCGTTCGAGGATCGGGATCATTCAGGTACTTGACAATCCGGTACGTCATCAGAAATCGCGAACCTGCTGCAGGTAGCCTTCGAAGTTCCGCCTGGTTTCCCTGAGCGAATCGCCGCCAAATTTTTCCAGCATGGCTTCAGCGAGCACGATGGCAACCATCGCTTCGCCGATCACACCCGCCGCCGGAACTACGCACACGTCCGAGCGTCTCATACGCGGCTTTCGCCGGTTCGCGCGTTTCGAGATCGACCGATTCGAGCGGCCGCCGCAGCGTCGAAATGGGCTTCAGAAACCCGCGCACCCGCAGTTCTTCGCCGTTGGTCATGCCGCCTTCGATGCCGCCCGCGCGATTGTCGCCGCGGAAGAACCGCCGGTCCGTCGCGGTTGTAATGAATCGTGTCCTGCACCTTCGATCCGAAACTCTGCGCGCCTTCTTCGGCAAATCCGACTTCCACGCCCTTCACCGCCTGCATGGACACAATGGCCTGCGCCAGACGCCCGTCCAGCCGCGAATCCCAGGTAATGTGAGAGCCCAGCCCGGGCGGCAACCCGCGCGCCACTACTTCAAAGATGCCGCCAACGGTGTCTCCGGTTCGATATGCTTCGTCGACCACCGCTTTCATTTCCTGTTCGGCGTCCGGATCGACGCAACCCAGCAGCACTTCGGTCTTCCTGCTCAGTTCGACGATTTCATCCCACGCGACGGTGCGATCCAGCCGTTTCGACCCCACGGCGATCACATGGCTGAGAATTTCGATCCCGAAAATGCGCCAGAAACTGCTTCGCCACCGCTCCCACCGCCACGCGGGCGGTGGTTTCGCGCGCGCTGGCGCGTTCGAGGATATAGCGCGCGTCCGGAAAATCGTACTTCAGCGCGCCCGCCAGGTCGGCATGGCCGGGCCGCGGCCGCGAGACCGGCTTGTGTTTTGCCGGATCGCCGGCTTCCACCGGCATCGATTCCGTCCAGTTCTTCCAGTCCGCGTTGGCGATAATCATCGCGATCGGGGACCCGATGGTCTGGCCCTGGCGCACGCCGGCCACGACCGACACGCGGTCGGTCTCGATTTTCATGCGCCCGCCGCGGCCAAAACCCTGCTGCCGGCGCCAAAGCTCGTGATTGATCGCGTCAAGCGCGATCGGTATACCGGCCGGAAGTCCTGTCAGGGTTGCGACAAGGCACTCCCCATGGGACTCCCCCGCCGTTTCAAAGCGAAACATGTAGATGAACTTCTATGTTGACAGAAATGCAGGTGGTTGCGCTACCCGCCCGGTCCTATGACCGCAATGAGCGGTACTTTCGCAGTAATTCGTAGAGGATCACGCCCCCTGCCGTTGCCACATTTAGCGAGTGTTTTTGCCCCAGCATCGGGATTCGGACATGCGTATCCGCGAGCGCGGCCGCCTTTTCCGTTAGCCCGTCCGTTTCGTGCCCGAAGAGCACGCACACCGGAAAACGAGGTTGCCAGTCGAACAAATCGACCGCGTGGACGCTGGTTTCGATGGCCGCGATCTCATAGCCCCGGCTGCGCATCTCGCCCACGGCCGAACCGGCCTCCGGAGCACGCTCCCAGGGAACGGTTTCCTCTGCTCCCAAAGCGGTTTTCGAGATCATGGCTTGCGGTGGAAACCCAGTGATTCCAGCCAGATACAGCTTTTCTATTCCGACGGCGTCGGCCGTCCTGAAGAAAGCCCCTACGTTGTACAAACTGCGTACGTTTTCGAGCAACACGCACGCGGGCAGAGGGCGGATTCCCTCATATGGGCTGGCCGCCGCCGTTACCCGGAACGGAACACGGCTATCCTGTACGGTATGCAGATTCTGGTGGCCGGTCTGTACTCCACGATTGCCGCGATTGCGATCGGGTGGCTCTTCTCCGGCAAAATCTTTGCCCGGTTTCAAAACCGAAACCCCGCAACGTGGCGCGACCGCACGTGGCGCCTGCGGGTGGGAGGACTGCTGGTCAACGATGTCCTGTTCGGATTCGCGTTCGCCGGCTTTTTCTTCCTCGTGGGCGGCGTCGGCAGGTTTAACATCGATAACTGGATTGGCCAGGGGCTCACCTTCGGATTCGGGTGTTTCGCCGCCATTTCTCTCCCTATGTGCCTGACAATGCTGGTCTTTGTACACGTCCACAAGGGCGTCGTAATTGGCATGTTGCTCGACTGGCTTGCTTCCAGTATCGCCGCGGGACTAATTTGCGCATACATAATGGGCCGCCAGGCATCATAACTACAATGGAGATGTCCGATGCTGTCGATCGTCATTCCGATTCATAACGAAGAACACTCGATTCTGCGCCTTTATGACCGCCTGACATCCGTGCTGGTTGAAATTCGCAGATCGTACGAGATCATCTTTATCGACGACGCGTCGAGCGACCGCAGCTACGAACTGCTTGCCAACCTTGTACAAACAGATCCACACCTGAAAGTGGTGCGCCTGCGCCGCAATTTTGGCCAGACTGCGGCGCTTTCGGCGGGGTTTCATGAGGCGCGTGGAAGCATCGTGATCGCAATGGATGGCGACCTTCAGCATGCGCCCGAAGACATCCCCGCCCTGCTTGCCAAAATCGACGAAGGCTTCGATATCGCGAGCGGCTGGCGCAAGGAACGGATCGACAACCCGATTACCCGCAAGATCCCGTCCCGCATTGCCAACTGGCTTATGTCGAAAGCATCCGGCATAGATCTCCGGGATTTCGGGACTACGTTCAAGGCATACCGCGCCGAAGTTCTTAAAGATGTTCACCTCTACGGCGAACTTCACCGGTTCATCCCTGCGCTGGCAAGCTTTTATGGCGCCCGCGTCGCGGAAGTGCCTATCCAGAACACTGCCCGGACTTCAGGCGAATCGCACTACGGTCTCAGCCGGACGTTTCGCGTTTTGTTCGACATCCTGACCATCCGGTTCCTGCTCAAGTACTTCACCCGGCCCATGCACTTCTTCGGTGCGATCGGGCTCATCGGGACTGCTGCCGGTTCGCTGATGCTCGGCTATTGTCTGATCGTGAAGCTGTTCTGGACGCTGGACATTTTCAGCGAACACGGCCCGATGATGATCGCCGGAGCGCTTCTGTTGCTCGCCGGTCTCATGATGTTCAGCACCGGCCTGATCGGCGAACTGGTGATGCGGACGTATTTCGAAACGCAGGACCGGCGGATTTACGCCGTGCGGAACATCCTCACCCAGAAAAGGCGCGAAAAGGTGGACGAACGGCGCTAAGCTGGAGAATCCTGCGGCCCGTTTACTTCGTCACACTGTAGTATGCTGGTCGTTCTGGTCCACAATTCTGCCCCGAGGTACGTCTGAAATGTCCTTCCATATGAAATCGTTGGTTCTCCCCGCGTTTGCCTTGTTTGCATCGCTGCCTGCTTTCTCACAGGTCACCGCCGTACAAGGCGTCGTGAAAGACGAGAACGGTAAGCCGGTGGTCGGCGCGCTGATCACGTTTGACCGCACCGACATCAAGGGCCACTACGAAGTCAAAACAAAGAAGAAGGGCGACTACGGCTACTATGGCCTGCCCATGGGAACGTTCAACATCAGCGTGGTCGTGGATGGCGCCGTTAAAGACACGGCGAAGAACTTCAGGACCAGCCCCGGCGATCCTAAAGAACTGAACTTCGATCTGAAAGCAACCGCGCAACAGCAGCAGGCGATGGCGAAGGCTGTGGAAGCGGGCGCTCCTCTCACCAAAGAGCAGGAACGCGGCATGACGAAGGAACAGAAGGAAGCCTTCGACAAGAGCGTGAAGGCCAACGTCGCGCAAAAGGAAAAGCAGAAGGCGTTGAATGACAACTTCTCCACCGGCAAGACAGCGCTCGACGCCAAACAGTACGATCAGGCGATTGAAAGCCTGAACAAAGCCGCCGAGCTCGATCCGAAGCAGGGCGCCGTGTGGAGCGCCCTTGCGGAAGCATATGTCGGCAAAGCGGGCAGCACCCCGGCAGAAGCCGCGGCCAACTACGAGAAGGCATTCGACGCATTCAAGAAAGCCGTTGAGATCTCGCCCGACGATGCCGGTCTTTACAACAACTACGCGCTCGCGCTCGCGAAAGACAAGAAAATGGACGAAGCGAAGGCCAATCTTGCAAAAGCGGCTCAGCTCGATCCTCCCGGCGCGGGCAAGTATTACTACAATCTCGGCGCTTTGCTGGTAAATAGCGGCCAGAGCGGTGTTGCCGAAGAAGAATTCAAGCACGCCATTGACGCCGATCCGAACTATGCCGACGCCCAGTTTCAATACGGCATGGCGCTCGCCGCCAAAGCCAATGCCGATCCGAAGACAGGCAAAGTGACGCCCGCGCCCGGCACGGTCGAGGCGCTGCAGAAGTATCTCGAACTCAAGCCGGACGGCGCCAACGCTCCTGCTGCCAAGGAAATGATCGCCGCGCTCGGCGCTTCGGTCAGCACCACCTACGGCACGCAGCGGCCGGCCAAGGCAACTCCGGCCACCAAGAAAAAGTAGTGCGGGGCTTCGGCCCTGAACGATGATTTCCTTTTTTGCCAGACTGATTCTCTTCCTGATCGCGATCTCGGTGATCCGGTCAGCCGTCAATTTCGTTCAGCGGTTGTGGTACGGGGTGCAGTCGCCCCGTACCGTAACGCGCCAGTCCGCGGGTCAGCAGGGCGCGCCCACGGTATTGCAGCAGGATCCCGTCTGCGGCACGTATGTCGCGGTCGACACTTCATTGAAGCGGGTAGTGAACGGTCAGGTAATTCATTTCTGTTCGCCTGAATGCCGCGACCGGTACAAAGTCTGATTGCGCAATCCCCAAATAGAAGATCTGCTTTCCGGGCTCACCCACAGCGCGGGCTTTACGGGCCTTTCAGCGCGCCTGTCCTCGCCCTCGGGTGAACACCCCCTCAAGCTTTCCGGGCTGACACTCACTGCCAGGGCTGTCTACCTGTCCCTGCTCTATCGAGAAACCGGCCGCCGCCAGATCGTCATCACAGATGGCAACAAGCAGGCGGAGGCGCTCTATTCGCTGCTTCGAACGTTCTGCGATTTACTCGACGCCGGAACCGGCCCGCTGCTGCTTCCCGCTATCGATGTCCTTCCCGGTCAGGGAATGTCCCCTCATGCCGAGATTCTGGCCACGCGTGCCGCCGCGCTCGACAGGCTTGCCAACGGCACTGCCGGCATCCTGGTTCTGCCCGTTACCTCTGCGATGGGCAAACTCTCGCCGCCCGCCTACTATCGCCAACTGACCCTGACCTTGAAGGTGCATGAGGAAATCTCGCTCGAAGATCTGGCCGCGCACTTCGAAAGTATCGGTTACGAGAAGCGCGATCCGGTCGAAATGGTGGGCGAGTATTCGATTCGCGGCGGCATCCTCGATGTGTTTTCGCCGGACCAGCCGCAGCCCGTGCGGGTCGAATTTTTCGGGGACGAGATCGAATCCATCCGGCGCTTCGATCCTGAATCGCAGCGCTCCATTCACAAGCTGAACGAGTGCGTGCTGCAGCCGCTGACCGAGTTCCAGAAGTCGCGCCAGTTGCTGTCGAACCTGGCCGACCGGTTGCGCGAGGCGGGCATGCGCAGCCGCGACCTGCCGGACGGCGGAGAACCGTTTGCCGGATGGGAGCTGCTTGCCCCCGCGGTCAATCCGCGTCGGTTCGTCCATCTTCGATTTTTTCGACAAGCCGCTGGTTGTGATTGACGAGCCGGAGATGACGAAGTCTGCCGCCGAGCGATTTTGGGGCCGCATCGCGGAAGCGCCGGGATCTGAATTCGTGAAGCCGGAAGCAGGCGCGCTCGACTGGGACGACTTCTCGGACTCGCACGCCGGAACGACGTGCTTGAGGTCCGCCAACTCGAAGTCGGCGATGCCGGACGCGGAGAGTTTCTACATTCCGACGCGGCCGTCGATGGCGTTTCACGGCAATCTGCAGTTCGCCATCAAAGAAGCGAAGACGCTGATCGAAGCGGGCTCGAAGCTCGCCTTCTTCGCGCCTACAACCGGCGAGATCGAGCGGCTGGCCGATATCTTCAGCGAGTACTCGGTTCCCTATCAGATCGATCTGGCGGGCGAGCGGGCGCCTGACTATCTGCGCGAGCGGCGCAATCGGGTGCGGGCGCGGTGGCGCTGATCCGCGGCGATGTGGCGCGCGGCAGCGTCTTCCAGGAATCGGGGCTGACGATCTTCGGCTCGGAAGATCTGTTCGAGGCGCCGGAGACCGTTGGCGAAGCCGGGCATCGCGCACCTCGGCAAGTTTTCCGCCGATCAGTTCGATCTCAAGCCGGGCGATTACGTGGTCCACGTGGAGCATGGCGTGGGTCAGTTCCTGGGCGTGCGCGAGATTGCGCAGGGCGACACCAAAGGCGATTACATGCTGATCGAATATGCGGGCGGCAACAAGCTCTACGTGCCGCTTGCCCGCATGGATCTGGTGCAGCGGTTTCGCGGCGAAGGCGAAGGCGAAGCCGTCGCTCGACAAGATGGGCGGCGCCACGTGGACCACGCACCAAGACCCGCATCAAGACGAAGATGCGCGACATGGCGGAAGAGCTGCTCAAGCTCTACGCCGCGCGCAAGCTCGCCCCGGGTTACGCGTTTTCGGCCGACAGCAACTGGCAGCGCGAGTTTGAAGACGCCTTCGAATTCACCGAAACCCGCGACCAGAAGGCCGCCATCGCCGACATCAAGCGCGACATGGAAAGCCCGCAGCCGATGGATCGCCTGCTGTGCGGCGACGTGGGTTACGGCAAGACCGAAGTCGTGATGCGCGCGGCGTTCAAAGCGATGGGCGACGGGCGAGCAGGTCGCCGTGCTGTCGCCCACCACCGTGCTCTGCTTCCAGCATTTCAATACGTTCAGGAAACGGTTTCAGCCGTTCCCGGTGCGCATCGAAATGCTCAGCCGGTTTCGTTCTCGCCAAAGAGATCAAGGCGGTGCTGGAAGATCTTGCCGAGGGCAAAGTCGATCTGGTGGTCGGCACGCACCGGCTGTTTTCGAAGGACGTGGTGTGGAAAGATCTCGGGCTCGTCATCATCGACGAAGAGCAGCGCTTCGGCGTCAAGCACAAAGAGCGGCTGAAGGAGATCTGCGGAACAGCGTCGACGTGGTGACGATGAGCGCGACGCCGATTCCGCGCACGCTGCACATGTCGCTGCTGGGGCTGCGCGATATGTCGGTGATCGAGACGCCGCCGAAAGACCGGCTCTCGATTCACACCGTAGTGGCGCCGTTCGATCCCGGGCTGATCAAGCCCGCGATTGAACTGGAACTGGCGCGCGGCGGGCAGGTCTACTTCGTTCACAACCGCATCGATTCGATCTGGCACCGCGCCGCGATGGTGCAGGAGATGTTCCCGAACATCAAGGTCGGCGTCGGTCACGGGCAGATGCCTGAGGCGGAACTGGAGAAGGTCATGCTGCAGTTCATGCGGCATGAGTTCGATGTCTTCGTCTCGACCACCATCGTTGAGAACGGGCTCGATATCCCGCTCGCCAACACGATGATCATCGAGCAGGCCGAGCGGTACGGCCTGTCGGAGCTTTACCAGCTGCGCGGACGCGTGGGGCGCTCGAATCGGCGCGCGTATTGCTACCTGCTGGTGCGAGCCCGATACGGAACTGACCGAGATTGCGCGCAAGCGGCTGGCCGCGCTCAAGGAGTTCAGCGATCTGGGCGCCGGCTTCAAGATCGCGGCGCTCGATCTGGAACTGCGCGGCGCGGGCAATCTGCTGGGCGGCGAACAGCACGGGCATATCAACGCGATCGGCTTCGACATGTACATCCGGATGCTCGAAGAGACCGTGCGCGAACTGCGCGGCGAAGAGATCGCGCCGGAGATTCATTCGGCGCTGAATCTGGGGCTCGATCTGCGCATTCCGTCGTCGTACATTGCCGATGAGAACCAGCGGCTGCGCGCGTACAAGCGCATCGCGCAGGCGGCGGACGGCGAAGAGCGCGTCAAGGTGGAACAGGAGTTCGCCGACCGCTACGGTCCGGTGCCCGACGACATCCGTCACCTGCTGAAGTATTCGGGCATCAAGACGGCGGCCGAGAAGATCGGGATCGAGGCGATCGACCGCCGGCATTCGATTCTGAACGTGAAGTTCCACGACCAGACCAGCGTGGATGCGCAGCGTCTGATGACGCTGGTGAGCAGCACGCCCGGCGCGCAGTTCACGCCCGCGGGAGTTCTGCGGCTTCCGGTGGATGCGATGGCGACTCCGGCGGCGATGCTGGACTTCATTGAGGAAGCGCTGATTGCTCCGCTGGGTGCGACACCCTGAGGATCGCGCTGGCGATCGCTTTGGCCGCTGTTTGCGGGTGCGTGCTGCTGGCCGTGAGCTTTCGGCCGTCGCTTGAGTGGCCGGATCGAAGGCCGGTCGGCGCGTTGTTTCTGGCGTCGCATTTCCATGTGTCGGCTTCGAATCCGCGCGGCTGGTTTAACGATCCGCGGGCTTGACGTGCGGGGGCCCGAGGGCATCGAGCGCTTCCGGCACGCGGCGCTCGCGTATGCGGCCCGAAGCATCGCCATCCTCAAACAGACCGGGTCTCAGGGGATGATTGTCTGGGACCTGGAGGGCGAGCAGTATCCGCACAAGACAACTTACATCGGCGACCCGCGCGCGCTGGGCCGTCTGGCGCCTGAAGCCGACGCGGTGGCGGACGAGTTCTTCGCGCTGTTTCGCGCGGCGGGGTTACGTGTCGGAGTGACGATCCGGCCGCAGGAGTTCGTTTCCGGCGCCCAGCACGATGTCGCGGACTACGACGCGACGCTGCTGCGGAAGCTCGACTACGCGCGCGGGCGCTGGGGCGCGACGCTGTTCTACATCGATTCGAACGGCGGGCCGCTCTGGCCAGCCGAGGCGTTTCGCCTGCGCAAGCTGGCGCGGCTCCGGCCCGGAGTCCTGCTCGATTCCTGAGCACCATTACGGCGTTTACTACAGCTTCAGCGCTCCCTTTGGCTCGATGCAGAAGGGCGCCTCGGCGACACCCGCCTGGGTTCGGACTTTGTATCCGAAAGGCTTCCAGGTACTGGCATTGCCCGACCCTGTCGGCGATGGAAGCGCGGTGACCGCGGCGTACAGGAACGGCGACATTCTGCTGTTCCCGGCGTGGTTCCCGGGCCCGGCCGTGAGGCTTATCGAAGGACTTCAGGAGGCAAGGCCGTGAAGCAACGCTGGGTCAGGTTTTTTGGGCCGCTGGCACTCAGTATCTGTCTCGCGCTGCTCGCTCTGGTGCTGTTCGAGCGCTTAGCGGACGAGATGCTCGAAGGCGAGACCGTGCAGTTCGATGCGTCTGTCCGGAACTTCGTTCACGGCTTCAGTTCGGGGCCTTTGACTGCGGCTATGGAGGCGCTGTCGGTTATCGGCGGCATGGGATCTGTGGCCGTGTTTACGATCTTCGGCTGCGCCGTTCTCTGGTGGAAGCACCACCGCAACGGTGCCATCCTGCTGGCCGCTTCGACGGTGGGCGGCGGGTTGCTGATGTCGATCCTGAAGCTGCTGTTTCACAGGCATCGGCCGCAGCCTTACTTCGGGCTGGCGGTCCCTTCGACTTACAGCTTCCCGAGCGGCCACGCTCTGGTCGCGTTCTGTTTCTACGGCGCTCTGGCCGCCATTCTGTTTACCGAAACGACCTCTCGGGCCCGGCGCGTGGCGATCGGGATTGCAGCGGGCGTTATGATCGCCGGGATCGGTTTGTCGCGCATCTATCTCGGGGTCCACTACCCGAGCGACGTTCTCGCGGGCTACCTTGCCGCGCTGTTCTGGACCGCCGGCATTTCCGTCGTCCACCAGCGTTTCCACGGCACCGATATTACGCGATAAAACGGCGCTTTCGAGCAAGTGGCACTTTGAATGCAGACGTGGGTTGCAAACCGCGGCGCCGCCGCGCGTGTGAGGAGCCATTTTGAGACGCATTCTATATTCTTTTATTCCTTTGTTCTTTATAGCCTCTGCCTTTCCAGCGACAGCCGAGACAGAGATCATTCCCAACACGGTTCGGGCGAAGGTTTATCGTCCGGCCGCGGTCAACCCGAAGCCGATGCAAGCGGCGGCGGGAGATGTCGCGATCGTCAACTCAGCCAGCTTTCTGGCCGGGGTCAGCCCCGGAGGACTGGCCACGATCTTCGGTCACAATCTGACCGATGTCACCGGCGTGGTAACGGCCAGCACGAACCCGTTTCCGACGCAACTGGCCAACGTGTCCGTTGTCATCAACGGCATTTACGCCGCGATCTACACCATCGCGTATGCCAATGGAGAAGACCAGATCAGCGTACAGGTCCCGTATGAGACGCCCACCGGGCTGGGAGCGGCCCGGGTGCAGGTCTACGATTACGGCAGCCTGGTGGCCGATATCCAGGCCGATTCCTTCGACGAAGATCCCGGCATTTTCGCGTACCAGGGCAACTACGCGCTGGCATTGCGCTATCCCGACTACTCGCTGATCGGACCGAATAATCCGGCGGCCCGCGGCGACATCCTGATCCTCTACACGACGGGGCTGGGCCCGCTTACGCAGACCCCCCGGGACGGTTACGGGGCTCCTTCGGACGTGTTGGCCAGCACCATCGATCCGTTCCAGGTGAACGTTGCCGGAAGCCAGTGCAAGGTATTCTTCTCAGGCCTTGCGCCGGGTTTTGTCGGCCTGTACCAGATCAACCTGCAATTGCCGTCCGACCTTCCGGCGGGCAATCTGGACATACAGATTGCCTCGCCGTATGCAAACAGTCAGGTTGCCACGCTGCCCGTCAGGTAAGCGGCCTGCGATGCCCTAAACGGCTCGGCTAAGGACACGGTTTAAGCGCTGGACGAAGGCACCCGGGTTATCGACCGGCAGGCCTTCGACCAGCAGTGCCTGTTCGAGCAGCAGCCAGGAGGCGTCGGTCACGAGGGCTTCGTCCGTGGAGCCGAGCAGGCGCTTCACGATCTCGTGATCGGGATTGATTTCGAGCGTCGGCTTTGGGGCGGGGAACTGATTCTGCCCCATGGACCGAAGCATCTGCTGCATCTTCTGCGACGGCTCGTCTTCATCCGAAACGATGCAAGACGGGCTGTCTGCAAGCCGCACCGAGGCCTTTACGTCTTTGACGCTGTCGCCAAGAATCGACTTCATCTTTTCGAGCAGCGGCTTAAGCTCTTCGGTCTGGTCTTTATCGGCTTCGTCCTTCAGGTCGTCGCTGGCCGAAGTGCGGTTCACCGCCTTCAGTTCCACGTCCTGATACTTATCGATACCGCCGAAGACAATCTCATCGATCTCATCGTCGAGGATCAGAACTTCTATGTCTTTCTTACGGTAGATCTCAAGCAGCGGCGAGGTGCGGAGCGAAGCCTCTATTCCGCCTGTGATGAAGTAGATTCCTTTCTGGCCTTCTTTCATGCGGCCTTTGACGTCGGCGAGGCTTGTCCAGCCTTCGGCTTTGGTGGATTTGACGCGGATGAGATCGAGCAGGAGTTCACGATTCGCGAAGTCGCCGTAGAGACCCTCCTTCATAGGACGGTTGTACTGGTCAATGAACTTCACATACTCGTCGGGCTTATCGGTGGCCACCGACTTCAGCTCAGAGAGGACCTTCTTCACACTTGCGGTGCGGATGGACTTGAGGATCTGGTTCTGCTGCAGGATCTCGCGGCTGACGTTGAGGGGCAGGTCTTCGCTATCGATAATGCCGCGGAGAAAGCGCAGATAAGTGGGGAGCAGTTCCCTGGCATCATCGGTAATGAAGACGCGCTTGACGTAGAGTTTTACTCCGGGCTTATAGTCTGCGTGATAGAGGTCATGCGGGGCGGTGGCGGGAACATAGAACAAGGTGGTGTATTCGAGCGTGCCTTCGGCCCTGGTGTGGAACCAGAACAGAGGGTCTTCATAGTCGCCCGAGATCGTCTTATAGAGTTCTTTGTAATCTTCGTCTTTCAACTCAGACTTAGGACGCTTCCACATCGCACTTGCCGAATTGATCTGCTCGGTGGTGCGCTTCGAGACGGACTTCTTCTCCTCTTCATTCCATTCGCTCTTATCGGCGGTCAGGAAGATGGGATAGGCAATGTGATTCGAATACTTCTTAATGATTTCGCGCAGCTTCCAACTGTTTGCGTATTCCTTGCCGGCTTCGTTGAGATGGAGGGTGACGGTGGTGCCCTGCGACTCGCGCTCGGCGGGTTCAATCTCGAACCCTGACTTACCGTCGCTGGTCCAGCGCCAGGCTTTATCCTCGCCAGCTTTGCGCGAGATGACTTCCACGTGATCGGAGACCATGAAGGCGCTGTAGAAGCCTACGCCGAACTGACCGATGAGGTTCGAGTCGCGTTTGGCCTCGCCGGACAGGTTGGAGAGGAAGTTTTTGGTTCCCGAGCGGGCGATGGTGCCGAGGTTCGCGATGAGATCTTCCTCATTCATTCCGATGCCGGTATCGCTGACGGTGAGAACGTGATTCGCGTCATCGAGGACGAGGTCGATGCGCGGATCGAAGGCGAGCGATTTGTAGGGCTCTTCGGAGAGCGTGAGGTAGTTGAGCTTGTCGAGCGCGTCCGACGAGTTCGAAACCAGCTCGCGGATGAAAATCTCCGGGTGCGAGTAGAGCGAGTGAATGATGAGGTGAAGTAGCTGATTGACCTCTGTCTGAAATTCCTGTTTTGCCATGATGTTTTGGTTATTTCCATCCTATCCAGGCGGCGGGTGTGGGCTGCGGCGCCTGCGGTGTGAGGGCGTATACGGGAGGTGCTGAAAAAACAAACCCATTTGGGGGCCGCGGGGTGAGCATGGGCGCACCTGGGAATGGCGTTTGCGCGGAGCGGGGGCGTGAAATTTTGGGCGTGAGATTGAGGCTGCGGCCGATAGGGGGCGAAGATCGGGGGATTGTGGCGGCGGCGACCTCAGTTGTGAGGGTGTTTGCGGGAGGTGGTGAAAAAACAAACCCATTTCGGCGCGGCGGGGTGAGCATGCGCGCACCTGGGGATGGCGTTTGCCCGGAGCGGGGGACAGAAATGGCCGGCGATCGGCGCATTTCGGCGGCGGCGATGGCACTGAGAATGGCGAGCGAGAAAAAACAAAGCCATTTTCGCGCAGCTTCGCGGCGGGCTGCCTCGAGTGGTCGCGCCAGGCTGCTGGCGGCGTTTGCGTTGATAGAGACTTTCGAGCTTTTCTGTGACATTTCGGTGTTACGGGTTGACGGCTGCGGGTGAAAAAACAAAGCCATTTTCGATGGCTGCGCTTTTGGCGCGTTATTGGACGATTGGCGTGAAGACGTCTTCGACGATCGGCGGGTGCTTTTGTTTGTAGCCGTCTTCGAGGTTCCAGCCGGTTGCGTTGTGGTGGCGCATTTTGTCGTTGAGGCGCTCCATTTTTAGGTGCAGGTTGATTTCGGCCGGGGTGAAGACTACGTCGTGGGTTAGGCGTGCCGGATCTTCGGCCGGGTTGTAGGGTTTGCCTTCGGCGTGGCAGAGCTGGGCGAAGAGCGCGGCGGCTTTGAGGGCCTCGCGGTGGGCTTTGATGCGTTCGGCCTGCATGGCTTTGAGATCGACGATGTTGTTGCGCATGGAGCGTTTGATGCGCTGCTCATAGAGGGTGAGGCGCTGGAATTCGAGCGATTCGTCGAAGTAGGTTTTGGAGGCGGAGACGGCGGCTACGACCTGCGGGTTCTGAGGGTCTGAGCCGGGGGCCATCCGTTCGGCGATTTCGGAGTTGCGCATGTGGCCGATGGCGTAGAGGTTCTGTTCGTGGGTGCGGGAGAGTTTGAGGCGCCAGGCGTCTCCTGCGATGGCGAAGACGAGGTCGCGTTCGACGAAGTTGGCGGGCTTGTACATGGCGAGGTATTCGTTGAGGTGGATTTCGTGCTCTTCGCGGTCTTCGGGGGTCATGAGGGTGACCTGGCCGGTGAGTCCGTGGCGGAGGGCGTTGAGGGCGACGCGGGCTTTGCCTTCTTCGGATTTGGGGCCGGTTGATTTTTCGGCGTTGCGGCGATTGGCGTCGATTTGTTTTTGCGAGGTGTGCTTTTCGGGGAGCATGGTTTCTTCGTTCATTTTTTGTGCCGTCCTTTATTCCTTTTTGCGTGCTTTACGGCTTCAGAAATAACATCCGGAATTGGGGCTGGAAGTGGGAGTCGGGGTATGTTGTTGATTCCGTTCGGAAAATAAAGGTGCGAGGGGGTGTCACTGAAAAACGGTTCGTGGGCAGGACGGGCTCTCACGGGGCGAGGTAAGGCACAACTGGGATGAAAACCGGCTCAATGGGCGGTAATCTGCAAGAAGCCGGGGAGAGTCGCGGGATTTTAGCGCGCTTATGAATCTGGGAGGGCGGCTCGGTGCCGATGCCCGCCCAATTCCCGCGTTTCGGATTGGTGACGCTCCGAATAGAGGGGTGGGAAGCTCCAGGCCGACCTTCTGAAAGCGACTCTGTACTGCGATGCGTCTCCACTGCGTTCAGGTCGTGACGACGGAAGCGCGAAAAGCCGGGAGCGAGTTCACTATTCGGGTTGTTTCGATGCTGACTCGAACTACCTGACCGATGAGGCGGATGATGTAGCCGGGGTCGTCGGGTCTGTTGGGGTCGGATCGCCTTTGACCTGGTATTGGTCGATGATCCATTCGAGGGCGGAGCGGGAGCCAAGGCGGTAGTCGAAGGTTTCGGGCAGTATGTCGGTCAGTGTCAGGGATGGATTTACGCAGAGGGTTCGCTTGTCGTGGCTTAGCTTCATCTTCACTACGCGCTCGGACCAAGGCACGGATTTGTCTTCGATGTGTTCGAGGGGCCAGGGCTGGAGCGATTCGTAGTCGAGGTGCAGCCGGGCGAGTTCTTTGCCGGCGGCGGCGAAGGCGTGGAAGTCGGGGGCGAATGGGATGCGGGGGAGTTCGCGCTTCAGGTTCGCTGCGTAGCGTTCGCGGTATGCGCGGTGGTGGAGCAGGGCGTAGATGTAGTTGAAGATTGCTTCTTTGGTTATGGCGTCGTCGGTGTAGTGGGTGCGGAAGAGGGTTAGGGCTTCGTCTTTAAGATGCGATAGCGGGAAGCATTGGTGGCATCACCAGAGGCGCAGAGATGCAGATCAGCAATGGCGTTGGTCATGGTGACGTTGACTGTTGGCGCACGTCATGCCAGATCAGAGGTCACGATCGTTGGCCCTGGACATTGTTCCATTGGCCCGTCCGCTGATTAAGGACTGCATCAAAGAAGACCCATAGCTTCGTGTAGGGCCGGTACAGTGCAGGCCGAATTTTCGACTCCGTCAAACTTGCGTGCTGACCCCGCGCAAGCGCCCTCCTTAGCCGGCTGCTCCACTTGATGGTGGCGGGGAAATCCGCGCTCTTATCGCGCTTATGTCGATCAACCTGTGCATTGTAGGTCGCGATGAATTTTCAGCTCGCGCAGCCAATGTTTCGCGGTTCAAATCATACACCGATGTCATCCCGGGTGGTCTTCAGGCCACGCGTATACATTCCGAATACATCGACTCATGGGCGTGAAGGACTGCGATATTCGTCGGCGTGCTCCACGGTCAGCCATGAACTTACGCGATCTGGCGTAAGCAATTCCCATTCGACTTCTCTCTTTACGAGGAATTCCAGCTTCTCGCTCTTGCGCCAGAACTCAGGGACGCGATGGTATCGGATGGCGGGCTTCGCGCCTTTCTTTCTTGACCGCAACGGTGATGCCGACCCCGACCTGAATGCCGAAAACGTTATGCGTCGTGCCGGAGAGCTTCGGATTGCGGCGGACGTTGCCGTGCAGATCGATGTGATCGATGATCTGGAAATCCTTTGCGAGATGCTTGCGCATGCCATCAAAGGCGATCTGTTCCACGAAGCTGTTGTTCGATACAAAGCAGACAATACCGTCGCGGTCGCCAAGGCGGTCGGACGCCCAGCGGAAGAACTTCACGTACATGTCGGACAGCGCGTTCTTGTTGGTTGCTTTTGAATCCTTCGCATAGGTGTCGCGCACGCGGCCATCGACACGTTTGTACTTGCGGTTCTGGTTGTCGTCGTTCTCGCTCTTCTGCCCGACGTTGTAAGGCGGGTTGCCGACGATGACGGTAACCGCGGCTTCAATCTCTCGCTCCACCCGCTCGGTATTTTCGGCGGTGAACAGGCCGGGCTGCTGCGCCTCCACCATGTCGAGCGTGTCGACGAAGCAGAGTCCGTTGAAGGTCTCGTATTCGCCCATGCGCTCGAAGTACGCGTGCTCGATGTTGAGGCTGGCCACGTAGTAAGGGAGCAGCATCACTTCGTTGGCGAAGAGACGGTTTTTGTAGGCGTCCTTCAGGGCTGCGCCGGGCAGGCGGTTGATCAGATTGACGATGAAGTTGCCGGTGCCGGTGCAGGGATCGAGAATAACGACCTCCGGTGAGGCCAGGGTGAAGCCGAACTCGTCTTTTAGGGCGCGCTCGACGGAGCCGCACATGTAGTCGACGATTTCGCGCGGAGTGTAGACGATGCCGTGCGTGTCGGCGACGTTAGGCGAGAAGCGCTGGAAGAACTGTTCGTAAACGGAGTTGAGGAAATCCTGCTTTTCGGTGAAGTGGGCGAGGTTCGCGCCTTCGCGTTCGATGGCCTTGTAGTAGGGATCGAGTTTGCGGAGGAACTCGGCGCGGGAGAAGCTGCCGCGGGCGAGGGATTCGATCACCTTTTCGATCTGCTGCGGCGATGACGTTGCGGTGGGTGAATTCGGGATTCTGGAAGAGACCGCGCATCAGCCGTTCGGTCAGCAGGTGCTGGATGAGCATCTCATCGACGTTGGCGGCCGAGAGTTCAGGGTTGAGCGACGCGCGGCAAATGGCGACGAATTCAGCGAAGGCGGCCTGGAAGGGAGCGTTTGCTTTGTGGGCTTCGTCGATGTGTTCGCGGAGGGACTGGGCGAGGTCGGGAATGCGGCTTTTGAACTCGTCCATGGCGCGTTTAAATTCGCGCTCGTCGGTGTCGTCGTGGGAGAAGAAGCGGTTGAGGAGGTCGGCGAGGTGGGTGGGGTCGCCAAGGGTGAATTCGCCGGCTTCGGCGCGGTCCTGATAGAGAACGGCGGTGCGGGTGTCTTCGAATATAGTGTTGCGGGCGGGGTAGCCGGATTTGAGTTTGCGGCCGATTTCGGCGGCGAGGTTGTCGGAGGTGTCTTTCGCCTCCCACCAGCCGCGGGCGAGGCGGAATTCGTCGCGGACGGTGCCGTCGGGAACGATGCGTTTGCCTCCGGAGTAGGTGGCGAGTTCGGCGACGAGATTCCAGCCGCGGCGTTTGGCGGCTTTGTCGAGGAGCGTGTGGAAGGGGGCTTTGAGGCCGAGCTCGTGGGTTACCTGCTGGGATTTGAGGGATTCGAGGTCGCGGAGATAGGTGCGGAGGATCGGATCTGAGGGGGTGAGTTCGAGCATCCGGTCTTCTGCAATCGTAACAGGGGCGGAGTGGGGATGAGGTCCAGATGGAAATGGCGGGCGAAAAACCTAAATTGAAGAAGATCACTGCCCCTGCAATTTGCTTATGATTGCCTCTGGGTCACCGGCTTCGATTTGTTTGCTTAGAGAATCTTCGTCGATGCCGGCGATGCGGCCCAGGATTAAAGGGCGGCGTAGGCGTGTCCCGGATTTCTCCATCGCGCCATCTCCAGAAGGGAGTCGAGCGCGTCGCGCCGGAGCACGGACAACAGGTTGGGGTCGCGGCTCTTTGTCAGGGCGACGAGCAATAACGAGGCCTTGTTGCGGTCGGACCACTCTCCAGACCTGATCAGACGTACGAAAGTGTCAGGCGGAATGCTGTGGGCGAGGTCGGGTTTGCCGTTGGCCAGAACTTCGAGGGCGCGGATCGCGTTGTTCCGCACGTCATTGTCGGGATCGAGACTGGCGCGTACGAGAGCGCCGAGTTGCTGGTCCGACTGACGTCCGTAGCCAACCATGCGGGCCGCAAGTGCCCGGTGGTGCGCGTCGGAAGAAGAGGCGAGCACCTGGAGAATCAGCGCCTCGTTGCTAAGTGCGTAGTCGCGAATCGCGAGTTCCGCCTTTCTGGCCGCAGGATCGCTGGTGAGCGCGAAGCCCTGTGAGTCATCTTCCGCGGCGTGTCCTTTCATGACAGCTCTCTCCCAGGCGTTGTCCATCCTTGCGGAAAGTGTGATGGCGGCTTTGGGGAGACGGATGTTGCCGTTCGGTGCGGGATTGAAAGATAGTGCCAGATACGATTCACCCGGCAGCCCGATGTAGACCATCCAGCGTTGCTTTGAATCGCAACATACGAACGAGACACTGGTGGGCTCGCGACCGATCGCCTGCCTGATCCTTTCTCCGACCTGCCTCTTCAATTCGTCGGACGATTTCGCCTTCGCGGGCGGGAACGAATCGGTTTCGCGGAACGGCAGGGCCGCTCGGATGGCAGCGAGATCGAGACCTTTGTAGCCGAAGAAGTCGATCTCACCTAATTCCTGGCGATGGCCGCCAGAGGCGGCGTGGGTAGCTGTGAGGAACAGGGCCAGCACCGCTGCGCATAAGGTCGCCTTCATAGCCAGTTCGACGGTCGATATCAGCTTATCGTGAAAGCATCAGGAGGTCCCAACAGGTGCGTTGATGTCGGATCTACCCAAAAAGAGCGTCGGATTGAAGGAGCGCCTGGGCTATCTGTGCGGCTATCTGCCGGGAAGCATCTTCCCTCTCATAACCGTTAGCGATTTCCCTGTCGTTGAAATACACCTGCCATCCAATCCCGAACCTCCAAAAACGAATCCGCCATTTCCCGCCATCAAGTTCCGGCGTTCCATTTGGCGTATTCCCGCCCATCTCAGCGATGGCGGCTTTAGATATCTCGTCGATCTGGCTCTGCGTCATAAATTGCCCTTGGCGGATTTTTTAGCGCCTCCGGCGATCTGCGGTTTCGTCTTTGCTGGTCCGATGCGGGCGCGGTAACGTTCAAGCTCCATCCTCGCGACGGAATCCGCCTTATCTCTTAAGAACGATTTGTATTCGTAGAGAACGGGGTAATCGTTCGCGGTCAACAACGTATTGAGCTTGTGGGAGATTTCCTCCATCGTCATCTTCTGCCCACGGAACGCTTTCGATTCCGCAAACAGCATGAATTGTTCGCAGATGTTCTCAAGCCCTTCAAGTTCGCGCTCATTCAGGTAGTTTTTGGCTACCCTGGATTCGTCGGCACTCGGCATATCGCCAGCGATTGAGCGCATTCCCATGTTCATGTGTTGAGAATTTGCTCGTTCCAGAACGATCTCTGCGGCGGTCTTCCCTGTAATCGCGAAATGAAACTTGTCTTGAGCCATCGCAAAGAACGATCTGGCCGCTTGCGCCTTATCGTTGTAGTCTGAGGCGGTCGCCTTGAAAACATCAGTGACCTTGCGAAACAGGTTTTTCTCTTCCGTACGGATGGCTCTGAGCTTCTTAGCGAGGTCCTGCTGCGCCTCTAGATCCTTCGAAAGCCTGCTCTCGTCCAGTGCGTAGCCATGGATAATCAGGGCCTTAAGTGTCTGCGTTGCCCACTGCCTGAACTTTGTGGCGCGCGCCGAATTGACGCGATATCCGACCGATAGCATTACGTCCAGGTTAAAGATGTCAGTCTGACGTTTAACGGGGCGGCCGCCTTCGTTTTGAACTAGTAAGGATTTCTTACTAGTTGCTCCTGGCTCCAACTCGCCATCTTCGTAAATCTTCTGTATGTGCATGAAAACATTCTTTTCAGTGCACCCGAAGGTATTGGCGATTTGGCTCCTAGTGGCCCAAAGGGTTTCTCCGTCTTGGCTAACTGAGAGCCTCACTTCTCCGTCTGGGCCGTCAAATGTGACGGACTGTACCAGATCGGTTCTGTCTTGAGCCATGCCAATCATTATGAGGCCAAGAGATCCGCCACGCTCCAAACATACGAGGCGATCCCCGCTTCCATCGCGGGCGTTACGCGCAAGTGACTTGTGAACCCGGCAAAAGTTGTAGTAGGTGTACCACGAGCATCACTGCGGCCCAGTGGTTTTCCCATTTCTTGCTGAAGCAGTTCGTCAGCCGCGTGAAGCGGCGGCAACCCATGCGGAGGCTTAAATTGCTACGTTCGATGATCGAAGTGCAGATGCGGTTGGGATCAGGATTTCCGCAGACTGGGACCACCTCCACGGACTCGACTTCGGCGGGTGAATACTTCCGCTCGCCGTCCGATGCGTGCGCGGTAAACCTTGATGAGCATCGCGAAGTCAACGCGATTGCCGAACGTGTCCGGGATAGCAGTTTTGTACGGCGTCCAATCCGTCGCTGATGATCTGGAAGCGGCCCGGTGCGATCGCATCCCGAAGCCCTTCGATGAAGATGTTGGTTGTGATCTGGTCACGTTTGCCCATCGCGACATTCAGGACCAGTTTGCTCGTTGCGCTCGATTCCGACAAAGACGTAGCAATCGCCCATGTTCTGATCGTCTTCGGGGCGCACGCGCTTTTCCTTCTTGCCGATGAAACTCCCATACCTCATCAACCTCCACGTCCTGCACTTTTACGTTGCGGACGCATCGGCCCATGATCTTTTCGCACTTCTCGCCAGCAACTACCAGAAGCTTCAGGATCGTATCGCGGTGCAGTTCGGTGATGCGTTCCGTGCTGCGAACACTGGCACCTTCAAGCAGAAGTTTCAACGCAAGGACGGCTTTGTCCATCGGCACCGTCATCGCGCCTAGCGGCTTCTGCGTGCGCTTCGGTATAGGTCTTGCCGCAACCAGCGCAACGGAAGCGCCGCAGGCCGTTTCGGTGCTTGCCGAAGCTAGCGCAATGGATATCGCAGGCCGGGCAGTTCATCGTGAATTTCGCTTTGGCTTCGGTGATCATGTGTTTATATTACAGCAATCGATTGCTGTTTACAAGCGTTGATATGGAACTGTGAGTTACTGCCTCAGCGACAAGAGATTTTTCCAGCAACTGGAGATTGGAACTCCATCTCTAAATAATTGGGATTCCATCTCAGTTCCGCTAACATGTTGATTTTGGGAGATGTTCACCTATTTATCTCTTGGCTTGCGCGGCCTTCCACCCGCCCTTGTTTTGCGCATTGCGGATATGCGTTTGTAGTAATCAGGATCACGCGCAACGTTCGCCGCTTTGGTAGCGTTCCCGCCCAACTTCCCCATGAGCACGGCTGGAGATGCGATCAATTCGGCGACACAATCCAGTGTTGGCAGTGAATCCGCGATGATCGCGTGACACTCTTCAACTGTCTGGGCTGTCAGCCCATCACGCAGGAGGTGTCGGGCCTTTGAAAGATCACGCAAGGGGTCAGATAGCGCTCCCGGCTCAGGATCGCCGGTATTGACCCTGGACGATCTTTCCAGCCTTCGTGCCAATGCGAGCGCAGCGGTGAGCGACTCGCGAGCGGACGTCATTGAAGGATGTGGATCTGGAATCGTATCGAGAACTAAGTCGGCCTGGTTTATCAGACGGTACAGCGCTTTCAGATCGCGGCGGGTTGATGGGTCTGCCATGCTTCCACGGTAGCAAGCGGTTGCTGTTTTGGCAATGCGGAATCTGGTACGATCTGGCGTATGCCGCACGAGGCGGGAGGCTTAAGTTGAAATTGCGCATAACGAAGCCCTACCGTAAAAAGCGATTTGAGTCCGTGCGCCATTTATGGGCCGACAACGACAACCTGACGCCTCCATGCGGCAGCAGATCCCTAGACTTGACGCGTGAGCGGGATCCAGACTTGGTTACCTGCGAAAGGTGCAGGCGGATTATGAGCAAACTTGATCGTCCACCCTCAACGCAGGCTTAGGACACTACCCAATTGGCGGCGTAAGAAGACTGCGGGGCCTCGGCGGTTGTATTCGGTGAAGCCGAGTTTCAGGTACATCCGGTGGGCGGCGGCCATGTTTTCGGGCTCGGTGTCGAGACAGGCGGTGCGGTAGCCTCGGGCGAGCGCGCGTTCCATGGCGGCTGCGACGAGCGCCTCGCCTATTCCCTGCCCCCGGTGGGACGAACTCACGTAGAGGCGCTTGATCTCGCAGGAATCGGGTTGGTCGAAGGCTCGGTAGGCGATGCAGCCGGCGCACTGGATGGTGTCCGGTCCGCTGTCAACGGCGAGGAGAACTTCGCCGTTGTTCAATTCATAGGGCTCGGGCAACGACTCTACTTCGCGGGCGAAGAGCTCCGGGGTGAAACCGTGGTGCTCGCCTGTTGCGGCGAGAAAAGCGCCGTAGCTGCGAAACAGCGCCCGGGCTGTTTCGAGCAACTCTCCGCGGGCTACCTGGATGCTAAAGATTGCGCGCCTTCATCTGCTCCATCATGTATTCGGAGGCACGCATGGAGAGGGAAAGAATTGTCATCGTGGGATTCTGATATCCGCCGGTGACAAAGCTGCTGCCATCGACGACGAAGAGGTTTTTGATGTCGTGGCTCTGGTTCCACTTGTTGAGTACGCTCTTCTTCGGGTCGTCGCCCATGCGGCAGGTGCCGAGTTCATGGATGCTGTAGCCGGGGGGCCAGGGCTGATCGTGTTTCGCGAGCGTGTCGAAGCCTGAATCGTGGCAGAGCTGCTCGAAGGTGTTCATGGCGTGCTTCAGCATCTTCGATTCGTTCTCGCCGTACTTACATTCGATGTGAAGCACGGGGATTCCATACGCGTCCACGACATTCTTATCGATGCTGACGTGGTTCTCATAGCGGGCGAGAACTTCGCCCATGATGGTGACCTGCGCGGCGCGTCCGCTGTAATCCTTCAGCTTTTGGTCGAGCTCGGCGCCATAGCCCGGCACGTACTTTTGATCAGGCGTTCCGGCGAGGTTGAAATCGAAGGCGTAGCCTCGGATGAAGTCCTGCTCATGCCCGGATTTGAGATTGGTGAAGCGGGGCGCATAGCCGCCGGAGCCTCCGCCGCGGCTGCCGTTGCGGAGATTTGTCGACGGCAACCACACCCTGGGTTATGTAAGTCTGATCATGCAGGTAATGGCCGAGCGCGCCGCTGGAATTGGCGATGTTCGAGTTCAGAAGAATGCGCGTGCTTTCGAGGCAGGAGGCGCCGACGACGATGATGCGCGCTTTGGCGTGCATCTCGCGCTTCGAGTGCCGGTCGACAAAGTTGACGCCGTTGACGAGGCCGGTATTCTTATCGACGGTGATGTCGCGAACGACGGCGTTGGGTACGACGGTCAGCTTGCCCGTTTCCATGGCTTCCGGCAGCAACAGGTTGAAAGAGCTGGCGAACTGCCCGCGTCCCATGGCGCGGCGCATCTTGGTGACGGCGACATCTTTCCGCTTTGCGACCGAGATGAATTTGTTCATGGACTCGCTCCAGGCGGAGGTGTCTTCGATGAACTCACCGTCGGGTAGCTGCTTCAGGCCTTCGCGGCGGCCGGATACACGGAAGATCGGTTCGACGCGCGAGTAGAAGGGCGCGAGCTCAGCGTGATCGATGGGCCAGTTTTCGCCGAAGCCGTCGTGATCTTTCGCTTTGAATTCGTAATCGCTGAGGCGGAAAGACATGCGCGCCCAGAACAGCGATTTGCCGCCGATCATGCGGACACGCACCCAGTTGAAAGGCTTATCGGGATCGTGGGTGTACGGGACTTCCTTTTCATCCACCCACTGGTTGGCGTTGAACTCGGTCGCCTGCACGACGTGGGGAAGACGGCCCGGTTCGCCGAAGCCGTGATAGGGCAATTCGTAAGCCTGCTTCGTGGTGCGGACCCGGTTGAAATCGACCAGAGGGCCGGCATCGAGCATGAGGCAATTCACACCGTTTTTGGTGAGGGTGTGGGCCGCCATGCCGCCGGATGCGCCGGAGCCGATGATCAGTACGTCGTATTCGTTCGCTGACATGTGAAGTCCTTCGGGTTAATCGAGCGGATACCAATACTGACCGCTGCCGTTGAAGCGGCGACCGGCGCCGTTGGCACCGCTGGGGCGGGCATTGAGGGTGGCGGTGCGGACATCGGTCTTGGCGGTAACGAGGAAGCGCGCGGCGGGATCGGCGGGGGCGTCGAAGGTCCACGGCTGGCGGAGGGGGGCGAGCAGGGAGTCGGCCTGCGCGGTGTCGAGCTCAGTGAAGTTCCTGCTGAACTTGGCGCGGGCGTGTGCGTTGAGGGCATCGAGACCTTCCCGATAGACGGTCTGGCGGGGCGCGGGGGAATCGCCGATCAGAAAGTCGAGGAACTCGGGAGCGCCCGCGGCAAGGGCGCCGGGAGAGGCGGCGGTGGCGGGCATCAGCAGGTCGCTCACGCGCCGGAGGGTTTCGAACTGCGCTGTGGTGAAGAAGCGCGGCAGGGGATCTGCGGCGGCTTCGGCAACGCTCGGCTGAAGCCTGGGGAGTTCATCCGCGGCAGCGGCGGGAGGCTGGACGCCAACGGCCGGGTTGAGAGGCACGCCCGGCGCCGATTGATTGGCTCCGGGCTGCTGTGCAAGTAAGGTGGACGCGGCCGGAACCCCGGCCAGCGCCCTGACGAAGAAGCGTCGTTTCATAAAAAGAGGTACCTGGATTATATGTTCTTGTAGATGAACTTTAAACCCATCTGCATGGGCGGAGAATTTAGAATTGTTGAGATCTGTCAACCAACCCTGAGCACCGTTGAAGTTATACCCGCGAAGCTTAGCGCTCAACGGGATACACGGTGTAATACGGTGTACAGGAAGTCTGGAGGGGTTAACGCAGGCCTGGACTAAGTGTGTTTACTTCTTTATCGAGAGAACGACTCTTCAGTTCTTTGACGCGATCGAAGGCGGCTTTGGCCTGGGCTTCGCGCCCGGATTTCTGAAGGACGCGGGCAAGCTGATAGAAGATGGCGGGCTCATCGGGCCTGAGCTTGGCGGCGCGGTCGAGCAGAGGGAGAGCTTCGGAGGTGCGGCCGAGTTGTGCGTAGACGCGGCCGAGGTAGTAGAGGGGTCCCCAGAAATCGGGGGTCATTTCGCGGGCGCGGGTCAGGGGGGCTATGGCGTCGGCAGGACGATCGAGGGCGAGCAGGCCGCCCAGGAAGTAGAGGGCCTCGGGATCTTCGGGTCCGGCGAGGCGCAGTTCTTTTTCGGCGTTCGCGTCATCGTGCAGGCTGATGAGGGCTTTGCCGAGTTCACGGTGAGCGCCTTCGAGCGAGGGGTCGGCGGCGAGAGCTTTGCGAAAGTAGTCGGCGGCTTCGGGGAAGCGCTGGGTTTCGTAGCTTGCTTTGCCCATCAGGAAATTAGCCTGGGCGGGAGTGGCGGCGCTCATCATGCGGTCGAAGGCCTCGCGAGCTTCAGGGGCGCGCTTCAGGCGGGTGTAGGCGATGCCGAGCATGTAGAGGATGCCGGGGTTTTGCGGCTCGGCTTCGGCGAGCGAACTGAGAACGGGGAGCGCGGCCTGGTAGCGGGCGAGAGAGATGTCGCAGGTGGCGAGAAGCTCGCGGGCCTGGAGGTTCGATGGGTCGGCCGCGAGTTTTTCGAAGACGGGCAGGGCAGCGGCGTACTGTTCCTGCTTGATGTAGGCGAGGCCGAGGTTGGTGAGCAGGCCTTTGTCGGCGGGGGCCGCACGGAGGGCGCGTTTGTAAGTGTCGATGGCCTGCGAGTAGCGCTTGGTTTGCGAGTAGACGACGCCGAGATTGCCGAGGGCGGCGACGTTTCCGGGCTCGAGTTGCAGGACGGCCTGGAAGCCTTTTTCGGCGGTAGCGTAGTCGTGAGATGACAAAGCGGAGGCGGCCCGTTGAAAGGCAGCCTCCGCATTGTCCGTGCCCTGCGCCGCCGTTAACAACCCGGCGGCGAGTAAAGCGAAGACCGGAACGAAACTAGAAAAGCAGTTTAATCCCAAGTTGTATATTACGCGGGTCGCGGGTGGTGCTGACCTGCCCGGTGCTGCCCTGAGTGGCCGTGGTTACGGCTGTGCTCGGGTTGGGGACGCTGATGCCGCCGTTTACACCAGCCCACTGTGTGTGGTTTAAGGTGTTGAACGTTTCCACGCGAAGCTGCGCGGTGACGCGCTCCGTGATGTGGGTGTCCTTATAGAGCGAGATGTCCCAGTTCTGGAAGCCGGGGCCGGTGAGCGCGTTGCGGCCAAGGTTGCCGAGCGAACCCTGAGCGGGCCGCGCGAAAACCAAGGGGTTGAAGAAGTTGTAGCGGGTCGGATTGCCGGGGTAAATCTGGCCGCCGATGTAGTCGGCACGCTGGCCGCCACCGAGAGTTCCGGGGTCGCCATTGGCGGTTACGTTGATGGGCGTACCGCTCGCGAACCGGGTGATTCCGGCGAGTTCCCATCCGTTGACAACCGTTTTGAGCAGACCGTTCGAGGTCTTCGCGAGACCGGGCAGATCGTAAACGTAATCGACGTTGAAGACGTGCTTGCGGTTGAAACCGGCGCGGGCGTAATCGCGGCGGCGATCATAGGCGTAACCGATTGCGCTGCCGTCGGAATCGACTTCATCCATAGCCTTCGACCAGGTGTAGCTGGCGTTGGCGGTGAGGTGACGTGCGAAGCGGCGGCTGAGGCGAGTCTGGAGCGCGTTGTAATTGCTGGTGGCGCCGAACTCAGTGAAGTTGATGCTTTGATACCCAGGATAGGGGCGCGCGGCATTGTTTACAAAGTTGACGCTGCTCAGCACGGTGCTGCCCGGGGCAGTGGTGGTGTTGAGGGGCAACTGACCGAGGTCGCGATTGTACTGCAGGTGGCGGCCTTCGTTGCCGACGTAACCGATGTCGATCGAAGTGTTGGCGCCGAGTTCGCGCTGGATATCGAGCGACCAGGAGTAGGTGGTGGGGATCTGACCCTTGCGGTCAACGGCGGTAACGCTGACGGGGAAGATGGTCCCGCTCGCGATGAGCGCCGGAGAGACCTGATCCAGATTTCCGCCGTAGAGCTGAGGCGTGGTTACGAGCGGCGGGTTACCGAGTCCGCCGAAGTTGAACACGTTCTGCTGCTGACGTTCGTAGAAGATTCCGCCACCTGCGCGGATGGCAGTTTTGCCGTCGCCGAAAGGATCGTAAGACACGCCGAGACGGGGCGCCCAGTTGTTGTACCGATGCTGCACGCCGCCGAGGGGGAGTCCGCCGGTGCCTTCCTGAACGAGGCCGTTGTAGGGATTGCCGGAGCCCTGGATGATGCTGCCGTTGGTGACGCCGGGGCCAGTAAAGATTTTCACCGCCTTGGACGGGTCATAGAGGTTCGGTTCGAAGTAGCTCTGGAGGTACTCACCGCGGGTATAGGTGGGACCTTCATAAGCCCAGCGGACGCCGTATTCGAGGGTCAGCTTGCGGTTGACCTTCCAGCTGTCCTGCACGTAGGCTTCGGTGGTGAAAACGCGGAACGAGCCGTAGTAGATGCCGCGTGTCTGCGAAACGTTGGTGTAGTTCCCAAGCAGCATGTTGGCGAAGGTGTTGCCGGTGTCGTTCGGGATTGTTGGCGCTGGCGCCGAAGTTGATGTTCAGGGCATCGCTCCATCCGGGCTGCTGCTCGTTGTCGTTCCAGTTGAAGTAAACGCCGGCCTTGAAGATGTGGGCGTCCGACGACATGGGTCAGGTTGTCGGTCAAGGCGTACGTTTTGCCTTCGCTGCGCCAGTTGGCCTGGAAGGGCCCGAAGTTGCAGCTTCCGATGCCGCAGTTGAAAGAGGGGAAGCGGTCGCGAACGTTCTGATCGGGATAGAGCTCCTGGAACTTGAAGCCGAGCGCTTTGCGATCGTACTGGCTGGTGGGAGTGCCGGGGACGACGTCAACGACCTGCGTCAGGTGATTGTAGGCGAAGATGAATTCGTTGGTGGTCCTGGGGGAGATTACGTTCACGAGGTTCCATGACCAACTGGAGCCGGGCTTCTCGCGGAACTGCGGGTAGACGGGATACGGCGTGCTGCCGAAGATTCCGACGCCCTGCTGTTCCTGCTGCGCATCGTCTGCCCAGCGGAAGAAGAAGTTGATGTTGGGGCTGATGTTGTAGTCGATGCGGGCTACCTTTGCGTTCTTGTTGAACACATAGGTGTCCTGGAACGGATAGCGCACCAGTTCCGGGCTGCCGGGAGTGGGAGTCGCAAGCGCGCGGTTCGGGAAGCTAAGCAACTTGATAAATGCCAGCTGCGTTCTGGTTCCACTGCGACTGCGGAATGATGTTGCCGGGATAGGGCGTACCGCCGATGGCGCGGCCGGAGGAATCGCGGACGATGGTTCCGGGCTGGAACACGGTGCCGTTGCGGAAACCGGTATCGACGCCTGCGTTGAGAATGTCGCCCGGACGGAAGAGCGGGCTGAGATCGCCATTCAGAATCTGCTGGCTGGGGATATCGATGAAAGTGCTGCTGCCGTTCGGACGCGTGGCGCGCGTGCCTTCGTAATTGAAGAAGAAGAACAGCTTCTTGTGGTCACCGGTGGAATAGTGCGGGATCAGGAGCGGCCCGCTCAGGTTGCCGCCGAATTGGTCGAACCGAAGTTTCGCGACGCTACCGGTGGTGTTGAACGGCTGGCGGGCATCCATGGCATCGTTGCGCAGGAATTCGTAACGCGGTGCCGTGGAAGGCGCTGCCGCCGCTCTTGGTGTTGATCGAGATCATGACACCGGGGTTGCGGCCGTATTCGGCGTTGAAGGCGCTGGTCTGAAGCTTGAACTCGCCGACTGCGTCGAGGCTGATCTGGGTGTACTGGCCGTCGTTGGCGCCGAGATCGGTGTTGATTGCGCCGTCGAGGAAGACGTTATTGCTGCTGCCACGCTGGCCGTTGACGTTAAAGGAATTTGTATTGTTGAATGCGAGGCGGAAATCGCTCGTATCGTTCGATACAACTCCGGGGAGCGTACGCATCAAAGACTGGAAATCGCGCCCGTTGAGCGGGATTTCGGTGACTTCGCGGGAGGTAATTACGAAGGATTTCTGCGAAGTTGAAGTTTCGATGACCGGGCTTTCGGCCTGGATCGAGATGGAATCCGTAACCTGCCCGACTTCGAGGACAATGGTTCCCAGATTCATGATCTGAGTCTGATCGAGCGTGAGATTGGTGTTTTCGTAAACCTTAAAACCGGGCGCCTGAATGCGGACGGTGTAGTGGCCCGGCAGCAAGGGGTTAAGGTTGAAAGTGCCTTCTCTTGTTGTGGTTGTCTCTCGGGCGATAACTTGTTTGTCCTGATCGAAGGCTCGGACGGCCGCGTTTGAAACGGCGCCACCACCTGGATCTGTAACAGTGCCCTGAATGTTGCCTGTTTGTGCGTATGCAGTACACACGCCTAGCGTCAACGCGGCTGCGAGCAGCGCGATGGAATTACGACTCATAACTCTCCTTGGAGTAATTTGTGAATTTCCGCAGGGAAATCCACCCCTCTGTGTAACCTGTTAGCTATTTATAAACCGCAATTTGACCCGATGCAACGACTACACGGTGTTACACGGTTAAAGAAGCAATGGAATAAGCACATTACAGCACATGGCTAACGATGCCGTCGCGCTCGTGAATTCTGTAGAGCTTGTTGGCGGGGAGGGCGGAATGGGTGGTTTCGGCTCCGCTGGCCCAACGGATGCGGACGTCTGCCTTCTCGGCGGGGCCAAGTCCGAAAGTGGAGACGGCGGTCGTTCGAAGAGAGAAAGCTTGCCTGGGCGAGTACTTCCTGGGTCTGGCGCTTTCCGCCATAGGACACGGTGACCCGGGATCCGATGGCGGAGCGGTTGGACTTGCTGCCGGTCAGGTGGATCTTGATCCAGCGGCCCGCGCCTGTGACGTCATTCCTGAGGAGCGACGGCGGTTCGTTGAGATTGATGACGAGAATGTCGATGTCGCCATCGTTATCGAAGTCGCCGAACGCGCAGCCTCGGCTCGAATGGGCGGCTTCGATTCCGGGCCCGGCGCCCGCGATGAGTTGTTCGAACTTGCCGTTGCCGAGATTTCGGTAGACGATGCGCGGGGTGCGGAAGGGATAAGCGGGGGCTGAGGCTTCGACTTCGGGATAAACGTTGCCTGTCACCAGAAATAAGTCGGGAAGGCCGTCGTTATCGAAGTCGGCAATGCCCGCGCCCCAGCCGGTGAATCTGGTTTCGACGCCGAGGCCGGAACTGTTGGTTTCATCGGAGAAATTGCCCTTGCCGCGGTTGAGGTAAAGAACGCTGGTGTCGTCAGAGAAATGGGTTTTGAAGATGTCGAGTGAGCCGGAAAGGGAGTAATCGCCGATTCCGACGCCCATGCCGGCCTGTTCGGCGCCGTCCTCATTGAGGGCTACGCCGCGCTCGACGCCTTCTTCGCGGAAGGTGCCGTCGTGGTTGTTGAGGAAGAGCAGGCTGGGGGTGGAATCGTTGGCGACGTAGATGTCGGGCCAGCCATCGTCATCGAGGTCGGCCGAGACGGCGGTGAGGCCGTAGCCGGGGCGCGCCTTCGCGATGCCGGATTTTTCGGAGACGTCGGTGAAGGTGCCGTCGCCGTTGTTGTGGAAAAGCCAGTTACGCCCGGCGGGGAGGCCGCGGGGCCCGCAGTTGACGGGGACGTCGTGCCATTTGCAGAAGGGCGTGGCGCCGGGTTTTGGAACCTTGTGTAAGTCGAATTGCAGGTAGCTGGTGATGAAGAGGTCGAGTTTGCCGTCGCGATCGTAATCGAGCCAGGTGGAACCGGTACACCAGTGGGTGCCGGGGAGGGACAATCCGGCGCGCGAGGTGATGTCTGAGAAGGTGCCGTCGCCGTTGTTGCGGTAGAGGAAATTGCCGCCCCAGCCGGTGATGAAAAGGTCTTCGTTGCCGTCGTTGTCGAAGTCGCCGACGGTGACGCCGCAGGCCCAGCCGGTGTGGTGGAGGCCGGCTTTGGCGGTGACGTCGGTGAAGGTGCCGTCGCGGTTGTTTTTGTAGAGGCGGTTGGTGGCTTCGGCGGGATTGCCTTCGAGGCGGGTGCCGGAAAGGAGGAGGATGTCGAGCCAGCCGTCGTTATCGTAATCGAGAAAAGCGCAGCCGCAGCCGATGGTTTCGAGGATGTAGGTTTTGCGGTCGATGCCGCCGTAGATGACGGGGGCGGTCAGGCCGGCCTGGGCTGCGATGTCGGAGAATTTGGCGCGGAAGGGGAGGCCGGAGGGTTTGCCGCGTGGCTGGGCTTTGACGTTGCGGCTGGCGATGCCCTGGGCGGCGATGGTGCCGGTGAATAAGGGGGAGAGGAGGCCGGCGAGGGCTTTGCGGCGGGTCAGACGCATTCGGCTTCAGTATGCCTTAATCGCTGATGGCAGCGGAAATCCGCGAGCAGAATTCGCGACCAGGAACTGTGCCATGGCTCTTGTCGATGAAAATCAGGCAGACGGAATGATTCCAAACATAAATCTTCCCGCCAAAATGGAGATCGAAATCAGAGCTCTCGCGCTTAAGCATGCCGATGAACTAAAATCCATAATGCGGGTCGCGTTGCGGACATGGAGGATGACGATACCCCCACTTCCGGTTTACCGGGTTCTCGGGATCTCCGATGATGAAGGGAAGCTGATCGATGTCTATCAGAATATGGGCCGCGGAATCCGTCTGGACCAGCCGCTAATCGCACGCGTTGAGCGTGCCACTAAGGAAGGCGGTTTCTCAAATCCGAGCGCGTTCATTCGCGCCGCGATTCAACGAGAACTCGCCGGACGCGAAAGCGAGGTAGAAGCGTCGGAAGAACGAATTGCCGCGAGTCTTGACCGCCTGGGCCGCGAGATCAGGAGCGTGAAACTGGCGCAGCAGGCCCTCTTTACATTTGTGGATTCGCTGGTAAAGACTCTTCTGACCTGCGTTCCTGAACCGCCGAGTGACTCTCGCGATCAGGCTGTTGCGCAAGGAAAGTTTCGATATGACCGGTTTCTGAAGAGCGTGGGCGCCGCCATGGCCGGCGACTCGAAGGCTGCAATGGCCGAGCTATTGAATCGTGGCGAGCAGAGTTAAAGTTTCCGTGCCTTCCTGCCATGGCCGAACCGCCCGCACGTGGCGGGAAAACTCGTGTGCGGCGACGGCCAGGTTTTCCGCGTGAGCGCTGCGGCTGGAAACTCGAACTTGATCGTTTCCGCGATCGCTGACGGGGCACAGCACCGCAATATCCAGCGCTCTCGTGCGATTGCAAAAGCGATTCGGCATGGCACTGGGAGCGTTCACCCGGATGAGTTGCCGCCAAGTCGGATCGCCGCGATCACGCGCCCTGAGAAATAATGAAACCGTGAGCGTCTATGCACCTAATTCTGGCCCCATTTCTCAAAGCGCTTCTTCTTGCGTCAGCAGCGCTGTTTGCCACTCCATGGCCAACGTCTGATATGGTCGCAACTGTCCACGAATGCCTGAAAGATCTGGCCCCTGTAGTCGTCTCTATTGCTGTCTTCCTAGTGACTTTGTCGTTTAACAGATGGCAAGTGCGCCTGGCGAAGCAAAAGCTAAGGCACGACCTATACGACAGAAGAATGACTGTTTATGCCGCGTTTCGGGAACTCCTGATCGCCCTTCCCGAAAAAGGCGACGACGAGATTAAAGTTCTCCTCCGCAAAGCGAACATTGCCCGCTTCGAGGCCCCGTTTCTGTTCGACAATGTGAACCTGCCAGCTTACTTGGAGGAACTGTGCAAACAGATCACCGAGGAGGTGATCGGCAACACCATGTTCGTACAGGCATTGAAGAATGAAACGGCGCTGAAGAACAACCCTGAAGCCGCCTGCGAGTTTATGCAGCGAGCGGCCCGCCCGGGCATAGCCAAACTCGAAATTCCAGAGCATCACCTTCGAGAACTGCCTCAGCAGTTTGCGGAATTAAAGCTCAGGGATTTGTGGAAGTGACGGCCACAGGCCGGTGCTGATGGAGGTACGATTAAGGAACCGCATCCGCCAAATTTCTATGAACTGTTCGTCCCAATCGCCGCTGAAACAGCAGTGCTCATTCCTTCGAATTCTGCTGATTAGTATCGCGGCCTGTTTCGCCGTGGCATGTGGGGAAAGCTCTCCGACACCGTCGCGATCTGAAGCGCCGAGTTCTGGTGGAGCAATCGCACGTCCTGTGCTTCCGGTTTCGGAGGCGGAATTCATAAACGTTGTCTCGACAGCCCAGCGAGGTTCGCCTCAGGCAGAGAATGACATGCAGAGAGGTGGAATAAAGGCTACCCGAGATGAAGGCATTTGCAAAGTTCTTGCTTCAACCAGTTTCAGGGCCGAGGACTGGGTCGGCACCGTCACGAAGATAGATTCAAACAGCGATGGCAAAGGCGTCATGGTCATTTCACTTTCGAAAGACTTAACCGTGATGACTTGGAACAACGACCTTTCCGACATTAGCGATAACACGCTCATTCAGCCACGGACCGAATTATTTCAGACCGCTTCCTTACTCAAGAGAGGGCAGCAAGTGACATTTTCGGGTGGGTTTATTCCCGACCGAGAAAGCTGCATTAAAGAAGCCAGCTTAACCTTGCGCGGGAAGCTGGATGATCCTGAATTCATTGTTCGGTTCTTGAGCGTTGCCCGTTATGCGCCAACGTCTCCCGCGTCTCGCGAATAACGGCCCACCCCGCTCTCCGACGCCTTGGCCAGCGATCAGAGGAAAATAAAAGCTAGGCAATATGGCGAACGAGGAAATGAGCGCTACCAAAAAGGCGATCTGGATGGCGCGATTCAGGATTATTCTGAGGGCATCCGTCTTAACCCTGACTACGTGAATCTCCTAGCCAGCCTATTCAACAACCGAGGAGCCGCGCGTCGCGACAAAGGTGATCTGGATGGCGCGATGGAGGATTTCTCGGATGCTATCCGTCTCCAACCCGACGATGCGGTTGCTTTCGTCGGGCGGAGCGCGGTTCGACGTAAGATAGGCGATCTAGATGGCGCGATACAGGACTGCAACGAGGCGATTCGCATTAAGCCCGAAGCCCTTTACTTCGATAACCGGGGTAAAGCCCGTTATGCAAAAGGCGATCTTGAAGGCGCGATACAGGATTACTCCGAAGCAATCCGTCTCAAGCCTGCCAGGCCCAGCGCCGAGGCCACTATCTTCGAAAACCGGAGTCAGGCCCTCCGAAAAAAGGGCGACTTTGGGGCTGCCGAACAAGATCACAATCGCGCGATTGAATTAGGGTTTGTGGTACCAGGAGCGGCAAGGGAGTAACGTCCGTATACGGAGCCGTTCAAATTCGACCACGCTCATCTTGAACTCACTCGCGGCCATGTGGCACTGGCAGGCGACGGCGTTCCAGCTACATCCACGTTGTCGGCTTATTCAGCGTCGATCCATCTGCCAACACAATGGGGTCAGGGAACTGGGAACCGGCCAGGTCGCTCACGCTGATACGCCGTATGAAACTGGCCACGTTCTTCAATTCCAACGTGGGGTTTGAGACCGGCGAAAGCAGTCCGACGGGCTTGCCCAAAACCTTCGTGACGATCCGGATCGGTTCCACAAGATCACTGTCGTTCGAAAGAACGGCGGCAACGTCAAAATTGCCTTGAAAGGCGTCCAGCAGGAGATGGGAGGCGAGATTGACGTCACTGCCCTTTTCTTCAACTTTGATCACCTTCACAACGTCGGGCCATGGCTGCGCAAGCGCAGTACGAGGGCGAAATTCCGGGGGCTTGACCAGCCCGGCAAATTTCTCCGACAGAAGGAAACTCCCCATATGGATTGAAATCTCTGGCACGGTTCGCAGGGCATCGAGATAGATCTGTTGGCGACCGGGTGCGGTGGGATCGATGCGACCGGACACACGAGCTGTGTAGTACTTGACGCCAGTCACGACGTTGGCCGGATCGAGGAGCCTTTCGGAAAGCGCCTTGATGTTCAACCATTTCGCTGCCGGCCGATTCACAAGCAGCCTGAAATAGAGGTTGAACCCGTCAACGTAAATGATCGTTCGCATGGGGAAAATCGGCCAGAAAAAGCAAAGGCCGCGCGGGATTGCTCCCTGGCGGCCCTTGAGTCGACAGCACGCTGCCGACGGGTTAAATTCCTTTATACCATATCAGCGCCGGGACATCGAAGCCGGTCTCCGGGAACCCGACAGGCCGTATCAGAACCGTATCAAAACCCCATCTGCTGAGGCTGTTGAGCTTGCTGATTGAGCGAAGAGCAGACTCCCCAACCTGTTGAAAAGACAGAGAACGCAATGGAAATCATGGAGCCAAAAGAAGCCGGGATCAGGCTTCACACGCAGGCGTCAGGCGAAGGCTCTTGTGGACCCGGCAGAAGTTGTAGTATGTGTACCACAGCAGCACCGTTGCCCAGTGGTTGTCCCATTTCTTACTGAACCGCTGGTCAGCCGGTGAGGCGGCGACACCCCATGCTGGGGCTGAGGCTGCTCCGCTCAACGATCGAAGTGCGGCTGCGGACGGGCTGATCGACGAGGCAAAGACAACGCTCGATGTGCGGCTTGGCACGTGGGCGCGGCTCGTGAGAATGCGTGGAAGAATGCCGAACATGTGTGGAATCTCCCGCCGGTGCTGGTTTCGGGCCTGTTGGATACGATCGACGGCTTCACGACGGTGATTGGCAAGACACTGCTGGTTCCCGTGCCGTAGTTGCGTTCCGTCACGTCTGGTATCAGAATGGTGTCACAATGTCTCGGGTGGCCACGTACGCCAGTGAAGAGGGGCTGGCAAGAGATCCGAATTCTCCGAAGCCGGAGGAGATTCTCGCCCAGCTTCGGCAGATTCTGGCGAGCCCGTCATTCCACGCAAGTAAACGGTGCTATCAGTTTCTCGAATACGTGTGCGAGAAATCACTGGCCGGCGATGCGGGGGCACTGAAAGAACGGACGATCGCGATTGAGGTTTTCGGGCGGTCGCCGGATGTGGCGGGCCAGGGCGAGGACACGATTGTCCGGGTGGGCGCGCGGGAAGTGCGCAAACGGCTCGCGCAGTATTACGTTACGGCGGAAGGGTCTGCGTCACCGGTTCTGATCGAACTGCCTCCGGGATCGTATGCGCCGGAGATCCGGTATGCGGCAGTCGCGAGGGCCGCGGCTACCGCAGTTGTCGAGACACCGGCGGAGATTGAACCGGTGACCGTCGAGCCGCCGGCGAAACGTTCCCGATACGTGATTGCGGCGGTTATCGCGGCAGTGGCTCTGGTGGCTGTGTTCGCGTCATTCAGGATCGGTGCGGTAGACGGGCGGACTGCGGCGTTCAACCGGTTCTGGGCTCCGGTGTTTCAGTCTTCGAAACCTCTGATGATCGGGGTCGGGCATCCGATCGTGTATCAGCCATCCCGGCGCGCCTCGCTGCTGAACGAGCAGCGGTTGCCCCCGACGCCGATTCCCACCTTGCGCAAACTCGAACTGCCGCCGGAGCTGCTGAACGGTTCCGACATGGTGCCGGTGCTGAATCAGTTCATCGGTTTTGGCGATATGATCGCGGCCAATGAAGTGAGTCAGATGATGGCGAGACGGTCTCTGAACGTGAGGGTTTTGCTCGCGACGAGCATTCCGTTTGCGGATTTGCGGAATGCGCAGACTTATCTGATCGGGTCGATTTCGAACCACTGGACGATGGAACTGGGGCAGAACTGGAGGTTCCAGTTTGGCTGGACACCGGAGCATGTGCCGGTGATTGTGGATACGCAATCGGGCGGCAAGAGACAATGGGCGACACCCGCGAAGGACGACGGTTCGACGCCCGAGGATTACAGCCTGATCTGCAGGATTCGCAATTCGCCGACGGGCGGCCTGTTGATTGTCTCGGCCGGGATCAAGCAGTTTGGAACGGAAGCGGCGGGGCGTCTGCTGGCGGACCCTGTGGAATTGAGCGCGATTCTGAATAAACTGCCGTCGGGTTGGGAAGATAAGAATGTGCAGATCGTGCTGCGGATGAAAGTTCTGGGCAACACGCCCGCGCAGCCTGAAGTGGTCGCGTCGCACGTTTGGTAGACGGAGCCTATTGCCGGTTGCGCGGCTGCGGTGTGGGCGGTTTGGTGGCCGCGATTTCGAGCAGCATGGCGAGCGTTTTGTCCCTGGCTGCGGGGTCTAACGCGAGTGAGCGGTGCGGGCCTTTGTCCGCCGCAGTGAAGCCCATGGAGCCGTCGTCTTTCACCTGAAGCGTTCCGGTCTTCGTTTCGAAAAAGCCTTTGTCGGGATGCACGGCGTATAGCATCGCAGCCATGTCCCAGGAAGGCGCGTCGTAGGGCATGGGGCGATAGGCGCGGTACGCATCTACAACTGGATTCGATGGGGCCCAGGCGAAATCTTTCTCGATGCTTGCGGCGGGAACGGGTAATGCCTCGCCGACTTCGCGGCTGCAGAAGACCACGGGGGAAGGCCATTCGGCGAGGATTCTGCGCATTGGGCGAACGTCCTGCGGGGCGCCTGAATCGACGATCACGAGCATTTTGACGCGTTCTTTGAAAATGTCTTTTGCGCCCTGGAGATCGAGCGTTTTGGCGAGGCATGCCGCGGGCGCGCTGAGGACGATCGCGGCTTCGGCATTGAAAATGACGCCATTGCGGAGGACCGCTTCGGCGAGAGAGGTATCGGAAATTTTTCGCAGGCTGCGGACGTATTCGGCGTGATCGACGGCTGGCTTCACCATCGGCGGGTCGGGCGGCAGCGGGTCATCGGCGGCGAGCCCCGGGGGCAGCGACTGGTTGGCGTTGCGGAGCGGGCCCGGCGTGTAGAAGCGGCCTACGACGTCGCAGAAGATGGCGGCGTTCAGACCGGATCCGGTGACGCAGACGGAGCCGACGCGAGCCTCGCGCTTCGCTGAGAAGCCGTAGAGCATGGCGAGCGCGAGAGCCGCGTCCGGACGGCTCATAGAGGTGTTGTAGACGATGCCGAGCGGCTGCTTTCCCTGAAACTGCATCAGCGGTTTAGCTTAGAGAGAGCCCGGCAAGCCGGCCTGTGGAGTCGCCCAGATGTTCGGGCCGCACGCCCATGTTTTCCGCCATGCTCGCGAAGAGGTTGCAGACCGGCGTTTCGCGCTGGTAGACGATGTGGCGGCCGGGAGTCAGGAAGCTGCCGCCGCGTCCCGCAAGGATGGTGGGCAACTGGTCGTGGGTGTGAACGTTGCCATCGCTGATGCCGCCGCCGTAAACGATCATGGAATTATCGAGCAGGTTCGAATCGCCTTCCTTAATGCCTTTGAGCCTGGTCAGGAATTCGGCGAAGAGCTTCAGGTGGAGGGCATTGATCTGCGCGACTTTGTCGAGCATCTGCATGTTGCCCATGTGGTGGGTGAGCGGGTGGTGGCCGTCTGAGATTCCGATTTCGGGGTAGGCGCGGGTGGAGCCCTCGCGGCCGATCATGAGGGTTGCAATGCGGGTGGAATCGGTCCTGAAGGCGGCGATCAGGATGTCGGTCATGAGGCGGAAGTAATCGGGAAATTCCGGAGGGACGCCGTAGGGCTTTTCCATGCCGGGATCAATGACGAGGCCATCTTTTTCAGCGCGCTGAACCTGTTGTTCGATTTCGCGGACGGACGTGAGGTACTCGTCGATTTTTCGGCGATCGCTGGGGCCGACGGTCGATTCGACCTTCTTCGTGTCGCCCATGACCTGATCGAGAATGCTCTCGCGCATGGCGAGACGGCGGGCGTGAAAGGCCGGGGGTTCGGCAATGTCCGTACCGAAGAGCCGCTCGAACAACTGGCGAGGGTCTGAGATGGGAGGCAGCGGCTGCGATTCGGTGCGCCAAGCCATGTTGTAGGCGTAAGCGCAGGAGTAGCCGTTGTCGCAATTGCCGGCCTGGCGGGTTTCTTCGAGACCGATTTCGAGCGACGGCAGCCTGGTCTGTTTGCCTATGACGTTCGCGATTACCTGGTCCGCGGAAACGCCGACCCGGAGATCGGCACCGGCGGTGCGATAGACCTGCATGCCGGTCATGTAGGCGGCGAGGGCGCGGCCATGGTCGCCCGCTCCGACGAGCAGAGGCCGACCCCAGTTGGCGGTCAGGTTCGAGAGCACGAGCAGGTCTTTGCGGACGGGATCGAGCGGGGCAAGGATGCTGGGCAATTCACCGAGGGGACCTTCGTCCCCGGGCGTCCAGTGGCGCATATCGATGCCGTTCGGGACGTAGAACCATGCGGCGCGCACCGGGCTGCCGCCAGGCACGCTGCTGGCCGCGAAGGCAGGCGTCATGGCGTCGAGGAACGGCAGGCTGAGGGCCGCGCCGACACCGCGCAACATGGTTCGTCTCGAAAGTTTCTTCCTGGTGAGCATCATTTGGCTGCAATCTCCTGCTTCGTTTCGCCGCGCCGCTGCTGGAAGGGCGCGCTGTGAACAACGGCGGTTACTAACGTCTGAAATCTGTAATCGCTGGCGGCTGACTGGCGCACCAGATCGCGCACCGTTTGGCGATCGTAAGACTCGATGCCGCGGCCTAATGAGTATGTCAGCAGCTTCTCGGTGAGGCAGCGCGCGAATTCCGGCATATTCTCATGCAGCAGCGCCTTCATTTCGGCGGGGCCTTTGAACGACTTGCCGTTGGGGAAGGCTCCGCTCGAATCGACGGGGAACTTGCCGTCGGTGGTGCGCCAGCGGCCGATGGCGTCATAATTTTCGAGGCCGAACCCGAGCACGTCCATTTTCGAATGGCAGGAGGCGCAGACGGGGTCGGAGCGGTGCTGTTCCATTTGCTGACGGAGCGATTTGGCGACGCCTACGGTGCCTTCGTCGAGCTTCGGGACGTCGGGCGGAGGGGGCGGCGGCGGGGCACCGAGGATGTTCTCGAGCAGGTACTTGCCGCGGAGCACGACGGAAGTGCGGTTGGGGTAACTGGTGACGCGCAGGACGCTGGCCTGGGTCAGGACGCCGCTGCGCTGGTCACCGTTCACATCGACGCGGCGGAAGTCCGGGCCGGTGACGCCTTCGATGCCGTAGTATTTGGCGAGGGCTTCGTTCAGGAAGGTGTACTTGCCATCGAGAAAGTCTGAGATGGGCAGGTTTTTGCGAAGGATCTCAGAGAAGAACATGCTGGTTTCGGTGCGCATGGCTTCTTTCAGTTCGGGGTCCCATTCGGGGAACTTAGCGGCATCGGGCTGTGAGGCGTCGAGGCTGCGGATCTCAAGCCACTGGCCGCTGAAATTGGTGGCGAAGGCAGAGGACTTCGGGTCGGCGATCATGCGCGCGAGCTGGGCGTCGAGGATGGCGGGCTGGTGGAGTTTGTTGGCTTCGGCGACGCGCAGTAATTCGTCGTCGGGCATTGAACTCCAGAGGAAGTAGCTGAGTCTGGAGGCGAGTTCCACGTCGGAAACGCGGCCATATGTTCCTTCCTTCGGATCGCGTTCGATTCTGAAGAGGAACTGGGGCGAGACGAGCATCGCCTCGATTGCGAACTGGAGGCTCTGCGGGTGCGTGTAGCCGGCGGATTTGGCGCGGCTGTAGACCTTCATGAGCGCGGCGACTTCTTCATGCCGGACGGGCCTGCGGTAGGCTCTGTGGGCGAGCGAGGTGAGGGTGCAGGAGGCATCGCAGGCGAGAAATTTATTTTGTCCGGCGCGGGGGGCGGCTGCTGGAAACGGGCCCGCGATTTCGACCGTGTCGGGATACATGTTGCGGCTGTTGTTGAGCCGGGCACCGACTGGAATGTCCTTCAGGCCTTCATCGTTTACGAAGGCGGCGCGGATCAGGTGGTCGCCCTGGGTCAGGAAGACGCGCTGTTCGACGTTGACGCGGTTTGTGGCTCCACCCTGCTTGTTGACGGCGGTGATCTGCGTGCTGACTTCTTCAGTCCTGACCGGCTTGCCATCGACGGAAATGACCAGGGTTACGGGCTTGTCTTTGTCGCCGCGATGGCCGACGAGAAGGGCGCGGATGGTGTAATCGGCGTCGAAATCGGTGCGGTTCTTGAATTCGATAGTTCCGGTTTCGGGGCGGCGGATGCGGCTCTTCATGTTGAAGAGGCCTGGTTTGGGGAGCGGGTCGCCGCCGACGGCGCGCGAGGCAATCTGCTCGGCCGCCTGCATGTATTTCTGCATCAGCGTGGGGGAGACGGTTAAAACCGCGCCGATGTTGTCGAAGCCGTAGCTCGAATCGTCCATGGGGAATTCTTCTTCGCGCGTGGAAGGAGATGCCGAGGAGGTCGCGGATGGTGTTCGAGTATTCGTTGCGGTTGAGCCTGTGGGCGACGATGCGGCCGGGGTCGGGTTTGGTCAGCTTGTCGGCGCGGTCGAATTCGCTTTCGACGTAGGCGACCATGCCGTCGAGTTGTTCGGCAGGGGGTTTGGGCACGCCTTTCGGGGGCATTTCGCCTGTTCGGACTTTGGATAAGATGCGCTCCCAGCCCTCACGCTTTGAGGTGAGCGATTCGGGCTCGAGGAAGCCCGCGGCGTTGAAGCCGCCGGAGGCGAGCTTCTCGTTGTGGCACATGGTACAGGTGCGGGTGAGAAGCGGCTTTACGGAGGAATCGAAACCGGGTGCCCCGGCCGCCAGTTTCAGGGCGAAAAGTACGAGAAGAAGGCGGTTCATGAAGGCGGGGGGCGAAATCCTATGGTCTATGGGGCGGCCTTCGGTATCAACGGGTTACACCGTATTACACCGTGTAAACCGCGAGAGGCCGTGGCGGGTGCAGATATGATAAGCGTCGCATATGAAGCCGTTGCTCTGTGTATCGTTGTTGTGGATCATGCCGGCTTTGCCCGCGATGGCGCTGGCGAGCGCTGGTGGTTTGGCTATGTGTTTCGAAGATCGACGGCAGTGTTCGACCGTATGGGCTGGTGGTGCCGGGGTCATTCGCTCCCGATCGTCCGCATGAATGGCGGGTGGACGAGAAGTGGGAGATTGTGCAATGAACGCCGAGTGCCTGAGGATTGCGGATCAGCTACGGCGCGCGTTCACAGGGAATGCGTGGCACGGGGCTCCGATCAGCGAACTGCTGCAGGATGTGACGACGGAGCAGGCTTCGGTGAAACCGCTCGCTTCGGCGCATAGTATTTGGGAACTTGTGCTGCATATCGAGGTGTATGTACATATCGCGCATGAGGCGACCCAGGGGATTCCGATGCCGAAGCTGTTCGGCACGGGCGAGGACTGGTTCGAGCCGACGGATGCGTGGGAGGCGGATCGTATGCGGTTGTTCGAAGCTGCGGAGCGGCTGGCAGTTTCGATTGAGGCGTTCGAAGACGAGCGGTTGATGGCGACGGTGCCGGGGAGGGGGTACGACTTCTATCACCTGTTCCACGGGATTGTTCAACACAGCCTTTACCATGCGGGGCAGATTGCAATGCTGAAGCGGTTGGAACAGGAGAGCGCGACCGGGTAGCACTACACGTTTTGGCCAGAAACCTGCGTAAATGCGGTTGTGACCGGACGAGATTTCTATCGCTGGCAGGCTCACGGGTTCACGGTGCGTTTAGCCGTGGACACGGTGGACAAACTGAATGCGGCTCTGCTCGATTCCCGGCGCAATCACGATGTGGAACACGGCGGCATATTGCTGGGCCGGTCCACTGGACCCAATGCCGCGGAAGTCACAGGTTTCGAATTCGTTCAGAGCGAGCATCGGCGGGGTATCGCGTACGATCTGGGGCTGCAGGAACGGCAGCGCGTTGCACGGCAGGTAGAGGGTTTGCGGCGCAAGCGTGGTGAGGTGCCGGTCGGGTATTTCCGGACGCATATGCGGCCTGGGCTGTTCCTGGATCAGGACGATTTTCTGCTGATGAAAGACGCGTTCCCGGGACCTTCGTCAGTGGCCTTGCTGGTTAATACGGTTGTGCCGGGGATTCCGTCCGCCGGTTTCTTCTTCTGGAGCGGGAACGACATTGACCGCAAGCAGAGCAAGCTTGTGTTTCCGTTCGATGGTCAGGCGCTGCGCGAGGCGGGTTCGGTGCGGACCGAGCCGGTGGCCGCGCCGGCACCTGCGAGAACTGCGCTGAATATTCCGCCATGGCAGGCTTTGACGGCAGCCGGTCTGGCTGCGGTGGCCGGCTTCGGAATCGTGTCGGCTTCCACGCGAAACAGTGGTAAGCCGGTTGAGACACCGTCTGCTGTGGTGCAGCCGGCACCCGCGCCTGCGAATGCGGGTGAGACTCCGTGGCGGCAGGCTCCGGTGACAGGCGGTACTTCCCAGGACGCGGCGGGCGATGGCTCGGCGGATCAACCTGTGCGTCCGATTTATGTTCCGGATGAGCGGTCGGGGGCGATACCTGCTCCGGCTCCGTATACTCCCCCGGCTGCTCCGGTCTCGGCGGCGCCGGTTGCTGACGCGCCGGTGGCAACGGCCCCTGTCCCGGCTCCTGTGCAGCAACCGGCTGCGTCGTTACAACCCAGTGGATCATTGCCCGGTACAGTTCAGCCGCCCGCTTCGGTTCCGGCAACGGCTCCGGTGCAGGAGGCTTCGCACGCAGACGCTCCGGCAGGCTCAACGGCTCCGACCCCGGTGCGGAGGCGTCCGACGGTTTTGGTTGCTGTCAGCATGGAGCCGCAGGAATCTTCGGAAACGAAGAGCGCGGAACTGAAGAAACTTGTTGGACGCGTTCCTTTGGTGGGACACGTACCTGTGCTGGGGAAGTGGACCAACTCACATGGGGAACTGGCGTCGAACTTTCAGCCGGCGCGGCCAAACAGCGCGTTAAGGCCCCGGGTTCCGCAGGAGATGGCGGCGAGTCTCTGGCATGAGCTTCCGGTGGATGTGAAGGTGTCGATCGACAGGAACGGCGTGGTGCGCAATACGGAAGTGCTGAGCGGCGGGCACACTAGCTTCAGTTCGCTGGCGGCCGACAACGCTTTCTGGACGGCGTGGCAGCCGGCTCGGTTAGGCGAACAGGCTGTTCCGAGCGAAATGATTCTGCACTACCGCTTCAGGCCAACATCTCCAGCGCAGCAGTAAGCTCGCTTTGGGTGTGCAAGTCGCCGGTGGCTCCGGTGACCTGGATTCCTTTTTTGTAAAATTCGCGGGCGTCTTCGATGCGGCCCAGTTTTTCGAGCGTCTGTCCGCCGTGGAAGTAGCCGGCGGCATAGTTCGGGTTGTACTTCAGAAGGGTGTTGAATTCCTGAACTGCGGAGTCGAGATCTCCCGTCCGGACGCATTCCATTGCCAGACCGTAGCGGCTGAAGGCGTCTTCAGGCTTCTGTTCCACCATCGATTTCAGTACTTCCAGACGAGTGCTTGCCATTGCAATTGTTACTATAACGTCGAGCCATGGCATGTCCGCTTTTTCTTCCGAATTCGCCCCTTTCGGGCGCGATGCCCGATGCGTTGCCGCTGGGCGATCTTTACGGCGGCGAGTGTGCCGCCGCACGGGGCGCGCTGATTCCTCTCGATACGATTCGCGGGTGTTGCAATCATGGTTATGCACGGGCGAGGTGCGCGCGGGCGGCGGAAATCCGTGCGGATGCCGACCGGTTTCTGATCCGGTCTCATGCCGGCGGCACAGTGGAAATCCTTTGGTCGCAGGAAGCGGATCATCATCCGGTTGCGGTGGGGACGCTGCTGGTGTCGGAAGACAGGGCGGCGGTTGAGCAGCCGATCGAACGGCAGGCGCGCGCGTACGTGACGGCTTATCTTCGCCGGACGGGCCGAACGGGCCGAACGGGGCAGAACTGACGATGGAAGCGCGATTTGTGAGGGAGTCGGCGGCGGATTATTCGGAACTGGCGCTGCCGAACGACGCTAACGGGCTGGGCAATCTGCTGGGCGGCAAGATCATGCATCTGGTGGATCTGGCGGGCGCGATTGCGGCGATGAAGCACTGCCGGAATCCTGTGGTGACGGCGTCGGTGGACCATATGGACTTCATTCATCCGGTGCGGATCGGGCAGCTGGTTCGGCTTCGTGCGAGTGTGAACCGGGCGTTCCGAACGTCGATGGAGGTTGGGGTGAAGGTCTGGGTGGAAGACCTGCTGACCGGTGCAGAGCAGCATGTTTCTTCCGCTTTTCTGACATTTGTGGCCATCACGCGGGAGGGCGGGAGGGTGGAAGTTCCTCCGATTATCGCGGAAACGGCTGATGAAAAGAGGCGGTACGAGGATGCGGGGGCAAGGCGCGAGTACCGCCTTGCTTCGCGGCCGAGGTAAGGAGGACTAAGCTTCCTCGTCCTTCGACATGTACTTGATGTTGCTCTTGTAGAGCAGGATGTTCGGTGCGTCGTCGCGGTTCACTTTGAGGCAGCCGCGGTCGTACCATTCGATGACGCCTCTGAGCACCTCGCCATCTTTCAGCGTGATGACCATGGGGGTCTTCGACTGCATTTGTTTTACGTAGTAAAAGTTTTCCGCGTTGGTCTGGTCAGGCGGTACGGCGCGCTTTTGCGGCGCACCCGAAGCCGGTTTACGGGGCGGGTCCGATTTTTCTTTCATTTCAGTAAACGATGGGCGGATCAATTTCCGATTGGCGGACTCCACGGAATTCCTTTCTTTGAGGGCAAGTATAGCAATCTGTTGCAGCGCAAAGGGGCGGGGCGGGGCGTAATCCGTTGCTCACGGTACCTGAAACGCCCAGGACATGTGCCTGGCGCGCTTCAGGCCGCGAAACGGTAAGCGACGTAACCGAGCAGTGCGCCCATGCCGGAGCCCACCAGTACGTCGCTTAGAAAGTGCATTCCGACGATCACTCGCGATATGGCCACGTTTGCCGCCAGGAGCAGCAGAAGCGGCAGGATCTCGGGATAAAAAGACCCGAGCGAGAGTGCGACCGCAAAGGCGGTAGTGGAATGTCCGGAGGGGAAGGAAAATTTGTCCCGGGTGACAATGCGCGCCCAGCAGTGGGGCTCAATATCGCGTGGGCGGGTTCGGCAAAACGTGTGTTTGATCTTGTGGAAGATCAGGATGCCGGCCGGAGATGGCGCAGGCGGCGGCTTCGACCGCGCGGAACCGCAGCGGGTCGGTGGAGAAGAGAATGGCGAGGCCGATGAGAGCCCAGAGCCAGCCGTCGCCGGCGCGGGTGGCGAGCAGCATCCACCAGCGGACCCAGCGGGGCGCGCGCCAGCGATTGACGCGCCGCATGAGGCGGTGATCCGGCACGGCGAGGGTGGTGAAGGCCTGGGCGAGGGTCATGCCACGGCCTCGGGTATAGCGGGAGGCTCCGGGGCACGGTTCCTTTGACCCCAGTACCATGCGAACGCAAGCTCCCGCGACGTAATTCGCGAGGATTACGGCGCGGCGCGAGCGCGAATAAACCACCGAACAGCGCCATCCATGGCTTGGTCCGGATCAGGGATCCGCCGATGCCAAGGACGGCGGCCGTGAGCTTCCAGTAATCGCCCGATTCGCCGTGCGGGAACGGAATGGCCGCGGCGCATACCGGCCAGGAAATCGGCCGCGTTCGTGGCGCCGGCGACTTCGGTCCATGTGCGGCCGCGCAGATGCGAGCGTATGGGCATCGCTGCCGCCGATTGCAGGCTTTCCGAAGCGTGCGGCGAATTCTGCGGCCAGACGGTTGGAGCGCTCGAGAATCTGGCCGTTGAGTGTTTCAACGCCGTGGAAGTCACGGGCGAAGATCGCGAAATCGTCTTCGGTGCGGGGACCGGTCAGGCTGGAGTAGAGGTGATTGACGGTTACGAACAGGCGGCGTTCGATCGCATACGCGAGCAGGCTTTCGATATCGGTGCGGCGGCGCTGCAGTTCGATGTGGTCCCGCTCTTCGATTCCATAAACGCCGGCGTGCATTTCGGTGCCGCTCGGCATGGTGCAGGTGACTTCTTCGCTGAGGAAGAAATCGGGATAGTGCCGCAGTTCTTCCACGGCGTCGATGGAATCGTGATCGGTAACGGTGACAAGGTCCATGCCGCGCTGTTTGAGGGTGTCGTAAAGCGCGCGGGGTTCGTTGTAAGACTCGAGGCAAACGCGCGAGAGAACAGGCACCGTACACATGCCGGAGTGCCGCGTGTGAACGTGGAGGTCGCACCTCATGCTTTCCGTTGTAACGCCCGACCGGTTACAAAGCAGTGATGGGACGGCGAAACAATTGTGAAGGTGTATGTTGAGTCAGGCCTCATGAAACGTCGAATTACGCAGTCAGGAATGGTGGTCCGGCAAAGAGTATTACAACTTTTCCAGGCGGGCGTGGCTGCGTTCGGAAGGGTTTACGGCGGACGTTTTTCAGAACCGTCCGGTCATCGGGATCTGCAATTCGTGGAGCGAGCTGAATAACTGCAATGCGCATCTGCGGGGGGTTGCGGAAGCGGTGAAGCGCGGCGTGTGGCGCGCGGGCGGATTCCCGCTCGAATTTCCGACCATCTCGCTCGGCGAGATGTTCATGAAGCCGACATCCATGCTGTACCGCAATCTGATGGCGATGGATGTGGAGGAATCGATCCGCGCGAATCCGATGGACGGGGTGGTCTTGCTGTGCGGTTGCGATAAGACCACGCCCGCGCAGCTTATGGGCGCGGCGAGCGCAGATATCCCCGCCATTGTTGTTACCGGCGGACCTATGCTGAGCGGCCAGTGGCGCAATCGGAAACTGGGCGCGGGAACGGATGGCCGTAAGCTGTTCGATCTTTACCGCACCGGCAAGATTACGGAAGGGGAATGGTGCGAGATTGAAGGCGGTCTCGCGCGCAGCGCCGGGCATTGCACGGTGATGGGAACGGCGAGCACCATGGCTTCAGTGGCGGAGGCTATGGGCATGACTCTGCCGGGCTGCGCGGCCATTCCGGCGCCGGATTCGCGGCGGATTACTATTGCGGAACTGAGCGGGCAGCGCATGGTGGAAATGGTTTGGGAAGACCTTACGCCGTCGAAGATCATGACGCGCGATGCGCTTGAGAATGCCATTACGGTGAATATGGCGATCGGGGGATCGACCAATGCGGTGGTTCATCTGCTTGCGATTGCGGGGCGGCTTGGCATCGAGCTGAGACTGCGATGAGTTCGACCGTATTTCGCGGCGCACGCCGTGCATTGTGAACGTGAAGCCCTCGGGCGAGTATTTGATGGAGGATATGTTCGAGGCCGGCGGCGTTCCGGCTGTCATGAATGAAATGCTTGCCGCTTGCATGGCGATGCTATTACGGTGAACGGTAAGACTGTCCGGGAGAATGTGGAAGGGACTAAGTGTTGGAACACGGATGTAATCCGGCCCGTATCGAACCCTTTGTCTCCTGAAGGCGGCACGGTAGTTCTAGGGGGTAACCTAGCGCCGCGCGGGGCGGTGATTAAGCATACGGCGGCATCTCCACACTTACTGCAGCACCGGGGCCGGGCTTATGTGTTTGAGAACTACAAGCAGATGCATGAGCAGATCGATTCGCCAGACCTGCCGGTTACACGCGACACGGTGCTGGTGATGAAGAGCTGCGGACCTAAGGGTGCGCCGGGGTTTCCGGAGTGGGGCCAGATTCCTATGCCTCGGGTGCTTGCTCGACCAGGGATTGAACGATGTGGTCCGCATCAGCGATGCGCGGATGAGCGGGACGAGTTTTGGGACGGTGGTGTTGCATGTGGCGCCGGAATCGGCGGCGGGCGGTCCGCTGGCCGCGGTTGAGACTGGGGATGAGGTCGAACTGGATACGCCTGGGCGGTTACTGACGCTGCATGTGCCTGAAAGTGAGATCGCCCGGCGGTTAGCGGCGCGTCCGAAAGTTGCGCCGCATTATGAGCGCGGGTACGGCTGGATGTTTCTGCAGCACGTTAACCAGGCGGATGAGGGCTGCGATTTCGATTTCCTGCGGAAGGATTACAGGCGTTCTGAGGCCTGACTAGCTGGCTTTGCGCCGCTCGAGTTCGCTGACACGTTCTTCCATCAGGCCGAGGCGCTCTTCAACACCCATTGAGACCGTAGAAACGCCGCGTACGCGGATTTCCATTGAGCGTCCCCAGCCGTGGAAGGCGGTGAGCAGATTCGTTTCGATTTTCTCGGAGCGTTCGTTGATCCGGGTGTTGAGGCGGGCTTCCATTTGAGCCATCTCTGCGCGGATTTCCGCCATCCCGGTTTTGAGATCGGCGATGTCGGTTTTGAGATCGGCGATGTCGTGCTTCGCAGTGGTGAGGTCGGCACGCAGGTGTGCGATGTCGGTGCGGATTTCTGCGATGTCGGTTTTTAGATCGACTATGTCGTGCTTCGCAGTGGTGAGGTCGGCACGCAGGTGTGCGATGTCGGTGCGGATTTCTGCGATGTCGGTGCGGATGCCGGCGATGTCGGTGCGGATTTCTGCGATGTCTTTGCGGAACTCAGTACGCAAGGCTGCAATTTCGGTGCGGATTTCTGCGAGGTCTTTGCGGAACTCGGTACGCAGGTCCGCGACTTCGGTACGGATTTCTGCGATGTCGGTGTGAATGCCGGCGATGTCCGTACGAATGTCGGCGATGTCGGTGCGGACCTGCGCCATCTCAGTACGAAATTCGCCCATCTCCCGCTGCAGACGCTCGATCGGCGGTAGTATCCGATTCATCAGACGCTCTTCCATTTCGAGCAGATCCTGCCTTGTCAATTGCGCGGTCATCCTTGAATCATATTAGCGAATTTTTACGCACAAAGCCTGACTACGAAACTTTCCACAATGGTGCGGTCGTCGGGTCTGGCGCTGCGAAGGTCGCGGTCGGCTTCGAAGATCAGTTTCAGGCCGCGCTCGAGTTGATCTTTTGAAAACTTCGCCGCCGTTTGCGCGACTTGTTCGGCGCGCGATCCCCACATCTGCACCCCGGCCTTCTGGAAATGACCCTGGACCTGCGGCGCACTCCGCAGATTCGCTTCCTTCGCGACTAACGCCATTCGGAACTGTGTAGCGAGGAATGTGAGTGCGAGCGGGAGGTACTCGCCTTCGCGGACCAACGAATCCAGAGCGTCGAGGGAACGTACACGATCCCTTCGGCCGAGCGCATTCACGAGCGCGAAGATGGTGCTTTGACGGGCGTCCGGGACAAGGAGCGGCAAGTCGGCGGCGGTGATCGGCTTTCCATAGAGCGAAAGCTTCTCGACTTCGACCGCGATGCGGCTCACGTCAGCGGCAAGCGAATCGACCAGGGCTTCAGCGGCCGCCGGCTCGAGGCTTACGTTGAGAGCCCGGGCAATGCGGTCCAGTTCCCCACGAGCTTCGTCCGGAGTGAAGCAGCGGAATTCCACGACGTCGGCAATCGCTCCGTAGAACTTGCGGACGCGATCCACCCTGGCTTTGTCATCGCCTTCGAAATCCCAGCGAGTGGCCTCGAAGATCAGGGTGACGCCGGGGGTTGGATTCCTGACGTAGCTTTCGAGTATGGCCGAGTCGCCCGAACTTCCGGTGGCGCCTTCATCGTCTTCATCGACGGATGCGGCGGTCCGCGAGGTTCGCGGCATGGCGACTTCCGCACTGCAAACGAACATCAGCCGTTCCGAGGCAAAGAGCGACATGGCGCGGGCATCGTCAATGATTGCCGCGAGCCCGGTTTCGCCTGCGTCGAACTGCTCGGCGGGGACGGGTGACGCGGCCAGCAAAGCCGCCCGGCAGCGCCTGCGGTTGTAGCCTTCCTGGCCGAGGAACAGACATACCGGCGGGATTTCTTTGCGTTTGATGCGGGCGAGAAACTGAGCCGGAGTCATGACGCTCTAAAAGTTTTCCAGCACGGCACTGACAATCGTTCGTGCTACTTCGCGGCTCAGCCGCTGCAGGGTCGCCTGGCTCTCATCGATGTACTGGCCAGGGTTGACGCTGATTTCATAGCGGTCGCGGAACTCAAGGTTGGGGCGCGTGAAAAGAACTTTGCCGTCTTTGCCGACGAGGCGCACCTGAACCTGCACGATCATCTGGGCGCCGGTGCCCCGGCCGGTTTGTGGATCGAGCACGGTTGCGTTCGAGAACATGTTGACGATGCCGCCGTACAGGGTGGCATCGGCTTTCGACGGGTCGGCAATCACGGTGTAGCGGGTGCGCGAGATGAGTTCGCGCGTCACGGCTTCCGCCATGTAGGTGGGGAGTTTGTACTGCGTCGTGACGTTCGCCCAGGCGGGAACGGCAATGGTCCGGATTTCTTTCGGAAGCAGGTTGGCCTGACCGGCAACATGATAGCCGCAGCCTCCGCAAACCAACGCTGCCAGAGTGAGGAGAAGCTTCAAAGGGCCTCCCGGACGATCAGCGCCGCATTTTCAGCGGAGAGACGCAGGTTGTCGGCGGCCATCCACATCCATACGGCGTTGCCGTTGTTACGATCGGGCGTAATCGCGCCGACGGCGACGCCATTCTGTCCCGCGACGGCTACGTTGTTCGGGGCTTCCATGCCGCTGCCCCGGACATCGATGGAACCGCCCGCGAGCGCCTCTTCGATCTCATCGGCCGAGGGCGCATCTTCGAATTCGATCCACAAAGAGAAGCTGTAGCCATGGAAAACAGGCGACTGGATCAGCCGCAGCGAAGGCATGGGAACGCCATCGAGCCGGTCGAGCAGAGTGGCAAGATGGCGTTCGATACGCTCTTCGATCTCCGGCAACTGCGATTCGGCCTCTTCACCTAACTGAACCAGCATGTTGAAACTCAACTGCGCGTCGAAAACGGTCTTCGGCACGGGCTGGAAAGAGAGCAGGCTCACGGTTTGCTTCTGCAGTTCATCCATCCCTTTCTTATCGCGTTCGCTGGCCGGCTCAAAGATATGAACGATGGAACTGGCAACGGGCCAGGCGCGGTGCAACCTGCTCAGGACGATGGCGATCGCAGTGGCAGCAGGGTGCGCGACCACCTGCGGACCGGATTCGTCATCGGACGGGTAGCCCGGAGCCTCGGCCAGCGGGGCGCGCACGCGGGCGTCGGGCTCGTCTTCCGTCACATATGTGAGATCCACAATGAGTCCGGCAGGCTTCGCTTCCAGCACGTCACGCGAAGACTTGGCGTTGCCTGCGAGGATCACAACGGCCGCGTTGCCGACTGCTTCCGGATCCAGCTTCGAAACGAGAGCGGCCTCTCCGCCAATCTCGGTGATCTTGCCGGCCTCTTCCGCATCGGCGGCGACGAGGCGCAACTGTTCGCCGAGCGCGGACTCGGAGAAGACGTCGCGGACCTCCATGCCAAGCAGCGTTTCGCCCCCGATGAGGGCAATTGTGTCAGCCAGGTTGAACCTCCGTCGAAGGTGAGGGGGAACGTTTGAAGTAGCGCCGGATCAAGCCGGCGAGGCGGATGATGATCCCGCTGGCCACGTAAGATGTTGCGAAGAGCAGCAGGACGTTCTGCGACCATTCCCAAACGGAATAGACTATGGCCGCCATCAGGACGAGAAGCACGGGGGAACGGGGGCTCATGAGGTTGAGTTCTTTGAAACTCCAGTGGCGCCAGGTGCTGACCATCAGGAACGAGAGCAGGCCAAGCAAGCCGAACCACACCGCGGATTCGTAAAACACGGTCACGGGGTAGCCGTCCGATCCGTAAACCACGGCTGCGACCATGCCCGCGGCGGCCGGAATCGGCAAACCCACGAAGTACTTACGGTTGGGCGCGCCGGGGTTTTTCGGCACCGGATTTTTTTGGATGTTGAAGCGGGCGAGCCGCGCGGCGCCGCAAACCAGAAAAAGAAAAGCCACAAACTTGCCCACGCCTTCCAACTGCTCGAGCCAGTGCACGCCGGCCGGTTCGCGAACGAAGTGAACGCCCCAAACGTAGGCCAGAATGGCGGGCGCGATTCCGAAGCTGATGATGTCTGCGAGCGAATCGAGTTCGCGCCCGAATTCGCTGGTGGTGTTGGTCATGCGGGCGATGCGTCCATCGAGCCCGTCGAGAATAAATGCGAAGCCGATGGTTTTGGCCGCAAATTCGAAATCGAGCGCGGCGCCCGCCGGATTTACCGCGAAGTTAACGGCGCCCTGGAAGGTGCGCAGGATGCAGAGATAGCCCAGAAAAATATTGCCCGCCGTAAACAGCGTAGGCAGAGCATAGGCAGCCCTCGGTGGGCGTTTCCGCGCGGGAGACATCTATGTCTGACAGAGAGCAGCCTCCTCGACCATGGCTGCTTTCATCGAAGATTCCGTGAGCACAACCTGCCCGGGCCGCCTCGCCAGAACACTGGTACCGGCAGACACGCGCATTCCGGGCGAAACTTCTATACGCCACTCGGGGCCGAAAATCACGTCGACGCGCGAACCGAACTTGATGAGCCCGATGCGCTCGCCGGCCTGGACGAAGTCGCCAACCTTTTTGAAGAACAGGATGCGGCGCGCGATCAGCCCCGCGATTTGTTTGAAGACCACCATAGTTCCATCGGGCGCGCGCACGGTGACCACATTCTGCTCATTCTGCGTGGACGCGACTTCGCGGCTGGCGACCAGGAACTGCCCCTTCTGATAAACCGCCTCGGTAATGAGACCCGAAATGGGCGAGCGGTTCACGTGGACGTCGAAGATATTCAGGAAGATGCTGATGCGGGTTGCCGTCGCCTTCGGGCACCACGGCAACGACGCGGCCGTCGGCGGGAGAAAGCGCGACAGGCCCGATGGGGAGCGGCCGCTCAGGATCGCGAAAAAACCACGCGCAGAAGGCGCCCACGAGAAACAGCGGCAGCGCTGCCCACGGATTCAGAGCGAAGGAAATGAAGACACCGGCGGCGGTGAATCCCAGAGCGTAATAGATGCCGTCGCGAACCATACTGACTCTTCTATTCTATGCCGGACCGAACACCCGCGTGAAGAAGGCCCGGGTATCGCGCCGGATACGCCTGGTGACCGATTCGAGAGTTCCGTCGAGCAGGCCGGGCGGGGTCCAGCGGCGAACCAGATCGGTCAGGATGGCGATCTGGGCGGGGTTGGTGGGAAGGCGGCCTTCCGCGTGGCCGGTGGAAATGCGCATGCCGTGGTCGATGGCGCGGTAGAAGGTGGCGGCGTTCGTCAGAAACGTCGACGTCTTCGCGTTCCAGATGGCCCATTTTCTCGATGACTTCGATGCGCGCGGGCGTGTTCAGAACCTTGTAGAAGAGGCCGGCGCCGCGCAGCCGCAGGTACATCAGGACGAAATCGATGTCGTAATATCCGCCCGGCCCGGCTTTGAGAGGATTGCGCCCGCCCTGCTCGCGCTTCGAGCCGCGCCCGCATATGCGTCAGTTCCGCGCGCGACCGGCCGCCCTGCCCGTAGCTGCGCCAGTCGAGCTGCTGAATGTCGTTGAGGAAGGCGGTGGCGCGCTCGATGTTCCCGGCAACGGCGCGCGCCTTCATATACGAGATGCCCTCCCAGGCTTCGGCGTGGTGGCTGAAGTAATCCTTGTAGGCGCCTTCGGTCTGCACCAGCGCGCCTTCGCGGCCGTTGGGCCGCAGCCGGGTATCGATGGTGAAGACCACGCCATCGCCTGTATAGGCGCTGATGACGTTGATCAGGCGCTCGGCAACGCCGGTCCAGAAAAGAGCTTCTCGCGGCGTCGGCGTCGGGGATGACGAAGTTGAGATCGGCATCGGAAGCGAGATCGAATTCGCGCATGCCGAGGCGGCCGAGCGCGATCACCATCATCTGGTTGGACGGAGCATAGCCGGGGTCGAGAGGCGGCGCGGCTTCGCAGCGCTTCGGCAACCGCGATTTCGTACGCGGCGGCGATGACGGATTCGGCCAGATCCGACGTTCGCTTCAGCGTGCGAAAGACGGGCACGCGGTGGTAGACGCTGTCGCTCTGGATGCGCACCATCTGTTCGGGAAAGAAGCGGCGCAGCACGGTGCGCTCGCGCGGGGCCACGAAACCCGGTTCGCCCCTGGCGCGTCGCTGCAGGCCTGCTCCACTTCGTGCAGCAGATCGGGATGGCGCACCAGCTGATCGGCAAAATACTGGCTGTGCTCGAAAACGTCGATGGTGCAGCGCGCCAGTTCTTCGTTTGTGTCGAGCATGCGCAGCCACTCGGAATGCTCCACGAACCTTGTCGAGGAACGATTCCATGCTTTCCTGGCTGCGGCGAATGCCGCCGTTCGAGAGGAGCTGCGAAAGCGACGGGGCACGCAGATCGAGAAGCGGCTGAGATTGACGGAAGGGAAATCGGCGCGCTGCGGCGCATCGGGAACGGCGGAGTCGGACGCCTGCGCTTCCGGCATCGGGCGGCAACGGGGTCAGAGCGGGCTGTCGAAGATCGGGCGATGCGAATGGATGACGCGGTCGTAGAGATCCTGCACGCTGGAGAGATGGTGGTCGAGTTCGCGTTCGAGGGTGCCGGCGTCGGGAAAGCCGGGCAGACCGGGGGGCATTTTGCGCGCCAGCAGATCCAGTTGTTCGAGACTTCGCGGGCAGGGTGTGGGTCTGCCGGTCTTCGTCGAACTGCAGCCGATGCTCCAGATGCCGCAGGAACTGATAGGCGGTGGCGAGGCGCGAATATTCCCAGCTCGAAAGCAGTTCCTTGTCGCGCAGCCGCGAAAGAGCCAGCAGCGTGCCGCCGTGCCGCACCCAGGGTTCCCGTCCGCCGTGCAGACGCTGCAGGCACTGCACCAGAAACTCGATATCCCGGATGCCGCCTTTGGCGAGCTTCACGTCAACGGTGTCCTGTTTGGCGCGGCGGCGCATGCTTTTCGTGAATGCGGGCGCGGGTTTCGGAGACCGCTTCAATGGTCCGGAAATCGGTGGTGGTCTTGTAGATCAGCGGCTCGACGAAATCCAGAAGTTCGCGGCCCGGGCTCAGGATCGCCCGCCGCGACGCGGGCCTTGATGAGCATCTGCAGTTCCCAGTCGCGGCCGCGGGTCGCGTAATAAGCTTGCGCGCCTTCGAGCGACTGGCAGACTTCGCCAAGACTTCCATCGGGCCGGAGACGCAGGTCCACCCGATAACACATGCCTTCGGGCGTGTAGGTGGAAAGCAGCTCCGTCATGCGGTTGGCGGCACGGTTGAAGAATTCCTTCGGTGTCGCACCGGAACCGTCGGGCGGTTGCGTGGCATCGTCGCCATCGAAGATGAACATCAGATCGATATCGGAACTGTAATTGAGTTCCCTGCCGCCGAGTTTGCCCAGCGCGATGACTGAGAAGGCGCCGGCAGGTGCGCCGCCCGCGTGCGACAGTCGCGCGCGGACTGCGCGCCACGCCACGTTCAGGATGGCGTCGGCGAGATTCGAAAGGTCTTCGGCGGTTTCCGATACGATCGGCGAACCGGAGGGTGTCGCGAAGAGCGATGCGGAGAATCTGGCGGCGGCGGAAGAGAGCGAGGTCCACCGCGCGAGGCAAGCCATCGGCGGGGAGTTCGGCGGCGAGCAGCGACTCGTACTCTTCCCGGAGAAAGCCGCGGTGCAGATCGCCGCTTCGGCGATATCGAGCAGCCATTCTGGATAGCGGATCACGGCATCGGCGAGAAAGCGGCTGTAGGAAAAGATGGTGAGTGCGTAACGGAGGGCGGTAAAATTGGCAACGATCTTCCGCGCACCATCGGGCGCTTCGTCCATCAGCCTGTGCAGGAAGTGAACCGAGTCATCCGGGTTCGGCAGCGATGGCAACAGGGCCTTCACCACGCGGAGCGCGGGAGCGGGCAGTTTCTGCATGTCAGCAATTTCGGGACGCGCGCGGACAGGGTCGCGAAACTGGATCTCGTCGGGGAGACTCAGCACTAAGACGATTATAGGGTTCGGTTGCAGTGGATGCCGGTAGGTATGGCGATCCGGTGCTCGTCCGATGCGCCCGCGCGCGGTCAAATGTCGAAGGTCAGAGCCTCCGGGACGCGGCTTTGCTTTTTCTCTTTCATTTGCGCGATGAGGTCGGCAACTGTGGTTCGGTCGAGGACATCTGAGATGGCATCGCGTACGCGCCTCATGATAATTCTGGTGCCGCAGGATTCGACGTCCACGCATTCTTCGCAGGCGCGGTAGGCGGTTTCACTGGCACAGGGAAGCGGGGCGAGGGGACCTTCGAGCACACGCACCAGAGAACCTATGGTGATTGCGGACGGGGGGCGTCGGAGATAATAGCCGCCGTTACGGCCCACTCGGCTCTTGTCAATATTGGGTTTTTTAGGGGATGAGGCAATTTGTATTGATAATTCCAACAACTTGCGTGGGGAATGAGTCGAGCCGGTTTGTGGCTACCGCACTTGTTTGGGCAGTAGCAGAGAGGGCTTAGATCTTAGGCGCGGCGGGTGGTGAGTTCGCGCCAGTTGAGGGCGAGGTCGACTGCGAGCAGAGAAACGAGCGTAAATGCGATGACACCGACGGCGGACAAAGTATCGCCCAGGTGGCTCCAGTAGCGAGGCCAGAGATTCAGAAGGCGGCTCGAGACAAAGGTGAAGGTGACCGCGTAGGAACGGGCCATCCATTGGCGATGCTGTACGATTTGGCGGTTGCGCGCGGTGATAAAGGCCGCAGAGGTGCAGACGACCCAGGCGGCAGCCTGCATAGAGGTTCCAGGCAAGCCCGGGCGGCCGGCGGCGAGTGCGACGCCCGTCAAGGCACCTGTGAAGACGGAAAAGACGTAGATGCGGCCGAGGACGCGATGGAATTTCAGGTGACGCCGACGGAAGCGCGATGAGAACTGCAGTGGGCCGGCGAAGAGAGCTGTGAGGCCACAGAGCGTATGCGGGATCAGGAGGTGCCGGTCCGTAATCACCTGCAGACGGTAGGCGTGGTACATGGGGTAATCCGTCACCAGAAGAACTTCTGAAGTGACAAAGACAAACAGCGCAGTGAGCCCGAGCAAGGTCCAAAGAACGGACTTAAATGCGGGCCGCGGGGCCGTGGGCGTCATTCATGCGCTCCTTTGCCAATGCGGTCCAGTTCGCGCGTGTAGAGTTCGTTATCCGGAAAGCGTCTGTGCAATTCCGAAAGCAACTCGCGGGCGCGAGCGGGGTTGTTATCGCGCAATGCCGCGACCGCAAGCAGCAGCTTCGCAAATGGCTCGAGGTAGAGCCCATGAAGCGCGGTCTCTCGAATCTCCTGCACACCCTTGTCCCGATCGACATTCGAGCCCGTCACCCGGAGCAGAATGCGCAGAGGCGCGGGCTTGAGGCTCAGGAGGTAATTTTCGAGGCCCGGGCCAAGATAGGCGTCGGCAGCGTCCGGCTTCGCCCGGATTAGTCTTTCGGCATAAACGCGGCTCTCCCTGGTGAAGCTCAATGCGGCGAAGGATTGCTTTTCAATCAGACCGGCATTATCGGCGCGGAGGCCGAGGGTCATAGACTTGACGAATAAGGCGTTGAAATCGCCGCCGGATTTTTGCAGAGCCGCGTCGGCCAGCCGGTCGGCCTGCGGCGATTTCCTGTAAGAACAGCGCCTTCCTGCCCGCGTCCGGCCGCAATTTCGCGCGATCTCTGAATCGGGAATCGTCCACAAATAATTCCGATTCGAGCGCCCCCAGGCGGGCGAGTTCAGAAAACAGGTAGGCCGCGGCGTTGGAAGCGGGACCGAGCGAATCCCCGGGATGCCTCTTTTTCCAGGCGCTGAAAATGGTGTGCGCGTCGTCGAATTTGAGGTCGTACATCTTCAGCCAGCCGGCGTACATCTCGGTTTGCTGAGATGCGTTCGCGACGGAGGCTGAACCCGCAAAAGCGAATGCGAAGATGCAGGGGACGAAGAGGGAAACCAATCCGAAGGATTTGCGCATCGGCAACGAGGCTAACAGGGTTCGACGTTCTGTTGTCCGGACGGGTTGCCGCCGGGCCGGGACAATCTGTTTATACATGAAGCCTGGGAGGGCTGGCGTTTGTCGGAACGAAAACCCATAGCAGCCGTCTGTTTGCACAAGTGAAACTTAGTATGCCCGCGCGCGACTTATGCCGCGGTTGAGCTTTTCAACGGAGCGACAGAATAAGACCGGCAATGGGCAAATCCCAGTTGAGCGTTGGCATTATCGGAGGCGGAGTGGGTGGGGTCGCCGCGGCCGTTGCGCTTCTACGCGCCGGCATCGATGCGACAGTGTACGAGCGGGGGAGCGAGTTTCGCGAGGTCGGCGCAGGTATGATGCTTTGGCCGAACGCCACGCGTGTCCTGAAAGAACTCGGTCTGCTTCAGGGAATAGCGGCGGTGAGCGGGGCCAACCGGTATTTCGTCGTTCGGTCAAGCTCCGGCGGAATTTTGATGGATATCGGGCTGGGGAAATTCGAGGTGCCGGCTCTGTGCACGCGCCGTTCAGACCTGCTGAACGCACTGCTCTCGACGATGCCGCCGGACCGTGTTCGTCTGGGCCACGACTTCCGGCACCTGGAAGAGCAAAAACACAGTGTGGGAATTCACTTCAACAACGGTGTTTCCGTGGAGCATGATTTCGTGATCGGCGCGGATGGTATTCGCTCCCGCGTCCGTTCTCAGGTGCTGGGAGTTCACGACCCAATCTATCGCGGTTACGCGATATGGAGGGGCATGGCGCGCCTGAAGGGGACAGTGTCGAAGGGCTCAAACAGTGAAACGTGGGGGCGCGGGAAGCGCTTTGGCATTCTCAATATGGGCGGGGATCGGTTCACGTGGTACGCGACGGCGAACACCGACCGCAATCGAGCCGAAGCGAACGAAGGCCGTCAGCAGGAGCTTCTGCGGATGTTTGCAGGGTGGCATGAGCCTGTGGAACGCCTGATTGCGGAAACTGAGGAAGGCGCAATTTTGAAGAACGGCGCGTACGATCTTCCGCCTTTGAAACGCTGGGGACGCGGGCGAGTGATGTTGCTCGGCGATGCGGCTCATCCCTGCACGCCGAATCTCGGTCTGGGCGGCTGCATGGCGCTCGAGGATGCTCTGGTGCTTGCAAAGTCGTTTGGGAAAGAGGCGTCTCCGGAACTCGCATTGCGCCGATACGAGTCGCTGCGCCGGGCACGTACACGGCACGTGCAGCAGCGCTCGCTTCTGATGGGGTATATCGGGCAGTGGGAGAACGCGGTGGTAGCGGCAGGGCGGGAGCTCGTAACAAGCCTGCTTCCGGCGAAACTCTTCGAACGGAACCTGCGGAAGGTTTATTCTTATGCGGCTTAGCGCCCTAAGGCTCTGTACGATTGTTGTAGTGGCGGCGCCGCTGTTCGCGCAGGAAAAAGCCATCGATACAAAGCGCAGCACGATTACGATTCAGGTTGGCAAGTCGGGACTGCTGTCAGCTGCCGCGCATGACCATACCGTTAATGCTCCGATCTCGGAGGGAACCATTGTGGAATCCGGCACGCCGCGGATCGAATTCCGCGTGGAAACCGCAAAGATGACGGTGAAGCCGAGTCCCAAAATCGACGCGAAAGATCAGGCTACGATCCAAACCCATATGGAGGACCTGGTGCTCGAGACGAAGAAGTTTCCGGAGATCACTTTCAGGTCTTCCCGCGCGCAAAACATGGGAGGCGGACAGTGGCAGGTAGATGGTGAGCTGCTTTTGCACGGTGTCAAAAAGCCAGTCAGTCTGAGCGTTAAACAGAGCGGCGAATCTTACTCGACACATATAACCATCAGGCAAAGTGACTTTGGAATTACGCCGATTAGTATTGGGGGCGGAATGATCAAGGTTAAGAACGAACTGCAACTCGACTTTCAGATCTTCACGCGGTAGATTCGGCCGGCCCGCTTAGACCCGCTGCCGGTTTATAAGACGTGCGAAGAGCCCGTCGGCGGCAGCCAGATCGCGATAAGTCCCTTGCTGGACGATTCTGCCCCTCTCGATCACGTAAATGCGGTCGGCGTGGCGCAGGGTGCTCAGCCTGTGCGCGACCAGAATGCGCGTGGCTTTCAACTGCTTCAGGCTCTCGGTCACAATCGCCTGGGTTCGGTTGTCGAGCGCACTTGTGGCTTCGTCGAAGATCAGTATCGAGGGCTTCAGAACCAGAGCCCGCGCGATGAGGACGCGCTGCCGCTGGCCGCCGGAGAGATTGCTCCCGTTCTCGGCAACGACGGTGTGCATGCCCATGGGCATCGCCTCGATATCGGCAGCGAGCCCGGCGGCGCGGGCTGCATCCCATGCCTCGTTCATCGAGTTCGCACCGCCACAGCAGATGTTCTCAAACAGTGTGCCGGACATGATTCTGCCGTCCTGTGTGACGATGCCGATTTGCCTGCGTACGGCGGCGATATCGAGGCTCGAGAGATCGCGCCCGTCGAAATAGATTGCGCCCGAGTGAGGGGTTTCGAAACGCAGCAGCAGGTTGAGGAGAGTCGATTTCCCGCAGCCCGAGGGACCGGTCAGCGCAATGCACTCGCCCGGCTGCGCGTGGATGGAAACGCCGTCGAGAATCATGGGCCCGTCGTGGCGGTAGCGAAAGGTCAGGTTGTCGACCGAGACCTCACCCCGTAACACGCCTGGGTGCGCTTTCGAAACGTCTGCTTCGGGCGTGGCTTCGAGAATGGTGGTGAGCCGCTGCCACAGGGTTCGGACGAGGACGAATCCGGCGAGAGTGTCTCCCGCTGAGGACAGGGCGGAGAGGAAGATGACCATGGCGGCGTTCGAGGCAAGGAACGGCGCGAGCGCGAGCGGATGCAGTAACTGGTAGAGGAAGACTATCGTGGTGGTCAGGGCCGGGAACACGAGATCGAAAAGACGCAGCACGTCTTTGCGCCGCTGCAGTTCGAGGCTGAGGCTCTGCTTGCGGCTGTATTGCGAAAGCCAACGCGAGAAGGCGCGGCTGGTGGCGCCGGCGACGCGAAGTTTCGACACCGCGCTGACGGCCTGCAGGACCAGGCCGGACAGCAGTTCATCGGCGCTTTGCCATTCGCGCTGCAGCTTCAGAATGGACCGCATGCTGAGCCAGGTTCGAAGGGCGAAGAGCGCACCTGCGGCCAGTGCGATCAGGCCCAGAGGGACGCTGTACCAGAAGACGATACTCAGGCTCAGGAACGAGCAGGCGGCGGCCAGCACCGAGCGAAGACCGTCGGCATTCAGGAGTTGCAGGATGCGAGTGGCGGCATCGGCGCGCGCCCGCAGTTCTCCCGCGGTGAAGGGCCGGAAGAAGGCGGGACTGAGTTTGAGCAGATGATCCCAAACGCCCGCCTGGAGCGCGAGGAAAACGGAATCCTGCAGGCGCACGATTGCGAAGGCCTGCACGAGGAGAAAGAGCGCGGAGCCCAGGGCGGCGGCGGTGAGGCCGGCGCCGATCTGCAGTATCCCGTTCGTATCGGCATCGGGGATTGCCTGTGAGATCAGGACCGAAAGTCCCTGCGGGGCCGCGAGGGCGAGGAGCGCGGCGGCGGCGCCGGACAAGAGCATGGTCCTGATGTCGGTCCGGCGGTCGCGCAGGGCGTGCGCGAGGAGGGTGCGCGGCGTGAGGCGATCCGGCAAGGGCCTATAGAGCATGTGCGCGACGGGTCCAAGTGTGGCGGCTGAGACGGCGTCCACTTTCGTGTGCCGGCCGGTCACGGGGTCCCAAATGGCGTAAGCCCGTCCGGTGCGCAGCAGGGCGACTGCGCCGCCTTCGTGCAACTGTGCGACGAGAGGACCGTTGTCGTGCATCCACCATTCGCCGTTGAGTGCAACAGCTCTGGAGCGGAGCCCGTTGGCCTGGGCGAGTTCCCGCATTGGATCGTACCGGCGTCCGGCTGCGGGGGCAGGCTTGATGGTGATGCCGAGGGCGTGCGCAACTGCGCGCACTGCATCGAAATGGGGATCTCCGGCCGCTTCTGTTGCGGAGGCCGATTTGCTGCGCCCGGTCAGACCGGCAATGTTGTCGAGCGCGGCGCCGGCCATTCGTCTGTTCGTCGCAATGCGAGCGGCGAGGCGCGATTGCTCATTGGCCGCTTGTTGCGCGTTTGCGTGCTCAAGAGCGTTGAACAGGAGACCGGTGGTCAGGAGGATCGTGTGTTTCAGGAGCTCGGGGCTGGCCGATTCCCGGACTTTGCACTTCGTGTCCGTCACACATTCGAGGCAGAGGCCCGGCACGAGTACGATGCTCTCGGACGAGCGCAGTTCCGTGCCGTTCAGCAAAGCGCTGCCGGTCAGGAGATCAACGGTTACAAGACCGCGGGTGACTTTAACGCACTGTCCCGGCGTTAGATCGAGTGTTCGGCCGGGTTCGGCTGGCAGGCAGTTTTCGGCGGAGGCATTCGGAGAAAGGCGTAACAATGCCTCTCCTAATTTCCCGAGCCAGTCTTCGAGCGCGAACAGGGATTCGCGGTCGGGGGCGCTGAGAGAAGTGGGTTCCAGAGGAACGCACAAGAGCTCCCATTCGGCGGCTGTTTCCGGTATCGAAACCGGCCACAGAGATTCGCCGGTTTCAAGGGAGAAGAGGTAGAGCCGTTCACCGCGGTGGGCGGCAAACACCGCCAGCGAGCCGGAGAGAATCGTGGCAGCGGGCGTGCTCGCGTCAAGAGGAAGCGTCTTGTTTCCGGCGACCCACTGGGACGGCTGGGTCACAGAACCCGCACCGCCGCGAGAGCCTGGTCAGCTTCGGGATCGTCGGCGAGAAGCCCGGAGTAAATGCCTGCACGCGCGATCAGTTCCTCGTGCGTGCCGCGTTCGGCAACCCGGCCGCGATCGAGAACGATGATCTCATCGCAATCGCGCACGGTGCTCAGACGGTGCGCCACGATGAGGCAGGTGCAGCCACGACGCCGAACGGCGCGGTCGATTGCAAGCTCGGTCTCGGCATCGAGAGCGCTGGTCGCTTCATCGAGGATGAGGATCGAAGGGTTGACCGCAAGGGCTCGCGCGATTTCGAGGCGCTGGCGCTGCCCGCCGCTGAGATTCCCAGCGTTTTCGATGAGTTCGCTCGAGAAGCCTTCCGGAAGCGCCTCGATTGCGGTTTTAATCTGAGCGTCTTCACAGGCGCTCATCAGGCTTTGGGACGGGGTGGAGGTGTCCCAGAGCGTCAGGTTTGTGAGCACGGTGCCGGCGAAGAAGGGCAGGTCCTGATCGACGAAGGCGACCGAGTTCGCCAGGATCTCACGCGGTATGGAGGAGACCGGGATGCCGTCAATGAGGATCTCGCCGGCGTCCGGTGAATAGAGGCCAGCGAGCAGGCGTGCGACGGTGGATTTGCCGGAGCCGCTGCCGCCCACGAGCGCGAACCGCTGGCCGGGCCGGATGGTGAGCGAGAGATCGGCGATGAGCGGCGGATCGACGGGGCTGTAGCCGAAGGTCACGCCGCGGAATTCAACGTGGCCGCGCAACGCGGAGCGGAATGTCAGGCGCAGACTCGAGGGCAGGCTCGTCACGTGCGGGACTGCTGAGGACGTCATCGAGCCGGGTGAGGTCTGCTTCGAGCTGCTGAACGGTGGCGCCCAGGGCGACCAGGTTGTTCACCGGTCCGAGGAAACTCATCGCGAGGCTCTGGAATGCGACCAGCATCCCGATGCTCATGCGGCCCTGCGTCACCGCGAAGCCACCGCCGACCAGAACGACGACAGCCATCAGCGAGGAGACCAGCGGGGGCAATACACCGAGAGCGGCGTTGATGACATTGACCTCCCGGCGCGCGTTATACATGGCGGCGAAGTACCCGGCCCAGCGCGCGAAGAACTCGGATTCGAGCCCTGAGGCTTTCAGAGTCCGAATGCTTTGCAGGCCCGCGATGCCGACTCCGGCGGTCCTGCCCATGGCCATTCCGGCGCGGAGATTGCCTTCGCGGCGGCGGCGCGCGAGCCAGCCCAGGATCAGGAAGTTCACTGCTGCGAATGCCGCGGCCGCAAGTGTAAGCGGCCGGCTGAAGCGCCACATGACGCACAGGTAAAACACCATCATCAGCACGTCAATGCAGGTGGTGGCCAGACGGCCTGACAGGACTTCCGCGACATTATCGTTCAGCGCGATACGGTTGGCGACTTCCCCGGGAAAGCGCTGCGCGTAATAGGACGCGGGCAAGCTAAGAAGGTGCCAGACGAAGCGGCCCGCGTTCGCGACGGAGAGGCGAATCTGGAGGCGGCGAAGAATGCGGAACTGGAGCGCTCCGAAGATCCATCGAAGAAGGGATGTGAAGAGCATCCCGAGCACGAGAGGACGGCCCCAATCCGCCAGGCCTTCGACGAGAACCCGGTCTACGAAGGCGGCGATGAGCGCAGGCATGGCGAGCCCCGGCGCGACGAGAACCGCCGCTGCGCAAACTGCTGCGAGTACTTCTGCGGCGGAGCCCTTCAGCCGTCCAGCGAGGCTGACCATCACGCTTGCCTTCGCGCCCGCGGGCCTGAAATCGGGGCCGGGAGAGAAGGTCATCATCACTCCCGTATACGAGCGGTCGAATTCCTGCATGGTGACCGAGCGCGGCCCGGTTGAAGGATCGTTCAGATAAACGCGGCCTTTGCGGTAGCCCTCAACAACCAGAAAGTGATTGAAGTTCCAGAAGACGATGTACGGGTAACTGGCTTTCGCGAGCGCGCTCAGGCCGCGCTTATAGGCTTTTGCGATGAGCCCGTGCGAGTGGGCGGCTTTGAGGATGCCGGAGCATTTAGAGCCGTCGCGGGACACGCCGCAATCGCGCCGCAGAGTTGCGAGCGGGACGATGCGTTTGTAATGCGCGAGGATAATGGCGAGGGCGGCGGCGCCGCATTCCACGCTCTCCATCTGGAGGATCATCGGCGTGCGAACGCGGGAACGGGGAAGAGCAGATTGCAATGGGCCCGCCCGTTTCAATAAACCCCGGAGGTCTCTCGCAGAATCGGCAGCAGGTAGGTCATGGGCGCGCGGCCTTCGAGAGTTACGCGGCTGGAGTGCGTCAGACCCTGAGTAATGCGGGTGTCGGGTCCGCGCGAGGAGGTCCAGCGGTAGCCGCTGGGCGTGTTGCGGTCCCGTTCGAGCCTTGCCTCGACTTCGATGAAGACACCGTCGGGCATCAGGTTGCGCACCAGTTCTGAGCTTCCAAGAGTGCTTGCCGCGCCTTCGGCGGTGACCGGTATGGGCGACACGGACGTGACTGTACCGTAGATGCCGCCGAAGCGTTCTCGCTCCACCGTGTCCGGGGTGATCTGGATTCGCATGCCGGGACGGATCTGCTTTCCGTCTTTGACCGGATAGTACGAGATGCTGACGAGTCCGCCATCTGCCGGTCCGCCCGCTTCGATGGTGAGAAGCTTAGCGCCCGCCTGCACCACCTGGCCAGCCGATACCAGCACTTCGGCGACACGGCCCGTGTACTCACTGCGGACGATTCCGTCGCGGAGTATCTGGAAGCTGTCGATTTCGATGGAGCGGCGCAGCTGATCGATTTCGTTGCGGCGCGCCGTGGAATCCGTTAAGAACTGGCGCGTGAGCAGGGTTGCCCTGGTTTCGATCTGCTTCAACTGACCGTCGATCTGCGCAAGGCGGAACTCGAAGTCATAGATCTTTGCATCGTTCTCGCGGACCGCCGTTTCGGAATCGGAGACGTCTTTTGACGCGAAGCCCATCAGCTTTTCTTCGACCAGCCTGCGGTTCGATTCCGCGTGGGCTTCGAGAGTCGGCTTGAGAGCGCGGGCACCTGCAATGCCGCTGTTCAGCGAGACGCGCTGTCCTTCGAGACCGGCTTTCTCCATAGCGTCCTGCTGGGCCTGGAGTGCGAGGTGTGCGCGTTCTGCCTCCGTCTTGAGGCGGTCCTGCTCTTCGAGGGATTCGAGAGCGCGGCGATTCTCGTCCACTCGTTTCATCACGTCAGACTGATCCAAACGCGCAATGATATCGCCCTGCTTTACGGGGTCACCGGGGTGAAGACTGAAAGAAACGATGCGTCCGGCGGCGACGGCCTGCGCGGGGTTGAGTTGGCGAGGCCGCGTGATGACACCACGTCCGGTGGCAACTGTGGGGACGCTGCCTGCAACACACCAGACTCCGAAGAGCAACAGCAGGCCGGCGGCGGTGGCGACCATCAGCCAGTCTTTCGGGCCGGCGGCGGGCATCAGCTCTTCCAGGCGATCGGGGGATGAAAAGCTTTTGAGAGCTTCGGGGCGGAAGAGCTTGCGATCCGGCTCGGCCATGGTGTCTCTCTCTTATACGGATCTCAGCCGGCGCTGAATCCAGTCGAACCGGGCACCCGCCATGGAAATGTTATCGAGAGCGTCGAAGTTCATCTCATCGCCCGGCTCATCGTGCTGGTTTGCGGCAGGGCCGGCCTGAGCGGCGTTGGTGGCCCGAAGTCTGGAGGCAAGGAACATCGAAAGCGCGCGGTAGAAGCGCGATCCAAAGCCTGTGTCATCGGCTAGTTTTGCGTTGAGCCGGCGGCGAGGGATTTCGAGCACGAACGAGGCTTCCATCGCCTGAACTGTGGCCGAAGGTGGCGCGCCATCGACGAAGGACATTTCACCCATGACTTCCCCCGACATCAGCCGGGCGATTTCCTGGTTCTGGATGGCCTGGACGCGCACGGAGAATGCGCCGTCGATTACAAGATAGACCGAGTCGAGAGGGAGCCCTTCGCGAATGATTGCGTCGCCGGCGGGAACTTCACGGCGATGGCCGGCGCTGATGAGCCAGTCGATATCGGAGTCGTTCAGGATACCAAGGAAGTAGAGAGCTTTCCTCATGCGGGGTCCGCGGAGGAATGAAACAGGGATGGGACGGGCAAGCAGAGTTTGGATTCGTCCTCCCGGACAGGAGCGCCCGGGAGGCGCGCAGAGGATGGTTTAACCGTAATCGCCGCCGCCGTTCGGACCGTAACCAGGCCCGCTGCCGGCGATCTTGTCTGCCTCGTTTTCCGGGAGCTCGTCTTCATCCTCTCTTGGCTCAACAACCATTTCGTCGTTCGGTTCCATGCGTTCCTCCAACCCGCGATCCGGCGGGATTTTGTTATGTTATCGCCCGCGATCGATTGAAGTCAATCGCGCCGCTATCATGTGTTCCGCGCGGATCGTTTGTTTCAGGATGGCCCGATCAGAGGATCTGGACGCGGCGCGGATTTTGGCTCGGCTCGTCCCAGAAGCAGTTATCGTGCTGGCGGAACAGCTCCGGAGGGAGGATGGTTTCGCGGTTATTGATCCTGACCGGACCGGAGACGCGGTGAAAGCCGGGGAAGCCCATGCCTTCGTCATATTTTGGCTCGTCGTATTCGACCGAGTTGAAATTGTGCGCGAAGGCCGGTTCGCCGACGGCCTGATAAATAGAGTGCAACGTTTCGGCCGGTTTGGCCGTGAGCGAGTCGTAGCGCACTGCGAGCAACTGACTGGCCCGATCGCTGAACCACGCCTGGCGCAGGTTGCCGATGGATCTTTTCACGAAGCCGTCTTTTCCGGTCAGAGCTTCCATCCGGGAGTAGACGTTGCCTTTGGAATCCCAGGAAAACATTTTCTGTGCCCCGAAGGGATTGCGCTGAACGTTGCGTTCGATGCTGTCGAGAATCCAGGCGGGATTGCGCACGCAACAGATTACGCGCGACTCAGGGAACAACTCGGCTACGGCGGGGAGGAGCGCGCACCAAATCCGGCTGGTATCGAAGATGACGGCGCCCGGGTCGGCGTCTGCATAGAAAGCATCCACGAGCGTGGTCAGGATTCGGCGGCGCTGTGCGTCCGAGATGAAGATCGAGGTATCGACGGCGCCGCTCATCCCGACGGACCAGCTGTGCGAAAAGGTCGGCAAGAGGGCCACTGATGCCTGCGCGGAACCGGGGATTCTGGCGCAGGATTCCTGAGAGCAGAGTAGAGCCGGAGCGGGGAAGCCCTGAGATGAAATGCAGGCGCATTGCGGAAGCTTCAGTTTACCTGGGCGGGGCGAGTTTAGAGCTTAGGCCTGAGCGGTGCAACTTTGCCGTGGTCGGCCTCGCTTCCGTGGCACACCATGCAGGATTCGGCTCCTCCTGTCGCCATCTCAGAGACCAGGGCGTAGTAAAGCGCCTTGTCAGTCCACGTGATGACGCGCAGTCCTTTATGCTGAGTGCTGCGGAAGGTGAGTCCTCCGGAGCGGAAGATCTCGCCTTGTGAAGACTGGGCCATGCGTGTGGATGCAGTCATCAGCAGAGATATGGGTCTGCCGTTCATGCGATACGCCAGGTACGCGACATCCTCGTCGCTTAGCTGCAGCAGCCTGGTGCCTTCCAGAACGTAGCGTTTGGTTTGACCCGCCGGTTCCGGGTAGTTTGGCAATTTCAGATGGAAGGGCATGCGCGCGGAGAGCCATCGGGCGACAAACTGTGGGTCTGATGAACGAACGTCGAGCGGGAGTGTGCCCTTTGCATAACGCAGGTGCGATTCCGCGGCGAACTCTCCGAGGCCATGGACTTCGGAGACTATGCGCGTGACCGTCCGGTACCCGATCAGGAACAGAACCAGTACCGCGGCAATGGCGCCAAAACGCCAAAGCCGGGCGCGGCGGCGGTGGCTGTCGATCAACTCGACGATAGGCTGAAGCGAAGATTCCGGCGGCTCGTAGACGCCATGAACTCCGCGGATGGCCTCCACGCCCGCGAGCAGAGCTTCGAATTCCCGGCGGCATGTGCCGCACTCCATCAGGTGCACTTCCACGGAGAGAGCGTCCGATGGAACCAGTTCGGCGTCCACGTACGCATGCAGAAGTTCCAGAGCCTGAGCGCAGTTCATCGCCGCCCCGGGTTTCCCGCGGCAGTGCCGGGACTAGTGCGAGAGAGGCCGACGAACATGCCGCGAAGCCGAGTGCGGGCGCGCGCAAGGCGGCTCATAACAGTGCCTGGCGGGCAGCCCAGCAGGCTCGAGATTTCCTGGTACGACAATCCTTCCATCTCGCGCAGCACGATTACCTCGCGATATGCGGGAGGCAAGGCATCCAGCGCGTCTCTGACTTCGGACTGCAGGTAACGCCGTGTGAGGATGCTCTCCGGAGTCTCCGTGACAGGAACGCCGGTATCCCAATCGAAATCCGCTTCACTCCGCTTGTGACGCAGTGCGTTCAGCCAGTGGTTTCGCAGGATCGTAAACAGCCAGGGGCGAAGAGCTTCCAAGGTTAGAGGGCTGGGACGTTTGCGGGAAGACAATGCGCGCCGGATTGTCTCCTGAACAAGTTCCTCAGCCTCATTTGGATCGTGGCAGAGGGCGCGCGCGTATCGGAAAGTGGACGTGTGGCAGGCCATCAAGAGGTCCCCAAACAGATCGTCCATGCCTGATGTTAGCAGCGCGGCGGGCAAAAAAATATTCCGGGATTGAGGAATATTTCGTGAGGTTGCGTGTTGTCTTGCCATGAAGAGTTACACCCGCGCCATTGTTGTATTTCCGTTCCTGCTTGCCAGTTCGGCCTTTGCCCAGCAACCGAATCCGAATCAGTTCTGGTGGCCTGACAAGCTGGATGTCTCGCCGTTGCGGCAGAACGCGCCGGAGAGTAACCCGCTGGGGAGGGACTTCAATTATGCGAAGGAGTTTTCGACTCTCGACCTGAAGGCGGTGAAGCGGGATATTGAAAAAGTTCTGACGACCTCGCAGGACTGGTGGCCGGCCGATTATGGCAACTACGGGCCATTCTTCATCCGCATGGCATGGCATAGCGCCGGCACGTACCGCGCCCTTGATGGGCGGGGTGGCAGTGAAGGTGGGCAGCAGAGGTTCGAGCCGCTGAACAGCTGGCCGGACAACGCAAATCTCGACAAGGCGCGACGTCTGCTGTGGCCCATCAAACAGAAGTACGGGCAGAAGATTTCCTGGGGCGATCTGATGGTGCTGTCCGGGAACGTGGCGCTGGAATCGATGGGCTTCAAAACCTATGGGTTCGCGGGTGGGCGCCGGGATGACTGGGAGCCGGAGACTGTGTACTGGGGACCGGAGAAAAAGTTTCTTGCCGACGAGCGCTATACCGGTGACAGGCAACTGAAGAAGCCTCTGGCGGCGGTGCAGATGGGTCTGATCTATGTGAACCCGGAAGGTCCGAACGGCAACCCCGATCCGCTGGCTGCGGCGAGGGACATTCGCGAGACGTTCGGGCGCATGGCAATGAACGATGAGGAAACGCTGGCACTCATTGCGGGCGGGCACAGCTTTGGGAAAGCGCATGGGGCGGCTGCTCCGGCGAATTGCGTCGGTGTGGATCCCGCGGCCGCGGGCGCAGAGAAACAGGGCATCGGCTGGGAGAACAAATGCGGCGCCGGGAAAGCCGGAGACACGATCACGAGTGGCCTGGAAGGGGCGTGGACATCGACGCCGACCAAATTTTCCATCGAGTATCTGAATAATCTGTTCGCTTTTGAATGGGTGCAGACAAAGAGTCCGGCGGGCGCCACACAGTGGCTTCCGGCAAACAATCAGGCTGCGAATACGGTGCCGGACGCGCACGATCCCGCCAAGCGGCACGCGCCGATGATGTTCACGACGGATCTCGCGCTGAAGGCGGACCCCGCCTACCGAAAAATCGCGATGCGCTTCCGTGAGCATCCGGATGAGTTCGAGCTTGCGTTTGCGAAAGCATGGTTCAAGCTCACGCATCGCGATATGGGACCCAAGTCGCGTTATTTGGGCCCCGAAGTTCCCGGCGAAGATCTGCTGTGGCAGGACCCGCTGCCGAAGGCGGATTACAAGACGGTGGACGCGAAAGATGTGGCTGCACTGAAGGCAAAGATACTGGCATCCGGGCTGACTGTGCCGGAACTGGTACGGACCGCGTGGGCGTCCGCAGCTTCTTTCCGCGGGACCGATATGCGAGGGGGCGCGAACGGTGCCCGCATCCGGCTGGCGCCCCAGAAGGATTGGGAAGTGAACAATTCGGCTGAACTGGCGAAGGTCTTACCGAAGCTTGAAAGTATTCAGCAGGATTTCAACAGTGCCGGACGCAGGAAGGTGTCGCTGGCGGATGTGATTGTGCTGGGTGGCGGCGCGGCGGTGGAGAGGGCGGCGAAGAACGCGGGTTACAACGTGCAGGTTCCGTTCAGCGCGGGGCGCGTTGACGCCACGCAGGTACAGACCGATGTGGCCTCGTTCGCTTATCTGGAACCGGCGGCCGATGGGTTCCGCAATTACTATCGTGCAGGTCAAAGCGTGTCTCCGGCGGAGATGCTGGTGGACCGCGCAAAGATGCTGACACTTACGGTGCCGGAGATGACGGTTTTGGTGGGAGGCATGCGAGTGCTGAATGCAAATACAGGACAGGTGGCCGATGGCGTCCTGACAAGTAGGCCGGGAACCTTGAGCAACGACTTCTTTGTGAACCTGTTGGATATGTCGACTACGTGGCGTCCTTCCGGAAAGGGCCAGGGTGTCTATGAAGGGATTGACCGGAAGTCGGGAGAGGTGAAGTGGACGGCAACCCCTGTGGATCTTGCCTTTGGATCGAACTCCGAGCTGCGGGCGGTAGCGGAGGTTTATGGGTCGAACGAAGGTAAGGAGACGTTTGTGCAGGACTTCGTGAAATCGTGGACGAAGGTGATGAACCTGGATCGCTTCGACCTTCGTTAGCCGATTGTTTCTGTCCGGGTTTTGGGGAGTCGCTCTGCCGGGTGCAGGCGGCTCCCCGCCGAAAACCATTCAAAACCTGGAAAGGTCCTCAACGATGTCAGTGCGGGATGACGTGCGGTCGTCGCAACGGGAACGTTTATGTAGACCTGGAGCCTCGCCGAAAAAGAAGGTGGATAAATCAAATGGTCGCATGAGTCGGTATTGTGTTGTGCGGCCTGCCCGTAAAGCGTCCGCAACCGGGACAGGTCTTGCACGAACGACGTAACAGCCATTTCCTGCTTCAACTAACTGGGCACCCCGCATACGGACTGCCTTGGGGCCAGGACCGGCTCGTCATGGCGGATTCCTATCCACATCGACGAGTTGTCCGCACCTTTGGGCACAGCTGAAGAGCTAGATTCCGTCCGCCGCAGGTACGTACGTCCGTGCGCTGCCGTAAACCGTGAGCCAATTCTGCTCCATTGGGTGATCGGGAGCGTCCTGGTCCTCAAGATCGAGCGTGGACTCTGCGGTCAACTTCAATTCGGGACCGTGATGGAATAAATATCCGTAGGTCGAGTGCACCGCAGCGCCAACGGTAGACTGTCCCGAGTTAGCCCGTTCCATGCAGTGTCTGATACTTCGAGGTCGCTGAGATCGGCCACCAATGCAACCTGACCCGTCCGAACGTCGATCCGTTGCAGAAAAGAGCTGTTCGTCACGTGCACGCCACGCACGGCAGTCTTGAAGTAGATCTGCTGCGAATCAGCCGACCATGCGGGGCTTTCTATATTTTGGAACTCGGCCAGAGACCGCCAGCTGCCCTCGGCGTTGTTATAGACCAGCAGTTCTCTGCTGTTTGCAGTAAGCGCCGCAATCCAGCGTCCGTCGGGCGACCAGCGAGGCGTCCATTTACCGGCCGAATTCGGCAAGATCCATTGGCGCTGGCTCTTCACTTCCAGGACGTGAAGCCGCATTTCCGATTGCGGCTTTTGTGTGCGAAGCTCTCCGAAGACTAGTTTTAAACCGTCCGCAGACCATGTGGGAATCCCTTGGTCAGCTGGTTCTGCGCTCAACTCCTGCGGCCGACCACCGCTTTGTGGGATCAGGTAAATGCGGTGGTGGCCCCCCGGCCACTGACCCATAAGGGCGATCTGTCTTCCGTCCGGAGACCATTGTGGCTGGATCGCCTCGAACGGCTCAAACGTGAGCTGCACGCGCGCAGAGCCATCTGGTCGAACTTTCCAAAGAGTGCGTTCGGGATACCGGACATATGCGACCCATCGTCCATCGCGGGAGAAGTCCGTTTCGAAGGCATTAACACCACCCAGATAAGGTCTCCAGATCTTACGCGAACTGTCGTATCCGACCAATTCGACCTTCTCAGTGGAGCCGATGGCGTACACGTGTCGTCCGTCGGGGGCAGCCATTGGGGACAGGTATGAGATCGGTCCCTGCGTCAGGTGCGTCAGTCTGGGTTTATCTATTGAGGCGGGCGCACGCGAATCAGCCTCCCAAATTTCGCCGATGTCGCGACCATGGTGCCCACTATTCGCCGTCAGGAAAGTAAATATCTCGCCGCTTTGGTTCCAGCGCCCCTGAAAGCAGTTCTTTGGATACCGGTCCAGTCTGAAAGGCTTACCGTCTACACCCTGCATCTGCCAGATCGAAGACGTGTCCTTTTCCAGATCGTAAACGGTAAATCGCAGCAACGCATATTTGGGCTGCCAGCTTAGGTCGTTAACGTTTCCGGGAACGGGAACCCAGCGGTCTGCATGACCCTGCTGGCGAATTGTTAAACGCCCATCATTGGTGTATGCCTGAGTAGACTCGTTGATTCGCACCGTATCGTCCGTGGTGGGCTCCAGAGGAAATGAGCGACCCCCCGGCCACCACTCCCAGAAACGCGGCTGAGATACGGCATCGTTCTGCGTGGTGATAAACGAAGGCCGGCCGAACGAAAAATTGATGATACGGACACGCTCCCGGGGACCCAACGAAACCAGCGAGGTTTCGCCTCCTTGGGCCGGAACAGAGGCTAGAGCTGGACGACCATTTGCATCATCTTCCTCAAAATATACGTTGACCGCGTCTGCAAAAACCGGAAACCGCTTCTCCCGACCATCCCGCGTAAGTGGAAAAGAGGTTACAACCAGCGCAGGTCCTTTCGCGGTTCCGAGCGCAAATGCAGCCGCGAAGCCGATGCTCGCAACTGCGCTGCCGATAGCGAGCCACAGCCACCCGTTCCCGCGCGCGGCTTCGATGACTGAAAGCGCAGCCACATCGGACGCAGTATCCGCAGTATCCAATGCGGCGGTGCTGGGTTCCAGTGCTGAGAACTGCGCACCATACGAACCTGTCGGGATCACGATATTGACAAGAGCTTCTTTTCCGTTCAATCCATAAAACTCAGCCAGGCCGGCCCGGACTCGATTTGCGGTCGTGCGAACAATAGAATCATGTTTCGTGTCCCAGTCGGCTGGCCTCCCGAAGAAATCCACTCCGATTGTGGTCTCCTTGGCTTCTTCGCCCGCGAGAGCTTTCCAGACCAGGAACTTAAGCAGCCCCGCCGCTGTGGGCGACCGCACGAAACGAGGACTGCTTAGTATGCGTTCGAGCTGCTCCCGCACTAACTTATGGTCGGGAACACCGGGTACAAGCGGCATCATTTTCAGCTTTGCGGGCTCGGTTTTCTTCCGCTCATTCAGGAAATCACCTGCAAGTTCAACGGCTTAAAGGTCTAAGCAAACGTTACGTAACGGACTGATCCTATCGGTTTTTTCGCATCAAGGGTAAAGGTCGATGACGGAACACCGCGTGAAGCCGCACAATCTCTGCTCGGGCGAACTTGCACATGACGTCCATCATAAACCGGTCATGGCTAGTCAGGCCACCCGCCCGTTTCCTCGTGTGATTTCTCCTGGTTTGCGCCTCGCTTTCCGCTCAGCAACCAATCACCTTTCAAATACTTCTACGCCGAACCGAACCAATTCGTCAAGGTGATCGACTCCACCTGGTGCCGCTATTGAATACGCTTACGATCCTGTCGGCAACATGGTCCAGATCAGGCGATCCGCCGTAGCCCCAGGCGCATTGGACCATTTTTCGCAGTTAGCCCGCAAACGGTGGCCAGCGGTCAAACCATCACCATTCAGGGACAGGGATTCAGCACCACTCTCGCTTCGAACCTAGTTACCACCAATGGCGGGGCTGCGGTGCGTCAGCCGGGCGATCTCCAGTCGCTTTGCCTCGGAGGCCGCGCGGGCGTCTCGCAGGTGGCTTCACCCGGCGTTCAAGAATTACGACCGCGTCTTCCCAGTCGGTGCCTTCCACAAGCCGTTGTACACCCCCGCCTAAATGGCGGGTCTGACCTGCGGCACTCGTCGAAATGCAGGCAGAAAGCTCGGGAATGCCGTTACGTAACGGCTAATAGCTCGCGATCGTGCTTGAAAGCCAGTAAAGTCTTAAGCGGCACGCAACTCCCCGCTCGGTTCTAACGAGAACTCGACGGAATCTGCCAATCACACAAGGGAGTCGAAAAAGATGAAATCAAATGCAAAAGTATTGTCAATGGTTTTAATGTGTCCCGTCGGGCTGATGCTGATATCAGCATCCACAGCGTCAGCCGCCACCATAACCTATTCAGACAACTTCGAAGGCAGCTCAATCAACCCCTTCTGGACCGTTTCTCAACAGTTCGGAACCGTCCAGTTGTCCTCAGACGTGAGTCACTCCGCAACCCACTCCGCGAAATTTGTATCCTCCAGCGGTGGACAGCGCGAGGTCGACCTAGCCCATACCTTTGCCACTCCCGTGACCGGGGATTTTTCCGTGTATTTTTACGACGTCGCTCCCGGCAGTCAAACACTGTACGAAGACTTATACCTGCTTAATTCGGCGCATCCGGATCAAAACGCGTACATCGGCACTCAGGACTTCGACGCATCCTGCTACGCGGTTTACATTGGGGGCAACGGACCAAATCAACCGTGCGGCAGCTTCCCGCAGTCGACCACAACAAATGTAGCTCGTACTGTCGGCTGGCATTTACTTGACATCAATACCGGCGCTTCGGGCACTTCGGCCAGCATTGACGGAACAGTCGTCTACACTTCGCTTAGCAGCTACTCGTACGACCTCGTAAAGCTTGATATATCAGGCCCATCGTTCCGACCGAATACCGTCGCATACTTTGACGATTTCAGATTGAACGCAAGCGAGTCGTCTCCCACTCCAGAACCAGGTACGCTTCTCCTTTTGTTTTCAGGGCTACTCTGCGCCCGTCTTCTTAACCGTCGGCGCTCCTATTCGGCGTAGGTATAGCTGCTGCAGGGTATACCAAGTACGTAACAGCCCCGGTTCAAACTAGGCCGTCGGGCCGCTTTGACCGGAGACTTGAGGGTTCCAAAGATGATCCTCAGTGATTCCGGGTCGAGGAGATCACCGATTCCGGAAGGAAGCATTGACGTGTTGTAGTAAGCGACACTGGCTGTTTCGATGTTCCAACACTGATGGCAATCGTCAAGTTGAATCTTTCCCGAATCGTTCGGGAAAGAAGTGGGGAACTATGTCGCGAGTGGTGAAAGGGGCGCGAGTCCTTGTCCCCGCCTCATCACGCCTAAGCACCCGGAGCGCGACCAGCGCTCCGGTCTACGTCGAACGTTTTCTGCTGTCACTTACTCGAAATAATGCGCCGATAGAATGGACGAGAGGGAGAAGATTTGACGAAGCGTGTTTCGAGGACCATTCAGTTGTAGCGTCAGCCTACAAGGCTGGACGTCAGTTTCGATTCAGCAGCATACATTCCGACGAAAGCGCGACAGGGCACCCGTGAAAGGATGTTTGAAAATGGTGCGGAGAGGGGGACTTGAACCCCCACGATGTTACTCG
>CAWIZX010000007.1:0-73266 GCA_963840735.1 Terriglobia bacterium
CGTCTTCTTTTCTTCCTGCGAAACCGAGGCGCCCGGCGATTGTCCCCCGTTCTAATACCGCTCGATCATCTCCTTCGTCCGCCGGATCTCCTGCACGGCAATTTCTGAAGCCGGGTCTAACCCATAAGCCTTCTCGAATTCCGCCAGCGCCTGCTCCAGTTGCCCCGTCGCTCCGTATCTTTTGAGCATTCTTGACATGGGCGGCGCCTTGCTTCGAAACGGACCCGGCGCACCTCAAGGACGGATGACGGATCCGTAGGATCCAGGCTCATCGCCTGCTCGGCAAGTTCAAGCGCATGATCGAAGTTGCCGCGCAGTTCTTCGTTTCGCGCGTCATTCCGAAGTTGGTCGCCCTTACGGCTCTTTGCCATCAAAGGCGCCGGAGGCAGCACAAGAAACGAAGCCAGGAGGATGGCAGTGATCTGATTGGAACGAATCATCTTGTTTTGAATGAAAACGTGAAGCGGCAGTCACTTTTTCGGCGGCGGGCTGAATTATCATCGAAATGTCTGACGTGGCGGCGCCGGACGTTGAGGAGAAAGATTGGCCGTACAAAGTGAAGCTTCGAAGGTCCTGAGCGACAACCGCCAGGCCGGCCACAATTTCTTTCTGCTGGACCGTTACGAAGCCGGAATCGCCCTCACCGGTACCGAAGTAAGGCTGCCAGGGCGGCAAAGTGCAGTTGCGCGAAGCGTACGCCCGGTGGAAGAACACGAAGCCTGGCTGCTGAACGCCCATATCAGCGAGTACAGCCACGGAAACCAGTTCAACCACAGTCCCGTGCGCAAACGCAAACTGCTGCTGCACCGGCGCGAAATCGACAAACTGCGCGAGGCGACCGGGAAAAAGGGCTCTCCATATTCCCGACCCGTCTGTATCTGAAGAACGGCAGGATAAAATGCGAGATTGCCCTCGCCAAGGGCAAAAAGCTTCACGATAAGCGCGAAACCGAGAGGGCGAAGACCGCGGAAGCCGAAGCGCGCACCGCGGTTCGCGAAAGTAAAGCACGTAATATTGGTAAACCGAACCGCGACGCCATGGAACTCAAACTTCTTCGCAGGATATTTCTGCGATCGAGACCGATGCACTGATTCTCATTCAACCGAAGGGCAGACGCGCCCGGAACTCGGAAGCGCGTTTCCGCATTTAATGCTCGGGTGAGATTACCGGCAAAGTTTCTGGAATTCACTCTGCTGCACGGGGTCGAGGTTCACCGCCACCCGTATACTGCTTGCGGGCGCGGGCAAGCCGGAAAAGTTCGATTCGGCCGCGATCCGGAAACTGGCCGGCGCCGCAATCCGGCCTTAAGGAAAAGGGCATCAGGAGCATCGCGATCGCTCTCGAACTGCGCAGACAACGCCTGCGAACGTAGCGGCTGCGGCGGAAGGGTTCGTGGGTGGCTGGGAACCGATCAACTCAAGACAGAAAGGACGAACCGCGAAGCCTGCGAATCTTTAACCGTTGTGGCCGTGAAGCGGGCACAGATCTCGAGGGGGCGCTGGAACACGGGCGGATCATGGGCGAGGCGATGAATGTCTCGCGCAACATCGCCGTGGAGCCCCCAATCTCCTCACCCCGACGGCAATGGCGGACCGGGCGCGCGCCGTGGCGAAAGAGTGCGGGCTGACGTTCGATGTGCTCGATCAGGACCGGATGCGGCAACTGGGAATGGGCGCTCTGCTGGGCGTGGCCAGGGAAGCGCGGAACCCCCTGCTCTGATCGTGATGCAGTACAAACCCGAAAAACCGGACATCGGAGGCGCATCTGGGCCTAGTCGGCAAGGGCGTCACGTTCGACACCGGCGGCATTTCCATCAAGCCTTCCGAAGGCATGGAGAAGATGAAGTACGATATGGCGGGCGGGGCGGCGGTGATCGGCGCAATGCAGGCAATTGCCCGTCTGAAGCCCGGCGTCGCCGTCACCGGGATCGTGCCCGCCGTCGAGAATATGCCGGGCGGAAAGCGCACTGCGGCCCGGGCGATATTGTGAAGTCCCTCTCCGGCAAGACCATCGAAATTCTCAATACGGATGCGGAAGGGCGGCTGATTCTGGCCGATGCCATCACTTATGCGAAACAGCTGGGCTGTACCCACCTGGTGGATGCTGCGACCCTGACCGGTGCGATCGTGGTCGCGCTTGGCATCACCAGTTCCGGCGTTTTCACGAACGATGACGCCCTGCTGACAATGGATGCGGCCGCGGCGCAGCGGGCGAAAAGATGTGGCACATGCCGCTCGACGACGAATATCGCGATCAGCTGAAAACGGTCTACGCGGATATCCAGAACATCGGCGGACGCTGGGGCGGGGCCTGCAGCGCGGCCATGTTCCTGAAGGAATTTGTGGGCGACACGCCCTGGATTCACGTGGATATGGCGGGCACGGCGCTGGCTCGACGATGCGAAGCCGTAGATGGCCAAAGGACCCACGGGAGTCCCGCTGGGGGCGTTCGTGAACCTCGCGATGAACTGGAAGTCATAAGCCGGCGTACCAGTCGTACCCGCGCTCTGCCCAGTAATCGTCCGGGCGCTGCTCCGTGTATTCAATGCGACCGATCTGCTTGATGTTCTTGATGCCGTATTTCACCGGAATGACCAGGCGCAGCGGCGCGCCGTGCTTACAGTCAGCGGTTCGCCGTTCATCTCATAAGCGAGCAGAGGTTTGCGGATGCAGCGCGCTCGGCATGTCGATGCTCACGTAATACTCTTCATCCGGCGTCTTCATCCCGACACAAGCGGCCTTCTCCGAACCCGGCGCAAACTTCGCCGTGAAGTCGGAAAGCGCGCCCCCGCAAACTGAGTCACGTGCTCCAGCCCTCCACGCATTTGAAGTCGATGGTCTCTTCATAGCGCGGCAGAGTCTTGAGATCGTCCAGTGACAAGGTGGCCGGGGAGCTCCGCCGCCGAAAGGCTTGACATCCAGCTGCCAGGCTGCCAGATCGATCTCATCGTCGATTCCGAATTGCCCGTTGACCTTGATGCTGCCGATGGCCGAAGCCGGATAGGTCTTCGCCAGATGCTCGTTGCTGTAAACAGCGTTCCGCACCACCCTTCGTTGAAACCCAGCACGCTCCGCAGAGCAGGCGGAATATCGTCTTCGTCGTGAGGCCCGAATTCAGCCACTCCCATCCGGCGACGCATGCCACCGCGCCCGCGCCGAGCGCGACAAACGAGCGCCGGGTACGCTTCTTCATCTCCTCTCTTACATCATTCTGCATATTTGGCCTCGGCCTCCACCAGATCGTAACCGCACACCATGGACCGGAAGTTCGCCCAGCCCGCCCGAATCACCTGCGCAATATGGATCGCGAAAAATCCGACATAGCCCATCGTCAGCCAGAAATGCTCCCACCGCGCCCATTCGTAACCGCCCGCCAAAGCCGTCAGCCAGTTCAGTTGTGCCGGCTTGTAGATCGCGAGGCCGGTAAGCAGACTCAGCCCGCCCATCAGCACGATTGCTGAATAGGTAATTCTTTGCGCCGCGTTGTAGCTGCCCTGCGGAGGCAGCGCGACCTTGAATCCCATGTCGTGCTGCATCACCTGCAATGCCTCCCGCGAAAGACTTGCGCTCCGGCACCAGTTCGCGCCACTCTCCCGACACCGCCGTGTAGAGGACGTACAGGATGCCGTTGATCGCAAAGATCCATGCAAACAAAAAATGCCAGGCCATACCGATCGACAGCTTGTGATCGATATGACCCGCATCGTAAAACCAGTTGGGAAAAAATGGAAGAGGCTAACGGACCCGATACCAATCCTGTAAGGATCGTAAGCCCAGTAGATCAGCATGCCGCTCACAATCATCACCGAAAGGATCGGGAAGTTGATCCAGTGGAACCACCTGCTGGCCAGCTTGTGCTTTTGAACCAGAATCGTCACAACTGAATTATCCCGCGTTTTCAGGCAACCAGCCGCGCCATTGCGCCGGTTGCCTCTGTGCTTCACCGAGCTTACGCGACTTTGCGGAGCGGTGGCAGCAGCTTCTTCCTGTCCACTGCGGGCATCTGAAGCACGCGCCCGGCGCTGCCCGGCAGGGCCTTTCGCACCGTTCCGCCGAAGTATTCGTCGAGCGGATAAAGCGCGTATGGCTGTAGCTCCCGGTACACCCGGCCGAGCTTTTTCTGTAGCCGGTAGATTGCGTGGAAAAACGCCCCCCGATCCATATTCAGCCGGCGGCAGCAAAGCTTCCAGTCCGCGCCCAGAAGATAATGAAATTTGAACATCCGATATTCATCGTCGTCCAGCGCTTTTCGGCTAACGAGGACGAAATCCGCCATATATTCCTCGTTTTTCATTCCCCAGCTCTGGCGATTATCCTTGCCGTTCACCTGCTCGAGTTTCACTCTGCTGATGTGCGCTTCCTGTTTGACACAGAATCGGAATTTTCTGTAACATGCGCGAAATACCGAACGCAAGACACAGTTGCAGGGGGGGAGCTGCCCTGTTTTCATCCTGTCGCGCAATCCAAACCCCTGGCATTGCGTGCAGCTTTCTTTCGCCAAAGCGATCACTTCCGAACGGTTCCAATCGAATGCTGTCAAAATGTTCCTCCCGGTGTCCAGAACTGCGCCACCGATTTGTTTCTTTAATTTCTCCCCGAAGTTTCGTTCACGCAATTGAGGTTTATGAACGTTGCCCTTATCGGGTCCGCGAAGTCCCTGACTACAATGGACTTTATCGTACGTATTAGTACTATATCCGTAATTACAAGGCGTGATTTTTCATACACCCTATAGCTTCAGGTTATATGCCCGCTTCACCAATGTCGCTCAATGACCTGCATCGCCGCTTGGTCGAAGTGGCGCGCGAGCGGGTCCGTTCGGGCGAGGTTTCGGAGCGCGGACTGGCTCGTCTGTGCGGTGTCTCCCAGCCGCATATGCACAACGTTCTGAAGGAGATACGGAGCCTTTCGATCCCTGTTGCAGACCGTCTGCTGCACGTCCTGCACCTGCGGGTGGATGAACTGTTTTGGTGTTACCCGGGCGAGGAATTAGGCGTCAGAGCTGTGCCGGTGCTGCGCAACCGCATTGGTTCCGGTACTGACACAAGCCTTGCGTATTTCTCCGGTTACACTCCGCTTCCGAGCAGTCTGGTGAACGGACTCGTGCAACCGGTCTGCGGGAGAGTCGCGCCCGATCTTGTCCTCCCAAAGGCTTTTTCCACGAATGATACGATTTTGCTCAATCAGGATCCCGCCGCGCGCTCCGCGCCCTCCGGCGGAGGCTGCTGGGTGATTTCGGTGCCCGGTGGACTGAGGATCCGCTACGTCCGCCTCGGCGGCGGCAGGCTCTATCTTGCCAACGAGGCGACTGTGCACGAGCCGGCAAAATGGGACTCGGTGTTGCTGCGGGACCGGCCTATTCTCGATGTAATCAAGGCGCGGATTGTGTGGGCATCCCGCAAGTTCATCGAAACAGAACTGACTGCGGCCTGAATCTGCTAACCTGTTAGCGTTCGGTCTGCGAACACCCGGCGCTATCGTCTAACGGTTAGGACGGAGCCCTCTCAAGGCTTAAATACGGGTTCGATTCCCGTTAGCGCTACCATGTTTTCAATAAGCTTACCAGACAATTCCATCACACCGCATCACACATTTTGAGAAACCACAGCGCCGCCTGAAGCTCGTCACAGTTCAACATTCGAATTCAGGCCAAGCTGCCTAGCCGGGTATTTCTTGCTGTAGATCCGCTGATAAACAACGTCGAGAAGCTGGAGTATCGCCTGCAGCGCCCGCTCCACCGACTGCTCGGTCACCTTCGGCGGCGGGCTCTTCGGATGGGTCAGGCTGTTGCGAAGGTCGAGGGCTTGTTTGAAATTTCCCCAGTAACCTGCGCTTCTATCGAGCGGCGTTTTCTTCGAAAAGCGGTGGCAAAGGAACAGCAAGCGATCTTCCAGCCGATACATCTGGAATGAGCCCGAGACGCGAAACCGGCCATTCTCAAGCTCGACCTTTTGTTCTGCCAAGATGGAGCGCTCATGTGGCGTCAACGTTTCGAGTGTCAGGAAATCATCGGTGATCGCGTTGACGTGCGCTTCAAAGGCGCAGAATCCGAGATTGAGAGCTGCGTGGAGGTAGGCCTGTTTCGCTGGCGATGCGGTTGCCTTGCGGGCTTTTTCCAAAAACGCCTTGGCTTCTTCCCAAACTTGCCGCCCGAATGCGTCGATGTCTGCCAAGAGCTACCCTCCGACCTTCTCGGCCTTCTGAACGTCCAATGCTTCTTCGCGTGATATTTCAATTGCGAGTTATGACAGGATGTTGCGCCTGCGACCTTTTCGGCCTGATGATAGAAGAGCTCGACGAAGCGGCCACGTCCTTCGCGTCCGTTCGATACCCTAAGCCGCGATAGTTCTCAGCATCCGTTTTGTGCCGCCCTTTCGCGAGCGCCGCTGCGTTGAATGGTACTTCGTCTTCGTCCCTTGAGATCGAAATGGCGCTGCAGGCGCTTTTCGTTTCCGCTGAGGAGGCCAGCCGTGTAGGCCCACGCTGACAACACCGCATAGTTCATTCCCTTTTCCTGAGAATCCGCGTTGCCCTTGGTGCCCTTGAAGGCCTCGCGCTGCGCCTTGATGAGGGCGCTGAATTCGGTGCCTGCCTTCTCCAGCTTTGCATCCTTCCAGATGCTGGGTTTCCGGTTGCGGGCGGTTTCCCATTGTTTGTCTTCTTCGCCCGATTTTGCGATGCTCGGCGTTGTATCCGTCTTGGCAAAATCCGCCCCGCTCGCATCGACACCCGCGTAATAGTTGACGATGAACGTCCGGGCGTTCCTGACCGTAAAGGCGCCTCCACGCTGCCGCTTGTCGGCGAAGTCTTGGCCGGGCGCAAGCAGTCCCACCTTCTGACACCAATCCCGAAGTTCGGGGCCGCGCACGGTTTCCTGCATCCGATCGTAGAGATCAGCGGAGACCGCGATCACGGTATTGGAAATCAACTGCACGTCGAGGCGCTGGTCCGAGTCCAGCCCGAAATAGACCTTCACTCCGTGATATTCATCTATCCCCGCCGCCAGGGCCTCCTTGATTGCTTCGTAGCGGTGCTGGCCGCCGATTATCTTCAATGAGTGGTCCGGATCGTATTCGGTAGTCAATTCGGTAACCAGGTTGCTGAAGCTGCGGCGTTCCTTGGCGTCCTGTCGCATTTTTTCAAATGCGTAATGGCTCGTAACAATCTCGCGATTTGCCCGATACTCCGGTTGATCCTCCGGATCGAGGGGAACGTCGGTGGTCGAAAGCGGGACAAGTTTGCTCGCGAGGATGTGACATTCGCAGTAGCGGGCCTTTGTGCGGGCGTCGACCAGGATGTGAACCAGGTCGTTTGCCTCCAGCGGTTCAAGCGTTTCCAGAAAAGCGGCGACCAGGTTATCAACGTCGGGAACTCCTTCGAGCCCGTTCGGAAAAATGTTCTTGATCTGGAATTTGTGTTTTGCAGGTTTTGCGGCCACTGTTCTCTGTCCCTTATTTCCTCTCCGCCAATTTAACGCATTGTGTTGGCCCCGTAGGCCGCAGCATGGGCAAGGAAAAAACCCGCTTTCAATAGTTTAAGCGCGAATGCTTGAGTGGTGCTGAACCAGCACGACCGGATCTTACGGAACTCGGTACCGGCGAAAAGAAGCCCTCAAGGGCAAGCTGACTGACTGGCTGCCGGTCCGTGAGGATCACGACTATCGGAATGCGCCAAGCACTCGTTTTCAGTTTGGGGGCTTCGCCGGCTCAGTTGCATCGCGTCGTTGAAACCTGTCCCAAAGCTTCGCTGCTTCGTCGTCGCGTCCAGATAGGACATGGGAATACACCGTGGCCGTCACGTAGGGATTGGAATGGCCCAATCTCGCGCTGACTGCGGGCAATTCCATTCCCGCCGCAAGCAAATGAGAGCCGTGTGTGTGCCGGAGGGTGTGGAGGCTGGTGCCCTTCGGCAGTTTCAGTCTTCGGAGAAGTGCGGAAACCGCCGATGAAATGCTGTCCGGTCGCAGAAGACTCCCGTCCGGGTTGGCGATGATCAGGTCGAGATTGGATTGGTAGTCCCGGCCAAATTGCTGGCGGAAAACCATCTGCCTGTTTCGGTGTTCTTCGAGCGCTGCGAGCGCAGAGGCTGGCAACGTCACGATGCGGGCCTTGTCGTTCTTCGGGCGCTTGAAGGTCAGCCGGTTTTCGTCTGAGTCAACGACCGGGTGATGAACGCTCTGCCGTCCACGCGTCCGACCAGCGCAGTGCCATGACCTCCCCCCGGCGGGCGCCCGTCGCTGCGGACAGTTCCAGGATGATCGGGAGCGCCCAATGAGTCGCGGATGCTTCCAGCAGGAGTTTCTGCTGGTCGATCGAGAAAGCCACTCCGTCTTTTCGTTGGATCGCCGGAAGATCGCTGTTCGGAACGGGATTCGACGCGACAAGCCCCCATTTGACACCGCGGGCAAAAGCGCTGGACACCACTCCGGCGATATTGCGAACGGTCTTGCTGGACAAAGGCCGGGACGTCTCCGTCCGGCGATGATGTCCACCTGATTCGCGGAGGCGGTTCCATTCGCGAGTCAGCGGCAGCGACGTCACATCGGGAAGCGCTGTCGCCAGAAGCGTCGGAGAGAGATAAGCGGCCATCTCGCGGTACCGTTCGACGGTCTTCGGGGCAAGGTTGCGCGCAGCATGTTCCCGGATGAATTCGTCGATCAGAGCGGACAGGATGTCGGCGGAGCCGGTGCGCCGCGAAGCGCCGCCGCATGTTCGTGCTGCACATCAATTCGCCGCTGAGCCTCCGCGTCCTGTGCGGCCTTCTTGCCGGCGAATCCGTAAAGCGCGATTTGCTTGCGGTCTTGCCGGGACGAGCCGGGCGCGTCGAAGCAATAGGACCAGGTGACCTTGCCGGTCGCCTTAGACTTGTGCCTGCGTACGGCCATGATTGGATGGTACTCCGTTCCGCCCGCACGTGTGCTCCCATGCATCGTACGCGTAGCGGGTGATGATCCATCGGCGACCGAGGCGGATCGCGGGAATCTCACCGCGTTGCAGGAGCTCGTATATGGCGATACGTCCGAGCGAAAGCCTGTGCGCGATTTCGTCAACCGTGATGCGAGCCATTGAGTAAGTCATCGACACTTTTCCGCGCCTTGGCGCAGCGGTTCGTTTTCTGCCACTGTCCGGTTCTGGCCGGACGAGCCTCACGCGGCGAATAGATTCGTGCACCGCATGCTTCTCGCTCCTTTGCGCACATTCCGCTGCTACATATAAGGGCCCAGAAACAGATTTTTGGACAGAAATCTTCTGACAAATCGTCACCAGGGGCGCGCTTTGGCCAGCGGCCCCGGCGTTTCAGCGCGCTAAACGAGTGCTAAACGACAGTGCGAACTTGCTAAACGCACCAAGCCACTGAATGCGGGGATCATAAGCTGGAAAAACGCCCGCTCTGCTAAACAATCCTTTATGTTCCACTACCGGCGTTTTTTGCTTCTTTGCTGGCTGAAGTTGGCTCCCACGTTACCCCCCGCGTGAGGCCCTTTGGGGCCTATTGGGGTCTTTTGTTGTCTTTTGTTGTTTTTTGAGGTCAATACCGGCTGGACGCTGAGGCCTTCTGTTGCCTATTGGGGTCTTTAGAGGTCTTCTGATGTCCAAGACGTCCGCGAGCGCTGCGGGGAGAAAAAACAGACACAAGGGGTCTCCATGTCACTCATTGACGGCATTACCTTCGTCCGCCCGGGCATCGATTCGGCCCCGGGCCCGGATCACCGCATCGTGAAGCTTCGACTCCAGCACAGAGCGTTCCGGCAGCGCGGTCAGATACTCAGCGACGCGAATCTCGCCTTCGTTGAGTTGCAGCAGTTCGACCTGCTCCTCGTTCTTCTCGCTGCAAAGTATCAATCCGATCGGGGCGTTCTCGTTTTCCCGTCGCCGCTCGTGTTTGTCGAGCCAGCGAAGGTAGAGCTCCATCTGGCCTTTGTAAGCAGCCTCGAAGCGGCCCAGTTTGAGTTCGACCGCCACCAGGCGCGCGAGCCCGCGATGATAGAAAAGCAGATCGAGGTAGTAATCCTCACTGCCAATCGTCATTCGCTTCTGGCGGGCGAGGAACCCGAAATCGGTGCCGAGTTCGAGTAGGAATCTCTCAATGTCGCGCAGAATTGCCGCCTCCAGATCGCGTTCGCTGAAGGCATCGGCAAGGCCGAGAAAGTCGAGAAGGTACGGGTCTCGAAACACCAGATCCGGGGTAACCTGGTCGGTTGCGCGAAGTTGTTCGAGTTCCTGATGGATGAGGCTTTCGGGTCGCCGCGAAATCGCAGTCCGCTCGAAGAGCATGCTTCGGACCCGGTCGCGGAGCGTGCGTACGCTCCACCGCTCAACGCGGCACATCTCCGCGTAAAAGCGTCGCTGGATCGGGTTATCGAGATAGAGGATTTCTTTGAAATGACTCCAGCCCATGTGCTGGGCCAGTTCCGCTGCTTCCTTTTCGTCGGGCCACGCTTCGACGAATCGGATCATATGGAACAGATTCGGCCGGCTGAAGCCCGAACCATGACTGGCGCTCAATTGTCTCGACAGCGTAGAGACAATCTGCTCACCATAGGCTGCGCGTTCCTGGCCGAGAATATCCTGGTGGATTCTGGCGCCCATCTTCCAGTACATCAGGACCAACTCGGCGTTGACGGTGCGGGCGACACGCTGCCGGGTCGAATCGATCAACTGACTGAGGTCGCTCAGCAGTTTGGCCGTGGACGGAGCCACCGACGCGGTGGCCGGATTCGGCTGTTTGTTCGCTTGATCCATCGGCGCGCCTTGAAGTTCCCCTCTTTGTATACCAGCATCGTCCAGGCCGTGTGGCAGTTCGGGAACGACAAAACATCACACCGACATCACACGCCGCGAATTCGTAGGGTTGAAACCATGCCTTCCGCGCATGGGCAACAACGAAGAATCAGCGGGTTAGCATGAACTTGACTGAGCGAAACTGGGTCGTAACCCGTTCGATTCCCGTTAGCGCTACCAAATCTTTTACAGTCAATCACTTGTAAAATCGTCGTACAGAAGCTATGTACAGGCGGTACAACGGGTTACGAGGAAACAGCCGTGTTAACCCTGTAACGCCGCCACTCTGGAAAATGCGCCGTACACACCCTTAAGCTCACGCCGGCTGCCAAACGGAGGCCCAAAGGCAGGCGCTTCTAAAGGGCGGACAAGACTAAAAGGTCCATGGTCCGCGCCTCGACGATTGCATCGAGCGCTTCAGCGCATCGCGCAAAGAGGAGCTCGGCGAGAAAACGGCTGCGGCCTATCGTTTCCAGCTCGATCGCTTGCGCGCCTACTGCGCAACGCGTGGCGTTCACTTTATGGGCGAGCTGAGTGTAGATATCCTCGACGACTTCAAAGTTGAAGGATTGCCGGACAGTATGGCTGCGACCAGCAAGGCGCAGGTGACTGCCAAATTCGGTGCTTCCTTCGTGAAGCCTATCGTCGCAGCTGGACGGAGTTTGCGCTAGCCGAAAAGGTGAGGCCGTATCGCGCTACCCATGAGCAGAAGAATCTTCGCGTCGTGAATCGTAAAATCGTCGCCAGTTGGACTGCCGGAGAACATCCCCGGTTGGGCTCCGTCTTCTTCTCCGCGAACTGCGCTTCCAGCCACGCATGCAACTCGTCCATCAGCGGTGCGCCTTGCTGAGGAAGCAGGTACAGACGATCCTCGGCGGAAAGCGACGGCGCGCTTTTCCAACCAGTTCCGTCGGCTGTGCTTTGTGGCGGATTGGCCTGGAGAATAGTGCATGGATGTTTCACGCATAGGAATTATTCGAGAGCGGCGGCCCCTCCGCGCGCCAATGCGGTCCGCTGGTGTAACGCCCGGAGGACCTCGAGTTCTTCAGGCTGGGGTGGTTCCGTTTCTTCAACCTCCGAAGCGAACCGCACAGTCCATCCGGTTTTCGCCTGCACCTGATCCCTCGTGATTCCGGGGTGAAGACTCGTCACCGTCATCTCGCTGGTCTCGGGGTCGGGCCGCATCACACAAAGGTCCGTGACCAAAAGTGTCGGGCCGGCCGAACGTAAGCCTGATTCGCGGCGTTCCCGTCCCGTTCGGCCATGCCCAAGACTCGTAAGAAAGTCGACACGCTCGACAAAAGCGCGAATTCCATGCCGCATCACGATGAAGATTTTCCCGCAATCCGCGGCGATTTCAGTCGCGCCCCCGCTACCGGGAAGCCGAACCTTCGGCTTCCCGTACGGCCCGATTACCGTGCTGTTCAGGTTGCCGAATTTATCGATTTGCGCTCCTCCCAGGAACCCGACGCTTATGCGTCCGCCCTGCAGCCAGTACCGGAATATTTCAGGCACCGAAACGGTCGTCAGCGCGGTGTCGCAGAGCTCGCCGTCGCCGATCGAAAGCGGCAGGATCTCGGGACGCGTCCCGAGTGTTCCCGACTCATAGATCAGGTGGACTTTAGGCGCGTGCGTCAGACGGGCCAGATTGCAGGCATCCGAAGGGAGTCCGATACCGACGAAGCAAACGTCCTTGTCCGTAAGGGCGCGGGCTGCTGCTACCGTCATCATTTCGGCCGGGGTGTATATCATTGCAGAACGTTCTCCCGCATCCATGCTTTGAAAGTTTCCCGGTCGCGCGAAATTTTGTCCCATTCGATGTAGAAGGCATTGTCGCGGACGTAATAGCCGTGGGCGTATGAGGGTTGTGCGCCGCGCGGCGCCACAACCACGGCGGAAAACGTCCATGACGGCAGAATTACTGCGTTCAGTCCTCGCGGACCGAAGTCATCGACTACTTCCTCCACCGTGGCGATCGCGCATTTTGCGGCGAGTACGGCCTCTTTCTGGACTCCGATGATGCCTTCAATCAGAACGTTGCCTGCCCGATCCGCTCGCTGCGCGTGAATCACCGAGACGTCCGGCCGGATCGCGGGTACGCACGCAAGCTCCTCGCCGGAAAACGGACATCGGATGAACTTGATTTCCGGATTCACCGATGGCAGTTCGCTGCCCCGGTACCCGCGAAAAAAGGCCGCGGACATTCCCGCGGCACCGGCTTCATAAGCATTGGCCATCGCCGCATGGCTGTGTTCCACAATTTCGAGCGGACAGGGCCATTGCGCCTCCACAGCGTCGCGGAACCTGTGGAGAGAGCCGACGCCCGGGTTACCTCCCCACGAAAAAATAAGCTTGCGCGCTGTACCCATGCCGATCATCTGGTCATAGATAAGATCCGGTGTCATCCGGATGAGCGTAAGGTCGCGGCGCCCCTGGCGGATAATTTCGTGACCCGCCGCAAATGGGATCAGGTGCGTGAACCCTTCCAGCGCCACCGTGTCGCCGTCTTTAATAAATTTCGCGATCGCGTCGCGCAGACTCAAAAATTCCATAGTGCGAGTATCGGCTTTACGTGCGATATTCGCATATAGACAATGAAAGGTCAAGTGACCGTATCGGTATTGGAAAAATACACCGGCAACCCCGATTTTGTTCTCTCGCTTGCGCGCGGGCTGTCTGTCATAGAGGCCTTTGGCGATAGCCCAAAAGGTGTCACAGTCGCTGAGGTGGCGGCCCGCACACAACTGTCTCGCGCCGCCGTTCGCCGCGCTCTCATCACGCTGGAACTTCTCGGGTATGCCACGCAGGACGGAGCGATCTATCGGCTCAACAGCCGCGTTCTCCGCCTGGGCTTCTCTTTCCTGTCGTCTCACTCTGTCGCGTCGCTCGCCGGACCGGTACTCGAGGAGATCAGCACGGCGATGCATGAGTCCAGTTCGCTGGCGGTGATGGACAACGACGAAGTCCTGTACCTGGCCCGATCGGCGACGAAGCGCGTCATGTCCGTTGTTTTATTTCCCGGCAGTCGCCTGCCGGCATATTGCACTTCCATGGGACGTGTCCTTCTGGCTGCGATGGAACCGGCGGAACTGGCCGCGTATCTCACCCGTGTGCCGCTGAAAGCTCACACATCCAAAACTATTACGGAACAGAAGGGTCTGGAAGCGGCGCTCCGCCGCGTGCGCGAGCGGGGCTACTCGCTCGTCAGCGAAGAACTCGAACTGGGACTTCGATCGCTCGCCGTTCCGGTCATGACCGGTACAGGACGGGTGGTTGCCGCGATCAACACCGGTGTCCAGGCATCGCGAGTCAGCGCGAAGGAAATGACGGAGCGTTTCCTGCCGGTGCTCAGGGAAGCGGCCAATACTCTCGGCCGGTCGCTGGGTTGAGAACCGCACACCGTTAGCCCGCGGCGGATTCCTGGTTTCCCCTGCCGGGCGCCGCCCCGGGGCTCATTGTCAATATTGGCTTGCCCTGTGGCTTGCCCTATGAGTTGACAACAGACGTGCGCTTATCGTACAAAGAAACGAATATCGCACACATGGAAGAAACCTATATTTGCGACGCAGTGAGGTCTCCGTTTGGCCGGTACGGAGGCTCTCTCGCATCTGTCCGGGCAGACGATCTCGCCGCTGTTCCACTCAAGGTTCTGCTGGCCCGGAATCCCCAAATCGACCCTGCCCTGATCGACGATGTGATCTTCGGCTGTGCCAACCAGGCAGGCGAAGACAATCGTAATGTCGCGCGAATGGCGTTGCTGTTGGCTGGCTTGCCCGAGAGCGTCCCCGGCACCACCATCAATCGCCTTTGCGGCTCGAGTATGGATGCGATCGCTATCGCATCGCGCGCCATCAGGTCCGGCGAGGCGTCCATGCTGCTTGCCGGAGGGGTGGAAAGCATGTCGCGAGCTCCTTTCGTGATGGGAAAGCCCGACGCCGCGTGGGCCCGTGGCCAGAAGCTTGAAGACACCACGCTCGGGTGGCGCTTCGTCAACCCTGCGATGAAAGAGCTATGCGGTGTGGACTCGATGTCCGAAACAGCAGAGAACGTCGCGGCTGAATGGGGTATCGCGCGCGCGGATCAGGACGCATTTGCGTTTCGCAGCCAGCAAAGATGTGCAGCCGCCAAAGCGCGGGGGTTCTTTACCGAAGAAATCACTGCTGTCTCAACCTCGGGGAAGAACGTCGCGAAAATCGAACTGGACGAACACCCGCGCGCCGATACGACGCTGGAAGGTTTGGCGAGGCTTAAGCCTGTAGTCAAGCCGGGCGGCTGCGTGACGGCCGGCAACGCTTCAGGCATTAACGACGGCTCCGCGGCCGTCTTGCTGGTGTCAGGGTCTGCCGCGGCGGCGAATGGACTCCGCCCGCGCGCGCGGATTGTGGGCAGCGCCGTCGCCGGAGTTCCACCGCGAGTGATGGGAATCGGACCCGTTCCGGCAGTTACCAAACTGCTGCAGCGCCTCGGGCTGACAATCGACCAGATGGACGTTATCGAATTAAACGAGGCATTCGCTGCCCAGTCGCTCGCAGTTCTGCGGCAACTCAACGTTGCGGACGATGCACCTCATGTCAACCCGAACGGCGGAGCCATCGCGATCGGACATCCTCTCGGCGCCAGCGGAGCGCGCCTTGTGATGACAGCCCTCCGCCAGTTGGAACTGAACGGCGGGAAATACGGGCTCTGCACGATGTGTATCGGGGTGGGGCAGGGAATTGCCATGGTAATCGAGCGGGTCTGATGAAGTAACTCCGCGATACTTTCATGGCTGTCGGATCTACCCCCGGCGAATCTCATCGGGGCAGGCGTCCCACCTGTTGGAGACCGAACAGGACACCAAAGCCAGTCGCCGCATTTCTTGCGGATCCCCGGCCGCTTCGGGGACCAGGAACCGCGCAATCGCGGAAGTAAATGCGTATGGCGACTCGATGTTCGAAAGATGCCCGCCGTCAAAACGCTCAACACGCGCCTGGGGGATTTCGCGAGCCAGAATTTCACCGTGACCGAGCCAGGGTGTCGAAGCGTCGTCGTTGCCGACAATCACTAATGTGGGTACGCGGATTTCCGGAAGCAGAGCCAATTGATCCAGGTCCCGCACGGCAGCGCAGCACCCGGCATAGCCAGTAGCGTCGGTGGCCAGTAGCACGCGGCGAACACCGGCAACACCGTTGGAGTTTTCCCGCAGCCCTTCCTCGGTGAAAAATCTCCCGAGAACCTGGTCCGCTACTGCCGACATTCCGCCGGTCGAAACCGATTGGATGCGCTGCTGCATAACGCCCCCATTCAAGGTTCGGGCCGAAGTATTTGCCAGAATTGCCGCCGTTAAACGATTTGAGGCATTCACTGCCAGCCACTGAGCAATCATCCCGCCGAGCGACAGTCCGCAGAAAGCAAACGTCCCGATTCCGAGGACATTCGCCAGTGCCAGGGCATCTTTCCCCAACATGCCGATCGTGTACTCACCGGCAGTGACATCCGTTGCTCCGTGCCCGCGGATGTCGTAACGAAGAATGCGAAAATGGGGCTGTAAAGCGGCTGTCTGAACATCCCACATGCTGTGATCGCAGCCGAGCGAGTGCGCGAACATCAACGTAGGTCGATTGTCCGGGCCATCCATCCGATAATAGGTTCGCAGATCTCCCGCAAGAGCAAATGGCATTCGATCAGCCGTAATTCTCGCAACTGCCTGCGTTGAGCGCAAAACGCACCCCACAGGCATCGTCAGCGGATTTCAGCTGGCCTTCGGGGATCGAAGCAGCCTTGTCGTAGCCGAAACAGTATAGTCCGGTCTGATTCTCGCTTCCCATATGATTGCCGCCTGTCAGAATCCCGTAAGCATGCGAAAGATCTAGATCGCGGATGGGTGCTTCGCCAGGGCTGTCACCCGGATATCCATAAACGGAAACAGAGGAAGAGACGAAAGCAGCGTATGCAATTCGTCGTGGCTGTCAACGTCAAATACGCTGACGTTCGCATAGCGCCCCACCACTCTCCATAGATGTTTCCAATGGCCGGACTCCTGCAGTTCCTTCGCTCTCTGCTTTTCTACACTCTTCAACTGGTCCAGCACCTCCGGTGAGATGCCATGCGGAACGTTGACAGTCATTTCTACGAGATAGAGCATGTCAGTTTCTCGAAAATCTCCGCACCTTTTCGTGATCGATGGTTACGCCCATGCCGGGTCCCTCCGGCAGCAGAACATTGAAGTCTTCAAATTGCAGAGGCGTTTCAACGAGATCGTCCGTCAGAATCTGCGGCCCGAAGTGCTCCACACCCCAACGGATTTCGCCGAATGTTGCGAATGCCTGCAGGTGAGCCGCCGCACCGACTGAACTCTCAAGAAGACAGCCGCCATAGAGCCCCATCCCTGCGGCCTCAGCGATCGCGCCCACTCTCTTAAGGGCGAGCAAGCCGCCATGTTTCACCAGCTTCAGCGAAATTGCGTCAGCGGCCGATGCCTGAACCACCGCGAGCATGTCGTGCTCGTCGAATACACTTTCGTCCGCCATAATAGGCGGTCTTTGCGGAAGGCGGCGTAACCGGCTCATTGCACCGATATTCCATGCCGCAACGGGTTGCTCGACGAGGTGTATTTTCAGTTCGGCAAGTTCGGGTAAGAGACGGATACTGGTAGTTTCATCCCATGCCTGATTCGCGTCGACAATCAGGTCAGCCCGGCCTTCGAATTGCTGAACGAGCCGGCGCAGACGATTCCTGTCCTGCTCAGGCGATCCGGCACCCACTTTGACTTTGAATGTCTTGTGCAATCTCCGCGCAAGTTTCTCTTCGCCTTCTGCGATTTCCCGTTCTACGGATCCCGAAGCGAGAGTCCAAACGACGGGAAACCGATCGACGACACGTCCTCCGAGTAATGCCGTTACCGGAAGATTGAGGCTCTTGCCAACGGCATCGAAGAATGCGCTCTCCATAGCACCCCGGGCGGCATTGTTGCGTTTGGCGGCAGCTCGCAACCGGGTTTCGAGCTGTACGAAGAGATCCGCTCTGTGGCCGATCACAGCCGGAGCCAGGTAAGTATCGATGTTGGCTTTGATTGCTTCGACGCTCTCCTCGCTCCACCTTGGACCGCCCAAAGTCGCCGCCTCCCCGTATCCTTCCACACCGTTCTGCAGCCTCACCTTGACCAGCACATAGTTCTGATGGGTGACGGAAGTGTGAGCCAGTGTGTGGCGGCGCACCGTTGGAATATCGACCAGCGTGCTCGTGACCGATTCAATATTAAAGTCTTTGCCGTAACCGGAACCTAAAGCCAGCGGTCGTTCCGGACCGTCGCGTTCTAACACCGCTTGCGGTAACTTGTTGATCATATGTTTACGTCAAAACGACCGCCGCAAAGAGGCGGTAAACTGCTCTGTTTGCATCGGCGTGCTTGCCTGGTTTGGGATCAAGACTACGTTCTTGGCTGTCTCGTGCTCATCGTCTTCGATTGCCCGATCGGTCTGGCGTCATTCATTGCGGTAATACCTGACGAGGGCAGATACCGCTGGCCGGATGCACTAACGTGGTGAGTCGAGTTTAAAAAGGTTCAGCGAATTCGACCGCCCGATTTTTAATTGGTCTGCGAGCGAAATATCGACTCCGCTGAACCATTCGTCGCATTCCTCCATGCTTTCGAAGGGATAATCGGTCGAATACAGGATGCGGTCCGAGCCCATTTCGAGAATGCAGTTGATCAGTGCCTGCGTGCGGAAGTTTCCGCTCGTAGTGATGTAGAAGTTTTCGTAAAAATAGAGGGAGAGGTCTTTCTTAAGGCTCAGTCCCCTCGGATCTATCTTCGTGCGATGCTCCGCTCGCCAGATCGCATACGGTAACATCTCGCCGAGATGCCCCAAAATGATCTTGATGTTCGGGAACTCATCGAACAGACCGCTGCAGATGAGGCGAAGTGCATGCGTCGCGGTTTCCACACCGAAGGCCCACGATGCTCCCATAAGCCATGGGTGTCCCTCGTACGGTTTGGTCTGACTCGGAAGCGGCTCCCGCGGGTGCAAATAGACTGGCACTTGCAGTTTTGAGACACTCGACCAGAAACTGCGGTATTGCGGGATATCGAGGTAAAGCGACGTGTCCGGATCGTTCAACTGCGAGTAGCCGTTGATCAACGCTCCCACGAACCCGAGGTCATGAATGCAGCGATCGAGTTCGGCGATCGCAGCTTCCGGATCCTGCATCGGCAGAGCGGCGAATGCGCGAAGGCGTTTTGGGTTCTTGACCACCGCCTCAGCAAGCACATCGTTTGAGCGGCGTGCTGTTTCAATCGCCTGCTTCTTGTCGCAAATTGCCTGAATGGCCGGTGAATTGAGCGAGACGATGCTGATATCGATTCCCGTCTTATCCATCTGTTCGATACGCTGCTTATGCAAGTCCAGCAAATTGCTCGACAGCGTATTCCAGGCGGTCGCCCCAGCAGAGGCATAGGCCTGGGAAGCGCCAAGAGTCGCCTCAATCGCGAAATGTTCTTCCAGCGCAATCTTCCAGGGTGGGGATGATTTAGGCACGTCAAATTTCATCGGCAGTCTTGAGTCCTTTCAAAGGGGGATGATTTTAAAGGCGGGTATGGTGGCCCACCGCTACGCAAACACTGCATGGTCCCGCGCGACAGCCGTGTCGGGTAAGGCATTATTTTCGGACACCATGGCGAAGTCGAACACAACCGTGGCGAATGGTGCAGGAAGACCAAGCTCCGCGGCCTCTTTCGGATCGGAGTGCAGCGTGACCTCCACAATCAGTTCGTCGCGCGTGGCAAATGCGAAATCGTCGCGGAGATATTTGTCGCCCGGAAGATTAATTTGAGTAGTGAGCTTGCGGTACCCGGGCGCCTCCACGAAGAAGTGTATATGGGCTGGCCGCTGCCCGTGCCGGCCGATGCGGTTAAGTAATTCCTGCGTGGGACCGTCCGGTGGACAGCCGTAGCCGGAGGGCATAATCGAACGGAACCGATACCGGCCTTCGTTATCGGTCTGGATTCGTCGGCGAAGATTCCACGCACTCTGCGATGGATCGAAGAAAGAGTAGTTACCTTTGGAATTCGCGTGCCAAACGTCCACCATCGCGCCCGGAACGGGGTGACCGGTCAGGTCTTTCACCTGGCCCTCCATAATGAGCACCACTCCCTCTTCGGGATCCTGATCGAGCCGGGCGACGCCCTGGGCTACAGGCGCGCCCTCTACCCACAGGGGACCTTCGATGGTGCGCGGGGTACCCCCGGAGTGTTTCGCTTGCCGTTCTTTCTCATCGAGCAGCAGATCGTAGAAATGCTCGATACCAAGACCGGCAACAACCAAGCCGGCTTCATTTGCCTGCCCCAGGCGAGTCAGGTAACTCACTGCTGTCCAGAACTCGGTGGCGGTTATATCCAACTCTTCGATCGTGCGGCACGTGTCAGTAATGAAACGATGCAGGATTTTCTTGAGCCGGGCATTTCCTTCAGGGCTATCCAGGCCGGCGGCCTTGCTAAGAAGTTCCCGAACTTCGGGCGTGGAAGTTAAAGACATAAGACGTGTTCCTGGGCGGCTAAAACGGGTAGTCCTGCTTGAGAGGTTCGATTGTGATCCACTTCAACTCGGTGAACTCATCGATAACCGCACGGCCGTCAAATCGGCCGTAGCCGCTTTCTTTTGTTCCGCCATAAGGCGCCTGAGGTTCGTTCTGCACCGTGCATCCATTTACGTGGACTGAACCGGACTGGATCTGCAGGGCGACCATTAGGGCACGATGAGTGTCGCGCCCGAAAACTCCCGCGGAAAGGCCGTAAGCCGTTTCGTTGGCTAAGCGGATGGCTTCTTCGGTACCCGATGCGCGAACAACGGTTGTGATCGGACCGAAAGTTTCCTCATCGAAGATCTGCATTCCTTCTTTGACGCGGTCGAGAACGGTCGCCGGCATGACGGCGCCCTTGGCTTTGCCACCGGCCACCAGCTTTGCACCCTTCGAGAGGGCATCGTCAATCAGCGCGTTGAGGCGCGGTCCGGAATCGGCGTTGATCATGGGGCCGACGATACACCCGGCAGCGCCTGCTCCAGGGTCGCCGACCGCCAGCTCTGCGGCCTTCGCGGCAAACTTTTGTACGAACTCGTCTGCTATCTTGTCATCGACCACCAGGCGCTCCGTCGACATACAGATCTGCCCCTGGTATAAGAAGGATCCAAAGATAGCCGCCTTTACCGCTTCATCCACATCCGCGTCATCAAGCAGAACCAGCGGTGATTTCCCACCGAGTTCCAGAATGCAGCGTTTTAGCAGCGGCGCGGCTTTTTGCGCAATGATTCGCCCCACCCGGGTTGATCCTGTGAAATTAATGCGCCGAACCGCTTTGTGCGAGATGAGCGCATCGATGATGGCAGGTGAATCGTCCGGGCTGTTGGTGACGAAATTGAGAACGCCGGATGGGAGCCCTGCTTCAAAAAATGCGTCCGCCAGCAAAGCGTGCGTTCGCGGGCTGTTTTCGGAAGCACGAAAGACAACTGTATTGCCGCAGACGATCGGATATGCGATCGCGCGTGCGGCGAGAACAACCGGGCCATTCCAGGGCACGATGCTTAGGATCACGCCCACAGGCTGACGGATTGTCATCGAGATGGTGCCGGGCTTATCGGTGGGAATCGTTTCACCCTGAATCTGCGTGGCCAACGACGCCGCTTCGCGCAGCAGACTTACGGACGCCATCACGTTGAAGCCGCCCCAGAGGGCGGAAGCGCCAATTTCTTTGGCCATCGCGTCGACAATCGAATCCATCTTGGTTTCAAGAATGTCGGCGGCCTTAAGAAGAATACGGCGGCGTTCGGAAGGCGCGGATTTGGACCACGTCACGAACGCAGCGGCCGCCGAATCCGCGGCGGCAAGCGCATCGTCGACACTGGCAGCTGCTAAGCGGGTGACAATTTCCCCTGTGACGGGGCTACGCCGTTCGGCTACGGCGCCGTTTGTCGCGTTGCGTGGTTTGTTGCCGATTACAAGCTGTGTTTCCATAAGCTAGTCAAGAATATCGAGGTGAATGCAGGTTGTCCAAGACTTATCAGGTGGGCTCCATACTAATTTGGTATAGTTATTACCGTGCGGTTTGCGCGTCTGCTCGGCCCTGTGCTGATGGGCTGGATCGGCATCGCGGGGGAGGATATGGAACTTCGCTTACTTCGCTGTTTCATCGCTGTCGCCGAGGAACAGAACATCACTCGTGCCGCGGAAAAGCTGAATATGGCTCAGCCGCCGCTGAGCCGCTACATCCAACGCCTTGAGCGAGAGATGGGTGTCATGCTCATCAACCACGGCAGCCGCCCGCTGGCCCTGACGGATGCGGGGCGGCACTTCTACAATCATGCCATTTACATTCTTGGCCAGGTAGATGAGCTGCAAACGATGACGAAGCGGATCGCCCACGTTGAGCGCTTACTTCGCATCGGATTCGTTCCTTCGACTCTCTTTGGGGATCTTACGGAACTGCTTCGCCGGTTTCGACATGTCTGTCCGGATATAGAGTTATCCCTGATCGAACTTTCCAGCATTGAACAGATGGTCGAGCTAAAGGGCAGACGTTTGGACGTTGGTTTCGGTCGCCTGTTGTCGGAGGACTCGGGCGTGCACAGCGTAGTGCTGCGTTTGGAGACACTCGTCGTCGCGCTTCCCTTTGACCATCCTTACGCACGCAGACGCGGCCCCATCGCGCTTGAAGATGTAGCGCGCGAGCCTCACATCCTCTATCCAAGCCGTCCCCGGCCATCCTTCGCAGATCAAATAGTCGCCGCATTTCGCGACCGGGATCTCACTCCTGCGTCGATTCGCGAGGTCGGTGAGCTTCAGGTGGCGTTGGGGCTTGTCGCCGCAGGTTTTGGGAATTGCATTGTTCCGGCAAACATCCAGAGATTGAAGCGGGAAGACGTGATTTACCGGCCGCTTGCGACGGTCATCACCTCTCCGGTCGTCATGAGTACCCCTGCCGGCATAGAGCGTCCGGAATATAATCTGTTGCTCAGCCTCGTGGATAGTATTTACGAGGAATCGGGCATCACGCGGCCGCCCCATGCAAGCGCGGAAGTGTTTCGCTTCGGAAAAAGGCGCCTTCAACATGAGGGCGTTTGAAAAGCCGGCGATGAGAATCTCAGCACGCACACTCAAATCGGTGGAACCGTTAGATCGCTGAACGGTGCTGGCGATTGATTTCAGCTTTCTCGACTACGCTATCAGCACTGCTTATCTATCGAGTGCATGGATCTCAACGGTCTGCCAGACCGCTGCATTCGAGGCCAGGAGAATAGTCGATGCCCGGCCGGAAGAGCAGGCGTCGTAGTGGGGAACGTCCAGACTTAACCGTTTCGGGGAAACGCTCCCGTACCGCAAGGCTGTTGAATCGCGGGCGACGCGCCCGATAAGGCGCCCCGTCTGCGTTGCCGCGATCACACCTTACATGTAAACGCTGCGGCAGTTCCGTGCGCGCAAACTCGCGAAGACGCGGGAAAACCTCGACTCATGCGGTAACGTCGACGATGTCGTTGACGAGTTCGTCAAAGTCGGCAAGCGATTGCACACTATCCTCAAAAAGGTCCTGTGCCGCCTCTTTATCCGATCCGGCCAGCGTTTCAAGATCGATATCCAGATCTGCTTGCAGGCGCCGCTTCGCCTCGGCCGCAAGATCCCGCAATCGATCAAGATACGACTTGAGAGTTCGATTCATCTGCTCAAGTTCGGCGTTCGTGGGCAGCGTGGCGTCAGAGTCGTTGGGGATGCCAGTGTCGGAATCGTTATCACCGTAATTCCAGTCGTCGTTGGCCTGGTTTGTGGAGACGGAGATTTGCTTCCATGCTCCGATGATGTAACCCAGCCGGAAACGCATATCGCGGTGGCTCAGGAGTCTTTCGGCCAATTTCTAGTCGGAAACTTCAGTCCACAGAGCTGCGCAGGCGCTGGCGACACACTCATGGACATTGGTATGGACAGTCGATTCACTGAAGAAGGTCACCACCGCCCGGTATGTCAAATGTTCGGCCGTGATGATCTCAATGTCGGAAATCGTGGTCCGCGAGGCCGATGTCGAAGGAAAGCGGTCGCGCTCGGGATGGGAACCAATCAAGTGGCGCAGGAGAGAGGTTTTGCCGGCTCCGGTCGTTCCCACCATCATCATTTGCGTATAACCCTCCGAGGCCGTCGGCAGCGGTAGAGCCGTATTTCTGATTTCCCAGGAACTTGAGCTTGACGATTCGATGTGGTCAAAAAAGGCACGCACCACGATGGGGTCGAAGCGGCGTTCGGCTTCAGGTCGTTTCGCAACGTTATGCCAGCTCGTTTCTCCGAAGAATATTCATCTCGTCGACAAGGGCCTGCGCCCGCGCCTCACCTTGCGGCCCTGCTTCCCCCGGGGATCTTTGCGCAAGGGATGCCGCAAGCTAAGTGGAGTTGGAACAATCAGGAACAATCAACCACAAAATGAAGAGGCGTTTTCGACCTTATAGTGGCATTGCCGACGTTTTTCGACCAGTATGGGGTGGATTTCGACATCTGGAGCTGATATAGTAGTTTTCGACGAACAGTCACAAATAATGGCGTTTTTCGACCACCGAAATAGGATTTTCGACCGATGAGGCTAGAACAGTCGCCCATAACGATCTTCCAGGAGAAAGCCATTCCAGCCGCCACCAGACTGGCCGGATGGGCGGCCCTCGTGCAAGCATTCGCTATCGCCGCGCCGGTGAGGCGTCCTTACTGCGTCTCTGACCGACATATTCGCGATAGCCATCGGGAAGAGGGCGACTGGACTGTTTTTGATAAACGTTACTGGCCCGGCGATTCCTTTGCCGATCATCTGACCTTTGCTCTCCGCCACGAAGATATCGATCTCCTGATCCTGAAGCGGGTCTTTAAGGCGCTACCCCAAACCGAGATCGAAACCGTGATCCAGGACGCGCCGATGGGAATCCCGGCCCGACGCGCGTGGTACCTGTATGAAACCCTGACCGGCCATACTCTGGACGTGGACGACGCGCCCACCGCGCCCGCCATCGATCTCCTCGATCCGAAAAAGTATTTCACGGGAAAGCCGCGTCTCTCAAAGCGCCACCGCATCCGGGACAACCTGCTCGGTAACGGCCGCTTTTGTCCAATCATCCGTCGCACGAAGACTCTGGAGGATGTTCTCCGGCTCGACCTCGCGGCGAAGGCGCAGGAAACCATCGGCCGCACCGGGCCACATTTGCTCGCGCGCGCCGCAAGTTTTATGCTCCTGGCCGATAGCCAAGCCAGCTTCGAGATAGAGGGCGAACGGCCGCCGCGCAGCCGCCTGGAACGATGGGGACGCGCGGTGCTGCAGGCCGGAAAAAACCGGCTCTCGCTGGCTGAAATCGTTCGTCTTCAGGGCGTGCTGCTGGAGGACACGCGCTTCACGCGCGCCGGATTGCGGCCCGACGGCGTGTTTCTCGGACAACGCGACCATTATGGGGAGCCGCTTCCGGAATTCATCGGCGCGCGCGCTGCGGATCTCGACGGGCTCATGAGCGGACTGCTGGAAGCAAATGAGCGCATGCGCGACGATGGGGTCAGCCCGGTGCTGCAAGCTGCGGCCACAGCCTTTGGGTTTGTCTACGTTCATCCCTTCGAGGACGGCAACGGACGCGTCCACCGCTGCCTGATCCATCATGTGTTGGCCGAAAGAAAATTCACACCGCCCGGCATGGTCTTTCCGGTTTCCTCGGTCATGCTTGATCGTATTGATGATTACCGTAAGACACTGCAGGACCATTCCGGTCCGTTGATGCCGTTCGTCGAATGGCGGCCTACGCCCAACCGTAACGTCGAAGTCCTCAATGATACGGCGGATCTCTACCGCTTTTTCGACTGTACCGACGCGGCCGAGTTTTTATACGCGTGCGTTGCTCGAACCGTCGAGCAAGATTTGCCCCGCGAGATCGAGTATCTTCGGCGTCACGACGAGGCGATTCGGCGCGTCATGGACGCAGTTGAAATGCCCGACAGGCTTGCTGAAAATCTTGTTCTTTTCATCCGGCAGAACAGGGGGACACTGTCAAAGGGGAGGCGCAACGGCGACTACCAGAAGCTGCGAGACGACGAGGTGGCCTTGCTCGAAGGAATCGTTCGCGATGCCTTCGAAGGCTCCGATGAGGGCCCGGGCCTATCGGCCGTTGAGAGCGTAATTGATGACTAACAGGCTTGCTTGCTCTATACCTGTATTCGCCCCGCGACTCGAACAGGGACCGCGCATGGCACTTAGAGGAAGACTTTGCCGACTATGAGGCGTATTCATCGCTGCGCTCAAGAACGGCTACCGGTCACAATCGTCGGCGCGGCGGAGAAAAAATACTTACGTGCTAATGTTCAACTGAGTTGCTTTAGGCAGAATCAGACGCTTTACGAATGACTGAACAAAGGCTGCATTCGTAACTCGATTCCTGTCCGGGTTCTCCTTCTTCTTTTCTGTAGCAGTCATGGGTGACTCCTGCCACATAGTAGAAGGAGTTCGACCTCACGACCCGAAGGCCTACACCGCAAGTACGTATACGGCCTCAAAACATGCGATCACCGTGATCCCGGTGACAATGGTGAGATCGTCGCCGCCGTTAATCGCGGACGGACCTCGACGTCGTCGCGGAACCTCCATGGTGGCGCGGCCCTCCACCCTGATTCTGATCGGAGTTGTCGCTCTCGCTGTGAGTCTCGCGTTCAACTTTCTTTACCTCTGGATTAAAAACTGGCGCCGAAGCGCTGATGTCCATCGGAAAGATTGCGCCCGACCTCCTGCTCGTTGACCTCCGGATACCGGGCATGAGCGGCCTCGGGGTGATTCGGGCGTGCAGGGGTATGTGCTCAAAGACGCTCCGCAGGAACGTCTCATTGAGGCCATCCATATGGTCCACGCAAACAAGCACTATTTCCCCGCCGATGTCGCGGGCCGCCTGACGGAACGCATCGCGCGCGCAGAGCACGCCCGAGCCCATCGACTCCGCCAAACACTTCTGGCTCGTCTTCCCTGCATTGTGCCGGAGGCGAATGCCCGAACGGGCAGTGACGTCTTCAAACACCGGGCGGTCCGTGGACCCCAACACAAGCGTTGGCGCTGCCAGCAGCAAGGAAGGTTCTGCGATGCACCTGCGGTTTCTGGATCTCGTGAGCAACACAAAACGCCAAACAGAACAGCTTGTATCGGGTCGTCAGGATCGGAAGGTCTCCGCCGCGGGGACATCGCAGGAAGCCGCATCGAGTTCGCAGACCAGCGATCTGTTATTAAAAGAAATTACGTTAACCTTTAATAAGCACCTCTGCAATTAAAGGTTTGTTCACTTCACATGTGCGCGACATTCTGCACGAGATCACAGGCAGGCAGCGGCGCCGCCTGTTCGCGTATCGCGGCTATATGAAGATCCTCAACGAAGGCACTGAGCCACTTCGATAAAGGCGGCTCCCCCGAAGAACGCCGTCCCCTTCGAGTTCGGATTCGCGTTATCGCACTGCGAATAATAGCCGGCGCGGCAATATGAGCAATAACCGCAGCCGATAGTCGAGCAGATCACAACGCGGTTTCCAGGAAGGAAGTTGCGCACACCCGGCCCAACTTGTTCCACCACACCGACGCCTTCATGGCCAAGGATCGTGCCCGGTTCCATGCCTGGCATCGTGCCCCTCACCATATGAAGATCGGTACCGCAGATCGCGCTCGCTGTAAGCCGCACAATCGCGTCAGCGGGCTCCTGAATGACAGGCTCCGGAACGTCGTCGAGACGAATGTCTCCGATGTCGTAAAAAACGATAGCTCTCAATGGATTCTCCTCAGTTGACTGCTTGAGGCGAGCAAGCACTGCGCCAGTGCTGACACTGCTCTTCCAACCGCTGTGAGCTTCTGTTGCTTTACCGCGATTCCTAAACCGCAACTATGCCGGGCGCTACGTCCCCGCGAAGACGGCATCTGCCTGGCCACCCGTACCAGCTACAGGCAAGTCGTGCGATCAATGTTCACGCGCCGGTTCGATTTCCCGAACTGGACCCGGCAAAATCGGGAGTGGCTTCGCCGGCAACAATGGAGCCTCGGGCGCCAACAGCGGCGGCGCATCCACCATCACCGGCGTCTTCCTCTGCTCAACATGAACGGGTGGCGGGATGAAAATGACTTTCGGCCCTTGCCTGCCCGCCACGGGCACCAGGTGTTCTTCACGCATGCTCGAAGCAATTTCAGGCGCGAAGAAGATCAGGCCGGCCACTCCCGCCGCCACCGCCGTCGCAGCAAAACGCAAAGCCAACCGTTCCGATCTCATGCTGCCGAACTACCGGCGCCGGATATCAGCGCAGGTTTTTATTGAAGAAATCGACCGTGCGCTGCCAGGCCAGTTTCGCGTTGGCCTCGTCATATCGCGGAGTCGTGTCGTTATGGAAGCCGTGATTCGCGCCTTCATACACATACCCCTGATACGTAACATGATTCGCCTTGAGAGCCTCTTCCCATGCCGGCCACCCATCGGTAAGGCGCTTATCGAGCGAAGCGTAATGCAGCAGCAGCGGTGCCTTTATTTTCGCAGCTTCCGCCGCCGGTGGCTGTGCTCCATAGAACGCAACCGCCCCCGACAGATCCGAACCCATACGGACCGCCAGGTTGTTCGCCATCCCGCCGCCAAAACAGAACCCCACCACGCCGATCTTTCCCGTGCACTCCGGGCGCCCCTTCAGCCAGTAAGCCGCCGCGAGAAAATCCTCGGTCATCTTCGCCTTATCCACCTTCTGGAACGCGGCGCCGCCCTTCTCGTCATCGCCTGGATAACCGCCCACGCTGGTCAAACCGTCCGGCGCGAATGCAATGAAATTCTCGGTGCCCAGCCGCCGCGCCACATCTTCTATGTAAGGATTGCAGGCCGCGGTTTTCATGCACCACAATCACCCCCGGCAGTTTGCCCGACGCATTGGCCGGATGCACCAGATACCCGCGAATGCTCTCGTTGCCTTTGGGCGACGGCACCGCCACGTACTCCGTCCGAACCCGCTTGTCATCCTTCGGTATCTGCTCCGCCCACGCATAGTTCGGGCGCAGGCTTTCAAACAGTGCCGCCACGGTAACCCCGCCCGTCGCAAACTTGCCCGCGCCATCGAAGAAACCTCTTCTGTCGATCTCGCCGTGGACGTACTTATCGAACAGGTTCAGCAGTTCCTGCGGAAATTCCGATGCTTTCTTACGTTCCATGTCAAAGACTCCCGTTAACCGCAAAGACTATCACAGAAAGCCGCAATTCCACCCCGTCTTTCCTCCGCGCCGTGGTTCCACTACAATGGACTCTGCATGCCCGTATTCCGCATTCATCGTATGAAGGATGCGCCCCGCCAGCAGTTTCGCTGGGCGCCGCACGTTTCCGGTACGGCGAATGCGAAGCCGAAGGACTACGAACCTTCAGACGAAGTGGAAGCTGAGAATGAATATGCCGCATGGGCGCTGCTCCGCAATTCCGAGAGGCCCGTCGGCGTTGGTGACGTCCTCGAGATGCCGACCGGCCAGTTGCGAATCTGCAAGTATGTTGGCTTCGAAGAAGCCTGCTGGTTGATTCCCGAGCCCCACCCGAATACGCTGCCCCCTGTGACAGCTTCGGAAACGCAGCCTTCACAGCTATAACAAGGAGATTCCGGATGCGCGCGAGCCGACTCGGCGATGACATCGACGATTTTTGCGTTAAGTGTAAACGGGTAATGAACCACGCCGTGGTCTCATTGCTGAACGACGGGCCGGCGAAAGTTCGCTGCCGCACCTGCTATGGCGACCACGATTTCCGCAACGAACTGCCGCCGCCCCCCAAAGTGGATCCCCGCAAGGCGGCGCTGTTCAACCAGGTTCTCGAAACCGTAGCCGGAAGCGCTCCCGCACCCGCCGCCACTCAAACGGCTGCCCCCGAGGAAGCCGCCGCGAAGCCGAAAGGCCGAAAGAAAGCTCAGAGCTGATGACGATTTTCGTTACCGGCGGAGCCGGCTTCATCGGCTCCGAATTTATCCGGCAGGTCGTGCCCGCCGGCGCGCGGGTCATCAATTTCGACAAGCTCACGTACGCGGGAAATCCCGATAACCTGCTGCCCGTCGCAAACAGCCCGAACTATTCTTTTGTGAAGGGAGACATCTGCGATGCGGCGGCCGTCTCCGAAGCCTTGCCCGATAACTGCGACGCAGTCGTGCACTTTGCCGCCGAATCCCACGTTGACCGCAGCATCCTGAGCGCCGAAGAATTCGTACGCACTAACGTTCTCGGCACCCAGGTCATGCTCGACGTGTCACGGCACCGAAAAGTGAAGCGTTTCCTGCATATCTCAACCGACGAAGTCGGTGGCGACATGCCCCCCAATGGCTGGTTTCGCGAGGATTCCCCTTTAGCCCCCAGCAGTCCCTACGCCGCCAGTAAAACCGCTGCCGAACACTTCGTCCGTGCCGCCGTTCACACCTTTAAAATCGACGCCATCGTCACTCGCACCAGCAACAACTACGGGCCTTATCAGTTCCCCGAAAAGCTGCTGCCCCTCGCCATTTCGAACGCCATGGAAGATCGCCCCATCCCCGTCTATGGCGATGGCCAGCAGGTTCGCGACTGGATCCACGTCGCCGATAATTGCCGCGCGCTCACAACCGTTCTCGAGCACGGCCGCGCCGGCGAAACCTACCACATCGGCGGCGGCAATCCTCTCCCCAACATCGCTGTCCTGAAACTGCTGCTTCGCGTTCTCGGCAAGCCCGAAACTCTGCTTACCACCGTGACTGACCGGCTTGGACATGACCGCCGCTATGCCGTGGATTGCGCAAAAATAAAAGCCGAACTGGGGTGGGAGCCCCGCGTCACCTTCGAACAGGGCCTGACCGATACCGTCAACTGGTATCGCAACAACGCCGAATGGATCCGGCGCTGCCGCAGCGGTGAATACCGATGACCCGCCCCCTGCTCCTGACCGCCACCTTGTTTCTGGCCGGATGCAGTTCGTCCCCCACACCTGCTCCGGAACCCGCGCCGCTGCCGGTCAAAGACAACTCCGCCAAATTTCCACTCGCCGGTCGCGTTTCTTCCAACGTCGTCCCGAATCACTTTCTCGGCTTGAAGAAACTGCCCGGAGCCACCGTTGCTGACTACAGCGCCTACCAGCTCTTCATCATTGAAGCGGATTCCACCCAGAACGCGGCCTTCCTGTTGATGGATCTCAAGAACAGCATGAACGGGCCGGAGTACCTGCCGAACATGGGTGGTTACGTCGGCGTCTCCGGAGGCAAACCCATATACGCCTTCGCCAAACTTCAATACCTTGCGGGAGTAGTGGGCCTGCCCAAAGAACAGGCAGACCCGATTGCGCGCCAGTTAGCCGCGCGCTTGCGCTAACCGGCCTTCTCAAAACTCAGACGTCGAGGTTCTTCACGTCCAGAGCGTTGTCTTCGATAAACTTCCGCCGGTTCTCCACGTCCTCGCCCATCAGCGTCGTGAAGATCAGATCGGTCGCCACCAGATCTTCCAGCCGAACGCTCAGCAGCGTCCGCTTCTCCGGATTCATCGTGGTATCGGCCAGTTGCTCGGCGTTCATCTCGCCCAGCCCCTTGTACCGCTGCACCGAAGCGTCCCGCTTGCCCTCAACCTTCACGTGTTCCAGCAGGTCCCGCCAGTTGGCAAGCTGATCCCGGTGCTCGTTCTTGACCACCGTAAACGGCGGCAGATTCGCCTTGTTGATCTGCTTCGCCAGCGATCGGAATTTCCGGTAATCCGGCTGATGCGACAGCTCGATGTTGATCCGCCGCACCGCATTCGTCGAATCGTGGAAGTTGATCGAAAACGCCGAATGCTCTTCATCCACTGCGATCGTCGGCGTCCACGCCGGCTTTCTTCAGCGCCTCCGCCAGCGCTTCCAGATTCGCCCGCTCGCTGAAGTCCGCCTTCGTATCGATCTTGAAATTGCTGTCGCGTCAGCACTTCCACCACCCGCGAATCCCGCAGCCGCCGTTCGAGCTTATGGAAGATCTGCTGGAACTCATCCAGGTTCATCAGGAACGCGCGCAATTCGCCGCCTTCAATGCTCCCGCTGTTCCCGTTCGTTGCCGTATTCGAGCGTCAGGTTCTCAGTCGCGCGGCGCATGATCTCGCGCGTGAACTCGGCTTCGTTCTTGATGTACTTCTCGCTCTTGCCGCGCTTGATCCGGTAAAGCGGCGGCTGCGCGATATACACATGCTGCTTCTCGATCAGCTCCTTCATATGCCGGAAGAAGAACGTCAGCAGCAGCGTGCGGATGTGCGAACCATCCACATCGGCATCCGTCATGATGATGATCTTGCTGTACCGCAGCTTCGAAGCGTCGAAATCGTCTTTGCCGATCCCCGTGCCCATCGCCGTAATCAGCGCGCGGATTTCCTCATGCCCCAGCATGCGGTCATACCGGGCCTTCTCCACGTTGAGAATCTTACCCTTCAGCGGCAGAATCGCCTGGAAGCGCCGGTCGCGGCCCTGCTTCGCGGTGCCGCCGGCCGATTCACCCTCGACCAGAAACAACTCGCATTTCTCCGGATCGCGCTCCTGGCAATCCGCCAGCTTCCCAGGCAGACCGCCCGAATCGAGCACGCCTTTGCGCCGCGTCAGATCCCGCGCTTTCCGGGCCGCTTCCCGCGCCCGCGACGCATCGATCGCCTTCGAGACGATCTTCTTCATCACGTTCGGGTTCTTCTCGAAGAACTCGCCCAGCTTATCGTTCACCAGTTGCTGCACCTGGCCCGCGATATCGCTGTTCAGCTTGCCCTTCGTCTGCCCTTCGAACTGCGGCTGCGGAACCTTCACGCTGATCACCGCGGTCAAACCTTCGCGCACGTCATCGCCCGTGAGGTTTTCTTTCACGTCTTTGAACAGCCCCGCTGCCTGCCCGAACGAATTGATCGTCCGCGTCAGCGCGCTGCGGAAGCCGCTCAGATGCGTGCCGCCATCCACCGTGTTGATGTTGTTCGCGAAGCTGAACAGCGTCTCGCCGTAGCTGTCGTTGTACTGCAGAGCGATTTCCATCCCCACAGTGCCGCTCGGCCCCGGCTTCTCGCCTTCCAGATAAATCGGGTTCTCGTGCAGCACCGACTTGCCCCTGTTCAGATGCTTAATGAACTCCGCGATGCCGCCGTTGTATATGAAACGTGTCCGACTTTTCCGGATCCTCGCGCTCATCGATGCAGCGTGATCTTCAGGCCCTTGTTCAGAAACGCCATCTGCCGCAGACGCTGCGCGAGCGTGTCGTAGTTGAAGTGGCTCGCCTCCATCACGGTCATATCCGGCTTGAACGTGATCATCGTGCCGGTCTTCTTGCCGGCTTTGCCGGTCCGCTCCAGCGGCTTCTTCGGAACGCCCTTCGAATACTCCTGCTGCCACGTATAGCCTTCGCGCCAGATCTCGAGATCGAAGCTTCTCGGACAGCGCGTTCACGCAGCTCACGCCCACGCCGTGCAGACCGCCTGAAACTTTATAGCTGTTCGAATCGAACTTGCCGCCGGCATGCAGCTTCGTCAGCACCACCTGCGCCGCCGAAACGCCTTCTTCTTTGTGAATGTCCACAGGAATGCCGCGGCCGTTGTCCACGACCGTGATCGAATCGTCGATGTGGATCGTGACATTCGATTTCCGTGCAATATCCCGCCAGTGCTTCGTCGACCGAATTATCGACAACCTCGTAAACCAGATGATGAAGACCGTCTTCGCGCGTCGACCCGATATACATCGCGGGCCGTTTGCGCACCGCTTCCAACCCTTCCAGGACTTTGATGGAAGTGGAATCGTAATGCTCAGCCGCTCCGGAAATCGTTGGAGGACGTCAAAACTTCATTTGCCATAGTTTTTGTTCGAACCCCGTCAGATGCGCATCGGCATCACGACGTACCGGTACTGCTCCTGCTCCGCTCCTTCTGTCGGCGCGGCCGCCGGCTGCAGCTCGCCGGCGCTCTTCTGATCTTTCAGTGAAAACGCAACCTGATCCTGCGGAACGGCGCGCAGAAAATCGAGCAGATACTGCGCGTTGAACCCGATCTCGAGGTCCGGACCCGTATACTCGCTCGAAACGCTCTCTTCCGATTCGCCGGTCTCGAGCGCCGACGAAAACACCTTCACTTCACCCGCTGTGAACTGCACCCGAATCGCTCGCGACCGCTCGTCCGCAAACTGCGCCACGCGTTCGATCGCGCCCTTGATCTCGTCCTTCGCCAGCCGCGCGATATGCGTGTTGTCCTGCGGCAGCACCCGCTCGTAATCCGGGAAATTTCCGGTCAGCTTCCGCGTGATCAGCAGCCGCGGTCCAAACTCGAAGAACAGATGATTGTCGTCGCCCGCAAACGCACTTTCGACATCCGGCCCGTCATCGCCCAGCTTCGTGATCTCGCCCATCGCCTTGCGCGGCACCAGCGCCCGGTACGCCGCATGGCCCCGCGGCGCCATCTGCGGACGACGCGCTGCACGATACGCCAGCCGGTGGCCGTCCGTCGCCACCATCGTCAGGCCCTTGGCGCTCAGCAGCAGCAGCGCGCCGTTCAGCGTAAACCGGCTCTCTTCCATCGAGATCGCAAACATCGTCCGCGCGATCATCGCGCGAAAGTTGCTTCGTCGGAATTTCCGCAACCGATTCCGGCATCGCCGGCAGTTCCGGAAAGCTCTCCCGGCTCATGCCCGCGATCCTGCGTCCGCGACCGCCCGCAGGTCAGCGAAGCCCAGTGGTTCTCGGCGAATTTGATCGTGATCTCGGCATCCGGCAGCAGGCGCACGTAATCGAGCAGCTTCTTCGCCGGGATGGTGCCCGAGCCTTCCTTCTTCACCTTCGCCGGGCACGATGTCCGCAGCCCCAGCTCCAGATCCGTCGCGGTCAGATACAGCCGGTCTCCCGACGCCTCCAGCAGCACGTTCGAGAGGATCGGAATCGTGGTCTTCTTCTCGACGACACCCTGAGACAGACTCAGCTCGCGGACCAGATCCGCCTTACTGACAGTGAACTCCATCTGAGTGGCTCCTGCTCCCTTTGCGCTCTTGTTACTACGGTTAATGATAAATACCCTGATAGAACCGTATTATAGGGCCTGTCGAAAAGTGGAAGACTCTCTAAATTATACAAAACTTTAGTGCTTTCCGCCATTTGAGCCTGTGGGAAGATGTCGCGCCGGCTGAGCACAACCGCCGCTTGTCACTCGTTTTACACAGATATCCAGAGGGCGTTTTTCAGGGTCTCTGTGTGAAACTCAACAAACTCAATTGAATGAGTCGATTACGCTGTTGATCAATTTGTTGAGGTCCGGATCTTTCGGCTTTTGTTCGTCAATCTTGTCGATCGAGTGAATCACCGTCGTGTGGTGCTTCCCGCCGAACGCCCGCCCGATCTCCGGCAGCGACGCGTGCGTCAGTTCCTTGACCAGATACATCGCCACCTGCCGCGGCCCCACAATCTCTTTCCGATTGCTCTTTTCCCGCAGCTGAGCCGGCTTGATCCCGAACTTCTCAGCCACGGCTTTCTGCACCGCGTCGATCGTGATCCTGCGGTCCTGCTTCTCGAGCAGATGCTTCAGAACCTGCTGCGCCATCGCGATCGCTGATCGGCGGTCTCCGTCAGCGACGAATACGCCACCAGCTTGACCAGCGCGCCTTCGAGCTCGCGCACATTCGATTTCGTCTTCTGCGCGATGAACGTGCACACGTCGGGCGGCAATCGTGGTCCCTTCCAGCTCCGCCTTCTTCTCGAGAATCGCCATCTTCGTTTCGAGATCGGGCGGCTGCATATCGGCCATCAGGCCCCACTCGAAGCGCGACCGCAGCCGTTCCACCAGCCCGTCGATATCCTTCGGCGGGCAATCGCTCGAGATCACAATCTGCTTCTGCGCATCGTGCAGTTCGTTGAACGTGTGGAAGAATTCTTCCTGCGTCCGCTCTCTGCGAACCGAGCGACTGAATATCGTCGATCAGCAGCACATCCGCCGTGCGATACCGCGCGCGCAGTTGCGGCATCTTGCCGTGCTTGATGCCGCTGACCACTTCATTCGTGAAGCGTTCGCTGGTCGTGTAGATGATCCGCATGTGGCCGCGCGTCAGCAGCGCCCGTCCGATCGCGTGCATCAGATGCGTCTTCCCCATGCCCACTCCGCCATAGAGATACAGCGGGTTATACCGGCGCGAAGGGTCCATCGCCACTGCCTGCGCTGCCGCATGCGCGAACTGATTGCACGAGCCCACCACGAACGATTCGAACGTAAACCGCGGGTTCAGCGTGACCGGCGATTCCATCTCAACGAAGGAATCTCCGCGATCGTGCGAACTGCCGCCGGAATAATGCCCGTTCGATGAGTGCGACCCTTCGATAGTGAATTCCACCCGGGTGAGCCCCAGCCCTAGTCCCCTCAACAGCGAATCGATCTGGTGCGAGTACTCTTCCTGAAGGTACGAAACAGTGTGCTCATCCGGCACGCTCACTACGAGAGTTTTACCCTCAATACCGACAAACCCGGTTCGTGTAATCCAGTTCTCGAAACTCTCGCTGCTCAGTCGTTTTTCAAGCTGGTCCTTGATGAGATCCCAGGGACTTACATGCTCACCCTTCACAGACAACACTTCTCCTCTGGGGAGCTGATGCTCCCTCGTTTCTGAAGACTGACGCCTCAGTTATGTTTCGTGGTTCCCGGCAGGATGGGGGCCGTTCGATGAGTCCCGTTACGCTGCGAACAGGACGTAGTCTAACACAACGTTCCGGCAAAAATGACCGTTCTTCAGGGGCGTGGATACAGGGTAATTTCGTCCCTTCCGAGCAGATGATCGATGTGGTGTTGCATATGAAGAACATAGTCCTCGATCACGAACGAAAGCGTGACGGGCGTTGCTGAACCAATAAACATTTGAGCCTTCATTTGTTCTTCCGGAATGCGCTCGACAACTCTGACCAGCAGCGCGTTGAAACCGTGCCAGAGATCCACAAGTTGCGCTTCCGGCATGTCCTTGTAGCCGTGAATGTCCACCCACCGGTCCTGTGCATAACCGGCCCCGCGAAACTCGCCATCGAGAGCGCCAACCACAAAGCGCATATGATTATTGGCGGCTGAATCGATCAGGTGTCCGAGTTCTTCTTTAGGCGACCAACCGCTCGCGGCGCTCGCCTGCGGCATATTCCGCAACGCTGGCAGTTCCCGATCGATCGTTTCCTGAAGCAGTTTCGCTAAAGCACTCGGCATGTGCCATTCTCACATGCCGTCTAAACGCCAAAAAGCCCGGATTGCTCCGGGCTTTGGGGTCGGTATATAGATAAGCGATGCCTGCCTCCGATAAACCGGCAACGCAATATGATTTCCGACTACACAGACATTATCTCGCGATTCTCCCGCTGACGCCAGAGCGCGCAATCCCGTTTTGTCACGCTTATCACGAATGAATCGCGCCCATCCGCTTCAGTAACTACCCTGCTATGGGTAGTGGCTCAGTTTGAAATCAGCCCCTCTTGACTCTGGCGACCGAGGCGGTACGCTGGAATATATGCCAAATCGGTCAGGCAATCGGGGACGCGGCGAGAAGGACATGAACGTTCTCGCGTGGGAGACGGTGCAGCGTGCGACCGGTCAGATACCGAAAGAAGAGCAGCCGCCAGAGAAGAACCAAGCGGCGGTGACACTCGGGAGATTGGGCGGGCTGAAGGGCGGGAAGGCGCGAGCAGAATCACTCACGCCGGAGAGGCGGGCGGAGATCGCCAGGAACGCGGCGGCTAAACGATGGGGCGCTGAAAGTTAGCGGGAGCGTTGGGATTGAATTGTTCTGACGTATTTCTCGAAATCAGAAGCGTCGGCAGAGTGGACCGCTCTTTGCGCCATCGAGTAGTGTTCGTATTCGCGCTCGGCCCGTTCTTTGCTGATCTTGGCGCTGATCCGCCCAGCATTCAATAGAATTTCTCGGTCACTTAGCTTCAGAAAATCATCGAGCTTTTTAGCCCAATCGCTCATGTGCATTACCCGCCGCTGTTTCGCTTGGAACTCCGCAAGCGACAGATACGCATCCACAAGCAGGTTTAAGCTATCCAGTTCGTCCTGCGTTAGATAATTCTTGGCATTGGACACATCCGACTTCTTAATTTTTTCTCCTTCCCAGCTCGTGAGCCCCATATGCTCTAGGCTCGCATTTGCCCGCTCGGCAATCAGTTCCGCAGCCGTGTGCCCGTGAACGGCATAGTGAAACTTATTTTGAACCATCGCGAAAAAGTTTTGGGATGTGGGAGAGTGAGGGTCGTAGTCTATGCTCGTCGCGTAGAGGTCAGTAATTTTTCGGTAAAAATTCTTTTCCGACGTTCGGATTTCGCGAACACGCTTTAGGAGCTCGTCGAAATAGTCGTTCCTGGTCCCCGCGTTCTTAAGGCGCTCATCATCCAGCGTGAACCCCTTCACGATGTACTCTCTTAAGCGCTTGGTTGCCCAGATTCGGAATTGGGTGCCGCGCTGCGACTTTACGCGGTAACCGACTGAGATGATCACGTCGAGGTTGTAGGACTCGACGATTCTCTGCACCTCCCTCGCGCCCTCTCGCTGAACTGTCAAATATTCTTTGACAGTTGCCCCGTAGTCGAGTTCTCGCTCTTGGTACAAGTTCCTAATGTGGACGCTGATGTTCTGTTTACTAACTTGAAACAATTCAGCCATTTGCAACTGGTTTAGCCAAACCGTTTCGTCCTCAATGCGGACATCAATGCGCGTCTGGCGATCCTCGCTCTGGTAGATCAGGAATGCTGGATCAGCATCTTTCCGCCCCCACCGCTGCTCTGCTGCCCTTTTAGCTAAATCCCTTCGTTCTTCAGCAGATAGAGACGCCATCCGCGCTTTACCCGAGCGCTCACGTCCACTCTTTTCTGGCAATGCTGGCAACTCGGTATTGCTATTCATGCGACTATTATGCCACGATACAGGCACTATTACGGAATTATCACTTGCCAGTAATGGCAACCTCTAGTGCGGTCAAGCATAATATCAATATGAACCGGCTTGAGCCAGCAAAACGAAATCAGGTGATCTCGGCGTTAGTTGAGGGCGTCAGCATTCGCGCGATAGCGCGAATGACCGGCGTGTCTCGAAAGACGATTTCCGATCTGCTGGTGGACTTGGGGGCAACGTGCGCTGAATACCAAGACAAAGCCCTGCGCAACCTCACATGCCGCCGGATTCAATGCGATGAGATATGGGCATTTTGCTACGCAAAAGAGAAGAATGTGCCCGTAGACAAGAAGGGGAAGTTTGGATTTGGGAGCGTCTGGACATGGACGGCGATTGATGCCGATACCAAGCTGATCGCCTCATGGATGGTGGGAAATCGAGATGTCGCGGCGGCTACGGATTTCATGAACGATTTGGCGTCACGCCTCGCGAACCGGATGCAGCTCACGACAGACGGACATGCGCCGTATCTACAAGCTGTCGATCATGCTTTCGGCGGTCAAATCGATTACGCGATGCTCATCAAGATCTATGGAGATTCAAGTGAGGGCGAAAAGCGCTACAGCCCCGCTGATTTTGTCGTGGCGGAAAAACGTCCCATAACGGGCAGGCCGGACACGAAGCACGTGAGCACCAGCTACGTCGAGCGCCAGAACCTCACCATGCGGATGCACACGCGGCGGTTCACCCGGCTCACCAACGCCTTCAGCAAGAAAGTGGAAAATCACATTGCGGCGGTATCGCTGCACTTCATGTACTACAACTTCGTCAGGATTCACCAAACCTTGAAGGTCACACCGGCAATGGCCGCTGGTGTCTCGGATCGGCTTTGGGAAATCAGCGATATCGTGAAGCTGCTGGAAGAACGAGAAGAGCGCGTGCTGAACGAAGAGCGCATGGAGCGCTCAAAGCGGTCGATAGCTTGCTTCGACCGGGCCGATTGATTTTTAGGCAGGAACGGCAATCCGTAACGTCATCTCTACGGCACCATCAATACGGCGGGCACGCACGACCGTCATCCGTTGATCTTGAAGTTGGCCCCACAGATCGAACAAGTTCAATTGACTTCCAACAGGCGGCAACGGATGAATTACCGCTGTCGGCCCAAAGCTCCGTTCGGATACTCTTAGACCGTTGACAGTAAACTCCAGATCCCAAGCCTTACAGGCTCGCTGAATAACTGCCAAGGACGGGCAGAATGTCCCATTCTTAAACCCATAAACAGCCTGTTTACTAACACATAGATCACGTGCCGCTTGCGCCGCAGTTACAGTCTTTAGTTTCTCAATGATCAATGCGGATGCCTTTTCTCGAAGTTCTCCGACTGGCCTGGTTGCTGACACGGATACCGATCCAGATTACTTGACTAGCGTCGTTTCGTCAAGTAAACTTGACGACAAGTTAACTTGTTTATATAAGAGTCACGAGACGAGAATAGACTGTATGGGGAAGACTTGGCCATGTCAGAAGTAGGGCGGGCAATGGTGATCGATACAGTCGATCAAGCCGATTCGACCGTCGGGCATGTCCGGCGTGCCGACGTTTTCCGCGAACACGCGAACTTCCGGGTGGCTCATGTGTTTGTCTTTAATTCTGCGGGAGAGATCCTGCTCCAAAGGCTCTCCGTAACCAGAGACCGAAATCCTGGACGTTGGGGTTCTTCTGTTGCTGCTTACCTATTTGCTTCTGAAAGTTATTCAGAGGCGGCACGTCGCAGGCTCAGAGAGGAATTGGGGGTCTCGGCCCGTGCCCTCGTCCGCATCGGCAAGACGGAGATGGTAGACGATGGTTGCCTGAAGTTCATTGCACTGTTCCAGTCAACCAGTGACGGCCCCTTCCATTTTGACCGCTCGCACATCGATAGTTTAGAATTCGTCCCTGTTGCTGACGTGGGGAAAATGATTGAACAAGGTAGCCGTAGATTTACGCCGACGTTCGTCCGGGTGTTCGAGTTTTATCGCTCTCTGCGGCCAATCCGTTAAGGGAATCGTGGCCGATTCGTTTCCTGCTGAAAAACTCATTGACCTTTATCGGCTGGCGCTTGATGAGTATCGGTTTGAGGTTCGCTTGGGTTGGGACAGAACGACCTACTTCCTCATCCTGAACAGCGCAATACTTACCGTAGCCACGGGGCTGCTAAAAGTGGACGGGCCACCTGCGGTATATTTCTTCGTTGGCCTGCTGTTTATGCTGGGATTTGGGACATCGACAATCGGTGCGCTGTCGATCACCAGAAACCATGAATACTATCGACGTACGGTTCTAAAGAAAACGCTCATAGAAAACCAACTCGGGCTAGGCAGCTCAATACCTGGGATGCATCCATCTCTGAATCTGACAATTGGGACCACAAAAGGGCAGGGTGATCATATGAAGATACTGAACGATCCGGATGCCTACCTTGCGAAGAAGCTAAGGTCTCCCGCCATCACTTTTTGGTTGCGATGCATTCTGATCGCCTTGGCTTGCGTCGATCTGGTAGGCGCTGCTACTTCAATCTTCATGATGATCTTTGGTGCTCATGGGGCAACGGCAAAGCCTCCCTCCGTCCTGTTCGTTTGATTAACTCCTTCACAATAAACTGAGCCACTACCCTGCTATGATTGTGTTTGACAGGCGAGCACCGCGCGATTGAGAATATTAGTTTCGCTCAAGCGGGAGTAACTCAGCTGGTAGAGTGCGACCTTGCCAAGGTCGATGTCGCGGGTTCGAATCTCGTCTCCCGCTCCAATTTCCTGTCAAACCCAGTCATCCAGTGACACCCGCCGAGTCAGCTTCCGCGATCGTCACGGCCGCCCTGGCCGAGTTCCCGGCTTCGCTGGCGGTACTCACAAGCTTTCAGCGCGAAGGCGTCGTCATCCTCGATCTTGTCCAAAAGCTTGCACCCGAAACCCCCGTCCTGACCATCGATACCGGTCGTCTCCCTGAGGCTACTCATCGCATGATCGCCGGCATCGAATCCCGCTACGGAATCGAAGTCGGGCGCATCCGGCCCGATCCCGATGAAGTCCGGGCCATGGTCGATTCTCAGGGCCTCGATCTGTTCCGCGACGGTGTTCCTCAGCGCATGCTCTGCTGCAATGTCCGGAAGGTTCGCCCGCTGGCCCGCCACATGGCCGGCGTGGCCGCATACTTCAACGGAATGCGCCGCGGACAAAGCGAGACTCGCTCGGCGATCGAAGTTTTCGACCGTTCCGGCAGCCCCGTCAAGATCAGCCCGCTCGCCGATTGGACCCCGGCTGACGTTGCGCAATATACGCGCGAACACGGTCTGCCGGAACACCCGCTCTACGCCGCCGGGTACACCAGCATTGGCTGCGATCCATGCACTCGCGCTGTTACCGCCGGAGAAGATGAACGCGCCGGCCGCTGGTGGTGGGAATCGGAGGCCGACAAAGAATGCGGCATCCATTTCACCCCTGACGGACGCGCTGAGCGCACTGTCGATGTCCTCCTTCGCGACGTGCTCGGAAGGGCTCACGCCTCTTGACCCACCAGGGTTTCACTGTTTGGCTGACCGGCATGTCCGGGGCGGGGAAAAGCACCGTCTCCGACGCGCTGATTGCGCGTTTCCGCGCTGCCGGAGCGAAGGTGGAATTGCTCGATGGTGACGTGGTTCGCACCAACCTTTCCCAGGGCCTCGGCTTCAGCCGCGAAGACCGCGATACCAACATCCGCCGCATCGGCTTCGTCAGCGAACTGCTTTCGCGCAACGGCGTGATTGTCGTGGTCGCCGCCATCTCTCCCTATCGCGATACCCGCGAAGAGGTGAAATCGCGCATCGCGAACTTCGTCGAGGTCTTTGTCGATTGCCCCATCGAAGTCCTCGCCTCACGCGACGTGAAGGGTCTCTATAAGAAGGCTCTCGCGGGTGAAGTCGGCAACTTCACTGGCATTTCGGACCCTTACGAGCCGCCGCTCCATCCCGATGTCACTGTCCGCTCCGATCTTGAGACCGTCGACGAGAGTGTAGACAAGGTCTGGAGTGAACTCGTGCGGAGAGGATTGATAACCAACGGATGATCGACCTTCACAGCCATACAGATCAGTCCGACGGCACCTTTACCGCGGCCGAACTGGTCGCCGAAGCCGTGCGCGTGGGCCTGACCGCTCTCGCGATCACAGATCACGATACCTTCGCCGGGTACGACCTTGCTGTGCCGTTCGCCGCCGAGGCGCAGCTCGAACTGATTTGCGGCATTGAACTCTCAACCCGGCTCGGCGGGGCCTCCGTCCATCTGCTCGCCTACTTCCCGGTGAAGCCGCCGTCCGAGGAATTTCGAAGCTGGCTCAGCTTTCTGCTCGAAAGCCGCCGCGACCGCAATCGGCGCCTCATCGAAAAGCTGCAGTCGCTCGGCATCGACCTCACACTCGATGAAGTTCAGCGCGAAGGCAGAACGCTCACCGGCCGCCCCCACTTTGCGCGCCTGCTGGTACAGAAGGGCTACGCCAGCGACATCCAGGACGCCTTCGACAAGTTTCTCGACGAAGGCGCACAGGGCTACGTCCAGCGGCATGAGGTGCCGATCGAAGAAGCGATCGAGCGCGTCGTTGCGGCGGGCGGAATTGCCTCGCTCGCCCATCCCGTTCGGGTGGCGCGCAACAACTGGGACAAGATCGCTGAATACGTCGAGGCGATGGCTGCTATGGGAATGCGTGCCATCGAGGTCTACCACAGCGACCACTCGCCCGAAAACGTGGCTTACTACAAGTCGCTTGCCGAGCGGTTCAGGCTGGCCATGACCGGCGGGTCCGATTTCCACGGCGGCAACAAGCCCATGATCGCGCTGGGAACCGGAATCCGCGGCAACCTCGCCGTGCCGGACGGCATCCTTCCCAACCTGCGCCTGAAACTGAGCTGAACCGGGCCGGGAAACTGGTGGGCACGAGCAGATTCGAACTGCTGACCTGCCGCTTAGGAGGCGACCGCTCTATCCAGCTGAGCTACGTGCCCGAACCAACCTCATTGTATCTTCTGAGGCCCTTCGCCCCGATATCCTTTCTGTACTGCATGCCCTCGAAACGGATCTTGCTCACCGCGGCGTACGCGCGGTCGATGCTGTCCTTCAGGTCTGCGCCCCGCGCGGTTACGCCGAGCACCCTGCCGCCGGCCGTCAGCAGGTCACCATTCACCAGTTCGGTTCCCGCCTGAAAAACGACAGCGCCATCGCCAACCTCTTCAATCCCGGTGATTTTCCGGCCTGTTTTGATCTCGCCCGGATACCCTTCTGACGCCATCACCACGCAAGTGGCCGGTTCTGCCGACCATTCAAGCTCGCCTTCGGGCAGTTCCCCCAGCGCCGCCGCCATGAGGACGTGGCCCCAGTCGCTTTCGAGCCTCATCATCAGGGGCTGCGTTTCGGGATCCCCCAGCCGCACATTAAACTCCAGCACGCTCGGGCCGTTTGCGGTCATCATCAAACCCGCATAGAGAAAACCGGTGTATTCGGCTTCGGCGACCACGGGATTCACGATGGTGTTCATGATGTGGCGGCGCTGTTCGCCCGAGAGAATGCGGGAATCCGAATACGCCCCCATGCCGCCGGTGTTCGGACCCTGGTCGTTGTCGAAAATCCGTTTGTGATCCTGCGATGGTTCGAGGGCAACGGCGCGTTTCCCGTCGCAGAGCGCAATGAAGCTGACCTCTTCGCCCTCGAGAAACTCCTCGATCACCAGCGGTCGGGCGAGTTGGTATACGGCGGCGCGCAGTTCGGCGTCATTCTGCGCGATCACGACGCCTTTTCCGGCTGCCAGGCCGTCACTCTTCACCACCACCGGGAAGTTGAACGATGCCGCGGCTTTCAACGCTTCCGCCGCATCGTTCGCGACCGTGAAGCGAGCCGTTGGAATCCCCAGTTGCTGCATGAATCGCTTCGAGTGCGCCTTGCTGCCTTCGAGCGCGGCGTTGCCGGCAGTGGGCCCCACAACAGGCACGCCCTTGCGGCGAAACCGGTCTACCACGCCCTCGACCAGTGGAGCTTCAGGGCCGACCACCACCAGGTCTATGCCTAAATGGTCCGCCAGATTGACATAATCCGTCTTCGTTTTCGCCTGTGCGACGTACTCCACCGATTCGCACGCTTTCAACCGCCAAACCAGCGCGTCTTCCCTGCCTCCACCGCCGATAACCAGAACTTTCAATTGAAGTTACCCGGCTACAATAGTAGCAATGGAGCAGGCGATCGACATCGTTGTGGTGGGTGGTGGCCACGCCGGTTGTGAGGCGGCGCGGGCCTGTGCCCGCATGGGCCTTCGCACCGCGATGATCACCATGAATGCCGATCTGATCGCCCAGATGTCCTGCAACCCGGCTATCGGCGGCATCGCGAAAGGGCACCTGGTGCGCGAGATCGATGCGCTCGGCGGCGTCATGGGCGAGGTGGCGGATGCGGTCGGAATCCAGTTCCGTCTGCTCAACACCAGCCGCGGACCGGCGGTCTGGTCCCCGCGTGCGCAGTGCGACAAGAAGCAGTACCGCATTCGGATGAAAGAGACGCTCGAGCGGGAGCCGAACATCCTCATCCGGCAGGCTGAGGTCGCGGCCCTGATCGTCGAGTCAGGCCGGGTGGAAGGTGTGCGGCTGATGGACGGCCGAAGCATTCGCTGCCGTGCGGTGATCATCACCACCGGCACCTTCCTGAACGGTCTTGCCCATATCGGCGAGCAGCAGTTTTCGTGCGGCCGTAACGGTGAGCCGCCGTCGCAGGTCCTTGCGCAGCAAATCCGAAGCCTCAATCTCGGGTGGACCCGTCTGAAGACCGGTACCCCGCCCCGGCTCGATGCCCGAACCATCGATTGGTCGAAGTTCGAACCGCAGTCGGGCGATGCCGTGCCCGTGCCCTTCTCTTTCATGACGGAGAGCATCGACCGGCCACAGATTCAGTGCTTCCTTGCGAGGACGAACTCGGAAACGCGCCGCATCATCCAGGACAGCATCGCCCGTTCTCCTTTATATAGCGGTCAAATTGAGGGTATCGGTCCGCGGTATTGCCCTTCCATCGAAGACAAGTTCGTCAAATTCCCGGATAAAGAGTCGCATCAGATATTTCTCGAACCGGAAGGTCTGGATACAAATGAAATCTACGTGAACGGTATGTCGACCAGCATGCCGATCGACGTCCAGGCTGCCGTGATCGCATCCATCCCCGGTCTGGAGAATGCGGAGATGATCCGCCCGGGTTACGCCATTGAATATGACGCAGTGGATGCCCGCGAGCTCGACGCGCGCCTCGAAGTCCGGAAACTGCCGGGATTGTTCCTTGCCGGCCAGATCAACGGTACTTCGGGATACGAGGAAGCGGCTGGTCAGGGACTGATGGCCGGAATCAACGCGGCCCGGACGGTGCAGGGTCGGCCCGCCGTGATCATTCCGCGGTCTCAGGCCTACATCGGTCTGATGATTGACGACCTGATTACCAAAGGCACTGACGAGCCGTACCGGATGTTCACGTCGCGTGCGGAGCACCGGCTGCACTTGAGGATCGACAACGCGGACGAGCGGCTGACCCCGATAGCGCAGGATATCGGCTTGGTCTCGAAAAAACAAAGCCAATTCTTCGAGGCGAAGCGGGCTCAGGTCAAAATGTTGATGGCTGCCTTTGCCCAGAGTGGCAAGGACGCGCTCCTGCGTCGGCCCGAGACAAAGATCGGCGAGTTCGGCGATTGGATCGTCGGGATACTTGGGGCGCAGCCCGAGCGCGGGGTTCTGATGACTGTCGAGACGGAACTGAAGTACGCCGGATACATCGACCAGCAAAGGCGGCAGATCGAGCGCCTGCTCACGTCCGACACCCGACCGATTCCCGCAGGCTTCATCTACTCGTCAATCCCGGGGATATCGAGAGAGGTCAGCGAGAAGCTGGGACGGGTTTCGCCAGCTACTCTCGGTCAGGCCGCGCGCGTGCCCGGCGTCACAGCCGCCGCAGTTGCCATTCTTGATGTGTACTTGTCCCTGAATGTTTCACGTGAAACATTGCAGGCCTTCGCCAGTTCCCAACGTCTAACCCGCAGGTCTATGTTTCACGTGAAACATGGATGCTGTCTTATGGTGGCGAATTGGCTTCGCTCTGCAAAATGTCAAATAGCCCGCTCAGCCAGCCGCCCTGCTGAGTCGTGCCGCACGTAACACCTGAGTTGTGGTTCGTTTTGTAATTTGGCTTCTTAACTCTCAACGAATCCGCTAAACGTCAACTCCCTGCCTTCCAAACCACCCAAACGCCGAATTCGTTTTGTAATTCGATGTTTCACGTGAAACACCGAAACCCATGCTAAATTGACAAAGCACCCCACCTTGAGCCGAATCATCGCAATTACCAACCAAAAGGGCGGAGTAGGCAAAACTACCACCGCCATCAACCTTGCTGCCTCACTGGCCGCCAGTGATCTAAAGGTCCTCCTGATCGACGCTGACCCGCAGGGCAATGCCACCAGCGGACTCGGCATCCAGAAGCTTCCAGAGATGCTGACAACCTGGAACCTGCTCGCCGACACCACAGCCGCCTCCGAAATCGTGCAACATACTGCGATGGAAGGTCTCGATCTGGTCCCGGCGGACAAAAACCTCATTGGCGTCAACTTTGAACTCGCCAATGCACCGAATCGCGAGTCAATCCTGCGAACCCGTCTCGCGGAGATCCGCGATCAATACTCGTACATCCTGATCGACTGCCCACCCTCCCTCGATCTCCTGACCCTCAATGCCCTGCTCTCGGCCGACGCCGTCCTCGTCCCCATCCAGTGCGAATTCTTCGCCCTTGAAGGCATCTCCGAGCTGATGGACACCATTGACCGCATCCGCGAATCGTTCGACCACCAACTTGCCGTCGAAGGCATCCTGCTGACCATGTTTGACGACCGAACCAATCTCGCAAAGCAGGTCGCCGCCGACCTCCGCGAGTTCTTCGGCGATGAAGTCCTCAAAACCGTCATCCCGAGGAATATCCGACTAGCCGAAGCCCCAAGTCACGGCAAGCCCATCCTCATGTACGATCCCGGTTCCCGCGGTTCCGAAGCCTACATTCAATTAGCGAAAGAGATCCTGACCCATGAGCAAAGACGATCCGCGCAAAGCGCTCGGTAAAGGCCTGCATTCGCTGATCCCGAACCGGCCAGCGCACAACCCGCTGCCGACGCAACCGGCTGAGCCGAGAGAAGGAAATGTTTCACTCATCCCGATCGACTCCGTTCAGCCCAATGCGAATCAGCCCCGGCGCGACTTCGATCCCGTGGCGATGCTCGAGCTCACTCAGTCCATCGAGCGGGATGGCGTCATCCAGCCCATCATCGTTCGCAGAACCGCGCCGCAGCAGTATCAGATCATAGCCGGTGAACGCCGCTGGCGCGCCGCCAAGGCTGCGGGACTGAAGGAAATCCCCGCGATCCCACGCACCGCCGATGACCAGAAGGTTCTCGAACTGGCTATTGTCGAGAACATCCAGCGAGAAGACCTCAACCCCATCGAACTGGCACTCGCGTTTCATCGCATGGCCTCGGAACTCGATCTCAGCCATGACGAGATTGGCCTCAAAACCGGCAAAGACCGCGCCACCGTAACGAATACAATTCGGCTCCTCCAGTTGCCGCAGGATCTCCAGAATCTGTTGGGAACAAAGAAGTTAACACCCGGTCATGCACGCGCCCTCCTCAAACTTCCCGACGAACAAACGCAGCGCGACGTAGCCGAACGCTGTGTGCGCGAGGGCTGGTCTGTTCGTCAGGTGGAAGGCTACACCAAGGCACCCAAACCCCCAGCGAAACCGGCAGCGCCCGACGAGGAAAAGAAGCAGGATCCCGAACGTCAAGGCAGCCATTGCCCTCATGGAAGAGGCGCTCGGAACCCGCGTGAGGATTGTCGAAAACGGCGCGAAAGGGACGATCCAGATCGAGTACTACTCGGCGGACGACCTCGACCGCCTTTACAACATCATCGTGGATACTACTTCAGCAGCTCCACGATAGCCGCGAGCTCTTTCCGGATGCCCGGCAATGGCCCTTCACTCGGGAATAGCTCCTTTTGCCGAATAGCTGTGCTTTTCAGCACACTTCTGGAGCTGCGGTCCTGCAGTTCTTTCCGTGCGCCTTCGATGGTGAACTTCTTGTCGTAGAGCAGTTGCTTGATCTCGAGCAGCAGCTCGACGTCTTTCCGGCGGAACATGCGCTGCCCGCTCTCGGACTTCCTGGGCGCCAGCGCTTTGAACTCGGATTCCCAATACCGCAGCACGTGCGCTTCGACCCCCACGAGCTGACTCACCTCCCCAATCCGAAAGAAAAGCTTATTCGGGATTGTGGCGTCCACCTTGTCCATCAACTGTTATTGTCTAACAGTTATAATTGTCGCCACACACACAGTGGCCACAAAACTATCGGCCGGCTCGAAACCATGGTCATGATGGGCGACGTCGAAATCCCTGCCCGTGTGACGCCGTAAACATGTAGCGCGCGATAATGGACATTATTCCCAGCGAACAGATTCAGCAAGGCATCGACGAACTCGCACCCTGGTTCTACGCGTTCGATTTCGGCAACGGCGTGCGGACCAGGCCGCAGATTCCGCCGGAGGTCGTCGGCATTCATGACACGCGGCTCACCATGCTCGAAGCCGCCGTCGCCAGCCACTTCGGCGCGCGCGCGAAAGGGCTCGACTGTCTCGATATCGGCTGCCATGAGGGCTTCTATTCGCTCGCGATGGCGAAGCACGGGATGCGCGTCACCGGCCTGGATGCGCGCGAAGAAAACCTGCGGCGCGCCCGATTCGTCGCGGACGCGATGGGACGCGGAGAGCGTTCAGTACAAGCAGGGGCGCGTGGAAACGCTGGCGGCCGATGAACGCCGCACCTACGCCCTGACGCTGTTTCTGGGTGTGCTGTACCACGTGGAAGATCCAATGCTTTGCCTTCGTCAGGTGGCAGCTGTCACGGGCGAAATGTGCGTGATCGAGACGCAGGTGGTGGACGAAGTGGAAGGCGTCACGGAATGGGGATCGTGGGCCTGGAAGCGCCGGTACAACGGCGTCATCGCGCTGGTCGATGAGACCGGAGAGTTCAACAACGGCAATCGCGAGACGGGTGTGACGCCCATGGCGACCTGCCCTTCGCCTAAAGCGTTGCTGTTTATGTTAAAACACGCGGGGTTCGCCCGCGCTGAGATTCTGACTCCGCCGCCCGGCGCCTACGAGCAGCATGCGCGCGGAAAACGCGTGGTCTGCGCCGCCTGGAAGTAATGTCATCAACCGCCGAAGAATTCCTCGAACAGGCGCGCCATTTCAAAGAGCGGTCGGGCCTTGACAGATGCCGACCGTTATTACTGGTATCACACCATCGATCTGGGCGGTGGCCTGGTAACCCCGGGCATGTACGACTACCGTGAAACGATCTCGTCGTTTCAGTTCCCGGAAGACATGCGCGGCATGACGGTGCTCGATGTCGGCTCGGCCACGGGCTTTTTCGCGTTCGAATTTGAGCGGCGCGGCGCGCGTGTGATCTCGGTCGAACTCCCTTCGCTGCGCGACCTCGACCGCTTTCCCGGTCAGGATGTGGAAGATTCGCTGCGCAGAATCGAAGGCATGATCTTCCCGGACACGCTCGACCCGGCGAAGTTCGTCCGGCACGGCTACTCGGAACGCGACCTCTACTGGTATCTGCTCGAAGGGCCGTTCCGCTATTGCCGCGAGCGCCTCGGTTCGCGCATCGAGCGCTGCTATTCCACGGTTTACGATCTGACGCTCGAACGCACCGGCGTGCGCGAGGGCTTCGACATGGTCTTCTTCGGCGACGTCCTCATCCACACGCTTGTATCCGCTGAAGGCGCTGGCCTCGCTTGCGGCGCTCTGCCGCGGCACGCTCGTGTTCGCCGGCGTGCTTCCGGAAGGCCCGCCGGAACCTCCGGCAATGGTCTATATCGGCGGCTCGGGCAAGGAAGACGATGAGGTGGCGTGGTGGCACCCGAACCTCTCCTGCCTGACGCAGTTGCTGCTGAAACTCGGCTTCGCGGAGGTGGAACAGGTCGGGTTTCACAAAGGTCTGCTGCGCCCCGCCGGACACCCGTTCGAACGCGTCATTCTGCGCGCGCAGAAACGTCTGCCGTGATCGCCCTTGAGGTCAACGGGCTTTCGAAGAACTACCCGCTGAGCAGTTCGCAGTGGGCTCGCTTCCGGCATGTGTTCGCGCCCGGAGCGGTTCGTTATAAGCACGGACTCTGGGCACTGCGCGACATCAGCTTCAGCGTGAACAAGGGCGAGGCGTTCGGCATCGTGGGGTCGAACGGTTCCGGCAAGAGCACGCTGCTGCAGATGATCGCGGGGATCCTGCAGCCGACTTCCGGCAGTATTGAAGTGAACGGCAGGCTCTCGGCTCTGCTCGAGCTCGGGTCAGGCTTTGCACTCGAATTTACGGGTCGTCAAAACGTATATCTGAACGCCTCCATCCTCGGTCTTACGCGCGAAGAGGTGGAAGCGCGCTTTGAGACGATCGAACGTTTCGCAGCCATTGGAGACTTCATCGACCAACCCATCCGAACATATTCGACGGGCATGGTTTTGCGGCTCGCCTTCGCGGTGGTGGCGCATGTCGATCCTGAAATCCTGATCGTCGATGAAGCGCTGGCGGTAGGCGACATCGTGTTCCGGCAGCGCTGCATGCGCCGCATTCACGATCTGCGCGCGGGCGGCACCACGATCCTCTACGTCTCGCATGACATCGGCGATGTGAAGGCGCTCTGCGAAAGATGCCTGTGGCTTGAGAACGGCAAAGTGCGGGCGCTGGGCGAAGCGGATGAAGTGGTGGGCCAGTATCTCAGCGAGACGGTTCAGCGGCAGCGCGTGCGCGATGCGGAGACGCCTGCGGAGCGGATTGCCGCGTCACCCGATGCCGTTACGGGGATTGTCGGAACGCATCGCTACGGCAACGCGCACGCGGCTTTAACGGGAGCTGAACTGATCCGGTTGCCTGGGGAGCGCGTCATTCTGCGAGTGAGCTTTCGGGTGCTTGAAGCGCTGCCCGCGCCCATCATCGGCTTCCTGGTGCGCAACGATAAGGGCGAGACCATCTTCGGTTCGAACACTGCGCGCGAGAACTACCCGTTGCCTGTCATGGCGGCGGGCGATATCCATACGGTGGACTTTCACTGGACCATGCCGCAGCTTGCGGCGGGCCGGTATTCGATCTCCGTCGCGGTGAGCGAAGGGACGCTCGAAGCATTCGATGTGTGCGACTACGTGGAAGACGCGGTCTTCCTCGACGTTGCTCAAACGGACCGAGTGGTGAAAGGATATCTGCACCTGCCATGTTCCGGCGTCTCCGTTCACTAGCCGCGATTGCCACGGTCGCGCTGCTGGTGCGGATCGCGTTTGCGTGGATGTATATTCACTCGCATCCGGCAAGAGCGCTCGGCACGATCCCCTTCCTGTTCGAGCCTGGAAACATCGCGTTCTCGCTCGTCAACGGGAACGGGTTCAGTTCGCCATTTCGCATCGACACAGGGCCGACTGCCTGGATGACGCCGGTGTACCCACTAATCCTTGCCGGCATTTTTCGCATCTTCGGCGTGTACACGTTCCACGCATACCTGGCTGCGGCGGGACTGAACATTCTGTTCTCAGTGCTCACCTGCGTTCCGATCTACTACGCGGGCCGCCGCGTGGGAGGAGAGCGAGTGGCGATAGTGGCCGCATCATTGTGGGCCGTCTTTCCGACCGCCATTTTGCTGCCGTACGAATCGCTTTGGGACGCTTCTCTGGCCGCGCTGCTGGCGGCGACAATTGTCTGGGCAACGCTCAGGGAAACGGCGTGGTGGCTTTACGGATTGATTTGGGGCTTCGCCCTGATGGTGAACGCGGCGCTGGTCTCGGTTCTGCCATTCCTGTTCGTATGGAACGGCAGGCGCGCGGGCGCGAAGCCGCTCGGTACAGCGTTGGTGATCCTGGCCTGCTGTGTCCCGTGGACCGTGCGGAACTATCGCGTGTTCCACACGTTTGTCCCGCTGCGCTCGGTGGGCGGGCTGGCGCTGTGGCTGGGGAACACGCCGGAACACAAGCACCCGATCTCAGATCAGGTAGAGCGCGATAAATACGTGGCCGAGGGCGAGATCGCGTATATGGCGGAGAAGCAGAGCGAGGCAATTGCGTTTATGCGCGAACATCCGGCGGTGGAAGCGCGCGGCTCGCTCGAAAGATTTATCGGCATCTGGACGGGAGCGATGAGTTTCGCGCAACCCAAATCGCCGCGCTTCTACTGGGTGACGATTTCGAATCTGCTGGCTGCCGCGGGCGCTTTGGCAGGCGGCGTTCTGCTGTGGCGGCGGCGCAACCGGTACGCCTTCCCGCTCACGGTATTCCCGGTTATCTTCCCAGCGATCTACTACCTGGCGCTCGCGCCGCCGCGCTACCGGCACCCGATCGACCCGGTGTTGCTGCTGCTGACCGCAATCGCACTGACACGCCTCGAACAGCCGTCTGTCAAACTGTAAGTAAGGCCTTCCGAAGGCCGCAGCACCGTCACGTGACCATTCAAACTGAACAGCGGAATCACCGCACCCTTGCTTTGTCCTTTGGCTTTTCCTTTGAGGACCTCTACGCGCGCGAAGGCCTGGTTCGCCTGGACGCCGTGTTTCTCGATCACCTGCATGAAGCGTCGCCGGAAGTACACAGCCGGCTGCTGGCTGCGCGCGGGAACCCCGCTGCGCTGGCGCCGAAACAAAGCTCCGAACTGATCATCGATGTGGCGCCCTATCTGGATGACTTTATCGCGCAGCTCTTCGGCATCGGCCCGGAACTGCGCGAACTTGAAGCACGCCATCATGAGCTCGCTCCGCTGTATTTTGTAAAGCGCCAGTTTGTGCAGCGCAAAGCGCTGGTGGGTCAGACTCCGGAAAAAGCCGCGGCGTTCAACGGCATCGCGCTGGCCGCGGATCTTGAAGAGTTGCTGCTCGAACCGCTGACGGAGCGAAGCTTCGCGAGCCACGTTGCGCGCTGGATGGACTCAGCCGCGGACCATGCCGAGCAACTGCGTCTGGCGGCTGAATACGCGGCGTGGGCAACGCTCTCGCCCGAGGGAAAGAAAAAGCATCACAGCGGGATTCTGTTCAAGACCCCGCATAAGCTCGACATGTATCACCTGGTCGATGCCGAAAAGGTGGAGAGCAACGGACTGGTCCAACTGCAGTTCGGCGAGGAGCACTGGCGTATCGCGGAGGGCTTTCAGCTGACCGATCCCGGCACAGACCTGCCGGGCGCGCTCGATCAGACGCATTACTGCATCAAGTGCCACAACCAGGGGAAAGACAGCTGCTCGCACGGTCTGAAAGAGAAGGACGGTACGTTCAAGTCAAGTGTGTTCGGCGTGAAGCTCGCCGGCTGCCCTCTCGAAGAGAAGATCTCCGAGATGAACGTGGTCAAGGAGAACGGCATTGCCGATCGGCGGCGCTGGCAGTTGTCACGATCGACAATCCGATGTGCGCGGCGACCGGGCACCGCATCTGCAACGACTGCATGAAGTCGTGCATCTTCCAGAAGCAGGAACCGGTGGACATCCCGCAGATGGAAACGCGCACGCTGAAAGACGTGCTGGAACTGCCGTGGGGATTTGAGATTTATGCGCTGCTGACGCGCTGGAATCCGCTGAACTTCGCGCGGCCGTATCCGCGTGAGAAGTCGGGGCATAAGGTGCTGGTGGTGGGGCTGGGTCCGGCCGGGCTTCACGCTGTCGCATCATCTGATGAACGACGGCCATACGGTGGCGGCGGTCGATGGCCTGAAGATCGAACCGCTGCCGGCGGATATTTCGGGCGTCGATCCGTATGGCAACGCGGGTGCCGTTCCGCCCGATTCACGACATCACAGAGATCTACGAGCGGCTGGACGAGCGCGTCATGGCGGGCTTCGGCGGCGTGGCGGAGTACGGCATCACGGTTCGCTGGAACAAGAACTTCCTGAAAGTGATCCGCCTGCTGCTTGAGCGGCGTTCGGAATTCAGCATGTATGGCGGGGTGCGCTTCGGCGGCACGCTGACGGTGGACAGCGCGTTCGAGATGGGCTTCGATCACATCGCGCTGTGCGCGGGCGCGGGCCGGCCCGACCGTGATCCCGATGAAGAACGGGCTGGTGCGCGGCGTGCGCCAGGCTTCGGACTTCCTGATGGCGCTGCAACTGACGGGCGCGGCGAAATCGGATTCGCTGGCGAACCTGCAGATCCGCATGCCGATTGTGGTGATTGGCGGCGGGCTGACGGCGATCGATACGGCGACGGAATCGCTGGCGTATTACGTGGTGCAGGTGGAGAAGTTCCTGACGCGCTATGAGGCGCTGGTGGAAGAACTTGGCGCCGAAGCGGTGCATGCGAAGTGGACGGCGGACGAGGCTGTGATCGCGAAGGAGTTTCTGGCCCATGCGCGCGCGATTCGCGGGGAACGCGCGGCTGCCGCGAGTGAAGGCCGCGCGCCGCGGTTTATCGAGCTGCTGAATTCATGGGGCGGCGTGACGGTCGCGTACCGGCGCCGCATGGTCGATGCGCCGAGCTACACGCTGAATCACGAAGAAGTTGCAAAGGCGTTCGAAGAGGGCGTGCGGTTCGCCGAGTGCCTGGCGCCTGAAGAAGTGGAGGTGGATGCGGCGGGCGCGGCGGCGGCGTTGCGTTTCCAGAAGTACCAGCACGATGACGCGGCGGGCAAACTCATTGCGACCGGTGAGACGGTGACGCTGCCGGCGCAAGACGATTCTGGTGGCTGCAGGTACGCAGCCGAACACGGTGCTGGCGCGCGAAGACGAGCACAACGTGACGCTCGACGGGCGCTATTTCCAGGCCGTCGATGAGAATGGCGAGAAGGTGAAGCCGGAGCGGATCGCGAAGCCGGCTGATGCCTTACGTGCTGATGTCGCTGCGTCCGGACGGGCGGGCGATCAGCTTTTTCGGCGATCTGCATCCTTCGTTCTCGGGCAATGTTGTGAAGGCGATGGGGAGCGCGAAGCAGGGGTATCCGGTGGTGTCGCGGATGCTGGCGCGAAGCGGCGCCGGTCGGAGCCCGCACCTGCAGCTCTGATTGCGCAACTGAACGATCGAACTGCGCGCGACGGTGCACGATGTGGTGCGGCTGACGCCGAACATTGTGGAGGTGATTGTGCGGGCGCCGATTGCGGCGCGCGCGTTTCTGCCCGGACAGTTCTACCGGCTGCAGAATTACGAGGCGCTGGCGCCGCGCACGGCGAGCACGGTGCTTGGCATGGAAGGTCTGGCGCTCACGGGCGCTTCGGTGGACCACGAGCAAGGTTTGCTCTCGACCATCGTTCTCGAAATGGGCGGATCTTCCGATCTTTGCGCGCTGCTGAAGAAGGGCGAGCCGGTGATTCTGATGGGTCCGACGGGTACGCCGAGCGAGACTCCGTCGAAGGAAACGGTGCTGCTGGCTGGCGGCGGGCTGGGCAACGCGGTGCTGTTTTCCATCGGTCAGAAGCTGCGTGAACAGGGCTCGCGGGTGATTTACTTCGCGGGTTACAAGAAGATCATCGACCGCTACAAGGTGGAAGAGATCGAGAAGGCGGCGGACCTGGTGATCTGGGTTTGCGACGAAGCGCCCGGGTTCACGGCGGGGCGCGTGCAGGACAGCGCGTTTGTCGGCAACATCGTGGAAGCGATGGCGGCTTACGGGCGCGGCGAGCTGGGCGAAGAGCGGCATTCCGCTGACGTGCGGTGGACCGGCTGATCGTGATCGGTTCGGACGGCATGATGAAGGCGGTGCAGCAGGCGCGGCATTCGGTGCTGCTGCCTTATCTGAAGCCGGATCATCAGGCGATCGGCAGCATCAATTCGCCGATGCAATGCATGATGAAAGAGATCTGCGCGCAGTGCCTGCAGGTGCATAAGAACCCGATGACGGGCGAGGAGACGGTGGTGTTCTCCTGCTTCAACCAGGACCAGCCGCTCGATCACGTCGATTTCGGCAGCCTGCGGACGCGGCTGTCGCAGAACGGCGCGCAGGAGAAGCTGACGAAGCTGTGGATCGACCATTGTCTGCGGGAGATTGGGGCACGCCCGCAGAACGTGATCAACATCGTTCAGTAAATTCAGAGAATTCCTTTGACATCAGTTGGATTCGCCGTTAGTATCATCGCGGGAGATTCGATGAATGGCTCAGGAAACGAAGGCAATTGAGATTGCGCCGGGAACGATTCTTGCGGGCAGAAGGCAATTCATTAAGCGCGTATTTGTGGATTCGCCGAACGACGTCATCGATATCCAGATGCCGGGGCAGGTTCTGCGCTGCGGCGAAGACTACGATTTTTCCATCCTTCCTTACGCCCAGGTGGTGGAGCGCAACGGAGCGCTGACGCGGGCGGCATTGCTCGGGGCTGAGGTGCGCGATGAGCGCGGGCTGGATCGTGCGATGTTTGCGTTGCGGGAAAAGCACGGCGCAAGTCCGATTGAGGGCTTTGCGATTCGCGTGGCATCGCATCGCAGCCTGGGCGCGGCTCTCGATGCGGGCGAGAGCGGGGGCTGCGGGTGTGGCGGAGGAGCGGCGCGCGCGGGCAGTCTACCCGCAACCCTGGCGGTTGGCATTCGTCACAACGGGGATTTTATCTGGACGCACCCGGTGGCGGCGCATCTGATTGTGTTTGCCAGCCTGTATTCCGGCGAAGGATCATTTGTTTTCGACTGTCATTCCGTCTGGTTCGGCTGGACGGACCGAAGTACCGCTTGCGAGGGGCCTTGCCCGGCGAAGCTCGATTGCCGCTGCGATAACGCAGGTGAACCCCGGGTCAGGTTCAATTGTTTCGGCGAGTGGCGGATCTGTATCTGTAAGTGATCCGGGTGCCCATTAGAAGCGGACGATTGAGGCGAAGGATTTCGGGTCGAGGCTGGCTCCTCCGACGAGGGCTCCGTCGATCTCTTCTTCCTGCATGAGGCGGGTTACGTTGTCGGGCTTTACGCTGCCGCCGTACAGGATGCGGACGGCGGATGCCGCGGCGTCTCCGAATTTGGCGGCCACTTTGCCGCGGATGAAGCGGTGGGCGTCGGCGGCGATTTCGGGTGTGGCGGTTTTGCCTGTGCCGATGGCCCAGACGGGCTCATAGGCGATGACGATTTTGGCGAACTGGTCAGCGGTGAGAGGCGCGATGCCGCCATCGAACTGCTCGGCGAGCACAGCTTCGGTGCGGCCGGATTCGCGCTCCTCAAGGCGTTCGCCAACGCAGACGATGGGCTTGAGACCGAACTCCAGGGCGGCCTCGGTTTTGCGGACCACATCAGGCTCGGTTTCTCCGAAGTATTGACGGCGCTCGCTGTGCGCGATGATCACGTAGGTGCAGCCGATGGCCTGCAGCATGTGGCCCGAAACTTCGCCGGTGACAGCGCCTTCGCGTGCCCCAGTGCAGGTTCTGCGCGCCGATGGCGATGTTGCTGCCCTCAGCCTCTTTCATGGCCGCGTGAAGATCGGGGAAAGGGGGGCAGATGACGATGTCGCACCGGGCGGCGTCTGCGACCAGCGGCTTGAAAGCCTCAAAGAATGCGTGTGTTTCGGCGGGGGTCTTGTACATCTTCCAGTTGCCCGCCATCAGGGGTTTTCTCATAGGATGTCGTTTAAAAAGCTGGTTCCGTTTTGGATTGAAGTGCCGAAGTTTTCGGCGACGGTTTGGCCGATATCGCTCAGGGTCGCGCGGAGTGCCAAGGTCGACGCCGGGCTTGACGCGGGGTCCGAACACGATGCAGCGGCGTGTATTCGCGGCTGTGGTCGGTGGAAGGAGTGGTTGGATCGCAGCCGTGGTCGGCGGTCAGGATGGCGAGATCGCCCGGGCGCAGAGCGGCTTCGAGCTGCGGGCAGCCAGCGGTCGAACTCTTCGAGCGCGCGCGGCGTAGCCTTCCACATCGTTGCGATGCCCGTACTGCTGATCGAAATCGACGAGGTTGACGAAGATCAGGCCGCGCGTCGAACGTCTTCGTGGCTTCGAGAGTCTTCGCCATGCCATCGGCATTGCTCTTGGTGAGGACGTGGTCTGCAGATGCCCCGACCCAGAAAGACATCGAAGATTTTGCCGACGCTGAAGACCTCAACCTTTTCGTCTGCCAGCTGATCGAGCAGCATGCCGCGCGGGCGGCGGCACTGCGTAATCGTGGCGGTTGGCGGTGCGTTTGAAGGCGCCGGGTTCGCCTTCGAAGGGCCGGGCAATGACGCGGCCGACTTCATAGGGTCCGCGCAGAATTTCGCGCGCGATCTCGCAGATTCGGTAGAGCTCCCAGAGCGGGATCACTTCTTCATGCGCGGCCACCTGGAAGACGCTGTCGGCTGACGTGTAGACAATCGGCGAGCCGGAATCCATGTGTTCTTCGCCGAGTTCTTTGATGATCTCGGTGCCGGATGCGGCTTTGTTGCCGAGAGTGGAGCGTCCGATGCGGTGTTCGAATCGCTCCATCACTTCCGGCGGGAAGCCGTTGGGAAACAGAGGGAAGGGCTTGGCGAGATGGATGCCCGCCATCTCCCAATGCCCGGTGGTCGTGTCTTTGCCGGGCGATGCGAGCGTGCAGCGGCCGAAGGCACCTTCGGGCGCGGCGGCGTGGCGGAAGCTGAGGGATCGGTTTCAGATTGCCGAGGCCGAGGCGCAGCAGATTCGGGACGTTGAGGCCGCGCATGCGGGCGATGTTGCCGAGGGTGTCGCTGCCCGCGTCGCCGTAAGCGGCGGCATCGGGCATTTCGCCCACGCCGACGCTGTCGAGAACGATCCAGATGACTCGCTGGAACACTGAATTCCACTATATAGGGCAGCGGCGCTAAACTTGGGAGGACGCACATGCAGACGCGACGAAATTTCATCGGCAATGTGGCGACGGGACTGGCCGGGAGTATTGCGACCGGACGTGCGCTGGGCGCGAACGACCGCATTCGCCTCGGCATCATTGGCGTGGGCGAACGCGGCACGCAGACTGGCGCGCGAGGCTGCCGCTTGCCCGAACACGGAATTGGTGGCGTTTGCGGACGTTTATACGCGGCGTCTGGAAGATTCGGCGAAGCTGGCGCCCGGCAGCCAAGACGCTATCTCGATTACCGGCAGCTGCTGGAAGACAAGTCGGTCGACGCGGTGTTGATCGCTACGCCGCAGCACCTGCACGCGGAATGTTTCCTGGCCGCGCTCGATGCCGGCAAGCACGTCTATCAGGAAAAGACGATGGCGTTCACGGTCGGAGCAAGCCACGGCAGATGCGGGCGGCGTCTCAGAGCGCGCCGGCAAGCGGACGGTGCAGATCGGGCACCAGGCGCTGTTCGTCCGGGCAGGTGGCGGATGCGGCGAATTATCTGGCGAGCGGCATGTGGGCAAGGTCACGGCGATTCGCGGGCACATGTACCGCAATACTCCGCACGGAAAGCCGCAGTGGACGCGGCCGGTTTATCCCGATATGAATGCCGAGACGATTGCGTGGAAGGCGTTTCTGGGGAGCGCTCCGGAGCGTGACTTCGATGCGGACCGTTATGTGAACTGGCGGCTGTTTCAGGATTATTCGGGCGGGAACGTGTACGAGAACATGTGCCAGCAGATTGCGTTCTGGTACAAGGTGATGGGGATCGCGGATTCCTGAGTCGGTCAACATGACGGGCGGCGTTTATCTGTGGAAAGACGGGCGCGAAGTTCCGGACACGATGAATGTGTCGATGGAGCATCCGAGGAGATTCTGTTCGCGTGGGATTCGGGTTTCGGCAACAACCAACTCGGCGTGACGGAAGACGTGCTCGGGACCGACGGGACGATCTCGCGAGGGCAGCAGATCCGGCTACTTCCGCAAAAAGTGAACGCGTCCGGACGGGGTCGAGATGCTGGGGCAGACGCCGACCGCGCCGCGGGCGCACATGCAGAACTTCCTCGATTGCATTCGCAGCGGGAAGGAAACGAATTGCCCGTTGGAGCTGGGGTACAGGGTGTCGGTAGCGTGCCGGATGGCGGTGGAGAGTTATCTGCAGCGGCGCACGGTGTTCTGGAACGCGCAGAGGGAAGAAATGGTATGAAGTGGGGGCAGGCGCTGCCGCCTGTCCTCGGGTTGGGGATTGCGATGGGGTGGGCGGTGCGGGGCCGTTCGTCGTCGGTATTCGCGCCATCGTACTGGCGCGGAGCCCCGCTAGTGAGGCCGACGGCCGCAAAGCAATCGCGCTGACCTTCGACGACGGGCCGAGTCCCGCTACCCCGGAGCTGCTTCGTGTGCTTGAGGCAATATGGAGTTCCGGCCACGTTCTTTCAGGTGGGGGAGAACGCGGTTCGGTATCGGGAGATCGCGCGGGCGGTGCGCGAGGCCGGGCATGAGATTGGAAACCACACGTATTCGCACCCGAATCTGGCGCTGGCACGTCCCACGGTTATCAGGGACGAATTCACGAAGGCGCAGGAAGCCCTGGCTGGTGTCCCCACGCTGCTGCGAGCGCCGTACGGCGTGCGGTGGTTCGGGTTTCGCGAGGCGCAGCGGGAGCTCGGATTGACGGGGGTGATGTGGTCCGTCATCGGCCGGGACTGGAAGCTTCCGGCGGCGGAGATCGCAGGGCGAGTGCTGTCGCGCGCAAAGGCGGGCGATATCATCTGTCTGCACGATGGGCGCGGTACGCTGAAAGATCCCAATGTTGAACCCACAGTCGAAGCTGTACGGCGAATTGTGCCGCAACTGCTCGAAAGGGGATATCATTTTGAAACCGTTACTCAACTTCTATGGCCGATGAAATCAGCGAGCAGGACCTGACGCACCGAGTTTTACGCATTATTGCTGAAACACAGCGGAAAGATCCGGCACAGGTGACAATCGACAGTTCGTTCGAGGAGCTCGGTATCGATTCGATGGACGGCGTCAATATCGTCTTTGCGCTCGAGAACGAGTTCAACATCAATGTTCCGGACGACGAAGTGAAGAATATCCGCAGCGTTCGGGACATGGTGGAAGGTGTGCGCAGGCTCGTCGAACAGGGCTCCGCGCCAGGTGAAGCAGCGCCCGTCGCTTCCTGATGCGGCGTGTTGTTATCACCGGAATCGGTGTCATTTGCGCGGCGGGCAGCACGCGCGCGCAGTTTCTCCAGGCTCTTCGCGACGGGCGTTCAGGCATCGCGCAGATGAAACACGGCGCCGAATGGGAGCTTCGCTTTCAAAGCGCCGGCGAGGTCAGCGATTTTCAGGCGCTGGACCACTTCTCCGCAAAAGAAGCGGACATGATCGACCGGTTCGCGCAGTTTGCGGTGGTGGCAACGCGCGAAGCGGTTGAGCAGAGCGGTATTGAATGGACGCAGGAACTGCGCGAGAATTCGGCGATCGTAACGGGTTCGTGCATCGGCGGCCAGGATACGGAAAATCAGGGCTTTTACGACGTTTATAAGATGGGCAAGCCGCGAGTCCATCCGATGACGATTCCCAAGACGATGGCGAATGCCGGAGCGAGCGCGATTTCGCTGGAGTTCGGGATCACAGGGCCTTCGTTCACGGTGGCAACGGCCTGTTCTTCATCGGCGCACGCGATCGGGCAGGCATTCACGATGGTGCGTTCGGGCATGTGCGACTTCGCTTTGACCGGCGGGAGCGAGGCGCCGTTCAGCTTCGGGCTGTTGAAGGCCTGGGAAGCGATGCGGGTGGTGTCGCCCACCGTCTGCCGGCCGTTTTCGAAAGACCGCAACGGGATGATTCTCGGCGAAGGCGCGGCTATGCTGACGATCGAGACCCTGGATCATGCTCTGGCACGCGGGGCGAAACCTCTGGCCGAGATAGTGGGCTTCGGAATGTCAGCCGATGCGCATCACGTAACGCAGCCCTCGGCTGAAGGCGCTGCGAAGGCCGTGAGAATGGCGCTGAAAAGCGCGGGCATCGGGCCGGAGCAGGTTGGGTATGTGAATGCGCACGGCACCGGAACCACGGTGAACGACTCGACCGAGACACGCGCGCTGCATCTGGTGTTCGGGGATCATGCGAAGAAGCTTCTGGTCTCTTCGACCAAAGCGATGCACGGACATACCCTGGGCGCGGCGGGCGCGCTCGAGGCGAGCGCTGCTGTGCTGTCGATGACGAACGGCTTTGTGCCGCCAACCATTAATTACACAGAGCCCGACCCTGAATGCGACCTCGATTACGTGCCGAACGTGGCGCGGAATGCTGAGTTCGAGTATTCGATTTCGGAATCGTTCGCATTCGGCGGGTTGAACGCGGTTCTCGTGTTCAGACGGATCTAAAATTATAGGCAGGATGAGGAAACGGGTGTTCGGTTCCACGGGCGCGCAGGTTTCTGCGATCGGCCAGGGAACGTGGAACATTGAGACCGGCGACCGCAAGGCTGCGGTTGAGGCGCTGCGCGTCGGGATCGAACTCGGGATGACGCATATCGATACGGCTGAGATGTATGGCTCGGGCGTTTCGGAGCAGGTTGTCGGCGAGGCAATTTCCGGACGGCGCGACGGTCTCTTCGTGATTTCGAAGGTCCTGCCCGGCAATGCGACTCGTGAAGGGACGATGGGGGCCTGCGAGAAGTCGTTGTCGCGTCTGGGCATCGACCGGCTGGATTGTTACCTGTTGCACTGGCGAGGGCGACATCCGCTGGACGGCACGGTTGAGGCGTTCGAGCGGCTGAAGGAGCAGGGCAAGATCGCGTCGTGGGGTGTCAGCAACTTCGATGTCGACGATCTGGACGAGGTATGGCGGCTTGCTCCGGCGGGCAGCATGGTTTGCAATCAGGTGCTGTATCACCTGGACGAACGCGCGATTGAACATGCGGTGATTCCGTGGTGCGAAGCGCATGGGGTAGCCGTGGTGGCGTACAGTCCCTTCGGGTCGGGCAGTTTTCCGAAGGCGAAGGCTTTGGCGCAGATGGCGGAGGCGCGGGGCGTAACGGCTCGTCAGATTGCGCTGGCTTTTCTGACGCGGCGGAATTCGGTGTTCGCGATTCCGAAATCATCGTCGCCGGCGCATGTGGAAGAGAACGCGGGAGCAGGGGACCTGACGCTTTCGGAAAAAGAAATCGCAGGGATTGAAGCTGCGTTCCCGCGCAAGCCGCGGCCGCGCTCGCTGCCGATGATCTGAATGAACCGCACTGTCTTCCACCTCGATATGGACGCGTTCTTCGTCTCAGTGGAAGAACTGTTCGACCCTTCGCTCAAGGGCAAGCCGGTAGTGGTGGGGGGCAAGAGCAATGAGCGCGGGGTGGTGTCGGCGGCTTCTTACGAGGCGCGGAAGTTCGGGGTGCATTCGGCGATGCCGCTGCGGACGGCTTACAAGTATTGTCCGCAGGCGATTTTCGTGGAAGGGCACCATGAGCGGTACCGCGAATATTCCGGGCGCGTGTTCGAGGTTCTGAACCGCTTCTCGCCGGCGGTGGAGATGGCGTCGATTGACGAAGCGTACCTCGATATGACCGGTACGGAGCGGCTGCATGGACCGCCGATGCGGGCGGCGCATTCGCTGCACGAGGCGGTGCTTGGGGCGACGAAGCTGAACTGCTCGATCGGGATCGGGTCGTCACGGCTGGTCGCGAAGATCGCGTCGGATCAGGCAAAGCGCAACGGGATTCTGCATGTGCTTCCGGGCGTGGAGGCGAACTTTCTTGCGCCGCTCGAAGTACGCCGAATCCCCGGTGTCGGCAAGGCGACGGAGAAGAGCCTGCATGCGATCGGGATTCGCCGTATCGGAGATCTGGCGGCATTAGGAGAGCGGGAACTCGAAGCGCGGTTCGGGAAATGGGGACTGGCGCTGGCCGGCAAGGCTCACGGAATGGATGCGGGCGGCTGGTTCGATGCGGAAATCGGAGAACGCGGCGATCCGAAGTCGATCAGTCACGAGCATACGTTTAACGACGACACGGCGGATGCCGAACGCCTGGATGCGACGCTGACGCATTTGACCGAGAAGGTCAGCAGGCGGCTTCGCGAGCACGGGCTTTATGCGCGCACGATTCAACTGAAGCTTCGGTATTCCGATTTCTCGACCATTACGCGCGCGCATTCGCTCGACAGCCCGACGCAGCTGGACATCGATCTGATTGAACAGGCGCGGCGGCTGTTGCGCGATAACCGGGAGGGTACGCGGGCTATCCGGCTGATTGGGATCCAGGCGTCGGGATTGGGACATGCGGCGGGTCAACTGGATCTGATGGACGGCGGGCGAAGCGAGCGGTGGCGTCAGGCGCTCGAGGCGGCGGATAAGCTGCGGGACAAGTACGGGGAAGCGGCGGTGGCGCTGGGGTCAGGAATGCGGGGTAAGTATCGCGAGCGGGTGCAGGAAAATCCGGCGGCGCTGCCGGGCAAGGAGCCGCGAAAAGATAACGGGGCTAAAAAGAGAAACAACCTACCTGGCCGATGAACTTGACACGGCTAATGTTTGGGTTATGGAAGATGATTCCGGCGAGCCGGTGAAAGGTCGGCATGGGTATCGGCGAGGAAGACCGCTTTCACCTGAGGAGTAGAATGGGTCTCCGGGCGCACGTCAAGGAAGGGAGGACATGATGTCAGATACTGACGAATTTAGCTTTGTAATCGATGCATTCACTCCTTCAACTCTCCCCATGGCGCGCCTTGCGGAGTATCTGCGTGAGTTTTCTGCGCTTTTAGGCAGTGAACCATACGTTCATTTTGAACGGATTGGGTCCGGCAGTGCCGCGCTTAAAGCTAAATCCGATCCCACTGCGTCTCCAAAGATTCGAACGCGATTGGAAGAGGTTTTGTCCGGAACCGGGCCGAAATCGGCAATGAAGGCGCATTCCAATCTTAACGATCTGCTCCGTTCCGACAACGCCATAGGTCACGTCAAGCACGGAACCGCGAAGCTTATGGAATTCCCCGGGCGCCGTCGCGCGCCACAAGAAAAAATGGGGCCAGTCCGAAGACCCGGAAGTCTGGATGGCCAGATATATCAGATTGGCGGAAAGGACGAGACAATTAATATTCATCTGCGCGATGGAGACACAACGCAGCGTTGTGAAGCTTCGATCAGCTTAGCGCGGCGTCTCGCCCCACATTTTCTGGGCGGGAAGGTTCGCCTGATCGGAGAAGGAGACTGGTATAGAACGGAATCCGGCTGGCAACTCTCCGCGTTTACTGCTACGGATTTCGTTGAACTTGACACTGACGGTTTGTCACAGACGGTTGAAAAGATCCGTCGGGTGTTCAAGGGTTTGACGGTAGATGCCGCGGATCTGTCCGAACTGAGACGCGGTTAGTTTGTGATCGTAATCGACACGACGGCGTTGTCACTGATATTTGTCGAAGGCTCAATTGCGAACTCGGCAGACGGAAAACCGATCAAATTCGCCAAAGAGCGAATGGATGCACTCATCGAACAGATTGCGAGGGACGGGGAGAAAGTCGTTATTTCCGACTCCAGCCCTTAGCGAGTTCCTTGTAAAGACCCCTGACAGGATAAGTGAGTTCCTGAATATCCTTAAGACCTCTCCATGGTTCCTGGTTCAGTCTTTCGACTCAATGGCGGCAGTTGAATTGGCCGTCAGGACAGCCAAAGCTATCGCGGGCGGTGACAAACGCGAAGGCGTACAAGCCGACTGGACGAAGGTCAAATTCGATCGTCAGATCGTGGCCATAGCTGTAACGTGCGGTGCAACCAAGATCCTGTCCGATGATGGAGACATACGGGCAATCGGAACGAGGTGGGGTCTCCGGGTGGTTAGCGTCGAAGACCTTCCGATTCCGCCTGAATGTGTCCCTCCTCCATTATTGTTCAACGCTTTTCCCGAACAGGACGATGTCCCCCACGACCCGTCGGTCGAGGCGATTACCCCTGAATCGCAAGACGCGGCGACCGAACCCAAAACCGATTCATCTGCCCGTTAAAAAGCGGTAGCTCCGCCATCCACCAGGAGATGGGCGCCGGTAATGAAACTGGCTTCGTCGGAGGCGAGGAACAGAATGGCGTTCGCTACTTCGCGAACATCTCCCACGCGGTTGAGCATGTGGTTGGGGGCCATGCGGGCTATCCATTCGTCTTTGGTGAGGCCCATGCGAATCCACTCGCGTTCGGTGGCGCTGGTCAGAATGCAACCGGGGCAGACGCTGTTGACGCGGATGTTAAACGGCGCGAGATCGAGTGCCATGCACTGGGTCATGGTGAGGATCGCGCCTTTGCTGGAATTGTAGGTGGCGAAGTTGGGCTGCGCGATCATGCCGCTTTGCGAAGAAAGGTTGACGATGGCGCCTTTCCCGCTCTTCTTCAGGTGGGGGATGGCGTGTTTCGAGACCAAGGCGGTGCCGATGACGTTGACTCCGAGCACCCGTTGCCAGTCTTCGATGGTTGCGTCTTCGACTGAGCAGGTGGTGAAATTGGCCGCATTGTTGACCAGGATATCGAGGGAGGCGAAGCGCTGAATGGCAGCTTCGGCGATGGCTCGCGCGTCACTCTCTTTCGAGATGTCGCCGCCGATTGCCACAGCGTCGACGCCGAGTTCGTTGATCTGACGAGCGGTTTCGGCCGCGTCGCCCAGGTTGATGTCGGCGACTACGAGCTTCGCCCCTTCTTCGGCAAAGCGAATCGCGGCGCCACGGCCAATACCCGCTCCGGCGCCGGTAACGATCGCCACCTTATTTTCCAGACGCATGAATTTTCAATCATAGCTTCGGATGAACGGCGGAAGCGACCGGCGGGCCAGAGCGAGAAGCGGGCAGGACAGGTTGAAGAGCCTGTCCTGCCGCGGTGCAGGTTATTACGCAGGTTTGGAGATGACGGGAGGCGCCGAATCGCGGCTTGTGATGACGCGGTCGATGATCCCGTAAGCGACGGCCTGTTCAGGGCTCATGATGTAATCGCGATCGACGTCGCGGGCGACACGCTCGATGGACTGGTTGCTGGCATCGGCCAGATATCTTGTTCAGGATTTCCCGCATGCGCAGGATTTCTTTGGCATAGATATCGATATCGGCGGCCTGACCGGCCAGACCCTGCATGGAGGGCTGGTGAATCATGATGCGGGAATTCGGCAGGCTGAAGCGCTTGCCTTTGGTGCCCGCCGCGAGCAGAACAGCGCCCATTGAGGCGGCCTGTCCAACGCAGATGGTGACGATATCGGGCCGCACGAATGCCATCGTGTCAAGGATCGCAAGGCCGGCGGTAATGGACCCACCCGGCGAATTGATGTAAATCGAAATATCGCGCTCGGGGTCTTCCGCCTCGAGAAACAGCAACTGCGCGATGATCAGGTTCGCCACCGTATCGTCGATCGGCGTACCAAGGAAGATGATATTTTCTTTGAGCAGGCGCGAGTAGATATCGTACGCGCGCTCCCCTCGCGAGGTCTGCTCGACAACCATGGGGACTAGCAGTGAATTGCCCATTTATTCCTTTCTTTCCTCAGTTGGATGAAAATAACGCCCGCGGAGATTCCTGCGCGGGATGTACCCCGAACCCTCATCATACGACCCGGATCGGCCGCCGGACCTGTGAAATGCGCGGAGTGGTCCAAAACCGCATAATTTAGGCCCAAAAATAAAATTCAGGATTTTGTGATCGCCCGGACGAGCCTCACGCCGCACCAGGTGACGATGGTGAAGAACAGGGCAAAGCTGACCAGAATCACAGTGAGTCGTCTGCCCTGGGTCAGCTCGCGCGTAACGACTGCGGTGGGGGGATTCAGGTCGGTACTGACCTCGAGAACCACTTCGGCAGGCTGTGCATTCCTGTCATTCATTACGACCACGGCGTATTCACCGCGGTCTTCGAGAGTGCGGCGGAAGCCCCCGGCGCGGGCAGTCGGGGTGACGGCAAGCGAGCCGTGCTCGCGGCCGCGGTTGAACGATTGAAAGTCGCTCAGAGCCAGTAATTCGGCATGGGCCGTGGGCCCGCCCCTGACCACGTGAAAACGGCAGACGACCTCAGTGGGAGTCTGGCGGACGGTGAAGGGAATCCAGCGATACTCGCCAGGTTCCAGCCGGAAGGGGGCCTCCTGCTGGCCGAAAAGGCTCATTGCAAACGCCAGCGCGGCGAGCAGTTTCATTGCCGGTAAACCACTTTGCCGCCGACGACCGTGAGGGTGACGCGGGATTTCCAGATATCGGCGGCAGGCATTGTCATGATGTCGTCAGAAAGCATGATGAAATCGGCGAGTTTGCCGGGTTCGAGCGAGCCTTTGGTCTTTTCCTCGAAGGCCGCGTAGGCGCCTTCGAGAGTCCAGCTGCGCAGGGCTTCTTCACGGGTCATGCGCTGATCGGGACTCCAGCCTCCGGCGGGTTTTCCGGTCTTATCCTGCCGGGTGACGGCGGCGTAGAAGCCCCAGATCGGGTTTGGGTTCTCGACGGGGAAGTCTGACCCGCCGGGGACGTGCACACCGAGGTGCATGAACGTCTGCCAGGCATAGGCGCCGCGGATTCGATCCGGGCCGACGCGATCCTGAGCCCACGGCATGTCGCTGGTGGCATGGGTCGGCTGCATGGAGGCGATTACGGAGTACTGCCTGAATTTCGCAAAATCTTCGGGGGCAACAATCTGGGCGTGCTCGACACGGAAACGGCGGTCATTCGGAATGCGAAGAACGTCGCCGTAGGCGTCGATGGCTGCGCGGTTGGCGGCGTCTCCGATCGCGTGGGTGGCGACCTGGAAGCCGCGGGTGACGGCCCGGGCGGCTACTGCACGGATGGCGGCGCGATCGAGAATCAGGAGGCCGCGATTGCCAGGGTCATCCGAATAGGGCTCGAGCATGGCGGCTCCGCGCGAACCCAGGGCTCCATCGGCAACCAGCTTGACGGTGCGGATGGTGACGTAGTCGCCGATTTCGGGCCCTCTGGAGAGCCAGCCGTCAAGAAGTTTGCCGGCGCCGCCAATCATGACGTAGGCGCGGGCGGGCATTTGCTGCTTTCGGGCCAGTGAGTGGTAGGCGTCGATGTCAGCCGCACCCACGCCCGCGTCGTGGACGGTCGTGATGCCGAGGCGCGCGCATTCACGGAGCGCCTGCAGGATTCTGTGTTCCACCTGTTCCTGAGAAGGTTGCGGGATCTTGTTGTCAACGATCGAGCGGGCCCGGTCGAGCAAGACACCAGTGGGCTTGCCTGAGGCGTCACGAAGGATGCGGCCGCCGGCGGGCTCGGGAGTGGCGCCGTTGAGATCGGCCAGATCCATGGCGCGGCGATTGACCCAGATGGCGTGGCCATCGACCCGGGTGAGCGCTACGGGGTTGTCGGGAGCGGCCTCGGAGATGGATTGGGAAGTTGGAAAGTCCTTCGAAGGCCAGAGATTCTGATCCCAGGCGCGGCCCTGAATCCATTCACCGGGTTTGGCCTGGCGGGCGGCGGCTCGTACCTTGTCGGCGATCTCGCGTTCGGAGGTTATGCCGCGCAGGTCGAGGGTTTCGAGGAAGCTGCCGAGACCGCGAACGTGGCCGTGAGAATCGATGAGGCCCGGCAGAACGGCGGCGCCGTGCGCGTCAATGACCTGGGTGCCGGGGCCGATCAGGTTCGAGACATCGTCTGACACGGCGACGATCTTTCCCTGCCTTACAGCCATGGCGGAAGCCATGGGGATGCGCGGATTCAGAGTATAAATCCGGGCATGCGTCAGAGCCATATCCGCGTTCTGCGCGAGAGCGGCCAGGGCCAGGGAGACAGAAGATCGGAAAGAGACGCATAGGATATTATCGCCGTTGATCCCAATGAGAATTCTTGTTACCGGAGCGCAGGGTTGTATCGGGTCGTGGGTGGTGCGCCGGCTGATTGAGCAGGGCCACGGGGTGGTGACCTTCGACGTGAATGACAGTCTGGCGCGGCTGGAGACGATCGGGGGCGCGGCGATTGCCAGGAAGGTAGACCGGAGGACGGGACGGATCGAGGATACGGCTGCGGTGAAGAAACTGGTGCGGGACGAAGGAATCGACCACATCATTCATCTGGCGGCCGTGCTGATGCCGTTTTGTCAGAAAAACCCGGTGGAAGGCGGATTGGTCAACGTGATCGGGACGCTGAATCTGTTCGAAGCGGCGCGGGACAGCGGGCGGCAAACGCGGATTGTGTATGCGAGTTCGTCGGCTGTCTGGGGGCCGACGGACGAATATGGCGAGGGCGCATTGACGGAGGATCTGCCGCTGAAGCCGGCGACTCATTACGGGGTGTTTAAGGCGGCGAATGAGGGGAACGCGCGGGTTTTCTATGCGGCGGATGGAATTTCGAGTATCGGGCTGCGGCCGTGGACGGTTTTCGGGCCGGGGCGCGATTCGGGTCTGACGGCGGACCCGACGCTGGCAATGCGGGCGGTGGCGGCGCGGCAGCCGTTCCAAATCCGGCTAAGCGGGTTTATGGACCTACAGTATGTGCGCGATGTTGCCGATATCTTTATTCAGTGCCTGTTCAGCGGCGCGGACGGGCGCACATGTGTTCAATCTGCGCGGCGAGGTTGTTGACATGGAGGAATTACGGGGGCTGCTCGAAGAGATTCGCCCCGGAGCGGCGGAACTGATTTCCGTTCAGGGGCCGCAGGTGCCTGTGGCATACAGGATGAGCGACGCCGCACTAATCCGCACGGTAGGTGAGATTCCGAGGACCCCGTTACGGGAGGCTATTACAGAGACGATCGAAGCGTTTGAGAAGGCTGCGGTATAGGACAGTGGAGTCACTGCCGATGTACTTGTCGGTACGTGTAGCTTTTACATTAAATTGATCGGGAAGGGTGCATTCGCTTAATCTTGGGAGCGAATTGCCTGTTTTTGCAACGGGGAGCCCCCCCGAACCCGGGTATCGACTGCTGTTCGAGAAGGCTCCTGAGGCGTTGCTCGCGGTGGATCGGCAAAATCTTCGGTTGCTGAGAGCGAGCGATGCCGCATTGAGACTGCTTGCCTGCGAGCGGAATCAGTTGCAGCGCTACAGTTTGGGCGATTTACTTGGTTCCGGCGAAACAGAGCGGATCAGGGATACCGCACCAGGTCTGTCACAAGAGATCAAAGGCTGTCAGTTGCGCGATGTGGGCGGGAATGTGAGCCAGCGGGATCTGCGGGTCGCGGCGGCTTCTGAGGCGGACGTGATTCTGATTTCGATCCAGGACGGGTCGGTGCGCGCTCAGATGGAAGATCAGTTACGTCAGGCGCAAAAGATGGAAGCGCTGGGTATGCTGTCCGGCGGTATTGCGCATGATTTCAATAACCTGCTGACGATCATCTCGGGGTATAGCCAGATGCTGATCGCGTCGCCGCAGATGACTGCGGAGCGCGATGTTACGGCGGTGGAACAGATCCTGAAGGCCAGCGAACGGGCGGCGGACCTGACGCGGCAATTGCTGGCGTTCAGCCGTCGGCAGACAGCGCAGCCGAAAGTGCTGGAGATTAACCGAATTGTGGATCAGACCGCCACGATGCTGACCAGGTTGATTGGCGAAGATGTGGAACTGCGGATTGAGCGGGGGCCGGACGCGGGCCGAATCCACGCAGATGCGGGACAAATTCAGCAGGTGCTGATGAACCTGGCGATCAACTCGCGGGATGCGATGCCGCAGGGCGGGGTGCTGCGCATCAGGACGCAGAACGCGCAGCTTGGGAACGACTATGTGGTAACGCACATCGGAGCGAAACCGGGTAGCTACGTGATGGTGGAGGTGTCGGACACGGGGACGGGGATCGATGAGGCCACTCGTGCGCGTGTTTTCGAACCGTTTTTTACAACCAAACCAGCCGGGAAAGGGACCGGGCTGGGGCTCTCGACTGTTTATGGGCTGGTTCGCCAGTGCGGGGGATCGATCGATCTGTCGTCGCAGGTGGGACGCGGGACGACGTTTCGGATCTATCTGCCGAGGGTGCAGGACGAAGCAACGGCGGAACTGGAAGCGCCGGCGGAACCACGCGGAGGGCACGAGACAATCCTGCTGGTGGAGGATGAAGAGGGCGTGCGCCGGATGGTGCATGTGGCTTTGGAGCGGCGCGGTTATAAGGTGCTGGTGGCGGGCAGCGGCATCGAGGGGCTAAGGACGGCGCGGGAGCACGCGGGGCATATCGATCTGCTCATCAGCGACATGATTATGCCGCAGATGAACGGGAGGGAATTCGCCGCGCAGTTGCTGAAAGAGCGTCCGGGAACGAGGGTTTTGTATATATCGGGCTACGCGGGCGAAGCGCTGGAGAGTGCGGGGGCGCTGGCGAATGAAGCGCCATTTTTGCAAAAGCCGTTCGCTCCGGTGGTACTGACGACCAAAGTGCGGGAGATCCTCGATAACGGCGGACTGGTGGGGCACGCCGGGCACCACAGCTGAGCGGGGCTGCTGGGGTATACTGGTGAAGTTGTGATTTCAGTTCTCCTGACTATTCTGCACGTAACCGTGTGTCTGTTCCTGATTATTGTGGTGCTGCTGCAGAGCGGCAAGGCGGCCGATTTGGCTGGCGCGTTCGGGGGCATGGGCTCTCAGACTGCGTTCGGTCCGCGCGGTTCAACGACTTTGCTGTCGAAAGCGACTACGATCTCGGCGATTTTGTTTATGCTCACGTCGATTTCGTTGTCGATTGTGGCGACACGGAATGCTGGGGGGAGCGCGCTGCCGGATTTGAAGCGGCGTCCGGTACAGAATTCGGGTCCGGCGGTTCCGGGTCTCGGCTCCGGTTAAGAAGTAGTTTTTTGAGTTTGGGTTAGGTAGAGGGTCACCTGCGGAGGTGGCGGAATTGGCAGACGCACTAGCTTGAGGTGCTAG
>CAWIZX010000008.1:0-465223 GCA_963840735.1 Terriglobia bacterium
TTATCCGGGGTGGATTTCATGCAGGCTTGCCGAAAGCACACCCCGGATGAGTCCACCGCGGAAGCCATCGGCGACTGGCATTACTGGATCGCGCAGGGCTACATCCTTTGAACTGATGCCTGAGGTAAAGCGCAAGCCGCGATCCCAACCGGCATGGACAGATATCAAGGCGAGGCTCGCGGGCTTCGACCGGCGCGGATTAATGGGCCTGATCCAGGATCTCTACGCCGCCCACAAGGAGAATCGGACGTTTCTTCATGCGCGCTTTGGCGTCGGCAGTGACGCTTTGCGGCCCTACAAGGAAACGCTGGACCGCTGGCTCTGGCCCGACGTCTGCGGAACCAGGATACGTCCGTGGCAAAAGCCAAACAGGCCATCTCGCGGTTACAGAAAAGCTGTCGGCGACCCGGCGGGACTCGCGGAACTGATGGTCTTCTACTGCGAGCGCGCCGCCGGATTCTGCAACGATCTCGGCAATCAGGACGAAGGGTATTTCGACGCACTCGTCGGCATGTTCGACGGCTGTTTATGACTCATCCTTCTGCCACTAAGCCCGATACTGCATGACCGTCATGAAGCCGAAGTCCATGTGAAACTGCTGGTGGCAGTGGAACAAGGAGGGTCCAGGCGTTTCGGCCGTCAGATCGGCTTCAACGGCGTGCGCGGGAACCACAATCACGTCTTTAAATAGTGCCCGATGTGCGCCTGCCCGCGTAAGTGCGTGATCTCCAAAGTGTGCCGATGTAGATGCACAGGGTGCGACATTCTGCTGCGGTTGTCGAAAACCAGTCTGTTGCGCACGCCGGGAGTAACCAGGAACGGGTCCGTATCAGGATAGGATTTGCCGTTGATGGCCCAGAGATTGCCATCTGAGCGCGGTTCAATAACCAGTGGGATAACAACAGCGGGCTGCGGGCCTCGATTGTGTTTCCGAATACCAGACAATCCCAAATGAATTCCGCAGGTTTAGTCCAGCTGCGGCCGCCCGATGCGCCCGCCGTACTCGACAACAATCGCGGAGCCGGCTTTGCGCTGCCGGTCATTTACGTTTGCCGAAAATCCACATGCCGGGGGATTTCATCTCGACAATGGCGTCAATTCGCTCGCCCGGCGCGAGGTCAAGGAGTGGAACGGGCCTGGACTCGGAACCGTGTTGCCATCGAGAGCTACCACTTCAAACAAATGCCCCGGCAATGCGAGCCGATGCTGCATGGTTGCGCTGGCGTTCAACACGCGGAAAAGCACCCGCTGTGCTTGCTTCACTCTGATGGGCTCGCCCGCGCCCAGCATTTTGCCGTTAATCGAGGAAAGCCTGTAATCGACATCCATATCCATGTCCGACGAGAAAAACGGCTCCCATTCGTGAAGGATGATCGGCACTTCGAGATCGTAGCGGGCTGGGTTTTGGCGCGGCTCCACAATCGCCATGCCGAACTGACCCGAGTAGGCCCCCTTAGCGAGATTATGGCCAGCCATCGCATGGGCGTGGTACCAGCGCGTGCCGACCGGGTTGGGCGTGAAGACGAAGCGGCGGCGATCGTGACCCTGCACCATGGGCGTGCCTTCTTCGTGGGAACCGTCCACCTCAGGCGGGATGTGGAATCCGTGCCAGTGAACCATCTCGGGATCACGCGTTTCGTTAACGATGTCGACCGTGGCAGTTTTGCCTTCGGTAAACCGCACAGCGGACCGGGAACCTGACCGTTGTAGGCCACTGTCCGAACGTTGATGCCCGGGGCAAGTTCGGCGTCGATCCTGCTGAGTTTCAGAGTGAGATCAGGCGGCTTCGGATCTTCAGCGTAACCAACTGCGGCTGAGCGAAGTATGCCGGCAAGGACTTCACGGCGCGTCATTGTGGCCTCACGATCCACGACGACAGGTCGTCGATCACGGCTTGGGACAAGTTTCCGCCTTTCCGGTATTCCGCTGGCGAGGAAGGTCCCTCGCCTGAGATGAAGAGGTGATTCAGCGTTGGGTAAGTATGGAAATGCGCGTTCTTCACGCCTGCCCAGTCCCGCCTTCCACAGATCGAAATCCTGCATTGTCACCTGAAAATCGCGCTCTCCCTGAAGGAACAGCAGGGGCATATTCAGATGCCTGGCTTCGACCGGCGGATCATAACCTTTCAGATCGAGAAAATACTCCACGGGAAGTCCCAGCAGGATGGGCGGGTTGTCTTTGCCCGGCGCGACGGCACGCACGCGCGAAGCCTCCCCCTTCATAAGCTCCAGGCGCTTTCGCTCTTCGGGAGACGCTCCTCCTTTTGCGGCCAGCATGTATTCGGTTTGGGCGATGCTGATGTCTTCAATGTGACGCGCGTTGGCGGCGAAGAAGATGGCGCCTGCAAGCTTCCCGTCCTGCCGTGCGATACGCGGAATCGCGTACCCTCCCAGGCTATGCCCCAGCACGAAAACCTGTTTTGGATCCACTTCGGGTTGCTGGCGCAGCACTGCGATCGCGCGAACAGCATCGTCGATGGTTTCTTCTTTGAGTGTGTAAGGGAGCACGGCCATTTGCGGCCCATAGACTTTAGTGCGTTTGTCGTAACGCAGCACCTCGATGCCGCGCGAGGCGAGGCCTGCCGCAAGGTCGGCAAAAATGCGGGACGAAAAAATCGACTCGTCGCGATCGTCAGGGCCCGGACCGTGAACCAGCAGGACGGCGGGATGCGGCCCTTTGCACGGGAACCGTGAGAGTGCCGGGAAGCTTCCAGTCATCGGAGCCAATGGTAACGCTGCGTTCCCGGAACGTATCGGGCCTGCTGTAGGGGGCAGGATGCCAGAGCTGCGGCAGCGGGTGTTCAGGGGTTCTGAAGAAAAGGCCCGCTACCATTCCGGTGTTATTGAATGTCAATTGAATGTTCACCGTGGTGCTGGTGAATCGGACAGGGAAACTGACGAGGTCGTCCGTGCCGGATTTGGCACGCAAGGGAGGGCTGACAGCCTCGACGCTGCCGAAACCCTGCAACTCCGGCTCTACGTGATCGCGCAGGAATTCCGGCGTTAGCTTGGTTTTTGCTTCCGGGGTGAGCAGTTGCACAAAGGGACCGAACTGCGAGGAAAGCAGCAGGTCCAGAGCGTGGCGCGCCGCAGCAGGGGCGACAGCGCCAGGCGCCGCGATAGAGGCCGTCACCAGCAGCAGCAAGAATTTCGGGATTCGGGTCACAGCCGACTCTCTATTCGACTTCGATCATGCCGGCACCGGTGATGTCGTTGTTCAGGTCCCAGGTCTTCTCGTATTTCAGGGTGGCGGCATCGTAGACTTCGATTTCAAAGCTGGCGCCGTAAATATAGAGCTTCTTACCGTCCTTCGACATGCCGAAGCTGAAACGCGATTTACAGGAAAATTCGCTGCGTTCGTGTCACTTTGTTCGACTGTGAGAGATCGAAATGCCAGAACTCGCAGCGTTTATTGCCCAGCGAGCCGGTTGAGACTACCGTGATAGGCGTCTTTCTTATCCGGAGTGACCTGCAGCCCCGTCATTCCGCCGGGTGCGGGGCCGATCGGCGTGCAGTCCACATGACGCGTCTGCAGGTCGAAGCGTCCTACTCCGAAAACCCGGTTGTGGACGTACGGATCGGAGGCGTTGAAGAGAGAAATGTGTTGTCCAGGCTCGTTGATGGAATCGAGCATTCCACCGAATCCGACGCTTTCAAGGCCGGGCAGATCGGGCTTTGCAAGATCGATGCGATCAACCACCTTGAAATCGGCGGTGTCGAGAATGACAACTTTGGAACCGAACTGATAGAGAAATTTTCCATCGGTCGAGATCTCCATGGCGCCGCCCCGCCCGCCACCGCCCGCTGCGGCAGTATCTTCCTCTTTTGCCAGATCGAAGGTTTTGACAATCTTCTGCTGGGCCAGATCGATGATGGTGTACTTGGGCTTGCCGATTTCGAAGTGGTCCACCATCTTATTGATTTCCGTGGTGATGGTATAGAAAAGGGCTCCGGTCGGATCGGCGATTCCGCCGTTGAAGCGATATCTCTTGGTCGCGGTATTCAGAACGAAGTGGTTCGTGACCTTACGCGTGGCTACGTCAATGACTTCGATCCCACTGTGGTCATTGGTGGTGACATAGATGGTTTTGCGATCCTGGGAAAGCCGGATGCTGGTGGGGAGGCCGGTGGAAAGCGGGATCCGATCGATTATCTGCCCCCTGCCTTCATCGAAGACGAGCAGCGAGTTGGGATAGGCACCCATGAAAGATCGTTCCGGCCGTGCACTGAAGCACGAACAGCGGCGAATCCCGCCAGAGCGGCAATAGAAGTAGGTTTCGATTATGGAAGACCAGATCCAGGTTGCGCCAGTCTTTGGTTGCAGCCGCGCACTTGCTGGCCCAGTCCGGATAATTATTCAGGTGATCGGGCACCTGCGCCGGCCAGAAGCACGTAACGTAGCAGTCGTATATATCGCGCTCAACCGGCTGGCAAAGACCCGCGGTACCTCCGGCTGAATCCACTTCCCAGCCCGGTGAAAACGACAGCGTGCAACCCATCGGCACGTGCGGCCTCTGCTGTCTGCAGGGCGACAATGTCGGCTTTGCGCGAGGTTACCATCTCATCGATGCGACGCGCTTTTCTGTTTACTGCACGAATATGCTTCATAGTGCCTTCCTTTCGGCAAACTGATCCAGAAATTCAGGATTCTGCGCGCTGACGGTTCCGTAGATCCGAAGACAGGTGTCGGTCCAGTCACGAATCCAGTCGCAGTAGTGAAGATTTGCGTGGCCGGTATCGCCGTAGCGAACAAAAGCTTCATGATGACATCCGCCGGCGCAGAGCGGACGCGCCCAGCAGGTGTGGCAATCGTATTTGGAATTGATATGACCGCGCGTCAGGAAATCGCTCTGTTTCGCGCGATCGATGCCTGTTGAGATGTGACCCAGTGAGTGGGTATCGGAATCGACGAAGCGATGGCAAGGGGCAATGTCTCCCGAAGGACCAACACCTACAAGGCCCAGTGCCGCGCCGCATGGATGTGACTTGTTGACGCCCTGGATCAGTTCCGCAATGGTGTCGCTAACGTTGGAGAAGCCGTGCATTTCGCCGCGAAGCGCAAACTCCAGCCACTCTTCGGCCAGGATGTGAAACTGATCAAGAACCCCGTCCATGCCTTTTTCATTGATGGAGTAAAGGCGGTCGGGGGAAGTAGTGACGGGGGCAAAGCCGATTTCGTGGAAGCCCAGCTCATCTTTCAGGTGACGGTAGATTCGAACCACATCAGTAACGCCATTGGTCAGCGTGACACGCGCGGTGATAGGGCGCGTTCTGTGACCTGCGATCAGGGCGCGTACCCGGGGCGCGATGATGTCGTAACTGCCGCGGCCGTTTGCGAACACCCGCAGCTTGTCGTGCAATTCGGGCGGGCCATCCATGCTGACCGTAACGCCGATGCGGTTTTCCGACAGGAACTCGATGATCGCCGGCGTCAGCAGCGTGGCGTTGGTAGTAAGGCTGAAATCGACCGATCTGCCCTGCGCGGCAGCCTGTTCCAGTCGCATACGCGACGACCGATTTCAGCAGCGGAAAATTCATCAGCGTTTCGCCGCCGAAGAACGTAATATGTACGGCATCGCGCCCCGCCGACTGTGCGAGCAGGAAATCTACGGACGCCTTGGCCGTCTCCATGTCCATGAACTTCGGCTTGCCTTCAGGCGTCGCGACTTTGTCTTCACCGAACTCATAGCAGTAGGTGCAGGCGAGATTGCACTGGTTGGTCAGGTTCAGGACCATCGACTGAAGGGGAAAGTCAGCCGGCGGATTGGCCAGCGGCTCGCGTACAGTGTCGCCCGTAACGATGACATGCGAGTGATAGAGCTCTTCCAGTAACTCGTCGGCGTCATCGTAGCTGAAGCCGTCGTGCGACTAACTCGGACATCAGTTCATCGTGGCCGGCGTCACCGGATCTCAACCGGTCGACTAGCTTTTCAGCCGCACCATCCAGTTCGAAGATCGCTCCGGCGGGAACGAGATAAAGAAATCGTCGCTCGAACCCCCTTCGAACCCGTGGAACTCGCCGGCGCGATACGTTCGGTTTTCGGTTGCCGTCATTGACTGACCTCGGGCTGATCCCACTTGATATAGGTTGGCACAGTTACCACCAGATAAGACGCGGTTGGTTAATGGCTTTCCGTCTTTATCTTTCTCGTTCTTGGCGGTGGCAACAACCCACACGTCCCCATAGTTATTGCGGCTGAATTTGCGTTCGGGATTCGGACCGTCCGAAGCCGGCGTAAAGAAGGCAGTCTCACTTAAGTTGCCAACGAACTTCTTATCGTCATCGCCGTAGACTGCCATGAACTCTTCCACTGTCCAGTTAACGTCAACGGGACCTAGCTCGACATCGTCAGCGGTATGAGACTTGCCGTCCGCACCATTGTTGAAACCTATGGCTTCGAATTGCTGATATCCCTTGGGATGCACATCGCTCCCGAGGCGCGCCAACGCCGTTTCGGGGGTTACTTTCAGGTAATCCACCTTATCGTAGATCGCGAAAGCATTCTGCAGGACGGACCTGCCTAAGCCGAGGTCGCGCTTGCCGGGAATCGCGTCTTTGGCTATGTCTACATCCGCCACCAGTTCCGTCTTTGTGTGAAGGCCGATTTTAGTGGCTTTTACGCCCGCACCCAGGTCAAGATCCGCCAGCACGACTGACGCTGGCAGATTGTCGCCATAAATATGCAGTTGCGCGGGCCCGCCGGCTTTGAGCGCGAAGCTGGCTGTGCTGATCAGAGTCGGCTCAGAGGAGGCACGCGAAAGTTTCACATCGAAGCCAAATTCCTGGTATTCGCCCCAGAACCAACGCCCTTCCGCGGAAGACTGATCTGGTGAGATCCAAAGTGTTTCGCGCGCGCTCCTTTGAAAGATCATCCGGCTTGTTTCCGGCGGGCTTATCGCCTTTTGAACGACCACGCCAGGAGTAGCCGGCATACACAAGTCCGGTACCTGTTCGCTTGAGCGACGGCGCCTGTTTTCACGGAGCTCAGCGTAGTGCTGGTCTTGAACTCATCGTCCGCCGGGCCAGGCATCGATTGTCATTTCGCCGACATACTTTCCATAGCCGGGAACATAGGCGGACACCAGCCACTTACCGGTTATGCGCGGCGCACGTAAACGGGCACGCCATTCAGCCCATTCGGTGGTGTGAAGCGGGGCTGACTTACTCAGGAAGTCCAGTGCGACGTCGCCGGGCTCGGGACCGCCGGGGGCCGCCGGAGCAGTTCCGCCCGCTGCCGCCGGCGCTGCGCCGATGGGAGGTTGGCCGGGAGCGGCACCCCCGCGCCCTGCCGCGACGGAAGTGCGACTTCCGCCTGCGCGTAGAGAGCGACATGCAGATTTTGCAGCAGCTTCCAGTCATCTTTGGAGCGACGCCATGACAATGCGCGGCCGATCGGATGGCAGGTGGTACATGCGCCCGGACGGCATCATTCGGAATCAGCGTTTCATCGATCATGCGATGCTCCGGCATGTACATCACAGGCTTCGCTTCGGATGGCGCCAGACCGTGATACGTCGCCAGATACTTCACGATGTGCCGCGCATCGGCCGGACTGATGTTCGAGGCCATTCAGGCGCACCATGCGCTTCAGCGCCTCTTCCCAACCTTCTGGCGTGGAACGTTCCCAGGAAATCCGCGAAAGATTGCCTTTGTCGTCTTTGGCATGGCAGGTGCCGCACTTGGAGATCACCAGAGCATCCGTAACCGGGATGCCTTCTTCCGGCTTTTCTTCCGGTGCGGCTGCATTGCGCCACGCCTCCACGCCCTCCCGTTGCGCCTGTGCCAAGGGGAGGCAGACACAGACACAGAAAGCAGGACCGCACGCAGCTGAAGATCGTATCCATGAGTCGAATCAAGTTTCAGGCCTCTTTTGTCGAGTCTTAGAACGTTAGTCTGCCACTTAGCTGTAACGAACGGGGCCCGGCGCCTTCCGCCGTTTGCAGTGAACTGATGATACCGAAAGACGAAGTGCCCAGAGTGAGTACCCGGTGTTCCGTAGTTCGGATGGTTGAGGGCGTTGGACGCAGCGCCGCCGAATCGTAGCTGCAACTGTTCTCATTGATCCTGAAAGTTCTGAAGCAGCGACAGCGACAAGGCCTTGGTGCCGGGACCGATGACCGCTCCTACAGGGGAGTCGCCGAACCGACCGATATTGTTCGCCGGAACAGCGAAAGCCGCTGGATTGATCCATTGATGAATGCTCTGAGCGGACGGAACCACCGAGGTGCCGGACACGATGTCGGCACGGCCATTGCCGTTGAAGTTGACGAAGTTCGTGCCGGAAGGATCCGCCCCGTTGGCTGTTACGGTCAGGAAAGGCCCGGTCTGAAAAGCAAAACGCCGGATACCTCCCATCCACCGGCCAGCACATTGACAGGTCTGTAACCGGTATGATTGAATGGCAGATTCATAGAGAAAAGTCGTCAGGAAGCGCTGCCGGCGGGTAAACGCAACGTTCCCATAATCCAGCGATCGGGATTGAAGTAGTCGGAGGTCTGCCCGCCACCTGAACCGGCAAACGCGCCGGGATTGTAACCGCCATTGTCCGACAGGTTCTTCGCAAAGTTGTAACTCACCTGAAACTGCAGACCTTTCGACATCCGCTTTGTTACGGCGACAGTAAGCGCGTTATAGTTACTCACGCCGCCGTTGGTTTCTTCCACAATCTGAGTTGAACAGCGGGTACGGAGCGGAGGCTCTGGCGGTGACTGAGAACCCAACCGTGTTAGCTCTGACCTGATTCGGGATTATCGGTCAATCCAAGGTTGGACCCGTGGCTGCCGTCATAAGAGATGCGCAGTCCGGTCTGGAAGCCCAAGATCGCGTTCCAAGGTAAGATTCCACTGCTGCACGTAGGGATCTTTGTAGTGCAGCGCTGGACGAAAGATCGAACACCTGCGAGCCAGGCTGAGCGAGGTTTGAGGGAAACGGATAAGGAAAGGTCAGCGCGGGTTTGCCAGTTCGTGATCGTGTTGGTAAATGCCGCGAGATCGCTTGCTTCAACCGCCCAGGCCGCATTCAGCAGATTGCCAAGCTGCGCTTCAATGAATCTGCCATAGCCTCCGCGTATAACCGTCTTTCCATCTTTGTGACACGCCATGCAAACCCGATGCGCGGCGCGAAATCCGTCTTCTGCGAGTAGCGCAGGCTCTGCGGAATGCCGGCCTGAGTCGCCGTCAGAATGGGCATGGGCGAGATAGATTGCGCAAAGGCGGGATTGATGAGCGAAACTCCCTTATCAGGAACAACGACCGCTCCGTGTACGGACACACCGTTCTGAGTGGACGAATAGCCAGGCAGGAAGTTAGCCGTATTGTTATTCGCGTCATTGAACATCGGATGATATTCCCAACGCAGACCATAGTTCACGGTCAGCCTGGGTGTGACTTTGAAGTCATCCTGAACGTAAGCGGCGTAACTGCTGGCGTAGCCATTCGAATCCGGATTCAGGACGGTGGAAATCTGGTCACTGTCGGGAATTCCCAGCAGGAAAGACGCAAAGGCGTTCCCGACAATCGACTTGGTAACTGAGTTATTAAATGTGTACTGGCCAAGCCGGCTGCTGGCAAAAACGTTGGTGTAGAGAGCCGTCAGGTACCGATAGTCGGCGCCGACTTTCAGCGTGTGTTTGCCCTTCGTAATCGTTAGATTGTCAATCACCTGATACGTGGCGGTCTTCGGAGATAGACGATGTACCGCTACCGGTGCTCTGAAAACCAGAGATCTTGAAATTCGGTACCGCGCTTCCGGCTGGAGGCGCCTGCGGCAGGTACGCAGTCAGCCCAAGCTCAGCCGCGGCCTGCGCCGCAGTAAGGCCATAACTGTTAGCCGTATTCGATCCGCTGAATCCACCACGGAGTTCGTTCACGACTGCGTTGCTGATGATCCAGTTGTGCGCCGCGGTCAGGGCAAAATCGTGCTCCGGCTGAAGATTCGACCCGGTGAGGGCGGAACCCGAAGGCGCGGTATGGCTGAGTTTGTACTTCCAGGTGCCGCGTGCAAATACAGACTGCTTCGAGGTCAGGGTTTGATCGACGCGCAGGTCGCCCTGGTCGCTGCTGATCGACGTCGGGAAATTTGTAATGTAGTTGTTGACGAGAGAATCGGGCGATCCGGTATTCGGAAGCGGGTAGAGATATTTCAGCGCCGCGAGCGAAAGCGGCGAGATCTGGCTCAGTGGGATCTGATTCCCGGGAAACGGGCTGCCCGCGCCGTTCAGAATAGTGCCTTTATAAGCGGACAGGTCACCGCTGCGCAGAGCGAGGGATGGAACGCTTTCCACAAGCACCTGCTGCTTGGGCAGCCGTAGCGCCTCGGCGCTGCAGGAAGAAGAAGGTTTTGTCTTTCCCATTGTAGATTTTCGGAATCCATACGGGTCCGCCAACGAAGACACCGAAGTCATTCATATCGAGCTTGGGCACGGTCGCACTGAAGGTGTTGCGGGCGTCGTAAACCGTATTCTGATTGTTCTCGTATAGCCCGCCGTGAAACGCGTTGGTGCCGCTCTTCGAGATGGTCGTAATGTCGCTGATTCCGCCGAATTCTGCACTGTTGTTGATTTCACTGACCCGAATTTCCGCGATGCCATCGAACGAGGGGAAAAGCTCGGAAATCGGCGCGCTGTTTCGCGGGCTGGTGGAACTGATGCCGTCGATGGAGACGGACAGCATGCTTGGCTTGGAGCCGGCAACCGACATATTGCCACTGTTATCCACCTCAACACCCGGCTGAGTCGTCAGAGTGGTAAAAGCGCTGGTAGAGCCCGCCGCGCGTGAACTAATTGCAACCGGAAGATCGTTGAGTTCACGCCCAAGCTTGGTCTCGGCAATGTTTGAGACTTCTGTGCTGATAGGCGCTTCAGCCGCCTCACTCACCATCACCGATTGAGTTTGGCTGGCGACAGACAAACTACCGTCAATGCGGACTGTCTGGCGCGCCTGCAGTTCGATGCCGGTGTATTTAGCCACCTCAAATCCGGGTGCCTGCATGGTGATCTCGTAAACGGCTGGTTCGAGATTCACTGCGTTGTAAGAGCCATTGGAGTCAGTCATCAGCGAGCGCTGGGCATCGGTCCCGGTGTTACGGACCGTGACCTTGCACAGAGACACGATGCTGCCGGAAGGGTCTTTGACAACTCCGGTGAGCGTGCCGAATGTGGACTGGGCGAAGACTGAGCTGCAAGACAAAACCGCAGTCAGCGCAATGGTCCGGAACAACCTCTGGGAGTTATAAAACCTGTATGAGTTCAATTCGTCCGCCCTCCTGGATCAATCGTGAAAATCGACGTTGAGCCGCGGTTGAAGAGCCGCAGTGTTGTCCGGGTCGGGGGACTGGTTCGCTGCCGTGCGAGGAGATTCTATGCCTGAAAATAAACGGCTACAGAGTGTTTTACAGTTTTAACATCAGTTTTCGCGAATCGTCAAACAAATCTTTCTGAGTACTTCGAAAAAGGATCGGAGACGCTCATCTGTGGCCCTCGCTTTCCAGCGCCAGGACGGCATACGCAGTGGCGGCATCGCTCATAAACCGACCGGCTTCCGACGATAACTCCCTTTGTTTATTAAGAGATGAAGCGGGCCAGCGACCGTCGGATTCATTTTGATTTTTGCGGAGCCACGCAATCGCGCGTGTAGCGGGAGCCTTGACGTCCGGCGTCTTTAACTGCTCGAAAGCGAAAGTGACCAGGCCTGTTGCATAGCCGTCGCTGGCAGCGTCCAGAGGAGTGCTGTCGCGGCGCTTCCAGGAGCCTGTCAGAGTTGACATGCTGAACCCGCCGTCCGGCTGTTGTTTCGCAACGAGTTCCTGAACGATGGCCTGTTGCTGAGCTTCCGTGAGGATGCCCGGAGTCTTCGCCGAGGCCCATAGCAGCGTGGCCCGGTCCAGCGGCGTTTGCGAAGTCATCTGCTTCTGCAGCCAACCGCGCAGCAGCTTGAGACCGTTTTGGATGCCGGGCTCGGACTTGTAGTCGTCCGGGGCGGAACCAATCGCAACGGCTGCAAGGACCGTACCATAGAACTGAGAATCCCCCTCCCAGGGCGCGTTGTGAAACTGCAGCCACGCCCACGATCCGTTCATTTCACCCGACCGGAGCTGGAGAGCCCACATGTGATCGAGCGCCAAACGGGCATCCGCCGAAAGATGCCCGGAAGGCATATCGTGCCAGACCAGGATTAAGGCGTTCAGTATTGCTTCGGTGCCGCGCGATTCGGAAGACTTCGGCAGGCCGGACGTCTGATCGGAATAGAAGGGTTCCAACTCCTTCCAGATGCGCACCCGGTGTGTGATGTTTTCGAGCATCCTGTTCTCGTTGGGCGATGGAGCAGTCTCTCCCAGGGCCTCGCGCAATACCGGACGGGCGAGCGCAAATGGAGCGAGTGTGTGGCAGGAAACGCAGAAAGTACCGTGGTCGCGCGCCGCTTTGGGCCAGTCCATCCACCATGCCGAGCGCTCGTCCAGATACCGGGCCGCTGCCTTTGGACTCCAGTCCGCCGCCGTAGCAGAGGGCGTCTGCGCAAAAGCGGTCGCGCCGGTCAAGGCGGTGAGAAGAAGAAGAGCGGCTGATGAACGCATGGGAGTTTCCCCATCATAAGCGAGTTGCGGCCCTTAGCGCGTCTCCGATTTTGTCGGCGTACGGGGACGCGGATTCGCGCTGCCCGGTTCGTGAGCAAGCCTGGATGACGAAACCCGAGGCGTTCGCAACGGCAAAACTCACGCCCTGAAGATTGTGGTGGGGAGGAACGCCCGGCACCGGTCGAGGGTAGCCGGAGGCGGTGATTACAAAGCGACCCTCTGTTTCAGTAAACCGATAACAATCGCGTGGTAGCTCCCGGTCCGCGTCCACTGCGAAGACTCCCGGCAGACAGCCTGGGTAACAGGGAGTGCCGTTTGCTTCGCGCGCAGCTACAATCAACACGCCCATTTGAGAAGCGCGAGCGACAGCTTCGGTGAACATGGCGGCATGCGCCTGGTTGGCGGTTCCGAGACTCAGGTTGATCACATCCATTTTATTCTCCAGACACCAGTTGAGCGCGCTGCGCAGCGCACTGGCTGAGGTGCGCAACTCGCCTTCGAAAACCCGCACAGCGAAATATTCCGCGAGCGGAGCCTTTTCCTGAATCGCTGCTATGACCGCCGTGCCGTGGCCTAACAGGTCTGTAAATCCCTGGTGGAGGTCACCATCGATGCCGACGGAGATACCGCCCGCAATTGGCCCGATGTGCGGATGCAACAGGTTCACACCGCTGTCGATCACCCCAACGCGCACAGCTTTATCCACGCCTGAGAGATGGAAGCCCGTGGGTCATCCGTGCCCGGCCACCTTCGATGGTGATCACCGCATCGGCGATTTCGGCAAGCGCTGGCCGGTGGGTAATCACAATCAGAGTGGACTGGGGCAGAGCTGTTCGAAGACCCGCGGCGACGGTCATTTCGGTTTGGGCATCGAGAGCGGAAGTGGGCTCATCGAGTATGAGTACGCCGGGCTGCCGCAGCAGCGCACGCGCGAGGGCAATGCGCTGACGTTCACCGGCTGAAAGAGCCAGACCGCGTTCGCCCGCTTTGGTTTCGAATCCCTCAGGCAAGCGTGCAAGGAGTTCGTCAAGACCGGCCCGCGTGGCGGCGGCTTCAATCTGATCGCGCCGGGCTTCGGGCAAAGCAAACGCTATGTTCTCCGCGATGGTGGCGTTGAAGAGGTACGGTGCCTGGTCCACCAGGATCACCTCGCGGCGCAGGCTCCCAAGCGTACACTCGCGGATGTCGCAGCCGTCTATCAGAATCCTGCCTTCATCCGGATCGAGGTAACGGACCAGAAGGTCGGCCAGAGTCGATTTACCTACCCCACTCGGACCGAGAATGGCGCAAACGATCCCTGCCGGAATCTCCAGGTCAACATTGCTCAGTACCGGATTCCGACCGTAACTCAGGGAAACATTATCCAAACGGATCGACTGGCCGACGCGCGTCAGGGGGATTGCCCCGGGGCGCTCGCGGATTTCCGCCGGCGTGTCGAACAATTCAAAGATACGCGCCAGTGAAACCCGCGCCGAAGCCAGTCCGGACGTCATTCCCATCAGGGTCTGAATGGGCGAAAGCAGGCGCATGTGATACGCCATGAACGCCACCAGAGTTCCCACCGACATTTCTTCGCGGACGATCAGCCAGCCTCCGTAGAGGATCACGCCGGACGTTGCAAAGGTGAGGATGGTGCCGGGTAAAGCGGTGGTCATGAATGAGGCGATCTGGACTCGAAGCATGGTGCGTACAAATGCGTCGTTTCTTTCGCGGAACCGGCCCGCTTCATGTTCACCCGCCCCGAGGGAAACGACTACCCGCATGCCAAGAATCGTGTCCACAAACAGGCTGCCAAGATCCGCGCTCCGTTCGCGCAGTTGTCTGGTGAGAGCGGTCAGTTTCCGCTGGTAATGACGAAAAACCAGCAGGCAGGCGGGAACCAGAACCACGCCTACGAGGAAAAGACGCCAGTTCAGCCACAACATCATACTCACGCATCCGATGAAGAACAGCACATTGCTGAGAACGGAAAGAAGGCTGTCTGCGGAGACACGCTGCACCTCACTCACGTCACTGTTGAGGCGTGACATCAGGTCACCCAGGCGGAAGCGGGCGTAGAAGCGCGGCGAGAGAGTCTGCAAATGGCGGAAAAGCGCCACGCGCATGTCGAACAGCATGGCCGCCGATATTTTTACGTAGCGGTAACTCGCCAGTATGTTTATCGCGAAGCTCAGAACGGACGTGACCAGCATGAGCCCGGCAATCTGAACGAGGGCGTGCATGTCGCGCCGGAGCAACGCCTGGTCTATCAGGAGCTTTGAAATGTATGGCTGGACCAGTCCAAGGGCCGTTGAAACGAGGCTTACCAGAAGAACCAGGATCAGCTTTCGTGTGTAAGGGCGAAGGAAAATCCACAACCGACCGTAGGTTTTCCACGGCGCAATGGAACCGGGCGGCGTCATTTCAAATCATTGTAGGGCAGATCGCGGTTCAAGATCGAAATCGCGCAGAGAATAACGCGGTTCCGGCGAGAGGGCCAGTCTGGCGGAACACCAGTCGAAACCTTGCTGAAGGGCTCGCAGTTCTGTCTGCCACCACGGCCCGGCCCCGATGCGATAGTACTCAGCGCAGAGCGCGAGATGCCGCTGCATTCCCGCAAGCAAACGTGTTTCGTAGTGCGCTATAAGTGACTCCTCATCGCCTCCGGCTGAGATTGCCCGGATTACTGCGCAGGCGAGAATTGCTTCACGAACGGCCTGGGCTGAGCCATCGCCGCAGATGGGGTCGAACGCCAGCGCGGCAGTCCCGCAGGCCAGCCAGCCGTGGCCGCCGAGCGGTACCGATATGCGGGGACAGGCGGGAAATTCACGGCCAGTTGACTGTACCGGCTCGATCAGCGGGGCGATGATACGGCTTTGGGCAAAATGAGATTCAAGATCGGCGCCGATCGACAAAAGCCAGGCGGACGAGAGACTATCCGGGACCAGAAACAGCCAACCTGTGCCGAGCGACTCAATATAAGAAGCAGCAGGTTCGGCTCCGGCCAACAGCACCGGCGCGGCCGAAGCCCGGCGCGAGCCGAAGGCCCGATGCTCTGCTTCGGGAGGCAGCGCACCAGACGCATAAATCGTGAAATCAGGGACGAAGTCTTGCGGGGGAGCGCCCATAACAGGCACGCCAAGCCGTTGGAGAAGCGCGTCCTCCGAGATAACTGCGGCGAGGTGCGGGAGTTGATTCTTCTTCGCCGCTGAACCCCACGCAACGACACGGCTGGTAATTTGGTGGAGGTCGCTGAACAGTGTTCGTGACTGGAACACGTCGTCGATCAGAGCCGCTGCCGTACGGCTGACCAGAATGGCCGGAATACGTGAGCGTTGTGTACCCTGCAGAACCACTTGAAGACCAGCACGGCTTAGAAGATGAGCGCAACACCTCGCAGCAATGCCATCGCCAAGTATCACAACATTGCGTATCACCTGAAATCCGCCGAATTCGAATTCATTCGCGACTTCTTCCGGTCGGGAACAATTGGTGGGGTCGCGTCCCGGGTCATAAATCGGCACAGATGTATTGCCGCTCGAAATGGCCGGGTCGAACTCCGGAAAACCTCAGGAACAGTTTCTCACGGCCTTCCAGACGGCGCAATTCCCTGATCGCTATTCCGGCACGAGACTGGAAGCACCTCTCCGATCGCGAGGTGGAAAAGCCGAATCGGCCTGGCCCGGTCGCATTGGCAACACAGGCTGGCAGCGGTCCAGCGCCTGGATTTGACTTTGTTCATCTTGACGGTCATGTGGCTCAACCTACATGCCTCGGCCATGGACCGGGTACTCCAGTGGGTTGCGTCTGGCGGCGCGTGAACCGCAGCTAAAAGGCAAGGTCGCAGAGGTGCCGGAAGCAAAACCTCAGATCTGCGCCAGCCGCGAATCGGCATCGCCGAAGTGATCCAGCTTCACTCCCATGCGGTCCATCAGAGAAAGGTAGAGGCTGCACATCTTGCGATTCTCCGCTGGCTCACCCAGGTAGTTCAGTGAACGCCCCGTCTTGAGCGCCCCTCCTAAACCGCCGGCGAGCAGGACGGGCAGTCGCGTGTTGTTATGCGTGCGCCCGACAAACAGGCTCGAGAGGAACATCAGGCAGGAGTTGTCGAGTACGGTTCCGTCACCCTCCGGCATACTGTCGAGTTTCGACGCGAGGTAGGCGAACTGACTTACGTGCCAGCGTGAGATCGACTCGTAAGCGTCCGAATTGTTGTTGTGCGACAGTCCGTGGTGTCCCTGATTCACTCCCAGGAATGGATAGTACATGGCTGAAAGATCACGCGAGATGATCAGGGAGGCGACGCGCGTTTTATCCGTCTGAAAAGCGATTGCTATGATGTCGCACATCAGCTTTGCGTGCTCGCGCAGATCGTCCGGCAATCCGTTTGCGGGCCGCTCCATTTTTACTTTTGAAGCACCGGTCAGTTTAGCCTTGTCTTCGGCCGCGTCCTTACCTGCACGAAGGCCGGTAACGCGCTTCTCCACTTCGCGCACGCTGGTCAGGTAATTGTCGAGCCGTGCTTTGTCTTCCGAACTTACCCTTCGGCCCATCGCCTCGGCGCTTTCCTTCACGCGGTCGATGATGCTTATATTTCGAAGGCTTCCACGGTTCTCAAAAAGATTGTCGAACGCAAGCGAGGGATAGAGTTCAACCGGCACCGGAGAATCGGGACTCTGCCACGAAATATGCGAGCTGTACGCCATCGAGTAGTTCGTTTCGTGGTACCCGGTCATCGGCGGATCGCATGCAAGCACGATGCTCGATTGGGCCGTGTCCTGCCCAATGGTGTTCGCGATCATCTGGTCCACACTCATGCCGGAATGGAGAATCGCACCCTTCGACACCTGCGCGCCGGAAAGCAGGCTGCCGGTTTGTGCCGGGTGAATGCCCAGCCCCACCGAAGCTTTATTGAACAACCCGTCCACTACGTTGATCTTGCTTTTGAGCGGCTCCAACACGGACAGCGTTTTACTCAGCTTCATGTCCGCGCCGTTACCCGTCGCGCTCCAGTGATCCTCGTTGATGCCGCATCCCATAAACATGACGGCAAAACGCTTCGGAAAAGGCGATGTCGCCGCGCCGAATGCCGGGAGCGAATCGAGGAATGGCAGCGCCATGGCAACCCCTGCTCCGCGCAGGATGGACCGGCGGGAAATTGTGCGCTCGAAACTGCGCGGGACTCTGTTCTGAGGAATCAGCTTTCCGGACATTTATTCACCTCTCCTAATGTCAACTCCCGCGATCCGCGCAGGAGTGCTTCGCTTTGTAATTTCAGTATTTCGCTTGTTCAGGAATTGCGGGCTGGACACGATCATATCGACCAGGGAATCGAACCGATAGCCGTTGTCGGGCAGCGATGCCACCATCTTCTCGATGACGGGCTCATCGGAAAGCAAAAGCGTTCTCCCGAGCGCGTACGACAGCAGCTTGCGGCTTAGGTTGTCAACAAAATCCTTCTGGCGCTTTTCTTTTATGTAGGTCTGAACGCCGCGGAAGCCCGAGCCCTCGAAACCGCCCGGGAATGTGGCTGACGTGTCGACTGGCCGCCCGGCAAGATCTTTGCCGCGCTTTTCTCCAACGGGCCCGTAACCTTCCATGGCGAGGCCGAAAGTATCGAAGCGGGCATGGCAGCCGGCGCAAAGAGGATTCGAGCGGTGCTGCGCGAGCACCTCGCGCAAAGGAGCATCGGTTTTGGCTTCGTCCTGCGGCAATTCCGGAACAACCGGCGGCGGAGGCGGAATTACCTCGCCCAGAACTCGCCGGACGACCCAATATCCACGCTTGACGGGGCTGGTCCTTAGACCCGGGGAACTTTGCGTCAGGAATACCGCCATGGGCAGTAAACCGCCGCGTTCATACTTCCCGGCATCGTCAATCCGAACCCATGTATCGGCACTTACCTGCGGATCGGCAAAGGCATGTGCCGGGGCGGCGGGTTGAGCGGGCCAGTTCGGCGCCGGCGCCTTCGACTCCGCAGGCCTGAATTCCGGTATATCGGTCATGCCGTAGTGCTTCGCCAGAACCGGATTCACGAATGTATAGTTGCCGTACAGCATGTCAAGAACGGAGCGGTTGTTTTTTACAACGTCTTCGAAGAAATGGACCGGCTCCTCGAACATGGCGCGGCGAAGGCCATTTGTGAAGTTGGGGAACCGCTCGCGGTCCACCGAGTTATAGGTTTCGAAATGCCGCGAATCGAGCCAGTTCGCCGCGAATTCAACGGAAAGGCCCCGTGCGCGGGCGTCCTTCAGCATTCGGTGAGTCTGCGCAGCCAGGACATCCGGCTTCGCCAGATCGCCCGCTCCGGCGTGCTTCAGCAATTCTTCATCGGGCATGCTCGACCAAAGAAAGTAGCTCAGCCGGCTTGCCAGCGAGTAGGGCGACAGTGGAGCCGAAGCGGAACGGGCACCCGTTGCCGATCTCAGTGCGGCGTCCTGCAGGTCGATCCGGAAGAAGAACTCGGGGGAAACCAGGATGCTGGCGATCGAATCGCGAACAGCATCTTCATGCGACAACCCGCCCTTATCCCGAAGCTGGTGGTAGTAGGCAAGCAAACCGTCGTGCTCCGCCTTAGTGAGCGGACGGCGGTACGCGCGGGCGGCGAACTTTACCAGCGCATCGAGCTGGGCAGGCTCGGCGGCAATGCGCATCTTCTCCAGCGAGCGCAGGGTGTTATTGATGTTGTCGAAATAGACTGGCATCCAGGCGGCGGCCACGCCTGTGCCGCCGGCTTTTGCGAACGCGGCGTACTGGTCGCGAATAGCCGCGATGACCGAGGCGTCAGTCACTTCCTTGCCAACGGGACGGGGACGTCCGGACTCGGATCCGCCGCCCTGCACTTCACCGCTCTGATTGAAATAGAACTGAATGAAGGTACGCGCTGTGTAGCTTGCGTAGAAGTCAAATTCAGTCCAGAGCTTGTCGAGTTCCTTCCTGCCCTTCTCGTCGAGAATCAATTCCTGCAAAGGGTTATCGTCGCGCCAGAAACCCATCACGCTGTGATAACCGGCGCTGAGCAAACGTCCCGAATCCGATGAATCGTCCGGAAAGAACTTTCCGCGCTCCTTTATATAGAACGCGTCAGGGAAGACATTCGCGAAACGCGCAAACGATTCCTCGTACTGGGCCCGCTTCGCGGCGGGAATGACCAGATCGGGATCCGACAACTGCGCCGTCTTCATTACCGCAGCCCAGCGCGTCGCGGCCTCCGCATGCAGACCCGCGAACTTCGGGATTTCAGGCGCAGTCTGCGGGGGATCGGTATCGAGCCTCAAAGCAGCGGGGTCGAAATTCCTGCGGTGGGTGTTGAACTGGGTGTATTTCCAGCTCAGCAGCGGCTGCGATGCAGCCGGCAACCCGCGAGGAGGACGAAACCCTCCGCGGCCCCCTCGGCCACCACGCCCACCTGCAGGCGCCTGAGTCACGTCGTCCTGAGGTGCGTCCGCAACAGCGGCGGCGGGAGCCGGTGCGACCGCGGGACCTGGAACAACAGGCGCTGTGAACTGCATTGCCGTATGATTGCGGATCTTCACCACAAAGTCGCGCATCGCCACGCATCTGGCGCGCAGTTCCGCCTCGTTTACGTTACCTGCCACCGGCGCGGGCAGCGACTTCCACATGCTCTGAAGTTTTGCCACAGGTCCCACCTCGATCTTTCGGGGCTGACCGGGCGCGGCGCCTTCGCCCAGAATCTTCCAGATCATTGGCAGATACTTCGGGCTTACCCGGGTCTCGACGGCCGTGCCCGTCAGCGTGGCAGCGGGATGTTTGAGCGAGGCGCGATATTTGTAGCGCCACGCCGCTTCAAAATAGTCGGCGTAGTCGGTCGGCTGCGATTCGTAAAAGTCGACGATCCGCCTTACTCCGAACTGATCGCGGTCGGTCTCCGAAAGCACCGGGCCCGGAGCGAAGATGAAACCATCGGGGGTGAGGGCCATGTGGTCGGCCACTTCACGCGAAGCCGCAAGATATTTACTGAAGAGCGCGGGCGAAATGTCGAGTGTCTCGCCGCTGTTGTCAAATCCGGCCTGGTTAGCAGGGTCGACCGGGAACTCTTTTGTTGGCTGAATATCCACGCCGGTCAAATCGCGGATGGTGTAATTGAACTCGGAATTGCTGAGGCGGCGTCCGACGACGGGGCCGGGATCCCCGGCGTGCTTCCGAAGCTGATCCGCCCGGACAGCTTTGACCCACTCAACAACCTTCTCGCGGCGATCTGCGGGCGGTGGCGGAATCGGTTTGGGAGGCATCTCCTGGCGGTCGAGACGTTCCATCAAAAGGTTCCAGTGGCCGAAATCCTGAACGACAGAGTCCAGCGTGGTGTAAGACTTCAGGTCCAGCTGTGCGGCGGGCGCCTTACCGCTATGGCAACTGACACAATACTGGTCTACGAAAGGCCGTACCGTTTGCGAGAACCCGCGCTGCAGATCGGCGTTGGTGGACTCGGCTCCGAAGGTGGGTGCGAAGAAGAGGGTGGCAGCTGAAACCAGTGCGGCTGAGCGTGAGAGTGTATGGACAGGGAACGAAGCCAGTTTACGCATTTATTGTGAAGAGTACAATCCATAGGCGAGAAGCGCCGTTAAAAAGGTTACCTCGAACAATGTCTCGTTCTGCCGGAAACTTAACGAAATTCAACAAGTTACACAGTGTATTACGGTGTACCTCCGGTCCGCCCATACGGCGGCGGGAAAGGCAATGATGGAAACGGGAGCCGTCCAGCAACAGGAATGTCGGTCCATATCCCCTGTTCCACGGATTGTGTACGTCCGAGGCTGAACGTCGTCCGCTTCGATGCCAGGCTGCCGGCACACCCGCCAGCGTGCCAAAGCAGACAGTTCATGCTCAGATTACATGTGTCAGTAAGTATGGGCTGAAACGCGGAGGACTCCGCAGCCTCCTGCCGGGACGATGTTAGAAGCTGCCCGTTTTCGCAGACGCGTTCGGGGTAGGGCTTCCGCTCTGACTGGTGATCTCTGTCTGGTGATCTCTTGCGCCGCAACGTCGGCTCCACTAGAATTGCTCGAATGCGCCCGTCTCTCATTTCAGTCCTGATCGTCGGCATCATGCTGGCCGGAACATCCAGCCCTCACCGTGTTGCGATTACCCGTGTGAGCCCTCAGCCCGGTCAGTTGGCTCTTTTCGTGGCATCTGCCGATGGAGGCGATGAGCATCCCCTGCTCGACAGCAAAGATACCGATTATGACCCGGTCTGGGCTCCGGACGACAAGTCCATTGTGTTTACTTCTGAAAGGAACGGATCGGCGGACCTTTATCGCGTAAAACCGGATGGGAGCGAATTAACTCAGCTCACGAACAACCCGGCCTACGACGACCAGGCGGCATTCTCTCCTGACAGCAAGCAACTCGTCTTCGTAAGCACAAGAGACAGCGGCGCAGCAAACCTGTGGACACTGGATCTCTCGACTCTGCGCACCAAACGGCTTACATCCGGAAAGGACGGCGACTTCCGCCCTTCCTGGTCGCCTGACGGTAGCTGGATTACCTTCTCCTCGGGCCGCGGGAATCCAATGCCCTTCGCGCACGGACGATGGGAGCGGCTGCAACTCGCCGACATCTACCTCATTCACCCCGACGGCTCCGGACTGCGGAAGCTGACAAACCGGGGAGACTTCTGCGGCAGCCCGAAGTGGACCGGGGACAGCAAACGAATCGTTAGCTATTGCATGCCGGCGGAAATGACCCTCGCGAACCGGATGCCGAGCCCTGTTCCAGGGAACGATACCCGCCTGGTGTCAATCGAAATTACCGGCGGTGGTTCTACCGACATTGCCTCGGGTCCGGGAGTTAAGATGAACCCGTCTCCGGTCACTCGGGATGATATCGGCTACATCCGGAAGGACACAACCGAAGCGGGCGTTTACTACACGAGCGGCCGGCGGGGGCCGCGCGGCGCGATCCGGGGCGCGTCGTGGTCTCCGGATGCAAGTCACCTGGTCTTTACCAGACGAGCGGATATGCCAAGGCGCAACACCGGTACCGTGCCCGCGTTTAGCCGCAACGCGAACTACGAGCTGAGCCTTTCCGGACTTCTGCCGTCGTTCAGCGCGTCAGGAAAGGAGTTCGTCACAGCGACAGCCCCTTCCGCGAGTGTGCGAGGGGCCAGCCTGAATGTAACGAACGTTGCGACCGGACAGGGAACCGTGATTTATCGTGACCCGACGCGGAACATCCTGCCAGGTGGATGGTCCCCGGCGGGCGACCGCATCATTTTCGCAATCGGCGGGTTCGCGGCTTTTTTTGAGGGCTTCCATTCCCAATTCCTCAAGCAGGGCGACCGCGTTGAGGGCGGCGCACAGGTGGCCATCGTGAACGCGGACGGAACGGCGTTCCAGGAACTGACCTCGGGTTCGGACAATAGCGCCTTCCCGTCCTTTGCTCCGGATGGCAGGCGATTTGTGTACAGGACCTTCTCGAAGGACGGGTCAGGTCTGCGCATTATGAACGTGGACACGAAGGCTATGACCACGCTCACGAGTGGATACGATAATTTTCCGCTGTGGTCGCCGCGAGGAGATCTGATTATGTTTTCGCGCCTGATTGACGGCGCGTACGAGATCTTTACGATCAGGCCTGACGGAACGTCTCTAAAGCGGCTGACGAACACACATGGAAACGACGCCCACCAGGGTTGGTCACCCGATGGGGAATCGATTGTGTTCGCCAGTTCCCGTATGGGCTTTAAAGACGAAGTGGTTTACACCGATGCGCCGCAACCCTATGGCGAAATTTTTGCCATGCGTTACGACGGCACGGCAGTCGAGCAGCTCACGGATAACCAATGGGAGGAAGGCACACCCGCCTGGCAGCCCACGCTGAAGACGGCTACGAACCATTGAGCGAAGGGCGGCAGCTTATCCGACGAGCGAATTCCTGATTCCGCTATCCCACTCGCGCAGCATCCTTTCGCCAACATCGGTGAACTCGGGATGCTCCCTGATATAAAGGCGGACTTCGCCCATAGTGTCCTGAATCGCCTGAGCGACGCGGTGCAGAGTCTGCGCGATCCTGGCAGGCGTGCCGCCACCCCTCGTCTCGCCGAGTGTTCTCAGGTGCTTCGCCGTGGGCCATCTTGTTGAACGGTTGAGAGTCAGTGCCATGCTGTCCCTGGGTAGGTACACGGAGGTGGTCACGATGTCGTAGACCGGCGCGAGCCGGGCTTCCCCGCGCACATCGTCATAAAACATGCCGAAGTTCTTTAGATGTGCGTCACCGTTGCGCAGCGCGCAGTTCAGCGCAATCAGCACAAAGAGCCTCTCCAGATCCTCATTGACGTGACTGGAGATGGCGAACTGAGTGAATCGCCTGATGATCGAGGTTTCGTAGCTACCCCGATACTTCTCGTCGGTCCTGCGGGCATTGAGTACGCAAAAATCTTCAAACCCGCGATAGGTGCCGTCCATGCGCAAATCGAACCTGTCGATGACCAGGGCGATGCCGTCTTCGGCAAGTCGAAACGCGGGCACGTCGAGCCCGCATTTGCGAGCGGCCGTAAGACAGAAATACTCGTTCGCGGCAAGCTGCGGGTATTCGTTCGGGTCCCATAACTTCACTATGTGTGTCGCGCCCCGAAAGCTGTGTGAGAAGCGATCGCCTGTGTTTCCCGTCGCGGCAAATGCGTCTTCATCGCGCACGAGAATTTTGGGCTGGACGCCGCTGATGCCGGAGAAGGACGCGAAGCGTTCCAGCAGGTACTGAAAGAGGCCGCCGTCACGTCTGCGTTGAAGAATCTCGTCAATCGATTGAAACGGCACGTCTTCGTTCAACTGCTCTTTGTCACCGGTGTACCGGATACGGCCAACCTGTGACTGCCCGACAACCGACAGCAGATCGAAGTCATCGAAGGTGCCGGTTGCTTTCGCGAAAGCAAGGCGCAGGCGCTCGCGCAGGAACCCCTCTGGCAGATTCATTTCGAAAATGGGGGGGAGCCCGAAAGGTACGCTCCAGGAGGGGAGGCGAACGGGCATAGTTATAGAGGCCGCGCGCATGGCGGGGGCGTCCGGCAGGTACGCGAACGTGCTGCCGCGCTCGCCATGACGATCCAGGAGCCCTGCTTCAGCGGCGTCGGTCCAGACTTTTATCATCCCGATCCTCCTGCATCAGTTCGTCAAGCGTGGGACGTTGCGAACGTGCGGTCTGGAGGGTCAGTTCCAGGCCGAGTGCCGCGAGCAATCGAGTGAGTTTGGCGAAGCCGAGTTCGCCGGCCCGGCCATTTTCAAGTGCATCGAGCGTGGCTCGGCTTAAGCCTGCCTTGCGCGACAGTTGGGCCTGCGTGAGCTTGAGAGTTCGGCGGCGCTGGGCAATGTGGCCGCCGATGCCAATTAGATCCAGCACATTGCCTATTATATTAGGCGTCGTTGGTGGAACCAGCAACAATGCCTGGAATGTTAGGCAAGTACCGGCCCGCAACGTTCGGTACCGATGACCGCGTGTCCCCCATGCCCAGCCATTTGCATCGACTGCGCGCCGTGGCGTGGATCGCCTAAACTAGAGCTACCGTGTCCATCTGCTACATCGATGCCTTTGCAGGCCTTGCCGGCGATATGCTCGTCGGCGCGTTCGTCGATGCAGGCGCGGATCGCGGGGCGATTTCGGGCGCACTTCAAAGCCTGGCGATTGGGGGCCAGATTACGTGGGATCGGGTGCTGCGGCGGGGCCTGTCGGCCACGAAATTTCGTGTCTCTGCGGAGGAGCAGTCGAACCACAGGTATCTGAGCGGGATACTCGAAATGATCGCGGCTGCGGACCTTCCCGACGCGGTGAAGCAGTCGTCAGAGCGGGTCTTTCGAGTTCTGGCGGAAGCCGAAGCGTCTGTTCACGGCGTCAGTCTTCAGAAAGTTCATTTCCATGAAGTGGGCGCGGTGGATTCAATCTGCGACATTGTGGGCGCGTGTCTTGCGATGCACCAGCTAGGTATTGAAACGGTATATTGCTCCCCCGTCAATGTTGGCAGCGGCACGGTCAAAACGGACCATGGCATTCTGCCGGTGCCTGCGCCCGCTACGGCCCGGTTGCTCCGGAATTGTCCTGTGTACTCGCGTGGGCCAGCCATGGAATTAACCACGCCGACGGGCGCCGCGTTCGTAACTGCACTTGCTAAAGGATTTGGGGCGATGCCCGCCATGCGCGTGCGGTCAATCGGGTATGGGGCAGGGGACCGGGATTTTGCCGAGCACGCAAACGTTGTAAGAGTGATGATCGGGGATGCATCGGGCGCAAGCGAATCCACGACTGTTTCGGTGATTGAAGCGAACATCGACGATTCATCCCCGCAGGTGATCGCATACGCGCTCGAACAACTGCTTGCGTCGGGGGCGCTCGATGCGATCGTGCTGCCGGCGCAGATGAAGAAAGGCCGCCCAGGAGTCTTGCTGCAGGTGATTGCGACTCCCGAAACCCGCGAACGCATGATCGCGCTGATGTTTCGCGAGACCACTACGCTCGGCGTTCGATTCTACGACGCCGAGCGGCGCGTTCAGGCGCGGGAATGGGTGGAAGTTGAAACGAAGCACGGGTCGGTCAGGATCAAAACCGGCGCCGAGGGTTTCGCACCTGAATACGAGGACGCGCGGGCGGTAGCAATCTCCTCGGGGATCCCGTTAAAACAGGTTCTGGCGGACGCCACTCACGAATATCTACAAAAGAAATGAAATATTACCTAACTACGCCGATTTATTACGTCAACGCGGCGCCTCACATCGGACATACATACACGACGCTGGCGGCCGACGCGGTGAAGCGGCTGAAAATTATGCAGGGGTTCGATGCCGTGCTGACGACGGGCACGGACGAGCACGGGCAAAAAGTGGAGCGCTCGGCTCAGGCTGCCGGCAAGACTCCGGAAGAGTTTACGGCCATCGTCTCGAACGAATATCGAACTCTGTGGGACAGGATCGGGATCGGTTACGACCACTTTATCCGCACGACGGAGCCGCGGCACCATGAGACCGTGCGCTGGCTGTTCGACCGGTGTCTCGCGAATGGCTACGTATATAAGGGGAGTTACACAGGCGAGTATTGCGTCTTTGACGAACTTTATGTGAATGACGCGAAGCCGGGCGATAAGTGCCCGGATTGCGGGCGCCCAACGGAAACAGTCACCGAAGAGAACTACTTCTTCAAGCTGTCGGCCTTTGCAGACAAGCTGCTGAAGCACTACGAAGACAATCCCGAATTTATTCAACCCGAATCGCGTCGCAATGAGGCCGTTAGCTTTGTGCGCGGAGGGTTGCAGGACCTTTCCATCAGCCGCACGACACTGAAGTGGGGAATTCCGCTCGAAGGCAGGCACGTTGCCTATGTATGGTTCGATGCGCTGGTGAATTACATCAGCGCAGTGAAGGGGACTGACCTTTGGCCCGCGGATCTGCACCTGATCGGGAAAGAAATTCTGCGGTTTCACGGAGTGTTTTGGCCCGCGTTCCTGATGGCTGCCGACCTGCCGCTGCCGAAACGAATTTTCGCGCACGGCTTCCTGCTGTTCGAAAACGACAAGATGAGCAAGTCGCGCGGGAACATTGTCCGCACGGGGCCCATACACGAAGTGATGGGGATTGAGGCGCTGCGTTATTTCCTGTTTCGCGAAGTGGTGTTTGGGCAGGATGGGGCGTTCAGTTATGACGCGCTGGTGGGCAGGTACAACTCGGAACTGGCAAACGGGCTCGGAAATCTGGCAAGCCGCACGCTGACGATGATCCATCAGTATCGCGGCGGCGTGATTCCGGAGCCCTCGGGCGGGGAACTTACGCTGGCCGCAACGGCGCGGACGGCTATTGACCATGCTTCGCGGGCGTTCGATGCCTTCGAATTCTCACGTGGGCTGGAAGCCGTTTGGGTGCTTCTGTCGTCCGTAGACAAGTTCATTGTGGAGCAGGCGCCGTGGAAGCTGGCGAAGAATCCTGAGGCGCAGAAGCAACTCGATGACGCGCTGTACGCTTCGGCGGAGACGCTGCGCATAGCGGTGGCGTTGCTGCATCCGATATTGCCTGAATCGACTGTGAAGATCTGGCAGCAGCTGGGGATGACTTCGGTGCTGCCCGCACTGGAACTGGCGCGGCTCGACTGGGGGCAACTTGCGCCCGGGCAGAAGACGGGGCAGGTTGCGCCGGTTTTTCCGCGCATCGACGCCAAAAGCGCGATTGACCGGATGCGGCTCCTGGAGCAGGAGGAGACGCTTCGCCAGCAGACGCTGTTGGGGCGGGTTCCGCAGGAGCCTGAAACGTCCGTGGCGCCGCCGTCGCCGAAGATCGACGTTGAGGATTTCTTTAAGGTCGATTTGCGGGTCGGGAAAGTGCTGTCCGCCGAGCCGGTCAAGGGCGCGGACAAGCTGCTGCATATGAAGGTGGATATCGGGGAACCGGAACCGCGGACCATTGTGGCGGGTATCGCGCTGGTTTATAAACCAGAGGCGATGGTGGGCCGCAAGGTCGTAATTGTGGCCAATCTTCAACCCCGCAAGCTTAGAGGCATCGAATCGAACGGGATGATTGTGGCGGCGTCGCTCGAAGGCGGCAAGCCCGTGCTGGCGGGGTTCCTTGAAGAGATTCCCGTGGGCGCGCGTTTGAAGTAATGCTGGTCGATTCGCATTGCCATCTGGACGACCCGAAGTTCGCGGCCGATCTCGACGCGGTGATCGAGCGCGCAGTCGCGGCGGGTGTAAGCCGGATGCTGTCGATCGGGACGGGGGATGGGCCGCCGGAACTGGACAGGTCGGTGCGGGTGGCCGAGCGATATAAGCAGGTGTTTGCGGCGGTTGGGGTACACCCGCACGATGCGGCGAAAGCAACGCCGCGGAGCTTCGACGATTTGCGCGCGCTGACTGCCAATGCGAGGGTGCTGGCGTTCGGTGAAATCGGGCTGGATTATCATTACGATTTCTCGCCGCGTGAGATCCAGAAGCAGGTTTTTATAGAACAGTTGCGGCTGGCAGCGGATCTCGGGCTGCCAGTGATCATCCATACGCGCGAAGCGTGGGAAGACACGATGGAACTGCTTCGGCAATACTGGCGCGGACCGGGGATTATGCACTGCTTCACGGGCGATGCGGAACAGGCAAGGGAAGCGCTGGACCTCGGCTTCCTGCTGGCATTCGGGGGTGTGGTGACGTTCAAGGCAGCGGATGCGGTTCGGGAGGCGGCGCGGATAACGCCCGACGACCGGCTGCTCGTCGAGACGGACGCGCCGTATCTGGCGCCGATCCCCTGGCGGGGAAAGCGGAACGAGCCCTCGTTCATGGTGGAAACGGTGCGCAAACTGGCCGAGCATGCGGAACACGACGGCGGAGCATATCGCGGCGGTCACGACCGCGAACTTCGAACGGTTGTGCGCCGGGCCGCGGAGTGCGAACCGTTACACTAAGGTTTCCGATGGCGATTGAGCGAGCAGGCCAGATTCTCACAGCACCAGAGATCTTCGACCTCGTCCGCGAGGACTTGCAGGGAGTGGAGCGCGCTATCGACGCCGAGTCGCTGGCGTCCGTCGAGACAGTCTCGACCATTGGACGATATCTGCAGAAGAGCGGCGGCAAGCGATTGCGGCCCGCGCTGCTGTTGCTGTGCGCCCGTTTTTCAGGCGGGGCGGGGAAGACGGCGATTCAGCTGGGGCCGTGGTGGAGATGCTGCACGCGGCTACGCTGGTGCACGATGACGTGATCGATGTGGCGCAGACGCGGCGCGGGCGTCCTTCAGCCAACGTGCAGTGGGGCAACCATACGTGCGTGCTGGCGGGCGACTGGCTTTACATGCAGGCCTTTCAGGTCGCGCTGCGGGAACGCAATTTCCATGTGCTCGACCTGCTGATCGGGCTGACTCAGATGATGGTCGAGGGCGAGTTGATCCAGTTGGAACGGATCGGGCGCATCGACATTACTGAGGCAGACTGTATGGAACTGGTGGACCGGAAGACGGCTTGTCTTTTTTCGGCTTGCGCAAAACTGGGCGCGGTGGCCGGGGGCGCGGATACTCAGGCCGAAGAGAAGCTTGGTGAGTTTGCGTGGAACCTGGGCATGGCGTTTCAGCTGATCGACGACATGCTGGATTTTACTTCGCGTGAAGCGACGCTCGGCAAGCCGGTCGGCGGCGATCTGAAAGAGGGCAAGGTGACGTTGCCCCTGGTGTACGCGCTCGGGAAGGCGAGTCCCGCCGAGTGCCGTCTGATCGAAACCGTGCTTCGTGACCGCAGCTACGAGGCCGCGCCCTTCGCAGACGTTCTGGCGATTATTGAACGGCACGGGGCCGTCCAGCGGACGCGCGAACGAGCACAGCATTTTACGGATCGTGCGCGGCAGATCGTCGGCGAGTATCCGGATAATCCTTATCAGCGGGCGCTGTTTACGTTGACGGACCTGGTCACGGAACGCGACCGCTAGCAGTTCAGCGCCCCAGGTAAAGGGTGTGCCACCCGCCCGAAGTGGGGTGCGCGCGGCAGCGGACTGCTTCCAGCTTGAATCCTGTATTACGCATGGTCTTTTCAAACGGGGCATCGGCTGCTGCTGACCAGAAGGCCGCGCATCCATTCGGTTTCAGAGCTGCGCGAATCGTCTGAAGGCCCACCTGGTTGTACATCTGCTGATTCTCGGCCGTTGTGAAGGCGGCGGCACCATTATCTATATCGAGAATGATGCTGTCGAAGCGGCGGCGGGATTCGCGAATCAGATCGAAGACATCTCCATTCAGGATGTTTACGCGCGGGTCGTTGAGGGCATCGGCTGAGAGCGGGTATGCCGGGTTGCGGTTCCACTCAATCACCGGGCCGAGAAGTTCTGCGACGGTCACTGTGGCATCGGCCGGCAGCGAGGCCAGAGCCGCCTTTAAAGTGAACCCGAACCCGAGCCCGCCTACCAGGACATTGGCGCGTGTGGCAGTTTCTAAATGAGCGCAGGCCAGTTCCGCCAGCTTCTCTTCAGACGCATGACGGCGTGTGGACATAAGCTCCTGTCCATTGACGCGGATGGAATAAGTGCCATCGTGTTCGCTCAGTGTGATGGTCTGGCCGTCCGGTGTAAGAGCTTTATCGAGGTCGGTCCAGGGCTTCACGAGTAAATGCCTGGAGCTTCGTGCCCGAGTTGTTGCACGTACTCGACGTAAGAGCCCGGGTAGATGCGCGGGTTGCGCTCAACGCCGCTTTCGCCTCCAAGCTCGAGGACGCGGGAGCCGAGTCCGCGCAGGAACATGCGATCGTGCGAGACGAATATCATGGTCCCTTCGAAGTCTTTCAGCTTTTCGACCAGCATCTCTTTCGTGGCGAGATCCAGATGGTTCGTGGGTTCGTCGAGGACCAGGAAGTTAGGCGGGTTGTACAGCATGCGCGCCATAGCGAGGCGCGATTTTTCGCCGCCGGAGAGCGAGCGGATCTTCTTATCCACCTCATCTCCCGAGAACTGAAAGGCGCCGGCGAGGCTGCGCAGCGACCCGATGCTTTCATGCGGGAAGTCGCTTTGCAGTTGTTCTTCCACCGTAAGATCGGGGTTGAGTACGTCGAGCGATTGCTGGGCGAAGTACGCCATGTTGAGGCTGGCGCCGAGGCGAACGGAGCCGGAATCGGGCTGGCTCGCGCCGGCGATCATTTTGAGCAGAGTGGTTTTGCCGGCGCCGTTGCGTCCCATCACGGCCCATCGCTCTCCGCGGCGGATTGTGAAGTTGAGGCCCTGATAAATCACGCGCTGCCCATATGCTTTGTGAAGGTCTTCGACGACGGCCACCAGATCGCCTGAGCGCGGCGGAACGCGGAAATCGAACTTTACAATCTGGCGCTTCTTGGGGAGTTCGATTTTCTCGATCTTGTCCAGTGCTTTGATCCGGCTCTGGACCTGGGCGGCGCGCGCGGCGTGGGTTTTGAACCGATCGATAAAGCGCTGCTCTTTGGCCAGCATGGATTGCTGGCGCGCGAAAGCGGCCTGCTGATTGGCTTCGCGGACAGAGCGCTCGCGCATGTAGAAATCGTAATTGCCGGAGTAGCTGACGATCTCGCCCGCATCGATTTCAGCGATCTTGTTGACAAGGCGGTTCATGAACTCGCGGTCGTGCGAGGTCATGAGCAGGGCGCCCTGATACTGTTTCAGGAACCCTTCCAGCCAGATGATGGATTCGATGTCGAGGTGGTTGGTGGGCTCGTCCATCAGCAGGACGTCGGGGCGTCCAAGCAGTACGCGGGCGAGGGCGACGCGCATCTTCCAGCCGCCTGAGAGGGCGCCGACATCGCCATCGATCTGATCGTCTTTGAACCCGAGCCCGTGCAGAACTTCGCGGGCCTGCGCTTCGAGAGCGTAGCCGCCCAGGTGTTCGTACTCTTCCTGAACTTCGCCGAAACGCTCCAGCGTTTCATCCATGCGCTCGGCCTGATCGGGATCTTCCATCGCGTGCTGCAGGGCTTCGAGCTCATGATGCAGGTCGCCGACGCGCCCGCTGCCGGCGATCGCTTCGTCAAGCACCGAGCGGCCATTCATCTCTTCAACATCCTGCCGAAAATAGCCGATGGTGAGCTTCTTCGGGACGGAGACCTCGCCCTCGTCGGGGGATTCCTCGCCTACGACCATGCGGAAGAGAGTGGTTTTGCCCGCACCGTTAGGCCCGACGAGCCCCACTTTCTCTCCGGGATTGAGCTGGAACGAGGCTTCGACGAAAACGAGCTGCCGGCCGTATTGTTTATTGATGTTGGAAAAGGAAATCAACCGAGCTCAGCCTTGATAACGTTGACGATGCGGTCCGCCATGCTTTCGATCTGCCGCTGTTGGGGGCCTTCGACCATTACGCGAAGGAGCGGTTCGGTGCCGGAGAACCTGACGAGGACGCGGCCCGAACCGTCGAGTTCCGCTTCGCAGGCGCCGATCTCGCGACGTACGGCCGGGAGTTGCTTCGAGTGGCTTGCGCTCTTTCACGCGCACGTTTACAAGAATCTGAGGGAAGACCTTGAGGTCGGCTGCGAGATCGTCGAGCGATGTCTTGCGAAGAGCGCAGGTTTCGAGCACCTTAAGCGCCGTCAACATGCCGTCGCCCGTGGTGGCGTACTCGCGGAAGATAATGTGGCCGGACTGTTCACCGCCGACCGGGGCATTCAGGCGAAGCATTTCTTCAAGGACGTACTTGTCGCCAACCGGGGTGCGGACCATCGCAATATTCAGGCGTTCGAGGGCCTTTTCGAGGCCGAGGTTCGACATGACGGTGGACACGACGATGTTGCCGGGAAGGTGACCGGCGGACTGAAGATGGCGGCCGGCTATGAGCAGGATGGCGTCGCCATCGATAGTGCGGCCGGACGGGGCGACCATGAGGCAACGGTCGGCGTCGCCATCGAAAGCAACCCCCGCGTCCACTTTCAATTCGAGAACCCGGGCTCGCAGCTCTTCGAGGTGCAGGGCGCCGCTATTGAGGTTAATGTTACGGCCATTCGGCTCGTTGTTGATCGCGATCACGTCCGCGCCGGCGCGGCGGAACAGTTCGGGGGCGAGGGCGGAAGCCGCCCCGTTGCCGCAATCGAGGACGATGCGCAGACCGGAGAGCGGAGCCGAAACAGTGGAGAGCAGGAACTCGATGTACCGGGTGACGTCGTAGGTCGTGACAAGTGGCGTCGGAGTTTCGACGGCTTCCAATCCGGGGAGGATACGGAAGATCTCCTCTTCGACGTCGTGTTCTTCGTTGTCCGGCAGCTTGAAGCCAGTGCGCGCAAAGACCTTAATGCCGTTATCTTCGAAGGGATTATGCGAGGCCGAGATCATGACGCCGGCCGCGAAGTCGCCAGTCCGGGTGAGGTATGCGACGCCCGGTGTTGTCACCACTCCGGCGAACTGAACTGCGAGCCCTTTCCGGCCGAGACCTTCGGCGAGCTGCGCGGCGATTCCGGGGCCGGATTCGCGGGTATCCATCCCGACGAGCACGGGTTTCCCCTGCAGGTTGTGCAGTGCTAAATCGGTTGCGAGCGCGATCCCCAAAGCAGTGACAGTAGCGGGATCGAGAGGGGTCTGGCCGGCAACTCCACGGATGCCGTCCGTACCGAAAAGGCGTTTGGACATGTATTAATAAATTCGCTTGACGTGAATATTTACTGTAACGCGGGGCGGGTCCATGAAGCGGACCTGCGGTTCCGGCATGTAGACGGCGAGGCTCTGAGAGGAGTCGGCGGTGACACGGTTAAGGTCGAAGGGGTCGCTAACCGCATCGCGCGTGAGTGCGACGCGGCTGGCAGGTCCTGCGATGCGCATTTCGGACGGGTTGACGTCGTAGCTTTCGATTGCGAGGCCTTTCGGCAGCCTGCCGGAGAACCTGACCTGCACCTTGAGAGAGCGAATGGCGCGGTGCTCAAAATTGAAGCGAAGCTGCGCGGGGATGGTGCGAATGAGCTGCATTCCGTTAGGGAGATTCAGTTCGCGCTGGGTTAGCGTGAATGTGCGTTCGCCGGGCTCCTTGACGCTCGTGAAATCGACGATGGCGGCAAGGTGGGAGTCCGCCAGATCGCGAAGCAGGCCGGAGGGGCCGCGGGCTTCGACATCGATCGCTTCGACAATGTTATTGGAACTGATCTCCAGGTCAGCCGGGTAGTTTCTGAATTCGACCGGGGCGGAGAGGATCGTGGAGAGCTGGGGTTCGCTGGCGATGTTGACCCAAATGGCGAAACCTGCCGCCAGCGAAAGGAGCTTCCACCAGATGTTGTGGGTGAGGAAACGCACTCAGCGAAGCTCCCGGATTTCGCGGGATTCGCGGTCGCCTGCTTCGTCGCGCAGAACGGCGTGCGGCGGAGCTGTCGGGGCCACCTTGCGGGCGACCCCGAAATGCTCGTAAATGCGCTCATCGACGCGTTCAATCGTGACGCCCCTTTCGAGCAGACCGAAGGCTGCAATCGAGATCTGACCGGTCTCTTCGCTGACGATCAGCGACAGGCAGTCCGTTTCTTCAGTGATGCCGATTCCGGCCCTGTGCCGGGTGCCGAGCTTTGCGGATACGGCCGGGTTTACGCTGAGCGGGAGGAAGCACGCGGCCGCCGCCACGCGCTTGTTCTGGACAATGACGGCGCCATCGTGAAGCGCCGTGCCCGGCAGAAAGATCGAGAGGAGCAAGTCGCGGGAGATCTGCGAATCGAGGCGCACTCCGCTTTCAATGAAGGTACGCAGCCCGATGTCCCGTTCGAGAACGATCAGGGCCCCGGTCTTATCGCGGGACATGGCACTGAGGGCAAGCAGAATTTCATCCGTCGATTCAGGTCTGCGGTAACCGCCGAACAGCCGTCTGCGGCCGAAGCGTGCGAGAGTGCGCCGGATTTCGGACTGGAAAAGCACAATGATTGCGATCGCCGAGTAGGGAGCCAAGGAAGAGAGCAGCGACCGAAGCGCTTCCAGATGGGCGTGGACAGCGATTTGATAGATGACCGCGACCGTAACAATGCCCGTCAGAATGTGCGCCGCACGCGTTCCGCGAACAATCTGCAGCAGTTGGTAAATCACCACGGCGACTGCCAGGATGTTGACCAGAGCGGTGAGGCTCAGCTGAGGGATCTCAAAGGGCATCTGTTCAAGCTGACTTTATCGTAAACGAGTCAGCCGAGGTCGATGGCAATGGCCTCATGAAGCTCTATTGCCGGAATTTCGATTTCAAGGACGTTACTTACGGCGCGCACTGAGGGGTGCGCGGTATTGACCAGGAACTGGACCTGCCGGACGCGTTTGTTGTGCGGGAGCCTGATGCGGACCCGCTGCGGGGGCGACGGAATCAGTTCGCGCAGCGGACCTTTCATCATCATTGGATTGGTGAGGTTGACCAGGTGAGCGGTGATGGAGCCCTTCTGCTGCCAGAGCGAGACGTCAATCATGCCTTTGCCGGTGACACTAAGGGGCTGATCGCCTCCGTGGGCCCAGGGGACCGCGTTCTGCAGCAACAGTGCCGTGGTCAGTGGACGAGGACATCCCAGAACGTGCGGTCGAGATCGAACGGGAAGTAGACCACGCGGCCTTTGCCGAACTGCGTTGGCGTAGACGCCGGGGATGTCGGTGTGGGGGACGCGGGTGAAAACTTCTTCCATGGGAAGGTCGGGGTAGGAAGGGACCAGGGTGAGCGGGGACCAGCGCTTTGCGGCGGTGGGACGTACGTGCACCCAGTTGACTCCGTTCACGATGCGGGTGGCGTTTTCAAGACCGCGGATGAGTGGATGAAACGGTTTCTCGATATTCAGGTAAGAGTTGTGAAGCTGAGTGTCGATCTTGCCATCGTATGAGGCCCCGAAGAGCGCGGCGAGGCCGAAGTCTTTGCGCCGCACGCCCCACTCGTCGTAGAGGGACGTTTCGTGCGTGGCGACCAGACTGCCGCCGCTGATGAACGTAGTCTGTCAGTTGCCGGCACTGCCGATCCGAGAGGGCGGCGATGTTGGGCAGGATCAGGACCCGGTAGCGGCTGAGGCGGTCTTCATCGAGCAGAAGGTCGTGCACCATGTCGAAGGGAATGCGCGCTTCCACAAGCGCCTGATAATAACCCAAGCGCATGATCTTCGACTTGGCGCCGTAGTAATGCAGCGGTCTGCTGCGAGTAGACCATCGCAACTTCAGCCAGCGAGTTTTCATTGCGCAGGTACTGCTCATTCCTGTGGTGCCAGACGTAGAAGTCTTCGACGACTGGAAGCCAGCGTTTGTCGATAGGTTTGGCGTTGAATTTGGCGATCCAGGGGCGCAGGTTGTGAGCGACGCCATCGGCCATCCAGAGGCGGATTTCGTCTCCGTTCTGCACGGAATCTTTCCAGCGGTACGCTTCTTCGAGGCCGACGCTGACGATGCCGCGCGATGGGCTTGTTGCCCATCGTGGCGGCGTATTCCTTGCCGTTCTTGCCGTTCGTCCAGGGAGGCATGAGGCCGTGGCGTGCCTGGCGATCGGCAAACAGGGTGGGCGCGAGATCGCCGATGGTCTTCATGTCGAGGTCGCTGAGCGCGCCGCCGCCGGCGTTGGCGAGGAAGGCGGCGTTCGGGGTTGATCTTTTTGATTTCGGTGTCCCAGAGGCGCCAGAGATCGAAGAGGCGCTGTTCGTGCCAGAGAATGTACTGGCGGCGAACCGGGTCGAGCGGGTTGGCGGTGCGCGGAAGGTCGTGGCCGGAATAGTCGTGGAAGAGGTATTGGCAGCTCTTGCAGTAGCACATGCCGGAGCCGGCCCAGCGGTTGCTGAAGACGCCATCGACCTTGTAGTTGCGGACGATTTCGATGGTGACGTCGGTCATGAAGCTCGAAGTTGTAGCCGCCGAGCGCGCAGGTGACCCAGAGATCGGGGTCGGCCCAGTGGCGGCGTTTCTGCCCGTTTTCATCGACGGCGATCCATTCGGGGTGGGCGTCGTAGACGTCCTGATGGGCGGCGTGGGGGTCGGTTCGGGCGATGACGTTCATGCCGAGTTTGCGGCAGCCTGCGACCATTTCGCCGAAAGGATCCCGGTCTCCCAGGAATTTGCTGCGGTAGTGGAAGGGAACTTTGGTGGGGTAGAAGGCGACGCAGCCTCCAGCGGAGAGGCAGGCGGCATCGGCGTGGATGCGCTCGAAAGTAATCCAGCCAGAAGGCGGGGTCGTAGTTGCCGGGGTCGTCTTCGACGAAGGCGAGTTGCAACCAGCGCATGGGGCGCGGGTACCATTCGGGGAGCGGTTGGGTGGGAGTTTGGGCCTGGGAGGTTTGGGCGGTAAGGGCGAGGGTGGTGGCTAGGAATTCGCGTCGGTTTGGCATTTGGGTGGCCTCGGAAATAAAAAACCGGGATCGTTAGATCCCGGTTGTCACGTCGATCGGATTTGACCCTGTTATTGCAATTTCTTTGTCCCCTTCTGATCGGGGTATTTCGATCCTATCACGGCTTGCCAACGCTGACGCCCGGTGAGCGTTTATTCTCCGCCAACGGGCGATGCAGCCGGGGTAATCTTCTCTGCTATGGATTTGGCTTGTAAAAACAGCAGCAGGTAATCGGGACCGCCCGCTTTGGAGTCGGTGCCGGACATGTTGAAGCCTCCGAAGGGGTGGGCTCCGACCATCGCTCCGGTGCATTTGCGGTTGATGTACATGTTGCCGACGAAGAACTCGTCGCGGGCGCGCTGCACGTGCTCTGGATTGTTCGAGTAAATAGCGCCTGTGAGTCCGAAAATCGAGTTATTCGCGAGTTCGAGCGCGTTGTCGAAATCGCGGGCTTTTGAAACGCCGAGTACCGGCCCGAAGATCTCTTCCTGGAAGATGCGGGCCTGCGGATCGACATCCACAATCACGGTGGGTTCGATGAAATGGCCGTCCCCGGGTGCCGCGCCACCGCCTGTCAGGAGCTTGCCTTCGGACTTCCCAACCTCGATGTACTGGAGGATGGAACGTTTGGCGTTCGCGCTGATCACCGGGCCCATGTAGAACGCTGGATCGTCCGGGGCGCCGGTCGCTATCTTCTCAACGCGGGCTTTCAGCTTCGAAACGAACGAGTCATAGACCGCGGCATGAACAATGGCGCGGGAACAGGCTGAGCACTTCTGTCCCTGGTATCCGAACGCGGAAACCGCAACGCCTTCAACTGCGGCGTCGAGGTCGCATTCGCCATCTACAATAATGGCGTCTTTGCCGCCCATTTCAGCCACAACACGCTTGATCCAGATCTGGCCGGGCTGCGTTTTCGCGGCTAGTTCGTTGACGTGAAGACCAACTTCGCGCGAGCCTGTGAACGATATAAAGCGAGTCCTGGGGTGCGAGACAAGGAGGTCGCCAATGGCGCCGCCGCTGCCGGTCAGGAAACAGAAAGATTCCGGGGGGAATCCGGCTTCGAGCAGCGTTTCGGCGAATACCGCGGCGATGGTGGGGGTTTCGCTCGAAGGCTTGATGATAACGGTGTTGCCGGTGACGAGCGCGGCCACCGTCATACCGGCAAGAATGGCCAGCGCGAAGTTCCACGGCGGAATCACGACGCCGACGCCCAGGGGCAGGTAGCGCATCTCATCGCGCTCGCCCTGCAACTGCACCACGGGCTGCGGACCCGCGAGCCGGGCCATTTCGCGCGCATAATATTCGCAGAAGTCGATGGCTTCAGCCACTTCGCCTTCGGCTTCGGGCCAGGTCTTGCCGGCTTCGAAAACCAGCCAGGCGTTGAACTCGAATTTGCGCTCACGGATGAGTTCCGCAGTGCGGAGCAGCATTCGGATGCGGTCTTCAGCGGGCGTTTTGCTCCACGTCGCGAAATTGCGATAAGCAGTTTCGACCGCACGCGAGGCGATCTCAGACGTCGCCTTCTGGTGCGTTCCAACGAGCTCGGCGGGTCTGGCAGGGTTCGAGGACTTGAGTTTGTCCGCGGTGCGCACACGTTCTCCTCCGAGCAGCAGGTCGTACTCCCGGCCGAGCTGCGCGCGCACTTTGGCCTGCGCTTCGTCCATGCGGCGGCGCGTCTCCGGCTGCGTGAAATCCGCGTACGGTTCGTTGCGGAATTCGGTCAGATTCAGGGCTGTTGCTGCTGTAGTTGCCACTTGCCACCTTTATATTCGATTTTCGCAAATGCGACGGAGGGGTCGTGCCCGAAGCTGCACCACCAATCGCCGGCGACCGCTTCTGAGAGGATGCGCGTTCTGCTCGCGATCGTTTCAAGCGGAAAAAGGTCGAATCCGGAAACCCATGTCGGCGTACTTTGGCTGGCGTACGGAATCGAGGTCCGCCATGTGGCACCACGTCTCGCCGCGAGACTGCACCAGCACCACCATCATGTCGCGATTGTGGCCCGGCATGACCCGTACTTCGATGCCGGGCATAATTTCGGCATCGCCCTGGAGCAGTTGCATCCGGCCGCTTTTAACCAGCGGTTCATAGTTGACCGGGCGATAGCTGATGGCGTCCCGCGGGTGCTGTTCGCGGGCGTGCGCCAGTTCACCGCGCTGCGAAATATAGCGCGCATTCGGGAACGCGGGGACGGGGCCGTCAGCACGGTCGAGAGTATTTCCGCCGGCGTGATCCCAGTGCAGATGGGTGTTGATGACAGTCTCGACAGTGCCTGGGTCAACCAGCGTATGAGCGTTCACTGGCGTGAGCAATCCGCATGCGTTCCAGCGCACGGGCGTCATGGCGCACGCCGCCGCCGGTCTCAACGAGCAGGCGGTCGAGTCCCCTTTCGATGAGAAAACAGTTGAAGCCGGCCTCAATCCGGTTCAGATCGTCGGCCGGCTGGTGTTTCGACCAAAGGGTCTTCGGCACCACGCCGAACATGGCGCCGCCATCCCACCAATACGAGCCGGCGCGGATCAGAGTGATGCGAAAATCACCGACCCGGATAAAGGACAATCAGCCCTGAACCAGTTTGCGGCCGCGTTCGAAAAGGTCGGCTGCGTCGTCGGCGATCTGCCTGCCGCGCTCGTACAGTTCCTTGCTCTTCTCCATGAGGTCGTGGGTGGTTGCTTCCAGGGTTTCGCGGCTGCCCTTTGTCGTTTCATCTATGAGGTTGCGTGTTTCCTCGCCGGTCTTGGGTGCGAAGAGAAGCGCGACCCCCGCGCCGAAAATCGCGCCTGCGAGAAACCATCCGAACTTGCCGTTATCTTCCATAAGTCTGTTCCCCGTTTCATTCTAATCGTAATGCTCAACAACTGATATGTTGGAGGACATGCCGAGTGAAACGGAAATGACAACGTCGGACCCCAGACCGGATGAGGCCCTGATGCCCGTCTTCAGTTCATCGAACCATGATGCGGAGATGGAGGCGATGACGATTAAGGGGATTCTGGACGCGAGCAACATTCCGGCCATGGTGGTGGGCCCCTCGGTGCTGCCGAATCTTGAGTTTCAGGTGCAGGTGCCGGAGCATATGCTCGCAGCAGCGCAGCAGATTATTGACGACGCACGGGCCGCCGGACCTGCTGCGGCTGCTGAGGGCGAGGCCCAAAGCGAGGCCTGGAACAGCGGGCGGTAGCTTTTTCGGCTCTCGGGACATGCCCTGCCCGCGGGCGCACTGATTTGGCCAGTTGTGGCTCCGAACCAACGCGCCCGGCTCAGCCGACCTAACGGAGTCCGTGATAACCTGAGATTCTGCTCGCTGAGACGACGTAGTCTCGTTTTCCCCGTCCTGAAAATACTTTAAAGGCTTTCAAAAGTCATCCGATTCATGAAGGCGGAAGTGTCTTTTGCTGACGGTTAACCCGGTCGCCGCAGGCGTCTGCTCAACGCACTGCCCGTATTGCTCACTGCAGTGCGGGATGGAGCTTCGTGCGGAATCGGACGGACCGTGGCGCGTTCAGGAACGGAATTTTCCAACCAACAAAGGTGGTCTGTGCCAGAAGGGCTGGACTTCCGCGGAGTTGCTCGACCATCCCGAACGGCTACTGAATCCGCTGATTCGCGACAGGCGCTCAGAACCGTTTCGCGTCGCGAGCTGGGATGAAGCTCTAAACCGTATCGCGTCCGCCATAGGAAATAGTCAGTCGGCGTACGGAGCCGATTCGGTGGGTGTCTTTGGCGGCGGCGGACTGACCAACGAGAAAGCATATCTGCTTGGCAAGTTTGCACGCGTTGCGCTGCGAACCTCGCAAATCGACTACAACGGACGGTTTTGCATGTCTTCCGCTGCGGCGGCTTCCATCAAAGCGTTCGGGATTGACCGCGGCCTTCCTTTTCCGCTGGCCGATATTGCCGGGGCGGAAACAATTCTGCTGGTCGGCAGCAATCTGGCCGAGACCATGCCGCCTGTGATGCAGTATTTCCACGAACAGAAGCAGCGTGGCGGCTCGCTCATTGTGGTGGATCCGCGCTTCACTCCGACTGCTGCCGCGGCGACCCTGCATTTGCAGATTACTCCGGGAACCGATTCGGCGCTGGCAAACGGGCTGCTGCACCTGGCCGTCAAAGAAGGCTACGTAGATGAAGAATTTGTTGCAGCCCGCACCCGCGATTTCGAAGCGGTTCGGCGGGCAGTATCGTCCTACTGGCCGGAGCGCGTCGAGAGACTCACGGGCGTTCCAGAGCCAAAACTTCGGCAAGCAATGGCATTGCTCGGCGGCGCCAAAACAGCAATCGTGTTGACAGCCCGCGGACCGGAGCAACAAAGCCAGGGTGTGAACAACGTGCTGGCCTTCATCAATCTGGTCGCTGGCTCTCGGGAAAGCAGGAAAACCCTTTTGCGGCTATGGTTGCCTCACCGGTCAGGGGAACGGGCAGGGTGGCCGTGAGCACGGGCAGAAGGCGGACCAACTGCCGGGTTACCGCAGGCTCGATAACCCCGAGCACCGGAAGTTTATTGCGGGCGTCTGGGGCGTCGAAGAAAGTACGCTCCCGCAGCCTGGCCGGTCCGCTTACGAGATGCTGGACGCGATGGGCGCAACCGGCGTGCGCGCCCTGCTGGTGTTCGGATCGAATGTAGCCGTCTCGGCTCCACGCGCGGGGCATATCGAAAAGAAGCTCGATGAACTCGATTTTCTGGCAGTATCGGACTTTTTTCTGTCGGAAACAGCCGAGCGGGCCGACGTTGTTCTCCCTTCGGCGCAGTGGGCGGAAGAAAACGGAACCATGACCAACGTTGAGGGCCGCGTGATTCTCAGAGAACGCGCCATGTTTCCGCCCGCGGGCGTGCGCACCGATATCGAAATTATTGCGGGCATAGCGGAAAAGCTTGGATACGCGTCTTTTTTCCCGTCACGAGCATCGGACGTTTTCGAAGAACTGCGGCGCGCGTCGGCGGGCGGGGCGGCCGATTACGCGGGCATCACATGGGATCGGATCAGGCGTTCTGACGGAATCTTCTGGCCGTGCCCGGACGAAGCGCATCCCGGCACTCCGAGGCTTTTCGCCGAACGGTTTGCGACCGAAGACGGCAGAGCGCGCTTCCATGCGGTGGCATTCCGGCATCCAGCGGAGGAACCCGATGACGAATATCCGCTCTATCTGACGACCGGCCGCACCATGGCGCAGTATCAGTCGGGCACGCAGACCAGGCGCGTGGCGGCCCTCATGGACTCGGCGGCGGAAGCCTTCGTTCAGATTCACCCTTCCATGGCGCGGACGTACGGAATTTCGGACCGTGACCGGGTGCGGCTAAGTACGCGGCGCGGTGAGGCGATGGCGATTGCTCAACTGACGACATCCATTCGGATGGACACGTTGTTCGTGCCGTTTCACTTCGGCGGAAAAGGGCGAGCCAACTTGCTGACGAATCCGGCGCTCGATCCGGTTTCTAAAATGCCCGAATTCAAGGTTTGCGCAGTACGCATCGATAAAGGAGATTCGTGATAGAGAAACCCGTATTTATCCAGGGCCTGTTCGCGTTTGTTGGTGGCGGCCTGAGCAATCCCCGGCCGGCATCTCCGCCGGCAGCTTACAGCGTGCCGGGCGACAAACGAGCGCAAACTGTGTACCTGAGAGCCGGCAACCCGTCCGGCGAACTGATCTGTCTGGTGCTGACGGTGGATGGCGTTCCGACGCGGTATTTTCCCGTGGGGGCAAAAGGGACCACTCATGTTCCTCTGGCCGTGGTTGAGGATCTTGCGCCGGACGCGAAGGTGGAAGTTCTGGTGGCCGCGCCGGAAGGTCTGAGCGCGGCCGTGGTGCTGGATGTTGGCTTCATGGAGATTGACTGAGATGCCGAAACAGAATCTTGTTGTTATTGGAAACGGGATGGCCGGGGCTCGGGCGGTCGAGGACATTCTCGAGCGCGGGGGCGGCGAGATGTTCAACATCACCATGTTTGGCGAAGAGCCGACAGGGAATTACAACCGCATTTTGCTGTCGAATGTGCTGAACGGGTCGTACAAGGAAGATGAGATCTTTCTCAACCCGCTCGCCTGGTACGAGGAGAACAACATCCGTCTGCTTTCCGGGAAGAAGGCTTCCGGTCTTTTACGTCGCGCGGGGCTCGTGTTCGGGGAAGACGGAACACCTGAGCCCTACGACAAGCTGATTATCGCGACCGGGAGCAGGGCGTTCATTCCGCCCATGGAAGGGACGACGCTGCCGGACGGGAGCCTCAAACCCGGCGTGTTTGTATTCCGCACGCTTGAGGATTGCCGACAAATCGCCGCCTGGGCGGCAGGGAAACAGACCGCAGCAGTGATCGGTGGAGGACTGCTGGGACTTGAAGCGGCGCGCGGGCTGCAGAATTTCGGCCTCGACGTCAGCATCGTTCACCTTGGCGGCCATCTGATGCCGCAGCAGCTGGACGCGAGCGGAGGGGCCATGCTGAAACGCAGCATGGAAGCGCTTGGCCTGAAAGTGTTGTTGAAGAAAAACACGTCGGCCATTCTGGGGCAGGATCGCGTGCTCGGCCTACGATTCGCCGATGGCGGGACCCTTGAGTGCGACATGGTGATTATCTCTGCCGGGATCCGAGCCAACTGGGAGATTGCGGCGGGCTGCGGACTTACGGTGGAGCGCGGCATTGTGGTCGACGATCAGATGCGCTCAGTCGATGACCAGAACATCTATGCTGTGGGGGAATGCGCACAGCACCGGGGGCACATGTACGGTCTGGTAGCCCCGTTGTGGGAGCAGGCCAAGGTGCTGGCCGACCACATCACCGGAAGGAACACGCGGGCCGCCTATCACGGCTCGAAGGTCGCGACGAAGCTGAAGGTGATGGGCGTGGAAGTGGCGTCGATGGGCGTGGTGGAACCCCAGTCCGACGACGACGAAGTGGTGCAGTTTTCAGAACCGAAGCGCGGCACGTACAAGAAGCTGATTATCAGGGACGGGCGGCTCGTCGGCGGAATCCTGCTCGGCGATATCAGTAAAGCGGCTTATCTGATTCAGGCCTTCGACCGGAACACGCCGCTGCCTGAAGATCGGCTGCATCTGCTGTTCGATATCGGCGATCCGCCGAAGCAGGTGACGTTCGCGGAAATGAGCGCGGCCACGCAGGTATGCAACTGTAACGGCGTGAGCAAGGGCGCGATTGTGGCATGCGTCGGATCGGGCAAGCGGAACGCGAAAGCGGTGATGGATGCGACCCGGGCGGGCATGGGATGCGGATCGTGCAAGAGCATGGTTGCGGAAATCGTCGAATGGGCCTGTGGCGGCGAAACGGAAGAAGACCCGTCCGTCCATTACTACGTTCCTGGCGTGCCTTTGACGAAACCGGAACTGATTCGCGCGATCCTCGAGCGAAATCTGAGATCGGTGTCGGCGGTGTTCGATTTACTGGCGGGCGGCAAGGAAGATGCGGCGAGCAAGCCAGGTCTGGCGTCGCTGCTTAAGACAATCTGGCACGCCGATTACGAGGAAGAAAAAGACGCGCGTTTCATCAACGAGCGCGTGCACGCGAACATCCAGAAAGACGGGACATTTTCGGTGGTGCCCCAAATGCCGGGAGGCATTACGAGCCCGGCCCAGTTGCACCGGATCGCCTTCGTGGCGGAGAAGTATCATGTGCCGCTTGTAAAGCTGACGGGCGGCCAGCGGATCGATTTGCTGGGGATTCGCAAAGACGATCTGCCGAAGGTTTGGCGCGATCTCGATATGCCCTCGGGATACGCGTACGGGAAGAGCTACCGGACATGCAAGAGCTGCGTCGGATCCGATTTCTGCCGTTTCGGGTTGGGGGACAGCATCTCCCTCGCGCTTAAGATCGAGAACGAATTTCAGGGCTTCGACAGCCCCCACAAGATGAAACTTGCGACGGCTGGTTGTCCGCGCAACTGTTCGGAAGCCATGGTCAAAGACCTGGGCGCCGTTGCTGTCGAAGGCGGCAAGTGGGAGATCTACATCGGCGGGGCCGCTGGGTCTTCCATTCGCAAGGGTGACATTCTTTGCTCCGTAGGGAGCCATGAGGAAGTGTTGCTAATGATGGGCAGATTTATCCAGTATTACCGGGAAAATGCCAAATATCTGGAGCGGACGCACGGCTTTGTCGCGCGTACCGGCATCGAGAAGATCCGGGCCGTGGTGGTTGAGGACAGCGAAGGCATTGCCGAGCGGCTGGACCGGGAAATCGCGGCTTCCAAAGCAGCGTGGAAAGACCCGTGGCAGGAAGCGGTGAAGACGGAAGCAATGCTGCCTGCGGCCGCCAGTCAGTTCGCGTCCGTGTTGCCGGTGCTTTCGTGATTCCGGTCATGGTCAGGACGATTGTGGCCGCAGCCGACAGCATTCCTCTCGGCGAAGCGCGCGTTTATTCGGTAAACAACGAGAACGTGGCGGTCTTTCGAACACGCGCCGGGGATTTCTACGCGGTCAGCGCTGAGTGTCCACACCGTGCGGGACCGCTGGCGGACGGACTTGTGGGCGGTACGACGGTCATCTGCCCGCTGCACGGCTGGAAGTTCGATTTGAAGACCGGCGAAGCGCTGTTCGGCGATTGCTCTCTTAAAACGTTTCCACTACAGATAGACGAGCAGGGCCGAATCGTTCTGCTTTCGGCCTGAAGTAAACGGCCGGCCACGCTCGCAAGCACTTAAGGTTTTTGTATGTCCTCCACGTGTGAGGCCAATCCGACGTTCAGGATCCCACGACTACAGAGAGGACGAATGAATATCAGGCATAAAGCAACCAGAATTAATCTGTTGGACCTGCACAGCGCGCCCATGCGCGCCTTCCACATGAGCTGGCTCGCATTTTTTCTGTGCTTCTTCGGATGGTTCGGCATTGCGCCGCTGATGCCGATTATCCGTACGGAACTGCATCTGACGAAGGAACAGATCGGCAATTCGGCCATCGCCGCGGTTGCAATTACGATTCTGGTAAGGGTGCTGATGGGCTGGCTTTGCGACCGCATTGGGCCGCGCCGCGCCTACACGTGGCTGCTGATTGTGGGCTCGCTGCCGGTGATGGGCGTCGGACTGGCGCACGATTACCGCTCGTTCCTGTTCTTCCGCCTTGCCATCGGCGCGATCGGGGCGGCGTTCGTCATTACACAGTTCCACACGTCGGTGATGTTCGCGCCGAACATCGTGGGCACGGCGAATGCGACGGCGGCCGGGTGGGGCAACCTGGGAGGGGGTGTAACACAGTTCGCGATGCCCCTGCTGTTCAGCGCGTTTATGAGCTACGGCGCCGGAACCTGGTGGAGCTGGCGGCTGGCGATGCTGGTCGCGGGCGCGGCCCTCCTGCTTACCGGGATCGCATACTATTTTCTGACCCAGGATACAGTTGACGGCGACTGGAAGCAGTTACGCAGGGACAGTGAGCCCGAGGATGAGCGGGCAGGCCGCAGCGGGTTTCGGCAGGCGTGCGGCGACAGGCGCGTATGGTCGCTGGCCGTAATGTACGCGGCTTCGTTCGGGATCGAACTGACCGTGGACAATTTTGCGGCGCTCTACTATTCCGACACATTCCACCTGTCGCTCGCGAAAGCGGGGCTGGTGGCGAGCCTTTTCGGGATGATGAATCTCTTCGCGCGGGCGCTGGGGGGCTATGTGAGCGACCGGTGCAACCGGCGCTGGGGATTGCACGGCCGTTCCATGCTGCTGGGCGCGACCATCGCGGCCGAGGGACTCGCAATGCTGCTGTTTTCGCAGATGCGGCAGCTACCGCTTGCAATCGCCGGAATGATGTTTATGGGATTGTTTGTCAAGATGTCGAACGGGGCGAACTATTCAATCGTGCCGTTCGTCAACCGTCGTGCGTTGGGGGCCGTTGCGGGAATCGTCGGCGCGGGCGGCAATGTCGGCGCGGTCCTGGCGGGTTTTCTGTTTAAGTCGTCGAGCCTGAGCTACGGGCAGGCGTTTACCGTTCTGGCGGCGATTATTCTTGCGTGTTCTCCCCTCGTCTTCCTCCTGCGCTTTTCGGAGACCGAGGAACTGGAGGCTAAGCGTGAGGCCGCGAAGAGGGTAGCGGCGGATTTCTCCACCACAACGGTCGCTGTCGGTTCGTAGCGGACACAACCACCTTCGTCAGCGAAGGTTGCCGTGAAGCTTCGGTCAGGTCGCTATCATCAAAGTTACCTGGACGAATGACCGAAGCTCACCTGCATCCTGTTGAAAAGCATCCCCTTGAAAAGATCCTCGAGAACCGCATCGCCATCATCGATGGCGCCATGGGGACGACGATCCGCACCTACGGGATGACCGAAGCGCACATCCGGGGGGAGCGGTTTAAGGATTCCGGCAAAGACCTGCTGAACAACGGCGATTTGTTTTCGCTCACGCAGCCGGCCATGATCTGCGATATTCACCGCAGATTTCTCGAAGCCGGCGCGGACATCATCGAAACCAACACCTTCGGGGCCACCAGTATCACCCAGAGCGAGTTCTTTGTCGATGATCCAAGGGAGCGGGGCGGCAGGAAAGATCCGGCTTTTTATCAAAGAGTCATCGACGATCCGTTTCTGACGAATCTCGCGTGGGAGATCAACGAGCAATCGGCCAGACAGTGCCGGGAGTGGGCGGACCGGGTAGGGAACGCGACTTCACGGCAACGGTTTGTCGCAGGGGCGATCGGTCCGCTAACCGTGTCACTTTCGAACTCGCCCGATGCCGACGACGCCGGGTTCCGGGTAGTGACGTTCGATCAGGTGAAGACCGCGTATATGCAGCAGGTGCGCGCTCTGATTGCGGGCGGCAGCGACCTGCTGTTGGTCGAGACAATATTCGATTCACTGAACGCCAAAGCCGCGCTGGTTGCCATTCGCGATGTGTTCGACGAGGACGGGAAGGAACTCCCGGTCATGATCTCGGCGGCGGTGGGACGCGGCGGCGAGACCATGATCTCGGCGCAGACCATTGAGGCGTTCTGGACTTCTGTCCAGCACGTAAAGCCGCTCTCGATCGGCTTAAATTGTTCGCTGGGCCCGGATCTGATGTACCCGTTTCTGGCGGACCTGTCACAGAAATCGAGCGCGGCGATTTCGTGCTATCCGAATGCCGGGACTGCCGAACCCTTTGTCTGAAACCGGGTTCGACCTCGGTCCGAAAGACATGGCGCGTTACCTGAGCGAGTTTGCGAAGGGCGGGTTGATCAACATTGCCGGCGGCTGCTGCGGCAACACACCTGAACATATCGCTGCTATCGCGCAGGCACTCGAAGGGAAGCACCCGCGCGAGTTGGGGAGCGCCGCCGCCAGCGTTCGCGTGCCCGTGGCGACGACGAAGCCGCTTCGCCTTGCGGGATCGCAGCCGTTCGTACAGCAGCCCGGGGTTTACATCATGATTGGCGAGCGGACGAATGTGGCCGGTTCGCCGAAGTTCGCAAAGCTGGTCAAAGAAGGCAAGTACGAAGAAGCTGTCAGCGTGGCCCGTCAGCAGGTGGAAAATGGCGCGAACGTCATCGACATCTGCATGGATGAGGGGATGATTGACGGCGTGTCCGCCATGACGCGCTACCTTCAGTTGCTTGGAAGCGAACCGGAGGTCGCGAAGGTTCCCTTCATGGTGGATTCCTCGAAATGGGAGGTGATCGAAGCGGGGCTGAAATGTCTCCAGGGGAAGGGAATCGTGAACTCGATCTCCCTCAAAGAAGGCGAGGAAAAGTTTCGGCAGAACGCGGCGGCGGTGCTGAAATATGGCGCGGCAGCGGTTGTGATGGCCTTCGACGAGCAGGGGCAGGCGGCGACTTACGAAGAAAAGATCAGGATCTGCGAGAGAGCTTACAGAATTCTTGTGGATGAGGTTGGGTTCCCGCCTGAAGACATCATCTTCGACCCGAACATTCTGACTGTCGCGACGGGCATGGAGGAACACAACAATTACGCCGTCGATTTCATTCGCGCCACTCGCTGGATTAAAGAAAACCTGCCGCACGCAAAAGTAAGCGGCGGAGTTTCGAATATTTCATTCAGCTTCCGGGGCAATAACAAGGTGCGCGAAGCCATGCACTCGGCCTTTCTTTACCACGCAATCGACGCGGGTATGGATATGGGGATCGTGAACGCCGGCATGCTCGAAGTTTACGAGGAAATTGAGCCGGAACTGAAGGTACTCGTCGAGGATGTGCTGCTGAACCGGCGTCCCGATGCCACGGAGCGCCTGGTCGACCATGGCGAGAAGCTGAAGGGCGCAGGCGGCGCCGCAATCAGCGAAAAGAAAGCGGAAGAATGGCGCAACGGCACGGTTGAGGAACGTCTTTCGCACGCGCTCGTCAAGGGCATTGACACCTATATTGAGGCGGATGCAGAGGAGGCGCGCGTGAAGCTCGGCCGTCCTCTGCTGGTGATTGAAGGCCCGCTAATGGCCGGCATGAGCGTGGTAGGCGATCTGTTCGGCGCGGGCAAGATGTTTCTGCCCCAGGTCGTGAAATCGGCGCGCGTCATGAAAAAAGCCGTAGCGCATCTGACGCCGTTCATGGAAGCCGAGAAGGCCGAGATGGTCGCCGCCGGGCACGCGGTGAAGGCGCAGGGAAAGATTGTGCTCGCGACCGTCAAGGGCGACGTTCACGACATCGGGAAAAATATTGTCGGGGTGGTGCTCGCCTGCAATAACTATGAAGTCATCGATTTGGGCGTGATGGTGTCGTCCGAGAAGATTCTCGAGCGCGCCAGAACGGAAAAGGCCGACCTCATAGGGCTGAGCGGCTTGATCACGCCATCGCTCGACGAGATGGTTCACGTGGCGCGCGAAATGGAGCGGCAGGGGTTCAAATTGCCGCTGCTGATCGGCGGAGCCACTACCAGCCGCGCCCACACAGCGGTCAAAATTGCGCCGCACTATAGCGAGCCCGTAGTGCATGTTCTGGATGCGAGCCGGGCGGTTCCCGTCACCACGAGCCTGCTGAGCGATGACGGCAAAGCGGCGTTTGTAACCCGGCACAGAGCCGATTACGAGGCGCTTCGCAAGGCGCACGCAACTCCGCGTCAGCCAGTGGTTCCGATCGAGACGGCGCGGTCGCGGCGAACCCCGATCGTGTGGCGCGAGGAAGATATTCCTGTCCCCGCGTTCACCGGTGTCAGGGTGCTTGAAGATTTCCCGCTCGAGACGCTGCGGGACTTTATCGACTGGTCTCCGCTGTTTCACACATGGGGACTGAAGGGCGTTTACCCGCGCATCCTCGATCACGAGACCCAAGGAACTCAGGCCCGGCAGATCTTCACCGAAGCCAACGCCCTGCTCGACACAATCATCGCGAAAAAGCTGATCACGGCGCGGGGTGTCTACGGTTTGTTCCCCTCAAACGCGGTGGGCGACGACGTCGAGCTTTATACCGACGGTGGCCGCGCGGCGGTGCTCGGGCGATTCCATTTTCTGCGGCAGCAGGCGAACCGCGAAGGCAGCGAACCCTGCAGGTCTTTGGCGGATTTTATAGCGCCCAACGAGACGGGTTTGCAGGATCACCTGGGCGCGTTCGCGGTCACGAGCGGCATCGGCCTGAAGGAACTCTGCGACCGTTTTCGCGCTGAGAACGATGACTATAACGCCATCATGGCCGAAGCTCTGGCCGATCGCCTGGCGGAGGCTTTTGCCGAATGCCTGCACCAACGCGTCCGGCAGGAATGGGGCTACGGGTGTGGCGAAGGCCTGACTAAGGCAGACCTGATCCAGGAGAAGTACCGGGGAATCAGACCGGCAGCCGGATATCCGGCGTGCCCGGACCACACCGAGAAGGGCCCGCTATGGTCTCTTCTCGATGTCGAGGCGAACACGGGGATGCGCATTACGGAGTCGTTCGCCATGTGGCCGGGCTCGAGCGTCAGCGGCCTCTATTTCGCGCACCCGGAGTCGCGATATTTCAGCCTCGGCAAGATCGGCCGTGATCAGGTTGAGGACTATGCCGCACGCAAGGGCATGAGTGTGGCCGAGATTGAGCGCTGGCTCGGCCAGAATCTCAATTACGATCCTGAAGGGTAACGGCCCGCTTCAAAAACTGAGCACATCTCACTTTTTTGGCACGGACACCGTGATGTTGCGATACCGGATGACGCCGTGGTGATCGCCCTGCAGGAAGAACGGACCGGGCTCGGCTTCATTGCTGTCGAGTGCGCCGCCTGTCGGGCCAGGGATTTCAACATTGTCGTGGTACATCTTGCCATCGCGCAGAACGGTCACGTGGCGCCCGACAAACGTGATATCGAAGGCGGTCCACTTGCCCAGGGCGTTTTCCGCGCCTGCTGGCGGCGGATAGTAGCTATAGATCGCGCCCATTTCGTGGGTCGGCTGGGTGCCGCCTTCTGTACCCACCTGAACTTCGTAGCGGCCGCGCAGATAAATCCCGCTGTTGCCGCCTTCCGGACAATTGACTTCGATATGCAGCTTGAAATCCTGAAACTTTGCGGTGGTCTTGATGTTCGCAGCGCCGGGATTCCGCTGGCCGGGGACTTCGGGATTATCGTTGACGAGTTCTCCATCCCGTGCGATCCATTTGTTGTTGCTAACGTTGCCGATCGGTTCCCAGCCGGTCAGATCTTTGCCGTTGAACAGCGCCTGCGGCTTCGACCATTGCTTAGGCATGGGGCGATTGAGTTCGGGTGCGCGCAGGCCCACCAGTGAAGGGCCGGCATCATCGCCGTGTTTCTCGATTCCGGTGAGCTTATCGGGCGAGACCGACGTGAGCTCCCAGCTTGTAGCGGGGCCGCGTCCGGCGGCTGTAACCGCGACGACGAGCTTGCCCGATTCGAAGGCCGCGCCGCCGATCGGACGCCACGCGCCGCCGCGTGGCTGGATGCGTCCTCCGATCCTGCCTGCAGTGTCGGTCAGTTCCATCCATTGTGCATAAGGCTCGCCGGTAGCCGGCGTGACCGTCATATCCCAGCGGCCGAGGAAGGGCTTGGCCTCCTGAGCCACGGCGAATGGCGAGAGGCCGCAGGCGGCCAGAGCAGACACTACAAGGATCTTCACTCGCACTAGTGTATGCCCGGCGCAACTCGGCGGACGGCATGGGACGCTTGATAACGGAGTGAAGAACATGCGAATTACCGGAAACACGATTCTGATTACGGGCGGCGGGTCGGGCATTGGCCGCGCGCTGGCCGAACAACTGCACGCGCGCGGCAATCGGGTCATTATCGCGGGGCGGCGAAAAGCGGCTCTTGACGACGTCATGGCCGCAAATCCCGGCATGCGGTCCATCGTTCTCGATGTGGAGAATGCTGCGGATTTAGAACGGTTCGCGGATGAGGTGAAGGCCGCCTATCCTGCGCTGAACGTACTGATCAACAACGCGGGCATCATGAAAACGGAAGACCTGAAAGCGGGCGGCGGTGTTCAGGCTGCGGAGCAGACGATTGCGATTAACCTGCTCGGGCCGATTCGTCTGACCCTGGCTTTGCTGCCGCTCTTGCGGGCGCAGGCAAACGCCACAGTTGTGAACGTAACATCCGGTCTGGCGTTTGTGCCAATGGCAATGACACCGACTTACTCGGCGACCAAGGCCGCACTGCATTCGTGGACTCAATCGCTCAGGTTACAGTTGCGCGATACGGGAGTGGAGGTCCTGGAACTTGCCCCGCCCTATGTCCAGACGGAACTCATGGGCCCGCATCAGGCTTCGGATCCAAATGCGATGCCGCTCGCGGATTTTATCTCCGAGACGATGCAGTTGCTGGAAACGGCGGCGGATTCAGGGGAGATTTTAGTGGGAAGGGTGCGTCCGCTGCGATTTGCTGAAAAGAACGGCAATTACGAAGCGATTTTTTCGGGGCTGAATCGGAGATAGCATGGCAAAGGGGACAAGCCGATCGCCTGTCCCCAGCCGTGTTAACGGTCGCGGATCTTAACTTCGGGCAGCGGCTTTTTTCTCCGGCGCTTTATGCTTGGGAGTTCCGGATTTACTCGTTACGGCTGCTTTGGCCGTCGATCATTGTCCTCTAAACCCGCGGGAGAGACCGCGCGTCGCTGCAAAGCGTACTCCGGTTTCGCGCCAGGACAAACGCTCTATTTCTCAATTGTTTACTTCACGTCGCGCCATGCATGTTGCGCGGAGCTTTCGAGAACCGTTTCAAGAATTCTGAGCTGGCGCAAACCGTCTTCAAACGTCGGGTATTCAACGGGTGCATTCGGGTCCGCGACTTTGGCATAGAAGCGGCGGAACACCTGCTTGAACGTGTCGTCGTAGCCTTCGCTGTGGCCGCCGGGCAGGTCGGCATAGCTGCGCGCTTTTTCACTCAAAAGAGACGGGTCCTTCACCACGAGCAGATTCGGCGAATTGCGCTGACCGAGCCAAAGTTCGTCCGGCTGTTCCTGATTCCAGGCGGCAGACCCTTTGGTCCCGTAAATTTCCATGAACAAACGGTTCTTGCGTCCCGCCGAAATCTGGCTGACCGTCATGGCTCCGCGCGTTCGTTCTCCGAGGCGCAAAATCACGGACCCGAAATCCTCGGTGTCGATCGGAACTTCTTCGTAATCGGTTGGCTGCAGAGTCTTGCCGGAAAAAGTTTCGACGGAGCCCTTCGGCTTTTTTCGCTTCGTATGGAACGTCTGCAGGTCGGCGCAGACTGAGGTGATGCGCAGGCCCGTCACGTGTTCCACCATGTCGCACCAGTGCGTGCCGATATCGGCGAACGCGCGGGACGGTCCGTTCGCCTCGCGCTCGATGCGCCAGTTGTAATCCGTGTCGTACATGCAGCCAGTCCTGCGAATACGTTCCCTGGACAGCGTAGATATCCCCCAGTTCGCCCGCTTCGCGCATCCGGCGCATGTTCTGGACCTGCGGATAATACCGCAGATTGTGAAAAGTACAGTTGGGCAGGTTCCGCTCTTTCGCGAGCCGCACCATTTCGGCGGCCTGGTCGGAAGACATCGCCAGCGGTTTTTCACACAGCACGGCTTTGCCTGCTTCGAGTGCCGCCTTGGCCATAGGGAAGTGCAGCGCGTTCGGGGTGCAGACATGCACCGCGTCGATTGAGGGGTCGGCAAGCAGTTCGCGATAGTCGCCGGTCGCCTTTTCCACGCCGAGCTCGTCCGCAAACTGCCGCGCCTTCGCGCCCGAAGAAGCCGCGATCCCGACGACTTCCACGTTGCCGAGCCGCCGCACACCTTCGGTATGCACGCGCCCCATAAATCCTGTTCCGAAAACCACAGTTCTGAGCTTTTTCATCTTCTTTGTCCGCGTTTCCCGGTAGAGTGCCGGAAACGAACAACCAAGTTATCGCACGATGTATCAAAAGTGAGGAGGTGGAGTGTGAAGCAGAGTATAGTGGGTATCAGAACTGCATTTATGGTGGTGAAGATTCGCTTCGGCCGTGGTCCCGTTGTGACACGCCGTCAGGGGAAGAACAGCAGGATTGCAATGCTCGGCGGGAGCATGCTGACGCTGGTCTCGATTTGCCTCTGCTCCCTCGGTATGTGGCGTTTGTCCGAAGACGTGGGCCTGGCGGGCGACTTCATTGTCACTGACGGCTTTCTTTCGCACTGGCAGGTCTGGATCGGGTCCGCCGTTATCACGCAATATGGCTGCTGGCGCCTTACACGCTATGCGAACCGCGCGCGTGAGTCGGCTGCGGACGAAGCTGAGCAGCAGAGTGCCCGCGACGTTCCGGACACGCGCAGCGTGGCAGCCAACGTCTGATTCATTTTTGCTTCTGGTATCCTCAACGTAGACTTCGCCGACGCGGAATTCCACGGTTCCCCCTATGCGCTACGACACGCGGTATCGGAGCCGCAGTTCAATGTTTTACTGGTCATTTCCGCAGCGGCGTGAAATGGCTGATCCTCGCCAACGTCGCTGTTTATCTGATTTATTTCTTCGGCTCGTTCTTCAGGGGCGACGAGATTCTCGGGTTCCTGAAGCTGGTACCCGTCGAGGTGCTTCACGGCGCGATCTGGCAGCCGGTCACTTACCTCTTTCTGCATAGCCTGGGCGGCCCCGGCCACATTCTGTTTAATATGCTCGCGCTCTGGATGTTCGGCGCGCCCATTGAAGAGACGTGGGGAACAAAGCGGTTCCTGCAGTATTATTTCCTGTGCGGAATCGGCGCCGGCTTTGTGCGTCGTGGTTGCGAACATGTTGTGGGGCAACCCCGGAGTCGCGGTGCTGGGCGCCTCCGGCGCGATTTACGGCCTGCTGCTGGCGTTCGGGATGCTGTTTCCTGAGCAGGAGATCCTGATCGCCTTTCTTTTCCCGATTAAGGCCAAATATATGGTCATGATTTTCGGCGGGATCGCGTTTGTCTTTTCGTTCCAGCGCGGCAGCACTGTCAGCAACCTGGCCCACCTCGGCGGGATGATTTTCGGCTTCCTGTATATCAGGACGCAGTTGGGAGCGAAGCGGCGGAAGGCGGTAGCCGGCCCCGGCTTCAGCTTCGATCTCGGCCGGCGCTGGAAGGAATATAAGCTTCAGCGCGCAAAGAAGAAGTTCCAGGTTTATATGAAGAAGCACGACTCCGGGCGCGGCCCGTGGGTCAATTAGGCCGGGAAACCCCGACCGTGGGCGCGGCGTCATTTCAGTATCATCAAAGCTGGAACTGTACATATGAAAACCTGGATCGTTGCTTCTGCCCTCGGCCTTTGCCTCTTTGCGGACGCGCTCCCTCAGGCGGCTCCGGGGTCGCAGGGGAGCGAAACGGTCGCGCGTCCCAGAAAGAAGCCGGGCAGCGCGCCTGCCGATGACACCGATTCCACTCAGTCGAAAATTCCCTCGAAGCTGACGCCCAAAAACAAAATCGATCAGGCGGAAGGCGATGTAAACTTCAAGGCCGATACCAGTCTGGTCACAGTGGATGTGGCGGTGCTCGACAACAAGGGCAATCCGATTCCCAAGATCCCGCGCGGCAACTTCCGCATCCTTGAAGACAACGTTCCGCAAACGATCACGCAGTACTCGGTAGGTCAGGCACCCATGACAGTAGCTCTGGTGGTCGAGTTCAGCAATCGGTATCAGTCGTACTGGAGCCAGGGGTGGTATGAAACGCTGCAGGCGTCTTACGGCTTCACCCAGACGCTGCGCCCTGACGATTACATCGCAATCATCGCCTACGACTTGCGAACGGAAATCCTGGCCGATTTCACCAACGACCGTGCGAAGATTTCGGAAGCGATGTCTGCGCCTGCAGGATCCCCGGATTCTCGGAGAGCAACATGTTTGACGCGCTGGCGGACACGGCGGACCGCATGTCGAAGATCGAAGGCCGCAAGGCCATCGTGCTCGATAACCTCGGGCATCGACACATTCAGCAAGCTGACCTACGACAAGACGCGCAAGAGCCTGCAGGAATCAGGCGTCCCGGTTTATTCAATCGGAATCCTCCAGTTGGCACGGCAGATGGCGTCCGCGCGGGGCGCCATGGGCGGCTACAGCGAAATCGACGTTCCTGCAGGGCGACAACGAACTGAGGACGTTTGCGAAAGAAACGGGCGGCCAGGCGTTCTTCCCGCGCTTTATGGCTGAGATGCCGAATGCCTTTGCTGCGATCAACCAGGCTATGCGCAATCAGTACTCGCTCGGTTACTCGCCCACCAACCAGGCAAAGGACGGCAAGTTCAGGAAGATCACTGTGCAATTGGTAGATCCGGCTACGAACGAGCCGTTGCGCGTTACCGATGAGAAGCACAAGCCGATCAAGTACAGCGTCATCGCAAAGCCAGGCTACACTGCGCCGCGGCCCGTGGAATAGCAACGCGCTGCGCATTTGTCCGCAGTCGCCGCGGTAGTTCCGCGATTCCGGAAGTCAAGCACTGAATTTCCCGTTCTTTCAGCCGGATGCGGGACCATTGACAGTCCGATGACAGCTCTGTTAACTTCGTTCGGTCCCCCAATGAAAACCGATGCCGCTCGCGCCTGCCAGGATATTGCTTGTCGATGACAACCGTCATGGACTTGCCGCACGCAGGATGATTCTGCGAAGAACACGGTTACGCGGTCGAGACGGCGATGAGCGGCGAAGAGGGCTGGGAAATCTTTCAGGCGAGTCCGTTCGATATCGTGGTGACGGATTTCCGCATGGGCGGCATGGATGGAATGGAATTGATTCGCCTGATACGCGCATCGGAGTCACCCGCGCGCATCGTCCTGCTCTCGGGCTTCGTCGAGTTGCCTTGGCATGACTGAAGAGAGCACAGGCGCGGACGAAGTGATGATGCAAGAGCAACATGGAAGTGCAGGAACTGGTCCGCGCTGTCAAGAAGCTGCTGAACGATACGCCGCGGCGCAAACCGCCAAGTCCGCAGCGGCCCACTGCGCGCAAATCCACGCGCGTCGTCTGAGTTCCGGTTTACAGTCTGTACACTCTTAGAGTGCGCATCGTTAGAGCCGCTCTGTTGTTGCTGACCGGCATCGTTCCCGTTCTCCCGGCAGCAACCAAACATACCGCCGCTGCCCCGATAAAGCCCCTGAAAACGTCAAAGACATCAGGCGCCGATCAGGCCGCTTCGCTTCGCTGGATGAAGTCGCTCACGCCACGCGAGAGGGTGGCTCAACTGATCGTCATTCAGTTCAGCGGACACCCGCTGAACACTCGCTCCCGCGAATACAGAAAGTTCATGCATCTGGTGGGGCAGGAGCATGTTGGCGGACTGATCCTGATCAACGTCGCCAACGGGCGTGTCAGTTCGAAGGCCGACCCCCTGGAAGTTGCCGGCTTTCTGAACCGCATGCAGAAGCTCGCGAAGGTGCCGTTGATTGTGGCGGGCGACTTCGAACGCGGTGCTTCCATGCGCGTTGACGATACCAACGGTTTTTCCGCACGCCATGGCGTTTGCGGCCTCGCGAGATCCCAATGAAGCCCGGCTTGAAGGAGAGATTACCGCGCGCGAGTCGAGAGCCATCGGGGTTCAGTGGTTGTTCTTTCCCGATGCCGACGTCAACAATAACCCCGATAATCCGATCATCAATATCCGGTCCTATGGGGAGGACCCCAAAGACGTGTCGTCGTTCGTGTCGGCCTTCATCGAAGGCGCCCATTCCGTACCCGACGCCCGCGTCCTGGTCACTGCCAAACATTTCCCGGGACACGGGGACACCGCCACCGATACGCACATCAATCTTGCAAGCATCACCGGCGATCTGGCGCGCCTCGAACAGATTGAGTTTGCGCCTTTCCGTGCCGCCATTCAGAGCGGCGTCGATTCGATTATGTCCGCCCACATTGCTGTGCCCGCGCTCGATGCACCCACTCTGCCCGCAACCTTGTCTCCGAAGATTCTGACCGGACTTTTGCGCGGAGAGCTTGGGTTTAAGGGAATCATTGTCACGGACGCTCTCGAGATGGGCGGCATTGCCCAGGGTTTTACCGTCGGGGAAGCCTCGGTGCGCGCACTCGAAGCGGGCGCGGATGTGCTGCTTATGCCTACCGATCCGGAAGCCGCCATCAACGCCGTCATGGCCGCAATCAGGTCGGGGCGAATCACGCAGAAACGCGTCGACGAGAGCGTGATGCGGCTGCTCAACGCAAAGGCGCGCATCGGGCTCGCGGTCAAAAAGACCGTGGATCTCGAGAACATCCATGCAGTGGTGAATTCCCCGGAGAGCAACGCCGCCGCGCAATCGATCAGCGACAAGTCGGTGACTCTGGTGCGGAATCAGCACGGGCCTGGTGCCGTTGAAATCCGCCACGTCCACCGCGTTCGTGCTGTTGGCGGAGGGGCGCATGTCGGTCGAAGGCCAGACCTTCGCGCAGGAGGTTCGGCGCCGCGGTTCAGAACGCGGTCGTCATTCAGCTCGATTCTTCAATGTCGGATGCCGATCTGCAGGCCGCAGTCACGCGTGCCTCCGCATCGGACCAGATCGTAGTCGCGGCATTTGCATCCGTTGCGGCGAATCGCGGCACCGTCGCACTGGGCGGTGGCTTCCCGCAGATGGTGCAGAACCTGATCGCTTCGAAGAAGCCGGTCACTCTTGTAGCCTTGGGCAATCCCTATCTGCTTCGGAGTTTTCCCGATGTCGCAGCCTACATGACGACCTACAGCACGGTTGCTCCAAGCGAGGTCTCGGTCGTGAAGGCACTGTTCGGAGAGATTCCCATCACAGGCAAACTGCCGGTGACCATTCCTGGGTTTGCTAACTATGGCGACGGGCTAACCCTCGCGGCAACGCACTAAACCCGAATACCGAATACGACAATATTCCCCGCCGGATCGAATACCCCGACTTCCTTCATTCCATAAAACGTCGTGCGTTCGGCCATCGCAAGCGGATAGCCTTCAAGCCGCCGCACAGTGTCTTCGAAATCATCTACCTCGATAAAGAGGGATACCGTGCGGGCGCCGGACGGGACGAACTTCGGCTCGTCCTTGCGCACGCTCTCGACTGTTTGGAGCATCAGCTCCGAGCCCCCGCGGGCCAGCATCAGAAAGCCGAGCCGATCGCCATCCGGCACCTCAGCAATCTTCTCGAAGCCCATGCGCTCAACCCAGAAGGGCATCGACGTTTCGATTTCATCGACGATCAGAACGGAAGTAATTTTCATAGTGTCCCCATCCTAAAAGAACGCACCGGGTTCGCGCTTGGAAAAAACGGACACGGGAGAATGCCCTGTGAATTCACGGAAATCCCGAATGAGATGCGCCTGATCGAAGTAGCCCGCCGCAACCGCGATCTGAGCCCACTCGATACTGCGTCCCCCCCAAGCTCAAGTGCATGACGAAAACGAAGGATACGGCTGAGATGTTTTGGAGTAAGTCCCGTCTCTTCGAGGCAGCGCCTTCGGAACTGCCGTGAGCTCAGGTTTGCCAGGTCCGCCAGGCTGTCAAGGCCCGCTATGCCGCGCGTGAGTGTCAACCGTTCGATCGCGCGCTGTACCGGGGTTAGCCCATCTCCGGGCGGAACGATGGACGAATAGAGCATCTGCGCCGCGGCCGAGGCCGTGCCGCAATCCTCGAGCCTGCGTCTGAGTTCTCCTTCAAGTGAGACCGTTCGATCGGTTAATTCGTCGCACGGGACTCTTAGAATCGTACGCGCCATTCCCGGCCTGAACCGAACGCCGGCAACGAACGAATGGCCGGGAATATTGCACCGCTTCTCCGCGGTCATGCTGCCGACAATCAGCAATCCGTCATGAGGGGAGTAAATGAGGTCGATGCAGCCGTCGGGGCGTACAGGCACGTTGTCGATTCGCTCGCGCGACTCGATGTGCCAGATGCACTCTACCCAGCGGGCCAGTGCCCTGTTTACGGGTTGTTCGCAGTAAGTGCCCATCGGAGAGTCCATGGTTATAGCCGTATAGAAAGAATCTATCGGTTGGTTCACTTGCACGCAAATAAAGCTCAACATGAGACACTGAAATCGAGCTTATGGACGAGCGCGATCGCTCTTAGACTGATCGGCTTCCAGCTTCCACAGCTCCCTGTTCCCTGAAATCCTGCTCGCCTCGCTGCGCGATCGGGTATCCACCGCATAACAAAAAATCTGGAGGAGTTTGAATCACATGCGCACTCTTGCGGCGCTTGCGCTATCCGTGTCTCTGGCCGGCGCGGCAGATTGGGAAACGAACAACAAGGCCGGTCTAGCGGCGGTCGAACGGCACGACTTCGCCGCTGCTGCCGATACATTCGAGAAGAACTGGAGCCAGGCAGAATCGCCTCACGAGCGAGCCATTTCGGCCGCAAACGCCGGCGGCGTGCTGCATCGGGCAGGCCGTCAACAGGAGGCGAAGCAGTGGCTCGAGCGGTCGTGGCAAACGCAGAAGAGCGCCGTCACATCAGCCGACCTCGCTTTGGTCTATCGGTTTCTGGGCTACTATACGCAAGCCGAGCAGGTGTTGCGTGAAGGCTTGCTGCTGCCGGATTCCGTAGATGAAACACGCGCGGCGGTGATGAACAGTCTGGCCGACATATTGAGGGAAGAGGGCCGCGGCCGCGAGTCGAAAGAACTGTTTGAGCAGACACTTCAACTGAACGGAATCTCCTGGCGCAGCCGGTTCGAATCCGAAGCAGGGCTGGGAGATCTAAACCGCGATCCCGACATGTGGGATCGTGCGCTTGCACTCAGCCGCGAACACCACGATATCTCGTATGAAGGAGTTGCGCTGCGCGGTGAAGGGCAGGCATGGCTGGCGCGCGCCAGTATGGCCCGGGCTGAGCCGTTGCTCCGGCAATCGCTTGCGTTGTTCGAACAAATGAGCGAGCCGGAGAGTCATCAGACCGGCACTACACTCAGTTGCCTGGCGCAGTTGTATCTGGCAGATGGCAAGCCGGCCCTCGCCCAGGAAGCGCTGCTTCGCGCTCTCGAAATCGACGAGCGTCTGCTGGGCGATCGGCACCCACAGGTCGCGACGTTGCTGGAGATGCTCGCCGATGCTGCTTCTCAACTCGATAGTCAGGATTTATCCCGGACCTATCTCGATCGCGCCGAGAATATTATGCGGGCGCGCTTCGGCGATGCTTCCACAGTAGTTGCGTCTCTGCTCGCCAATCGCGGCTCGATCGAGCAGCGCGAAGGTCACTACGGCGAGGCCTGTGCCGCATACGAGAAAGCGCTGCCGCTGGTGAGCTCGGCTGCCCCGGATCTGCAGGATTTCAAGGCGGAACTGATCGAGCGGTACGCACAGGCCCTGAAGGCGGCCCACAGGGGCAAGGAAGCCCGGGTGCTGCTCGCCGAAGTCAAAGCTTTCCACGGCAAGTGAAATGACACAATCAGAGTAGATGCCTCAGTTTGAAGTCTCGACGCCGCCGCACCGGTATCCGGTGCTGGTCGAGAGAGGCGGAATCGCCGGTCTGGCCGGCTTTCTTCCGCCCTCAGTCGGCAAAGTCTTCGTCATATCGACCCGTGATGTGTGGGAACTCCATGGACATCGGGTTCAGCGCGCGCTCGAAGCACACCACCACGAAGTGCTTTTCTTTATCGGCGGCGAAGACCACAAGCGCATGTCGCATGTAGAGACTCTGGCGGAACAAATGGCGGAGAGGGGCGCCGATCGCTCGAGTATCGTGATCGCGTTCGGCGGGGGCATCGTCACCGATCTCGCGGGCTTTCTCGCCGCAATCTTCATGCGCGGCATTCCCGTAATCCAGATCCCGACTACGCTTCTGGCGCAGGTGGACGCGGCGGTGGGCGGGAAGACCGGAGCGAATCTCGTCGCGGGAAAGAATCTGGTAGGCGCGTTTCATCAGCCACTGGCCGTGATTGTCGATCCCGCGGTGCTCGCCACCCTGCCGCATCGCGAATATCGGGCTGGCCTCTACGAAATCATTAAGACAGGTGTGATCGCGAGTGAGCCTTTGTTCCGCCTGCTCGACACGAAATCTGAAGACGTACTACTCCAGGACCACACCCTCGTTGACGAAATCATCGCCGAATCCGTTCGCATCAAGGCGGAAGTCGTATCAGCCGATGAACGGGAGCACGGCCTCAGGAAGATCCTGAACTTCGGTCACACCTTCGGACACGCACTCGAAGCCGAGACCCGGTACAAGCGCTTTCTGCACGGAGAAGCCGTTTCCTGGGGCATGCGCGCGGCCACGTATCTGGCACTCGATCTCGGCATGCTCGGCGACCGCGGTGGCCGGCAGATTCTTGATGTACTCGAGCGTTACGGGCCGGTGCCGACAGTAGAGGGAATCCGCGCCGAGGCTCTCCAACAGCGTCTCATCAGAGACAAAAAAACCATTCAGGCCCGCATTCACTTCGTGCTGCCCGTTCGCATTGGCGAAGTTGTCGTTCGAGCGGATGTGCCGCCGCACAACGTCACCGCTGCCATTGAGCGGGCGCTCGCATGAGCGTGGCGGGGACCACTCCGGAAGGCGCGCAGTCCGAGCAGGAAGCGTCCCGATGGGTGCGCTCCATGTTCGGCCGCGTCGCGCATCGCTACGATCTTGCAAACCATCTGTTGTCGGCGAACATAGATCGGCACTGGCGTTCGCATACCGTGGCTAAAGTCCGCGATATTCTTATGCGCCCCGACGCCCGCGTCATGGACCTTGCGTGCGGTACGGGCGACCTTCTGATCGCCCTTGAACGCGAGGCTGGCCGCCGCCTGATTGGCAGCGATTTCTGCCATCCGATGTTGACCGGAGCGAGTACGAAGCTTCGCACCGGCGGGTTGAAGTCGGTTCTGCTGGAAGCGGATGCGCTCATGCTGCCTGTAGCCGACGCCAGCCTCGATCTCATTACAATGGCGTTCGGGTTTCGCAATCTGGCAAATTATCGCGGAGGTTTGACCGAACTGCGTCGGGTCATCCGGAAGGGCGGGGCAGTAGCGATTCTCGAATTCAGCCAGCCTCCAAACAAGGCGTTTCGCGGTGTGTACAACTGGTATTCGCGTCAGGTATTGCCCGTCATCGGTGGCGTCATTTCAGGCGCGCCCGAGGCTTATCGCTATCTGCCCGAATCGGTGCGCAAATTCCCTGAACCCGGGGAACTCGCCTCCATGATGCTGGACGCAGGGTTCGACCGGGTTGAGTGGCAGTACCTCACTTTCGGCATCGTCGCCCTGCACCTCGCCAGGGTTGCCGCTTAATCGTGATGGAAGTAGAAGATATTGCCGTCGGCGTCGGCTACCGTGAATTGCCGTAAGCCCCAGGGCTTTGTTTCGAGTGGCTCAATAATGTTTGCGCCGGAAGCGCGCAGCTCCGCATAGGTGGCGTCGAGATCTTCCGCGAACATCCAGTGTACGGCCGGTTCGAACGGCGGCGTCCTTCTGCGAAAGAAAATCGGGAAGTCACCGCGCGACGCGGCGCCGATCCCTTTATCCGGATACAGCCATCCGATCTCAAAACCGAGCGCATCTCTGTAGTGCTGTTGTGCGCGTTCTACATCGGCCACCGGCAACTCCGGGACCGGCGGGCCAAACTGGCTAACGGTGCCCATACGCTACTTCCCGACCTCAATGATTGTGAACGAATCGGGCAGCATGGGAGGACGTGGACCCCGTCCCCCTCCGGCAGGCGGCGGCGGCGCAGGGCCGAACTCAGCCGCAATCAGCAGCACGTGATTCGTCTTCGTATCTATCGTCATCGTTTTCGCGCCCCGCATCGTTTGCACGGTCTGCGCAACCGCAAAGCCGGTCGGGCCGTTTTCTTTGATCACGGTGAGCGTGCCGTCTCCCTGTGAACTAAAAGCTTCCATCGTGTTCGGGTTGAACCCGGCGCCATCCACGCCTGTGCCGATCGGCAGCGTTGCGAGAATCTTGCCCGAATCGGCGTTGAGGATCACCATCGTCGCCGGGTCATGGCAAGCCGCAAACAGAATGCGATTCTTCGTATCCATCGCAAGTCCGCCCGGACCTCCGCCTTTGCCGCCAAGCTCGTAATGCGCCGTGACCTTCATTCGCGCGACATCGATCGCCGCAATATTGTCCTTATCTTCGATATCGACATAGACGTGACCCTTGCCGTCCGCCACCGCCTGCTCCGGCGCGCCGCCCAGGTCGAGAGTTCCCACCAGTTGTCCGTCGCGTGAATCGAGCACTGTGACGTTCGGGGCGCGATGACTGAAAACAAATACGCGCTGGCTGAAAGCATCCACAAGAATCCCGTCTGGCTGGCCATCGACATCGATGGGCCGCCCTGCGGGGGTCAGCTTGGTGCTATCGAACATGACGACTGGTTTGCTGCTCACGAACCCGCGATGCGACACAGGGTCCGTAGCGGCGCCGCGCGCATTTACATTGGGAATTTCTCCCACCGGTTGCAGCGTATCGAGGTCGTAGACACTAATACGCGGAGTGGCCCCGGTCCGCGGGATATAGAGGCGCCGGCCTTCGGAATCGGCGTAGACATAATCGAACCCGCCGTCGCCCCCGACCTTGACCGTCCTGAGAACCTTATACGGCCCAGTCTGCTGAGAGAAAGCGTATGGCCCTTGCATGGCCAACGCAAGCAGGCATAAAAACAAAACTCGTCGCATGGATTGCTCCTTGCGACGAGTATATTCTCTGAACCTGAATGTCAGCGGAATCAGACTTCGTAGTTGCTGCCGCCGCTTCCCGCCGTATGAACATGGTCTACCGTTTCGACGGTTGCTGTCGGCTCGATCGTATCTTCGACGATCGTGCTGCGTGAACGCGGCAGCGGTTTGTCGGAAGTGGCGAAATCCGCCGCGGCTTCGCTGCTGGAAGATATGTCTTCAGCGCCCGTGTGCTTCAGCACATCCTCGGCGCGTTTGACCCAGTCGCTGCTGTCGCAATGCACGGAAAGCAGGATGCCGCCATGTTTCACGCGCCCTTCATAGCGCTTGGCCTCGTATTCCGGAATGCCAAGGCCGACCAATGCGCCCACAATTCCCCCGGCCATCCCGATCGCGCCCGCGCCTGCAAGTGCGGCAACAATCGGCCCTGCGGCAATAAAAGGTCCAATGCCTGGGATCGCCAGCGCCCCAATCCCTACCAGCCACCCGAGCACTCCGCCCATCACTGCGCCGGACGCGGCGCCGGTTGTGGCTCCTTCAGGAGCTTTGGTGTTTTTTTCGTGAGCAAAATCTTTCGTTCCGGCGTTATCCGGAAACAGAGCAGAGATGTCCGTGTTCCGGAATCCGGCGCGGCGAAGTGCGTCAACGCATTCTTCGGCGGCAGCGCGATGGGGGTAAATCCCGAATACGGCAGTATTTTTTCCTGACATGGGTAAATCTCCTTGGTGAAGTCCATCTGACTTCGCACACGCGAATCACGGCTTCAATTCATTTAGAGCAACGGGAGGTCCAAACACCCTAACGGCAAACCCCGCGTGGCGCCACAGTCACTTAAGAGATATGATCTTCGTTAATGAACCGCAGGAACTTTCTTTTCAGCTCCGCTGCCATCGCGGCGCCCGTCGCGTTCGATTCCTCATTTCATCTCGCCGCGGCCGAAACGCCCGGAGACCTGAAGCTCGGCGTGGCGACGTATTCGTTCCGTGAATTCCAGCGCGATCTCTGCATCAGGCTCGTTAAACAGTTAAACGTCGAATATGTGGATGTCAAAGAATTCCACCTGCCGCAAACCGATACTCCTGCCGGCATGGCCGCTGGACGAAAGGCTTTCGACAAAGCCGGCCTGAAGGTGATCGGCGGCGGCAACATTTCGCTTGCGGAACCGGATGAAGAAGGACTACGGAAGCACTTCGAATACGCGAAGGCGGTCGGGTTCCCCATGATGATCGTCGCGCCCAGACACGAAAATCTGGCCATTGTCGAGAAACTCGCGAAAGAATACAACATGAAGATCGCGATTCATAACCACGGCCCGGAAGATAAGAATTTCCCCACTCCGCAAAGCGTACTCGAGGCGGTAAAAAACATGGATGCGAGAATGGGCCTGTGCATGGATATCGGTCACACCGCGCGCGCGGGCAAAGACATTGTCGAATCGATCGTCGAAGCCGGGCCGCGGCTCTTTGAAATGCACATGAAAGACCTCAAAGATCCGAAAAACCCGAGTACGAACGGCCCTGCCTTCGGGCAGGTTCCGGTCGGCGACGGATCTCTTCCGATCCCCGCTATCTTCCGGCAACTCAAGAAGCAGAACTACCAGGGTGTCTGCTCGCTCGAGTATGAAATCGATGGCGACGATCCTCTGCCCGGCATGCAGAAGTCTTTCTCGTATATGCGCGGCGTGCTCGCCGGGCTGAGGGCTTAAGCGAGTGGCTTACGAAATTGGCGCCGTTCGGGAAGAACACGTTCTGGTAGGGAACGATCACGCTATCACTTTTCTGGGACCTGCAGGCCCGCGCGTGCTCTCAACGCCGAGGATGATTCAAGCCATGGAAAGCACGTGCCGCAATTTGGTGCTTTCGATGCTCGAAGAAGGGCAGGACACGGTCGGCACGCACGTCAACGTGTATCACCGTGCCGCGGCGGCCATGGGGTCAACGGTAGTATTCCGCGCCGAACTCACCGGCGTCGAGAAGCGGCGAGTGCGGTTCAGTGTGCGCGCGACAATGGGCGAAACCATCGTTGGAGACGGAACGCATGAACGCGCCGTGATCGACGTGAGCCGGTTTAAAACCCAGGTGGAAAATACGGCTGCCTAAGTCTCAGCACTCCGGGTCGAGTTGCTGGCGTACCTTTTTCAGCAGCGTATCCGGCGTGAACGGCTTGCGGAGATAATCGCATCCGGGGTCCTCTGCGCCGCGTTCTTTAATTTGCTCCGCCGAATAGCCGGACATGAATATACATCGAACGTCCGCCTTCTCGGCTTTAATCCGGTGCATTAATTGCGGACCGGTCATGGAGGGCATCACGACATCCGTCAAAACAAGATCGACCGGCTCACCGCGAAAAATTTCGAGAGCCTGATCGCCATCCTGAGCAGCCAGTACGCGATACCCGTTACGGCGAAGGATGGTGCCGGCGAGATTTAACACCAGCGGCTCATCATCCGCTACAAGTATAGTTTCTGAAAAGGGACCTGAAGACACTGTTAGTTGATTGTAGATGATTTACAAGCTGCGGTACCATAGTACTGTGAAATTCTGCACCGCCATTCTGGCTTTTACCACGTTGCCGGCTCTTTTGTCGGCTCAAAACAGCACCGCGCCGAAAGTTCCCGGCACCCTCGCAAACCCTGTGGCTCCCCCGGCTGCTCCAGCCCCCGCGGACCCGAATCAGGTCGTTCTCAGTGTAGGCTCTATGTCGTTGACCGTTGCTCAGTACAACCGTCTGGTAGACGCGCTTCCGCCTAACATTCAGGTGATGGCCCGCGATTCCAAACGCCAGTTTGCCGAGCAGTTGGTTCAACTCGACGTCCTTTCGCAGCAGGCCGAGAAACTGAAGCTCGACAAAAAGCCCGACGTTCAGGAACAGATTGAATTCCAGCGCAAGAACATGCTGGCGCGGGCGGCCTTCGAAGACCTGCAGCAAAACGCGAAGATTGACGATGCCCAGATCAAGGCGTATTACGATTCGCATCAGAGCGACTTTGAGAGCGTCAAGGCGAAGCACATTCTGATTCGCGTGAAAGGCGCTCCCATGCCTGCCGGTCCGGGTAAACCGGAACTGGAAGACGCGCAGGCTCTCGCGAAGGCGCAGGATATCCGCAAGAAACTCGTCGGCCGGCGGTGACTTCGCGGCGCTCGCAAAAGCGGAGTCGGACGACAGCGTCTCGGGCGCGCAGGGTGGCGATCTAGGCGAGTTCCACAAGGGCATGATGGTGCCTCCGTTCGAACAGGCGGCCTTCTCCCTGAAGGTTGGCGAAGTCAGCGAGCCCGTGAAGTCCCCGTTCGGCTATCACATCATTGTCGTGCAGGAACACAAATCGAAACCGCTCGCCGAAGTGAAGCCCGACATCGAACGGGTGTTGCGCCCGGATGTAGCGAAACGTTCCGTTGACGACCTTCGCGCAAAGGCCAATGTGAAGATCGACGATGCGTTTTTCGGCCCGGCGCAGGCGCCGGCCGGCCCCGCGCCGCTCAGATAGCACTCGGTGCATTTCGAACCTGCCGATAAGCTCGAAAAGAACGTCGCGGCGGCTCTTGAACGGAACGGAATGCTCGCGCGGGGCCGCCGCATCGGCGTAGCGGTCTCGGGCGGCGCGGATTCCGTTTTCCTGCTCCACGTGCTTCATCGAATGGGGCTGGCTGCGGCGGTTCTGCACGTAAACCATCGCCTGCGCGGGGAAGAATCGGTCCGCGATGAGGCGTTCGTCCGGCAGTTGGCGTCAGCTCTGGCGCTCCCGGCCTTCGTATCGGATGCCCCGCTCTCAGCTGGGCAATCTCGAGCAGGAGGCGAGGCGCGCCCGTTATCTTTTCTTCGGTCAGCAAATCGCCGCTGGATCTTGCGACAGCGTCGCAACCGGTCACAACCTCGATGACCAGGCTGAAACGGTATTGATACGCTTTCTGCGGGGTTCGGGTACGGCCGGGCTCGCGGGAATTCTACCCAATACCGATTCGGGCATGATCCGGCCGCTTCTGGGCCTTCGCAGGCAGGAAATTCGGGACTGGCTCCGCTCCTCCGGCGCGGCATGGCAGGAGGATTGCTCCAATTCCGAGACAGAATTTTTACGAAATCGCGTTCGACTCCGGATCATGCCACTCTTGCTTGAGCTAAACCCATCGCTCCCCCACACTCTGGCGGGTACCAGCGAACTGGCGCGTGGCGAAGAAGAGTACTGGGATCGACACATTGACGAACTGGCTCTGACCCATCTGATTCCCGATCGCGAAGCGGCGCTGATCCGAACGGGTACCTTCGTGTCGCTCGCGCCCGCCGTGCAGAGGCGCTTACTCCGTCGCGGAATTCAAACGGTCCGCAGCCATCTTCGCGGCATTGAATTCCATCACATCGAAGCGGTCCGCAGCCTCATGCTTTCAACCGAGGGCAGCGGCCGCATTCAGCTTCCGGACCTCGACATCTACCGCTCCTTCGATTGGCTGCGCCTCGCCCCGGTGGGTTACGATTCACGGCTGGAACGGAACTTTCAAACTCCGCTGGTGACGCCTGGCGTCACCGACATCCCGGAGAGATCTCTTTCGGTCCGGGTGGAACCCATACAATTGGAACTGCTTACCGGCACGCACGTATATAATAGACAGGTGAATTGGTTAGACTGGGATTGCTGCGCGGGTTCGCTCGTGCTGCGAAACTGGCGTCCAGGCGATTCTTACCAGCCTTTGGGAAAATCGAAAGCGGAAAAAATCAAAACACTGTTTCAGGAGCAGCGAATTCCATTATGGGAGCGGCGCTCCTGGCCGGTGATTACTTTGGGCGAAGAGGTTGTATGGGCGCGTCAGTTTGGCGCTGCTGAACGCTTTGCGGCAAAGCCCGATTCCGCGCACGTCCTGGCGGTTCGGGAAAGCATAGAATCAAAAGCAGCCGCACAACCGTCTAAGTACCTGTTGGACATGCAATTGGAACGCGCAGGGAACCGCCAACAACCCACGTCGGGAAAGCGGAGCGCGGAGGTATTGTGAATTCAAACGTAAAGACAATCATTTTCTGGGTGGTGCTGGTCTGCGTGGCCGTGCTGCTTGTGGGCCGTCGTAAAGAACAGGGCACACCAAGAACTGACCGCGCGCTGAACTTCAGCGAGTTTCTGACCGAGGTCGAAGCCGGCAACGTCAAGGACGTGACCATCAACGGCAGTGACGTGAAGGGCGACTTCATGAACGGCCGCGACGCGTTCCACACCGTCGTGCCCGCCAACTACCCCAAGCTCTTCGATCATGTTGAACGACAAGAAGGTCGCGATGACCTTCAACGACAGCAATTCCAGCGGCATGGGTTTCCATTCTGGTGAACGCGTCGCCGTTCCTGCTGCTGATCGGCTTCTGGATCTTCATGATGCGCCAGATGCAGAGCGGCGGCAACAAGGCCCTCAGCTTCGGCAAGAGCCGGGCGCGGCTGCATTCCACGCAGCAGCGCAAGGTCACGTTTAAAGACGTGGCGGGCGTGGAAGAAGCGAAGGAAGAACTGCAGGAAATCATCGAATTCCTGCGCGAGCCGCAGAAGTTTCAGAAGCTCGGCGGCCGCATTCCGAAAGGCGTGCTGCTGATCGGTTCGCCCGGTACCGGTAAGACTCTGCTGGCCCGCGCCATCGCCGGCGAAGCGAACGTTCCGTTCTTCTCGATCTCCGGTTCGGACTTCGTCGAGATGTTCGTCGGCGTCGGCGCCAGCCGCGTTCGCGACCTGTTCGAACAGGGCAAGAAGAACGCGCCCTGCATCATCTTCATCGACGAAATCGACGCGGTCGGCCGTCATCGCGGCGCCGGTCTCGGCGGCGGTCACGATGAACGCGAGCAGACGCTGAACCAGTTGCTGGTCGAGATGGACGGCTTCGAATCGAACGAAGGCGTGATCCTGGTCGCCGCGACCAACCGTCCCGACGTGCTCGATCCCGCCTTGCTGCGCCCCGGCCGTTTCGATCGCCGCGTGGTGGTCGGACCGTCCCGATGTCAACGGCCGCGAAGCGATCCTCAAGGTTCACACCAAGAAGGTTCCGCTGGGCGACGACGTCGATCTCTCGGTGCTGGCTCGCGGGACACCCGGTCTTGCCGGCGCCGATCTCGCGAATCTGGTCAACGAAGCGGCGCTGAACGCCGCGCGCCAGAACCGCAAAGTGGTCATGATGATCGATTTCGAACTCGCCAAGGACAAGATCCTGATGGGCGCGGAACGCAAGTCGATGATCCTGAGCGATGCGGAAAAGCGGACCACCGCCTATCACGAAGCCGGTCACGCGGTGGTCGCGCTTGTAGTGCCGAACGCCGACCCGCTGCACAAGGTTTCGATCATTCCGCGCGGCATGGCGCTCGGCGTCACCATGCAGCTGCCCGTCGACGACAAGCACAACTACAGCAAGGTCTACTGCGAAGACCAGCTCGCCATCATGATGGGCGGCCGCATCGCGGAAGAGATCTATCTCAACCAGATGACCACCGGCGCCGGCAACGACATCGAACGCGCCACTGAAATGGCGCGCAAGATGGTCTGCGAATGGGGCATGAGCGAACTCGGTCCGCTGAGCTTCGGCAAGAAGGAAGAGCAGATCTTCCTCGGCCGCGAGATCTCGCAGCATCGCGACTACAGCGAAGAGACGGCGATCCGGATCGATGAGGAAGTGAAGCGGATCATCTCGACTGCCTACAGCCGGGCCCGCGCCATCATCGAACAGCACTCGAATGCGCTGGTGCGGGTGGCCGAAGCGCTGCTCGAACGTGAAGTGCTGGATGGCGGCGAAGTGCGGATCGATCATCGACGGCGGCGACCTGCCGCCGATGGCCGGCAACAAGCCTGTCGAAGACACGCCGACCGACACGCAGCAGGTGATTCGTCCCGAGATCGGGCGGCCGCCGCATGCCCGGGCCTGTCGGAAGGGGAGCGTCCCGCGCCTGCCTGATTCGCGAATCCCGGAATTTCCGGTTTATCTGTTCGATCTGGATGGAACTTTGCTGGATTCCGCCGCGGATATTTGCGGCGCAATCCAGCAAGTGCTTTCAGGGCACGTTTCCGAGCCGCTGCCCTTCGAATACCTGAAGAGTTTCATCGGCTACCATCTGGATTGCTGCTTTACCGAAGTCCTGCCCCATTACACCCGCGAACAACTCGACGAACTGGTGCAGGACTATCGCGCCATTTACCCGGCGCGCGGCCACACCTCGACCCGTCTCTACCCCGGCGTGATCGAAGGTCTGCAGGCGCTCGGCGGCCGCAAAGGCACCGCGACCACCAAGGGCACACCGACACCGCGAGCGGTGCTGGAGCAGTTCGGCCTGCTGCCGTATTTCGATCATGTGCAGGGCACCGACGGCTTCCCCTGCAAGCCCGCCCCCGATGTCATTCTGCGATCGACTTGCCGCGCTTGGCGCGAACCGCGGAATGTCTGTTCGTGGGCGATTCGCCCGCCGATATGGAAGCGGGCAGAAGCGCCGGTGTTAAGACCTGTGCGGTGAGTTATGGCTATGGGAAACCCGAAGAACTGGCGCGCTGGGAGCCGGATTACTGGATTTCGGACCTGCGCGAGCTGAGTGATGCCGCGGCCAGAACTCGCGCGCCACATTCGTCCCCGCCACCGCCGCAAGGCTGATCCCACCAGACGCCGCGCCGCCCGCTACGGAGAAGCCGGCCGGAGCCCAGGCGGTCGCAAGCAGACCGCTGCCGACCGCGCCCGAAATTCGCCCTGACGCTACCGTCTTCCTGCCGGTCGTGGTCTTGTGCGTCACCACGGTGCTGACCAGAGCGTGCTGCAGCCTCGGTCTAAAGCCCGTCTTTTCCGACCGATAGTAATGCAGATCTTCGTGCCGAATTCCGGCCACCGTGTACTGGATCGTGTTCTTGATGACCTGTGTGCCGAACGACGACCCCACCCGTTTCGCAAACCCTTCCGGCCCGCGTCCCCACTGGTGAGGACTGTTCCGCGCTTCTTTAATCCCGGCCCCGATTAACACCGGCTGCAGAGCCTTCTTGCCGAACGTTTTGATTCGGTACTCGTGCCGCATCGGGTGCGCCGGGTTAGTAACCGCCGCCCCTCCCGCTGGAAGCGTGAACATCAACGCCGCAAGTGCGATCCACCCGCGCATACGCCGGAATTGCTGCAACCCAACAACCAGAGTGCCTAAGCCGTTAAAAGTCAGTAACTTTCCCACACATACGCGAAAAAGCGTCTGGCTTCCTGAAATCCGCAGCGAAGATAAAGATCGAGCGCCGGTTTGTTCGCCGCTGTCACCGTCAGAGTTATCCTGCGTGCGCCCGCCTCGCGCAGCGTACTTACAGCCTGCCTCAGCAGTTCGTAGCCGAGCCCCGCATTCTGCGCGTGCGGGGTAACGCAAAGCTGCGTCACATGAGCCACACCCGCCGAGACAAAGCTCGACAGCACAATTCCGGCCACCCATCCCGTCGCGCGCTCGGACGCAATAAACGAAGCCGCCGGGTAAAACGTCCCGCAGCCGGGGAATTGCACAATGTTGTAGAGGAACCGCCGGGCCCCATCGAGCGTACGGTACTGGTCGTTGATCTGCGCGTCGATATGGTTCAGATACGCGAGCGAGATCACCGTCGCAGCCGAATCGTGATGGTAGTCGCGCCACGGTTCTACATGAAACCGCCGCAGTGCTGTGTCGGCCCCCGGAGCGAGTTCTGTGGCCGGATCGAAGGTCATGATCAGCCGCTCGAACAGCCGGATGAATCGCTCCCGCTGAATGGCTCTCGCGACCTCCGGTTCAATCAGCATGAGCTGACTTTCAATGCGGCTGACGCGCGGCGTTGAAATCAGATGATCGAGCAGCGCCCGAAACAGCCGAACCTGCGTTTCGACCGTGCGCGATGCGGGCCGAACGAAAATATCGCCAATCAGCCCCTTACCGTTTTCCAGCACCGTGTAGCCGTAGCCCGCGATTTCCCCCCCTTCGACAAGGCCGAAACCGCCCAGTGAACGCGCGTCGGCGAACCTCCGCACCAAATCGGCTGACCCGCGAAAGTCCCACCACAATTCGCGTGCCCACTCCCCGGCTTCCTCCTGCAACAGAGGGCTGAGATCGTACCCGCTGAACCGTCGCAGGTCAATAATCTCAGGGCCGCGCGGCACGGGATCGGCTGAAGCGGCCATTACGAGGAGTATATCGAGAGCCTATTCGACGCCCGATTCGGGCCAAATCCGCCGTTGCGGAGACGCGTCGTTCACCGCCGGCAGCGCGCGCCCCGGCAGCACGAAATGCTCATCGCACCTGGGTTCATACGTCTCATCGCCGCCCACGAAAATTTGCGGACTGTTGTAATGCGCCGGCTGTCCGTCGATAATCCGCTGCGGATATGGGGCGCGCGCACCGCATTTCGTGCAATAGGAAGTCATCCACATACACCGGTCTTCAGCTAGCAGCGCCAGATCCGGCGTGGAACCGAAAGGCTCCCCGCGAAAATCGAATGCCAGCCCCGACGCGAGCACGTCATAGCCCTCGTCGAGCAGGTGCCTCACAAGCTGGAAAAACCCCGAATCCCGCCCGAAAAACTGGACTTCATCGAACGCAAGAACTTCAAACCGGCAGCCCGCTTCCGATTCCTTCGCCCGCAGGATAGGCCAGAGATCGCGCGGATCGGCCGGCGAAATTTCGTCAGCCGCGTCCTGATCGCCCTTGCGGCTGGCAATCCAGTTCATGCCGCTGCGCGTGTCCGTCCTGGGTTTGAAAACGGCGATTTTCTTATTGCCGTACTTTCGCAGCGTATCGATTTCGGTCAACAGATGGCGTGTCTTACCCGACGCCATGTTGCCTATGAACAGCCGCAGAAACCTGCCTCGAGCCAAAGGTATCCCCCGGTGAAATTGTACGCTGCTATCCTCAAATTTTGGAGTCTATCTCAACTTTGAACCAGATCGTATTGGCTTTTCGCGCGTTTTTCGCGCTGCTTTTCAGCGGGACGCTGTCCGCCCGAGCTGCTGACCGAACTGGACCTTGCGCCCAAAGTTCCGCCCGCGCCTGTAGCGCCGCCGAAACCCGAGATTAAGCCCGAAGACGGCGCGCTGCAGTTGCTCGGAATTCTGCAGCGCGACGCCCGGATTCTCGACTTCTTCATGGAAGACATCGGCCCGTACACCGACGAGCAGGTGGGCGCCGCCGCGCGCGATGTCCACACTCGACACGCGTGAGGTTCTGGTCCGCCATTTCGCCCCCGCGCCCGTGATCGACGCGGTCGAAGGCAGCGTCGCGAACCCCGCTGACGCGCAACCCCGCCACGGTGAAATACATCGGCAACGTTCCGGCCTCGGGCAAGCCTCCGGCCGGCGTTCTGCGCCACAAAGGCTGGCGCGCCACCGCTACCGCATTGCCGAAACTGAACTTCGCGGCAGGATCTCGCGGTGCTTGCGCCTGCTGAGATCGAAGTGGAGTAGCCTTTGGCGCGTTACTCCATCGGAATCGATCTCGGGACCACCAACTGCGCGCTCGCCTACACGGAAATCTCCGACGACGAGCCGCGCGTGCAGTCTGGCGCCGATTCCGCAGCTGGTCAACGCGAATGAGGTCGGCGCGCGAGCCCCTGCTGCCCTCGTTCCTCTACATCCCCGGCGAGCGCGATTTTCCCGCCGGTTCCATTGCTCTGCCCTGGAACGCCGAGCCGCAATACGTCGTCGGCAAGCTCGCGCAACGGCGCGGGGCGGAAGTTTCGAGCCGCCTCGTTTCTTCGGCCAAGAGCTGGCTGTCTTACTCGTCGGTTGACCGCACCGCCGCCATGCTGCCCTGGAAAGCCGCCGAAGGCCTGCACCGCATTTCGCCCGTCGATGCCTCCGCCGAATACCTGAAGCATCTGCGCGCCGCCTGGGACCAGGAGCATCCCGAAGACCCGTTCGACGAGCAGGAAGTGCTGGTCACCGTTCCCGCCTCCTTCGATGCCATCGCGCGCGAGCTGACTCAGCGCGCCGCGGAAGCAGCCGGCTTCCGCAACCTCACCATGCTCGAAGAGCCCCAGGCCGCCTTCTACGCCTGGATCGAGCGGCATCCCGACTGGCGCCAGCGCGTCACGCAAAGGCGACCTCGTGCTGGTCGTCGATATCGGCGGCGGCACCACCGATTTCACCCTGATCGCCGTCACCGAACGCGAAGGCGAACTGCAACTGGAACGCGTCGCCGTCGGCGAACACATCCTGCTCGGCGGCGACAACATCGATCTCGCGCTGGCCCACACCGTCGCCGGCGATCTGGCCGCGAACGGCACGAAGATCGACGGCTTCCAGCTGCAGGCGCTCTGGAACAACTGCCGCCTCGCCAAAGAAAAGCTGCTCGACCCCGAATCGAATGCCGACGAAACGCCCGGTCACGATTCTCGGCAAAGGCTCGAGCCTGATCGGCGGAACCATCAAGGCGAAACTCCGCCGCGAGCAGATCGAGCAGGTGCTCGAAGGCTTTCTTCCCGCGCGTCGGCGAGCACTGAAATGCCGCACGGCGCCCGCCGCGTCGGCCTGCAGGAAATGGGCCTGCCCTATGCGCTCGGACGCCGCCATCACCCGCCACCTCGCGAAGTTTCTGCGCCAGCAGGCCGCGGCATCGGAGCACAATGCGGTGCGGCGCGGCCCAGCGGCCTGGCCTGCCCCACCCACATTCTCTTCAACGGCGGCGTCATGCATGCGCCGTTCGTTCGCGAGCGCCTGCTCGAAGTGCTGAATGGCTGGCTGGCCGAGGAAGGCTTCGCGCCCGTGCAGCCGCTCTCCGGCGAAGACCTGATGCACGCCGTCGCGCGCGGCGCGGCTTACTACGGCGCGGCCCGGCACGGCAAAGGCGTGCGCATCCGCGGCGGCATCGCGCGCTCTTACTACGTCGGGATCGAATCGGCCATGCCCGCCGTTCCCGGTTTCGCCGCGCCCGCTGAAGGCGCTGGCCGTCGCGCAGTTCGGCATGGAAGAAGGCACCTCCGCGCGCATCCCGGATCGCGAATTCGGCCTGATCGTCGACCAGCCCGCCGAGTTCCGCTTCTTCTGCTCCGCCACCCGCAAGAACGACGCGCCCGGCGCGCATGATCGAAGACGTCGGCGACGATCTCGAAGAGCTTTCGCCCGTCGAAGTGCGCCTCACCTCCGACAGGCCAGACGCCGACATCGTGCCGGTCTCGTTCGAAACCGTCATCACCGAAACCGGCGTGCTGCAGCTCTGGTGCGTGGCCCGCGATGGCCGCCGCTGGAAGCTCGAATTCAACGTCCGCGAAACCGTTAGCGCATGAAAGTCGGCATCGACCTCGGCACCACCAACTCAGCGCTCGCCTGGATCGATCCCGCCGAAGCGGAAGACACCAGCTTCCCGCCCATCCATATCTTCGAAATTCCGCAGCTGGTCGCGGCCGGGCCGCATCGAACCGCGCCGCACTCTGCCCTCGTTCCTGTTCCTCGACGAAGGCCAGCCGGTCGGCACCTACGCGCGCGAACAGGGCGCCATCGTTCCCACCCGCCTGGTGCACAGCGCCAAATCCTGGCTCTCGAATCCCGACGTGGACCGCACCGCGAAAATCCTGCCCTGGGATGCCGGGCGAAGGCGGACGCGTCATGTCGCCGGTCGAAGTCTCTGCCCGCTTCCTCGGCACCATCCGCGAAGCCTGGGACACGTCGGGCCGCTTCGGTCCGCTCGCCGAACAGGACGTGGTGCTCACCGTTCCCGCGTCGTTCGACGAAGAGGCGCGCGAACTCACCGTCAAGGCCGCCGAAGAAGCCGGACTGCCGAAGCTCACGCTGCTCGAAGAGCCCGCCGCGGCCTTCTATTCCTGGATCGCGAACAACTTCGCGCGCTCGCGCCGCCTGCTGTTCGACGGCCAGATCGTTCTGATCTGCGACGTGGGCGGCGGCACCAGCGACTTCTCGCTGATCCGCGTCTCGCGCGATGGCGACAAGATCGATTTCACCCGCACCGCCGTCGGCAAGCACCTGCTGCTGGGCGGCGACAATCTGGACCTCACGCTGGCCTGGCTGGCCGAGACGAAGCTCGGCAAACAGCTTTCCATCCGGCAGCGCAGCGGCTTGCGCCGCCAGTGTTCCGCCGCCAAAGAAATTCTGCTCGGCGATCCGCGCCGCGAGAGCGTTGAGATCAACGTGCTCGGCGGCGGCTCTTCGCTCATCGGCGGCACCCTCAAAACCGAGATCACGCGCGCCGAAGCGCTCGAACTCGCGCTCGAAGGCTTCCTTCCCATCACGCCGCTCGGCGAGAAGCCGAAAGAAGACAAGCGCAGTCTCTTCCGCGAACTCGGCCTGCCCTACGTTTCCGACCCCGCCATCAGCCGCCATCTCTCCGCGTTCCTCGAATCGGCCGGCCAGGCGCCTGACGCCATTCTTTTCAACGGCGGCTTCTTCATCCCCGAAATCCTGCGCGCAGCGCGTGGCCGATGTCGCTCGAGAACTGGTACGGCAAGCGGCCCGAGATCTTCGAAAACCGCGATCTCGATCTGGCCGTCGCCAGCGGCGCCGCTTACTACTCGTACGTACGATCCACCGGCGCGGGCGTGCTCGTGCGCGGCGGCTTGCCGCGCGCTTACTACGTCGGGCTGAACGAAACGTCCGCCGTCTGTCTGGTCCCGCGCGGCGCCGAAGAGGGCGACTCGCGTCGAAGTGGATCGCGAAGATCTGCAACTCGTCGCCAACAGGCCCGTCGCATTCCGGCTTGTTCAGTTCGCTCACGCGCACCGACGATAAGCCCGGTGAAGTGGTGCAGTTCGCGCCCGAAGAAGACATCCATCAGCACGCGCCGCTCGAAGCCGTCATCCGTTTCGGCAAGGGCGGGGAACGGCTGGTCCCCGTGAAGCTCGGCGCGCGCCTGACCGAAACCGGCACGCTCGAAACCTGGTGCGATTCCAAGGTCAGCGAGAACCGCTGGCGCCTGCAGTTCCAGTTGCGCAAAGCCGCGCGAGTCGCAGGCCAACGCAGGCCCGCCGCCGTGGTCAGCCAGGAAGCGGTTGACGCTGCGGCCGAGCTCGTCCGCGCCGCCTTCGTCGAGAGGCGAAGTCGCGCCCGAAGAACTGCCTTCGACGCTCGAAGCGCGCGCTCGGTCTTGGCCGCAACTCGTGGCCCGTCGATGTCAGCCGCAAACTGGCCGACGTCTTCATCGAACAGATCGAGAATCGCAAACGCAGTGCCGCCTACGAAGTCGCGCTGGCTCAATCTCGGCGGGCTTCTGCCTGCGCCCCGGCTTCGGCTATATGGGCGACGAATTCCGCATCGAGCAGGTCCGCCGCATGTACGCGGGCGGGCCGCAGTTCGCGCAATCAGGTGCAGAACGAGATCGACTGGTGGATCTTCTGGGGCACGGGTCGCGGGCGGCCTCAATCGCAATCAGCAGATGGATATTCTGCAGCGTCTGCTGCCGTTCCTGCTGCCCAAGCCGGGCAAGAAAGCCCGCGCGCCTCAACAACAGCCTGCTGCGCGAAATGTGGCGCACGGCGGCGTCAGCATGGAACTGATGCCCGCCGCCAACCGGATGCAGCTCGGCGACGCGCTGATCAAGCAGCCCAAAGAAGACTACGTCCTCTGGTGCCTTTCAAGGCTCGGAGCGCAGGCAGTTGTTCTACGGCCCTGCAAACCAGGTTCTCTCGGCCGCCGTGGCGACGCGCTGGATTGAGGCCCTGATGTCCTCCCCGAAAGCCGACGACGCTCTGGTCTCGCTCGCCCGCAGGACCGGAGATCCGGTGCGCGACGTCTCTGCCACAACGTTCGCCGCCGTTCGCGCCCGCATTGGCGATCCGCAACTGCTTGCGCAGCTTGAAGGCGAAACGGAACGCGATGACCGCGCCCTCGGCCGCATCTTCGGCGAGCAGCTTCCCTCCGGGCTCGTACTCACAGACTCGTAAGCTCCCCGCTCTCGTGTCCACCCGAAATTGGTCGTCGCTTTGCTGCCATACTCATCCTATATGCGGCTTCACGTCTTAGCCTTAGGTTTGTTTGTTGCCGGCGCCGTGTTCGCTGCCGCCAATCGCCCCGACTTTTCCGGAACCTGGAACATAGACCCTGCGCACAGCGAATCTTCGCATCAGGACGTTCCTGTCCAGTCCTCATCCATGACGATTCGAACCGCCGGAGACATGCTGACGGTAGAGACTAGCCGGCTCGACGTGGGTGCCGCTACGCCATTTCATGAAACCCTGCAGTTCAGGCTCGACGGCTCCGAAACCGTCAGCACGGGCGACGGCGGGGCAACCGTGACCGGCAAGGCTCGCTGGAATGGCCCCAAACTGGTGCTCGAAACCGTGCGGAACATCAACGATTCCACCGTCACCACCCTCTACGTACACACGCTCGGCGCCAACGGCCGCACCATGACAGTGGACAAGACGCTGACCGTGCAGCACGGCTACATGGGACGCAGCGCGCCCACTACCGGTCACGGCGTTGACGTCTTCGTCCGCGCGTCGAAATGAACGCCCCGCCTGTCTATTTCGACCACGTGTTGAACACAGCCACGCCCACCGGGTTGCTTCCAACCTGAGCGGTCTGCAACACTACTGGAGCACCGCCGGTCAGGTTGACCTCGGTGATGGTGCCGCTGTTCGAGTTAGCAGTCCAGAAACTCGTCCCGAAGGGATTCCGCGACAGACCCATCGGCGCCATTCCAACGAAAGCTGACCCCAAAACCTTATACTGGCCGGTGTCAACCGCAAACACGGAACCGGGCCCCGCCTGGGACTGAGACAGCACGGCCGCATTTGTTCCGTCGGCCGTGAATGCGATTTCGGAAGGTGCGTTTATACCTGCCACGGTTGTCACAGGGGTATTCGTCCACGTGTCGAAAACGGAAATGAGATTTGACTTTGTACTCGGGATCCAGAGCTGCAGTCCATTCGGCAGTACGGCCGGCTTGCCGGAACCGGGCGTGGCAATTGTAATCGGGAACGCTGAGATCGCCCTAGTCTTAAAATCGACGTAGTAGTAAAAGCTTAAGACCCGGTCAGTTACATAGGCGCCGCTCGAATCCGGCATCATCGCGATCCCCGCGGGTATGGGCGCACTGGCCGGCGCGGGGACCGCGTTGGTCAGATTAACGTTCAGCAGCGTGGTCCCTGCAGGATTGTAGAGCCAGAAGGACGTCCCAACGGTCCCGGCGATCATCATTCCATCCTGGCTCACGCTCATGTTCGCGAAGCCCTGTGAGACCGTGAACCCGCCGCTCACAGTGCCGGCCGCTCCTATTGCCTGGATCTGCGTCATACTTCCGAATGTTGAAAGCAGCAGGCTCTTCGCGCCTGCGCCTGCGGCCGGAGCTGCCACGACTTCCTTTCCGGTTCCCTGCGCCGAGCCGGGAACCGGCGCTCCAGTGCCTTCTTTAACCGAATTCGCAGTGCCCGAGCCGCCTTCCGCAACGTGGACTCGCTGTCTCGAACCCTGGGTCCTTATCAGATCGGCGAAGTACTGGTCACGTGCGCGCCTTTCCTCGTTGTCACACTGTTCCTGAAAAAACAACAGAGAGATCGCCATAACGGCCAGGAAAAGTCTCTTAACCAGCAGCAGTGAAAGCGGCATGTTTCTCCTAGCGGATCTTCACGAACTTGCCCTGCGAGAAGGTGGCCAGCAACGCCGCCGCGTCGAGGCCACTCGCCGTGAACCCAACGGGCGCAGTTAAAAAAATGAGCCCGAAAGTAGCGGTTGAATTCGTGTCAACGGCCTGAGAAGCCGGCATATTCGCTAAGATCCACGGCGGGACCGTGAATGCCGAAGCTCCGGCGGGCGCAAGGCACTGGAACTTTACCGAGGAGTTCGTCGGAGCGTCGTAATTGACCCCTTCAATCACCACCGCCGAAGCCGAACCCGACCAGTTCAGCGTCAGCGGCTGGGTCCGGTCGATCGTCTGAATCGCATCACGGTTCGTCCAGTTCAGCGGCGAAGCCGGGATAGCAATCGATGCCGAAAAACCGCCTACATCCGCGCCGCCGCCTCCGTCAATCCGGAATGTTCCAGGGTCCAGATACAGCGGCGCAATACCCGTCGAAGGTGGCAAAGACGTGGAGGTGCCGGGAGCGGTCGAATAAATATTCACCGCGTCAGCCGACGTTTTCTGGAAATTCTGAGTGCCGGCGCTTCCAGTCAGCGTCAGAGTCCCTGCATCCAGCACCGCATTCGGAAAGGAAAACTGGCCCACCGAGCCCGAATAGTCCCCGGTTCCGGCGTAAACGGTGCAGCTTCCGGCGGGAGGTACGGCCAGCGCCGAATTGAACATAAAAGTTTTCACCCCAGGCGCGCGAAACGCCGCGACCGCGTGGTCGATTGTCCGGTCCGACACCGTGCCCGTGTCCGAATGCAGCGTCTCACGCATCAACGCCACCGTTCCTACACGTCCGACGCGGGTAAAAGGACCGGAAATCGGGTTCGCTGCATCGGAGCACGCCGCCCCCTGACCGTCGATTGCCATCGTGACGGTGTTGCTCACCGCGGAACCGGCGACCCGCGCCGTGACGGGCACAAAACAGCCGCTCGGCACGTTCGCGGGCAGGGTGAAAACAATCTCATCCACTCCGGAGCAACAAGGCGTTCGCCCGCTATATGCGATGTTCGAAATCGGTATGCCCCCCACCCAGACCTCTACCGGATACGGCAGGTTCCCGGTTGGCGGAGCGGTGTTGTCGGGCGCTTTCACCGGCCCCAGCCCCGTCAGCCACAGGATCACGATCTGACCGGGCATCGCGGTCGCCGATGCGGAGTTTATTGGCGGAATCCCGGATGGCGCGAAGTTCTGCACAATCCCCGGCCCGAGTCCCGCTCCGGTTGCCGTGTAGATGCCGGGCGCATTCACCACCACGAGTACGGGTGCAAGATTGCTCTTCGCCCCGTTGAACGTGACCTGCACGGACACTTTTCCCGTCGGCGCGTTGGACGGCATAATCGCGTTTATCAGGCCCGCTGAGGAATAGAGGGGAATCGCGTCCACCGCGGCCGTTCCCTGAATTACCTTGACCGACGCTCCGCCAAGAGTGCTGCTGAGCGGAAATGCAGTCGGCTGCGCGCCTGTTGCCGGGCCGAGCTGCGAACCGAAGATGGAGAAAATTGACCCCTGCGCGATAGCCCCTCCCACCGAAAGCGCCGGTGCGAAGCTGGCGGAATTCACAATTCCGTTCGGGCTGATAGCGGGCTGTGCTGCAAGGTGCGGAACTGCGATGGCGCCTGTGAAAAGGAGTGCGGCCACAATCCGGGGACAAAGCGGCATAGATCCAGAGTCCCTCCTCTGGTAAAGCATACAGTCAATCGTCAATATTAGTACGGGAATATTTACGTATCAGGTGCGTGGACGTCGCGTGGCCCGCAACACGATCAGGACTACAGCGACGGCGGGCACCGCTAACAGCATTCCGACGGGACCGAACAGAAATGCGGCTCCGATCGTGATCGGAATCGCCAGAAAAGGATTTACGCCCGCTCGTCCCGCGGCCCGCGGCGATAACACAAACCCGTCTACAATCTGGATGGCCAGCCAAACGGCCCCAACCCAGACCAGCGGCATCAGGCCATCCGCATTGAGCCACTTTAGAAAAAAAGCGAGCGCCAGGGCCATCAGGGGCCCGAGATGTGGAACTAAGTTGAGAACGCCGGCAACGAATCCGGTGAGAACCCACCAGGGCACACCCGTAACCGCGAAACCCGCGATGTAGAGTCCGATGACAATGAGGGCATTCCAGAACTGCGCTTTGAGATAAGCGCCGATCGAGGAGATAATTTCGGAGCCTACCCCCGCTTTATCGTCATGACCTTCTTGCATCCGGGCGCCTCAATCGCCTGAAGGCGATAAAGGCCAGGAGTCCGCTGCCGGCCAATGCGTACCCGGCCGACCCTGGCTCAGGGACCTGGGCGGGCGAGAAACCGAACGAGAAGTTGCCGACTGTCGGATACCCCCCGCTCGTGATTTCGAAAGACGTGATCGGCACGTCGGATGCGAACGCGATATGTTCCGGCCCGCCCAGCGCCGGAAGGACCGAGCCAGTATACGAATTCGTGTAGCTCGATCCGCTGCTGAAATGGACCTGCAAGCCGATCGGGTATTGCTGCCCGTTCATTCCGCTGGCGTAGAAATTGGCAAAATCCCAGGCAACGGAATACACCCCGGCCGGAAGCGTGACCTCGATACCCGATCCTGGCTGATCTGAGAAGCACCCTCCCCAGCACGGCGGGCCGTCCGGAGGACCGTATAGGAAGCTTTCAGGGATTCCCGGGCCGCTGCTTCTAACGAATAAATACGCTCCGTGCCCAGGTACGACGCCGTAGAAGGTCACGCCGTCAATTGTAAGACCGGAAGCATAGGAGCTATCTGTACCGGGCGTCGTTCCGCCCACCCCACTAAAATCTATCGTGACTGTTTGAGGAGAAGAGAGCGTCGGGGCTGGGATATCCGTGTAACCGATAACGCCACCCCAAACCGGACCGGACAGCGCAAGTCCGAACACAAATCGGACAAGGTTAGCCACACCGGATCGCACACTCCAGTATCACATCAGATACAAGCGCGCTGCCTCCAATAATGACTAGTACTGGTGCGGGATATACCCCTTTTAACGCCAACGACCAAACAACACACCGATTCCTGCCTCCCTCTTTGGCTTCGTGGAGCGCTTTGTCTGCCATACCCACCAATTCGTCAAAGTCCGCCGACACGAGGCCTGGGAACCGAAATCCAGACCATCGCACCAATAACAATGATGAACACGGAAATATGATCCAGATCGCCCGGGTAAGCGTTAGCCACGGAGGCCGCGACAGAACCGCGATATCCGCGCCATGGCGTTCCAGAACGCGGAACAAACGCCTGTCGCAGCATTTTCCGGTCTCAGAAAGCGTTCCGCGCATCACTTCCACTACCGTAATCACCGAAGGTCATTGCGCGTTCCTTTCGCAAATCGTAAGCCCGGTGCCCTCGTCGATATCGCGCCTCGGAACGATTTCCGGAGGTGACAGCTTGATGCGCGGCGCGCTTTGACCGGCAGCTATAACCCTGCAAATCGCATTCCGCAGACCCGGCCGGCCTTCGATTGCCCGGCCTGCTCCCGAAATCGTCCGGCTAAAGATTGGCCGCACCTGTGAATTTCCTTCGACCATCCTGCACAAATAAGATCGGCGGATCGCCGTTGCGGCTTTAGGAACAGGCGGCAAGCGTACGCTGGCTTCGCCTCTGCATATATAATCTGGGCGTGACCGAATCTCATTCCATCCGCGTCTGCTGTCTGGCTGTCCTCAGCGCTACGCTTCTGAATTCACAAACGATTGAGAAGCTGGACCCTTCGCTCGATGCGCTCGTCAGTCCCACTGCGACCGTGGACCGCATTGCCAATGGCTTTAACAAATGGACGGAAGGCCCGGTTTGGTCGCACTCCGGGACTTTGTTATTTGCCGAAATCCCGGCGAACAACATCATCGAATGGGCTCCCGGAAAGGCCGCGCGCGTCTTTATTCATCCGAGCGGATACGAAGGCGCCGCTCCCTTCAAAGGACCTGAGCCCGGCTCGAACGGCATGACCGTCGATTCGAAAGGCCGCCTCACAGTTGCCGGGCATGCACGGCGAAATGTCTGGAGACTGGAAAAGCTCGACCCGCATGGCCCCATCACCGTGTTGGCGGACACGTACGAAGGCAAGCGGCTGAGTAGCCCGAACGATCTCGTCTACAAATCCGATGGCTCACTCTACTTCACCGACCCCCCATACGGCCTGGTCACGCAGAGCGATGCCGATCCGCAAAAGGAAGTGCGGGTGAACGGTGTTTATCGCATACCGAACGCAATCAATCAGCAGCCCGGGGCGCCGCCCGATCGTGCCCACCTGCAACTCCTGATTAAAGACCTGCCACGCCCGAATGGAATTGCCTTTTCCCCGGATGAGAAGACCCTCTATATCAGCGACTCCGAACGGATCTGCTGGATGAGCTACCGCGTTCAGCCCGATGGCTCCGTGACCGACGGAAAGCTCCTGTTTGACGCCAAAGGGATCAAAGGCCTCGGCGGCCCTGACGGAATCAAAGTGGATCGAATGGGCAATCTCTGGGGGTCCGGACCCGACGGCGTCTGGATCATCTCTCCCGCGGGCAAACATCTGGGGACCATCCACGTCCCGGAGCGCGTCGGCAATCTTGCCTGGGGCGATGCAGATGGTAAGACCCTTTATGTCGTCGCAAGTACGAGCGTCTTTAAGGTCAGAACCAACGTCGGCGGAAAGAAACCTTAACGCACGCCACGCCCATTTGCCTGCGCGTCAGGGTGCTGTGTTCGTGAGATTAGTCGGAGGCAAACAGCCGAGCTGAAAGCCAGCAAGAGGTTTAAAGATGGTGAGCGCGGTGGGAATCGAACCTACAACCTACTGATTAAGAGTCAGTTGCTCTGCCAATTGAGCTACGCGCCCACGAACCTCCAAGCTTAACACGCCGCCGCTACCGCGAGCCCTGCCGATGCTCGCCGCCGCTGCCTCCACCTCACCCCGGCTCCGGATCACGGCCTGTATGCCACCTGTGCGGTCGCTTAATTCGCGCAGAAACGCCACCCCCTCTCGCTCTTCCTGCATCTCAATAGGTTTCTTCGTGATCCCCGGAGTAAACAACGACAGCGAGTAGATCTGAACGTCCGCTTCAACCGCTGTCGCCATCAGTTCGGACTTCGAATATCGGCTGTGATTGTCCATCCCGTCAGAAACGATGACAATAACCTTCCGCGGGTTATGAGAGAAGCGGCTCTTCCGAACCGCCGCGAAGATCGTGTCCGTCAGCGCCGTCGCGCCGTACGCGGCCGAGAACATGACGCGCTGCGGTAACGAAGGCAGGTCGTCGGTGAAATCGGTAACCAGCGCCGGTCGGCTTGAGACCGTATACACAAAAGCTTCGTCCAGCGGATTACATTGTTCGAACAGCGCTTTGAGCAGCGCCTTCGCATCCGGCAGAATTCCAACCATGCTGCCGCTGACGTCGAACACGATCCCCAGCGAGGCGGGCACATCCTGCTCGCCGAAATACGAGATCGTTTGCGGACGCCGGTTCTCGATCACCGTAAACGCCTCCGCCTTCAGGCCCGTTACGGTCGCACCCGCCTTATCCAGCACCGTCGTGGGGATCACCACGACCCGCGAATTTGCCGCGAACCCAGAGCTGCCCCTGTCCTGTGGCAACGCTAAAACCACATTCATAAGCATGACCGCCGCTGCCTTGAATAACCTCATAGCCGTACCGAAAAACGAGTGTAAGCGCGCCGGCATAAAGATGGCGCAATAACGGCATGAGGATCGACCTGATCTATCCAGCCCGGCGCCATGATACGCTATCCTCCGGGGAGCATGTTTCGAAGCCAGCAGCGTAAGACAAAGATTCTCTTTGGCTTATCCGACCTCCTCCTCACCGCCGCAGCCTTCGAATCCGCCTACCGCGTTCGCCAGTGGCTCCACCTCGATAACCGCTTCTTCATCGAGCCCGAAACCAAAGCCCTCATCCTCTCTTATTGCCTGCTCACCTGGGTTGCTTCCGGCTACTGGCTGAACGTCTACGGCAAGCTCGATGCCGACCGCATCGGCGTCATCCTCCGCGATTCCTTCCGACAGGTCGGCTACAGCGCCCTCGCCCTCTTCGTTTTCATCGTCGGCCTGCAACTCAAAACCCCACTGAGCCGCCCCTTCCTCGGCATCTTCATCGCCGCAAGCTGGATCTTCCTCGTCGCCTTCCGCGTCGCCGCCAGGCACCTCATTCCGGTCGTGAGCCGCCGCTTCGGAGCCGAACGCCACATCCTCGTCGTCGGCCTCGGGCCGCGCGCCATGAAGCTCGCAGCCACTCTCGAGCAATTTCGCGAAAACGGCGTCCGCATCTTCGGACTCCTCTCAACTCCCGGCGAAACCCCCGGCGAAACTCCCGCCCGCGGCCCCTACCCCGTCTTCCCCCTGCACGACCTCAGATCGCTCCTCGCCCGCCACGTCATCGACGAAATCCATTTCGCCGTTGAATCCGACCGCCTGCCTTCCCTTGAAGAAGTCTTCCTCTGGTGCGACGAAGAAGGTGTCACCACCCGCATCGCGGTCGACTTCTTTCCTCACGTCAACAGCGATCTCGCCCTCGAAAAGCTCGGCAACACCCCGCTCCTCACCTTCTCAGCCGCGCCCGATGACGAAGTCATGTTGCTCGCAAAGCGCTTCATCGATATATGCCCTGTCCATCGTCGGAATCGTTCTCACCAGCCCTCTGATTCTCGGGGCCGCGCTTCTCATCCGCCTCACGTCGAAGGGCGCCGTCATCTTCCGGCAAACGCGCTGCGGACTCAACGGCCGCACCTTCACCTGTTACAAATTCCGCTCCATGGTGGCCGACGCCGAAAGCCGCCTCCCCGAAGTCGCGCACCTGAATGCCCGCGAAATCGTCACCAAGATCCCCAACGACCCCCGCCTCACCGCCGTCGGCAAGTGGCTTCGCAAATTCTCGATCGACGAACTCCCGCAGCTCTTCAACGTCCTGCGCGGCGACATGTCGCTCGTCGGTCCCCGCCCGGCCATCCCCAGCGAAGTCGCGCGATACCAGCGCTGGCAGCGCCGCCGCCTCAGGATGCGCCCCGGTCTCACCTGCCTCTGGGCCGTGCAGGGGCGCGACCGCATCGATTTCGAATCCTGGATGCGCCTCGACCTTCAGTACATCGACAACTGGTCCCTTGGCCTCGACGCCCGCATCATGCTGCTGACCATCCCGCAGGTTCTTTCCGGCCGCGGGGCCAGTTAGCGGAGAATAGGAACTCTATGCATCTTCTGCCGACACCGGACGACGTGGTTCGCATTCTGCGCGAAACCGGAGCGCTGCGCGAAGGCCACTTCGAATTCCCCAACGGGTCGCACTCGAATGAATACCTGCAGGTCCCTCTCGCCATGCGCCACTTCCAGCATGCGAAGACCCTCAGTGTCGGCCTCAGCCGACTCCTGCGCGCCAACACCGAACTCCGGTCCATCATTCCGGAGCTTTCCGTCGTCGCCCCGGCCACTGGCGGACTCCCCGTCGCCTACGGCATTTGCGAGGCCCTCCGCGCCAACAAAGTCTACTGGGCCGAACGCGAAGGCGGCTCCGGTGCCTACCGGTTTCGTCCTTTCATTCAGCCCGAACAGGGTGAGCAGGTCATCCTGGTAGATGACATTCTCCACAGTGGTTCCAACCTCGCCGCACTCAAGGAAACCATCGAAAGTTTCGGCGCCGTCGTTATCGGTCTCGCTGTCATCGTCTACCAGCCCACCCCTCACACTCACGCTTTCGGCGATCTGCCGCTCTACTACCTTGCGAAGCTCGACGCAAGCTATTTCGCGGGCCAATCGAGCTGTGATTTGTGCGAATCCTCGCTCCCACTGACAAAAGTGTGGATGTAATTGCACAAAAACAGTTCATTCCGGTGAGAATTATTTACGCACTCAGTGACTTACGTACCATGAGCGCCGATTGCTCAACTCCGGTGCAATGTGTTTCATCTCCATTCCAATTGGCGGTAAATCGGGTTACAAGCCGAAGTTTTCCACAGAGTTTGTCACAAGCATCGTTGAAAAGCCGGAGGGCTAACTTTGAAGCTGACCACCGTTGACTGGTCCATCATCGCCGGGTACTTCCTCTTCAACCTCGCCATCGGTTTCTACTACAAGAGTAAAGCCGGTGCCAACATCAGCGAATTCTTCCTCTCCGGCCGAAACGTCCCCTGGTGGCTTGCCGGCACTTCCATGGTCGCCACCACTTTCGCCGCCGATACGCCCCTCGTCGTCACCGGCCTGGTCGCGCGCAACGGCATCGCGGGCAACTGGCTCTGGTGGAACATGGTCGCGAGCGGAATGCTCACCGTGTTCCTCTTCGCGCGGCTTTGGCGCCGCTCCGGAGTGACCACCGATATCGAACTCGCCGAACTGCGCTACTCGGGCAAACCCGCCGCCTTCCTGCGCGGCTTCCGCTCCGTCTACCTCGGCGTCATCATGAACTGCATCATCCTCGGCTGGGTGAACCTCGCCATGGTGAAAATCCTCGGCCTCGTCCTCGGCATCTCCAAAGGCCAGGCGCTCTGGGTCGTCGTCGGCATCATCGCGCTCACATCCTTCATCTCCGCTCTTTCCGGACTCTGGGGCGTCCTCGTGACCGACCTCTTTCAGTTCGTTGTCAAAGATGGGCATGGTGATCGTGCTCGGCTGTCGCCGCCGTGCATGCCGTCGGCGGCATCGAAGCCATGAAGACCAAACTCGGCGGGCGAGGGCAGCGCGTTCCTGAGCTTCGTTCCCGACATTCATTCGGTCTGGATGCCCGCCGTTACTTTCTTCGTCTACATCGCCGTCAACTGGTGGGCCACCTGGTATCCGGGCGCGGAACCGGGCGGCGGAGGTTATGTCGCCCAGCGCATGTTCAGCGCCAAAGACGAACGCAACTCACTGCTCGCGACCCTCTGGTTCAACATCGCGCATTATGCTCTGCGCCCCTGGCCCTGGGTGCTGGTGGGCATGGCATCCGTCATCCTCTATCCCCATCTGCAGGACCCCGAGACCGGCTACATCCGCGTCATGATCGATTACCTGCCCGCTTCCCTGCGCGGCCTCATGGTCGCGGCCTTCGCGGCAGCCTTCATGTCCACTGTCGGGACGCAGCTCAACTGGGGCGCCAGCTATCTTGTCAACGATTTCTACCGCCGGTTCGTCGAAAAGAACAAGCCCGACCGCCACTATGTCGCTGCCTCGCAGGTCGCCACCGTGCTCCTGACAATCATCTCGGCTGTTGTTACCTGGTACATGGATTCCATCGCCGGCGCCTGGAAACTGCTCATCGCCACCGGCGCCGGCACGGGCCTCGTGCTGATCCTTCGCTGGTACTGGTGGCGAATCAACGCATGGAGCGAAGTTTCCGCCATGGCCGTCGGCCTTCATCGTCTCGTTGCTGCTCCAGACCGCCTTCCATCTCGACAGCGACAACCCGAGGAATTCGCCTACATCATCCTGATCACCGTCGCGATCACGACAGTCGTCTGGCTCGCCGTCACCTTTCTGACCGCGCCCGAAAGCAACGCCACGCTGCTCGGCTTCTACCGCAGGGTGCGCCCTTCCGCTGCCGGATGGCGGCCGGTCCAGCGCCTTGCCCCGGAAGTGCCCGTTTCCCACGATCTCGGCTGGAACCTTGCCGACTGGCTCTGCGGCTGCGTCCTCATCTACGGCGCGCTCTTCGGCATCGGCAAAATCATCCTGCATGAGTATGCATTGGGCTCCCTGTTCATCGCGATCGCAGCCGCGGCGGGAGCCTTCATCTACTGGGACTTATCCCGCCGCGGCTGGGCCTCGGTGATGGAATGAATTTGGGGTTGAATGAATAAGATGATTGGAAAACTCGCCTTTATTGCACTGCTATGCTCGTCCGCCTTCGCGCAAACCGGTGAAAAACTCGCGCCCTACTACCCCACGCCTCAATTGATCGTCGGCAAAATGCTCGACCTCGCCCAACTCAAACCCGGCGAAAAGATGTTCGACCTCGGCAGCGGCGACGGACGCATCGTCTTCCTTGCCGCTCAGAAATATCAGGCCGACGCCACCGGCATTGAGCTCGATAACGACCTCTTCATCCAGAGCGCCGCGAAAATCAAACAACTCGGGCTCGAAAAGACCGCCCGCATCATTCACGGCGACATTCTGAAGCAGGATTATTCATCCGCCAACGTCATCACCGTCTACCTGCTCCCCGAATCCAACATGAAACTGCGCCCCGTGCTGGAACCCCAGCTCAAAAAGGGCACCCGCGTCGTCGCCCACGACTTCGAAATCGGCGGCTGGACCCCCACCCAAACCGTTACCATTCCCGACGACGGCGAAGGTCGAAGCCACACGCTCTTCCTCTACATCCGATAGCTCAAATGCGCATCGGCATCACGTGCTATCCCACCTACGGAGGCAGCGGCATCGTCGCGACCGAACTTGGCCTTGAGCTTGCCAACCGCGGCCACGACATCCACTTCATCACCTACGCGAATCCCATCCGCCTCGACGGAAACACGCCGCGCATCCACTATCACGAAGTCGAGGTCTCGAACTACCCGCTGTTCCAATACCCGCCGTACTGCCTCGCGCTCGCCTCCGCCATGGCCGACGTAGCCGTCAACTACGACCTCGACCTGCTCCACGTCCATTACGCCATCCCGCATTCCATCTCCGCCATGCTGGCGCGTCAAATGATCGCGACCAGGCGCCGGCTGCCCTTCGTCACCACCCTGCACGGCACAGACATCACCCTCGTCGGCATGGACCCGTCTTACTTCGCCATCACGAAATTCTCCATCGAACAGTCGGACGGCGTCACGTCCATCAGCGACGATCTGCGCCGCCATACCGTCGAGACCTTCAAAGTGGAAAACGAAATCCGCGTCATCCACAACTTCGTGAACGTCTCCACCTACGCGCCAGACCCCGACCGCACAGGCCTCGCGCAGTTTGCCCCGAACGGCGAAAAGCTGCTCATCCACCTTTCAAATTTCCGGCCGGTCAAGCGCGTGCATGACGCCATCCGCATCCTCGCCGAAGTTCGCCGGCACGCCAACGTCAGGCTGCTGATGGTGGGCGACGGTCCCGATCGCGGCCCCGCCGAGAGCCTCGCCGTTCAACTTGGTGTCCGGCGGCATATCGATTTCGTAGGCAAGCAGAATCACGTCGAGCGCCTCATCCGTCTCGCCCACGTGCTGCTGATGCCGAGCGAGATGGAGTCGTTCGGGCTCGCCGCGCTCGAAGCCATGGCCTGCGGCGTGCCTGCCGTAGGCACGCTCGTCGGCGGAGTCCCCGAACTAATCACCCACGGCGTGGACGGCTTTACCGAACAGGTCGGCGACATCCCCGCCCAGGCCGCCCGCGCCCTTCAGCTTGTAACCGACGACGCACTTCACACCCGCATGGCCGCCGCCGCCCGCGCCACCGCCGTGAACCGATTCTCGACCGAAAGCCTGATCCCTCTTTACGAACGCTATTACGCCGATGTCCTCGACCGCTGATGCAATTTAGCCGGTTCTACCTATTTACCTTTGGGATTCGATCTCGCACGGTTCGGGCAATCAGGAGCAGCAACAACAAAAAGCGCCGAGATACCGCCGCAATAAGACATCCAACAGTAAACTCTCGCGCTCATTCGCGTGATCCTTCCCCCTACTCTTCATCCTGCCGCAAAGTAGCCAAAACACCCAGATCCTCAAGCGTAGTGACATCGCCCTTCACCTCGCCGCCCGCCGCGAGTTCCCGCAGCAAACGCCGCATAATCTTCCCGCTCCGTGTCTTCGGCAGCGCATCCGTAAACCGGATATCGTCGGGTTTCGCCAGCGACCCGATCTCTTTCCCCACCCACGCACGCAATTCTTCCTTCAGCGCATCGTTCGGTTCATTCCCCGTCTTCAGCGTCACGAACGCCGCAATCCCCTGGCCCTTAATCTCATCCGGACGCGCCACCACCGCCGCTTCCGCCACCCTCGGATGCGCCACCAGCGCCGATTCCACCTCCATCGTGCTCAGCCGGTGCCCCGACACATTGATCACATCGTCCACACGGCCCATCACCCAGATGTACCCATCCGCATCCAGCCGCGCCCCATCCCCCGTGAAGTAAGTGCCCGGCAGTTGCGACCAGTACTGCTCCTCGAACCGCTTATCATCCCCGTAAATCGTCCGAAGCATCGATGGCCACGGCTGCCTTATCACCAGATATCCACCCGACCCCGCCGGCACCGGCTGCCCCTCACGCGTCACCACCTCGACCTTGATCCCCGGCAGCGGCCTCGTGCACGAACCCGGCTTCGTCGCAATCGCCCCCGGCAGCGGACTGATCATGATCGCCCCCGTCTCCGTCTGCCACCACGTATCCACAATCGGACAGCGGTCATGCCCGATCACGCTCCGGTACCACATCCACGCCTCAGGATTAATCGGCTCCCCGACGCTTCCCAGCAGCCGCAGACTCTTCAGCGAATGTCTCGCCGGCCAGCTTTCCCCCAGCCGCATGAGCGACCGGATCGCTGTCGGCGCGGTATAGAAAACCGTGACTTTATGGCGGTCGATAATCTCCCAAAAACGGTCCGGCTTCGGGTACGTCGGCCCGCCCTCATACATCAGCACCGTGGCCCCGTTCTGCAGCGGCCCGTACACCACATAGCTGTGCCCGGTCACCCACCCGATATCCGCGCTGCACCAGTAAACGTCTTCGTCCTTCAGGTCGAAAACCCATTTGCTCGTGATGTACGTCCCCACCGCATACCCGCCTGTCGTGTGCAGAATTCCCTTCGGCTTCCCGGTCGTCCCCGACGTATAAAGCAGGTACAGCGGATGTTCCGAATCGAGCGGCTCCGCCGGGCACTCGTCCGATGCAATCTCCATCCGCTCATGCCACCAGTGATCGCGCCCCGCAACCATCTTCTGTTCTGACCCGCTGCGCTTATAAACCACGGTCGTCTTCACCGACGGACATTGCTTCAGCGCCTCATCCACAGCCGGCTTGAGCTTCACCTCCGCGCCCCGCCGAAAGCTGCCATCCTGCGTCAGTACGCAAACCGCCTGCGAATCGTTGATCCGGTCCACCAGCGCCTGCGATGAAAAGCCGCCGAACACAACCGTATGCGGAGCCCCGATGCGCGCGCAGGCCAGCAGGGCAATCGCCAGCTCCGGAGCCATCCCCATATAGATCGCGACCCGGTCGCCCTTGTTCACCCCGAGTCCCTTCAGCACGTTCGCAAACTTCGAAACTTCCGAATGCAGTTGCTGATACGTCAGCGTCCGGATCTCGCCCGGTTCGCCCTCCCAGATAATCGCCGCCTTGTTCTTCCGCCACGTAGTCAGGTGCCGGTCGAGGCAGTTGTGCGCCAGGTTCAGTTTCCCCCCGACGAACCACTTCGCCCATGGCGCGTTCCACTCCAGAACCTTCGTCCACGGCTCAAACCAGTCGAGTTCGCGCGCAATGCTTCCCCAGAACGCTTCAGGGTCCCGTTCCGCTTCTTCACAAAGCCGTGTGTATTCGGCAAGACTGCCGACATGCGCTTTGGAACTGAACTCAGATGAGGGAGGGAAAAGGCGCGTTTCCTGGAGTGATGACTGGATATCGTTAGACGGCGTCTGTGCTGACATTCGGGATCATAAGCATGATACAGCGAGCGAACCGATTCACCGTCCTCTCAAGCTGTTAACCGCCTGCATCGTAAAATGTCGGGAATATGCTCACGCGCCGGCATTTTCTGGCAAGCTCCGCGGCCTTGGCCACTCAACTCTTCGCGGCCCCCAAAGATTCCACCACTCCGTCGGCTGATCTCGAAAAGCTCGGAAGCGCCGCCCTCGCTGAAGCGAAGAAATACAAAGCCACCTATTGCGACATCCGCATCGTCCGGCTGCGCGATCAGCGTGCCGGACTCCGTCTCTCACCCGAACGCGGCACCGGCAAGACCCTCGCCGTCCCCAGCGTCTCTGAAGATTCCAGCTTCGGCTTCGGCGTGCGCGTCATCGTCAATGGAGCCTGGGGCTTCGCTTCCTCCCCCATCGTGACCCGCGAAGAAATCGCGCGCGTCACCGGCGAAGCGGTCGATCATCGCCAAAGCCAACGCCAGCATCCAGCCGAAGCCAATCGTCCTCGCGCCCGTCAAAGCCTGGCGCGACCGCTGGGAGACCCCGCATGAAAAGGACCCCTTCGCCGTCTCCGATGGCCGAAAAGCTTGACCTCCTCCGCCGCTCCACTGAGCAGGTCAAGAAGAACCCGAAGGTCTTCGGCAGCGCCGCCATGCTCAGCGTTCGCAGCGAAGATAAATACTTCGCCTCCTCCGAAGGCTCCTCCATCCAGCAGCTCATTCTTCAGATCTACGGCAACATCGACGCCACCGCCGTCGATCGCGATAAGAACATCTCCCGCACCCGCAATTACACCCCCACGCAGGCTTCCGCCGGATGGGAATACGTGCCCGAGATGAATCTCGAAGAGAACGCCGGCCGCATTCGCGAAGAAGTTCTCGAACACCTGAGCGCGCCCGCTGTGAAGCCCGGCAGGAAAGACCTGATCCTCATGCCGAATCACCTGATGCTCACCATTCACGAGAGCGTCGCCCACCCCACCGAACTCGATCGCGCTCTTGGCTACGAAGCCAACTACGCGGGCACCAGCTACATCACGCCCGACAAAATCGGCAAGCGCATCGCCAGCGAGCAGTGTACTTTCATTGGCGACCGCACCTCTCCCGCGCTCTCGGCACCGTTGGCTACGATGACGATGGCGTCAAAACCTCGCAGTTCACCATCATCGATCGGGGCATCTTCCGCAACTACCAAACCACCCGCGAACAGGCCCATCTCGTCGGTGACAAGGAATCACACGGCTGCAGCCAGGCCGACTCCTGGGCCACCGTCCCCTTCCAGCGCATGCCCAACGTCTGGCTCAAAGCGGGCTCCCCCGAAACCACGCTCGACAGCCTGATCGGCGGCATCGAAGACGGCGTCCTCATCGATGGCCGCGGCAGTTACTCCATCGACCAGCAGCGCTATAACTTCCAGTTCGGCGGCGATGCCTTCTGGGAAATCAAGGGCGGCAAAAAGCTCGGCATGATTTCCCGCGTTGCCTATCAGGCCCGCACCCCCGATTTCTGGCAGGCCTGCGACGCCACCGCCGGACCCGCCTACTGGCGCCAGTACGGCACCACCGGCGATGCCAAAGGTGAGCCCACCCAAATCAACTCCATCTCGCACGGCTGCTCTCCCACCCGCTTCCGCAACATCAACGTCATTCTCACGGATTAACCATGCCTCTTTTCACACGCGACGAAGCCCGGAACCTGGCCGCAAAGGTCGTCAGCTTTTCCACCTTCCCTGAATGCTCGGTCGATGTCACCGGCACCGAAGAAGCCTACACGCGCTTCGCCAACAACGGCATCACCACCGCCTCGCTGAGCCTCCGGCGCTCCGTTTCCATTGCCGTCACGCGCGACGGCCGCACCGGTTCCTACAGCGTCAACGACATTGACGATGCCTCGCTCAAAGCCGGTGTCCTCAAGGCCGAGGAACTCGCCGGCATCGCGCCGCCTAACCCCGAGCGCATGCCGCCCCCGGGCCCTCAGCAATATCCCGAACTGCGCGATCTTGACGCCCGCACCGCCACGGCCCGCGCGCCCGAAATGATCCCGCACGTCAAGACCATCATCGACGCGGCCGTGAAACAAAAGCTCGTTGCCGCCGGCCTGATCGAACGCGCCCACCACGTCACCGCCGTCGCCAACAAAGCCGGTCTGTTCGGCTTCCACGAATACGCCGATTCCCAGCTCACCACCACCGTTCGCATGGCCGATGGCTCAAGCTCCGGCTGGGCCGGCCAGCCCGCCGCTTCCATTGCCGATCTCGACAGCGCCAAACTCGCCGCCACGGCCATCGACAAATGCCTGCGCTGGAAAAACCCGCAACGTCTCGACCCCGGCAATTACACCGTAGTCCTCGAACCCACCGCCGCAGGCGATCTCGTCCGCCTCATGGCCTTCGCATTTTCCGCGCGCAACACCGAAGAGGGCCGCACCTTCCTCAGCAAACGCGGCGGCGGCACCCTGATCGGCGAAAAACTCTTCCCCGAATTCATAACGCTTCGCAGCGACCCCCTCGATCCCCGGCAGCCATCCTCGCCCTGGACCCGCGATCTGCTTCCCAACCGCGCCGTCACCTGGATCGACAAAGGCGTCCCCTCGAACCTCTTCTATGACCGCTACTGGGCCTCGAAGACCGGCAAAGAGCCCACTCCGGCGCCCGCCACCCTGCAACTCGACGGTGGCTCCGAGTCTCTCGAAACCCTCATCAAATCCGTCAACCGCGGCATCCTGATCACGCACTTCTGGTACATCCGCGCCGTCAACCCGCAAACCCTGCAGCAGACCGGCCTCACCCGCGACGGCGTCTTCCTCATCGAAAACGGAAAAATCACCGCTCCCGTCATGAACTTCCGCTTCCTCGAAAGCCCCGTCCGGATGCTGAAGAACACCACGCACATGGGCCCCGCAATCAGAGTCAGAGGCCTCGAAGGTGGCATCATGGTCGCCCCCGCCCTCCTCGCAACGGATTTCCCGCTGCCCTCCATCTCCGACGCCATCTAACCTCACGCGCAAAGAAAAAGGGCAGGCCTTTGAGCCTGCCCTTACAATTCAACCGCCGCACCAGCTCTTTAACTAATGAGCCCGGTCCGTCTCCTGCACCGGAACGATATCCACCGTACTCGGCGTCATCGGCAGAGCTACCAGATCCCGCTCCAGCGCAATATGCAGCACTTCATCCATATGATCCACAAAGTGCAGCTTCATCACGCCCTTGATGTACTCGGGAATGTCCGGAAGATCCTTCTGGTTCTCCTTCGGCACAATCACTTCATTGATCCCGTGCCGGTGCGCCGCCAGTAACTTCTCCTTCAGCCCCCCGATCGGCAGCACCTTGCCCCGCAGCGTAATTTCCCCGGTCATCGCGATATCGCCGCGCACCGGAATCTTCGTCAGGGCGCTGCAAATCGTAGTCGCGAGAGTGATCCCCGCCGACGGACCGTCCTTCGGAATCGCGCCCTCGGGAATATGCAGATGGACATCCAGATTCCGATAGAAGTCTCGCGGCAGACCCAGTTGATGAGCCCGCGAACGGATATAGCTGAAAGCCGCCTGCGCGGATTCCTGCATCACATCCCCCAGCTTGCCCGTCACCGTCAGCTTGCCCTTACCCTCCATCAAAATGCATTCGGTGGTAAGAATCTGGCCGCCAACTTCCGTCCACGCCAGCCCCGTCGTCGACCCGATCTCGTTATGGTGCTCCGTCGTCGTGTCCCGATATTTCGTCGGTCCCAGAAGGTCGGTCACCTTATCGGCGTTGACCAGAATCTTCTCGTCAACTTCATTCGTCACGCGCTTCCGGGCAATCTTGCGCGCCACGTTCCCGATCTCCCGCTCCAGATTCCGTACACCCGATTCCCGCGTGTAGTACTGAATCAGGTTCGACAGACCCTCGTCCGTGAACTGAATCTGCTCGTCCGTCAGCCCGGCCGCCTCAATCTGCTTCTTCACCAGAAAACGCTTGGCGATTTCAAGCTTCTCAAGCTCCGTATAACCCGACAGCCGGATGATCTCCAGCCGGTCCTGCAGGGCCGCCGGAATCGTATGCAGCACGTTCGCGGTCGCCACAAAAAACACCTGCGACAGATCGTACTCCACATCCAGATAATGATCCACGAACATATAATTCTGCTCAGGATCCAGCACCTCGAGCAGTGCCGACGAAGGGTCGCCCCGGAAATCCGTGGACATCTTGTCGATCTCATCCAGCATGAAGACCGGGTTCTTCGTCCCCGCTTTCTTCATCATCTGGATCACCTGACCCGGCAGCGCGCCAATGTACGTCCGCCGATGACCTCGGATCTCCGCCTCATCCCGCACGCCGCCGAGCGACATTCGAATGAACTTACGCCCCGTAGCCTTGGCAATCGACATGCCGAGCGAAGTTTTACCCACACCCGGAGGCCCGACGAACAGCAGGATCGAACCCTTCGGATTCTTCACCAGCCGCCGCACCGCAAGGAATTCCAGAATCCGTTCCTTGATCTTCTCGAGCCCGTAGTGATCCGATTCGAGCACTTCCTCGGCATACTTCAACTCGCGGATTTCCTTCGACTTCTTCTTCCACGGCACCGCCAGCAGCCAGTCCAGATAGTTGCGCGAAACCGTCGATTCAGCCGACATCGGAGGCATATTCTCCAGCCGCTTGAGCTCGGCCATCGCCTTCTCGCTCGCGTCCTTCGTCATGCCCGACATGTCGATCCGCTTCTTCAGCTCGTCGAGTTCGCTCTTCTCGCCGCGCCCCAGTTCCTTCTGGATCGCCTTGATCTTCTCGTTGAGGTAATACTCTTTCTGCGCCTTCTCCATCTGGCGCTTCACGCGTCCCTGGATGGTCCGGTCCACATTGAGCTTTTCGATTTCGATATCCAGCATCTCGGCGACGCGCGTCAGCCGGTCAATCGGATCGAAAATTTCGAGCAGCTCCTGCTTCTCTTCAATCGTGAGCTGCAGATTCGCGCCAACCGTATCCGCCAGCTTGCCCGGATCGTCCACGCGAATCGCCGCCACCATCGTCTCGTAGTTCAGATTCTGGCTCAGCTTCACGTACTGCTCGAACAAAGAGGTCACGCGCCCGGTCAGCGCTTCGAGCTGCGAACCCGCCTCGATCTTGAAATTAAACGTGCGGACCACCGCGCGGAAGAACCCTTCATCGTCGGTAACCGAAACAACTTTCGCGCGTTCCACACCTTCCACCAGCACCTTGATGTTGCCGTCGGGAAGCTTCAGGCTCTGCACGATATTGACGACGCACCCCACACTGAAAATCTCGTTCGGGCGTGGTTCGTCGGTCGACGCATCGTGCTGCGTCGCCAGGAAAATCTTCTTGTCGCCGGCCATGGCGTCTTCAAGCGCGCGCACGCTCGATTCACGCCCCACCACGAATGGCGTCATCATGTAAGGAAAGATGACGACGTCGCGGATCGGCATCATCGGCAGACGTTTTGTATCTGATTTATCTTTTGAGGTGAGCATTATTGACGCTACGTTCCTATTGTATGACTATGAGAACGAAGCGCCGGATTCAAAGCCCCGCACCGTACAGCCGCCAGCGGGACTATTTCCCCTTCGCCGCCATCAGTTGATCGATCGTCGCCTGCGTAATCGGATGATACATAGGTCGCGCCACATCGTAAATCGCTTTCGCCTGTGCGTAACCCATCGCCGAGTAGAGCGGCTTCACATATTTCCGCCGTCCCACCGTCGTCAGGAATTCCTGCAGCCGCCCCGCCGCCGGCTGATACCCGTTGCGGATTGCCATCAGCAGCCATTGATCCAGAATTTCGCTGTTCCCGGTCGCCGTCAGATGAAACGAAGCGTCGAGCGCCGCCATCTTCTCCGTCCCAACGTGCTCCGGCAGCCCGCGCAGATAGTGCAGCCACTCCTGCGTGGACCACGACGCGGTCGGCGGCGCGCCCTTGTCAATCGCCGCAAACACCTCTGACACCGGCACCGGAGCCGATTTCGGCAGCCCCGGCTGATACACCCACTCATTCACCGGAATCTTCGCCGCCGCGGCCGCATCCTGCGCAAACAAATGCTCCCGCATATACGCGAGCGACTGCGCCGTAGTGATGCTCTGAAACGCGAAATGGTCGAAGTAGCTCTTCAGATAGGCATCCAGCTTCTCCCGCCCGAACGCCTGCTCCACCTGCCGCAAAAACAGCGCGCCTTTCTCATACGGAATCTGCGTCATCCCGTCGTCCGGGTCACGCCCCTCCAGATTGATATTCAGAATCTGGTCCTTCGACGCGTTCCCCTTCAGTTCTTCCTGCAAATCCTGATACCCCAGCACCGCTTCCATCTCTTCGCGCGGCCTGCCATACAGCGCTTCCAGAATCCTGCGCTCGATATAAACCGTGTAGCCCTCGTTCAGCCAGAAATCGCTCCACGTCGCGTTCGTCACCAGGTTGCCTGACCAGGAATGCGCCATCTCATGCGCCACCAGCGACACCAGGCTCTTGTCCCCCGCGATCACCGTCGGCGTCGCAAACGTCAGGCACGGATTCTCCATCCCGCCGAACGGAAAACTCGGCGGCAGCACCAGCACGTCATACCGGCCCCACCGATATGGACCGTACAGGCCCTCGGCTGCGTCCAGCATCTTTTCCATGTCCGAAAACTCAGCCGCCGCTTTGTTCACCACCGACGGTTCCGCCCACACTCCGCTGCGTGGCCCCGTCGCATGAAACTTCAAATCCCCCACCGCCAGCGCAATCAGGTAAGGCGGCACAGGCTTGTCCATCACGAAATGGCAGTCGTTGGTCTCGGGACAATTCACCGCGCTCATCAGCGCCTTCAGGCCCTTCGGAGTCTTAACTGTCGCCTCCCACGTCAGCCGCGCCCCGGGCGAATCCTGCAGCGGAATCCAGCTCCGCGCGTGAATCGCTTCCGATTGCGTATAGAGGAACGGATGCTGCTTGCCCGCTGTCTGCTCGGGCTCGAGCCACTGCAGCGCCGTCGCCCCGCTCGGGCTTGTCGAATACGCAATCCGCACAAACTTCGTATCCGGAGCAAGATCGATCGTCAGCGGAGCCCCGAGGATCTTGTCGTTCTTCCCCACCTCGAAGTGCGCCTCGCGATAGGCCGACCCGTCCGGCGAAACCTCCGTCTTATCGATCTGCAGCACGCGCGAATCGAGCACCAGTTGCTTCGCATTCGGCGCCACCCGTTCCAGCGACAGAATCGCCGTACCGTGGATCGTCCGCTGATCGAACACCACTTCCAGCGCAAGATTCAGATGGCTGATCCGCACCTGCTCGGAGTTGCCGTAAGAATGAATGTCCTTCACGGTCTTTGATTCTTCCTTCGGCTCGCGGGAGCAGCCCGCAGCCAGCGCAAACAGAACGAATACAGCAGCAACATGGGCAATGAAACGTGACAAATCCGATCCTCGCATACAATGGTTCGCGATCATGAAATCGCTCGCGATCCTGCTCCTTCTCCTTCCGCCGGCACTGCTCTCGCAATCCACTAACTGGACCCACACCTTCGCGAACCGCTACCTCGTCCAGGCCAACATCACCTACCTCACCGCCAACGGCTACGAAAACAAGCTCGATGTCTACGAACGCCGCGATGTCCAGGGTCCCCGGCCCACCATGATCTACATCCACGGCGGCGGCTGGACGGGCGGCACCAAAGAAGCCGTTCTCAACAAGCTCCTGCCCTACATCTCCATGGGTTGGAACGTCGTCAACGTTGAGTACCGCCTGGCGCGTGTTTCACCTGCGCCCGCCGCGGTTGAAGACTGCCTGTGCGCCCTCAGATGGGTCGCCGCCAACGCCGCCCGGCATCACTTCGACCTGAATCGTATCGTCGTCTCGGGCGATTCCGCAGGCGGCCATCTTGCCCTCACCACCGGCATGATCCCCGCCTCTGCCGGACTCGATCGCGAATGCCCCGGTGTCGCGCTTCCGAAAGTCGCCGCCATCGTTGACTGGTACGGCATCACCGATGTGAACGATCTGCTCGACGGACCCAACCTGCGCTCCTACGCCGTCCAGTGGCTCGGCTCATCCTCCGACCGCGACCGCATCGCAAAGCGCGTCTCCCCTCTCGAATACGTACGCCCTGGATTGCCTCCGGTCCTCATGATCCACGGAGATGCCGACCCAACCGTTCCCTATGAGCACAGTCAGCGCCTCAAAGCCGCGCTCGATAAAGCCGGTGTGCCCAACGAATTGTTCACCGTCGCAGGCGGACACCACGGCAACTTCTCAGCCGATCAGAACACCCGCGTCTATGCGGCGATTGAAGAGTTCCTCAGGAAGCAAAACCTGCCGGTCGAACTGACCGCCGCCTCCAGACTGCGTTCATCCAGCAACAACCGCCGCAACGTCCGCAGGTCGTTCAGGATCCGCCGGCTCGCAGTCATATGGTTATCGAGCTTCGTCAGGTTGAAGGCCACAATTTGTAAAGCCTCTCGCCGCCGGTCCGCCCCGTCCGCCCCTGCCAGAGCGATATCGGCTTCCACCTCTGTCAGTGCCTCATGAATCGCATCCGCAAGCAGCGAAACATATTCGTGAGAGCTTTCGATATTGTCGAACGGAGTTTCCGAGCGCTGTTCGCCCATTTGGCAATCTCCTTGTTTTGGCTTCGGTGTGACTTTGTGCTATCTTCTCATGAATTTCTCGTGACGAGACGCGAAAAGCGTCGCGCGTTTCTGTGGTTTCCCATAGCCGCAGCGGACTCAAAAACCCAAATTGCATAGGCGGTTTGCTGCGGATGGTACTAGAGCCAATGTGAAATCAATCACTTAGGAACTGTTCGGCATGGCGTGCCAAATGCACCGAATGTACTACAAATATGCTATCTACGCGTCAAATGCGCCAAGCGGCTACCACCGCCTCACTCGCGCTTCTTTTCTGCCTTTCCGCCTTTTCACAGGCAACCGACGGAAATATCATCGGTTCAGTTCTCGACGCCAGCGGCTCTGGCGTCCCCTCGGCCACCGTTCTGGCCGTGAACACCGCTACCGGCGTGCAGACCTCCGCCGCAACCGATTCTTCCGGTCTTTATCGCCTGAACAATTTGCTCGTTGGCAGCTACAAGCTGACCGCAACTTCTCCCGGTTTTGCCCCGCGCGAAGTGGATGGAGTCGCCGTCGCCCTCAACGTCACCAGCACGGTTAACATCTCTCTCGCGGTCGGCGCTGTCACATCCACTGTTGAGGTCTCCGCCGCGGCAGCGATTATCGACACCACCACATCTCAGGTCACCAGCACCTACTCAACCCAGTTCGCGTCTGAGCTCCCGGTCGCCGCCAATCCGAACGGCGGGGTTCTGAATCTTTCCCTGCTCGGTGCGGGTGTTGCGAGCGGCGGCGGAGTTGGCGTCGGCAGCGGTCCTTCCGTTGGCGGCCAGCGTCCCCGCAACAACAACTTCACCATTGAAGGCGTCGATAACAACAGAAAGGATGTCACCGGTCCCGTCGTCTACATCCCGAATGACGATGTCCAGGAATTCTCCATCCTCCAGAATCAGTTCAGTGCTGAGTTCGGTCACTCCTCCGGTGGTCAGTTCAACACCAGCCTCAAGAGCGGCACCAACGTCGTTCACGGCGATATCTGGGAATACCTTGAAAACAGGAATCTCAACGCTGTTGACCAGGCTTATGCCCGCCAGTACGTAGGCCAGAAGATCCCGCCGCAACCCCGCTATGACCGCAACCGTCTCGGTGCCGACATTGGCGCGCCCATCCGTAAGAACAAGATCTTCATCTTCGGAAGCTACGAATACACCCCCATCGGTCAGGCCAGCGTTCCCTCGGCCTCCACCTATGCGCCCACTGCGGCTGGCTACGCGCTCTTGTCGAATCTCTCAACCGTCAGCGCTACTAATCTCGCGGTCCTGAAGCAGTATGTTGCACCTGCTCCTGTTCAGGCCGGTAACAAGACCACGACGGTCGCCGGAGTTGCCATTCCCCTCGGCATTCTCCCCATTGTCGCCCCGAACTTCTCGAACCGTTTTGCCTGGGTCGTTTCCGCGGATTACAACGTTTCCGACCGCGACCAGTTGCACGCACGCTACGTCGATAACAAGACGGCCAGCGAAGACACCAGTGCCAACCTGCCCATCTTTTTCACTGCCCGTCCCACCACTGCGCACCTGGCTTCGGTCTCCGAATTCCACAACTTTTCCCCCTCAGTTGTGAATGAGTTCCGCTTCGCCTACAACCGCTATAACGACAACATCGTCGTTCCCGATTTCAAGTACCCCGGGCTCGACCAGTTTCCCAACATCGAACTCAACACCGACCTCAACCTCAACCTTGGACCCAACCCGAACGGCCCCCAGGCAACCATCCAGGGCGTCTATCAACTGGTGGACAACGTGAGCTGGGTTCGCGGACGCCACGAATTTAAATTCGGCTTCGATGGCCGCGATCTGATCGCAGCCAGCACGTTCATTCAGCGCTCGCGCGGCGATTACTCCTATAGCTCGCTGAACCTGTTCCTCACCGATCAGTTCCCCGATGCTCTCGCTCAGCGGAACGTGGGCGCCAAGCCCTACTCCGGCAATCAGACGGCTTACTACGGTTTTGCCAACGACAACTGGAAGGCCACCCGCAACCTGACCGTCAACCTCGGTCTGCGTTACGAGTTCAACGGTGTAGCCCAGTCCATGCGGTTGTTCGATGCCGATGCTCTCGCGAGCACCCCCGGCGTCCTCACCTTCAGAGCGCCGAAGTCGCAGAAGAAGAACTTCGCGCCCCGCGTTGGCTTTGCTTATTCACCCGGCGCGAGCGGCACCACCTCTATTCGCGGCGGTTTCGGTATCGCTTACGATCAGATCTTCGATAACGTCGGCACCAACGCGACTCCTCCTCAGGCCAGCGCGACCGTGAACTCGAACGCGAATGCTTACCCCAATGGTGGCTACCTCGCCAGCGGCGGCATCACGCCGAACTCGGTCCCGTCTTCGCTCAGCGTGGCTCAGGCCAAGGCCGCCAGTTCCTCTTATCTGCCTGACCAGAAGCTTGGTTATGCGATCACCTGGAACCTCGGAATTCAGCACGTCTTCGCGAAGGACTACACCTTCGAAGTTCGCTATCTCGGCACCAAAGGCGTCCATCTGCTTTATCAGAATCAGATCAACCGGGTTTCCCTGGTCACGCCCACCAACAGCCTGCCGGTCTTCTACAGCGCTCCCACCGCGGCAACCATCAATGCTCTGCCTTTGGGACTTTGCCCCGCCGGTGCGCCTGCCGCCGCTCCCACCTGCCTCACCGTCGGCAGCGACCAAAACAGCCGCAACAATCCGCTCGCGCAGTATGGCTATACCAGCTCCATAACGGGTTATCTCCCGATCGGCAACTCCAACTACAACGGACTCGCCACGGAACTCACCCGGCGCTTCTCGAACGGCCTGCTTTTCAAGGGTTCCTACACGTGGAGCCATCTGATTGACGACAGCACAGCCGAAGTGAACTCCACCACGCTCTCGCCTCGTCGCGCGCAGGACTTCGGCAACCTCTCGGCCGAGAAGGCCTCTTCGGCTCTCGACCGCCGCCAGCGTTTCAGCCTCACCGGCCTTTACAATGTGCCGTGGTTCAAACAGGGCAACTGGCTCGTGAAGAACGTCATCGGCAACTGGCAGGTTTCAGGTGTCTACACTTACGAGACCCCTGAATACGGTACGCCCCAAAGCGCCTCCGACGCCAACCTGAACGGCGATTCGGCCGGCGATCGCGTCGTGCTCAATCCCAATGGCGTTCCCGGCACGAGCAGTGACGTAACCGCGCTGCGCAACAGCAACAACGCGATTGTCGGTTATCTCGCCAACAATCCGAACGCCCAGTACATCCGGGCGCTCGCCGGTGTCTACGCCAACTCGGGCCGCAACCTTCTCCCGACCCGGCCCATCGACAACTTCGACTTCAGCTTCGTGAAACTCTTCTCTTTCCGCGAACGCACGAAGTTCGAAATCCGCGGCGATTTCCTCAACGGCCTGAACCACCCGCAGTACACGCCAGGCTCGATCAACAACATCAACGCCGTCGGCCGTTCCGGTGTCACCAACTACCTGACCCCCGGCAACGCACTGTTCGGCCAGTTCGACCAGGTCTACAGCAGCAACCCGCGCAACATCCAGGTAGCCGCCAAGATCACGTTCTAAAACCGCACCGCCCAGTCAGGCCTGACATAAAACCTCAGGCCTGACACTTTTTTACTCCTCTCCTCTTAGCGGCTCAACCTTTCGAAGGAACCCGCTCCACCCTATCCACCACCAGAATCTCAGCTAAGGCCAAGGTCAAACGCACGTGCTCGACAGGGTCGGAACTTAGAAACGCGTCCCATACGTCGCGCGGAACTCGGATCGATCCGAGGCGGACCGAGAGAAACGAATTCGAATGCCGAGCGCTGTGACGCGGTCCCCGAATAGGTGGGGGTGCGTCGAGAGCGTCCTTTATTGTTGCTGTACCTTTCCAACGTGATCGATTACAAACACCGCCAGCTTGGAACTGGCGCGCGACAGTTTCAGGCCTAACTGCCTTCGGACGGCATCGGAAAGAGATTCTCCGCCCGGATCAGCCGAAGAATCAGCGGGATCGGTGAAGTCCCCGCCGACGACCACGCCATTCAACTGGGCGGCGCCAGGTGACCTCACCGCACGGCCAGTAGCCCAAAGTGCATATCATACTGACCGGTCAGGCCGGTTTGGTGCACCACCGGCAGGTCGGCAAACATTGACAAGTTATGAGATGCGAAGTCGGCCATGCTGATACCGTACAAATCCATGGCCAGCAGTCTTCCGGCTGTCTTGATCGGTCCAGACCCGCAATATCGCGGTCGAGTCTCGCCGGGTCCTTATTGAGCTTCACTGTTGTTACGTCAAATGCTACGTCAAAGACGCTCGCTGTGCGTGAATCGGACCGGAAAACGCCATAACCACGCAAGTGGCTGAGACCAGCGGCCCCAAAGACATCGTCCCGAAGGTCTTATACATTGCCTTGTCCCTGGGCATGATCGACTCTACTTCTGACAATCGTTATCGGATGCAGTGCATAGAATCCGTTCTTCGGGAGAGTACTTACTGGGGGCGAGCATACCACGTCCGGCATAAACGTACAGTCCACAACCTGCGGCGCTCCGGACTCCTGATTTCGCGCCTTCTATGCCTGACCTTTCGGTTTTCCAAGTCAACGCTTCGGTGACACCCTCCCGAGTGCCCCCGCATGACTCGGGGCCGGAATGATTCGCTATTTCTTTTCCGTGTTGAACTTTCATCAACTATTTATTGCCAGCTTGCTGGTGCAACTAAGCGTCCGGTGAAGGCCGCCTGGACTGATTTTCAAAGTAGCGGTAGACATCTCCGGTTTTGCGGAATCGCTCGCCGGGAACAGATTCCACGGCAGAAGTTCTTCGATTCGGTTAATTGGATGATCGGCAATGCAGCGAAGCACCGCGGACTACGGCCATCTGAAACTATTTTGGTGGGGCTGGGGGCAGACCGATATCGCATGCACCAGCGGACTTGCGTCATCGACAGATTCAACAGTCAGGGCGTGAAGATCGAGGCGATGGAAACACCCGGCGGACATGAGTGGGCGAACTGGAGAATTTACCTTCACGAGGTAGCGCCGAAGTTGTTCCGCCGAGGGGGCACGCGATAGTTTCAGAGAGGGATAATCCGAAGCGCGACGGCTATTAATGTCATGACTACGGATGCGCCCAGAAGGAACGGGAAGGTAAACTTCTGGTGTTCCCGAAATTCAATTCCGGCGAGTCCGACTAACAAAAACGGCGCCGGCGTCAACGGGCTCACCGGAAAGCCGGTCGTATGCAGACCGAGCAATGCGCCCTGCGCCATCTGAACCGGTTCAACACCGAACTTTGCCGCAGTTTGCGACAGCACCGGAAGCATACCGAAGTAAAAGGAGTCCGGATCGAAGACTACGCTGAGCGGCATTGAAACCAACCCGAGGACAAAAGGGAGATGTCGGGCCGCACCACCAGGCGCGAACGCGACTGCTGCTGTCGCCATCGCGTTCAGCATCCCGGAGTCCTTCATGATGCCTGTGAACGCTCCGGCGGCAAGAATGATTTCGGCCATCATAAGGGCTGCCCGCGAGTGAGCGTCAATTCGTTCGCGCTGCATAGTCAGGTTCGGATAGTTGATCTGAAGGGCGATGACGACGCCGACCATAAATACCGCGACCGGGTCCAGTTTCGCCGCGATCATCGCTGCGATCAACAGCAGCGTCAGACCGAGGTTCCATGCGACCCGTTTCGGGCGGCGGAGAAGCCGCTGGGATTCTTCGGGTTCGCGCATGACCACCAACTTTAGGTCGCCGCTCGACGTTAGTCTAAGGCGCCTGGTCTCTCTCCTGCCGAGCCAGAATGCCACCGCAAACACGAACCCAAGGCCGGCAAGTTGTACCGGAATCAACGGATTGAAAATCGTAGTAACGGGAATATGCAGAGACGCCGACGCGCGAATCATCGGCCCTGTCCATGGAAGAAAATTTACGCCCGCGGACAGCGATGCCGCGCAAGCAAGCACGCGTTTATCCATGCCGAAGCCGTTCATAAAGAGGCAACATCACCGGGATCGTAACCAGAAACGTCACTGCGCCGGAGCCGTCCAGATGGACCAGCAGGGCAAGCAAAGAAGTGCCCATTACGATCCGCGTGGGATTACTGCCGACAGTACGAAGTATCAGGTTGATGACGGGATCGAGCATTCCGGCATCCGTCATAATCCCGAAGAACACGATGGCAAAAATGAACATGCCCGCTACGCCCGCTACGCCCTGAACACCGTGCAGCATGAACCCGGCAGTCCTGGTTCCGAAGCCCGCCACCAGCGCCGTCACAACGGGAATCGCAATCAGCGCCGAGAGCGGAGTCATGATCCTGCGCGCAATAACTGCCAGCAGCGTCAGGATCGTAAGAAAGCCGAGCAGGGCCAGCATAGGCCGTGATCTATACGACGGAATCGCGCGTCAGCCGCGATTCAAAAATGACCTGCCTCGCAGCAAGGTCTTCGATCGCCGAATCATCGAGTCCGAAGAACTCCGTCAGAACGCTTCGTGTGTGTTCCGCCAGCAGCGGCGCTGCGGTAGTGGGATGGCCGGGTGTCTCGGAGAGCTTCACCGGCGTGCCTGTGATCCTGTGTGGACCCGCCGTCGGATGATCCAGTGTCGGGAACATCTGTCGCTCTTCACATTGCGGGTGCGATACAACTTCCTCAAAGTTACGCACCAGCGAACAGGGGATTCCCGCTGCCTGCAACCGCTCCAGCCACTCCGCCGCGTTGCGGCTTAAAAAAATCGCAGACAGCACGGCTTGCAACGCGATCCGGTTGCGGATGCGCAAAGCATTAGTAGCGAACTCCGGGTGTTGTTCGAGATCCGTCCGCTCGATGGCTTTGCAGAACGCACACCATAGCTTTTCACTGCCAACAGCGATTGAAATATCTCTGTCCATCGTGTGGAAAGCACAATAAGGCACCACAGTAGGAAACGAGGTTCCCATGGGCTGAGGAATGATGCCCGAGCCAAGATAGCCCATGTAGTTTGAGCTCATCGTCGAGATCATGCTGTCGAGCATCGACACATCCACATGTTGTCCGACACCCGTTGTTTCGCGCGCGCGAAGAGCCAGCAGGATGCCGATCACAGCAAACATGCCGGCCGTGACGTCGGTCACGCCGTAGCCACACCGCACCGACTCCCCCTGCTCGGTCCCCGTGATGCTCAACAGCCCGCTGGAACTCTGGACGACGAGATCCATGGCCGCCTCATCACGCGAGGGCCCCGCCTGTCCATACCCGGAGATAGAGCAATAGACGAGCCTTGGGTTACGCGCATGCACGGCCGTATATCCGAGCCCAAGCCTTTCCATCGCACCAGGGCGAAAATTCTCGATCAGCACGTCCATCTTTTCGATGAGACGAAGGCAGAGGTCCACGCCCTCGGGCTCCTTCAGGTTGATTGAGAGGCCAAGTTTGCCGCGATTCAGGCCCAGAAAGAAGCTGGATTCACCGCCCGCAAACGGAGGCCCCCACCCTCGGCCCATATCGCCTTCTCTGGATTCAAGCTTATAAATCTGTGCCCCGTAATCCGACAGAAGCAGCGTGCAATAAGGCCCCGCCAGCGCGTGCGAAAAATCGAGGATACGAATGCCGTCGAGAGCGCCCGTTTTGAGGGGCGCGCCGTTAGAGTCTCGCGCGAAGGCCGTGCCTTTTGCTGTTCGAACCATGTCTGAATTCTTAATTGTCGATCAGCGGGTCTCAACCGATAACGGCGGCGGTGCGAGCGGACGTCCGCCTTGGCCGTCGGCGGTTCGACAACACGAGAATCACAGGCGCCGCCGCGACTCCCGGGGCCCTAAAGGCAGAAGCCAACAACATCGCGGATACTAAACGAATTAAATTCATACGAGGGGACGCGACCTCTCATCGTACTTCCTTAACCTGAATTCCGGCAATTGAAATTGTTCTATACCAGCTATTAGAAAGTCTGAAGAATGCGCGGCGCGACACTTCAGCCGAAATCACTCACCGTCAGAAGGCGTTGCCAGCCGTCTCGATGCGGCCACAAGCGATTTCATGAACGCCTGCGCCGCGGGCGAAAGCGAACGTCCACTCTTATGGACTACAACTATCTTTCTCGTAAGAGTAGGGTGGCTGAGTACGCGCGAACGCACACCGGTCAGTTCCGATACTTCGAGTGCCGAGGAGGGAAGGAAAGTCAGGCCAAGTCCCGCCTTCACCATTCCTACCGCCGTGGACATGTACGTCACCTCGTAAGCGGGGGTCGGATAATGACCAATGGATTCGAAAGCCCGGTCGATCAGCGTGCGGACGCTGCTCTGCTGGTCCATCAGGATCAGGGGAAAGCCCGTGAGAAGCTTCAGCGGAATTTGTCGCTTATGTTCCAGTGGCGAGCCCGGGGGAAAGACGATCCTCATGCGATCCGTGAACAAGGGTATCGTGTGAATGTCCGGATCTGCATCCGGGAAACTACCTACACCGAAATCCACTTCCTCTGACATCACCAGGGTAAGAATGCGCGCGGCCACGACGTCGCGCAAGGTTACTCCAACGCCTGGCGACTGCTCGCGAAAACGGGCGATGATTCGCGGCAGTATGGTTGAACTGATGGAAGGCAGGGCGGCAACGGTAACCATGCCTCTGTCGCCGGTCGATAGCTCCCGGGCATTTGTAACCACGGCCTCAAGTTCGCGGACAAGCCGTTGCAGTACCGGGGTGAGTTCCTTACCGATCTGAGTCAGTTTGACCGACCTCGTGTTCCGGTCGAGAAGCCGAACACCGAGTGTCTCTTCAAGTTGGTGAATCTGAACTGTAAGCGACGGCTGCGAGATGTGCAGCGCCTGGGCAGCGCGGGTGAAGTTGCCGGTCCGGGCAATCGCGATCAAAGCTTCCAGATGCCGAAGATTCAGATTTACGCTCATCGTTCTACAGTGTCTTGTCCGCCCGTTGGCGCGCCGCAATTATTACCGAAATCTTATTGCTGTCATTAGATCATTCCAATAGTGTAAACGCCGCCGAGCCTGTAGTATGGACGCTGAGGAAAAGGTGTAGTGCAACTGACAATCAAGTTCGGAATTATTCCCATAGCCTGCGGTATGGCTGCATTAGCGCAACAGCCCGCCGCACCGGTTCAGCCCGGCCAGTCGGCGGCCGCGGTTCCCGGCCCCGGCACTCCCGGCGTCGCGGCCCAGCCCGGAAGGGGCGCGGCAAGGCCACCGGCTCTACGCTCTGCCGAGATTCTCGACGACAAGCGGGTGACGTTCCGCCTGCGGGCGCCGAACGCTGCCGATGTCATCATCAACGGCGACTGGCCTCAGGGTCGCGGCGTCAAGATGGCAAAAGACGAGGCGGGCCTCTGGTCTGCGACCGTGGGGCCGCTTACGCCCGAGCTGTGGAGCTACACCTTCAACGTGGACGGCGTCAGCATGCTCGATTCCGCAAACCCGAACGTCCTTCGTGACGGAACCCGGTATTCGAACTTCCTGATTGTCGATGGGCCGCTTTCCGATACGTATCAGATCAAAGACGTCCCTCACGGCAACGTCAGCCTTGTGTGGTACGACTCACCTACTCTCAGTGCCGCCTCGCCCCGCCGCATGTACGTCTATACCCCGGCAGGCTATGACAAGACCACTGAGAGGTACCCCGTTCTCTATCTGCTGCATGGTGCCGGGGGCGATGAAGACGCGTGGAACAACATGGGCCGCGCCAGCGTGATCATGGACAACCTGATCGCCTCCAGGAAAGCGAAACCGATGCTCGTCGTGATGACCAACGGTAACGCCAATCAGAAGATGGGCCCCGGTTACGGCGTCGTACCCGGGCAGACGGTCGGCAACACCGGAAATCCGGGCGAAGCAGGAGTAGTCGGCGCCTTCACGGCAGGTCGCGGCGGAGCACCTGCACCGCCTGCCCCTCCAGGCGCTGCGGGATCACGCGGCGGCCCCGGCCGGGGTGCCGGTGGTATGTTTGGCGGTGCTTTTCCGGAAAGCCTGGTCAAAGATGTCATCCCCTACATCGACCGGAATTACCGCACGGTCGCGAACAAAGACAGCCGCGCGATTGCCGGCCTGTCAATGGGTGGCGGCCACACTGTTGCCGCAACCAGCGCCCACCCCGAAGCTTTCAGCTACGTAGGCGTGTTCAGCATGGGCGCAGCCGCCGATATCAGCGATAAGCTCGAAGCCCTCAAGAAAGACGGCGTGAAATTTTATTACGTCGGCCATGGCAAAGACGATCCGGTCGTGAAGGTTGCACAGGGGCAGAACCTTGCAGCTCAACTTGAGAAAGTCGGCATCAATTACCATTACACGGAAAGTACAGGCGGCCACACCTGGTCGAACTGGCGCATTTACCTGAACGAACTCGCGCCTTCGCTGTTTCAGAAATAAACCCGGTCGATGGTCGATTCGGCTCCGCGAGCAAATGCCGCGGAGCCGTTATCCTGCGCAGTGGGTGATTGCCCCGGAACTTACTGGAACAATACCGGCGCGAAATCGCTGAGGAACTGCCTCCAGATAAACCAGTAGTGAATTCCCTTCATCTCGTGGTATGAAGTTTCAAAACCTTCCTTCTTCACCTCGTCCGCCAGCGCGACCGTCCCCGCATGAGCCATGTCGGTGTCGCCCGCTCCAAGCCAGTAATACTTAACGCCGCTTGCCTTAAGCGCGGCGAGTTGCTTCTGGAAGTTTTCGTCGATTCGGCCACCCCCGCTGAAGACACCGATGTATCCGAACACGCCGGGATTGTTGTTGGTCGCGGCGATCGTATGGCCGGCGCCCATCGAGAGACCCGCGACGGCGCGGCTGTTCTTATTGGCCGTCACCCGGTAATTATGCTCGATGAACGGAACAATCTCTTTCACCAGGCTTTGCGGATACGAACCTTCGTAAGGCTGCGGTCCCCTGCCGCCGCCCCCCGCTCCGGCTGGGCCTCTGGCTGCTCCAGCCTGTCCCGGGGGCGGCGGAGCGGTGACTGAGCTCAGCGCGGGAGTGGGCCCGAAGCCATAGCCCTGCGAGACCGTTTGAGCAGCGTTGCCGTTTGGCATCACTACGATCATCGGCTTGATCTTACCCGCGGCCAGCAGGTTGTCCATGATGATGTTGGCGCGGCCCATGGTGTCCCATGCGTCCTCATCGCCGCCGCCGCCGTGAAGCAGATAGAGCACGGGATATTTGCCCGTACTCGTGTGATAACCGGGCGGCGTGTAAACCAGCATCCGGCGCGACGGCTCTTTCAAAATCGCGGAGGGATACCAGATCGCTTCCACCTGTCCGTGCGGAACGTCTTTGAAATCCCACATAGCCGATCCAGGACCTGAGATCATGAGCAGGTTTTCGTAACGGTTGCCGTCCCGCTGTGTCTCTGCGTTGCCCGGGTCGAGCACTTTCACGCCATCCACCGTGAATGAGTATCCCCACAACTGCTCGCCCAGCGGGCCGACCGTTACGGACCAGATTCCTTTGTCGTCTTTGGTGAGCGGAATATTCGTTCCGTTTTCCCAGTGGCCGGTGAGAGTGACCTCGCTGGCCTTCGGCGCGAACAGCCGAAACGTGACCTGCTTATCGGGCAGAATCTCCGGAGAGACGACGCGCGGCGCCGCGGGCCCCCTGCCCGCAGCCGCCGGAGTCTGGCCGAACGTGGCCGACGTGAACAGAAGCGAAATGATCGCGGCTTCTATCCCTCTTAGTTTCGATGCTTTCATTTGTTATTCTCCTGGACTTGCTTTGGCAACGACCTGCTCAGCGTTTCTGCGCAGGCAAAAGAATCCCGTCAGGATACTTCCCAATAAACGGAATATCGGCGATCGAACATTCTGTTGAGCGGCGAAAGCGTGACATCGCGCGTCTGACCGGTGGTGCGAAAAGTCAGCGGCTTGTCGGCGGGCTTGATCCAGTCAGCGGGGTCCGTGCCAGCCGCATGCAGCTGAATGACTATCGATTCCAGCATCGGACGATTCGGATTTCCCGGCGGACCCTCAGGCCTTCTCAACGCCGGACCTTGCGGCCCGATGATCATAGGTTCGGTGAGTCCCTCATTGCCCAGGTCTCCCGCGAGGACCAGCGGGCCGTAGAGGAACGCCTGCAGCTTCGGATCGTCGGGCATGGCCTCGACCGTAAGACGCATCGGCATCTCCAGTTCAATTCGGTCCCCGGTGGATGCGTAAAGGTTCGCGCTGGCGGAAAGGAAATGTCCGGTGAAGTGCCCGCGCAGCTCAGTGCCATGCTTCCCATCGGCGGGCGCCTCCCAGCCCCCCAGCGGCTCCGCGCCTTTTACATCCAGCCCGGCGTTTTGGCGGAAGTTGTAGAGCAGTCGGTCGGCTGCGAGCCGGCTCATGTAGCCGCGGTTGGCGTCTTCCGCCTCCTTGAAAATCCCGCCGGTCACTCGGACCTGCGTCATCGGGAACGGCTTTACTTTCAGGCTCACGTCGCGTCGCGCGAACTCAATCTTGCCCGAGAAAGGCTGTACCTCCGGCGGTGGCCCGGTCGGCCGTTGCGGTGCGGGGTTGCCGTTGGGCGTTGCCGCCGTCTGTTGAGCAGACAGTGTAACCGCCGCGCCTGTGCCGGTAACTATCCCCGCGAAAGAGCGGCGGCTAATTTTGGAATGGGTTCTGATTTTCATTGCGAGTGCTCTCCTCAATATCGTTCGGAACGGCCACGGTCAGAGATAAAGCGTGCTCTTCGGAATCCTGCGTTCATGCGAAAAACATTATTAGGCACAGCCTATTAGTTCTATGGGAATATTTAAATGGTCTTCAGATGGCTGCGATGGTAGTCTACACCCGATTGCGCTCGCTGCGCCATTCTTTCATCGAAGGTATTGTGACGCTGGCCGCCATTGGACCCGCCTGCGCCGCGTCATGTCCGGATGTTAAATGTATCGAAGTTACCGGCGTCGTAGCATCCGCGGACTGTGAAAAGGCGAGACTCCGGTTGGTGGCCGCGGCTGATTTGAATGGCAAGTTTCTCGGCACAGGTAGCGGATTCGAATTCGCCGGTCATAACGAGCGCTCTCGCAAGCCAGTCAATCGCGTCCATGCACCAGTCGAGTGCTTTGTGAAAGCATCCGGGCCGTACGCGGCCAATGGCAGCCAGACCTGCGCGCCCCGCGCCTCCCGGGTAAGTTCGATCCCTAAGTCGGATATATTCGCAACTTCGTCCCGGCCTGTTCCTTCGGGCGGTACGTGCGCCCCACTCATCCGAAAGGCGCAATCGACACGTAAATCTTCCCGGCATCGTCAACAACAGCGAGCGGAACCCCTTTGTTCGCGCACATCCTGGCGCACGCCGCATGTTTCTCGCCCTGTGCGTCGCGGCTCATATAAAAGCCGGTATCGACCACCGTGCCGGTCACCGTCAAAGCCTTCCCTTTTGGCTCGTCATGCGCGAAGCCGAAGCTGCTGAGCACCACGGCTACAACCAACACTCTTCGAATCGTCATTGTTTTCTCTTTGCCTGTTCGGCCGGACGCAATCGAAACCGAAGATACACATTCACTCCCGCAGGATGGCTTCCATAGTACTGCCTGATCGCCCCGGGAACCCCGTACACCGTCGCATTCGCACCGATACCGGCTTCGATATTCCTGAACCACCCGATGTCCCTCGTATATCCGGCCGTATACGCCTCAATCCGGAACGTGCTCCCGGCGGTCCGCTCCAGCCGCTGTTCGATATCCGGAGTACTGGCGAAAAGCTCATCCTTATCCACCATCTCGATTCGCCCCGTCAGGAAATTGCGCCTTCCAAACGGATACAGCGTTTCCGCCGTGTAAGAATTCAGATCGCGGCGCGTGAACGTGTCGTGATTCCGGCCCCAGATCAGGCTGCTCGACCACGCGTCTCCACCGGATACCGGCCGCGAGTAGTGAACCGAAGCCGTACTCCGCACAACATCCCCCGGCGCCTGACGCTCCGGCCGTGCAAGGCGCCCCGCGGAAACCTGCGCCATCCAGTTCTTAGACGGAAACACCGATGCCCGCGCCGACCACGAATTCATCGGACCCCAATCTATGTTCCACCTGTTCTCATTCGGTTCGGTGCCGTAGAACCCGCTCGCTTCGAGCCGCAGCCACTTGTACTTCAAAGCCACCGTTGCGACATTGTCCGCAATATGCGACGAGTCCTGCCAGTGATGCCCAAGCGTTGCCTGCGGCAACTCAGCCGCCGAAGCTCTGTGCGGGAAGGCCACAGGCCCGAGTGCCGGGTCGCCAACCGGAGCATAATACATCTGAAGCATGGCGTGTTCGCCGATCGGCCGCGCATAATGCATCCCGATACTCATGAGGAAATCGTGCGGATGCTGTGCATCCATAAGGGGTTTGCCGAACGCCGTTTCACCGGTCTGAAAAAGCAGCGGGTATCGCCGCCCCGTAATGGTTGCCGGATCGAGACTTAGCATCGTCTCAAACATAAAACTTCCCGCCCCGGCCTTATGCTCAGCCGCCGCCATAAGCCAGTTCGACGAATAGAACTTATCGCCACCACGCGGCCCGCTTTGCTGTGTATCCACCACGAACGCCTGGCCCATGATCATGAGATTCCACGAGCGCAGCCGCGGGTTGAGCATAGGCGTCGATCCGCTCGCCGGGTTCATCGCGGTACCGGAAGCGATAGCCATCAGATACATCCCGGGATCGCTCAGATCCATGCCCCCGTTCATTCCAGGCATGTTCATCCCAGGCATATTCATGCCCTGCATGTCTCCCGTCCGTTGCGCCAGCGCCGGCACGCACAGCAACGCGGCAAGCACCCACCTTCTTAGCCGCACTCGTGTGCAGCGCAATCGCGTGACTCTCTTCATCTCAAATTGTTCCTGTCTGTCTGAACGGCTGCCTGACGCTGTGGCATCGACACAACTGCCCCACGCAGCGCGTTCTAGACCTTCAGGACTGTGGATAAAGCCGGTTTGAACAAAACAGGAGGTGACAACACTCCCTGGATTCGCGTCGCAAACAAACCCGGAGCCGCGAACCGCCCGTTCTCCGCAGGCGCCGTGGACTCACCGACAAACATCCTCAAGGGCGCCGAATCCAGCTCCCCCGGAACCTCTGCGACGAATGCGGGATGCGTACACCGAACCGTATGCGCAGGCTGCGACGGCGCATGATCATGGCACCCCGGCCCGTGTTCTTCGGCCGTACTTTGCCCGATCCCCGCAGCATCGTGACAACCCCCCGTCAGGCACGCCAGCACGCACTCGGAGTTCGCCGCCAACAGCGCGCCGATGAGCACGATCACCTGTAATCCGACTCGCCGCATTCCTGCTAACATCGTATCCTCAAGCTTCGAAGGAGACTATGCCCCGGCCATTGCTGCTGATCTCGGGCTTCATGCTGATCCCGTTTGCGGGAAGCGGCGCGTCATGCAAAGATGCCCCGGCCCGGGTTCCTCCGGCTTCAGCAGCCCTGATCGGAAACATTGCTTCGCAACTTTCGAACTCCGCCAAAATCTCAGGTGAGCAGTTCACAGCGCACTGCGCGGAGTTCATCCGAAGATTACCCGCGGGCGAAATCTACTTCCAGGTCGCCGACATGGATGTTGACGACGATGGCAGCGCCGCGGGCGCTCCGGCCGGATGGGATCCCGCGCCCGACGATGAGAAGCGAGGAACCCGCAACACGAATCATCAGTCCGAGACCTCAGCAGGCGCGGACGTATCTGCGTTTACCCTTCCATACGTGGTTCTGCCCGGCCACAAAGTTCCCCGTTGGTTCCAGCAGCAGAAGATCCCGCTCCGTTCGGGCGCCGTTATCGTGAAGGGCGACAAGGCGATCGTCGCAATCTTCGCGGACACCGGCCCGGACAACAAGATCGGTGAGATGTCAGTTCGCGCTCATCAGCTATTCGGCTTCACTGCCTTCAGGAAAGGCGTCGTCTATAAACGAAACGGATCGTCGCCGCTGAAGGACCCAGGCACAGGCCGCTTCGTCGTCGACCGCGAGGTGGTCCGCACCGTCGATCATGCCCAGCCGGGCGAATTCATCGTCATCGTCTTCCCCGGCATCTCGCGCCGGGTCAGCGACTTTTCTCAACTGGAAGCGGAAGTCAAGACCCGGTTTCAGGCGCTCTCAGGCCACACGGTCGAGTTTCTGAATTAAGCAATCTCAGGCAGCCCGATCTGCCGAATCCTCGGAACCAGCAAGTGAATGATCAGCAGAGCAATCAGATAAGCTGTCCCCGCGAAGATAAACAGCGGCCCATACGACTTGCCTGAAAAATCCAGCCATCTCCCGATCGCCGGAGCCACCAGCATCCCGCCGATCGCGCCACCCATGCCACCCAGCCCGACAACGGACCCGACGGCGGGGCGCGGGAAACGTATCGGACGGAATCGTAAACAAATTCGCCGACCACCCCTGATGCGCAGCGGCCGCAATGCTGATCAGCGCGACCGTCAGCCATAGATTTCCACCCGTAAACATGACGAAGGAGACCGGCGCCACTGCCAGCGCGCATATGAGCATGGCCCCCTTTCGCGCGGCGGAGAGATCCATCCCGCGCCGCAGGAGTCCGGTTGACAACCACCCGCCGAAGATGGAACCGAAGTCCGCGACGATATAAATCACGATCAGCGGCGGCCCAAGGTGCGTCAGGTCCAGATTGTATTTATCGTGCAAAAATCCGGGCACCCAGAAAAGGTAAAACCACCAGACCGGATCGGTTAAAAACTTACCGATCAGAAACGCCCAGGTCGCGCGTTTACCTATCACCTGCGCATAAGAAACCTTCGCCTGCGATTCCTCGGCATGGTCCGATTCGATCAGATGCCGCTCTTCCGGGGTCATCATCTTATGCTCGGATGGCTTTCTGTAAAAGCTGAGCCATAGCGCCAGCCAAACGAGATCGAGCCCGCCCGTAAACAGGAACGACGCGCGCCAGCCGAAATGAGCCGCAATCAATGGGACCGCGAGAGGAGCGACAATCGCGCCGATGTTCGATCCGCTGTTGAAGATGCCGGTCGCAAGAGCCCGTTCCCGGCGGGGAAACCAGTCGGCTACGGTCTTGATTGCCGCAGGAAAGTTCGACGCTTCCCCCAGACCCAACCCGAAGCGGCAGGCTGCAAACTGGAACGGCGTGCTCGCCAGCGAATGCAGCATCGAAGCCGTGCTCCAAAGCGTGACCGCCAGCGCATACCCGAGCCGCACTCCAAGCCAGTCCATGGCGCGCCCGGCAAACGGCATCATCAGCCCATACGCAAGCTGAAAAGTGGAAACGATCCAGCCATAATCCTGCTCTGTCCAGCCGAGATCGTGCTCGAGCACCGGCTTGAGAATCCCGAGCACCTGGCGGTCAACGTAGTTCACCGTTGTTGCGAAGAACAGCAGCCCGCAAATCGACCATCGGAGCTTTTTGCCGAAGATGCTTCGCGTCAGAGTCTTGCCATCCGGGTAAAGCTTTCGAAATTTCCGCGGAAGAGCCGATTGATGTCGTGCCGGATATCGTCCTGGGTCACTGGCCGTCCATCGTCACTCAGCAGGCGATAAGTGTTGGCCAGAATGCGGGCCAGCGTCCGGCGCGTGTTCCGCCATTTATAAATGACCTGCTCCAGCACGCGCGCGTCCGAATGTTGCGGAATAAAGCTGGTACCGAGCATCTCCAGGCGCTCCCGGGTCATCTCTTCCACAATCGAAGGATTGTTCAGGAACCACCAGCAGCCGAACGGCATCAGATTCGCGAACTTGCGCGCGTACACGCAGAGTTCATGCTGATTTTCGCGGCTAAGAACGCTGATCAGAAACCGGTTCTCGGGGAATCGCAGCGCCAGATTCTCAACTGCGCGCAGGTCCGCTCTGCCAACCGCGTCGCCTGCCAGCCTCAGCGCCGGGTTCACCAGATACCGCACCCCGATCATCAACGAAAGCGGGATGCCGATCTCCCGGCAAAGCGGCAATACCGCTTCGCGCAGGAACAATGCGCGCGTGTCCTCCGCCGGGTAGGTGAACGTGTCCGGCAGGGACACGGCCATATAGACCGGCTGCATACGTTTACACCACTGGGTCAAAAAACGGCGTACTTCCGCCACTGAATTTCCGGAAGCGTCCGCGCTGACGTCGAAGCCTTTCGACTGCAGAACCTGCCAATGCTGCTCCCATTTGTTCAGAATCCGATCCAGGCGGAGAACCGGGTGAAACTGGTTGTCAGGAGCCGCGCCCGTTTTCCCACAAAGGGGCTTCTTCCGGGTCGAGCGGGTCGTTGGTCATAACCACTTCGGTGATGCCGGCAAGTCTAAAAACATCTTTGATATGCGCTTCGAGCTTTCGGCTCCCGAAGAAAGCACGGGCTTCCTTGAGGTCACCGCTCGTTGGCAGTCCAAACGCATTCAGGACCGAGACAACCCCGCGCGTAGCTTCCGAAACCGGGGCATTTTCCACGAACAGCGTTTGCCAGATCAGGTCGGCTTTGCCGGTCTTGCCGAGCGCAAAATACTCGTCCGGAGTCACGGACGAAGAGCGGAACAACTCGGCTTCCAGATAATGATATGTAATGAGTTCGTCGATGCCCCACAACCCAATGGAGCCCAGTGAAGGCATAAAAAGATGTGTGTGGATATCGATAAACTGGATCGACTTGAGCTCGCTTTCCACAGCGACGGCGATCTGTTCGGACGGGAGAGCAGGCGAATTCACCCTACTATGACTATCTGATTTGCCCGCAACCCGCAATTCAGATTTGCTGAACCAATCGTTCAGCGAACCGTGCCAGGCGGTAAAGGTTTGTAAAACGCCGCAAACGTCCGGCAATCCAGGGTAACGTCGATTACAGTACTCCCACCTAAATCATTATGAAAAAAACTCTCCTGGCCCTGACGGCCCTTCTCACATTCAGCTTCGTTGCTGCCGCGGCGGATGCGTCCGGTAAGTGGACGGCTGAAGTCCCCGGCCGCGGCGGAAACACCGCGACCAACACGTTCACACTGAAAGCTTCCGGCGCAAAACTGGAAGGCTCGGTCTCCAACCCGCGCGGCGATTCCCCCATTACGGACGGCAAGGTTGACGGCGATAACATTTCATTCGCACAGGTGATGAGCACGCCTAACGGCGACTTCAAAATCAACTATAAAGGCGTAGTAAAAGGCGATACCATCGAATTCACCCGTGAAGTCGAAGGCCGCGGCGGCCCCACCACTTTCACGGCCAAAAAAGCCCAATAACACGGGAACTTCGGACCCTTCGCCGGCAATTCCTGTTAGCTGATATTTTCCCGGACCGAGGGGCAACACCGCCGGCGGCGCGTGTTGTGCGAATAAAGGATTCGTGCATGCTGCGCTTAACGTGCTTTGCTTTTCTGTTTGCGGCTCTCGCCGCTGCTGACGTCCAGAACGGAGTCGTCCGTTCTGGCGGTCAGCCGATTCCCGGCGCTTCGGTTACAGCCGATTGCGGTACGGACAGGATCTCGACCGTTACCGATGCCAACGGCCGCTTTGAGATGGGCGGTCTCCCCAAAACACCCTGTAAATTTGCTGTCGCCATGTTCGGTTTCGAGCCGAATCAACATGAAGCCGCGGCCTCAGATACTCCTCTCACTTTCAATCTTCAGTTGCAGACACGCGCGGCGTTGCCGCCTGCATCTGCTCCGCAGACTACTGCGGCAAAACCTCCGGCGCCAGCGACCACGAGTTCCTCTGCGCCGGCTACGGCCGCATCTCCCGATGCCCGGACACCAGGCCCCGGACGGGGCGGATTCCCCCAGCGCGGTCAGGCCGCAGGCGGCAGAGGTGGGCAAAATGCCGGTGGCCGTGGCGGTCAGGCGGGCGCTGGTAGGGGCGGGCAGAATGGCCAACAGGCCACAGGCAATCCCGCATTTCAAAGTCTGAGTTTGCTCCAGAGCGCTGGCGGTGGCGGCACGGACGGCGAGATAGCGCCGGGCGGTGCGGCTGGCGATGCGGCTGCATCCGGCGCGAATGAAGCGTTTCTTGTGAACGGCAGTATCAGCCAGGCCGTTGAAGCGCAACCCGGCGATGGACTCGGCATGGGTGGCGAGCGCGGCTTCGGACGCGGCGGCGATTTCGGCGGAGGTCCCGGCGGACCTCCCGGTGCGTTCGGCGAAGGTGGCCCCGGTGGTCCCGGCGGTTTAGGTCCCGATGGTGGCGGCGGACGAGGCGGTCCTGGCGGCCCCGGTGGTTTCGGCGGTGGACGTGGCGGTGGTGGCTTTGACGGCGGTGGTGGCTTCGGCGGCGGAGGCGGCAGAGGCGGTGGTGGTGGCCGCGGCGGTCCCGGCCGCGGCGGGCCTGTTGCAAACGGCCGCACCCAGTTCGGCAACCGCGCCAATCGCGGACGTGGCCAGCAGTGGCGGCTCACGGCTAACTACAGCTTCGGCAACTCGGCCCTGAATGCGCGTCCGTACTCGTTCACCGCGCCCAAACTCTTCAACGGCGAGGCGCCCCCCAAGGCGGCCTATGCCAACAATACTTTTGGATTTTCCGTGGGCGGTCCGCTCGCCATTCCGCACCTCTTTAAGAGCGACAAAACGTTTTGGTTCGTAAACTACACCGGGAACCGCTCGAAGAACGGCTTCGACGACATCACCACCGTTCCCACCGCCGCGCAGCGCACGGGAGATTTCTCGGCCATCGCTCAAACGATATTTGACCCCACGACGAATACTCCCTTCGCCGGGAACCAGATCCCGCTGAGCCGGATCAGCACTACCGCCGCGGCTCTGCTGTCGTTTATCCCGCTCCCGAACGCCCCCGGGATTCGAAACAACTATCAGTTGATCGGCGCAAACCCGGCCAACAGCAACAACCTGCAGGTCGTCGTAAATCAGACCGTGACCACGAAGGACCGGCTGGCTGCGAACGTCAGTTTTCAGAATCGCGACTCGGCCAACGTCCAGGCCTTTGGGTTCAGAGACCCGAGCACCGGCTCCGGCCTGAATTCTTCGCTTTCGTATTCGCGCACGGTCAGCCGGAATCTGATCAACACCCTGGCCCTGAACTTCAGCCGCAACATCGGCAACAACTATTCGTTTTTTTCGAACGGGCAGAATATAGAAGCGAATCTTGGCATCAACGGTGTCTTCGATACCCCGCTTACTTATGGCCCGCCGAGTATCTCATTTACGAATTTCGGCTCGCTCAGCGATTCGCTTCCGTCCATCAACCGCAGCCAGACCACAGGCCTTACTGAAACCCTGATTAACATTCGCGGCAAGCACACCATCACGTTTGGAGGCTTATTTCAGCGAAGGCAGAACAACGTCATCACCACTCAGGGCGCGCGCGGCTCATTCAGCTTCACCGGAATTGCGACGCAGCAGCTCGATGCGAACGGTCTGCCGGTTTCGAACACAGGCTATGACCTCGCCGACTATCTTCTCGACAGGCCGTACAGAACTTCGGTCAACCAGTATCAGAATGGCAACAACAGTTTCTATTTCCGTGAGACCGTAGGCAGCGCCTACGTATCTGACGACTGGCGCTGGAAGAGCAACTTCTCTCTGATCTCGGGTTTGCGCTGGGAGTTCTTCGGTCCATACACGGAAAAAAATAACCGCATGGCCGATCTCGATCTCGCCGCCGGATACACCGCGGCCGCGATAGTCACTCCGGGCCAAACCGGACCGCTCAGTTCGACCTCATATCCTTCGGGTCTGATCAAGCCTCAGTACAAGCTGTTTTCCCCGCGTGAGGGCATTGCCTGGAAGCCCTGGAAAGCGCAGTCTCTTGTCGTGCGCGCCGGTTACGGCATCTACTACACCGGCGGCGTTTACAGTGCTTTCACTACCCTTCTTGGGCTGCAGGAGCCTTTCGTAAGGGCCATCTCCCAGACCACGAGTCCTTCAAATCCTCTCAGTCTTGAGAATGGCTTCACCACCATCGCCGGCCAGACCATTCAGAACACTTTCGGAGTCGACCCGAACTACCAGCCGGGCTACGCGCAAAGCTGGAATTTCTCGGCGCAGGACACGGTCTTCAAAAACTACGTGATTCAGGTGGGCTACCAGGGAACCAAGGGCACCCATCTCGATGTTCTGCAGAGTCCGAATCGCGCCGCGCCGGGCTCTTCCCTCACCACGCAGCAGCGGTTGCAGATCCCTTATGCGTCGCAGTTCACTTACGATCTCTCGCAGGCGAACTCATCGTACAACGCCCTGCAGCTTTCGTTTCTCAGAAGGATGGCCCGCAGCCGTTCCTTTAACGTCACTTACGTGTACGCGAAATCCATTGACGACACGTCGGCGCTCGGAACAGGCGTGGTGCAGATCGTGAATGACATCCGGGCGGAACGCGGGCCTTCGAACAACGATGTAAGGCACCGCCTCACTGCGAACTTTTCCGTTCAATCGCCCGTGGGTGCCGACCGGACATCCTGGCGGTGGCATGCGATCCGGGGCTGGACGTTAAACGGAAACGTGACTGCAAGCTCCGGCAGCAGTTTCACCGCGACCGTATCGGGCGACCCCTCCGGCACAGGAATTGTGGGTGGCGCAAGAGCGCAGGCGACGGGTCTTCCCGTGAGTTCCGGGACCGGATACTTCAACCCGGCCGCGTATACCATTCCGCTGGCCGGTACTTTCGGCAATGCGGGCCGCAACACCATTCCCGGCATCTCGCAGTTCTCGATGAACGCTTCCGTATTCCGGACTTTCCGGTTCCGCGAGAGACATCAGATCACGTTCACGGTGCAGTCCAGGAACCCTCTGAACCACGTGAACGTGACGGGCATCGGCACTGTGATCGGGTCTGTCAATGAAGGGTTGCCGCTGGCTGCGGGCGCGATGCGCACGCTGACCGCTCAAACAAGGTTCACATTCTGATGAAACGATTCTTCCTCTTACCTGCTCTGTTCCTGACGTTCGCGGGCGTTGAGACGCAAGGCGTTCACGCGCAGGATGCGGGCCCCACGTTCACGTCACAGGCAAACCTGGTCGTGATCGACGTCGGTGTCAAAGACAAATCAGGGAAAGTTGTTCCCGGTTTGAAGAAGGGCGACTTCACCCTGACGGAAGACGGTAAGGTGCAACAGCTTGCCGTGTTCGAATTTCAAAGACTCGATTCGGACGAACCGCCGCCGCGGGTTCCCGCCACCAAAGACGTTAAGGCCGCTGCAACGGCCGACCCTGGGGCGCCGAAAGCCCCGGCACTGATTTCAGGCAAGCCAGGTACTGTGAAACCTGTGATCCGGTTTCAGGACCGTCGGCTCGTCGCAATCCTTTTCGACTTCAGCACTATGGCCATTCCGGAGCAGTCGAGGGCGCAGTCGTCGGCTCTGCAGTTTGTCCGCGAGCAGATGAAGCCTGCCGATGTGGTCGAAATCCTTACGGCGGGTGTAGGCCCGCTCAAAGTTGAACAGGACTTCACTGACGACAAAGACCGTCTGGAAGAAGTGATCAAGGGCTTCAAGATCGGCACCGCGAGCGAACTGGCAGGGTTGAGCGGGAACGGCGGCGACGACACCTCGGGTGAAGATACCGGCACCGCCTTCAACGCCGACGAAACAGAATTCAACATCTTTAACAATGACCGCAAACTGGTGACACTGGAATCGGCCGCGAAACTTCTCGCGCCGTTCCCGGAGAAGAAAGCGCTCCTGTATTTTTCCAGCGGCATCGAGCAGTCCGGCACCGACAATCGCGCCCAGTTGGAAAGTGCGGTGAATGCCGCGAAGCGTTCGAACGTCAACATTTATCCGATTGACGCGCGCGGCCTGGTGGCTACTGCGCCCGCGGGCGACGCCAGCTCAGCGGGTGGGCGGGGGTCGAGCGCTCTGCAGGGTGGCAATGTGAGCAGCCGCGCCAGCAGCCGCGATAATTCGCAGGAGACTTTGTCCACGCTTGCGTCCGACACGGGCGGCAGACTGTTTGTCGACGATAACGACCTTTCGCTCGGCATGCAGAAGGCCCGTGACGATATCAGCAGCTATTACATTCTGGGCTACTACAGCACCAACGCGAAGACCGACGGCAAGTATCGCCGCGTGCAGGTGAAGCTGAATGGCAACCTGCAGGCGAAGCTCGATTACAAGAGCGGATATTTCGGCGACAAAGAATTCAAAAAGTTTAATAGTTCCGATAAAGAGAATCAGCTTGAAGCCGCGCTCATGCTGGGCGACCCCATTACCGATCTGTCGCTCAGCGGTGAACTCGATTATTTCCGGCTTGCAAGGGACCGTTATTTTGTACCTTTCTCGGTGAAAATCCCGGGCTCCGAAATTGCGCTTGCGAAGAGCAAGGGCAGCGCGCAGACCGAGCTCGAATTTATCGGCCAGTTGCGGGACGATCATACGAAACTCGTGGGTGTGGTTCGTGACGGCATTAAGATCAAGCTTGCTGAGCAGACTGCCGCCGAACTGAGCTCGCGTCCCATCGCTTACGACACAGGTTTCACAGTCCCGCCTGGAACTTACACCCTCAAGTTTCTGGCGCGCGAAAATGAGACGGGCAAAATGGGGACCTACGAAACGAAGTTCGTAATCCCCGATCTGGCGCCCGATAAGCCCGATGTCCTCAAGACAAGTTCGGTTATCTGGAGCAGCCAGAGGCAGGTGATGAAAGAGTCGCTCGCCTCAGCCGATCCGCGCAAAAAGATTCTCGAATCGGACCCGCTCGTCCAGGACGGGAAGAAGCTGATCCCGAGCATCACGCACGTATTCCGGAAAGATCAGAACCTGTACGTTTATATGGAGGTGTACGATCCGGGCGTCGATGCGTCTCAGAAACCGAGCGTATCGGCCACTTTGTCCTTCTATCGGGGCAACACGAAGAGCTTCGAATCGGCGCCGGTGCGGCTCGAGTTCCTTTCTTCCCAAACGCGGGATGACGCTGCCCATTGAATTCCAGGCGCCGCTCGCGCAACTGGCCTCCGGAAGGTATACCTGTCAGATCAATCTTATCGATGAAACGGGGCGCAAATTTGCTTTCCAGCGAACCGACATCATCGTTCTGCCGAATCGTAAGCCACAGACGATTGCGCTTCTGGTAAGGTAGTCAGTACGGGCAAGCATTCTCCTTTTGTTCGCCCGCACGTCTATGCGTCTAATCAGGGGTGCCGCGGGCAGCGGCAAGACCGCGCTGGTCTTTCAGGAATTCAAAGAAGCACTGAAACAGAACCGGGCGGGTGCCCGAATCGTAGTCCCGACGGCGACCCTCGTCCGCCACTTTCAGCATGAACTCGCGCGCGACGGGATAGTTTTTCCGCCCTCTGCCATCGTCTCCTTCAGCCGGTTTGCTCGCGATCTGACCCCTCAACTGAAACAAGTCCCGGACACACTGCTTCGGGTAATCGTCCGCGACGCACTTTCCCGCCTCAAGCTTCGTGAGTTCGAGCAGGTGGCGGCGACGGAGGGAATGGTTTCGACCGTGCTCGACACCATCGGCCTCTTCGATAATGCCGGAGCGAGTGTTGAAAAACTGGCCGGCGTCAAAAGACTCAGTCCGTACGGAAGGGCGTTTGAAAAGCTGTGGCGCGAAATTGAGCGGACAGTCCATCGCTGCGGGTACGCGATGCGCTCGGAAATTCTGCGCGCGGCCGCGTTAAATTTGCCTCCGCTCAAAATCTGGATGGACGGATTCCTGGCGTTCAGTCCGATTGAAAAAGAATTCGTCCGTGAACTGGCCGCTCGCTGCTCCCTGACGATGACGCTCGGCGATGCACGGGGCTTTGACGATCTCTACCGGTTCGTTTTGCAAATCGGGGGTGAACACCGTTCGCTGCACGGGCCCGGCAGGAAAGCGCCGATCGTGGGTGTCGCAGCGCCTTCCATGGAACGCGAATGTGATGAGATCGCGCGCAGGATAATTGAGGCGCGCGACGGAGGGACTTCTTTCCGCGAAATCGGAGTAGCACTACGAGACGCGGCGTCTTACCTGTCGCTGATCCGTTGTACCCTCGACCGTTTTGGAATTCCGGCGCGCTACTACTTCTCGACACCGCTCCGAACCCATCCCGTCGCTCAGTTTCTAAGCGGCCTGATCGTGAATACGCTCGAAGGCTGGGAATTTGGGTTCGCTCTGCAAACTCTTCGCGCGCATCCCGCGCTCGGCCTTTCAGCTGCTTTCGACCGCTTCGATTTCAAGGTTCGCGAAGCCATACCGGGGCGTGGCGCCGCGGAATTGGCTTCGCTCTGTGAAAAAGAGCTGGCCGAGAAAATTTGGCTTTGTTTTGTCGCCGACGGCTGGCGCGATCACGCTCTAACGCCGGCGGCATGGAACTCACGGCTCCGGCAATGGGCAGAAAATCTTTACCGGCCCGGAATGCTCGACGCCCCCAGGCGGTTCACGGAAGTCGAGTCGGCGCGGACGCAGGTCGCGGGACTACGAGCATGGCTTGAGGCGGTCGAAGCTGCCGCTTCGCTGTTTGGCCCGGAAGCGCAGCCCGTCTCGCTTGAGGAATTTTGGCGCGTTGCCGGACAGGCCGTCGAAGGTGCGGTGGTCCAAAGCTCCGACGACCGCGCCGACGTCGTGCATGTGATGAGCGCCCACGAAGCTCGGCAGTGGGACGTCAGGACCCTGTTCGTCTGCGGCTTGACCCATCGCGACTTTCCCGGAAAGACTCCTCAGAATCTGCTCTTCCCGGACAGCGAGATCGAGGTTCTCAGAAAGGCCGGAATCCACCTGAGGAAAACGTCCGAACTGGCTTCCGAAGAACGGGACCTGTTCGAGTGCCTGAAAACGCGCGCCCGCGAGTCACTGGTTCTGACCTGGCCGTCGCACGATGCTGCGGGGAAGAGCGTTCAGGCGTCTGAGTTCATCCGGGATCTGAACGTCACGCCCGTAGCGCCCCGATTATGCCGTCCGATGCATCCTGAAGCGATCGCGGGGAAGGGGATTACCGGTCTGGTCGAAAGCCCGGAACTGAAGTCCTGGATGGAAGCACGGCATCAGAAAATCGCGATCACCGCGCTCGAGGACCTGGCGCAGTGCCGGTTCAAATTCTTCGCGGGCCGAACGCTGGGCTTAAAACCTCCTCCCATACAGCCGCACGAGCGGTTGAGTACGCGCGTCAATGGCCTGATTCTGCATAAGGCTCTCGAAGCCTGGCTGAATGCGAAACGGGAAGGCAGTTTCAGTCAGGTGTTCGAGACCGCATTCGACGACTATTGCCGCGAAGAGCATGTCCCGCCCGGGTACCGGGTCGAAGTAGAGCGAATCTTTCTGCGGGAGATTGCCGCCCGCGTCAGCGCCACCGAGCGGTGGACGCCGCTTTCCTCCGAGCCCGAGGTGGAACTCTCGATCGCATTTCCGAAGGGAGTCACAGTCATTGGCCGTGTTGACCGCATCGACCGGATGAGCGACACCGAGTGCATCATCGTCGACTACAAGAGCGGCAAGAGGCAGGGCGTTGAAAAGCTCGTTGGGAGCAAGGTGAAACTGCAGGGTCCGCTTTACGCGCTTGCGGCGAAGGAAACACTCAATCTCGACACGCTGGCGATGATGTATGTGGCTGTCCGGGAGGACAAGGTATTTGGCTGGGGCGAGGTGCCCGGAGCCGATCTTAAGCTCGCCGAAATGCCCGCACGGTGGATGGAAGACGCCCGCGATCGCGCGGTCGAGCGCCTCACGGGTCTTCTCGAAGGAGCCGTGCATGCCGAACCTGCGGAACTTGAACAATGCCGATGGTGCGACTTCGCCGCCGCCTGCCGTTATAGCGCGTCAGCTGCTCTGACCGAGGCGGCTCACGGTGATTAAATTCACTGCTGACCAGGCTGCCGCCGTTGAATACCGGAAGCAGGACGCGTGTGTCGTGGCGGGCCCGGGCTCTGGCAAAACGACGGTGCTGGTGGAACGGTATCGGCAGCTCATAGAACAAAACGGATTCGAGCCGAGCCAGATCCTGGCCATTACTTTTACCGAAAAAGCCGCGGCCAACATGAAGGCTAAAGTGGCGGAACAGTTCGCGCACGATGAGCAACGTCTGCGCGAGCTCGAACTGGCGTGGATTTCCACGATTCACGGCTTTTGCGCGCGCTTCCTGCGAGAGAATGCGATCGCGGCCGGCATTGACCCGAAGTTTTCGGTTCTCGATGCGAGGCAATCGGACGATCTACAGTTCGAGTGCCTGAATACCGCCTTCGACGAGCTTGTGCTGGACCGGCGCGAAGCAGCGGTGAGCCTGCTCGAAGCACTGCAGACGCCGCGCGTTGCCGCGGGCCTCAAAGACGCTTACGACGGGATGCGGTCGGCCGGAATGACGGTCGGGCAGGTGCGTGCGATGGCGAGCCCTGGCGCGGAGACTACGCGGCACACTGTTGCCGGCCGCATGCGGGAGATCCTGGCTGGGTGGCCTTCCCGCCAGACGCTCTCTGAAGCGCGGCGAAAGCGCTTCGATGCCTTGTCTGAATGGGCGCAGATGCTGACCGAAGGGTATCGATGCGCATTGTCCGATCAACTGCTTGGCAGCTGCCCGGAATCGTCGAAAGAGGAACTCGAAGACTTCAGAGAACACCTCTTGCCCGACTTCGAAGCAACTAAGCTCGACGCGAAAACCGCACAGTTCCGAGGCATGATCTTCGATGTCCTCGCCAGGTTTGAGACGCTCTATCAGGAGAAAAAACACAAGCGCGGAGCTCTCGATTTTAACGATCTGGAGCGCCGGGCAATCGATCTGCTGCGCGGCGACGAAGCGGTTCGATCCAGGTGCAGAAAGCAGTTCAGGCAGGTGATGCTCGACGAATTTCAGGACATCAACGAGCAGCAGGCTGAACTGATCCGGCTGGTCCGCGATGAAGACGTGTTCTTTGCCGTGGGTGACATCAATCAATCGATATACGGTTTTCGACATGCCCGCCCGCAGATTTTCCGCGACTATCGCGATCGGATCGAGGCGAGCGGCAAGCACTCGGCGAAATTGCTCGACAATTTCCGCAGCCGCGCCGATATTCTGCGCTGTGTCGAGGCGCTGCTCAAAGGTGCGCCGGGTGTTGAGGGGCACACGCTAAAGGCGGGCCGGAGTTTCCCCCCGCCAGACCGACCAGCGGTCGAGGTTCTCAGGGTGATGGATGGAGTCCTGGACGGAGCTTCGGACGAGAGTACGGACGAACCAAGTGGTTTGCGCGAGGCGCGCTGGATTGCATATCGCGTCCTGCAGTTGCGGGAAGCCGGACGTCAGTTCCGGGATTTTGCAGTCTTGTGCCGCAGCCATGACGCCATGCAGCCGATCCTGCAGGAGTTCGACCGGGCCGGCATTCCGTACGTTTGCGGCCGCAGACAATCGTTCCTGCTGTCGCGGGAGGGCCTCGATATAACGGCCCTTTTGGCGACGATTGAAAACCCGCTCGATACAATTGCCCTTGCCACGGTGCTTCGCTCGAGCCTGGTCGGGCTCGGCGACGAAGCGATTCTTCAGCTTCGGACGCAAGCCAGTTCGCTCACCGCGGGACTCAATCTGGTGGCGCACGATCCGCAGCGGATGGAAACGTTTGCCGAACAGGACCGCCGCAAGCTGGAGCGTTTCGTCGTCAGCCTGAAGCGCTGGCGTACCCAGCAAGCGTTCCTGCCGCTCGACGTGACGATTATCCGGATGCTGTCCGATTGCGGCTTCGAGTGGACCCCTGGAACCACAGCCGGAAATAACATCGAGGCGTTCCTCCAACTCGCCCGGAAAACTGGCGCCGACCGCTCGCTCAGCGAATTTCTTCGTGAACTTGAGAGCATCGAAAAGGTTGTAAACGCCGAGTCGGAACTCTCGGATAAGGATCAGGGCAACGCCGTCCAGGTGATGACCGCGCACGCGGCTAAGGGCCTTGAGTTCCCGGTTACCGTAGTGGCGGCGATCCACAAGGGGACGCAGAGCGGCGGCACCACGGTCACGTTCACGCCGGAACACGGTGTCGGGCTGAGGTGGAAAGAGACCAACGGCGAAAAAGAGACATTCATGGGCTGAAAGATTCGTGGGCATTGGCGAACGGCAATCGGCTCAGGCAGCGCGAAACGGAAGAAGAAAATCGCCTTCTGTACGTTGCGATGACGCGCGCCGAGGAGCATCTCATTCTGTCTTACACGCGCGATCCCGAGAAGAAGCCGAGCCGATGGGCAAAGCTCGTGGAAGACTACTTCGGTCTGGACAATGCGTCCGGCTCGCGCCAGATCACGCGTGGCGAATTCACGGCGTCAGTGCTGGCAGTGGACACAGATCCGCCGGCGCTCACGGTCGGGGCGATCGAACGTTCTGCCGCGGACGACGTTCCGGCGGTGCCGGCGCCGCGCGTTTCCGAGCAACAGGACAGCGCGGTTAACGTAACTTCACTCGCCGTATTTGCAGGCTGTCCCCGTAAGTACTATCTGCAGCGCTACATCGGATGGAGCGGCGGGCGCATGACAAGCTTCGATCCTGAAGAGCTTCCGGGCGACTCCGACCTGTCCGCTTCTGAGGTTGGATCGAGCGTACACGAAGTGCTGGCCGGAAAACCCGGTTCGCACCCCGCTGAAGCGTTGGAACTGGCGAACGTATTTCGCGAAAGCGACCTCGGCCGAAGGTCGGCGGGCGCCCGCACGGCGGAACGCGAATGGGAGTTCATCGCGGACATGGGGGGCACTCTGGTGCGGGGCTCCGTGGACCTGTGGTTCGAAGAAGACGGCGAGATTCAGCTTGTCGATTACAAAACGGATGCCGTTGCGCGCCCGGCTGAGTATGCGCCGCAGCTTGCGCTCTATGCGCTTGCCATCGAGCGTGCTTTCGGCAAGCGTCCCGCCCATGCTTATCTGCATTTTCTGAGGCCGAATGTAGTCGCCGAAGTCCCGCTGGACGATGCGGCCTTAGAGGGCGCAAAGCGATCGATCCAGGAGCTTGGACGGGCGCAGAACATGCTCCGGTTCGAGATGCGCGAGGGCTCGCATTGTTATTCCTGTCAGTTTTATCGGTCGATGTGTCCGGCACAGCCGGAATAAGCGTTCAACGAACCAGAAAGAAGACGCGTCCGTATCCCGCATCGCCCTTCATGCCGGCGTCGCGCGCGTCGTACATCGCGATGTCCCGGAACCCGGCGCTTCTCAGCGCTTCATCGACGTCATCGGGACGATGGCAGGTCTGGTGCAGCGTGAAATCGTCGCGCGTCCACTCCGGCGCTTTCTCGAAGGCCGTAACGCGGCACGTTCCGACGCGCGTTTCCTCGTCATACTCCATCCGCAGAATGCAGGCGTTGTCGTCAGCCACAATGGCATCGGTAGTGTTCCAGTAGAGAAGGAAAGCTGCCTCCCGATTGAGGTCGAACAGGAAGGGCGCACGCGGCTTGAGATGCTTCCTGACATTTCGGAATGCCTGCGCAAGCCCCGCGATGTCGGGCACATGATTCAGGCTTTCAAAGACGGAATACGCGGCGTCGAATTTGCGGCGCAGGGAGAAGCTGCGAACGTCGGCGACGGTGAGATCGGCACCGGGTGCGTTCTCGCGGGCGTACCGAATCATTTCTGAGGAGGCATCGATTCCCGCCACATCAAACCCGAGTTCGCGAACCTGCTGCGTGAACTGGCCGGTGCCGCAACAGACATCGAGTATGCGGGCGCCCGGCTTCAAACGCCCGAGCAGCAGGCGGTCTGCGAGGGGAAACGCCTCGGACCGGTAGTCCACTCCCCAATGCCGGTTGTAGAGGCGCGCGAACGGATCGTATTCGTTGTTGCGCATCGGCGTCACCACTATACTGAAAGAGAATCGCGCATGGCCCAAACCATCACGACTCCGAACATCGAACTAACGGGCCAGGACGCTAAGAGTCCCCTTTACCGTGTCGTTCTGCTCGACGATGACGATCACACGTACGATTATGTGATTGAAATGCTGAAGAAGCTGTTTATCTTCACGAGCGAACAGGCGCTGCGGCATGCTCAGGAAGTGGATGCGACGGGCCGAACGACCCTGATTACCTGTGAGTTGCCGCAGGCCGAATTCGGCCGCGACCAGGTACACGCTTATGGGCCCGACTGGCGGCTGCCGCGGTCGAAGGGTTCGATGTCCGCGATCGTGGAACCCGTTTCCACTTAATCCTGTTTCTGAATTTCGGGCACGATTTCGCCATATAATTCAGGGCATGATCAGACGTTTCTTATTAGCTGCCGTTGCGAGCGCGATGACGATGCTGGGAGCTGACGCGACCGGCACGTGGACGGGCGACCAGATCGCTCCCGATGGCAATGCCTACAAAATTACTTTCAAGCTGAAGGCCGAGGGAGATAAGCTGACCGGCACGATGGGGGGCGAGCAGTTCGAGCAGGCCATCGCGAACGCGGCGATCCACGGCGACGATATTTCATTCACCGTGCATCTGGATTTCAACGATGGAATCGATCTCACTTACACGGGGAAGGTTGCGGCTGACAAGATAGATTTCGTCGTGCAGCGGAAAGGTGACGAAAAGGCAACCACATTTGTGGCTAAGAAGGCTTCGTAAAATCGTGAGCGGGCCGACTCCGACCCGCCCACTCCGTTCAGACGTTGCTCAGAATTTCACGTAAAGGCCGAACTGCACCAGCCTGGGACCGACTCCATCGGCAGCATAGAACATCGACGTGATCTTGCCGAAGCTGGAGCTGTTGATGTTCTGGTCGCCGACGGCGAAATTCGGGTGGTTGAATACGTTGAAGAAGTCGGCGCGGAACTCGACGCTGAGCCTTTCCCCGATTCTCGTATTCTTCGCCAGCGACGTGTCGTAGTTGGTAAACCAGGGTCCGCTAAGAACCCGGCGCTGCAAAGAACCGAGAGCACCGGCCTGAGGATTAAAGAAGAGCTGGCCGGCAAACGGCGCCTGACCATCGGGCGCCGCCCCGGTGTGGTTGACTGGGTCGATGTTCGCGGGGTTAATGAAGTAGAGATCCGTACCGGTTCGATAGATACCGGTATCTGACTTCAGCGTGGAAAGCGTGGCGTTGGTGTCAACTGTATTGTTGCCTGAGCGCGCTCCGCGATTGAGAGTTCCGCGGGCGGACAGGATCGAGACCGGCTCGCCGGACTGAACTGCTACGAATCCGGAAAGAGCCCAGCCACCGATCACGGGAGATAATCTGCCACCTTTGAAATGGCGGCCCTTGCCGAAGGGCAGAGGAATTACGTGATTGACCTTGAAGTTATGGGTCAGATCGTAAGGCGCCCGCGCGCGTTCGATATTCGGCGTGTTGTTGTCGAGCAGCGCTTCGAGACCTCGGGTGGCGCTGGCATCGCTCAGGACTTTGCTGAAGGTGTAATTCGCCTGGAACTGAAAGCCTGAATTAGTCCGGTGAGTTACTTCCACAATCGCAGCGTTATAGCTGGAGTTGCTGAGATTCGTCAACTCACTCGCATACAGCAGGTTCGGATTGGGAAAGAAACTGAAGTTAGGATCTTTGATGAAATTCGACTGCTGAATGTATTGGGCCGCGGTGCCAGCCGCGTTCTGCAGCAGATAAGTGCGTACTGTGCTGCTGGTCAGGGCGGATGCCGTAAGACTATTGGTGAAGAAGGGCAGGGGAACGCTGCCTGGAACCTTCGCGTTGTAGGCAGGGACGAAGCCAAGCCCGGCGTTTTGGGCCAGCACCGCGTTCTGGCGAGCGTTCTTGAAATCTGTCAGGAAGCCGCCGCGATTGATGTCGATCTGGTTGAAATCAATCTGCCGGAATTCTTTCACGCCGTGGTTTCCCTGATAGCGAGCTTCGATCACAGTGCCTTTGATCTCGTGCTGCACGCTCAGGTTCCACTGCTGAATGTAGGGCGTAACCAAGTGCGGATCGACGAGACCTTCCACAGCATTGTTACCGGTCGCGATCCAGTTCTGGGCGGTGGTGATGGGGACCTGGAATTTCGGCGTTGGAACCGATACCGGAACCGCGAGCCTCGCGTTCAGATTCTGCAGAGTATTCGTGGTATTCACGCCGCTGTTAGCACTAGCCGCAATGAGGCCGGCTTCGAGAGTGTCGTCATTCGCGAAACGAAGGTTGTAGCCGCCCCGAATGGCCGTTTTCCCCTTGCCGCCCGGATCCCACGCGAAGCCCACGCTGGGAGAAAAGTTGTTGAGGTCTTTCGGATACAGGTCGCCGCGAACGAAATCGAGCGTCGCGTTTCCAAGCAGCGTCTGAACCGGATTGTTGTTGATCAGCCCCGGCTGGATAAACAGGTTGTTGGCTTCTTTCACTGGCGGAAAATAATCCCAGCGTACGCCGTAGTTGAACGTGAACTCGTGGGACACTTTGAAGCTGTCAGTGAAAAACAGGGCGTAGTTGTTGAAACTGATGTTGTATTTTGCAGGTGCGCCCGGTACGAAGCCCGAGGTCTGGGAGGTGATGTTGAAAAGTTGACTGGCAGTCGAAACCAGACCGCCGAGCGTCGCAAGAAGCGCGTTGGCGCGATTGGTGTCATTGCTGTTCGCGCCCGGAATATCGCCCGGGTTGTACCCGTAGGGAATATTCGGCGAGAATACGCTTAGAGCGTAGGAGGGGACCGTGCCGCCGTTCGCATAGGAGCTGACGCGCGCCTGTTGGGTCGAGAAGCCGAAGCTGATCGAGTGCTTACCCTTTACCCAGTTGGCGGTGTCCTGAAGATTGTAAGTATTGGTGGTACGGCCTTGCGGCTGAAACTGGTTGACGGGATCTGTGAACACAAGCCCGGTGACGAGGAACGGAACCGCCGGCCCGCTCACATTGAAAGGCGACGTGGTCAGGTTACCGCCACCGCGAAGTTCATTCGTGATAGTTGGAGTAATGCTGTAGCGCCAGCTTCCGGCGAACAGAGCGGCGGTGTTCTGATTCGAGGACGGGGGGACAACGGTGTAAAAGGAGCCGAGGTCCGGACGATCGACGTTGTCGCGGTTCCAGCGATAGGTGGCAGAAAACGAATGCTTGCTCGACAAATTGTAGTCGAGCTTGCCGAGCACACTGTCGCGCCGTTCGTTACTGCGTGCGTTGAACTGATAACCGGTTGTGTTCAGGCCGTCTCCGGCAGCCGTCGTATTCCCAACGGCGGGCAGCATCGCGATTCGTGCGGCAATTACGGGGTCGATGCCGATGGCGTTGTCCTTCAACAGATCGAATTTGCTGCCGTTCGACAGAGTGAGCAGGCCCTGACGCGCGGCCGGTGTGAGAATCACGTTCGTCGTCGGCGTCTGGCTATGCAGGTTATACGTCTCGTAGTTTGTGAAGTAGAACAGCTTGTCCTTGCGGATGGGACCGCCCACGGAACCGCCGAACTGATTGAGATTCAGGAACGGAGTCTTTACGCCGGCGCGATTGTTGAACCAGTCGTTGGCTGAGAGAGCGTTGTTGCGGTTATACCAGTAAAGATTGCCGTGGATGGAGTTGGTGCCGGACGGAGTGGTCAACGAGACACCGTTCACATTGCTCAGAGTGCTGAGCGAGGTATTCGATACCGCGACGGTTATTTCAGAGACCTCGCCTATGGTCAGTTTGTTCGGCAGGTAATCGAGGTCGTTCACCCGGATGAAGTTATCCTGGATGTTTACGCCGTCGAGTGTCACGTCCGAATACTGGGACCTAAGGCCGTTTATCGAAGTGGTGCCGCGGCTGTTGGAAACACCCGCCTGGGTGAGGAACAGATTGCTCACCTGGCGGTCGAGCACGGGCAGATTTTCAACCTGAGAACGGGTGACAGTTGTGGATACTTCCGACGTTGTCGTATTCACGGCCGTTGCGCCGCTGCTGACCTCGACTGTCTGCGCGGCCGCCGTGACTTCCAGCCTGATCGCGGGCAGGCTCGTTTAGCGGTTTAGGTCAACACTCACGGAATTCACCGTGGACGTGGCAAAGCCTGGGCTTTCGACCGTGAGGCGGTAGGTCTCCGGACGGACTGCGGCGAAACCAAAATCGCCGGCGGAGGTTGTCCTGGTGGTCAGCGCGGCTTTCGTTCCGCCGCTCAGGTACAAACTCACAGTGGCATTTGGGACGCTGGACCCTGACGGGTCAACTACCGTACCGATAATCCGGCCTGTAACCTGACCATGAAGGGAAAATGAGATAACCGCAAGGGCGGCGAATGTCCTGAATAGAGAGAAATTGTTTGTCATAGAACCAAGCGAGTTTGCGAAGCAGAATCCTGTTGCTCTCGATTGTATTACCAGTGTGTAATTATTCAGGGTACCGGGAGTTTTTAGCGCCCTTCCGGGTGATGAAAAACACTTAACCTGGCCATTCTGTTGCATGATGATAGGCGAGGTTAAAAAAAACATGAAAAAGATGACAACCCTTACCGCCGCCGTTTTCGCGCTGGCGATCTCCGTCTCAGCTCAGACCAGCGGCGGACAGGATATGAAGAATGCGGGTTCCGAGACCAAAGCGGCCGCAAAAGACGTCGGCAGCAGCGTTGTGAAAGGCACAAAAAAGACCGGCCGCGCGATTAAACACGGCACGAAGAAGGGCGTCAACAAGGTTGCCGGCGCGACTGAAGACGGAGCGTCGAAAGTCAAATCCAAAACAGATCAGTAACCAGCCAGATACGTGGAGTATGAAAAAGCAGGCCTTCCAGGCCTGCTTTTTCGCGTCACGCAGCTGCGGTGCGGGCTGATGGACAGGCGGCTTCCATCAGCAAAGCCAGGTGGTGCGGTTCGAACGGAGGAGCGCAGTAATCGGTCGCTCCGGCTTCAAGGGCATCGAGCCATTCGGAAGTTTGAGCCACCGGAGCCACGACGACAAAGGGCATCGAGGGACGCGATTTCCGCAGTTCCTTCAATAACGACAAATATTCCCTATTACTTCCGCCCGCAAACACAATGTCGGCGGCAAGAATCTCCTGAACGGCAGGGTTTGCCGGGTGTAGTTCCACGCGATGATTTCCCACGGCGAGCGCGCGTCCGAGTTGTCTGGCGGCGGATTGTTCCAGTCCCGCGAATATAACTTTGGCCATATGATTCTCCTGATCGACACAATAAATCTCATCCAGGGAGGAGGATGAGCGATCCGGCGCGGACAGCTCAATAAAATCAGCCTAACCAGGAAATGGACGTCTAAACCGTGCATCATTCCGGCGAGTGTAATGTACATTTCTTTTTCGCGATATAAATCAGAACAGCCAACACTTGTTCCGGCGTGCATGAGATAAACTACCGGGCGATGAGCCAGTTCAGGTCTTCTCTTCGTTTATCAGCAGTTTTTGTACTCCTCGCATTCGCGGCGCTTGGCGCAAACGTCAGCGGGACGTGGATCTTCAGTGTTCCGGGTCCGGATGGCACTTCGCGCGATACATATTTCCGCCTGAAGCAGGAGGGCGGGAAACTGACGGGAGCCGTCCAGAACGGATTTAATACCCGGCCCATCGATGCGGGTTCGCTGGAGGGAAACCACCTGAAGTTTTCGACGACCTTCAACGGGCGGGGACAGACCGTAACCGTCACCTATGAGGGCGATATAGCCGGCGATGAGCTTCGCCTGAAATCCTCGGGCGGATTCGGCGGAGGCAGGGGACGCGGCCCGTCAGAAATAACCGCGAAACGCACCTCGGAGACGGCGGGACTTCCTCCGGCGCGAATTCAGCCACCGGCACTTCATGACGTGAAATATAACGGCCTCGCGAAGACGCCGCCCATGGGCTGGAACAGCTGGAATAAATTCCGCGGTCAGGTGGATGATGCGGCGGTTCGGGGAATCGCAGATGCCATGGTTTCGAACGGTATGCGCGACGCGGGCTATAACTATGTCAACATCGACGACACCTGGCAGGGCTTGCGTGACGCGAACGGAAACATCACGGCAAACAAGCGCTTTCCCGATATGAGAGCACTTACGGACTATGTTCACAGCAAGGGTCTGAAAATCGGGATTTATTCGAGCCCGGGCCCGAAAACATGCGCCAATTATGAGGGTAGTTATGGCCATGAGGAGCAGGATGCGAAGCAGTACGCCGCATGGGGTTTCGACTATCTGAAGTATGACTGGTGCAGCGCCTCGGCGGTTTACAAAGAGGACGACATGCATGCCGTCTATCAGAAGATGGGCGACGCGCTGCTCGCGACAGGGCGCCCGATTGTGTATAGCCTTTGTCAATATGGCAACGCGAATGTATGGGAATGGGGTCCGTCGGTGGACGGCAATCTTTGGCGCACGACCGGAGATATTTCGGATAACTGGAAGTCCATGTCTACGATCGGCTTCGGTCAGAACGAACTCGCCAAGTGGGCGGCGCCCGGTCACTGGAACGATCCCGACATGCTCGAAATCGGCAATGGCGGGATGAACGCGGCCGAATACAGGACTCACATGAGCCTGTGGTCGATGCTGGCGGCTCCTCTGCTGGCGGGCAACGATATCAGAAGCATGTCCGATGAAACGAAGGAAATTCTGCTCAATAAGGAAGTGATTGCGGTCGATCAGGATGCTGCCGGCCATCAGGCCCATCGCGCAACGCAGACGGGAGATCAGGAAGTGTGGGTCCGGGATCTGGCGGACGGAGGCATTGCCATTGCGATGTTTAACCGGGGCGACGCGGATGCGCAGATGAGCGCGACGTGGGCCGACCTTGGTGTCAAGCGGGCAAGCAAGGTACGAGATTTGTGGGCACACAAAGACGTGACGGGCGCCGGTTCAGGGTTCGCCGCTCAGGTTCCTTCTCACGGCGTGGCGATGCTGCGCGTTTCCAAATAACCGGATCGGAAAGGCGGATCAGAAACGCATTCCACCCGTACACATCAGCACTTCGCCGGTAACGAAGTCGCTCATCGGAGAGCAGAAGAACAGCACGGCGCCGGCGGCTTCATCCGGCGTACCCGCGCGCCCAAGCGGACTTGCCGCGATCACTTTTTCGAGGACCGCCGGCTGTACGCCGATTTTGATTTCGCGGCCGTGCATCCCGATCTTCGAAGCGTCTGAGAGGGGCTGAATGAGTCGGGTTTCGATTAGCCCGAAACCGACTGCATTTACGTTGACGTTGTAGCGCCCCCATTCTTTTGCCATGGTTCGCGTGAGGCCGATGACCGCAGCTTTGCCGGAACCATACCCGGCCTGACCCGCACCACCGTCGGTTCCTGAAATAGACGTGATGTTGACGACCTTGCGCTGCACGCGCCGGCCTTCAGCAGCCTCGCGTTTCGCCGAATCGCGAATGAAGCCCGCTGCGGCGCGAAGCACACGAAACGGCGCGACGACATGGATATCCAGCATTGCCTGAAACTGTTCATCCGTGGTTTTCTGGATGACGTTATCCCAGGTATAACCGGCGTTGTTGACGATGATGTCCAGACCACCGAACTGCTGAACGGTGGCGTCGACAAGCTGTTGGGGAAAGGCCGGATCGGTAACGTCGCCCGCGAGCGATTTGCCGCTGACGGCGGCGCGTGTTTCCTCGAGCGGTTCAGGGTCCAGGTCGTTCACCATCACGGTTGCGCCAGCTGCCGCCAATTGCATGGCGATGGCGCGCCCGATGCCGCGTCCGGCTCCGGTCACCATGGCAATTTTCCCCTCGAGCGAGAACAGGTTCGTCATGATTGCCTCATTCCATCACATGCTATTCGGGGACAGGATTCACGCGCGTACCGTCTTTGAGAGGCTGATCGGTGGGTTGGGCGACGCTCTCGCCGTCTTTTATCCCCGCCGTAATTTCAACCCGCAGGGCGTCGGAAACACCGGTCTTTACAGGCTGCCATTTCACAATGTTGTCCTGCCGCAGAACGAATACGCCAACACCGTTGTCCCTGCGCACGGATGCCTTCGGAATTGTGAGCGCGTTTTGAACAACCTGGGTCAGGATGAAAGCATTGATGTTGGTGCCCGGCACCAACTCGTGATTCGGATTCGCGACTGTGCAAAGGACTTCACCCACTTGCCGTGAGCCGAGCGCAACGACTTCGGTGGGCCGCCTTTCCACGACGCCCGACCACTCTTTGCCGGGCAGCGCGTCCCAGGTGATGCGCACCGCTTCTCCGGGCGCGACACGGCCGAGTTCGGGTTCATCCACATAGACGCGGACGCGCACCGGGTCAAGGCGGCCAACGCTGCCAACCGGATCGCCGGGGTTGAGATAGGCGCCCTGACGTGCGGGCAAATCGTAGACAATGCCGCCAATGGGCGTGTGAATGGTGTTCTGGCCGATATGTGTTCGGGCTAGCTGAACGTTGGCTTCGGCCTCCCGCAGACGCGCCTGGGCGCTCGCCAGATCACCGCGCCCCACGAGCGCCGTCTGGCGATGTGCGAGAGCCTGAATCTGGACGTCGAGATCGCTGGCGGACTGGCGTGCCTGATCAAGTTCAAAGCGGGTGGCGGCATTCTGCGCCACCAGCCGCTGCAGCGATTCGAGATTGCGCTGAGCCGCGTCGCGCTGGGCTCTGAGGCGATTCACGCTGCCTTCGATTTCAGCGACATCCGAGCCGCGCCCGCCGCTGCGAAGCGTGGTGAGTTCCGCGTTCGCCTGCGCGGCCCGGGCTTCGGCGGCCTGCAGTTCTTCTGAAGATCCTGGCTGGCTGATGAGCGCGAGCGGCTGGCCGGCGCGCACTGAGTCTCCCTGATGGACGAATAACCGCGCCACCAGCCCGGAGACTTCCGCACGAACGTCCACGTAGTCGAGTGGCTCCACTTTGCCGTTCGTTGAGAGTGTGCTCGAGAGCGTCTGACGGACAGCTTTGGTGAAAGTGACGCGCGGCTCATCCGATCTCTGCCGCAGAAGCCAGAAGGCGACCGCCACGACAGGGATTAACAGCAGCAGCCACAGCTTTTTCAAGGCAGGATCACCGTCTTGCCGCCGGTCAGAGAACGCGCGTTTTGCAGCGCCTCATCCGCTTGCGCGAGCGGGAAACGATGCGTAATGCCGAGCGCAAATTTTTCGCGCAGGTCGGCATCGCGCTCGAGCAGCCGAATGGCCCTGTCTACGTGTCTTGGCTCGAAACCCCACGACCCGATCACGCGAAGCTGTTTGCGGGTGATGGTGTGCGGGTTGAACGAAATGTTCCCGGCATCGGCATATTGACCGAGCACGACGAATTGCCCTCCGTCGCGGCAGAGCAGAATGCCTTCGTTGACGGCTTCGGGATGTCCGACGCACTCGATGACCTGATCGGCGCCGTACGGGCCGAGAGCGGCAAGGACGGCACTCCGGCGCGCTTCGATGTCGGGAATCTCCGCGATATCGATGACGAGATCCGCTCCGAAGCCCAGTGCCAGTTCCAGACGGTGCTTCGGGCCGCCGATCGCGACAATCTTCCCTGCGCCGGCAACCCGGGCGACGGCGATAGCGGCGAGTCCAACGGGTCCGGTACCTTGAACAACAACCGAATCGCCCCATTCCAGAGGAGCGCGTTCGGAGGCGTGAATGGCAGTGGTTAGTGCGCAACCGGCGCCGATCAGCGACTCGCTCGGCACGGCGTCGGGAATGCGGAATACGGCGGTTCCGGCGCGCAGGAGAATCTTTTCCGCGTAGCCGCCGCGAAGATGGGGGGCTTCGGAGGAGCGGTATGAAATCCCGTACGCCTTCCGGGTGAGGCAGCGTGTGGGCTGCCGCTTCACACGGCAAAAAAAGCATTCGCCACAGGCGATGGAACTGGCCCAGGTAACCCGATCCCCACACGCAACTGTTCTCCGCGCCAATCGCGTTCGAGCCCCGGCCCGAGTTTTTCGATCACACCGGCGGATTCGTGTCCCATGATGTTCGGGAGAGGGATAGCAAGCTGGCCGAGCCACAGATGGACGTCCGTTCCGCAGATGCCGGCAATCTGAATTCGCACCAGCGCTTCGCCAGCCGCCGGCTTCTCTGGCTCTGGGTAGGTCTGGATGCGCAGCGGCTCTCCGAAGGCTTCCAGAACAGCGGCTTTAACCTGGTTCAATTTGATTTCTCCCGGGAGCAATGATCGAATAACAACTGCCATTCAACAAGTTGGACGCGAACGGCAATATCTTCTTCATCTGATCCGCGACGGCAGCGCGCAGACTCACAGAAGTCGATGAATTCGAACGGATTCCATTCGCGTCCGGTGTCGAAACGCATACGGCGGGCTTCATCGCGAAGGGCGGGGAAGATGGCGTGTTGTCCGACCTTGCGAAACCAGTATGCCGCGTTCGCCGCATCGGGTTCCTGACGGTGCAGGATGCCATGCCAGAAGCTGCCTTCCGCCGAATCGAGCTCCTGCGCGATTGCATGCGCCTCGTCAAAGCAGGAGAAGTAGAGATACAGGCCACTGATCGCGCCTTCAGGCGAGCGGGCAGCGGGGAACAAGTCGCGGGCCTTCCACTTATTGAGTTCGGTCCGGGCCGCTTCTGAGGTACACCCGCCGTGTACGAGCGCCATCGGGCGGGTGCCATATCCCTGAAGCGACAGAATTCGCGCGACGTCTGGCCCATAACGGGATGCCTGAAAATCCACATCCTCTAACATATAGGAGACGCATGGGAGAGCAGAAGACCGCGCTCGTTCTTTCGGCCGGCGGGATGTTCGGGGCGTACCAGGCGGGTGCATACAAAGCTGTCCTGCGGCATGTGAGGCCGGACCTTGTGGTGGGCGCGTCGGTGGGAGCTTTGAACGGGTGGCTGATCGCGTCGGGTTGTACGCCGGACCATCTGATTGAACGCTGGCTCGATCCCGCGTCGGGAGCCGCGCTCCGGTTGTATCCGAATGCCGGCTGGAGGAAAGGCTGGTTCGACCCGGAGCCCTTGCGCAGACAGACTGAGCAGCTTGTCTCGTCATGCCAGCCTCAGATCCCGTTCGGACTGGTGATGGTGCGGGTGCCTCGACTCAAGACTGTGCTTGTGACCTGCCCGGATATCAGCGCCGCGCATTTGCAGGCAACGTGTTCGATCCCGTTGTTCCTTCCAGCGGTTCAGATCCAGGGTGCGCGATTTGTCGATGGCGGCTTTCTCGACAAGCTGCCAGTCCAGGCCGCAGTTCAAATGGGGGCCACGCGGATTATCGCGATCGATTGTCTGCCGGATGTGGGCTCGCGGTGGCTGCGCGCCGGCATCGGCACGGTTCGGTTATTCAAACCTAAAGTCCGGCTGCCGCGCGGACTTCGTTTGACGGTGGTGTCACCTTCGGTCTTTCTCGGGACTGCAAGTGACGCAGTTTTCTGGAAGTGCGCCAATGCGGAGAGGTGGATTGCGCTCGGCGAACAGGACGCGGCGCGCGTGCTGAGAGAGAAGCCGCTATTTAGCCCGGTCAGTGCTCACAGTTGCTGAACTGACCCGAACCGTGGTGCTTGCAGTGAGTGCGCTTGTGCCGGCGACTCGCGCCATTTGCCTGAAGAAAGTAGGCGGTGAGCTGGAGATATGTCTCTTCGCTGCGATTCTCCGGCGGAAAGCCGCCGACCGCCTCCCGCACGCGTCTTGAAAGTTCATCGGTTCCGCGCGATCCCCACCGTGCCAGAAACTCCGGACCGACGAGCGGTGGAACCTGCCCGCCGTTGTTTTCTACAACCTCACGCATGACCTTGGGCAGGCTGTCGACCGGCGGCAGTTCGTCTGGCTTACCCGTTCTTCCCAGCAGCGATTCGGTGTGGCACTTCCCGCAGGAACTCAGGTAGGCGGTGCGTCCGGCTGCTGCCTGCGCGGCCGAGTAGACAGCGGGCGCAGGTTGTTGGGCCACGATTCCGAAAGCGGAGCAAAGCGCAAGGATGGGCAGCCCAGCGGGGAGGTTCATGCACGCAGTTTACTCCTGCGAGCCCGTCTGGACCAACATCTTTTCGTAGCCTCTTTTCGTACCCAGGCCGCATCGAAGCAATCAGTGAGTCTAATTCTCAGCGTTCTCGACCAATCCCCAATTCCGCAAGGCGCAGGTACCGGGGACGCTCTCAGAAACACGCTCGATCTTGCTGTTCATGCAGATGGGCTCGGGTACCACCGCTACTGGTTGGCCGAGCATCACGGGATGGCGACGCTGGCGTGTGCGAGTCCTGAGGCGATGATCGGGCCCGTCGCTGGTGTGACGAAGCGCCTGCGGGTAGGCAGTGGAGGCATCATGCTGCCGCACTATAGTCCGCTGAAGGTGGCGGAAACCTTCGGCATGTTAAGCGCGCTCTACACGGACCGGATCGATCTGGGAATCGGACGCGCCGCCGGGACGACGCCGCGGGTCGCACTCGCCCTGCAGCGAGACCGCCGTCAGCGCCTTCCCGACGATTTTCGTGAACAACTCGACGAGTTGATGGACTTGCTCTCGAAACGCCCGGACCGACCGGATTTGTGGCTCCTGGGATCGTCGGAACAGAGCGCCATCTGGGCGGCCGAATTGGGTCTGCCCTATGCGTTTGCGGATTTCATCAACCCGCACGGAGCGCCGTTTGCGAACTTCTATCGGCGAGTGTGTGCGAACCCGCGCGTTATCCTCGCGCTGTCCGCGATTTGCGCCGAGACGGATGAAGAGGCGGAGCGGCTGGCAGCAAGTGTCCGTATGATGCTGCTGATGCTGTTCCGAGGCCAGCCGGTCCCGGTTCCTCCCGTTGATGAAGCGTTGCGGTTTCTGAGCGAGCACGGGCTGCCGACGGGGAGGCGACTGGTGGTCGGGTCGCCTGCAAAGGTTCGGCGCGAGATTGAAGCCGCGGCACAGGAGTACGGTGCCGACGAGGTTTCGGTAGTGACGATTACTTACGATCACTCCGCGCGTTTGAGATCGTATGAACTGATCGCCGAGGCGTTCGGTCTCGCTTAAGCGGTGTCTGTCGCGCTATTTCGTGCTGAAGCGAAATTCGGTCGTCGTGTCGTACTTTCCGCCGGGCTTCAGTTCCGCGCCTGGAAATGAGGGTTTGTTCGGCGAATCCGGGAAGTGCTGGGTTTCGAGACACAACGCATTGTGGATGTTAGCCACTTTGCCGCCCTTGCCTTTCACAGTCCCGTCGAGAAAGTTGCCGGTGTAAAACTGAATTCCCGGCTGGTTTGTGTAGACTTCCATCACGCGGCCGCTCGTCGGTTCTTCGACCCGCGCCGCCAGACCGATGCCCGCTCCCGTCCGGTTCAGCACCCAGTTGTGGTCGTACCCTTTCCCGAGCTTCAGTTGCTCATCTTTATCGGCGATATGCGCGCCCGGCTTCATTGGTTTGCGGAAATCGAACGGGGTTCCGGCGACGGGCCGCAGTTCGCCAGTCGGAATCAGGTTTGCATCGACAGGTGTGAAGGTATCAGCGTTGAGCGTGAGCAGGTTGTCGAGAATGTCCCCCTGGCCCTTCAGATTCCAGTACGAATGGTTTGTCAGGTTGACCACTGTATCTTTGTCGGTCGTCGCAGTGTAGTGGATTTGGAGGCGATTGTCATCGGTCAGGGTGTAGGTGACCACGGCTTTAAGCGTGCCCGGGTAGCCCGCTTCACCGTCCTTGCTGACGTAGGTGAGCTCGACTCCGTCTTTCACCTGCCGCGCCGTCCAGTTTCGCTTGTCGAAGCCCTCGGGTCCGCCATGCAGGGTCACCTGGCCATCGTTTTTAGGCAGCTTGTAAGTGGTTCCGTTGAGCTTAAATTCCGCGCCGCCGATTCGGTTGGCGTAGCGCCCGATGAGCGCCCCGAAATAGGTCTTCTTGTCGGCGAGGTAGTCGGTAAGCGTATCGTGACCGAGTACGACGTCCCCCATAGCCCCTTTCCTGTCCGGGGTCTTCATCGAAACCAGAATTCCGCCGTAGGTGATGACTCTGGCTTCGAGGCCTTTCGGATTGGTCAAGGTAAAGAGGGAGACGGCCGACCCGTCCGGCATCTTGCCGAAGTCTGACTTTGTCACGGTAGCGGCATTCATTGGCGATGTATTCATTGCGATCAGAAGAGTTAAACCGGCGCACGCAATTTTCATTGTCTCGATTCTCCTGTTGCTCGAACTGTTAGAGACTATCACGGGTTCGGTTTATAACAACCAGGTGGTGGTTTCGGCCCTTAAAACGTGTTTGCGAAACGTCATACAAGTTCATTGATTTCAACACAAAACAGTTTGGTCCTTACCTTGCATTTAGAAGAGCGCAGCCTGGAGGCTCTTGTGAAAACGACATTATCTAAATTCTTTAAAAAATTCGGCTTGGCGGCAATGGTGACCGGAGCGGTGCTCACTTTAGGGTCGTCCGGGGCGGTTGCTCAGAACCGCGGCGGTGGCGGGTATTCTCGCGGTGGCGGAGGCGGCTACTCTCGGGGTGGCGGCCAATCGTATTCGGCACCGCGTGGTTTCTCCGGCGGAGGCCAGTCGTACTCGGGCAATAGGGGCGGCGGATATTATGGCGGGAACCGAGGCTACCAATCGGGCGGCCGCAGCTATTACGGTGGCGGACGGGATTACGATCGCGGTCGCTACTACGGCGGCGGGTATTATCGCGGCGGCGGGTTCTACCTGGGCTTCGGTGCCCCGTATTACGGATACAGCTACGCACCCCGGAACTGCGGCTTCTATGACCAATGGGGCAACTGGATCCCCAGCGCTTGCTACGTTGACCCCTACTACGGGTACTAACGCAGAATCAACAAGCAAAGAGGCACGCATCGCCGATCGCGACGCGTGCCTTTTTCATTTGCCTGCCGAACAAGCCTTCCCGCTTTCCGCCAAACCCCAACTCATCGCATTGTCCAGCAACTGGATCATGAGGGGTTCCGAGTACATTGAGGCGGCATGTCCCAGAGCGGAGTAGAGAGCATGGCCCTTTTCGACGCAGTGCCACCAGACGAGCGGATGATCCGCACCCATGGTAGCCCGGCCGGGGGTGTAGCTTTTCTCATCCACGGTGGCCAGAATATGAAAACCGGGCCGCAGCCGCGGGTTCTCCGCAAACGCATACCACTCTTCGGCCCGGTGCCACACTTCCGGCAGACCTTTGGTGATGGGGCTTTTGTGGTCTTCTACGCGAATGTCGCCCGGCATGATGCTTGAATGCACCACGAACTGAGCACCGATCAGCGTGTCGACATACCATTTCCAGTCCGCGAGCGACGTGTGGTCATGATTCGCAACGGGGTCGCCGCCCGCGCCGTGAATGCCGACAAACGATCCGCCCTTCTCAACCCAACTCTGAAAGGCGGCACGCTGTTCGGGCGTGAGCGGATCACCGCTGGCATTGTTCCAGATAACGAGCCGGAACTTCGCGAGCTGCTCCGGATTCATCACGGCGCCGTTTTCAGTCACGAAGTACGGCCAATTGTGTTCTTTCGCGATGACCGCCAGAGCCGCGTTCGACGCCTGTATTGCCGGTTCGTCCCGATATCCCGACGTCTTCGAAAAGATCAGAACGCCGCCCGATTTGAGATCGTCGGGCAATGCGGGCGGTTCCTTGTCATAGGTCGCGTTCTGGACAAAGCCTGAAGCCGCACCTCCCAATCCCGATCGGCCGCCGCGCCCGGCGGGTTGCTGTGCGTTCAGAATGAGCGGAAGCAGAAACACGGGAGAGAATCTCATACGGGCGGCTTGAGTTTATCAAGATTTTCGAGGGCCCATCGGGCATGTTCTTCGATGGCCGGATCTCCGCAGGCCGCGAGCCGCGCCAACGGCACTCGGAACTTCGGCAGCCCGGAATTCCCCATGGCGATTGCGACGTTCCGCAAGAAGCCGCCATACTTCGCCCGGAGCACTGAGGAGTCTTTGAACATTTGCCTGAATTCCTGTTCAGTCAGGCCGGCGAGCCGCTCGAGAGGCGGGGGCTGAAATTCGGCCAACGGACGAGGTTCCGGGACAGGGGTGCGCCGGTTCCAGGGGCAAACATCCTGGCAGATATCGCACCCGAAGACGTTGTTCCCCATTGCCGCCCTGTGGGTTTCAGGAACTGCGGAGCGAAGTTCGATAGTGAAGTACGAGATGCAAAGACGCGCATCCAGCTCGAAGCCGCCAGCGGGTGAAGGGACTATGGCTTCGGTCGGGCAGGCATCGATGCAGCGGGAACAGGTGCCACAGCGATCGGGTGGAGGAGAGTCGGGTTCGAGATCGAGGGTAGTGAGCATTTCTCCCAGGAGAAACCAGGACCCTTGCGCCTGGTTGATCAGGCACGTATTTCTGCCAATCCAGCCAAGACCTGCCTGCCGCGCGAGCGAGCGCTCAAGTAACGGTGCCGTATCGACGCACGCACGCCATCGGAAGTCTTGTACTTCCAGCATCTTCCGTGCAAGTTGTTCAAGCTTTTGGCGAAGGGTGAGATGGTAATCTTCCCCCCACGCATAGCGAGCGATCCAGGCGCGTTCCGGGTCGCTGAATTCGGTGGAGTAAGGTTCCGGGCCGCCGTAACGTAGGCCAACGCAAATGATAGATCGAACGCCAGGCAGCAGGTTTTCCGGGGTCGATCTGACGTCTGCGCGATGATCGGTCAGGTATCCCATTGCCCCCGCTAGCCCGCGCTCAGCCCAATGGCGAAATCTGCCGAAATCAGGTGACTCGCCGGCGGCCGCGACACCCGCCAGCCCGAAGCCGCATTCGGATGCTAAGTCACGGATAAAGCGACTACTTAGCCTCTGCGTAAGTGGGCTTACCAAGGGCGTTCCAGCCGTTCAATCGCATTGATGCCCATCGGACCCCCAATCGGCGCAGTTCGATGAAATTCCATCGCATCGTTTGCGGCGGTACCTTACTCTTAGAAGCATAACCGATACTGGCCGAAAGGCAGGTCGAGGAGAAACCGGAACGAATGCACAAACCCATCAAGTACGCAGAGAAAGCAGTCACGGTGGCAGCGGGCGCCGCATGGCACGCGTTCAACGCGTTCAACTCGATCAAGCCGAACCCGTCTTTCACGCCGAAATGGTCTGAAAAGCCGCTGCTGAAATCGTGGGAAAAGCAGAAGCCGCCACTTGGCTGGCCGCGTACCACCGATTCTCTCTGTCCCAAGTGCGTGCCCGAGATCCGCAACAAGATCGTCAACGGCGAACTGCCGGTCGAGATCCTCCGCAACGAGAAGGTCGGCGAAATCAAGGCGCAGATCATCGAGCGCGACGGCAAGATCCTGATGGTGAAGGATTGCCCGATTCACGGCCACTTCGAAGACGTGATGGCGATGGATCCCGAAGTTCCTCGAGCACATCGAACGCGTTTTCCCGGGCCGCGACATCCGCGCCCACAACGATAAAGAGCTGCACAACCACGGTTCGAGCACGGTGACGCACGGCCGCGGTTCGGTTCTGACGATCGATCTGACGAACCGCTGCAACATGATGTGCGATCCGTGCTTCATGGATGCCAACCAGGTCGGCTTCGTGCATGAGCTGAGCTGGGAAGACATCCAGACGATGCTCGATAACGCGATCTCGATCAAGCCGCGCCGCCAGATGTCGGTGCAGTTTTCGGGCGGCGAGCCCACGCTTTCTCCGCACTTCCTGGATGCCGTGCGTTACGCCCGCAAAGTTGGTTACAACAGCGTGCAGGCCGCGACGAACGGAATCGAATTCGCGAAGAGCCCGGAATTCTGCCGGAAGGCGGCGGAAGCCGGTCTTCGCTACGCCTATCTTCAGTTCGACGGCGTCGGCAATGCCGCCAATTCGCATCGCGCTATCGGCAATCTGTTCGATGTGAAGCTGCGCGCCATTGAAAATCTGCACTCGAACGGCGTCGATATCGTTCCGGTCATCACGATCATCAACGGCGTGAACAACGAGCAGGTGGGGCGCGTAATCGAGTTCGCTCTCGATAACCCGAAGAAGATTTCGTTCCTTTCCTTCCAGCCGGTTTCGTTTACCGGCCGCGATGAAGAGATCACTCCCGAACGCCGCGAAGCGCAGCGCTACACGCTTTCGCACCTGGCGCACGATGTGAAAAACCAGGTCGGCATGGGCGAGCCCGACCCGCGACTGGTTCCCGATCTCGTTCATGAGCACCTTCTCCGACTGGGCCGATCTGATCCACGGACCGAACGCCGACTGGGGCCAGTTGAGCTGCGGCTGCCATCCGAACTGCGGTATCGGGATGGCGGTCATGATCGACAAGGAAACCAAGGAATTCCGCCCGGTCACTGCGTTCCTGAATGCCGAACAGCTTGCGAAAGACGTTGCGAGCGTGAACGACGCGCGCGCGCGGCAAGTTCCTTTCCGTGCTCGGGCGTGGCGCTCGCGCTGCTCCGCAACTACAACCCGATGCAAGCGCCCAGCACCTTCAAACTGACCGATCTGCTGCAGAAGTTCGACAAGTGCTTCGGCGCGACCGGCCGCAACTACGGCAAGGTGACCGGCGACCGCACGTTCGACGATATCGAAAAGCGCCGCAAGGATCGCTGGAACTTCCTGTTCATCGCAGGCATGTGGTTCCAGGATCTCTTCAACTACGATTTCCGCCGCACCGAGCAGTGCATCATTCCCTACGCCACGCAGGAAGGCGAGATCAGCTTCTGCGCTTACAACACCGGCGTGGGCTGGCGCAATATCGTCGAGAAGATGCACATGACCGCGACGCTCACCAAGTGGTACGAGGAGAAGGGACGGCACGAAATCATCGCCGGCGGCAAGAACGTGAACCTGCCTTCGAAAGACCATTCGCTGATCCTGAATCTGGACGCGGTGAACGCCGACATCCAGCACGATCTGGATGACAAGGGCATCGCCAAGACGGCGCGTGAAGAGAAGATCCGGAAGCGCAACATCGAGCTTGCGAAGAAGACCGCCGAAGACGCCCGGATGGCGAAGCTCTATCGCGAAGTGGTCCTGAAAGAAAAGCCGATGGAAGCCGGCTTCGTGCCGCTCGGCGCGCTGGGCGGAATCGCCCCCGCCAAGCCGGTCGAAAAGGCCGCGGAAGCAAAAGAAGAAGTCGGCAGCTTCGGCGATTAATTCCATTCCTGAACGCCTGTACCCCAGAACCGCCGGAGCAATCCGGCGGTTTCTTATGCCTGTTACGATAGTGTCGAACCCTTGAAAACACCTTCTGCTAATGGCCGTCCCCGCACCACGGTCGAAGAACTCGCGCGTCGTCTCAAGCCTGAGATGACGGTTGTGAACCCCAGGTTTTCTTATCACCTGCTGTTCCCGGTAGCTGAAGAAGATCTCCGACAGTACATTCAGGAGCCGATCGCGGCGCTGCCGCCCGTTGTCAACCTGCTGCTGCCAAAGATTGCGATCGTGCTCGCACCTTACCTGGAGCGCGCCGTCCCGAAGGGCCCCGTCACGGTTGTGACTGAAAAGCCGGTTGACGCGAAGCTGGTTTTTTCCGCAAGAGTTTCGGAAAAGGACACCGCCACGCTGTTCTTCACCGTCAAAGATGAGCAGGTAGCGGACTACCACTATTTCTTCTACGATGAACTCGCCGCGCTGCTGGTGGCGAACTGGCCGGCTGAAGTTTCGGAAGTCTGGGATCGATTGCTGCGGGAAGAATTGAGCGCTGAGGTACACGGTGAAGTCGACGAGCGAAGCTGGCGCTCGAAGCAGTCGCTTTTGCGCCGTCCTATGGCCGCCCGGAAAGACGGCAAACCGTTCCGCGAATACTCAAAAGAATCGTTTCGCGACACCATGACGCTGTTCCTGCATGGAATCTGCTGCGACATCGACGTGGAGACGGGACCGCGGCAGATCCCCAGCCGCTACCTGCGCAAGCGGCTTGAGGCGCTGAAAGACCTTTTTGCCCCTCCTGAAGGTCACGGAGTCTTCCCGGAAGACATGCAGGCCCGGTCCTGATACCATCGGGCTGACAATGGCCCGGGCTCAGGTAAAGGTTCCCACAGTTTCCCCGATGATTGGATTCGCGATCTCAGTCGCGGTCCTCTACTTCGCCCGCGATCTCCTGATCCCGTTCGTTTTTGCGCTCCTGCTGGCGTTTCTGCTCAGCCCGATGGTGAAGCGGCTGGAGAGCTGGCGCATTCACAGGGTTCCCGCCGCCATTATGGTCTTCATCTTTGCCTCCACGGTAGTTGTGGTGGTGGGTTGGGCCGTTACGAACCAGCTGATCGGAGTTGCGCGCGGCATGCAGGGCTACTCGATGAATGTGCAGCATAAGCTCGCATCTCTTCAGGGTGAGTCGAAGAGCTTAAGCGATCTCTTCTCGAACCTTGGTGACATCGGCAAACAGCTCAACGGCCCGTCGAGCGCATCGTCCAACGTCATCCCCGTTGAGATTGTGCAGCGAAACAATGTTGTCGAAACGTTTCGGGATTACGGCGGGGGCTTGCTGAAGCCGCTCGGCACCATCGCGCTCATCATGGTGTTCACGATTTTCATGCTGATCGACAGGGAGAATCTGCGGAACCGCCTGCTGCGGTTGATGGGCCAGCAGAAACTCCAGGCGACTACCAAGGCCATGGATGACGCCGGGCAACGGGTCAGCCGCTATGTATTGATGCAGTTTCTGGTGAATGCCAGTTTCGGAACCGTGATCGCTATCGGGCTGTTCCTGCTCGGCGTCCCCTATTTCCTGCTGTGGGGCGTACTGGGAGCTTTCCTCAGGTTCCTGCCGTATATCGGTCCCCTGATCGCGGGTTTCCTGCCGTTTGCGCTGACCCTGGCGAGTAGCGACGGGTGGCACACGCCGCTGCTGGTGGTGGCGCTCTACTTCGTCACCGAGATGATTGTCGGGAACTTTGTGGAACCGCTGCTCTACGGCGCTCATACTGGCCTCTCGGCAGTCGCAATCCTGGTTGCCGCTGTTTTCTGGACGGTAATCTGGGGACCGATCGGGCTTGTGCTCTCGACGCCGCTGACGGTTTGCCTCAGCGTGCTTGGGCGGCATACTCCTCAACTGGAGTTTCTGAATGTGGTGCTTGGCGATGAACCGGTCCTGACGCCGGACGTCATCTTCTATCAACGGCTGCTCGCGCTCGATCAGCAGGACGCGCTGAACGTACTTGAAGGGCTGTCAAAAGACGAGCCCCTGATCACTGTTTTCGACAATATCGTCATTCCGGCGCTCGCGATGGCTGAGCGCGACCGCCATACGGGGCAACTGGATGCCAAACGCGAGGATTTCATCGTCCAGAGCATTAACGAATTCGTCACGGAGCTCGCGGAGGCAGATACGACTGACCAGGAAAGCAAGCTGACGCGCAAGACCCGTGTTTTCTGCGTTCCGGCCCACGATGCGGCCGATGAAATCGCAGCCGCGATGTGCGCCCACTTCCTGAACGAAGAAGGTTTTCCGGCAATTGCCTTTCCCGTGACTGAATCGCCCGGTGTGCTCATGAAGAGTCTCGCCGTGCAGGCGGAAGACGTGGTTTGCATCTCCGCAGTACCCCCGTTCTCGGCCAGTAATGCCCGGAAGGTGTCCCGCGATATCCGGCAGAGCGGAGCGCACGCGCGCATCATAGCCGGCTTATGGACATACAGTTCGTCGAGCAGCGCGAGAATGGAGCGCCTCACGAAGTCCCTTTCAGCGGTGGTGGCCACAAGTCTTGCCGAGGCGGTGGCGCAGGTGCGGGCGATCGAAGAGCCGAAGGCTTAACAGAAATCAACGTGGCAGCAGAATTGCCTTGTGTCTCCCGAGGAGTCGCTAGTGCCACTTACTACCAAGGTTCGCCAGGACGGTCAGGTTTCGGTTTTGTGCGTCGAGGGCAGGCTGGTGCTTGGCGACTCGGCCGCTGCGTTCCGCGGCGCCGTCGACAAAATGCTGAGAGAAGGCAACCACAGGATTGTCCTAAATTTCGAGGACGTGCCTTACGCCGACAGCGCCGGGGTTGGTGCGATTGCCGTGAATTTTTCGTCCGTACGCGCGGCCGGCGGATCACTCGCTCTGGCTGGCACGCAAAAGGCGGTTCGTGACGTATTAGACATGACTCGCCTCAGCGACCTGATACCGCTTTTCGACAGCGAACAGGAAGCTGTGCAAAGCATGGCTCAAAACTAGATTTCCCGGCGGCCTTCCATGGCTTTCCACATAGTCACCTCGTCGGCGAATTCGAGATCGCTGCCGACCGGAACGCCCATGGCGATTCGGCTCACGCGAACGCCCAGCGGCTTCAGTAACTTCGAAAGATAGACGGCGGTTGCCTCTCCCTCAACAGTGGGATTCGTCGCCACAATCACTTCCTCGACCTGCCCGCGTCCGATTCGGTCGATCAGCGTCTTGAGTTTCAGCTGATCGGGACCGATGCCGCGCAGCGGAGAAAGTGCGCCCCCTAGGACGTGATACAGGCCATTAAACTGGCGTGTCACTTCGATGCCGACCACGTTGTTCGTGTCTTCGACCACGCACACGACCTTCTGATCGCGCTGCGGGTCACGGCAGTACTGGCACAGCTCAGCGTCGCTGATGTTATTGCAAACCTCGCAGATGCGCAGCTTGTCTTTCACATCCATGATGGTCTGAGCGAGATGCTCGGCATCGTCGCGGCTGGTCCGCATGATGTGGAAGGCGATTCGCTGCGCCGATTTCTGGCCGATGCCCGGCAGGCGTTTGAACTCGGAGATCAGGCGTGCCAGTGGCTCGGCGAAATCGGCCATCGATCAGAACAGCCCGGGGGGCAGATTCATGCCGCCCAGCATGCCGCTCATTTTCCGCTGCGACTCGTCATCGACTTTCTTAACTGCATCGTTGCAGGCGGCGAGCACCAAATCCTGCAGCATCTCGACATCGCCCGCCACTTCCGGGTCGATCGTGACGCCGAGCATGTTCTTGTGACCGTCCATTTTGACGCTGACCATGCCGCCGCCGGCCGAGCCTTCGACACGGATGGCGGCCACATCGGCCTGCATCTTTTCCTGCATCTGCTGGGCCTGCTTCATCATGGCCTGCATGTTTCCGGGCATCTTCATTCGTTCCAGGGCTCCTTCAGATTTTTGACCGCGCGAACTTCGCCGCCGAACATTTCGCGAAACCGCTGCACTTCAGGATGCGAAAGGGCTCGGCCCGTAACTTCATCTTCCTTCGGGGCGGGTTTTTGAACGGGCGCGGGCGCCGCTTTCACTTCCCCAAATACTACCTTGAAACGCTGATTCCCGTGACCAAGATGTTTCAGCGCTGTGGAGATCTCTTCTCGCCCCAGATCAAGCTGGAAAGATTTCGAAGTGGTGACGACGAGTTCGTTGTTGACGACGGACACTTCAGACTGCGCCAGCGCGTCCGCGGAAAATTGCAGCCCTTTTTCCATCATTGCCGTGTGGAGCTGAGCGCGCCAGTCTACGATTGCGGCCGGTGTATTCGCGGTTGGCGGTGCCGGCTTCGATGAAGCGGTCGCTACCGCAGCCGGCGTTGCCGGAGCCGTTGGCGCCAGAGCGGCCGGCGCGGCTGTCCTGACAGGTTGCGGCAGCGCTGCGGGAGCCGCGGCTGGAACTGCCGGTGCCTTCCCAAGTCCCGCCAATGCTTCTTCGATCGGCAGCAGTTTTCCGGCCTGCACCATCTTCAGTAAGCCGATTTCCAGGTGAAAGCGGGGCTGCAACGAAAACTGAAGATCGCGAAACAGGTCGAGCGACAACTGCAGGTAGCGCGTAAGGTCTTCTTCACTGAACCCGGCGGCGATCTTCGTCATCTCCGCGCGCTCTGACGGACTGGCGGCAATCAGCCGCGTATCTCCGCCCGCGATTTTCGTGACCAGCAGATTCCTGATGTACCGCGAAAGCTCCCGCGAGAAATGCTGCGGACTGCCGCCGTTCCGCTCGAGTTCATCCACGAGGGCGAGCATTGCGCCACCCTGCTGGTTCACCAGAGCAGTGGAAACCTGTGACATCGCATCGATTCCGAATGCCCCGAGCAGTGCCCGCACGGCAGCGGCATCGAGCTTGTTGCCGCAGCAGGCAATCGCCTGATCGAGTGCCGAGAGCGAATCCCGTACCGACCCTTCGCCCGACTGCGCAATGACGGAAAGCGCCTCGTCATCGGCCTCGATCCCTTCGGAAACGCAAATCCGGCGCATCCGCTCAATCAGGTCATTGAAATCGACCGACCGGAAGCTGAAGTGCTGGCAGCGAGATGCGATGGTCGCCGGAATCTTGTGTGTTTCGGTGGTGCAAAGTATGAAGACCGCCCATTCCGGCGGCTCTTCGATGGTCTTTAGCAGGGCGTTGAATGCTTCGCTTGTAATCTGATGCGCTTCATCGATGATGAAGATCTTGTAGCGGTCGCGCACCGGCTGATACCGGACGTTCTCGCGCAGTTCGCGCATTTCGTTGATGCCGCGGTTTGAAGCCGCGTCGATCTCGATCACGTCCGGAGAGCCGCCCGCCGTAATTTCCTTACAACTGGCGCAAACGTCGCAAGGCTTGTCCGTCGGGCCCTGAAGGCAGTTGAGCGATCGCGCCATGATGCGCGCTGTAGTGGTCTTTCCGGTTCCGCGCTGACCGGAAAAGATATAGCCATGAGCGATGCGCTTCTGCTCGATGGCGTTGCGCAGCGTGGTTTTGATGTGGTCCTGATTCAGGACGTCGTCAAAAGACTGGGGACGATACTTGCGGGCGATAACCTGATACATTTGCTAAGCCAAGCCCCGGGTGATCCGCGGCACACGGGGTAAACCACTACCGTTGCTTCCTTCCGGATCTGGCGGGGTTTGCAGCCGCCCATTGCACGGAGCCCGAGACCTGACGGCTTCAGAGTAACATTGCCGTTATTTCGGAAGCCGGTACCGCCAACAGTACGCTTCAGAAACGTAGCCGGGGTGAATTGTTTGGCTTGGCTTAGATATTGCGGGAATTATTGGGGAGGCGGTGAAGCCCGCACCAGCGTGTAAGCGTGTCGGAAGACAAACGGCTCACCTGCGAGCGCCGTCTCCCGGGTAATTTCGAGGATGTTTCGCCCGATGCGAAAGGTGGTTCGTATTTGCGCAGGCGCGCCGTTTTCCTTTCCGGGACCCGTCAGGGTGAGCGTGCCGCGTCCCTCGCGCAGAGCCGCAAGGCCCGCGATCGGATACGATTCCCTAGGGTTGCCGTCGGCACCGAGAACCTGGTACAGAGCGCCCGCCGTGTCGATCCGGACCAGTTCCACATCGGTCACAGTCTTTGAAGGGCCGTCGTCGTATACGTACCCAAAGCGCAGATCCGGGCCCAAGGCTTCGATCGACAACCATGTTGGCAATTTCACACGTCTGGTCGAAGTTGCGGGCTCGGAATAATCGCGGTACTCCAGCGTCCCGGTCCAGTGGCCCAGCAGCGCCTGCGGCAGTTGGGTTGAGGGCGGGGAAGTCTGACCAAACGCGGCCGCAGCCACCGACAGAAGAGCCAGTCCACCCGTCCGGTTACGTTCACACATTGCCGTTACCCGATCTCCCAACCTTGAGCACCCACCAGATCAATACGGCCTGCAAGGGTAAACGGATCCACAATGCCCAGTCCGGAAGCGGATGCGCCGTGACCTGCACCCGGTTCACCGCCATATACACATTCGCGGGAAACACAGCGACAAGCAGGCAGACCAGTCCCCACGAGGCGGCGAGCCGTAACGCGGGAACGAAGAGGCCAAACCCGCCCGCCACCTCAGCCGCCCCGCTTAGGTAAACCATCGCCAGCGGCGCAGGGATGGCAGGCGGCATGATCTTCAGGTAGGGTGCCGGGTGGAGGAAATGCAGACAGCCGGCGCCCATGAAAAACGCGCCGGTAATGGCCCTACCGATACGCATTCACGCGCCGCACCCAAATATTCCTGAACCGCACAGGGCTGTTGTGGTTCTGCAGAATAATGGAATCCTCGGCCGGCTGAGCGACATAGTGCGCCACCTGCCGGTACACCATGGGGCCCATCGATTCCTTGTGGTTCTGCACCAGCACGCCATTGAACAGTACGGTGATGATCGCCGGCTTCAGCAGCTTGTCGCCTTCCATGCGCGGAGCTTCGAACACGATGTCGTAAGTGTTCCACTCGCCCGGCCTCTTCGCGGGATTTGCAAGCGGGGGCCACTGACCGTAGATGGCGGCGGCCTGCCCATCGGCATAGGTCGGATTCTCCCACGCATCCAGCACCTGCACCTCATACCGTCCCATGAGCAAAACACCGCTGTTGCCCCGCGCCTGGCTGGTACCTTCCGGCGGATTCGGCGACGCCCATTCGAGATGCAGTTGAATGTCGCCGAACTTTTCTTTGGTCGCGAGATCCCCTGTGTGCGGGACGGCTTCGACATACCCATCCGCCAGCTTCCATTGAGGCGCTCCCGAATCGCCCGCGTGCGTGATGGTGCTGGCATGGTTTTGCCAGCGCGAAAGGTCCTTGCCGTCGAACAGGACGATCGCGTCGGACGGGGCGCCCCCGGGAGTTGCCGCGGGCGTAACTACGGGCGGGTGCGGACGATTTGGGTCGTGGACGTGCCACGGCAACCCTGGAAGCATCGGTGTATCGGTAAACCCGAGATCGTGATTCGGCGTCTGCGCGCTCACCGCCGCCGCGCAGGCCAGCACAAATAGAAGCGTCTTCATCGTCTATAACTATGCCATCATTGCTTTTCACGCAAAAGAACCGAATGCGCTTACTTTCCGTCCTGCTCTTCTCGACCGTCACGTTCGCTCAGCAAATGGACCCGGATTATGCGAAGTCCGTTAAGGAATGGACCACGAAGCCCGAGTTCATGAGCCCGCTCGTGGATCATCTGCCTCTGTCATCCACAGTGCCCTCGCCCAAGGAGATTCTGGGCCACCACATCGGCGCGCCCAAGGTTCTGAGTTACTATTCGGACCTCCTGAAGTATTACCGCGCGCTTGCCGCGAAGTCGCCCCGGGTGCGCATCGTCGATATCGGCAAGACTGATGAAGGACGCGAGTCGATCGTAGTCGTCATTGCTGACGAGGCAACCATCAGGAACATAGATACGTATCGGAAGTACCTTGCGCAACTTGCCGATCCGCGGCCCCTGACCGAAGCGCAGGCTTACGAGATCATCGCCAAGGCGAAGCCCATTTATCACCTGATGGGCGGGCTTCACAGCGGAGAAACGGGACCCGCTGAAATGATGATGGAACTGGCCTACCGGCTGGTCACCGAGAATTCGCCGATCGTCAAAAGTATTCGTGACCGGCTGATTGTCACGATTACTCCGGCAGCCGATCCGGATGGACGCGACCGCTACGTCGATTGGTATTACCGTTATAAGATCGACGAAACGAAAGAGGAAGACAACGTGGGCGGGCCGCCTTTCTGGGGCAAGTACATCTTTCACGACGACAACCGCGATATCAATTATTCGCAGCTCCCGATGCGCAACCTGCTGAAGTGGTATCTCGGCTGGCACCCGCCGATCATGCACGACCTTCATGAGTCCGTGCCGTTTCTGTATACGTTCAGCGGACAGGCCCCTCAGGAGCCCGGGCTCGACCCGATCCTGTACGGTGAACTTCCCTGGTTCGCCAACTTCGAAATGGAGCAGATGACAAAGTACGGCATGCCCGGCGTCTGGACTCACGCTTACGTCGACATGTGGTCGCCGGGCTATCTCGGCTTCATGTCTTCAAACCACAACGGCATGCTCCGCATGTATGAAACCTTCGGGAACGGCGGGGCGAATACGATGCATCGGCGCATTTCAGCTCCGGAGGGCGAAGGTGGCGGACGCGGCGGCGCGCCTGCCGGAGGAGCAGCCGCCCCCGCCGGGATGACGTCGCGCGAATGGTATCGTCCGCTGCCACCCTATGCGGAGGTGGACTGGTCGATCCGCAATAACACCAACTACATGGAAACCGGGGTTCTGACCGGAATGCAGCTCGCGGCCGCGTTCCCCGAAATCGTGCTCGAAAACTTCTATAAGAAGAGCCGGAATTCGATTGAGGCCGGCAAGAAAGAGGCGCCGTACGGATACGTCATCCCAGGCGACCAGGCGGACCCGACGCGCGTCGCGCTCGTCGTCAACATCCTTCGGCTCCAGGGGATCGAAGTGGGCCGCGCCACATCTGAGATCAAGCTGAAAGAGGGCACCTATCCCGCCGGCTCGCTCGTCATTAAACGCGATCAGCCGTATGGCCGGCTGGCCAAAATCCTGCTCGAAAAGCAGGTTTACCCCGACCCCGCGCTGCGCACGTACGACGATTCCGCCTGGACGATGGGCCTGATGGCGCACGTGAAGATTGTCGAGAGCGCCGACACGGGAATTCTGAAGATCGCGGCCGAACCGGTGGAAAAATACGAGCCCAGGGGCAGTGCCGCAGCCGTTTCAACCGCCGTCGCATATGCGGTGCCTGACAACGGCTCTGTCAATTTGGTCACGCTGCGCTATCGGCTGAACGGAGTCTCGGTCCGGATCGCGGAACAGGCGTTCGGCAGCGTACCTGCCGGTTCTTTCATCTTCAATGCCGCCGATCTTGCAAAGCTCAGGCCGGAAGTTGAAGCACTCGGCCTGAACGCTGTTGCGCTCGATACTCAACCGACTGTCCCCATGCACGATGCGCCGCTTCCGCGCCTTGCCATCTACAGCACGTGGGGCTCGACTCAGGACGTAGGCTGGGTGCGGCATGCATTCGATTACTTCGAAGCCCGCTACGATCTGATCTTTAAGGAACGGGTAAAGAAAGGCAATCTGCGGGCGGACTACGACGTGATCGTCATTCCGAGCCAGGGACGCTCCGCCAAGACTCTGGTTTACGACATCGCGCCGAAAACAAAACCGCTCGCCTACACGAAGACCGACAAATTCAAATACCTGGGAGATTACGGCTCGTCTGACGACATCACAGGAGGCATGGGGCTCGAAGGCGCGCTTGAGTTCCGCAAATTTGTGGAGCAGGGCGGCGTTCTGATTACGCTCGGCGAAGCCAGCGCTTTTCCACCCGAATACGGCATTACCCGCACGATAGAAGCGGGCCGCCCGAGCGCTCAGTTTTACGCTCCAGGGCCGATTGTCAACGCAGAGGTCCTTCGGCCGACGCATCCCGTTTTCTATGGGTACACGGATAAGACCATGCCCGTCCGCTGGGCGGGTGGGCCGCTGCTGACCGTTCCGCGCGTCGATCGCCAACAAATCCTGATGCAGTTCCCCGGCGGCGATTCGAATGTCCTTAGCGGGCTGATGCGGGGGGCGGCTGAAATCCGAAATCGACCGGCGATTGTTGACGTGCAGGCAGGGCAGGGAACTGTCCTGATGTTCGCGACCAATCCGTGCTATCGATGGCAAAACTTCGGCGAGTTCAGAATGCTGTTCAACGCCATCCTGAACTTTAAAAAGTTATAACGGCCGAACGCCCACGGCCAGCATGGTCTCAAATCCGGGTCCGTCCTTCTCGCGATCGACAATCCAGCTCTGGACGCCGCCGAATCCGGCCTTGTCGAGAAACCCACGCAGTTCGACCTCGGAAAAGCCAAGCCAGGTGTCCGCGTAGAGTTCGCGCGCCTGCTCGAACGAGTGCTTCTTCAGATCCAGAATGACGATGCGGCCGCCCGGCTTCAGCAACCGGAAAGCCGCCCGCACCGCCTGCTCCGGATGCAGCGCGTGATGCAGACTTTGGCTGAAGAACGCCAGATCGACGCTCGCATCTTCAATCGGCGGGGCTTCCAGATCGCCCAGCCGGTATTCCAGGTTTTCGATGCCGTTTTGCCGCGGCCAGAGCCGACCCGAACTCCACCATCTTCGCGGAGTTATCCACCGCGATCACGCGCTCCGCACGCTGGGCGAGCAACTGCGAAAACGATCCCTCGCCCGCCCCCAGGTCCGCGATGGTCATGGGCGGCATCAACTGCAGCAGCGTTTCCGCCAGGCCTTTCCATGACCGGCCCGGTACATAGTTCCGGCCGAACTTCCCCGCCAGTTCGTCGAAGTACCCGCGGACTTTATCGCGCCGGCGTTCGAGCACCAGTTGCAGCGCCTGTGAGTCTTCCGAAGCCTCGGCTACCTCTTTACCCGCCGCATGCAGCACGTCGATCAATTGCCGGTCTTTCATCCGGTAGAGGCTGTTCTTCCCTTGCCTCCGATCCTCCACCAGTCCGGCCTGCTTCAGTTGCGAAAGATGCGTGGAGATCCGGCTCTGCCCCATTCCTGAGATTTCCTGCAGTTCCGCCACAGACAATTCCTCACGGTCGAGCAACAACAGAAGGCGGAGCCGGCTCACATCGCCTAACATTCGCAACGATTGCAGAATTGAATCCATAATGACTGATCGGTATGTTAATCTATCAACGTATCAGGATTCATTGATATCAGGAGAAATCGTTTGAGCACAGCTACCCTCCCACAAATCACCACGGACTACAAAGTCGCCGACATGAAACTGGCCGAATGGGGCCGCAAAGAAATCAGCGTCGCCGAAAAAGAAATGCCGGGCCTGATGGCCATCCGGCAGAAATACGCGAAGACCAAGCCGCTGGCCGGCGTGCGTGTCACCGGTTCTCTGCACATGACCATTCAGACCGCTGTTCTGATTGAGACTCTGGTCGATCTCGGCGCCAGCGTTCGCTGGGCGAGCTGCAATATCTTCTCAACTCAGGACCACGCCGCTGCTGCGATTGCCGCTGCGGGCGTTCCCGTATTCGCCTGGAAGGGCGAAACGCTGGAAGAGTATTGGTGGTGTACCGACCAGGCCCTGAGCCATCCCGGCGGCCTTGGCCCCGAACTGATTGTGGACGACGGCGGCGATGCCACGCTCTTCATCCACAAAGGCTACGAACTCGAAAACGGCAGCGACTGGGTGAACAGCGCCTCCGGCAACAAAGAAGAGCAGGTGATCAAAGACCTGCTGAAGAAGGTCCATGCCGCCAGCCCGAAGCGCTGGCACAACGTGGTGAAGGACTGGCGCGGCGTTTCGGAAGAAACCACCACCGGCGTTCACCGGCTCTACAAGATGCATGAAGCCGGCACGCTGCTGGTTCCCGCCATCAACGTCAACGATTCCGTTACCAAATCGAAGTTCGACAACCTCTACGGCTGCCGCGAGTCCCTGGCTGACGGCATTAAGCGCGCGACCGACGTTATGGTTGCCGGTAAGGTCTGCGTCAGTTTGCGGCTATGGCGACGTCGGCAAGGGTTCCGCCCAGTCGCTGCGCGGCCTTGGCGCCCGCGTCATCGTCACGGAAATCGATCCCATCAACGCTCTGCAGGCAGCGATGGAAGGTTTCGAAGTCACGACGATTGAGGATACGCTTGGCCGTGGCGACATCTACGTCACGACGACCGGCAACGTCTCCGTGATCACGCTCGACCACATGCGCCACATGAAAGACCAGGCTATCGTCTGCAATATCGGCCATTTCGACAGCGAAATCCAGGTCGAAAAGCTGAACCAGTCGGATGCGAAGAAGGTCGAAATCAAACCGCAGGTCGATCTGTATACCTTCCCCACGGGCAACAGCATCTTCGTGCTCGCGGAAGGACGTCTGGTAAACCTTGGCTGCGCGACTGGCCACCCCAGCTTCGTTATGTCCAACAGCTTCTCGAACCAGACGCTCGCGCAGCTCGATCTCTGGAAAAACAAAGACACCTACAAGCCCGGCGTTTACGTGTTGCCGAAGAAACTCGACGAAGAAGTCGCGCGCCTGCACCTCGAAAAAATCGGCGTCAAGCTCACGACGCTCACGGCTGAACAGGCAGAATACATCGGCGTGCCGGTGGAAGGCCCCTACAAGCCGGATCACTACCGTTACTAGTGCAACCTGGGGGCGGGCGCAAGCCTGCCCCTTTTCACCACCCTCCGAAACCTGTTGTCCGGCTCACGGCAATCCCATTCACTGCCCAGGAGTAGTATGGATCGGACGACCGATGAAAAAGCTGATTTTCCTTCTCTGCCTGCCCGCCCTGGCGCAATTCCCCGAAGCAACGATATCGAACGGAATCCTCAAAGCAACGCTCTCTCTGCCCGATCCGCAAAGAGGATATTATCGGGCTACCCGCTTCGACTGGTCGGGGCAGATGCCAAGCCTCGAATACAAAGGTCACAGCTATTTCGGAGCCTGGAATCCCGCGCCTTACGACCCCAAACTTCACGACGCCATCATGGGTCCGGTCGAAGAGTTCCTGGGTGCCGATGGCATGCCTGTAGGCTATGCAGATGCGAAACCCGGCGGCACGTTCATAAAGCTGGGCGTTGGCGTGATCCGGAAACCTGACGATTCGAAGTACCAGCAGTTCAAGACTTACGAAATTGTCGATAACGGCAAGTGGACAATCAGGCGTCACGCCGATTCTGTCGATTTCATCCAGACCGTCAAAGACCCGGCTTCAGGTTACGGCTACGAATACACGAAAACGGTTCGCCTGGTTCGGGGCAAACCGGATATGGTCCTCGCCCATCGTCTGAAGAACCTGGGTACGAAGCCCATTGTGTCCGACGTCTACGAGCACAATTTTTATATGATCGACAAGCAGCCAACGGGTCCTGACGTCGTAGTGAAGTTTCCGTTCGATGTACACTCAGCGGGTAATTTCAACGGCCTTGCGGAAACGCGAGGCAAAGATCTGGTGTACCTGAAAGAACTTCAGAAGGGGCAGAGCGCTGCAAGCGAACTCACCGGCTTCGGTTCGGATGCAAAAGACTACGACATTGCCGAAGAGAACACAAAGACCGGCGCGGGAGTGCGTCAGACGTCGGATCGCCCGATCGTTCGCATCAATTACTGGTCAATCCGCACGACCGCCTGTCCGGAAGCTTATATCCGTATGAACATCGAACCGGGCAAGGAATTTACCTGGAAGATCATGTACAACTTCTACGTCAAAGCGGCCAGCAACTAACGGCCAACGGGATACGGTCAGCGGAGCAGATTTTCATTCAACGCGCGGGCTACGGCCTCGGACTTCGAATGCACCTGCAGTTTGCCGTAAATATTCTGAATGTGAAAGGCGATGGTGTTCACGGTGACACCCAGTTTCAGCGCGGCAGTTTTATAACTGTGACCTTCTACGAGCAAACGCAACAGGCGCACCTCATGCGCGGTCAGGTCGTATCTGGCCTGCGGCGGCGGATGGAATTTACGAAATAACTCCACCACCTGCCGGGCGATCTCGGGGGACATTGGGGCGCCGCCGCCCGATGCCTCGCGCACGCCGTCGAGCAGTTTCTCGGGGCGGGTGTTCTTGAGCAGGTACCCATTCGCTCCGGCGCACAGAGCGCGAAAGACGCGCTCGTTGTCCTCATAAACTGTAAGAACCACCAGGGCCATTTTGGGGAACCGTTCGCGCAGAATGGCGATTCCTTCGGTGCCCGACATGCCGGGTAGCCCCAGATCGACCAGCATTACGTCCGGAACGCGGCTGAACCGAACTTCCAAAGCCTCTTCCATTGAGGCGAATGCATGCACGCAGGAAAGGCCCGGACTGCCGTCAATTAACGCACACAGGCCTTCTCGGGTTCGCTGCAAATCTTCCACAATCGCGACGCATATCGGCGCCGCCCGTTCATCCGGCTGCAATGTAGTACCTTTCACTCTAGCGGCGGAGGCCTGTAAGCCGCCCTATCAGTTCAGATAGGTACGGGCGCGTTTTCATCGGAAACACCGCTTTAAAACAAGTACCGCCGCCTGCCCGCGCGTTCCACTGCGCAGCGCCACCGCTTTCGCGCATTCTGCGGCGGATGCTGAGCAGGCCTTCGCCTGGCGCGGGCCTGTCCGGCTGTAACCCGCAGCCATCGTCCTCAACATCGAGAAGCAGGTGTGCCCCTGCGGCGCTGAGCCGGATTACGGCCACTCGGGCGCCGGAGTGCCGGGCCACGTTGTTCACGGCTTCTTTAAACACCAGATAAAGCGGTCGGCGGATGTTCAGCGGCACAGACCGGTCGCCCGGCAGGTTCTCCGCTTCGAACCGGAGATCGATATCGGCCAGCGTGTCGCTTGCAAAGCGGCGCATTCGGTTCACGAGATCTTCAAAACGATCGTGACGCGGGTTGATTGCCCATACGATATCGCTCATGTCCTGCACAACCGTACGCGCGATTTCAGCCACGTCGGTCAGCGCCCCGGTCGCGCCCGAACGCCGCGCAACTTCGCTCAGGATAGAAATCTGCGTCAGACTGGCGCCGATGTCATCGTGCAGATCGGTCGCGATCCGTACGCGCAGACGCTCCATCGCAAGAAGGTGGCGCACGCGGTAGTTGTAGAGTACTGCCGAAAGCGCCACGGCCAGTGCGCTTGAGATTGCGATAAACCACCAGCGCCTCCACACAGGCGCATCGATCGCCAGGTTGAGCATGGCGGTCCCTGCGATTCGGCCTTCATCGTCAACCGCGCGCACTTCAAAGCGCTGCGGGCCTGCCGGGAGGCTGGCGTAATTGACGATCTGACGGTCGGACGGATTGCTCCAGGCTTGATCGCCCGCTCCCAGCCTGTACTCATAAAGGAGCGACTCGCCGACCCGAAAATCCACCCCGGCGAACTCGATCTCAATCTGATTCCTGTCAGGTGTAAGTTCGAGCGAGAGGCTGCGCGTGCCGTCCCAGGGCAGAGGAAGATCTTCACCATGGACTCTTACGCGGGTGATGTAAATATCCGGAGGATCGGCGCGGCGCACGTCGTTGGGAGTGTATTCGGCCAGTCCGTCCAGGGTGCCGAACCAGAGATGGCCATTGCGATCGCGGAAGGCGGTGTTTTGCTCGCTTTCAGGCAGGCCCTCGGCCGCGCTGAAATGCCTGATCCGGCGCGAACCGGAGGGCGCGGCACTGTCGATCCGGTCCACCCCGCGAGCCGTGCCTGCGTAGATAAAGCCCGCGCGATCCTCTACAAGAGACCTCACAGAATCGGTCGAAAGCCCCTGCTCAACCGTGTAATGCGTAAACAGCGGTGCCGTACTATCCGGCCGGTCGCACCGAAAAATTCCACCGCGCAGAGTTGCAACCCACAACCGCCCGGCGTGGTTGACCAAAATATCGCGGACTTCGGGCCATGGGTTCACCGACGGCAGTATAAAAGCCTGAAAGCGGTCATCCCGGAAGCGGACGATGGCGTCGCCGGTTCCCATCCAGAGAGTCCCCGCGGCATCCTCGCGCATCACGGTTTCGACCGCCAGGTTGGGCCAGCCGTCGGAGGCAGTCCAGTGGTGAAACTGTCCAGTGCTTCGCGTCCAGCGGGTCAATCGCCTGATGGGCGCCAGACAGGAAACCCAGATATCGCGCCGGGAGTCCTCAAAGACGCGGAAAACCGATTCACAGCCCAGCGGCGAGGCTCCGTTGTAAAGCGCGGAAGGCTGCATGCCGCGCAGCGCTTCGACGCGGGCGGTGCGCGGATAGCGCAGCAAACCCTGATCTGAAGTCACCCACCATTCGCCATCGCGGGCGGGTGTGACAATCTGGTTCCATCCCCATCCGTATCGCTTCACGCCAGCCGGATGAAGTAGTTCCACATCCTGGAAGCTCTTGTTTTCGCGAACCTTTATGTTTTGTCGATCGCCCCACGAGGTCGTGACCAGCACGCGTCCCGCGGCATCCTCAAAGATGGAACTGATACGAGGTTCGCCGAGCCCGTCAACCTTCGACCAGGTAACGAAGCCCGCCGATTCGACACGAAAGATTCCAGCCGCATCTGTCCCACCCCAAAGATTGGCGTCCGCGTCTTCGAGCAGGTATTGGATTTCTCCTCGGGGTAATCCATCGTCGCTGGTGAACCGTTCGCCGGCGGTGACCTCGCCGTCAGGCTGAACCTCAAGACGGATGATGCCATCGGTTCCCGCCATCAGGATGGTTCCGTCACGCCTGCGCAGCAGAGAATCCACTTTATGAAGTCCCGCCATCTGAACGCGCTTCACCAAGTAGCCATCTTCCACCGGGAACGCCTCGAAGAGCCCGTTCGTTGCGGCGATAAGCCGGATCCCGGAGGGCAGAACGAGGGTCTGCTGTGCCCCGACTTCGCCGATTCCGGCTGAAAGATCGCGCGCGAGTCCGCCCGGAGTCCATTGGTATAGCGCGGTCTCGGTCCCGATAAGAAGGTTGTCTGCCGGGCCATCCTCGATCATGAGGATTTGCCGGAGCGGTGGCGGCTTGAAGCTGGTTGGCTCGAGCGACTGCTGGCTGGATGAGACATGCAGCAGTCTGGAACCCGCGATGACCCATGTCTCGCCGGTCTTCGATTCGAAGACGCTGGTGTAACTCAGGACGCCCGACGCTTTCAGCAGCGCGCAGGGTTCGCCGATGCGGGCGAAAGCGGTAAGGCGGCACAGACCGCGGCCAGTCAGAACCCAGAAACCGCCTTTTCGCGATGGCGTGAAGTCGACGATGGCACGGGAGGGCAGCCCGTCGTCAGTGCCGAAGATGCGAAAGCGATGACCGTCGAACCGTGCCAGGCCTTCTGAGGTGCAAAGCCACAGGAAGCCAGTCTTGCCGGGCACCATGCAAGACACGGAATTGCGGGGCAGGCCCTGCGCCGTGGTGAAGATCTGAACCGGAAGATGCCGCGCGCTGGCAGTGCATGCAAGCAACAGGGCGGCTGCTACGAGGCGGGACGAAGCCGTAAAGCGGTTCATCCTCTGGCGTCCCGATCACACGAACAAGATACTGACTGACGTCTCTTCGTGAATCGACTGCACGGCTCGCGCGAGCAAAGGGGCTACCGATAGCTGCCGTATTTTCCCGCAGCCTTCCGCTTCTTTCGACAGCGGAATGGAGTTCGAAAAGATGACCTCCCGGATGGCCGAATCGCGGATCCGCTCCACCGCCTTTCCGGAAAGAACCGCATGCGTCGCGCACGCCGACACGCTCTTCGCACCGTGTGCGAGCAGCGCTTCGGAGCCTTTGACAAGCGTTCCCGCAGTGTCAATCAGATCGTCCACGATCAGGCAGTGCTGCCCCTCGACGTCGCCGATTACGTTCATCACTTCGGCCACGTTGGCTTCTTCACGACGCTTATCGATGATCGCGAGAGGGGCATTAAGTCTTTTGGCTACTGAACGGGCACGCTCCACGCCGCCGGCATCCGGAGATACGACCGTGAGGCTGTCTATGTTGTGCGCTTTGAAATAGTCGATCATGACGGGCCGGAAGAACAGGTGATCCACGGGCACGTCGAAAAATCCCTGTATCTGCGCCGCATGGAGGTCAAGCGCCATGATGCGGTCCGCGCCCGCTGTTTCAAGCAACGACGCGACGAGTTTGGCGGAAATCGGCACGCGGGGTTTGTCTTTCCTGTCCTGCCGCCCATAACCGTAGTAAGGCACGACGGCGGTGATTCGCTCGGCCGACGAACGTTTCAGTGCGTCCATCATGCAGAGAATTTCCATCAAGTGAAATTCCACCGGAGAACAGGTGGGCTGGACGACGAAGCAGTCGGCGCCGCGCACGTTTTCCAGCAACTGGAGGTTGATCTCTCCGTCCGAAAAACGACGCAGCTTCAACTGGCCGAGTTCGAGGCCGAGATGCTGGCACATCGATTGCGCCAGCGCGGGATTCGCGCTGCCGGTAAAGATCTTAATACGATCCGGGTTCATCGCGCGTACAGGCTTAGGGGCGGCCATTGGTCACCTTTCGTGTGCGATTTCAAAGCCCGCTGCCATGTCCGGCGATATTGCAGGCGGCTAACGAAGGATATCGCATATGATTTCTCGCTGCTGAATGATTCTTGTGCGCGCTTCAGCTGCGCACCGTCGTTGAAAATCCCGAATACCGCCGAACCGCTGCCGGTCATCAGAACCGGCGCTGCGCCTGCACGCTCGAGGCGGCGCTTAACGCTCGCGATCTCCGGATGCCGCGCGAAGACGGCATCTTCGAAATCGTTCACCGGATCGGGCGCAATCTCTGTGCCCGCGCCCCAGACCTCTTCCTGGAAACTGTCGATTTTATTTTTCAGACCCACTGACGTTAGTTTTGCAGACAGGTCACGATAGGCTTCGGGCGTGGAAGAGTGGACGCCCGGCGCGACGAGCAGAGCTCGTGTCGCGGCCCTGTCAGGCAGCGGGTAAAGTTCTTCGCCCCGGCCAAGCCCGAGCGCGGTTCCTCCCCGCAAAAAGAACGGAACATCGCTGCCGAGTTGCGCTGCAATTGCGTTCAGCTGACCGTACGGGAAGCACTTTTCCTGCAAGCACCGGCAAAGCAAGAAGAACCGCCGCGGCATCGCTCGACCCGCCTCCCAGTCCGGCGCCCGAGGGGATGCATTTGCGCAGTTCGAAGCGAACCGTTGCGTCAATCGACAATGCCTCAAGCACCGCGACCGTCGCCCTGGTGACGAGATTGTCTTCAATTTCGGGCGTACCGTCAACGGTAATGCGCGTCTGCCGCGATCGGCTGTATTTGACGTTTAGAGTGTCCGCCAGGGAAATCGTCTGAAATACCGTACGAAGTTCGTGGTACCCGTCGGGCCTTTTGTATAAAACCCTGAGCCCGAGATTTAGCTTGGCAAACGCTTTCAGGCGGGCCGTGCGAATCATTTGTCGTATTGAAGCAGCGAAAATGTTTCGTACCCGCCGAGTTTCTCCCGACCGTTGAGGAACGTCAGTTCGACAACAAATGCGAGTCCCGCGACCGTTCCGCCGAGTTGCTCGACAAGTTGCGTCACCGCGCGGGCCGTTCCCCCGGTAGCCAGCAGATCGTCGACAATGAGAACCCGGCAACCCTGAATGACTGCGTCTCTGTGAATTTCGAGCGTGTCAGACCCGTATTCAAGGTCGTACGTGACGCTCGCGCAGTCGGAAGGCAGCTTTTTGGGCTTGCGCACCGGGACGAAACCCGCCCCGAGCGCATATGCAAGTGCGGGCGCGAAGATGAAACCGCGGGCCTCAACACCGATCACAACATCGACGGCCGCTCCGGCGTACTGCTTTTTAAGCGCGTCGATGGTGTTCCTCAGGCCGGCTTTATCCTTCAGAAGCGTCGTGATGTCGTAGAAAAGTATGCCTGGCTTGGGAAAATCCGGAACTTCGCGAATGAGTTGTTTAAGAGTATCCAAAAAAAGTCGGCCTCAACGGGATTGAAAGGAACTCAATTGTTGCATGACCGCTTCCTGCTCTTCAACACCCCGCACTTCAGCCTGACGCGGGCCCTGATGCAGAAACGCCGCGAGCTGATTTAGCTGGTCTTCAGTTCCGCTAGCGTAAACCTGCACCCGTCCGTCGTCTTCGTTTCGAACCCAGCCGGTCACGCCAATTGAGCTTGCTTGCTTCTGGACGAACCACCGAAACCCAACGCCTTGCACGCGTCCGGAAACAAACCAGCGGCGGGCGCCTGTCATTCACTTAGTGAATGGCGGCAAACGTGTCGTCCGGTCGACGGCCTTCGAGAACGTCTTTGACCGCTTCCGCCAGTCTCTGCAGCGTAAAAGGTTTCGGGATGAGCGCAAAGCCCTTTTCGACAACATACTTCTGCACCACCTGCCGGTCGTCGTACCCCGACATGAACAGCACGCGCACATCGGGTTGAATCGACAGCAAGTGATCCACCAACATGGGCCCGCTCATGCCCGGCATTACTACGTCTGTCAGGACAAGGTCCGGTTTGTGCTGGAGGCGATCAAAGGTACGGATCGCCGTATCCGCGCCCTTCGCAAGCACCACGTTGTAGCCCTGTTCGGCGAGAATTGCTTCGACCAGACGAAGTACGTCAGCTTCATCGTCAACAACCAAAACGGTCGGCGGTGCGGCGGAAGTTAACGAAGCTGTTGACACCGGTGTTGCCAATTTATCCGATCACCCGAAATTCGACAACATCAAATGGGGCAAAAACGTACTATTATTTCAGTTTCAGCGCGATTCGGGCGATGCGTTTCGCCTGAACGCCGATAAAAAATAAATCCTCGGGTGTGGGCTGCAGCTGTCCCCGGCCGCCCGCGATCGTGGATGCGCCATATGGTGACGCTCCGCGTGCCTCGGTATGCGCCAGCCCTTCGGTTGAATACGGAATTCCAACAATTATGGTGCCGAGGTGAATCAAGGGATTCATCATGCTGAGCAGCGTAGACTCCTGCCCACCGTGAGTGGACGCCGTCGAGGTGAACACTCCTGCCGGTTTGCCTTCGAGTGCGCCCTGCATCCACAGGCCGCTCATCGTGTCAAAGAACTGCTTCAACTGAGCAGCCATGTTGCCGAAACGCGTGGGAGAACCAAAAAGGTAACCGTCTGCCTCTTTGACATCGTCCAGAGTCACAACAGGAATATCGTGCTGTGCATCGCGAACCTCACGCAGATACTCGTTCTGTCCGACCGCCGTTTCGACGACGTCAAACTCGGGAATGCGCCGAAGGACTGCTTCCGCTCCGGGAACTTCTGCGACAGATGAGGCGGCGGCTCGTGCCAGCAGATGCACGTGACCGTAAAGGGAGTAGTATGCGATCAGGATCTTCACGCCGATTAGACGCGGAGCTGAAGAGACGGATTCACCGAATACGATGAAAAGAAGACAATTTTTATTCTCCGTGCCGGCCGGCATCGCACTTTCGGGTGCGTGTGAGGCAGCTTCCGATTTCTGGAACAGTAAGGCGCCGGCTCAGTGGTCGGGCGAAGAAGTTGCCGTGTTACTTAGCCGGTCCCCGTGGGCGAAGGAAGTAAACGCTCAGTTCATGAACAATGCCGACTATACGGCAGGTGGCAACGCCGGTCCCGCCATCGGTCCTGGCGGTCGTCTGGATGCGCCCGGTACTGGAAGCTCCGCTGCGCCCCAGATCGAGATCGGCGGCAACAGAAGCGAGTCTCCCGGGGGTGCGAGGCGGCAGGAGCCAGTCACCGTGCGCTGGGAGAGCGCCGAACCGATTGTCGCCGCTCTGAATACGGCATTAGATCCCGCGTTCAAAGATCGCTATGCGATCAGCGTAAGTGGGCTGCCGATGGGTGTCATGGATAGAAAGCGGCGTGGCGGGGCTGACGATTTACCAGAAGACATGTCTCCGGCAGCGCGTCAAAGAAGAATGGTAGAGCAACTGAAGGGCTCTGCAACGCTCTCCGCGCGTGGTCAGGAGCCCGAACAGGCGGGCGTGGTGACGCCTGCGCCGCACACGCCCGGCACATATCTGTTTGGATTTTCAAAGGAACTTCTGCCTCTCGACGTTTCGTCACGCGAGATTGTCTTCACGCTTCAGACGGCTTTGATGTCAGTCAGGGCCAAATTCGACACGAAATCGATGCTCTACCACGGTCGTCTGGCTGTGTGACGGGTGGATTGCAAATGCGTTTCGCACTGCTGGTTCTGATCTCCGGCGGGTTGCTTGCCGGTCAGCAACAGCCAGTCACATCCGATTGTTCCGTCGACGGAATTACGGTGAACACCATCACCGGCGCGGCGGTCCCGCGTGCTCAGGTCATTCTGACGGGTCAGACTGGACAGGTTTGGGGCGCCGCCGATGGTTTCGGCAGGTGGAAATTTGTCAACGTGAATTGCGGGCCCGTGCAGATTATGGCGAACCGCCCTGGTTTTCTTCCGGCCAATTCGAGTCAGCCCCGGCCGGGTGCGCCGATGGTTCCTCTGAATCTCAGCAGCGGAGCTTCGACCCACGATGTAAAGATTCAAATGACTCCTCACGCCGTGATTACAGGCCGCATTGTTGATGACCAGGGAGACCCTGTGCAGAACGTTCAGATTGCTGCGATGGTTTCCCGTGTTCTGCAGGGCAAGCGAGGTTTCCAGCAGTTCGTGTCTGCGTCTTCAAACGATCTGGGCGAGTTTCGGCTTTCCAGCCTGCCAGCCGGAAGGTATATCGTGTGTGCGAGTCCTCTGGCATCGAACACGTTGATCGCAGCCAGCGTTCGTGAAGATTCGCTTGTGATCGGGTCCGCGTGCTATCCCGGACTGCCCGAAACCTCAGCAGAGGGAACTCTGTCCATAGAGGCCGGCCACGAGGCCAGAGTAGATCTGACTCTTCCCCGGGTTCACGCGGTGCGGATCGCGGGTGTTATCACAGGCATGCCGGTCAACGGCCGTGCAGGCCTGACGCTCGTGGGGCGAGCCACCCCAGGCAGTGGCACATTTGGTTCAAGATCTGTGACTGTCCGTGTGGACGGTCACTTCGAAATCCTGGGCGTGAATCCCGGATCGTACACGCTCACCACCGATTACTTTGAAGCCGGCAAACGTTTGGTTGCGCGTGTGCCCGTGGACGTTGGGTCCTCCGATATTGATGGAATTTCCGTTCACCTGGAACCCGGCTTCAACGTGACGGGCACGGTGCGCGTCGATTCGTCCTCGGGCGCGGCGCCGCCCAGACTGAATCCCGGTTCTTTCATGCTGCGTCCTGTGGATCCGACGATGGGCGGTGGAACACCTCAGTGGAACAGTGAACACACTGGCTTTACTATTCCTGATCTACCTCCGGGAAGCTACAGTCTGGCGGCGTCTGTACCACCGCCGTTTTATTTCAAAAGCGCGACAATCGCCGGCCGTAATATGCTGCGGGATTCCGTGCCGCTGGCGGCGCCGGGAGGAACACTAGACATACTTCTGGCGAATGATAGCGGCACCGTTGACGGGCAACTCTTCGGTCCGGACGATCGGCCCGTAGGCGGGGTTGTGACCGTTCTGCAGTCAGAGCGGCCGCCGCAAATTGTGCCTACCCAGCCGTCCGGCACCTTCCACATCGCAGGTTTAGCACCGGGAGACTACACGTTGTATGCCTGGGACGACCTGCTGGAGGTGGAATATGCGAATCAGGAGTGGCTCAGACGCTTTCCGGCGACGCACGTGTCGGTATCCTCGGCTCAGACCGTTCAGATCAGGCTCACCCGCAGCATTGCCGTAACTCAGTAACAAAGCTAAAGCTGGTCTTTGAAGCGCTCCAGCGCGACCTTCACTAACTGCGTCCGCGTTCGCACGCCCAACTTTTCGCAGACGTGTCGAAGAGAAGCTTTCACCGCGCCTTCGGAAATTTCAAGCTGCGCCGCCATCTCGCGGTTTGTAAGGCCCTGCAGCAAGTGGCGCAGCACCGTTTTATCCCGCTCCGTAAGGGTAGGCCGTCTCTGTACGCCCGACCTGTCAACGGTCCGAAAAAGCGAAGTCAAATAAGTCTTTTCCAGCCACACCTCGCCGGCTGCAACCTGGCGGATGGCGCCGCACAACACATCGATGGAGTGGTGCTTATGGAGAATGCCCGCGACGCCGCTCTGGATCAGGTGCAACGCCTCCTGATCACTCATCCCCGCAGTCAGGACAAGAATTCTGCCGGGATAGCCGCTTCGGCGCGCGGCCGAAACGAAGTCGATTGCCCTCTCCGGACCGAGGTCCACATCGAGCAGGACCACCGAAGGTTGAAGGGCAACGGCCATGCCGAGCGCGGCTGTCACGGACTCCGCCTGCCCGGCTATTTCAAACCCAGCCTCTTTTTCGAGCATGCGGGCGAGGCTCTCGCGGAACATCGCGTGATCGTCCACCAGAAGCAATCGGACCGCAGGCGTGAGCGACGGGGTCATCCGCGTTCTCCTGTCGCCTGCAATTCGATTTCAAAGCACGAACCGCCCGACGCTGGAACCCAGCGGAGGTCGCCGCCATAGCTGCGAACCACGGCTCTCGACACGAAGAGGCCCAGTCCTGTTCCATCAGACCCGGATTGAAACGGCGCGAACAGCTTATCCGGCTCGGCGATGCCGGGGCCGGAGTCGTGGAAGCGCAACAGCGCGGTGCCGCTTGCTCCCGAAAGGTCAATTTGGAGTTCCCGCACATCGCTGTATTGAACCGCCCGCAGGCTGTTCTGTGCCAGATTCAGAAACGCCTGCAGTAGCCCGTGTCGTTCCCCGGCCACGGGTGCAATATCGGGCTGCAACCTCCAGTGAACCCGTCCACCGATCTCGCGCCATTGCGGTTCGATCACGATTCGCAAATCGTCGAGAACCGTTCTGAGGTTGACTTCTTCGAGACGATCGTGAACACGCGTCTGCAAATCTGTCGAAGCTATCTTCCCTAAAGCGCCCGCCAGCGCGGTGAGTGCCTGAAGATCCTGAGTTCCGGCAACTGCCGGTTCCGTCCGCAGATTCGCTGCGACCGCTGAGATTGCACCGCACAGGTTGCGGACCTCGTGCGATACAGCCATCGCTGCAATTCGATTGGCCTGCAGCAATTGGCGCAGATTCTCTTCCTCACGATCCCGCATTTCTTCAGAAGAATCGACCACGATGGCTGCCAGCCGCTTGCCTTCGGGTCCCACCCATGTTGAAAACCACAGATTCGCCAGAAACACTTCTCCGTTATCGCGGAATCCTTGTGCCTGAGCCGCGCTGCGGAGGCCTGAAGGTCCCGGGTCGTAACGAAGCGCATCTGTCAGCACGGGCAGATACCGCGTGATCGAAATCCCTTTCAGCGTGCCGCGTTCAGGCAGCATGATCAGCCTTTCCGCGGCCCTGTTCGCGGCGAGAACCATGCCGTCAGCGTCGAGCGTCATAATCGCGGCCGGGCTGCTCTCTACCAGTGTGTCGAGTTGTTGTTCGGCCTTGTGCCTCAGATCTTCGGCCGCGTGCAGTTTCTCCAGATTCTCCATGGTGCGCGCGCGATTGCGTATGATCGCGATCACGAACAGACCTGAGCCTGAATAAGCGATGAATGAGAACAGATATCGCAAAAAAACCTCAAGCGGGGGCGCCGGAATATCGAACCACGAGCGCAACGCGGAACACACAACCGCCAGGACCATAACCTGCGACGGCCGCAGCACCGCCGCCGCGACCACCATCGGAACAATGTAGAGAATCCCCAGCGATGCCCTGTTTCCAACTGCTCTGTCGAGAACGGCAATCAGCGCGATAACACTGGCAGTCGCCAGCAGCACCTTGAGTTTGCCGCTCTGCAGAATGACGGAGATCACCCTTCCACGATAGCGATGGCCTCTCTAACCTCGTGGATTAAAGTGCGGCGGCGCGGGTAAATGGCGGAAACGTCCGGCGCCGCCGGTGTACGAGCGACTACGCGGTGCGCCGCACACAGAACTGAACATTGAAGCGATATAGCCAAAAGCATTGCGCAGGAACCGCGCAGGCACCCCAACTGTAGCCGCCTGGCCTTCCCTCTGTCCAATCGAAACTTTCAATATGCGGTGGCGCATTTCTGCCTTGAAACTGCCTGAAAGATAGGGAAATCGAGGCCAAAACGCGATCTTCCTTTCTTTCGATAGCCGCTATCTATCTTTTGTTCGAAATAGCCGGAATATGCGCAAGCGCGTATCGAAATAATCGATTGGACAGAGTTGAGGAAGTGTCGCTAGACTTCGAATTCCGGTAAGCATCCCGAGCGACCCTGTGCGTCGCAGTTGGACACCCCTGTCCGTTTCCGACCCTTCAAATCCATACGCAGGAGCATGTGAATTTATGAATCAGAGGCTGTCCCTATCGAAGAAACTGTCCCGCCTCGCGGCACGAATGCGTGACCCCGAATGGCGGCGCTACGGCTTGCTCGTAATTGGCGGCAAGGCGGCAGCACTGGCCCTGCTCGTTTTGGCGATGGCCTTCTTTAACCCGGATCTGGTTGGTTTTCGCGCGTTCGCGGCCGATCCTCAGCTTAAGGGTAACGACATTGTCAACCCGCTCAATACCGTCTGGACCCTGGTAGCGGCCTTCCTTGTGTTCGGTATGCAGGTCGGATTTACGATGCTCGAGGCTGGCTTCTGCCGCTCGCGTGAGACGGTCAACGTGCTGATGGAATGCATCGTCGATACCTGTCTCTGCGGACTCTTGTTTTATGCATGGGGCTTTGCCTTCATGTTCAGTCACGGAAATGGTTTTATTGGGCTGAACTGGTTCTTCCTCCAGGGCGCTCCGGCGACCTACGAAACGACCGGGGTAGCGTTTCTTGCAATCTGGATCTTTCAGTTTGCGTTCGCCGACACCTGCTCCACCATTACTTCGGGCGCAATGATCGGCCGCACCGGCGTGGATTGGCGATCTGCTGTACAGCGTCGCCGTTTCCGGCTTCATCTATCCGATCATCGGCCACTGGACCTGGGGGCCGGACGGCTTCCTCGCCAACATGGGCAGCGCCAATAACTTCCTGCCTTGGGTAGGCACCGGCTTCCACGACTTCGCCGGTTCAACGGTTGTGCACTCGATCGGCGGCTTCATCGCGCTGGCCGGCTCCATCGTGCTCGGACCGCGGCTCGGCCGTAAGTTCAAACGGGACGGCGGCGGACCCATGCTGCCTCACGATCTCACCATTGCGGCGTCCGGCGGCTTGCTCCTCTGGTTCGGCTGGTACGGCTTCAACCCGGGCAGCACTCTTTCAGCAATGGATTTCGTGGGCATCGGCCGTGTGGCGGCAAACACTACTCTCGCTGCCTGCGCGGGCGGTTTAACGGCAATGTTCGCCGCATACTTCCTGAGCAAGAAGTGGGACGTGAGCTTCACGGTCAACGGCTTCCTGGCTGGATTGGTCGCGATTACCTGCCCGTGTTATTGGGTGAGTCCGCTGGGCGCCGTCCTGCTGGGTGGCATCGCCGGCGTCCTGGTGGTGGGTGGGGTCGAATTGCTCGAATATCTGCGGATCGACGATCCGATCGGAGCCGTTCCGGTTCATGGTTTCTGCGGCATCTGGGGAACAATTTCGCTCGGACTCTTCGCGTCCGGCGAGTTTGGAGCAACCGGTCCTTTTGCGGCCGATAACTCCGCGCCGCTGAAAGGCCTGTTTTACGGCGGCGGGACGCAGTTGCTGGTCGCTCAGATCATCGGCAGCGCCATTACCTGCATCGCGACGTTTGGCATTGCGATGGTTGTGATGTATGCCGTCAATTCCATGGGTCTGCTTCGCATTTCACGTGAAGGCGAACTGGAAGGCCTCGACCTGCACGAACACGGTATTTCGGCTTATCCCGAATACGTAATTTCGTCGCTGGGTGGGCCCGCTGCAATGACCGTGCCGGCCGAAGGGAGAATCAAGCTATGAAGAAGATCGAAGCCATCATTCAGCCGCACAAACTCGAGGACGTTAAAGAAGCGCTCAAAAATGCCGGGGTTGACGGTATGACAATTTTTGAAGTGCACGGACACGGTCGGCAGAAAGGCCACACGGAAACCTATCGCGGGGCTGAATACAATGTCGACCTTCGTCCGAAGGTAAAGCTGGAGCTTGTGGTTGACGATTCCGCGCTCGATACATTGGTTGGCGTCATTGCGGAAGCGGCCCGCACCGGCAAAATGGGAGACGGCAAAATTTTCGTCTCGAACATCGAAGAGGCGGTCCGAATCAGAAACGGTGAACGCGGCAAAAGCGTTCTGTAAAGGCAGGTGAAGGCGGGCTCCCGGTTGTACGGAAACTCGCCTTCATCTCACGATACTGAAACGGCACGATAGCATCCGCAGTCCAATGGTCTTTGGATGCTCTATGCGTCCATAATGGACTCATCATGCCAAGTCGCTATCTTTCGACCGCAGCACTACTTATCCTGATCGCAGGCGCGGCCTCTGCCCAGACTTTTGACGCCAGCGCCAACGGTACCCTGAAGGGCGATTACTTCATCCGCGAGGTGCTGATTGCCGGCCAGAACACAAATGGCACCATCACCAGTGCCAGCAGCGCGACAGGGATCGCGACGTTCGATGGCAAAGGAAACTATACGTTCAACGGCCAGAGTACAAGCTCGGCCTCTCTCGGCACGGTGAAGACCCAAACCTTTACTGGCACTTATCAGGCAAGCCCGAACGGCATTTTCTATCTGCAAAGCTTCATAACCCTCAATTATTGCTACGGCGGAGTCTCCGCAATCGGGCCGAATGCCTTTATCGCAAGCGATACCGAGGGGACAAACGTCGATATCCTCGTCGGTATTCCGGCTGGCAGCGGCGCGAGCAACGCAACCCTGCAGGGCATTTACACAGGGGGTTTTATCGATTATCCGAACGCCGATGTCACGATGGTTCGGCAGGCAACCTTTAATGCCACTGCGGATGGCAAAGGCGGGCTTGGCGCGGTTTCGGTGAACGGTACGGCGTTCAATCTGGGCGGCAGTTCAACCACCCAGAGCGTTTCAAACGTTACCTATACGCTCGCCGGAACGGGTAGCGGTTCGGTCAATTTCGGAACGGCCAGCACATCGCAACTGATCAGCGGGACAAAAAATCTCTATGTGTCCGCTGACGGCGGAATCGTGCTCGGCGGTAACCCGGCCGGCTTCGATCTTTTGGTTGCACTCCGGGGCCTGACCACCCCGGCCACGAACGCCACGTCGAGTGGTCTTTACTTCATGGGCGGTTTCGAAGATATAGTGACTCCTCCGGCCACGGGCTCGACCCAGAGTACCCACGCGGTCGACGCCTTCTACGGATCGATCAATTCAAACGGCGCCGGAACGTCAATCTCACACAACCGCATCCAGTCGTTTGCTTACAACGTTTACGATTACACGTACGACAGCGAATATGCGGTACAGCCGAACGGCACCTTCAACGACGGTTCTTTCTATAACTATCAGTTGGGTGCCGGCGGGAATGCCTTCATCGCGACGGGGGCGCCCGGTTACTACTCTTTGCTTGTCGGATTCGGGGCGCCGAAGTACTCGGGCACGGGCGTTTATCTGAACCCGGTCGGCATCGTCAATGCGGCCAACTTCGCGCCGATCACCAATCCGATCGCGCCAAATGAACTCGTCACCATCTTCGGTTCAGGGCTGGCAGGGTCCACCGCTACTGCATCTGCGCTGCCGCTGCCCACTTCACTCGGTGGCGTGCAGGTGACCGTCAACGGAACTGCTGCGCCTCTCTTTTACGTTACGCCCGGCCAGATCGCATTCGTTGTTCCTCAGTTGGTCAGCCCCTTCTACAAGATTCCCTTCGCGACCATCCAGGTGACCAACAACAACGTCAAGTCCAACACCTCGACGGTGTACACGTCTCTTACGGCACCCGGATTGTTTTCAGCGACCGGAAACGGGATCAACGCCGCTCTTGCTCAACATGCGGCCGACTTCACGCTGATTAACAGCGCCCGGCCCGCAAAGATCGGCGAGAACATTGTTCTTTACGCGTCCGGACTCGGCAGCGTATCGCCTGCTGTGGCAGATGGCGCCGCATCACCCTCAAACCCGGTCAGTGCCATCACCGATACCGATGCTTTGCAAGTCGGTTCGGCAACCGAGAATATCACCTTTGCGGGACTCACGCCTGGTCTGGCGGGCCTCTACCAGGTGAACGGTCAGTTAGTTCAGGGTACGCCAACCGGTAGTCAATACGTGTTCCTTTCTACGCAGGATGGAACGACCTCGGAAACCACGCTGGCGATTTCAGGCTCAACCACTTCAAGCTCGGTTGTGACTCTGGACCACGCCGCCGCCCGGCCACACCCACAGGTCAACAGCCTTCAGCAATCCAAGCGCGAAGGCTTGAAGGACCGCGGACCTGTGCGACAAACAGAAACCCGCCGCTGGTAAAGCATCGGAGCAGGTATTCATCGCCTGCTCCGTTTCTCCTCATTCAGGAAGCGTAAAGCTGATTTCAATCGTTGTGATTACTTCGACAGGATTGCCGTTCAGCAGCGTTGGTCGGTAGACCCGTTTCTGAGCCGCTTCCATTGCCGGTCTAACCAGCAATGGGTGCCCCGATACAAGATGAAGATTTTGTACGTGGCCGTCTTTTCCGATCAGGGCCTCGAAGGTGACAGTGCCCTGCACTCGCGCTTGTATTGCCAGCGGTGGATAGATCGGCTCGACTTGCGAGAGCAGATTGGCCTTCGAAACCTGCCCTCCAACGCGGATCGGCGCCGCGCCGGGAGGGTTACCCTGAGCGGCGGCTGTGCCAAGGGCCGCGAGGGGGACCATGGTAGACGGCGTGCGTGTTTGGAGCACGGAAATCACGATCGACATCTCGCCCTCGGGAGTACGTCTTAACGAGCAGACCAGGTGCTCATCGAAATCGCGAACAGACTGCTCGATTGCCTGAGCCTGGGAACTCCCGACCGTGTCTCCCTCGTGTACCGGCAGCCGCGACATCAACTCAGCCCGATCGTCGTCCGACAGGCCAATAACTGCGATTCGCCTGATCACTATGGGTTGCGGGCCGCCATTCGTGACAACTCCCGGAGTCAGGCCGAACTGTCCTCCAACCACGCGGTTTGGGCGGAACTCAGTTTGATCGGGTAGAGCAAACGTGACCATCACCTGGCGGGAACTGAGCGCCGCAGTTCGTGAGAAGTGCCAGTCGAGAACCGATTCGAGCACAGCTCTGCGTAATTCGTCCGGACCGCTCACAATCGACGCATCGACAACATTGCCGTCCGCATCGAGCCTTACCTGAGCCACCACCGTCCCCTGAATGTGCCTGGCCACCGCTTCGCGAGGGTACGCGACGGAAGTTTTGTGGATTACCCGGGCGCCGTTCATGTCCACTGAAACGCCCGGACCGTCATTGGCCGTTTGCGGCTCGGCCGGCAGCGCCCCGGGAGTAAGCCCGCACCATACAGCAAACACCGCAACCGCGGAAAACGTTCTCGTCTGAGACATACCCGACTCCTTCACTCGCGCGCAGAACTGCGCGCGCGCATACTAGTCAAGTAGTACTAATCGAAGGCAATGTCAACCGGGGATCATCGGCGCAGGATTGTAAACTGACGCAAGGAGGATGTGCGCAATGAGGATGATTCTTACTATGACGTTGGCGCTTCTGGCAGCCGGCGCCGCTCATGCGGATTTCAGCTACACCGTGACACGCAGGGCTACAGGGGGAATGTTGGGCGCGATGGCCGCAGCAAACGGTACCTCAAAGGTATACCTCAAAGGCCAAAAGATGAAGATGGATAACGGCCCGATCGTCATCGTAGTGGACTTCGAATCTCAGACTCTCACCACTCTGGACACCGCGAAGAAGACCTACACCGTACAGCCGTTCTCAGATATTGCGCGCAACGCCGGCACGGCGGCGCTGGAGCTGAACATCGATGCCAAAGAGACCGGGCAGAGACGTACTATCAATGGCTTCGATGCCAGCGAGTTCGTGATGAACATCGACATGGATCCGCCTCAGCAGGCGCCGCAGATGGGCATCATGCATATGGAAATGGATATGTGGATTGCGTCAGAAGTTCCCGGTGTGCAGGAATTGAAGTCCTTCTACCAGAAGAACGGCGATAAATTTCCGTGGAGTGCCATGGCGGGTGGTGGAAGCAATCAGAACCTGCAGAAGGCCATGGTGGGCGTTCAGCAAAAGCTGGCTGCCATGAACGGGGTACCCGTAGAGCAGGTTGTCAAGGTGAAGTCCCCCGCCGGAATGCCCGGTCTGGGCGCGAATGCATCGCAGGCCTGCGCCAAACTCGAAGCGCTGAAAGCGCAGGGAGGCCCGATGGCCGAAATGATCGCAAAACAGGCAGCGCGTATGGGTTGTGGTGGCGGCGCGGCAGCCAACAGCGGTTCCCTGTTTGAAATGACGATGGATTCTTCCGAGTTCTCTACCGGCAGCATTCCTGAAAGCGTATTCGCGACGCCTGACGGCTACAGGAAGGCCAACTGAGCGTCGATTTCATGCGCTTCACGTGCCAGTCGGGATGCACGAAGTGCTGCGAACATCAAGGCTTCGTTTACCTGACCGAGGACGATATTGTAAGGCTCGCCGGCCACCTTTCGATGAACCTTGCGGACTTCGAGGCGCGCTATGTTTTCCGTACCCGTAATCTGCTGCGGCTGCGCGTTCCGAGGCATGCGCAATGCGAATTCCTCGAAAGCGGCGGATGCTCAGTGCATGAAGTGAAGCCAACCCAATGCCGAACCTTTCCGTTCTGGCCTGAACTGGTCGACAGCCGGCGCAAATGGCACAGCACCGGAGATTGGTGCCCCGGCATCGGTAAGGGCGAACTGGTGAATATCGAGAAGGCGCATGCAATCGCGGGTGAGATGAAGGCGGCGCATCCGCGCTTATATGAGTAGGGAATCTCCCGGCCAAAAGCGCCATCGGGAAGAGCGTTCTGAAGAGGGGTTTAAATGCGGTCGGCGGCGTCTTTCAACGCCTGAATTTTCTTGTTCACCACAGCAAGCTGCGATTCCGTGAGTTCGGCGCCTTTGAGGGCCTCCCGAACGGAGGCGACCGTCTTTGCGACAAAATCGCGTGTGCTCGCCGCCGCATCCGCGCCGCCCATCTGGCTCCGCATCTTGCCTGTCTGAACTACGGCAAAACCCTCGTCCAGCTTGCTGCGAATGGTTTCGGCCGGAGACAGGTCCGGTGCTGCCGCCGGAGCAGGTGGCGAGTTCTTTTTCTTCGTCATTCCGGTCTCGCACCTGACCCGTTCGGCTGGTGTATTCCGCTATTCCGGCTGAACATGTTTTTGCCGCGGCGGTTTTCGTTCTGCTTTAACAGGGCGCCGCGCGATAAATTCAAGACCATCCGCATCCTCGAGCATGTGATTCTTAGGTTCGGCCGAAGCGGCCATAACGGCCGAGCACATGGCGGGACCGTCCTGAAATGCAATCCGATGCTTTAGAAACAGCTCAACGGGCACGCTGACCGTGAAAATTTCCATCCCGTCATGAGCGGGCAGCCGGCCGAACTTGAAAACGCGCACGCTTGCCGCATCGTCGAAACCAAGGTACCGAATCGGATTTGCCGCTTCCGAGCGGGCGCGCCTGGCGCTCCGCGCCTCCTGAACCACTTTCCAGCGCTTGTCTTCGTGTAACAGGCGCTCCGCCCGGCCCACGTCGTGCGAATGATTGACAAAATACGCCGCGTCCACATTCGAAAGCACTGCCGCGCGATGTTCTTCGATCAGCGCGAGCAGGCAGATGGTCTCCGATCGGTCCAAAGGCCGGTTTTTGTTCGATTCCGCCTCAATGGAAGCCCTGACCCGGTCGAACTCGGCATCGATATCATCTCGGATCCGAGTGGCGTTGGCGATCTCGGTCGCCGACCCGTTCAAAGCGGGCATCGATCTTCGGCCATCGTCTGTCATGAAATCTCCCCGATCCGACCGCTGAGCGGCAGGATTACTCCTTGGTATTCTCGGCGAACTTGGCGAGTGGATCGGCAGTAGATTGGAGCCGGAGCAGTTCGGCTTCCGCCGCTGCTTCCTCCGCCCGCAGTGCCAGTTCCGCGAGCGCCTCTCGCGCGATGGTTTCTTCGTCCTTCAGAGGTTCGCTGGTCAGCTTCCGCTCTTCGCGGCGCGTGCCTTTTTCCTGCTGCTTTTCTTTGCGCTTTTGCTCTTTTTGACGTTTGTTGAACGTCGGCCGTCCTCGACCAGACATTGCTTGCTCCTTCGGTGATTGCGCCACGGAACCCCGCGGGCCGGTGGCGCATTACAAGTGTAACTGGTCAGCCCCCGACTACCAGCGCGGAGTACGGTTCCGGTTGCCGCCGCCACCACCGCCGCCGCTGCGATTGCCGCCAAATCCACCGCCACCGCCCGGACGACCGCCTTCCGGCTTGGGACGAGCTTCGTTTACGTTCATCGTGCGGCCATTCAGGTCGGCGCCGTTGAGCTGCGAAATAGCCGTCTCAGCGTCGCGGCGCTCTGTCATTTCAACGAACGCGAACCCGCGGGGTTGCCCAGTTTCACGATCTGTGACGATGTTGACGCGCTCCACGTTTCCGAACTGCGAAAATGCCGCAAGCAACTCATCCTGAGTGGTTTGGAAGCTCAGGTTTCCTACAAAAAGATTTGTCATTGGTTTCAGTACCTTTGGTTGAATTTGTCGCTGTCAGACTGCTCTGAACCAAAACCAACAACGATGGCAAGGAGGAGGGGCGGCCAGAAGGCAAGACCACCTCAGTATAACAGCTCACAATTTCAATAGTTTCCGCGCGGTGCGCTCCCGTTCGCCCGAGCGCCCCACATAGGCTGCGATACGCTGATGTGATGCGTTCGGCCGTGCTTCTGATCGCAGCAACCAGCCTGTTCGCCCAGCAGGAGCCGACCATCCGTGTGGATGTGAGCCAGGTTCTGGTCCCGGTAGTCGTTACCGACAGGAAGGGCCACCACGTGACCGGGCTCCGCGCGGCCGATTTCAAAATCCTTGAGGATGGCATTCCGCAGGACATCGTCTCGTTCGCAACGGACGCGACCGCAGCCGTCAACAACCTGAACCAGGCCGCCACCCCGGTGCGGTCCGAGCCCGCGTCAGTTGGCGCCCGTCGGACTTACGTCATCTGCATAGATGCTTTCCATAGTTCGCCTGCCGCCGCCCTCCGGCTGCGGGACGCGCTCGAAAGCCTCTTCGGAAAAGAAAAGACGGCCAAAGCACCGGGCGACGTACAGTATGTTCTCGTCAGCATCGGATCGCGCCTGCAGGTGCTCCAGCCGGCCACCGCGAACCCGATGCTAATTTTGCAAAAGGTGCGCGCGCCGGCCTTTCAGACGCTCATGGGCGGCATGGATTCATCCGCCTTCACAACCCAACTCGCGACCATCAAAACCCAGATGGAAGACTATTGCAGACGGTGCCCATGTACTGCGGCGCGGCCCGGATCGTCCGGTTGCAGCGGACAGATTGACGCACTGAAACAGACGGTGGATGCCGAAGCGGCGCGCTGGATCGCTCCAACCAAAGCACTGATGGAACAATTCAGGAACGTCGTGGATGAACTGGCGAAGGTTCCTACCGGCCGTACCCTTGTCCTGATTTCGGACGGCTTCAGCGTTGACCCCCTTCGTGAGTTTTACGCCGCCGTCTCTGCCTACTTGCCCGGTGCGCCGCAATTCCACCCGCCCGATTCCTCCGAGGCGGACCGCCTGTTTGCCGCAGCCCTTCAGACTGCGGCCGATCGCAATATCACCATCGACGCGGTGGACCTGCGGAGCGGAAGAGCACCGAATCTCGCAAGCCTGGGCGGCATGGATGCGGGGAGTTCGGGCGGGGCCGGCGCCATCCAGAGTGTTACAGGCATCGGGGGCCCCACGCGTACTGCTCCTTCTGTCCGCCAGACGTCCCTTACCGCCGGCCAGGCACGGCAGGTCGGTTCCCTGGAATCGGCGGACAGCATCGCCATGCAGCAACTTGCGCATGAGACCGGGGGCATCTATTTCCACGAGGGCGAAAATATCCTGAAGGGCCTCCGCAATGCCCTTGCTGACGGGCGCGAATTCTATGTCCTTGGCTACGTTTCCAAAAACGCCGTGTCTGACGGAAAATTTCGCCGGATTACCGTTGAGACGACCGCCAAAAACGTCGAGGTGCGCACTAAAACCGGTTATTGGGCGACCGTATCGGCCCAGTAACCGCGTTTCGCGTTGACGCTCAGGTGCCGATCCCGCACCTGAACCTGAATCGCGCGGAAATGACCGTCCCGGTTTGCATTCGAAGAGACATATCCCAGCAAATAGTAGTTCCTTCCATCGGCAAAGGCGCGCTGAAGCCCTGCGAACAGATCGTTGCTGTCGTGGAACGCGGTCCCGCCGGTCGCCTTCGCAATTTCGATAAGCGTGCTGCCGCTCTCCGCCGCGGAACTGCGTTCCACCCGGCCTGCCGCCGCGTCGGCGTTGACCGGATTGCCCGGGCTCGATGCGTCGAAGGCGCTCTGTCCATAGAGCCCTCTCGAATCGATGGTATCGATGGTGACATTGCTCCTCGCGGCAAGCTTCAGAACCGGTTCGAACATGCTCTGCATACGCTCGGGTCTTCGAAGCCCGAATCGCTGCAGATCCGGGAAGTACGCCATCAGCAAGTCGAAGGCTTCCTTGCCGGGCGCAATCTGAAAGCCGTCCGATACCAGCACGATTGTCCGCCTGTCGCGCGCCCTTGCAAGCTGGCCGACCAGTCCGCCCATTTGCTGAAGAAAGCCTGCGGTCAGAGTGCGGTCAAGCTCGGAAATCTCCTGTGCCTCGCGGGGCACCCGCTGTTTCCCCGTATCGCACTGAACCTTCGCCGGTAGTTCGCCGGTCCTGTCATACATGTTGCACGCCGCAAGGGTTTCATTCAGATCGCGGCGGTATCGCTGCATTTCAATGTTCATCCCGCCCGTCTGGCCCTCAAGAAAGATCTTCTGAAACTTCTTGTTCTGCAGAGCCGCCAGTACGGCCTTCGCATCTGAAGTCGTGTTGACCACTATGTCAGAGGATGAGCCGATGGCGATCAGCACGTATTGCGAATCTGAGGAATGCTCCTGCGCGAACAACTTTGCCAGTGCTTCCCGCACCGATACGAAATTGTTGAAAGAAGAGTGCAGCGTGTCGATGCAGACCACATATGTCCGCCTGACAGGGCTTGAGGCTGCTACGGCCCGCGAAGCAGCCTTGTCCGGTGAGCGCCGGGCAACCGGGACTTCCGTCTCAGTGAGACCGGACGACTCAACGCTGAACGACGTGATCTTCTGCTCGACCCCGTCTTCGAGCACCGTGAAATCCGCCTGCGTCAGCCCGCTGCGGTAATGCCCTTGCTGATCCGTCACAATTACGGGCACGAGCACCTGGCGCACTTCAACGCTGATTGCGCCGGCGGTAAGCACGGTCTCGAGCGCTTTTCGCGCTTCCGCCGGATCGGGCATCAGCCGTATGGCTTCCCGCAACTCCAGTTCCGCCTCGGCCTCGTCGCCTATGGCGTGCAGCGCCACTCCAAGCTGGTATCGCACATCGCCGCGCTCAGGCTCGAGGCGCGCTGCCTGCTGCAACACTCGCACGGCTTCGGCCGGTTTCGTCTGAGTCAGTTGCGTCCCGCGCTTCAACAACTCGTTAACGTCTTGCGGGCTGTTCTGCGCAAAGGCAACCATTGCCAGTGCAAACAGTGCGAACCGCATTGTCTATGGCCGGGGAGCGGCAGCCTGAACTGCTGCCCGCGTCTGATTGAGAAGGTTCTCAACCGTCTGTTTGGATTTTCGTGAAGCCCACCATCCCGCTCCCGTGGGCGGAGGCTTGGTAAGCGAGATGTTCGTCAGTTCGAGATCCACCCCGCCGGCGCGTTCCCGCGCATGCCACCACGAACCCGTACGCCACAGGAATCCATGATCTTCGCCCTCGGCGTAGGTACCTTGCGAGGGATCTTTCGCGTCTTTAAGTTCCCGGATGCTGATAGACCGCGACCGCGTCAACGAAGTCGAAGGGCTCAGCTTTTCGTAATGAGAATCGTAGATACCCTCAAATCCGGCAACCACCCACAGAGTCGATTGCACAAGCCGCAGCGACACCCTGTAATGCTGCTTTTCAGGCGTGCTGTCCGGCAACAACTCAGCCGACGACTTCACCACGTCCGGCCGATAAATCGCCTGGTAGGCCGCATAGTTCTGCAACTGCGCATGCACGGACTCAATCGTCGCTCCAGGGATCCGGATTGCGCCGACTGTATGGTGAATCTGTCCGCCCGGCACGTCTTTCTCGGCAATCACGGCGGCGGCCGGCTTTTCTGTTAGTTGCGCCTGACTGTCCATCCAGAGTTTGCCGGAACTGTCGTAATCCCGGACGTAGGCGTCGTAGGCGCGCACCGCTTCGGGGTTGAGCTTCGCCATCGGCAGCAGTGACGCGTTGGCCGCGCCGCAGACCAATATTGCCGCCATCAGAACTTTCATCGCTTAATGAGACGCTTCCACGGCGGCTTTCATGTCGTGAAGCATCTTCTCAACAGCTTCTTTCGAACGCTTCGTTCCCCACCAGGCAAAGCCTGTAATGTTAGGGCGCGAAAGCGAGATACTGTCTGCCGCAACGTCGATCCCGCCGTTCCGCTCGCGCACATACCAGTAGGTGTTGGTCTTCCACAGAAAACCGTGATCCTCGCCTTCCGGATAGAATCCTTCGCTCGCGTTCTTAGGGTCGCGCAGTTCTTTGATACTTTCCGCCGCGGACTTTGAATACCACCGCTCTTTATCCAGCCTGCGGTAGTGCGTGTCGTACACGGTGTCGAACGTAACGGCCACCCAAAGCGTCTGCTGCACCAGCACCAGATGCCCTTTGTAGTGGTCGTCACCCGCTTTGCTGTCCGGCATTTTAGTGCCGTTTGCAGTGCCTACGTCAGGCGTGAAATACCGGACGTAATTTGGATAATCTTCCATAATCCGCTGCACCGCGTCGATGGTTCCGCCATTGATATGGATTGCGCCAGTGAAATGATGAATGCTTCCGTTGGCGACATCCTGGTTCTCACGGGGCTCAACGACTGCTTTCCCGGAATCGAATCCACCCTTTTTCGTGCTGTCGGTCCAAATCTTGCCTGCGCTCGTGAACTGCGCCTGAACCGAAGTCTCATAATTCGCAACGTAGTCCTGAAATGCCTTCAGAGTAGGAGCATCCAGATGCAGTGTTGGAAGGAAAGAGGCATACAGGCTCGTACACCCGACCGTTAAACCCAATAATAGAGCCCGCATAGACCCACTATAAACGCCTGAGATAGAATTCATGCCATGTCGAGGATTCATCGCCGGAGCTTCCTGTGCACTTCAGCCGCCACTGCCGCCGGATTCCTCTTTTCGGGCCCGCACTGGAAGGCTGCCGCCGCCCTGAGAAACAAGGTGAAGATCACCGATGTCAAGTGCATGATCGTGCGCGGCACCTGGGACTGGAACCTGATTAAGATCGAAACCGACCAGCCCGGCCTCTACGGAATCGGTGAAGCCTATTGGGGCCCGGGCGTCAAAGATCTTGTCCTGAATCAGCTCAAACAGCACATCATCGGCGAAGATCCGCTGAATGTCGACCGCCTGTACACCAAGATGCTAATGAAGAGCATGGGTGCCGGCGCCCAGGCCGGAGTCACGGTAACGGCTGCCAGCGGCATCGAAATCGCACTTTGGGATCTCGCCGGGCGTATTCTCCAGACGCCGGTCTGCAATCTGCTGGGCGGCCGTTTTCGCGACAAGGTTCGCTTTTACAGAACGAACTCAAAGCCCGCCGCCCATGTGGAAGACATGCAGTCCTGGAAAGATCAGGTTGCTGCCGCGCGCGCGGAGAAATGGGGCTGGACTGCCTTCAAATTTCAGGGCGACACCATTCCTCCGAACGCCGATCCCGAAAACAAAGAGCCGGGACACGATCCCTACGCCCGAAATCTCACCAGCAAAGACATCCGCCGCATCGTGACCGCCATGGAAACGGTGCGCGAGGCACTCGGTCCCGATATCGACTTCGCCGTTGAAGCACACTGGCGCTATGACGTGAGGGACGTCATCACTCTGGCCAACGCGCTCGAACATGTGAAACCGATGTGGCTCGAAGATCCTGTCCCGCCCGACAACATCGAAGCCATGGCCCGTGTCACCAAGGCCGTCAACATCCCGGTCTGCACTGGAGAAAACCTGTACACCCGCCAGGGCTTCCGCCCGCTCATCGAGCAGCAGGCGACCTCAGGCGTGCACATCGACATTCCGAAATCCGGCGGATTGCTCGAATCGAAGCGCATCTCCGACCTTGCGGATATGTATTACATATGGACCGCGGCGCACAACCCAGCGAGCCCGCTCGGAACCATCGCCAGCGTTCACGCGGCCGCTTCCATGCGCGAGTTTCGCGTTCACGAACTGGCCAACTGGGTCGATTGGTGGCCAACTCTGGTCATCAAAGAAGGTCCGTTCTGGGAGAACGGGTACTTCACCATTCAGGACAAGCCGGGCTACGGCGTCGAGATCAATCCCGATGTCGCAAAGGCCCATCTCGCCCCCGGCGAGACCTGGTGGGGCTAAATTACCGTCTCAGGGAAGCGCGAAAGCCACATATGTCCCGCCGGATGGACCCCTGTTCCCGCTTTTTCCGCCGGTCGCGTAAATCAGAACGTATTGCTTGCCGCTGGACTCATAGGTGATCGGCGTAGCGTTGCCCGCAAACGGGAGGGTCGTCTCCCACAACAATTTTCCGGACTGCTTGTCGAACGCGCGGAACTTCCGGTCATAATTCGTCGCTGCAATGAACACCAGCCCGCCTGCGGTTACAATGGGCCCGCCATAGTTCTCAGACCCGGTGCTCTTGTCCGCCAGTTCCGGGTATTCACCCAGCGGAATTTTCCAGGCATATTCGCCGGTGTTCAGATTGATTGCGTTCAGCGTGCCCCACGGCGGCGCCACTGCCGGGTATCCATCCGGATCGAGAAACTTGTGATAACCCGTGAAGCGATATTGCGCCTGCGGCGCTGAACCCGTTGAACTCTCGAGTTCCTTACTCGCGCCGCTCAATACATAATCCGCCAATGCGGTCACCTCGTCCGGCTTCAGATTCGGGAACGAAGGCATCCTTCCCGCACCCTGCTTCACCACGGCGGTCACTTGCGCCGGGGTCCGTTTGCCCCGCAATTCCAGCAAAGACGGGATCGAAGGAGGCGCGCCCGCCAGAGAATCTCCGTGGCAGTTCGCGCAATTCGTCAGATAGACCTGCCGTCCCGAAGCCCCTGGCTTGTTCAACGCCAGGCTCGAAGTCCATGCCACGTCGTTCGCATTCACGTACAGAATTCCGGTAGATGGATCGAACGCCGAGCCTCCCCATTCAGCTCCGCCATCGAATCCGGGAAATACCACGGTCTCGCGTTCCGTTCCGAGCGGAACAAACTGGCCTTCGCTCCTGAACGTCCCGAACTTCTCCAAAGCCCACCGATGCGCCTCCGGGCTGCGGTTTGAGAGCATGTCGGCTGTCAATACCTGGCGTGAAAATGGCAAAGGCTTAACGGGCAGCGGCTGCGTTTCAGACGCTACCTCGCCCGGTACGTCGCTGGCCGGATACTTGCGGTATTCAATCGGGAACAATGGCTTCCCATCTGTCCGGTTGAAGAGATAAACGAAACCCGACTTCGTCGTTTGCGCCACCGCATCCGTTAGCTGCCCGTTGTGCCGAACCGTGACCAGCGTCGGCGGGGAAGGGAAGTCACGGTCCCATATGTCGTGCTTCACAGATTGGAAATGCCAGAGGCGCTTACCGGTAGCCGCATCGAGCGCGATCAGCGAATTTGCGAAAAGATTATCGCCTGTCCGGTCCGCCCCGTAGAAGTCGCTTGCGGCCGACCCGGTGGGCACAAAGACGATCCCGCGCTGTGCGTCCACCGCCATCCCCGGCCAGTTATTCGCTGCGCCCGTATAAATCCAGGCGTCGTTCGGCCAAGTGCCGTACCCGAACTCCCCCGGATGCGGAATCGTGTGGAATGACCACCGAATCGCGCCCGTCCTGACGTCGTAAGCGCGAATATCGCCGGGTGGCGCAGGCAATGCCTCGGGCGTGCGGCCCCCTACAATCAGCAGGTCTTTGTAAATGATTCCAGGGCTTGTCAGAATAATCGACTGCTTCGACGGCTCGCGGCCCAGCCCTTCACGCACGTCGATCCGGCCAGCCGTGCCGAACCCAGGAACCACCTTGCCCGTCGCCGGGTCGAGCGCATAGATGAAGCTCTGCACAGCCGCAAACAGCCGCCCACCTAAAGCATTCGCCCAATAGACGAGCGACCGGTTCGCTCCGCGTCCCTGAATGCCTGAATCGAAGCGCCACAGCAGCTTCCCGGTTGCTGCGTCCAGCGCCACCACCTTATGCCGCGGCGTTAGCCCATAAACCACGCCATGAACCATGATCGGCTGAGTCTGAGGGTCGCCAGCCCCATCCTCGGTGTCGAAACTCCACGCGACCTTTAATCTCGAAACATTCGACCGGTCAATCTGCCGGAGCGGCGAGTACCGCAGCCCTGCCGGTCCGCCGCCGTACGCGGGCCAGTCCCGACCGGGACCTGCCTCCGCCGCATTCAATAACGGCAGCAGAGCGAACACGAGTAATGCGCGGAATCTCATCGAGACGATAGTATCGAAACAATGTCTCGGCTCTTGCTGTCTCTGATACTCCTGGTCTCTCTGGCATCGGCGCAACGCTCGCCTGTGGCGATTGTGGACGTGAACGTGATCGACGTCGTCGCAGGCCAGACGAGGCCGCACCAGACCGTCCTGATCGACAACGGACGGATCTCGGGAATCGGGTCTGCGGACGCAGTAACCGTCCCGCAAGGCACCACCAGAGTCGCGGGTCAAGGTCGGTTTCTGATCCCTGGCCTCTGGGACATGCACGTCCATCTGCGCAGCGATCAGCGCAATCCCGATGTTCCTCTTGTGGATGAAAACGCCGCGCTGCTCGACCTGTTTCTGCCAAACGGCGTGGTCGGCGTCCGTGAAATGGGAGGGGATCTCTCCCAGTCAGTCCTCCGCTGGCGCGACGAGATCCGCACCGGCCAGCGAATCGGGCCGCGCATTCTTACTGCTGGCCGAAAGATCGATCAGGACCCGCCCGCCTGGTCCGGTTCCCTCAGTGTGAAGACCGCAGCCGAAGGCCGGCGAAGCGGTCCGCCAGATCAAACAGGATGGCAGTGATTTCGTTAAGGTCTACTTCGCCAGCGTAAAGCCGGAAGTGCTCAGCGCCATCGTTGACGAAGCCCACCAGGTTCATCTCACAGTAACCGGACACAAAGCCTTAGAGACCAGCATCCAGTCGGTAGTAGCAATGGGCCAGGATGGCATTGAGCACGCCATGTACCTGCTCGCGGCGCCCGGCGAGGAGTACGAAAGATACGCAGCGGACATCGTGGGGCGGCGCGGAACTCCACTTGCTGCCGACTCTGCCGAACAGTTTGGACGCCTGCTGCACCTTTCGACAGACAAGGAAGCGGACTTAGCGTTTCAGTCAATGGCAGCAAAGCACTTTTGGGTGACCCCGACCATCGCCGTCATGATCCGCGTCTACCAGGAAATCAGCACAAAGGACTTCTCATCTGACGACCGTAAGCGTTACGTGTTTCCCGCAATATGGGATAGCTGGGACACGAAGCTCGGCCGCCGAACGCCGGTGCAGGGCCACACGCTGGAGGTCTGGGGCGAAATGATCCGCCGCTCGCAGAAAGCTACCGTCGCCGCCCATAAGGCTGGAGTGCCGATGCTGGTCGGAACCGACTGCGGCGTGAATAACAACTACATGTTCCCCGGCTGGTCGATGCACGAAGAGATGGAGGCGCTTGTGAAAGCGGGTCTAACTCCCGCCGAGGTTCTTCGCATGGCGACCATCGAGCCGGCGCTCTGGCGCGGAGAAGCCTCCACCGAAGGCACCATTGAGAAGGGGAAGAAAGCGGACCTGGTTCTGCTACGTTCCAATCCGCTCGAAATCATCCGGCATACCCGCGAAATTGACGCGGTGTTTACCGCCGGCAAGTATTATTCGCGCTCCGATCTCGATGCAATGCTGCGCCATGCCGCCGAACACGCCGCCGCTCAGAAACATTGATACGTGAGACATCGATACTTGCAAAGATCGATACTGCCAAAGCTTGATATAGTCGTTCGCGATGCGCCTGTTCTTCCTTCTGCCTGTCGCCCTGACCCTTCTGGGCCAGACTGCTCCGAAGTTTCCCGATACAGTCATTGCCGAACGGGACGTCGAATATTCAGCCGTCGGCGGTCGTCAAACGATGGACATCATCCGCCCGCGCGTGGCATCCCCGACGGCCAGGCCTGCAGTCCTTCTCATCCACGGAGGCGGCTTTCGCGCCGGCACGAAGGAAAGTTATCTGCCACTGGCCATTCAGCTCGCCGAACACGGCTATGTCGCCGCCACGGCGACTTATCGGCTCTCACCGCGCAATCAGTTTCCTGCCGCGGTTGAAGACTCCAAGGCCGCCGTACGCTTCCTTCGCGCCAACTCTGCGAAATACGGAATCGATCCCGAACATATCGGCGCCTTAGGCGGAAGTGCCGGCGGACACCTCGTTCTGATGCTCGGTCTCACGGCCGGTGTTCCCGAGTTCGAAGGCTCCGGCCCGAACCGCGATCGATCCAGCGCGGTCCAGTGCGTTGTCGATGAGTACGGGCCAACCGATTTCACCCAGTCCTATTCAAAATCGGTAGATGCCGCTCAGGTACTTCCGCTCTTCCTCGGCGGCGATCTCGACCACAACCGCCTCGCGCATATTCGTTCAAGCCCGCTTAACTGGATTACCCCCAATGCCGCTCCGATTCTGGCCATCCATGGCACCGCGGACCCTTATGTTGCGTACGAGCAATCCCTCTGGCTCGTAGAGCGTTTAATCGCGGCGGGTGCCCCGGCTGAACTCGAAACCATCAGCGGAGCCGGCCATGGCTTCAAGGGTGCGGACGCCCGCAGGGCCGATGAACGCGCCATCGCATGGTTTGACAAATACCTGAAGCCGAAACCTGTGCAGCATACCCTGCTCATCTCAGACCATGGACCGAACGGGGAAATCGCCGGGATCGAATGGCCCTCCGGCAACGTTCTCTGGACCGTGCCGAACGATCGCGGCCACGATGTGCAGGCACTTCCCAACGGCCATGTTCTCTTCACCATCAACCCTCAGAAAAAGGTAGTCGAACTCGACGCAGACCGTCACGAGGTCTGGACTTACTCAGAAGGTCTGGAGCATCCCATAGCCGCTCAGCGGCTTGCAAATGGTAATACCCTGGTCAGCGATGCGAAGCTCGGCCGCGTGATCGAAGTGACCCCCGACAAGCACGTCGTTTGGAAGTACGAGAATCCGGACCTCGCCAATATGCGTTCTCGCAACGCCCATCGGACAGATAAAGAAACAACACTGATCGCCGTTGAAGCGGAAGGTAAATTGATCGAGGTCGACCGGGCGGGGAAGACCGTTTGGGAATGGCAGGCGCCCAACGGGAAGAACCGCAAGCTCTATATGGGCCGCCGCCTCCCGAACGGCAACACGTTAATCAGCCTCTCCGATCCCGGCGAACTGGTCGAAGTCGATGCCGCCGGCAAAATCGTTCGCTCGATCGGCGGCACAGATCCCGCCATTCAGATGGGATGGGCATCGGGCTTCACCTTACTTCCCGATGGCAATGTTCTTATAAACGACTACACCGGCCGCCGCATTATCGAGGTGGACGCGAAAGGAAAAGTCGTCAACCAATGGAGAACCGGATCGCGCACGATCGCAAGCATTGACCTGGTTCGCTAAAGCGGGCAACTCTTATGCGTTCGCCTCCTTCCATTTCTCCATAGCTTCTTCGAGCAGGGCTAAGGCTCTTCCCGGACCCTCACGAGCGGTAACCTTAAACTCTCTGCCGTCCAGCCTGTTATACGACTTAAAGAACTCTTCGACCTGCGTGAGCACGCCAGCGTTCACATGTTCTATCGATGCAAACTTCTCATAAGTCTGAGATTGAATTGTGACTCCGATCAGGCGATCGTTGACCTCAGTCTTATCGCCCCGGGTCTGTTCCGCTTCGATGACACCGATGATCCTGACATCCACCAGGCACCCCACTGACACAGGCTCATCCATCAGCACCATAATGTCGAGCGGGTCCCCGTCTTCGCCGAGAGTTGACGGGATAAATCCGAAATCGTATGGAAAAACCATACCTTCGGGCAGCAATCCACCAAGCGCGAACAGGTTAAATTCAGGGTCGTAGTCGAACTTGTTTCGCCGGTTCTTCGGGGTTTCTATGATCGCCTTGCACTCGAACTTCTCTCTGTCAAGGTGATTCGGGCAAAACCGCAGGTCACTTAGAAGTTTCCCTTCTTTTGCTCTTTCCACTCTTCAATGATCGTACGAATCTTACTGGCTAAGGCCGCCGCGCTGTAAGGCTTCTGTATAAAACCCGCCAAACCCTTTCCGGTAAATCGCTGAACCGCCTCTACTTCGTTATAACCGCTGCTGAGAATCACGGGAATACCGGGGTTAATGCTCTTCAGCTCCCGAAAGGTTTCGGCGCCGCTCATCACCGGCATTGTCATGTCGAGAAGAATCGCCTGCACCTTATCTCCCAGGCCTCGGTACAAGTCCACACCTTCCCTGCCGTTCTCAGCGACATAGACGGTATAACCATAACGTTCCAGCATTGACTTAGCCGTGCGCCGAACGAATTGCTCGTCATCGATCACCAGCACACCTTCGTCATTTCGGTTGATTTCAATCGCCTGCGGCGCGACCGGAATTACCTTCGTCTCCGTCGTACCGGGGAACAACACCTTGAATGTGGTCCCCTTACCCAGCGTGCTGTAGACCTTCATCGCGCCCTTATGGCCGCGGACGATGCCAAGAACCGCTGCCAGCCCAAGCCCTCGTCCCGTAAATTTGGTAGTGAAGAACGGGTCGAAGATCTTGGCCATCGTTTCCTGCGACATTCCGATGCCTGTGTCGTGAACTTCCAGGGTGACGTATCTGCCCGGCTTGATCTGTTCCGGAGCCAGAACCGTGTTGATGTATTGCTCATCCAGGTCCTGCATGCCGGTGCTCACCAGCACCGTGCCCGGCTGGTCTCCAATTGCTTCCGCCGCATTGATGATCAGGTTCATGATCAGTTGCTGCACCTGGCTGGCATCCGCTTCAATGCACGGCAACCGTTGCGCCAGTTCGAGCCGCAGCTGCACCGTCCTTGCAATGCTGGTCTGCACAAGGCTGCTGATTTCGCGGATCAGGGCTGAGATGTCTATCGGCTCAATCAGAAATCGCCCTTTGCCCGCGTAGGCCAGCAGTTGCCTCGTAAGTGTCGCCGCCGATTCGCTGGCGGCGACAACGTCTCTCAACATCAGCCGCGCAGGACTGCTCGTACTGATAGTTTCGAGCGCCAGACTTGCATTGCCCAGAATCCCGACCAGCAGGTTATTAAAGTCGTGCGCCACGCCTCCTGCCAGCACGCCGAGGCTTTCGAGCCGCTGCGCCTGTCGCAGTTGATCTTCAAACTTCTTCTGATCTTCGATATCGGTCAGCGTGCCAATCCACTCTTTGACCTCGCCTTCTTCGCCATCCCTGATGGGCACGGCCCGGAGCATACACCGCCTGTAGGCGCTCGCCTGCCGTTGCCAAACACGCGCTTCGATGTCAAATGCGCGCGCTTCGCCTACGCTCTCATGCCAGTTTTTGCGGGTACGCTCACGGTCATCTTTATGAAGGGCGTCCAGCCAGCTCTCAGCCGTATATTCTTCCGATGGCTGCCCTGTGAACGCTTCCCACGCCGGCTGAAAGGCCGTAAAACGCCCGGACGCATCCGCTGACCACACAACCGTCGATGTGGCCGCGACCAGTGTCCTGTAGCGCTCTTCCGAGTGGTGCATCGCTTCTTCGGCTCTGCGTCGGACCGCTATCTCGCTCGACAGCGCCTGAATCTTTTCGTTCAGAACCGCGAACCGTTCCACCGCCTCATTCTGCGAACGGCAGCGAAGAAAAACCGTTGCCAGACCGCTCTCCCGGTCGAGCGACACAAGCCCTGCATCGCACCTGCAATCTACGTGACTTCCGTTCTCGCGTCTCCAGCGGACCACCAGCGGCAGCAGCGCGCGGCTGCCGGCGCAGAACTTCAGAAACTGGATGACCCGGCCTCCGTCGTCCTCAATTAAATCCCGTAGTGATGTCCCGCGCAGGCTGCTTCTGTTACGGCCGAGGAACTGCGCCGCCGCGGCGTTTGCGCTCAAAATGTCGCCGTTCGGTCGTACAAGAAATGCAGGCTCGGGCAGTAACTGTAAGAGGTCTTCCAATCTCACTCACCGGTGGAAAAATACTCTCGACCGAACGAGTCGTCACTTTCAGGCGTAGCACTCAGGTGCACCACGACCCGGCACCCCGGATCGCCGTTTGCGATTGTCTGCTGCAGTTCGACCTTCGCGTAACCGAGATTCTTCGCCGCAATTGCCCCAAAGACATTGCTCGTCATCATGCACATGCTGGGGCGCCCAATCACCTTTTCTGCAAAGGGACACGCCCGGTTGCCGAGCACGATTTTGTCCTCGGTAACTTCGACGATATAGAACTGCCCCTCGATCCGCTTCTTCAGGTCCACCAGAACAGCGGCAACTTCGTCGCGCGACAGTCTTTCGACGCCGAGTGCCCGCTTGTAACTCTCGTTAAACTCCTCGCCGATCTTCTGCCCGACAATGCTGATAAAGCCGGATGCTTCCTGCAGCCCGACTACATCCTGGAGAACTCCGGACAGTTCGCGTATCAGCGAACGCAGGAAGACGTCCCGGTTCACAGGGAGGTTCAGATCCTCCACCTGGCGGGCGCGTTGTGGACTCATGACAACATTATCCGCAGAGAGTAATTCAGGAGTAAACGCATAACTTTAAACCAGTGGTATCCATGTGTTGCAGCGAACAGGCCGCGAGACTGCTACATCGAAGCTCAAACCGAAATCCACATTGTCGATCTCGAGCTGCGGGCGTGTGCCCCGTACAACTCACTGGCGATTCGCATAATCGCCCGAGCGGCCTCAGGCCGCTGTTCGCGGAGCCACAAAATGGAAGCTTCCGCGGCCGGCATGAGGGAATGTCCGTTTACGGGCTCCTGGCCGATCGAGCGCCTGGTCTCGGCCAGATCTCCGCCCAGCACCTCTTCCATCGCCCGGTCCAGCGCCTCCTGAAGGGCGCCGTCAGCACCGGTCGGCAGCAAATGTGTGTGACTGGCCAGCAGGGCTCCAACCTGCTTCGGGTGGAACCCTTCCGCGAAAACATCGACCGAATATGCGCAATAGAGGCTGAAACTGTACGTCGTCAGAAGCCGATTCCAGAAAGCCTCGAGCTGAATGGCCGCGGACTGCATCCCGCGGTTCCACAGGATGTCAACCATCTCGCCGTACGCTCTGAGCCCGGCGGAACCCGCCCGGCTGTTCAGCTCACGCACCATCTCACCAACGCTCAGATCGAACAGCTTCCAGTTCGGCTGAGCGTCAACCAGGAATCGGTCCAGCAGCAGGTTCGCATCCGCAACGATTAACCGATTCTCCGCGAGAGCCTGGGACGGCCCGGCCTGCAACGCGTCGAGTTGCTGTAGAAACGGCTCCGCTCTCTTTTGCGACGCCACAATCAGGACCCGATCGCCTCGTCCGAGCCCCTCAGCGACATATTGGCTTACGTTGCGCATCAGTGTTCTTTCATCGGCGCCATAAAACTGCACCAGGTGACTGCCGCAAGCCGGACGCTCCAAAAGGTTTTCAGGGTATGGCACTTTGTGTCGATCAATCGTACCTGATCGGCTCACCCGGCGTCAGTTCCAGTACTGTGACTCCCGTCACAAGCTCCTGAAGCTGACTCGGCCTTCCGGTCAGCGCCGGGAAAGTGCCGAAATGCATCGGGATCACCTTCTTCACACCCAAAAGCCTGCACGCGACCGCTGCTTCTTTCGGGCTCATCGTGAAAAAACCGCCGATGGGCAAAAATGCCAGTCTGCGGTTGGTAAAGCTCCGCAATCAGCGCCATATCGGAGAAAACGGTCGTATCTCCCGCAAAGTAAACTACCCGCCCGTCTTCAAACGTCAGGACGTACCCAGCCGCTTCTCCCCCGTAAACGATGCTTCCGTCATCTTCTGTAATGCCGCAACTGTGTACCGCGTGCGTCATGGTCACGCTCACCGATCCGGCCTTCTGGGTCCCCCCCTTGTTCATACCGGCGCAGTTCACAACGCCTTTTCGCTCCAGCCAGTGGCAGGTCTCGAATATTCCGATCACCTTCGGCTGAAATCTGGCAGCGAGCGGAATGGCATCGTGAATATGGTCGAAGTGTCCGTGCGAAATGAGCATTGTGTCGCAGCGTTTAATCTCAAATCCTTTCGGATAAGCGGGATTTCCGTCCGTCCACGGATCGAGAACGATCGTCTCGCCGCCCGAAACAACGAATTGAAAGGTCCCATGCCCCAGCCACGTGATTTCCATGGCAGGATTATGGCACGGATTTTTCGTGCTATCGTAACGTAAATCACCAGATGCACTTCCTTTCCCGCCATGCGTGTGCCCTGGCGCTAATCGCCTGCCTTGCACCCTGCACCCTGTTTGCTTCCGGCGACCGGATTGAGGGTCCGGTTGATACCTCCCGCCTGAAGGCGCTTTCTGGCCAAATCCATCCCGCCATTCGTGGGCACGTCAGCCGCGGCCGCCTGAATTCCTCGGCGCGCATCCAGTACGCCACGCTGCTTCTCAAGCCTGACCAAGGGCTCGAAGCGTTCCTGGCGGAACAGCAGAATCCGGGTTCTCTCAATTATCGACATTGGCTCACTCCCGGCGAGTTCGCCGATCGCTTCGGTCTCACCGGCAACGATATCGGCAAGATCGTCTCATGGCTTCAGTCTCAGGGACTGACGGTTCACGATGTCGCCCGCGGCCGCCACTGGATAACCTTCAGTGGAAATGCCGGCCAAATAGAGCGCGCATTTCACACTGAATTGCATCGATATGTTGTCCGCGGCGCAAATCATTTTGCAAATTCAACCGACATTTCCATTCCCGAATCCCTTGCCGCCGCCGTGCTCGCTGTCGATGGCCTGAACGATTTTGAACTGGACTCGCATCATCGCGCATCGAGGCTCACGGATAACCCCGATTACAACAGCGGCTCGTCCCATTACCTCGCTCCGGACGACCTCGCCACCATTTACAACATCGCTCCCCTCTACGCCGCGGGGATCGACGGCACGGGACAGAAAGTAGTTGTCATCGGTCGGACCGACATCGACCTGACCGACCTCCATAATTTCCGAAACCGCTTCAATCTGCCGCCCAACGATCCGCAGATTGTGCTCTACGGGCCCGATCCCGGCACCAGTCTTTCCGATCTTGGGGAAGCGGATCTCGACCTCGAGATGGTGGGCGCCATCGCCCGCAACGCGACCGTAATCTACGTCAACTCCACCAGCGTCCGTCTTTCGGCCGAGTACGCCGTTGACCAGAACCTCGCGCCCGTCATGACCATGAGCTACGGGAGTTGTGAAGGCCTCACGTCTCAGACGCTCCGAACAATCGCGCAACAGGCCAACGCGCAGGGGATCACCTGGATGGTGTCGTCCGGCGACTCCGGCGCTGCGACCTGCGACAGCAGTTCGCCCACTCCCCAGGCGCAAAAAGGCGCTACCGTCTCCTACCCTGCCAGTATTCCCGAAGTGACAGCGGTCGGAGGCACCGAGTTCAACGAAGGTACAGGCACATTCTGGAGTACCACCAATAGTGTCAACCGCGGTTCCGCCCTTTCGTGGATTCCTGAAAAAGTATGGAACGATTCCGCTCAGCTCAATCAGCTGGTCGGAGGAGGTGGCGGCGCCAGTACCCTCTTCCCCAAGCCGCTTTGGCAAACCGGTCCAGGTGTTCCGGCCGACGGCGCCCGCGATTTGCCCGACGTATCGTTTGCATCCTCGGGCATTCACGATGGCTACTTTATTTACTACAACGGCGGTGCCTATATTTTCGGCGGGACATCCGCTGCCAGTCCCATGTTCGCCGGGATTCTTGCTCTGCTCAACCAGTCGCTCGCCACCGCTAATCCAACTGGAACCGTCGGTCTCGGGAACATCAATCCCGCGCTTTACCGCCTTGCGCAGGCCACAACGGATGTTTTTCACGACATTACGGACGGTGACAACCTCGTTCCCTGCGCAGTTGCCAGTGTCGGATGCGTGAACGGGACAGTAGGTTTCAGCGCCACTGCGGGCTACGATCTTGCATCCGGTCTTGGCTCGGTCAATGTGGCAAGGTTTGTCGCGGAGTGGAATAACGGCACAACCAGTACAACCACCGTTTCAGCCAATCCGGCAACTGTTGTGCCGGGCGATTCCGTGCAACTGCTTGCCACGGTCTCCGGTAACAACGGCGCAATAGCCACAGGAAACGTGACCTTCGTCTCAAACGCGGTAACCCTCGGGACTGCGCCTCTCGTTCCGGGGGTGGGCTACTCTCAGGCTTCGCTCACAGCCGACAGTACTCTCATAGCGGGCGGCAACAACATCGTCGCGGCTCTTTACAGCGGCGATAAGTCTTTCACCGGCTCAACCGGCAGCGTAACGCTCTCGCTCAACCTGCCGGCGTCGGGCTCCTTCGTGATACCGTCTGTAAATCCCAATCCGGTCTACAAAGTGGGAAGCTCCTGGTCTTTTACCCTGCGGCTGACTGAAAAGAACGGCGTCGCAACCACTCTGACTGCTTTTACCATCGACGGTGAGGACGCCATGAATGCGATCTCCGCGACTTCCGTTCCCGCCAACGGCAGCGTCTCGTATGGCATCTCCGGCAGCAGCGTCTCAGCTCCGACTGTGTCGGTCTTTCACCTTGAAGGGAAGGATGCGGATGGAACCGTCTGGACGCGCGAACTCAAGGTCTCCTTTCTGCCCCCCAACGGTATAGTCCTGCAGCCCGGCATCGCCCTTGGGCTGTCGCCCGACACCGTACAGCAGAATCCGGTTGCCGATCCCTCCTGCCAGTATCAGCAGCAACTCACGGTGCGCGAAACCGGTGGCTTCGCCGTCGTTCTTTCCGGCTTGACGGCAGGCACCACCACTCTGACGAAGAACCTGTCCCAAATCTTCGGAACGAACCGGCTCGCTGCCTACGGGATGCTCACGGGCACCGTGTGCTTTCCCAACATTTCGCCGCCGACTCAGAAGACGTACACCCTCAGAGGAAGCACGGAAATCGGGACAACCGTCACTGCGACGGGAACTGCCATTTTTACAGCTGCTCCCGTCAGCAGCGTGTCCATGTCTGCGTCACCGGCGGTAGTTACGATCCCGGTGCTCGATGCCTCAAAAACAGGAGAGGCCGTGCTGAATCTTTCGTTCGGCGCGGGCGGCCCATCCTGGACCGCGAAGGTACTTGGAAATGCCGCATGGCTCAAGCTCTCGGCCTCTTCGGGCACGGGGAACGCCGCGCTCAATCTTCAGGCCACCGGATCGGGCCTGTCGAAAGGAGTGTACAACGCCATCGTTTCTATTCAGGCCTCCGATACACTGCCGCAATTCATCCAGGTTCCCGTCGCGTTTGTCGTGGGCGCAAGCCCGAACATATCCATTGACGGCGTCAACAGCGCGTCATCCGGACGCCAGTCCTTTGCCCCGGGAATGTGGATCGCTGTCTACGGAACGAACCTCGCTTCCACAACGAAACTGGTTTCCGTCCTGCCGTTGTCCTACGGCCTCGCGGGAACTTCGGCAACCATAAACGGAGTCTCCGCACCCCTCTGGTTCGTGAGCCCGGGCCAGATGAACATCCAGATTCCTTATGAAGCCGGCTCCGGCACTGCGATTCTGGGCGTCACCTACAACGGCGCTGTGGCATCCTATGTGTTCCCGATCTCCGCCACAGCGCCCGGCATTTTCGATACCGCAATCTCCGGCAAACCGGGGCAGACAATCGTCGCCTATATCTCCGGTGAAGGCGATTTGACGCCCAGCATAGCGCCTGGTGCGCTCCCACCGGCGGGAACCAAACTCGCGAACTTTCCGCAACCGCGTCTGCCGCTCAGTGTCACAGTGGGCGGTGAACCGGCCACTGTCGCCTTCGCAGGGCTCGTCTCAGTCGTGGGAGCCACCCAGGTAAACTTCACCATACCCGCTGACATCGCACCAGGGATTCAGCCCCTCGTCGTCACGGTAGGAGGCGTTTCCAGCGCACCGGTCAACATCACCGTGACCGACCCGTAAGTCAGGCCTGAGGCTGCAGTTGCTGATGCCGCGCCTGCACAATCTGTTTCCGTTCTTTCAGATAATCGAAGAACTCGCCGCCTTCGCGCAGCCGTCTGCACCAGCATCTGCCGGTCGGTCGCCATCTCCCGCAGGAACCGCAGGATCGGCTTGTGCCGGAAATAGAACCGCCGGTACATGCGCTCCACAGCGTCCTCGATTTCGTCGGCCGAAAGATGGTCGTAGCGCAGCGTGGAAACCTGTAGTCCCGTTGCCGTTGATCAGCGCGCTGCTGTCGAACCAGCCGTTATCCGTAGCCTGCTTGTACAGCTCCGTCCCGGGATATGGCGCGGCGATCGAAACCTGAATCGAGAACGGATCGATCTCCTGCGCGAACCGAATCGTCTCTTCGATCGTCTCCTGCGTCTCGATCGGCAGGCCGATCATGAACGTCCCGTGTACGCGGATGCCGAGCTTCCGGCAATTGCGCATGAACTCGCGCGCGGTATCGAGAACCAGCCCCTTCTTGATCCGGTTCAGAATCTGCTGATTGCCGGATTCGAAGCCCACCAGCAGCAGCCGCAGCCCGTTATCGCGCAACTGCTTCAGCGTCTCGTAATCCAGATGCGCGCGCGCATTGCATGACCACGTGAGCTTCAGCTTCTTCATGCCCTTCGCGATCTCGATCGCGCGCGCTTTATCGATCGTGAACGTATCGTCGTCGAACATCCACTCGCGAACCTTGTCGCCGAAAAGTTCCTTGCCCACTTCCATCTCGCGGATCACCGCCGCCGGCGATTTGGTGCGGTACACATGCCCGCCGATGGTCTGCGGCCACAGACAGAAACTGCATTTGGCGGGGCAACCGCGCCCCGTATAGAACGAAACGTACGGATGCTGCAGATAGCCGATGAAGTAATTCTCGATCTTCAGATCGCGATGATAAACCGGCAGCACGCTGGGCATGGCATCCCAGTCGTGGATCAGTTCGCGCTCCGCATTGTGATGAATCCGGCCTTCCGCATCGCGCCAGCTCAGGCCTTTGATCTCGGCCCAGGGCATCCCCTGCGCCACATCGAGGCAGGTGTAATCGAACTCGTTCCGGCAGACGAAATCGATAACCGGAGTTTCCTTCAGTGTCTGCGCGGGCAGCACCGCCACGTGTGCGCCGATCAGTCCGATCTTCGCGTGCGGATTTTTCGCCTTGATAGCCTCCGCGCACTTGCACATCGTTCAGCAGCGAAGGCGTGCTGGTATGCAGCACAAACAACTCATAGTCGTTGGCGAGGCCAGCACGTCGGCCATGGTCTGGTGATGCGGCGGCGCGTCCATCAGCTTGCTGCCGGGCACCAGTGCCGCGGGCTGCGCGAGCCACGTCGGAAACCAGTACGATGTGATTTCGCGTTTGGCCTGATAACGGGCATCCGGCGCCGCCATCGAAACCGTCGAACGAGGGCGGGCTGAGAAACAGAGTCTTTTTCACTGCGGTTTTAACCTGAGCTTCTATTTTCACACGGGTGTTACTCTCAGGGTCACGTGGGTCAGGAACTCAAAATAGAAAAGATGGTTTACGGCGGCGATGGCCTCAGCCGTGTCGATGGCGAAGTGATTTTCACGCCGTTTGTCCTGCCGGGCGAAACGGTTGAGGTGGAACGCACAGGTTCGCGCAAACAGGCCCAGCGCGGTCGCCTTGTTCGGGTCACCGAACCCGCACCGGCCCGCGCCGTTCCCCGTTGCCCTTATTTCGGCCGATGCGGCGGCTGCCACTATCAGCACGCCGACTATGACTCGCAACTCAGGCTGAAGCGCGAGATCCTCTCGGAAACCCTGCTCCGGGTCGGCAAAATCGACTTCCCGGTTGACCGGATCGCATCCCACTCCGCCGAGCCTTACAGCTATCGCAACCGCGTCCAGTTTCACTTCGAGGATGGCCGGATGGGCTACCGTGAAGCCGGGTCGCGCAAGCTCGTGGCTATTGAGCAGTGCCCGATTAGCTCACCGAAGCTGAACGAAATTATCTCCACTCTGAATCGCATGATCCGCGATCGCCGCTGGCCGCGTTTCCTGACTTCTCTCGAGGTCTTCACGGACGAAAACCAGGTCCAGTGGAACGTGCTTGAAGCCGCTAAACCGATCGCCATGCACTTTTTCGACTGGCTCAGCAAAGAGGTTCCCGGCACGGTCTCCGGGCCTCTCGAATACGAAGTAAACGGCGATCTTTATACGGTCAGCGGCCAGGCATTCTTTCAGGTGAACCGTTTCCTCGTTTCGAAACTTGCGAAGATCGCGATCGGCGACTGCTCCGGCGAATACCGCGTGGGATCTCTACGCCGGCGTCGGGCTCTTCTCGCTTCCGCTTGCGCGCCGGTTTGCAAATGTCACCGCGGTCGAAGCCGGACGCGCTGCGGCGGCCGATCTGGCCAGGAATGCCGAAGCCGCGCGCCTCAGCGTTGAGGTGGTTCAGGAGCAAACCGAAGCCTTCCTGATCAACGCCGAAATTGCGCCTGATCTGGTCTTGCTCGATCCCCCGCGCGCCGGTCTCGAAAAAGCCGTAACCGCGAGGCTGCTCGAACTGCACCCAAGGGAGATCGTCATCGTCGCTTGCGATCCGTCCACCCTTGCCCGCGATCTTTCCGGTTTGATGAAGGATTACTCGATAGATCGCATCGCGCTGGTTGACCTGTTCCCGCAAACCTTCCACATGGAAACCGTCGTGAAGTTGACCTACTCGGCCGGTAGTACAAACCAGGAAACCACATAAGCAATGGCGCCCAGATGCGGCGGAATCACTGTCAGACCGACCCAGATCAGACGCATCAATGTCAGATCCATGTCGAAATATTCCGCGTACCCCGCGCAAACCCCGGCAATTTTTTTGCTGTTTAGAAGGCGCCGCAGTTTTGCCACCGGCGGTGCGGCGTTCAGGGTCGTGGCAGCCCCGCAGGACGTGCAAAACCGCGCCGATTCGTCCAGCCTGGTTCCGCATTTCGTACAGAACATTCGCTACCCAGCATAAGGCAGCGGAATTGCTCTCATGACTCGCGTGAAACTATGTGTCGTCGTCGGGGCCGCTCTGGCGCTCGCCGCATGCGGCCACGACGAAAATCGTCACTCAGCCGCCTATCAGGCCGGACGCGCCGCGCATGAGGCCACAAGGGAAGCTGGCAAAGCCGCCAGAGTCATGGGCCGGGAACTGGAACATGGGGCCGTAAAAGCCCACGAGGGCTGGCAGGATCAGGCCCGTCGTGACCGTGAACGGGATCGCGAAAAGGAACGGAACAGATGAACGCACGAAGAGCATTCGAGACGGCTTTTCGGGTTGGAACCTACGCGGCATTCGGAGCCGCCGGTTCCGCGCTCGCGTGGGTCGCCGTCAGTTCTCTAGCCATCGACCACCGGCGCAGGCTGCGTCCGGCCCTCGACGCGCCGCTGAATCGCTTCTCCGGCAGCGCCGGAGAATTATCCTACTATGCGGATAAATCGGTAGACGGCCGCCCGCTGCTGCTGATTCACAGCGTCAACGCCGCAGCCTCAGCCATCGAGATGAAACCGCTGTTCGAGCGCTATCGGGCAACCAGACCCGTGTACGCGTTCGACCTGCCCGGCTTCGGCTTTTCCTCCCGCGAAGACCGGTCATACAACGCTGAACTCTACACGCAGGCTATTGTCGAAATGATCGACCGCGAGATCAGCGGCGAACACCCCGTGGACATCGTCGCTCTGTCGCTCAGTTCCGAATTTGCGGCGCTCGCCGCAATCGCGAGCCCCCATTCCATTCGGTCCCTGACCCTGATCTCGCCCACCGGCTTCGGTCCGCAGAGCCGTCCTCATCTGTCGCTTCCCGTCGCCAGCCAGGCTTTTTACGATCTCGTCACATCGCGGCCCAGCCTGCGCTATTACCTGAACAAAAGCTTCTGTTCCAAAGTGCCGTCCGAACTTGTGGACTACGCCTATGAGACCAGCCATCAGCCCGGCGCGAAATACGCCCCGCTCGCCTTCCTGAACGGAACTCCGTTCACGGAAGATATCCGCAGCCGGTATTATGGAGCCCTGCAGGTGCCCGTCCTGGCCCTTTACGATCGTGATCCCTACGTTACGTTTGAGGAGCTTGAGCCGTTCGTCCGCAATCACATGAACTGGGTAGCGGTGCGAATTCCTGAGACATGCGGCCTTCCGCACTGGGAAAAAATGACGGATACCGCCGCGGCAATTGAATACTTCTGGAAGGATACTGTGCCGGTAATCGGCGCGGCGATGGGCCGCGATACCGAGCGGACCAGCGCCTGCGCCACCGTTAAATCCGTTTAGTTCTGTACCGTCGCGCCCACGTGTTCATCGATCATCTTCTGCAGATCGGCTTTGCCTGTGGAGCCCACTTTCGACGCCACCAGCTGGCCGCCCTTGAACAGCAGAATCGTCGGAATGCCGCGCACCTGGTACCGCATCGCGGTCTGGCCCTGCTCATCCACGTTCAGCTTGCCGATCTTGGCTTTGCCGCTGTAGCTCGTCGCAAGCTCGTCGATAATCGGCGTCATCTGGCGGCAAGGTCCGCACCACGTGGCCCAGAAATCCACCAGCACCGGCTGCTCGGACTTCAGAACGTCAGCGTCCCAACCGGCATCGGTAAATTCGAGTGTGTTTGTTCCTGCCATAGTCAATCCTCGTTCAAGTATTTAGATTCGCACTACCCGCCAAAGGATGCAATCGCCGCATACAAGCGCGAATACCGCACCGCCGATGCCGCCCACGAAAAATCCTGCTGCATTCCGCGGACCATCATAGCGGTCCACGCCTTCTTGTTCCGCCACGCCGCGCACGCCGCGCGAATTGCTGTCAGCAGCGCTTCTCCATTGTAGTCATCGAACTTGAATCCGGTCGTTTTCGTCGATCGTATCGTCCAGACCGCCCGTCGCGCGCACCACCGGTACGGTCCCGTACCGCAGGCTGTAAATCTGGTTCAGCCCGCACGGCTCATACCGGCTCGGCATCAGGAACATATCCGATCCCGCTTCAATTCGGTGCGCCAGCGGATCGTCGTACCCCAGCTTCAGCGCTACGCGGTCCGGATAAGCCGCCTGCAACGACGCAAACATCTCCTCATACCGCGCCTCGCCATTCCCCAGCGCCACCAGACACAAATCCTCGCTGAATATCTTCGTCGCCACTGCCGCAATCAGGTCGAAACCCTTCTGGCTCGCGAACCGCGACACAATCCCCATCAACGGCCTCTCCATCCCCGAAGCAGGAAGCCCCATCTCTGCCAGCAGCGCAGCCTTACAGCGACGCTTGCCCTCCAGGTTCCCCGCGGAATACGGCGCCGCGAGTGCAGGATCGGTCGCCGGGTCCCATCTTGCATAATCCACTCCGTTAACGATCCCGCTCAGGTCCGCCCGCCGCTCCCGCAGCAAACCGTCCAGCCCGAACCCGTACTCAGGCGTCTGAATCTCCTGCGAATATCTCTCACTCACAGTGCTCAACCGGTCTGCGTACACCAAACCGGCCTTCAGAAAGTTGATCTGCCCCCAAAACTCGATGGACGACGGTCGAAACAGCCTTGCCGGCAGCGAGATATCGGCCATCGCCGCACGTGGAAAAAGCCCCTGATACCCCAGATTATGGATCGTCAGCAGCGTGCGCGCTCCCAGGAACGCCGGGTCCACCCCCGCCGCTTCTTTCAGAAATACAGGCAGCAATCCTGCCTGCCAGTCATGGCAATGAAACACGTCCGCCGGAAACAGCCGCCTCGAAATCTCGAGTGCCGCCTTACACAGAAACGCAAAGCGAATGTGATTATCCGGAAAGTCGCCCGCCGCGTCTCCATACAACCCCGCTCGGCCATAGAGCGCCGGATTGTCAACGAAGTAAATCGCTACACCGTTCTCATCCAGTTCCCAAACATCCGCCGCATAAAACCCACTGCCAAGCGGAATACTGAGCCCCTGAAGCACACGCCGCGGCGGGCGCATCGTGAGCCTGCATGTATCGCGGAATCACCACCGCCACGGTGTGACCCAGCGCTCCCAGCGCCGCCGGCAAAGCTCCCAGTACGTCGGCCAGGCCACCGCTCTTGGCCCACGGGCTCACCTCTGACGAAACCATCATGATCCGCGGCTGCATAGGTGTCTAAGCGGGCAGACACTGCCGAACGGCGTGCCGCACTTCCTCGAGCAGTTCATCCCGCGTATACGCGCCCTTTTGCATCACACTTTCCACGTTCCCGTTCAGCCGCGCCCGTTCTTCAGCCGTGATGTCCATTGACGTCAGCACCACGATCGGAACATTGCACCACTCCGGATTCCGCCTCATCTCGAAAGCAAATTCAAACCCATCCATTTCCGGCATCATCAGGTCGAGCAGCACCAGATCGGGCTTCGCTTCCCGCATCCGCGCCAGGCCTTCGATTCCGTTTCTTGCCTCCATCGCCCGCCAGCCCTCGCGTGCCAGCGATTTGCCGCCAGTTGCCGCAGCCCGTCGTCGTCTTCGATCACCAGCACCAGACACGGCGAATTCCGCGCAGGAATATTGGCGCAGCACCCTCACCAGTTGCTCCCGCTGCACCGGTTTAATCAGGTAATCGGACGCCCCCAGCGCAAACCCCATGTTCCTGTCATCCACCATCGACATCATGATCACCGGCGTGCCCTTCAGCGCCGGCTCCGCCTTCAGCGCCGTTAGCACCGCCCACCCATCCATTCGCGGCATCATCACGTCGAGCGTAATCAGCGAAGGCTTGATCTCGCGCGCGAGCCGCAGTCCCTCTTCGCCATCTCCCGCAGTCACCACCTCGAAGCCCTCACGCCTCACCACGTGTTCAATCAGATGACGCGTAATCGGATCGTCGTCGATCACCAGCACCGTCCGCGCACCCCGGTTCTCCCTGCGGACTCGCAACGGCATGCTCAATCACCGTTTCGAGCCTAACTTCCCCGTCCGGCCAAAGCGGCAGCCGGATCGTAAATGTCGATCCCTTGCCAACCTCGCTTTCGGCCCGCACATCGCCGCCCATCAATTCGCAAAACCGGCTGGTCAGCGCCAGCCCCAACCCGGTTCCTCCAAATCTATGCCGGATAGACTGATCGGCCTGCTGAAAGGGAGTGAACAGCGTTTCCATCTGCTCCGGAGTCAGACCGATCCCGGTATCCCGGACGTGAATGACCACAAAGCCCTGCTCATCGCCGGTCTCCAGCGTCACCGTTCCGCCCTGCGTGAACTTACCCGCGTTCGCCAGCAGGTTGAACAGGCACTGCCGCGCCTTGCCCCGGTCCGTGCGCATTAGCCCCGGCGCTCTCGTGACATCCACCTTCAGTTCGTTCCCGTTCTTTTCGACCAGCGGCTTCGCGACGCCCACCACTTCGTCGATCAACTCCCGGGGAGCGAAAGTCTCCAGAAACAGATCCATCTTCCCCGCTTCGATCTTCGAAAGGTCGAGAATGCTGTTGATCATGCCCAGCAGGTGTTTGCCCGCGCTGTGAATCTTGCCCAGGTCCGGTAGGAGCTCAGCCATGCCTTTTTCCTGTGCCTCTTCCTGCAGCATCTCGCCGTACCCGATAATCGCGTTCAGTGGCGTCCGCAGTTCATGGCTCATACCCGCCAGGAAATCGCTTTTAGCTCTGTTTGCTTCTTCCGCTGCGTCCCTTGCGGCCCGCAACTCGCGCTCGGCCTGCTTGCGCTCGGTGATATCCCGAATCGTCGCCGTGAAAATCGCCGGCCCCTCCGACGCGATCCTCCTCGTCGCAAGTTCCACCGGGAACTCAGCTGCCGTCGCGACCTCATCCCCCGAATCTCAACCCGTTTGCCAAGGACAGCCGATTCACCCGTTTCGAGGTAACGCGCCATCCCCTCCCTGTGCCGACGCCGAAACTCCGGCGGAATAATCAGTTCCGGCAAAGCTTGGCCCAGCGCCTGCTCAGCGGTGTACCCGAACGTCTTTTCAGCCGCCTCGTTGAACTCCAGAATCCGGCTCTCATGGTCGATCGTGATGATGCAATCGAGCGCCGTCTGCAAAATCGAAGCCTTCCGCGCCTCGCTCGCACGCAAGGCCGTTTCGCCGCGCTTTCTCTCAATTCCCACGGCAAGGCTGTTCGAAATTGACGCCAGCGCATCGAGGGTATCGTGTGCCAGTCTTCGGCGCGAAAACAGCGCCACCACACCCGCGATTCGCCCTTCCACCAGCAGCGGATAGCCGGCAAACGCGACCATGCCTTCCCGCGCCGCCCACGCCTTGTCTCCCACCCGAGGGTCGTTCAGAACATCGTTCGTCAGATGCGGCGCGTGCTCCTGCGCAATCAGGCCGATCTTGAACTTCCCCACAGGAACCTGCGCGTGCGCCCCATCCGTATGCGTGTAGATCCCGGAACTAGCCATCAGATTCAGCATCAGGCCGTTCTCTGAGATCACCCACACCCGCGCAAAGGCCACGTGCAAATGCTCCACAATCGCATCCGTGCACAGCCGCAGAGTGTCTGAAAGATTTCGTCCCTGGCTCAACGCCACCCCCACATCCGCGCCTAACGCCGAAAGGCGCGCACGCTCCCGCAGCATTTGCGCGTCCTGCCTGCGCATGGTCACATCGATGCACGCCGCGTTCAGATAGGCGGGCGTGCCGCCTGCGTCCGTGTCGATCTTGCCCCGCGCGTGGATCCAGTGTTCCGCGCCGCTTTTCCGCATGATACGGAATTCGGTTTCAAACGGACCTGCATCTGTCCTCAGAGCTGCCAGTTGCGCCCCCACAGCCGCGCGGTCTTCCTCCTGTATCACTGAGAGAAAAGCGTTTGAGTCGGCGCACGCTTCCGGTGAATCGATACCCAGCAGTTGCGCCAGGCTGCGGTCGCATTCGAACGCATCGCCCTGAATGTCCCAGTGGAAAGTACCGGTTTCCGCTGCTTCCAGCGCGGCCCGCAGTCTCTCCACATCGCGGCGCAACACAGCCGTTTCGTCCACTTGGTTTGACACTCCCTTCAACTGTCCCACAAACCCTCCCGGCTCAGAACTGAAAATAGACAAATGGGATGGAGCGGTCGCTTGCGCTGAAAAGCTCAATCGCCAGAATGGTAAGTACCACCATGATCGTTCGCGACCACAACGGCGCGGTCACCAGCCGCGAAAGCGCGCCCCTGTATTCCTCGCCCAAGCGCGATGCACAGCGACATCAGCGCCATCCCCCATTGCCAACCGCTCAGGAGAGAATGCCCGGGCTGACCTGAAAACATCTCCCGAATCACGAATAACGCCGAATCGAGCGTCCTCGCCCGGAAAAATACCCACCCGACCGTAACCACCGCGAAGGTCAAAACAGCAAGCGGAACCCGAGCCGCGCCCTTCCTTTCGCGCCGCCCCCACAGCATTCGTTCAATCGCCAGCGCCACGCCGTGATAGCCGCCCCACACGACGAAGTTCCAGCTCGCCCCATGCCATAATCCGCCCAGCAGCATCGTGAGGATCAGGTTCAAATAGGTCCGGAAATGCCCCTTTCGATTGCCCCCCAGCGAAACATAAACGTAATCGCGCAGCCAACCCGAAAGCGTCATGTGCCAGCGCCGCCAGAACTCCGTTACGCTTGCCGACAGATACGGCCGCCGAAAATTCTCGGGGAAATGGAAGCCGAAGAGCAGAGCGACTCCGATCGCGATATCCGTATAACCCGAGAAGTCGAAGAAAATCTGCAGCGCGAAAGCGATTGTCGCCGTCCACGCCGGCAACATCCCCGGCAGCGCGCCCGGGTTCGTGAAATATCCGTCCGCCACCAGCGCGAACTGATCGGCAAAGATCAGCTTCTTCACGTATCCCGTCAGAATCAGCGCCACGCCGCGTTGCCACTCTTCTCCCGAGGGCGGCCGCCAGTTGAAGTAATCCGCAAAGAACTCCCGGGCCCTTACGATCGGCCCCGCAACCAGCTGAGGAAAAAACGCCACGAACAGCGCGTAATCCACATAGCTGGTAATCACCGGCTGCTCACCCCTGTAAACATCGATCACATACGAAATGCTCTGGAACGTATGGAAGCTGATTCCCAGCGGCAGCAGTATGTCCCACGGCCTCACCGCAATCCCGGGATACACCACCTGCAGCCATGTCTCGCGTACAAAATTCGCGTACTTAAACCATCCAAGCAGCCCGACGTTCGCGCAAATACTCACCGCCAGCGCCGCACGCCGTCCCCATCCTTGCCTGCTCCTGATCCAGATTGCGGCCGCATAATCGATCGAGATCAGCCCGAACAGCAGCACGAGATACTTCGCATTCCACGCCGCATAAAAAAACACGCTGGCAGCGAGCAGCAGGTACCTTCGCCAGCCCTTCGGCAACGCATAAAAAAGCGCGAGTACCGCAACCAGGAAAATCAGGAACGGAAGTGTGGTGAACAGCAATCCTAACGCCCGTCCAGCAGACTGTCTTCGACCCGCACGCCCAGCCGCTCCGAAAACAACGGACGTCCCAGGTGGTTCAGATGGAGCCCGTCCGCAAATAATTCCGGTCTCTCCAGATCCCGAAATGTTTCGGGCGGAATGGTCCGAACATCGCCGCGGCTCCTGACCCACTCCTCGAACCTCGTCGGTGCTCCGCTTTCCTCCATCGCCACCGGCCTCTGCGGCATCTCAACAAACACAATCCGCGTGGGCGACCTCGCATACAGATCCAAAATCCGTCCGAGCCAAAGCTTGCGGTACGCCGTCAAATCGGCAGGTTCACGCTCCGCCGAAGGCAGCACTGTCTCAGTAATCGTGAATCTCTGCATTTCGTTCAGCCGGGCAGGGAAGTCGATCCGCCGGTTCGCCCGATCCACCGCGATCCCGCTGACGTCCTCGGCCTTTCCCTCATATCCGTTCACGTACCCAATGCCGTTCTCGCGCCAGTCTTCCGACACCCGGATCCGCTTCGGTATGTCGGACAGAAATGCCGCAACATCCCGGCGAAAAACGATTCCCTTGAACATGCACCCGCTGAACATCCCGAACTTTTGTCCCGGCAGATCCACTGACCGGGCAAACGCAATACAATCCGTAATCCTCAGCCGGCCAGCCGCATAGTTCAGATCCACTGCGCGCTTGTTCAGATCGTCATAGTAGCGGTCGAGCGGCAGCACAATCGCCGCGAACCTCGTGCGCGTCGGGTCCGCATCCCGAATGAAGTAGTACCAGACCCGAGGGGACGTTCCCCCCACCCCTGCATTCCAGAACCGCAGACGGTTCCCCACCGCAGCCTGCGCCTGCCGCGCCGAAAACCCTTCCGCCATCCTCGAATCGCCCAGCACCAGGACTTCCTGTCGCCGTGTCGATGAGGCATTCCCCAGCCAGTACAGCCGCAGCTCCAGTTGTCCCGTTGACGAAACAGGTTCGAGAAAGTCGAGATACCAGCCGGAACGGAAGATCGCCGCCTCCGCCGCCGCGAAAGCGCAAAGACTGAGCATGGTCCACAGCACTGCGGAGCGAAGCGACACCATCGGGAGCCTCTCATTGTAACGGCTCCTTCCCGAACCGTAATGGAAGCGCCAGACCCGGCGCTCTGCCTCACCGAAGCCATGGCATGATAATTGGCGAAGCCCCGGAAATCCTGCAACCGCATATGACCGACCACAATGGCCACCGTCGCCTTCGCAAAGCCCTGTTCCTCGGGTTGGCCGTTGTCTTCAGCGCAGGTTTCAGCAGTCCGATCGCTGCCGTTGCTTTCGGTTCCTCCACAAATGCGCCCCGCAACCCCTTCACACAACTCATCCTGACCCAGGGCGACCTGAGCGTCTGGGTTCTGCTCTCCGCGGCTCTCGTTGCGGCCGGTCTGGGCGCGCTCCACGCCCTTGAACCCGGCCACGGCAAGACCCTTGTCGCCGCCTGGCTCGTCGGGTCTCGCGGGACCGCGCGGCACGCCATCCTCTTAGGAGCAGTTATAACCGCCGCCCACACCGCCGGCGTTTTCATCCTGGGCGCCGCAACCCTCTACGCCTCGCGCTACATCGTTCCGGAACAACTCTACCCCTGGCTCGGCGCGATTTCAGGCCTCAGCATCGCCGGACTCGGAATCTTCATCTTCCTCAGGCACTGGACCGGCCACAACACAGCCCATTCGCATTCGAACGGCGCCACCCACTCGCACGGGTTTCGTTCCATGTTCAGCCGGCCGGTCAGCGACGGCCGCGCGCTCTCCCTCCGCGAACTCACGATGCTTGGCATCGGCGGAGGTATTGTTCCCTGTCCAGCCGCCCTCGTCGTTCTGCTCAGCGCGGTGTCGCTCCACCGTATAGGCTTCGGACTGTTCCTGATCGCCGCCTTCAGCTTCGGTCTCGCTGCCGTATTGGTTATCGTCGGCATTTTCACCGTCTCCGCGAAGGGCGCCATTTCCGCGCGCCTACCCTCTGCCATCAGGGCCCTCAGGTATCTTCCCGTCTTTTCATCCGCTTTCATGTCCTTTCTGGGCCTCGGAATCGCAGCCTCTGCCCTCGCGCCCATGGATCTGTGGAAGAGCCTCCCGTCAGGCGACAAGCTCCTCCCCTTCGTCACCGTCATTCTGCTCGGACTCTTCCTCGGAATGCGTCATTCCACAGACCCCGACCACGTCGTTGCCGTCTCCACAATCGTCAGCCGCCAGGGGACCGTCCGAAGCTCCGTCTCAATCGGCTTGCTCTGGGGCCTGGGCCACAGCCTGACCATCTTCTTCGTCGGTTCCGCCATCATCGTTTTCGGCCTGGTGATACCGCCTCGGCTCGGTCTCTCCATGGAGTTTTGTGTCGCCCTGATGCTGATTCTGCTTGGCATCCTCAATCTGACCGGCCTCCTTGACTGGATCAAGCGGCGCAAACTGACCCGGAACAACCTCCGCGCAACCGACTCTTCTCTGTCCCTGAACGGCGAAGTGCCTGCCGGACGCTCGGGTCTCTACCAGTCAATTCGCCCGCTCGCTATCGGTCTGGTACACGGGCTCGCCGGTTCCGCCGCCGTCGCACTCCTCGTCCTCTCCACCATCCGAAGCCCGCTCTGGGCGACTCTTTACCTTCTGGTCTTCGGCTTCGGCACGATGGTCGGGATGACGCTCATGACCGCTGCCATTTCCATGCCCATGGTCTACGCCTCCCGGAAAGTCTTCAATATCAACCGCTACCTCATCACTACGTCGGGCCTTGCCAGTGTTGCTTTCGGACTCTTCCTCGTCTACCAGATTGGCTTCGTTGACGGCCTCTTCACCTCCCACGTCCACTGGGTTCCGCAATAATCTGCGCCATTGGTTTCGCTGTTTGTTCGCTATAATAGGTACTTACTATGGATGTAGAGAACAAGCTGCGAATCCTCGCGGACGCAGCCAAGTACGATACCTCCTGCGCCAGCAGCGGTTCCGACCGTAAGCGCCCCGAAGGTGGCATCGGCAACACCTCAACGGGCATCTGCCACAGTTTCACCCCGGATGGCCGGTGCGTATCGCTGCTAAAAATCCTCCTCACCAACTTCTGCACCTTCGACTGTTCGTACTGCGTCAACCGGGTGTCGAGCGACACCCCACGCGCCCGCTTCACCGTGGACGAGGTCGTCAACCTCACCATGGATTTCTACCGCCGCAATTACATCGAAGGCCTCTTCCTAAGTTCCGGCATCATTCAGTCCTCCGAGTACACGATGGAGCAACTTGTAGCCGTCGCGCGCAAACTCCGGGTCGAGCGCAAATTCGGGGGCTACATCCATCTGAAAGGTATCCCGGGCGTCTCGCGCGAACTCCTCATCGAAGCCGGAAAATGGGCAGACCGCCTCAGCGTGAACATCGAAATGCCCACCCAGCGCGATCTCGACCGCCTGGCGCCCGCCAAGTCGCATATCTCAATCGAGCGTTCCATGGACCAGCTCAAGTCGGCCGCCGAAGAGCACGGCACGGGGCCGAAATCCACGTTTACTCCCGCCGGACAAACGACCCAGATGATCGTCGGCGCCACCCCGGGCAGTGATGCTCAGATTCTCGCCAAAGCCTCCGGCCTTTACAGCAATCAGAAGCTTCGCCGCGTCTACTATTCCGCCTTCAGTCCCATACCGCACGCGCATTCCGAACTTCCCGTCCACGGCCCGCCCATGCTCCGCGAAAATCGTCTCTACCAGGCGGACTGGCTGATGCGCTTCTACGGCTTCACCGCCGGTGAACTAACCCCCGGCCCAAACGACGATCTCGATCTCACCATGGATCCGAAACTCGCCTGGGCCTTACGTCACCGCGAGTTCTTCCCCGTTGACGTAAACAGCGCACCGCGCGAGGCGCTCCTCCGCGTGCCCGGCTTCGGCGGGCGCAACGTGAAACGCATTCTAAGCATCCGCCGCTATCGCCACCTCACCGCCTCCGACCTCGCCAAACTGCGCGTTCCCATCCGCCGCGCCGAGCCCTTCATAATCGCGGCCGGCAGTACTCCCCGTCAACTTGATTCCCTTCACCTGCCGGCGCAGTTCTCGGGTCCCGCGGAACAACTGTCTCTCTTCGAAGCGCCTGCCCTCGCCCGCACCGGCGAATTCTGATGTCGGTTCTCGTTCAGCGCGTTAACGGCTTCACTGACTGGCGAGATCTCGCCCGCTGCCAGTTGCTTCTCAAAACTCCGCCCTCATCGCTGATCTGGCAACCGGCCGACGATGAGCGTCAATTCCTTTTCGATGTCGAACAGCCCCAAAGTGCCGCATCCGCAAGCGCCTCCGTTTCGCTTCCGAAAGCCTTTATCGAACTGGCAGCAATAGTCGCTCGCCACCGCAATCCCAATCGCTGGGGACTGCTCTACAAAGTCGCCTGGCGCATTCAGAACGAGCACAAACATCTCCTCCGCATCGAAACCGACGACGACATAATCGCGCTGAACCTTCTGCGCAAAGCTGTCGAACTCGATATCTATAAGATGCGCGCCTTCGTTCGCTTCCGCCGCGTCGACCACGATGGCGCAGAGCAATACGTCGCCTGGTACCGGCCCGACCATCACACGCTCGACGCCAACGAACGCTTCTTCACCGACCGCTTCGCCGGGATGAACTGGGCCATCCTCACTCCAGACCGAAGTGTCTTCTGGGACGGTCGAACGCTTCATCAGGGCCCCGGTGTGCCGCGCTCCGAAGCGCCTCCCGAAGACGCGGTTGAGGATCTCTGGCGCGCCTACTACTCGTCCATCTACAATCCCGCGCGCCTCAATCTCGATGCCATGCGCGCCCAGTTGCCGGTTCGCCGCTGGGCTGACCTGCCCGAAAGCCGAACCATCCCCGAACTCGTCCGCACCTCTCCGGGCCGTGTCGCATCGATGGTCCGCAACCAGCCACCGTCGGCTTCCGCCTTCATCCCGCATGACGCCGCCCTGCCGGATCTGCGCGAATCGGTCCACCAGTGTACTGCCTGCGAACTATGCCGCCACGCAACCCAGCCCGTGTTCGGGGAAGGCGCCGAAGCAGCTCGACTCCTGCTGGTCGGTGAGCAGCCAGGGGATGAAGAAGATCGCCAGGGCCGTCCCTTCATTGGCCCCGCCGGAAACGTCCTGACTGCCGCGATGACCGATGCAGGCGTGGACCGCTCTTCGGTTTACCTTACTAACGCCGTCAAAGCATTCCGCTTCGAAGAGCGTGGCAAACGCCGGATACATCGCTCGCCCTCATCCGTTCACATTGCGACTTGCCGTCCCTGGCTCGACGCCGAAATCGAAGTCGTTCGCCCGCGCGTCATCCTCTGTCTCGGCGCTACCGCGGCGCAATCCGTTCTCGGCCGTTCGACAAGCATTCAGCAGGCCCGCGGCACAGTCCATCGCCACGCCTCCGGCGCGCACGTCATCGTGACATATCACCCCTCGGCCGTGCTCCGCGCGCCCAATGACGAACTCAAATTGTCCATCGAACAAAGCCTCAGGCACGACCTTGCCGCCGCCGTCAGCCTTTCAACTCAGCCATAACGCTGCTGATCAGATCCTTCGCGTCCACAATTGATTTCGTGATCAGTTGAATGTCCATCGCGGGCTTCCCCGGCTGCCTCGCGCTCTGGCAATAAACGCCGTGCTGTCCCACCAGCACCAGCGCGTCCGTCAGCACGTCCAGCGTCACCGCCAGCCGACCCCGCGGCACTCCCATCATGAACTCGTGTTTTTCCAGTTCTTCCCGTCGCTCTTGGTGTACGCTCACACCTCCAGTCTAGAAGCAGCCCCGAAAAGCGGAACTCTCAATTGGCCGTCAGTTAACTCCTGGGTTAGACTGCGAAAGTGAATGTCCGCTGGGTTGCGGGTCTGTTTCTGCTGCTCGCCGCATCTTTCGTTTTCGCCCTCCAGACCCAAACAACCTCGGCTCCCGCACGGGGCGATTACGTCGACCCGCGTCAGTGCGCCACCTGCCACACCGCCATAGCGAACACCTACGCCAAAACCGGCATGGCCCGCTCTTTCTACCGTCCTCGCGACACTCCGCAGACCCGCTATTATCACAAGCCATCCCAAACCTGGTACGCCATGGAAACGCGCGGTGGCGAGACCTATCAGCGGCGCTGGCGCATCGGTTTTGACGGCAAAGAGACGGACGTAAGCGAATCCCGAGCCGATTACGTTATGGGCTCGGGCAACCACGTTCGCACCTGGCTCCACCGCAGCCCTCGCGGAGCCCTCATCGAACTGCCTCTCGCCTGGTACTCGGAAGGCGGCGGCGCCTGGGCCATGAACCCCGGCCACGATCTGCCCTACACTCTTCCCCCGCGCGCAGTCGCTTACGAGTGCATGTTCTGCCACAACGCCTATCCGAAGATTCCGCCAGATCACGACGAGCCCGGCGCTGAGCCGCTCTATTCCGGTGCCATTCCCGAAGGCATCGATTGCCAGCGCTGCCACGGCCCCGGTTCGAACCACGTGCGCGCCGCCCAAACTGCCGGAGTTAAACCAGAAATCATCCGCCAGGCGATCCTCAATCCCGCGCGCCTCTCCCGCAACCGCCAAATGGAGGTGTGCATGCAATGCCACCTCGAAACCACCAGCCTTCAGCTCCCGCATTCCATCCTGAAATATGGCCGCAGTCCGTTCTCGTATAACCGCTTCTGAGCCTCTCAGCAACTTCATTCTTTTCTTTGACCACGCGCCCGGCAGCAAATATGACAATGATTTCGAGATCGCCCACTCCGCCTACCGTCTCCGGAAATCGAAGTGTTTTCTCGCCGGACAGATGACCTGCACCACCTGCCATAACCCGCACGACGTTCCGCGTGCCGAACAGGCCGCTCTCCATTACAACGGCGTCTGCGCGCAATGCCACAAAACACTCCCCGCCGCACACCCTGCCGCTCCCGATTGCGTATCCTGCCACATGCCGAAGCGCCGCACTCAAGACGTGGTCCACGCGGTTATGACCGATCACTACATTGCGCGAACTCCCCCTTCCCGTGACCTTACAGTGATCATTCCGGAGCGTCACGAATCACCCACGGCCGAGTATAGAGGCCCCGTCGTCCCCTATTACCCGCGCACTCTCACGGGCGACAATGCGATCTACGGTCCCATCGCGCAGGTCACGCAGAAAAGCAACCTGAAAGCCGGCCTGCCGCTTCTTGCAGCTGCCGTCTCGCAACAGAAGGCCCCGCGCCCGGAAGTCTCGATCGAACTGGGACAGGCCTGGCTCAACGTCCGCAACCCGAAGAACGCCGTCGCCGCCTTCGACGAAGCCGTCAGACACAGACCGGATTCCCCTGTCGCCCTGCTCAATCTGGCTGACGCCCTCACCGAAGCCGGTCAGCGGGCGCGCGCCGCCGCCGTGCTCCGGCACGCCGTGGAGGTTGCCCCGGAAGACCCTTTGCTTTGGTATCAGTTCGGCCTAACGAACCTCGCTTCCTCGAACGACACCGAGGCACTCAAGGCGTTCCGCAAAGCCGTCGAGCTCGATCCCGACATGCCTGAAGCCAGCAATATGCTGGGCACATCTCTGGCTTCTTCGGGAGATCTGGACGGTGCTCAGAAGGCCTTCGAAACCGCGCTCCGCATCAATCCCGATTCAGCCGACGCCCTCGGCAATCTCGCCCATCTCACTGCCATACGCGGAGACCTGCCGCGTGCCGCCCGGTACTTTGCAAGGTCGGTGCTCCTCAAGCCTGACGATGCGGAGGTTCACGTCAATTACGCCGTCACGCTGGCTGGCCTGAACCGTTTCGATGAAGCCGAAGCCCAAGCTCGCGCCGCCGTCAAAGCCGACCCCCAATCGCCGGATGCCCACAATTTCCTCGGAACCCTTCTCGCGCGCAGCTCGCAGTCCGACACCGCACTAAAGGAATTTCTCGAAGCTCTTCGCCTTCGCCCCGATTTTGGACTTGCCCACCTGAATGCGGCCGACGCCCTCACCCTCAAGGGCGACAAGGCATCTGCCCGGCTCCACCTCCGGCAAGCGGCCCAGGACCCAAATCCGAATATCAGCCGGAAAGCTCAGGCACGCCTCGAACAACTCCGCTAAACACAGATTGCTAAACACAGATTTGACATACGAAGAGCTTCGTAGTAATTTCTTCGTATGAACCCTGCGCGCCCGACCGAAGCGGAGCTCGAGATCCTCACTGTGCTCTGGAATCGCGGGCCCTCCACCGTTCGCGACGTTCACGAAGAGATTCAGCGCCGCCGCCCCGCTCAGTACACCACCGTCCTCAAAACCCTGCAAATCATGGCCGCCAAAAACCTCGTCCGTCGCGATGAAAATCAGCGGGCCCATATCTACGCGGCCACCAAACCGCGCGAATGGACCCAAAAACAAATTGCCGGCGACCTGCTCCAGCGTGCTTTCGGCGGCTCCGCCCGCAATCTGCTCATGGGAGCCCTTTCAGCCAAACGAGCGACGGCCTCCGATCTTGCCGAAATCCGCCAGCTACTCGACGAATACGAAAAGGAGTCGAAATGAACACCATCACCACCGCCTTGGGTTACGCTCTCCTGCACTTTCTCTGGCAAGGCGCTCTGCTCGCGTTGCCGCTCGCAATCTTCCGTACGCAGTCCCGAACCCGCTACCGGCTCGCCTGCGTGCTCTTCTTCGCCATGCCGGTTGCGTTTGCGATCACGTTTCTTCTCGTCCTGCCGCCGCGCTTCGGACACTTCCCTCTGTCTGCGCCACCGGCTTTCGAGCCGACCTCCGGGCTCGCGGCGGGCGTCGACTCAGCCAGTCCGCTGATTGACGCCTTCATCCAGTGGTACGTTCCTTTATGGATCGCGGGTGTTTGCCTCCTCTACGTCCGCGGCTTCGGAAGCTGGCTAACCGTCCGCGCAATTCGCCACTCAGCATCCGCGGATGTTCCCGGCTGGTGCATAGAACGAATGAACCGGATTTCCTCTACCCTGCGCATTGGCACTGCCGTCACACTCCTCGAATCCACCCGCGTCGACGTCCCGGTCGTGATTGGCTTCCTCCGCCCGGCCATTCTCTTTCCCGCCGGTCTCCTGACCGGATTGCCAGCCGATCAGATGGAACACCTGCTCGTCCATGAGCTGTCCCATATCCGTCGTTTCGACTATCTGGTGAACCTCCTGCAAACCACTGTCGAAGGTCTGCTCTTTTATCACCCTGCAGTGTGGTGGGTTTCAGCCGTGCTCCGGGCAGAACGCGAGAACTGCTGCGATGACGCCGTGCTTGCCTTCCATGCAGACCCGAAAGAATACGCAATCACCCTCGCCACGCTGGAGCGCAACCGCTGGCGAACCGCCCAGGCCGCTTCGGGCGGCGATCTTGCAACCCGCATCCGCCGCGTGCTCGCCCCGCGCCCCCGTCTGGCCCCGGTGCCTTTCATCTCGCTGGCGTTCGTGGCTCTCTCATGCGTTGCGGTAGCCGCTGTTCTGCCCCGGCCCCCGCACACGCTTTTCCAGACCCGGCAGGCAGTTCCGCAGTTATCACCATGGCAAAAATGGCTGAAGGAAGATGTGGTCTACCTCATCTCCGATCGCGAACGCGCTGCGTTCAACAATCTTGCAACCGACGAAGAGCGCGAGCATTTCGTCCAGCAGTTCTGGGAGTTCCGCGGGCCCGGCTTCAAAGAAGAGCACTACCGCCGCGTAGCCTATGCCAACGATCGGTTCAGTGCGGGTGTTCCCGGATGGAAAACCGACCTCGGCCGCATCTATATCGTTTACGGGCCCCCGGATGAAATCGATGCGCACCTGGACTGTAGCGCCAAAGCCAGCGCCTACTACGACTGGCTGTATCGTGCCATCCCCGGCATCGGAGTCAACGTTAAGATCCGCTTCCTCGACGCCGATTGTTCCGGCGTCTTCAGAATGACCATGGACCCAAACCCACCTAAGCCGTAGGGTTCCAGATGTATTTTCCGTCTTTGTTGACGTAACCCTCGCGCCCGTTCACCCAAACCGGCGCGAGTCCGCCCTGGAATGTACCTGCGCGTTCGAATTGGGGGTTGATCTCAAACTTCCCGCTTTTGCCGATGTACCCGAATCGCTGACCCATCACAACCACAGCCAAACCGTCGCTGAAATCACCCGCCCCGTCGAACTGCGGTTGCACCGTCACTTTGCCTGACTTGTCGATAAAGCCGAACCGATTCGCCATCTTCACTGCCGCCAGTCCTTCGTGAAAGTCTCCCGCAACCTGGTACTGAGGATTAATGGCAAGCTTGCCCGATTTGTCGATATATCCATGCAGATTTCCAACCCGGACCACCGCCATGCCTTCTGAAAACGGCGCGGCTTCATCGAATTGAGGATTGATCGCAATAGCGCCCTTCTCGTCGATATAACCCCAACGCTCGCCCGATGTGAACGGCGCCAGCCCGTCTCCAAAATGCCCGGCGCCTGCATACGTCGGGTTCACCACGAATTGTCCGCTCTTCTTGATAAAACCGAGTTTCCCCGCGATCCCGACCATCGCCAGCCCGTCGGTTGCGAACGGGTCCGCCATGTCGAACTGCGGAGCGAGAGACAGCTTCCCCGTCGTGTCGATATAACCCCACTTCCCTCCGCTCTGGACAGGCGCCAGCCCGTCCGAGAACTCACCGGCGTTTTCAAACTGCGGCTGAATCGTCACCTTGCCTGATCGGTCGATAAAACCGTACCGCCCGTTGCTCAGTATCGGATGTAGTCCGGTTCCATTCACATTGCACCCCGAAGTCAGCAGCAACGGCAGCAAAATGAACATCATGCATGGCGGATATCTCATAACGAACAGCATGTAAGCAGTTTTACTACCAGATCGCCGCACTATGAGTTTGGCATTCGAAACGCTTAACACTTATTGAGCTTTTTCAGGAGGGCTTTATATGTACGTTCATAACTCGAGAACAATGATTGTCATCGTGGCATTGGTCGCCGTGTGCGCCCTTGCCGCTGCCGGGCTGATGCACCGGTCGAATACCCAGGCACCCGCTTCCACGCTCGCTGCCCCGCTCGATCCGTCTCTGAACCCTCAGAGTCCGTATCCGGCGCCGCCGGCCATGTACACCTCCGGCTCCCGGCCACAGTCAGAAATGCTCGAGAGCGATGGGTACTATTCGAGCACGCAACGCCCCGTCTACATCCGGCAGAGTCAGCCCGTCGCTTACCAGCAACAGGAAGGCCGGCAGTACAGCGATGCAGGCACCACGTACGCGGACGGCCGTACCGTATACTCCGATGGCCGCACCGTCTACTCAGATGGACGCACTGTTTACTCAGACGGCCGCACTGTCTACGAGAATCGCCCTGCTACATACTCGAACGAAAGGCGATACGGCACTCGCACAGTCTATGAAGAACGCCCGGTCTATCATCACGGCCGCTCGAAGACCCATTCAGTCGAAATCGTCGCGGGCACAGCTGGCGCCGGCGCGCTGATCGGTGGCATTGCTGGAGGCGGTAAGGGCGCGGCGCTCGGCGCGGTCAGCGGGGCAGGGGCAGGCTTTGTGTATGACCGGCTGACTCATAATCACTAGATTCGGTGGCCACGGGAAGGGTAATTCGGAATTTCGACCCCTTCCCGGGCGCGCTCTCGAGCGTTATGTCTCCGCCCAGCAGGTGACACAGGCGTCTTGTGATTGCCAGACCGAGGCCCGTGCCTCCGGTACCCCCGTCTGTGTGTACCTGGGTGAAAGGTTCAAAAAGTCGTCCGACCTGTTCCTCAGTCATGCCGCGGCCAGAATCGTTCACGCAAAAAACAACCACGTCCGCTTCTTTGCAGACCCGTACTTCCACCGTCCCGCGATTCGTAAACTTCGCCGCATTTGAAAGCAGGTTCAGCATGCACTGCCGAACCTTCGTCATATCTGAACTCATCTGTCCAATCGATTCCGGACAACTCCACTCGAGCGTATTGCCGTTCCGCTGCATCAGCGGATAAGCCGTTGTTACCACATCCTCCACCATCTGGCGTACATCGAATGCCTCTATAGTCAGGTCCATGCGGCCTGCGTCAATGCGCGAAAGATCCAGCACATTGTCGATCAGTTGCAGAAGATGGCCCGCCGCACGCCTGATCTTCCGCAGATCCGGCACGAAATCCGCCGCGCCTCGATCCTCCGCCTCTTCCTCAAGCATTTCGCTGTAACCGATTACCGCATTCAAAGGCGTCCTCAGTTCATGGCTCATACTCGCCAGAAACCGGCTCTTGGCATCGTTAGCCAGATCGGCGGCCTTTCGTGCGCTCTCGGCTTCCTGCATCGCGAGCCTGCACTCGGCTGTACGCTGCTGAACTTTTTCCTCCAGACCCGCGTTCAGCACGCGGATCTGTTCGGCCTGTTCTTCGAGCAACGCGGCCTTCCGGCTTAGTTCGACAAAGACGCTCACTTTTGCCTGCAGAATCTCAGGCACCACCGGGCTTGAAAAGGAAATCGACCGCGCCCAGCCCGTACCCGCGAAACAGGTGCTCCTCGTTTTGAAACCCTGTAAGAAACAAAATGGGCGTATGTTCGGACCGTTTGCGCGCCCTTATCAGCGTGGCAGTCTCGAACCCGTCGATCTCGGGCATTTTCACATCGAGAATGATCGCCGCGAAATCGTGCTCGAGCAAGTGCCGCAGCGCCTCGAACCCTGACGACGCCTTGACCAGTTCCTGATCCAGGCCGTCCAGCGCGGCCTCCAGCGCAAGCAGATTCGCCGGGTTATCGTCGACCAGCAAAATCTTCGCCCGGTACGCGCTGTTTTGTTTCACCGAAACCATTGTGCCTCAGGTCTCGTGTCTGGCCGCCCAGGAGAACAACACAACACCTGTCGCTACAGACACGTTCAGTGATGCAATCTTCCCGGCCATCGGAATGCGCACGAGCTGGTCGCAGTTCTTCTTCACTAAGTCGTGCAGCCCTTTTCCCTCGCCCCCCATGACCACGGCCGACCGCTCATGCCAGTTGACCTTGTTGTAATCGGTCTCGCCGCGCTCATCGAGGCCGTATACGAAATACCCCATGTCCTTCAAACTTCGAAGGGTCTGGTTTATATTCACAGCGCGCACGACGGGCAAATGCTCGAGTGCCCCGGCCGCCGACTTCGCCACCACTTCGGTCAGCCCCGCAGCCCTGCGCTCCGCAATAACCACCGCGCCCGCGCCCGCGGCATGGGCCGTCCGGACAATCGCCCCCAGATTATGTGGATCTTCCACCCCGTCGAGCACGACGATCAGCTTCGAATGCGGCGCCACATCTTCCAGTTCCGCATACTTCTTCTCCGACCCGATCGCAATCACGCCCTGGTGCGATTTCACGGCGGATAGGCGGTCGAGCGCCCCCCGATCTTCAAAACGAACAGGAGTCCCCGCACTCCGCGCCAGTTCGATTACCTCCTGAATGCGGGGCCCCGCGAGGCCCTTGGCAATCAATACGCGCTCCAGCGGACGCCGCGCCCGCAACGCCTCAACCACAGGATGGATTCCAATGAGAACGGCCAACCCCCTAGGTTATAATGACTTTGTTGCGCGCCCGTAGCTCAGTTGGATAGAGCGTCTGGCTACGAACCAGAAGGTCGCATGTTCGAATCATGCCGGGCGCACCACCTTCCTCGAATTAATCAGATATATAGACGCTTTGGAGTGGTTAGCTGGGCCGCACCACCGGCAACGTGGAAGCAACTGGCGCAATGATACCGTCCATCTTCTGCGCGACATCCTTCCTGACGTGCGGCAAAACGGAGCGATAGGATGAAGCCGGTTGAATGTAGCCTTGTCGTCAAAGTCTCGAGACGGCTTGCGGTCCACACGCGGACTACGCCTGCCTGACGCATACGCCTTCGCGATTCGGCAACACGTGTTCACTGGGTGCCGATTCAGAACCGAACCGCGATTTACGCGTAGCCAGCCATTATATTCGTTCCATTGGTTCAACTTCCATCCCGTGGACCCTTTAGCCGTCCTCGGCAATGAGACACTTCTTCCGGAAGTCAATCTCGGGTGCGCATCGCGGGTGGATGTTCGGCGATCCGGCCTCTTTGACAATTGAATGTACGGAACCGCTGGTCGGGGAGTAAGGGTGACCCCGGCGGGAGGAGATCCTTCGACTTCTCCCTGTCGCCCGAACAGTTCCCGCAACTTCTGTCCCGTCTCAACGCCACTCCGGCCAAACTTGAACACGCACTCCGGGACCGTCCGCGACGTGAACTCCTCACTCAGCGCCCCGTTGAAGGTTGGTCGCCCCAGGAACACGCCGGACACCTGCTCGATCTCGAAGAACTATGGATCGCCCGCCTCGACGATTATGTCAACGGCTCCGCCGAACTCACTCCAGCCGATCTCACCAAACGAAAACACATGAAGCAAACCACAATGGCCGGAATCCCGAACACATTCTGGCCGCGTTTCGCGCCCTGCGGGAGTCGATGTTGGGCCGATTAAGCGCTCTGCCTCCAACGCTCCTCGCCCGCACATTGCTGCACCCGAGGCTCAAAACACCGATGCGCCTGCTCGATCATCTGTATTTCGTTGCGGAACACGACGACCATCACCTCCGGCGCATTCACGAATTACTGGACGAAGCCGCCTTCCATCTGCCGCCGGTTGAACGCTAACGGTCCGACTCCGCCCCGCCGCCCCGCAAATACGCATCGTCCCCCCGAATCCAGTCTTCGCGCCGTGGTGTAAACAGATCCAGTGCCATCGAATCCTCGAGCGTCTCAACCATGTGCGGCGCATCCGGAGGAATCCGAAGCACGTCGCCAGCCCGCAACACCACCTCTTCGCCGGCGACCTCAAATCGCAACACTCCCGATTCCAGCATCGTTACCTGTTCATTACTGTGGTGGTGCATCGGCACAATCGAACCCTTCCGCAGGCGCAGCCTGGCGATGGTCATTTGCTCCGTATGAATCGCCTTTCTGCTCGTAAGCGCATTCAGTTGTTCTTCGGTAATCGCATCCCATTTGTATTGGTGCATGTGAAGTCAGTATCCTATTGTTTTCATATGAAGGGCATCGTACTCGCGGGCGGGACCGGCAGCAGGCTGTTTCCACTCACGAAAATAACCAACAAACACCTGCTCCCGATTTTCGACAAGCCGATGATCTACTATCCGATCCAAACGCTTGTGGATGCAGGGATCAGCGACATCATGGTAGTTACCGGCGGCAAAAACTCGGGCGATTTCCTGCGGCTGCTGGCCAACGGAAAGCAGTTCGGGCTCAAGCACATCGCCTACACCTACCAGGAAGGCGAAGGAGGAATTGCCGAGGCTCTGGGCCTCTGCGAGCACTTCGCCGACGGCCAGCCGGTCTGCGTTGTGCTTGGCGATAACATCATCGAAAAGAGCATCCGGGGCGCCGCCGAAGCCTTCCGCACACAGGAGCGCGGCGCCCGCATTCTGCTCAAGGAAGTTCCCGATGCCGAACGTTTCGGCGTTGCTGAGTTTGAGGGCGAACGCATCGTCGGCATCGAGGAAAAGCCCAACCGGCCTAAATCGAACTGTGCGGTCACGGGCATCTATATGTACGACGCCACCGTGTTCGACAAGATCAAGACCTGCAATCCCTCGAAACGCAACGAACTTGAAATCACCGACGTAAACAACGCCTACATCCGCGAAGGCACCATGGAATTCTCGTTCCTCGATGGTTGGTGGACCGACGCCGGCACCTTCGATTCATTGCTCCGTGCCGCCAACCTGGTCCATCGAAGCCGCCCCGAATTTGCCGAGGCAGCCGCCGAATGATTGAAAATCTGACGCCCTGTCCAAAAGGGCATTGGCGACGTCATTCTGTCCCCCGACTCCCCCAAACTGATCCGCGGCGTTCAGTGCGCTCCGCTTTCTTTGTGGCCGGACGATCGCGGCTACTTCCTCGAAGTGCAGCGCATGGGGCGTGGCCTCGCAGCGCAGTTTCCCCACGAGACCACGCAGATTTCGGCCGCCTTCAACTACCCCGGAATCATCAAAGCGTTCCACATCCATAAGCATCAGACGGACTGCTGGACGCCCGCCGTGGGACTGCTGCAGGTGGTCCTTGCTGACCTGCGTCCCGAATCCCCCACGTTCGGCGCCCGCAATACCATCTACGTCGGAACCTTACGGCCATGGCAGATGCTGATCCCTCCGGGCATTGCGCACGGATACAAGGTAATCGGCAGCGCGCCATCCGTTCTGATCTACGCGACAGACCGCTTCTACGATCCGGCCGACGAAGGCCGCATTCCCCACAACCACCCAACCCTGAATTACGATTGGGAACTGCAGCATAAATGAAGCGTCCGGATCCGGCTTGAATGTGGCCCTCGACGCGACGCCCCTGATCTTATCTTCGGGCGGCCTCGTCCGTTATGTGACTGAGCTCTCTCTTGCCCTCGCGGCGGAGTTCCCGGACGACATGTATTCGCTCCTGTCCGATCAGCCGTTCGACACGCCGGCAGGTGCGCCCCGCAACCTCACGAGGTGGCCCGCTTCGGGACGACGCTGGTGGCTGCACGGGGTCCGCAAAGCGATCCGAAACTCCGGCGCACAGGTGTTCCACGGCGCCAACTTCGAAGTCCCTTACCTGGGGAACACGCCTGCCATTCTCACCATCCACGATCTTTCGCCCTGGCGCGACCCGGCCTGGCACAATGGCGCTGAAAGGGTCCGCCGACGAACTCCCTGGCTGATTCGGTTAGGCCGCGCGACCGTGATCCTTACGGTCAGCGAAGCGGTCCGCAAAGAAGTGATCGATCGTTTTCATGTCCGCCCGGACACCGTCCGCGCCGTGCCGCTCGCAGCCTCTTCCGCGTTTAAACCGGCCCCGCCCGAAGCTCCTCCTCCGGAGCGGCCGTATTTTCTGTTCGTCGGCACTCTTGAACCGCGCAAGAACATTCCCGCCCTGATCGAGGCGTGGCGAGCAACGCGTTCGGACACTCGCGCCGATCTTGTAATCGCCGGCCGGGTACGGTCCGGCTTCATCCCGCCTTCAGAGTCTGAAGGGCTGAGAATTCTCGGCGAGATTCCCGACAGCGAACTGCCGCGCCTCTATTCGAACGCGCTCGCCTGCGTATACCCTACACACTATGAAGGCTTCGGGCTGCCGGTGCTCGAAGCTATGCAATGCGGCTGCCCGGTGATTACTTCGAAAGATCCGGCCGTTACCGAGGTCGCCGCAGGGGCCGCTCTCCAGGCCGCAAATGCCTCGGAAGTGGCCGGTTTAATGCGGGCTATAGCCTCCAAGTCCGAACTCGGCTCCGATCTTCGACGCGCCGGCCTCGCCAGAGCGTCTGCCTTTTCCTGGCGGAACACCGCGCGTCAGACACGCGCCATTTACGCTGAACTCGCTGGTGCCGGCGCGTGATCCGGTCTGTCCTGATGCTCGCGCCCGAAGCGCCCTATCCGCTCCACGGCGGCGGCGCTTACCGGACTGCGTCGCTCCTGCACTACTTTGCGCGCTTCGCTCAAGTCGATCTGATCCTAATCTCGGAAAGCGGTCAGCCCGCGTTACTCCCGGCGGGTCTGGTTCGGTCCCAGACAGTTATCCCACTGCCCGCTCATTCAAGGCGGACTGCGGCCCGGTATCTTCGGAATGCCGGCAGAATTCTTCGAGGTGTGCCCCCGCTGATCGACCGCTTGGGGGGCCTGGGCAGCCTGGTTTCCGAAGCGGTAAAAGGCCGCTCCTACGATCTGGGGGTTGTGGAGCATTTCTGGTGCGCGCCATACCTCGACCAAATCGCCCCAGCCTGCACCCGAACCGTTCTCGACCTTCACAACATTGAATCTGTATTGCACGGGCGCTGCGCATCCGTGGAAGGCCGCCTTGTCGGAGCCGGACATATGCGCTTCGCCCGTATGTACCGGAAACTCGAGACCGCCTGGTTTCCCCGCTACTCCCTGCTGCTCGCGGCCTCTGACGCCGACGCTGCGCAGGTCTTAGACATCGCGCCAGGCAGCACCGTCGGTGTTTACCCCAACGCACTGCCTGAGATGCGGAACGCAACTGTGACTGAGCAGCCCTGGATTGTCTTTTCAGGCAACTTTGAATACCACCCGAACATCGACGCCGTTCGATTTCTCGTCGGCGATATGTGGCCGAAGATCCGGGCTGCCGCCCCCCACCTGAGGCTCAGGCTTGTCGGCCGCGGCGATAGATTTCTGCGAGGGCTCCTGCCTCCCAACTCCGGCATCGATACAACCGGCCCGCTGGAAGAAACCATGCCCGAGATCGCAGCAGCGCAAGTAGTAGTTGCGCCACTCAGAACGGGCAGCGGAACCCGAATCAAAATTCTCGAAGGCTGGGCCGCCGGCCGCGCCGTTGTAGCAACTCCACTGGCCGCCGAGGGTTTAGAGGTTCAGGATGGCCGGAACATTGTTCTGGCTGCCGATGCGGACGCTTTCACCTCCGCCATCCTGCGTCTGACGAATGACCAAATCGGACGTCAACGCCTGGGCGAGTTCGGGCGTCATACATTTGAGGAGCGGTACACCTGGTCGGCGGCAAGGGAACAACTGGACCGAATCCTCCAATCGATATACTGAAGAATCGAATGCGCTTCGCCGTTGACGCACATGCTATTGGCCGCCATCTGACCGGCAACGAAACGTACGTGCGAAGCCTGCTGCTCGCTTTCGCCGAACTGGACCGGAAATCGGAATTCTTCGCCTACGTGTCAGAACCCGCCGCAGAACGGTGGATACCCCGAGCGTTTCCACATCCGGCAGGTCTCCGCTAATCCTTACGTCCGGCTCGGCTGGGATCTCGCCCGTCTGGTTCGCCGCGATCACCCTGATCTGCTGCACGTGCAGTACACGGCTCCGCTGCTCGGCAACGCGCCGGTGGTCGTGACTGTTCATGACGTCAGTTTCATCGAGCATCCGGAGTATTTCCCCGGCGTCCGAGGCGCTCAGCTCCGCTATACCGTCGCGAAGACTGTCCGGCGCGCCGCTAAAATTCTTACTGTCAGCGAGTTCTCCCGGGACGCAATCCTGCGCGCGTACGACGTGCCGTCCGACAAGGTCCGCGTCGTGCCCAACGCGGCGCATCATCGAATTCCGCCCGATCGGGAGAGACAAAGCGAAAAACGCGGTTCGAACCCGACTTGGTTTTGCCGAACCTTTCGTCTTCTCTGTCGGCGACCTGCAGCCCCGCAAGAACCAGATCGGCCTCATCGCGGCCTTTTCGAAGCTGCTGACCGCCTACCCGCAACTGACGCATCACCTGGTCCTCACCGGTAAGGAAACGTGGTTCACTCCCAAAGTCCGCGACGCTGCCGAAACTTCCGGTTTCGCCGATCGCATCCACTTCACCGGTTTCGTCAGTGACGACGAACTCCTGCAGCTTTACAACGCCTGCGATTGCTTCGTTTTCCCGTCCTTCTACGAAGGGTTCGGCCTTCCCATTCTCGAAGCCATGGCGTGCGGCCGCGCAGTTGCCTGTTCGAATACTTCCGCAATGCCGGAAGTGGCCGATGGCGCCGGACTGCTTTTCAATCCGAATGACGTGGACGATATCAAACGAAGCATGGCCGACATCCTGCTCGATTCGGAACTCCGCGGCCGCATGGAGCGTCTCGGAGTGCAGCAGGCCGCCAAATTCAGCTGGCGCAAAAGCGCGCGCGCCACACTTGACGTTTATCGCGAGGTCGTGACTGAGCACGGCGGCCCAGCCGTCAGGCAACGCGTCGTCCGCAATGGCCGGGACCCACCGTAAACGATGAAATTGGCTTTGTTTTTCCCGATTCTGCTCTCGACCGCGCTGAATGGCTTCGCCGCCGGGCCGCTTAACGGTTTTCCATTTACGGACGAAAGCCTCAACTACTCGATCAACTGGCCGAGCGGTCTCAGTCTTGGCGAGGCGCACCTGCGCGCCAAACACGCTGCCGCAGGTTGGAATTTCGAGTTCACCATCGACGCGGGAATTCCCGGGTTTTCCGTGAAGGACGCCTACACTTCCAACGCAAACCCTGACCTTTGCAGCATGGATTTCACCCGCCAGTTTCTCCACGGAACTCACAAGGGCGGCGAGAAGGAAACGATCGACCGTTCTCATGCGACGGTAGAGCGTGTCACCACGGCACGGGGGCGGGAAGAGCGAGTTCGCCGTTCCGGACTGCATGAAAGATGCCCTCGCGTTCCTCTTTTATTCCCGCCGCGAACTGGGGCAGGGACGCGTTCCTCCGGCACAGCAGATCCTGTTCGGCGGCTTGTATGAGATGCGCGTTCGAGTACGTCGGCGCCCCGATGATCAAGGTCGGTGAGAAGCAGGAGCAATCCGACAAGGTTGTCTGCAGCGTCAAAGGGCCGTCATCCTCCGTGCAGTTTGAAATCTATTTCGCCCGCGATGCCGCCCGTACGCCTCTTGCTGATCAAAGTTCCCCTGCCGATGGGCAGCTTTTCGATGGAGCTGGTCCGCTGAATCGTTTGCGGGTCGCGTTTTTCTCTCCGATGCCGCCATCGAAGAGCGGGATTGCCGATTACTCCGCAGCGCTGGTTGCAGAGATGGCGAAGCACGCCGACGTCAGGTCTTCGCGACCGCCGAAAAAGCGTTCGATCCAACGCTCTTCGATATCGCGCTGTACCATCTCGGCAATAATCCGCACCACGATTTCGTCTACGAGACCGCCCTCCGGCATCCCGGCGTGGTCGTCATGCACGAAGCGAATCTGCACCACCTTATTGGCGCACCTGACCATCATGCGCGGCGATTGGGACGCTACGTGGCCGAATGCGAATTCAACGGCGGCGCGCAGGCGCTCGCATTCGCCCAGCGTGTCCGGCGCCTCGAAATCGGGACCCGATTACGATGGCGTGCCCATGACCCGGCGTCTGCTCGAGAGCTCGCGCGGCGTGATCGTTCACAGCGAATTCGTCGCCCGCGAGATGCGATCTCAGGGTTTCAACGGTCCGATCGCCACCATTCCGCACGGCGCGTGGATTCCCGCACACGGATCGCAACGCCACCCGCACACTGCTGGGCCTCGACGAAGCCACGCCGCTGATCGGCGCCTTCGGTTATCTCAAGCCGTATAAGCGCATCGCGGAATCGCTGCGGGCCCTGCGACGCCTGGTGAAGCTCGACCCGCGCGTCCGGATGATTCTGGTGGGTGAACCGCATCCTGAGTTCCCGGTTGAACAACTGATCCGCAACGCTCGGGCTTCGGGAGCATGTCCGCGTGATCGGCTTTGCGCCGATCGAAGAAGTTCGTCGAGTACATGGGCGCCTGCGACATCATCCTGAATCTTCGCTATCCCACAGTCGGCGAAACTTCCGGCAGTCTGCAGCGCGCGCTTGGCCTGGGGAAGGCGGTGATCGTCACCGATATCGGCTCATTCTCAGAACTGCCCGACGACATCTGCCTGAAAGTTCCCGCTCGGCCCGGAAGAAGAAGACCTGATCTTCGAGTATCTGAACACTCTGGTTTCGCGGCCCGGATCTCGCACGCGCCATGGGAGCCCGCGCAAAGGAATGGGTGGAACGCGAATGCAACTGGAGCACAGTCGCCGGCCGCTATGCCGAATTCCTGGCTGAAGTTTGCGGCGCTGAGCTGCCGACGTTCAGCAGATCGCCAGCGCCGGCTCCGGAACCGGTTTTCGTCGAAAGCGATCGAACCGCGAGGCCATCGCCGAGTGGGTAGATCCAGTCAGCCTGAATTACGCCGCCATCCACAAGTCGCGGTTCGTCCATACGCTCGAAATCACGCCTGCGGGCGATGAGTCGAAATCGATCCTTGAAATGGGCGCCTACATGCAGATCACGCCCGCGCTGAAGTTCACAGCTTGGGTACGGAACCGTGCGCGGCTGCTATTACGGGCCGGAGGGCCGGGTCGACCGCAAAGCCATCGTCTCAGAAACGGGAGAACTCTTCGAATGCGACATCGACCATTTCGATGCCGAAAAGCATATCTACCCATACCGCGACGAGTCCTTCGACACCGTGCTTTGCTGCGAACTGATCGAGCATCTGTTCGAAGACCCGATGCACATGATGAGCGAGATCAACCGCATTCTCAAACCCGGCGGCCACCTTGTTCTAACAACTCCCAACATCGGGTCGCTGCGTGCCATCTCGGCCGTCCTGCTCGGCTATCATCCCGCGTTCTTCCCCGCCTACATACGTCCGCGGAAGCAGGGCGAAGAGGCTGAGGCGCGGCATAACCGCGAATACGTTCCCATGGAAATTCAGCATCTGCTCACCGGTTCGGGGTTCGATCTGGTGCAAGCTGGAAACCGGCGAATTCCTGGATGAACCTCATCCTGAATTCGGCTGGGTGACGCATCTGCTGGAACGTTATTCACTCAGCCACAATCTGCGGGGCGACGGAATATACGCGGTGGGGCGGAAGTCCGGTCCGGTGAAGGACCGCTGGCCTGCCTGGCTTTATGCCTGAGATTTGGGGCAACTGCGTCGTCTCACTTGAAGACAGCACGCTGACGGTGCGCGCCGAACTGCGGAATCGGTCGGCACAACCGTGGCGATCCGAAGACGGGTGGGCGGTCGGCTACCACCTCTTTGACGACCCAACAAGCACTCTCGTAATTGATGGCGAACGGCTGCCGCTGAATCTGTTACCGGGTGACAGCGAAGTTTTCGCATTCCGCATTGCGACTCCGCCGGAACCGGGCGATTACGCCATCTATGTCTCCGCCCTGCAGGAACACGTCTCATGGCTCTATGAGCAAGGCTGGCCGTTTCTCCTGATCGATGTCACCGTGAGCGAATCGGGAGCAACAAGGCTAAAGGGATGGCGAATTGCGGACATGCGCTCGATCCGGATCAGGCGGCTTTGCCGCGCCGCCGGGCGCGCGTTCTATCTGCCTTTCCAGTCCATTTGGGGAAATCGCAACCTGATCCGGACGCTGGTCCGCAGAGACATCCTGAGCCGCTACACAGGCTCGTTCGGCGGCGCATTCTGGGCGGTGCTGAACCCTCTGCTCCTGATGCTCACGTATTTCTTCGTCTTCGGAATCGTGCTCGATACAAAGTTCGGCAATGACCCCGGTAAGACCGGTCTTCGCGCTCTATTTCCTTGCGGGAATGCTGCCCTGGCTCGCCTTTAGCGAAGCCGCAGGCCGCGCCCCGTTCATCATGGTGGAGCATCGGAACTTCATCAAGAAGCTTGTCTTCCCGGTTGAGACGCTGCCGATGAACGTCGTGGTCTCGGGGCTCGTGACTGAGTTCTTCGGTCTCATCCTCTACGTCATTGCATTGCTTCTGATCAGGCGGCACGTACCGTGGACTCTCGTCTATCTTCCGCTCATCGTGATCCCGCAGGTTCTGTTGACGGCGGGCGTCTCCTGGTTCCTCGCCGCGATGGGGGTGTTCGCGCGCGACCTCGGCCAGATCATCGGTTATCTTCTGACGGTCCTGATGTTCATCACTCCGATCTTCTACCCGGAAAAGAATCTCCCGAAGTTCGCCGCCGTCCTGCTCCGGAAAAACCCCATCTTTGTTCTGGTGCATTCCTACCGCGCGGTCCTGCTCGAAACCTCCCCGCCGGACTGGACATCGCTCGGCTGGCTTGCCCTCGCGTCCGCAGCCATTTTTCTGCTCGGGCACGCCTGGTTTTATAAACTGCGGAAGTCGTTCGCCGATCTCATATGACGCTGCCGTTGCGCTCCATCACGCCGCCTGAGTGGGGCCATGCCGTCCTCGCAGAGCCGATCAAATTGCTGAAGGACCACGCCTACCTCGAAAAGAAGGCGGCCACCAACGCGCTCGACCTGCTCGCGCGCTGGCCCGGAGAGTGGGTCACCGGCTGGGTTGAGGCGATGACCAGCATCGCGCGGGATGAGGCGGCGCATCTCGCCCAGGTCACAAGGCTCATCCTTCGACGCGGAGCAAGACTCGAACGTTCTCACAAGAATCCTTACGCAAATGAACTCCGCGCTCTTGTTCGAAAGGGAAAGGCGGAAGAAATTGTTGACCTCCTGCTGGTCTCGGCGCTCATCGAGGCGCGCTCCTGTGAACGCTTCTCAGTCCTCGCAGCCACCGCCGAAGACGACGAACTCGCATCATTCTATAAAGCGCTGCATTCCTCTGAACTGGGGCATTACCAGATCTTCCTGAAGCTGGCGGGCAAAATCGGCGTGATCGAGACGCGCTGGAACGAACTCCTCGACGGCCGAAGCCGGTATTCTCGCTTCCCAGGAGCCAGGCCCGCGAATGCATTCGGGCATTCGCTGAATTCGGTATTAAACCTGCTTCATCAATCGGTGAAAGGTGACCGATATGGCAAACGATACAGGTGATATCCGCTCCACATTAAACAACCTCATTGAGACGCTCAAAGACGGTGAGGAAGGTTTTCGTACCGCGGCCGAGCAAGTGAAGGACACTTCGCTCAGATCGCAGTTCCAGACATGGGCGGGCGAACGTGCTCGCTTCGCAAGCGAGCTGCAGAGCGAGGTTACTTCGATCGGCGGCGAACCTTCTACTTCCGGCTCGACCGAAGGCGCAATCCACCGCGGCTGGATCGGCCTCAAATCCGCGGTGACAGGCAATGACGACCATGCGGTTCTCGTGGAAGCGGAGCGCGGTGAAGATTCGGCGCTCAGCAATTTCCGCGAGGCTCTTGCGAAAGATTTTCCAGGCGACATCCGCCGTGTTATCGAACGCCAATACAGGGAGATTCAGACCACGCACAATCAGGTCCGTACCTTGCGCGACAGCGAACAGAGTAACGTCGGCAGCACAGCCGGAACCACGCGCGCGTATTGATGATTGTTTACAGTCCGTCAACTCCGAACCGTGTTACTCTACACGGTTCGGAGTTCTGATCAACTGCCCCTTTTAATCCTGCTGTTTGCCGCCAGCGGCTGTTCCGCGCTGATTTATGAAGTCGTCTGGTACCAGAGTCTTCAATTAGCCATCGGGTCCACGTCCGTTTCCCTCGGAATCCTGCTTGCCACCTTTATGGGCGGCTTGTGCATCGGCAGCCTCTGGTTTCCGCGAATCCGATGGAGTCAGCACCCGTTTCGTGTCTACGCCGCTCTGGAAGTTGGCATTGCCTTCTTCGCCGTTGTGGTGCAGGTCAGTCTTCCGTACCTTGACAGGGTCTACGTCGCTGGTGCCGAACACGGTCTGCCTGGAATGCTGCTCCGCGGCCTGCTTGCCGCAGTCTGCATGCTGCCTCCTACTATTCTGATGGGCGCTTCACTGCCGGCCATCGTTCGCTGGACCAGGGCTACTGCGAGCGGCGTGTCTTCGTGGGGCATGCTTTATGGCGGCAATACCGCCGGCGCGGTAATCGGATGTTTGCTCGCCGGTTTCTATCTGCTGCGCGTTTTCAATATGGCGTACGGCGACCTATGTTGCGGTGGCCATCAACCTCGTCGTCGCGGCTGTCAGCGTACGCCTGGTCGATCGCAGAACCGGTTGGGCCCGATCCGGTAGCTTCTGAACCCGCAGGTCGCGCTGACCGTCCATCGCAGCGACTGGCCAGTCTACCTGACGATCGCCCTTTCGGGCGCCACGGCACTCGGCGCCGAAGTAGTCTGGACACGGCTGCTCGGCATGCTGATGCTCGCGACGGTCTATATCTTTTCTCTGATCCTCGCGGTCTTCCTCGCAGGTCTCGCCATCGGAAGCGCCGCCGGTTCCGCGCTGCTGAAGCGCGTGCGCCCGCAGTCTGCGCTCGGCTGGTGCCAGATCCTCATCGCGCTTGGCATGGTCTGGACCGCTTACTCTATCATCAACACCCTGCCTTACTGGAAAGACGATGTCCTGGTGACCCACAATGCCTGGCGCATGTACTCGCTCGATCTCAAGCGCTGCCTCTGGGCCATCCTGCCGGCGACTCTGTTCTGGGGCGCGAGTTTCCCGTTCGCCTGCGCGGCTGTCGCGAAACCCGGACGGCGATCCCGGACGGCTTGCAGGCGGTGTCTATGCCGCCAATACACTTGGCGGAATTGTCGGCGCGCTCGCGGTGAGCCTCTGGCTCATCCCCTCCATCGGCTCGCAGGATACGGAACGCGTCTTGCTTGTACTGGCGGTGCTGAGCGGCCTGATCATGCTGCGAAAGTCAGCCATGGCCATGATTGCCTGCGTCGTTATCGCTCCCCTGATGGCCTGGAGTATCGACCCAATCCCCGGCGACCTGATCGCCTATGGCCGCCGCATGGCTTTTAACGCGGGCATGTCGAAGATCCTCTATACCAAAGAAGGCCGCAATTCTTCCGTCGCCATCTCGCAGTGGAACAACGGGACGATCTACGTCAACGTCAACGGCCACGTGGAGGCCACCACCGAAATCTTCGACATGAAACTGCAGCGCATGGTCGGCCACCTGCCGGCCCTGCTGCACCCAGATCCGAAATCGGTGCTCGGCATCGGCTTCGGCGCGGGCGTCTCTGCCGGGACATTCACGCGTTATCCGGGCATTGAGAAAATCACCGTCTGCGAAATTGAGCCGGTGATTCCGCCCGCCTCGACCCGTTTCTTCGGCGCGCAGGATTACCGCGTCGCTCTCAACCCGAAAACCCACATTGTGTTCGACGACGCCCGCCACTACCTGATGACGACCACTGACAAGTTCGACATCATCGCCTCCGATCCGCTCGATGTGTTCGTCAAAGGCACCGCCGCGCTCTACTCGAAGGAGTACTTCGAATCCGTCAAGCGTCACCTGAATCCGGGCGGCATGTTCAGCCTTTACGTGCCGCTTTATGAAACCGATGAACCGACCATCCAGAGCGAACTGAAGACCTTCTTCGACGCCTTCCCGTACGCCACCGTCTGGGCCAACACTCGGGACGGCCTGGGCTACGATATGGTGTTCATGGGTCAACTCGGCCCGCTTAAGATCGATCTCGACCGCGTCCAGCAGCGGTACGATCTTCCGGAGCATGAACCCGTCAGACAGTCCCTTCGTGACATCGGCATTCAGAACCTGTTCGACCTTTTTTCCACTTACGCTGGCAGTGCGGCTGACCTTACTCCGTACGTCCGCAACGCGGCCGTAAATACTGACGGCGACCTGAAACTAAGCTACCTGGCCGGATGGGGAATCAACGCTAATCTCGAAGATTATCTGTACCGCCAGATGCTGAAATACCGGAGTTCGCCCACTGCTGTGTTCTCGGGGTCTCCGGCAAAGGTGAGCGCGCTCCTCTCAGCCGTCGCAAACAGCGAGTAGAATCGTCACGTTACTCTGAAGGACACCCGATGGATAACGTCATCACCGAGTATCAGAAGTGGAAGCAGCACGGCGAATCTCTGCGCCTTCATGCCCGCCAGGCGATGGAAGCTCGTTTCCGTGATTTGTTGACCGAAGCCGTCAACATCGCGCAGGAATATCAATCGGACTTCGGGTCGGTGCTGAAACCGCCGCCCGCTGTGACGGCCTTCAGGTATAAAGCGCCGGCGGGCAAAACAAAAAAATCCCCGAAGGCAGCCACTGAACCGCAATTCGACTCGAAGAAAGAACTGAAGATCGACCTGAAGAAAGATCCGAAAATCGTTGCTCTCGAAAAGCGTTTGACGCAAACCCGTCAGAAGATGGAAGCGGCCAGAGCGGCAGGTAAACCGACCAAGAACCTCGACGATCGCATCTACGAAATCGAAGATGAACTAAGGCTGGCGGGCCAGGTGGTCTGAATGCGTGCCGTCTTGATTCTCTGCGCCGGTTCCTGTCTTCTGCACGCGAGTCTCACGGATCGCCCGGACATAGCCAGCGCCCTTGCGTTTATCGAAGCCGCTAACGAAACGACCCTCGCATCGCAGGTCACCATCGCAGAGATTCCGGCGCCTACCTTCCACGAAGCGGATCGCGCAAAATATATTGCGTCCGAGTTTCGGCGCGTCGGCCTCACCAACGTCGCGGTCGACAGGCAAGGCAACGTGCTCGGATGGCGCGAGGGCGAAGTGAAAGATACTTTTGTGCTTGCTGCCCACCTCGATATCTCGTTCGCTGAGGGGGTGAATACCAAGGTTCGCAAAGAAGGCCCGCGCTGGTATGCCCCGGGTCTGGGGGATGACAGCCGCGGGCTGGCCGCGCTCCTGACGATTGCCGAAGCAATGAATCACGCCGGAATCAGGACGCACGAATCGATTCTGTTCATCGCCAATGTTGGCGAAGAAGGCATGGGCGATCTGAACGGCGTTCGCTACCTGTTCAAAGAAAGCCCTTATCGCGAACGCCTGCGCGCGTTCATTTCGATGGATGGTTCCGACCCCGCCCGGATCGTCACCGGCGGCACCGGTGTGAAGCGCTACCAAATAGCACTACATGGGCCCGGCGGGCACAGCTATGGAAACTTCGGCCGTGTCAGCGCGATCCATGCCGCGGGCCGGATCATCGACGTACTTTCGGATATGGAAGTTCCCGCTTCGCCGAAAACCACTTTCAACGTCGGGCGTATCTCAGGGGGAACCGCGGTCAACGCCATCGCGGAAGATTGCACCTTCGAAGTGGATCTGCGCTCGGTCGATCCCGGCATCCTCGACCGCATCGAAGCGAAGCTGTTTGAAGCCGTGCGCACCGGTGTGGAGCAGGAAAACAAATCGCGGGAGCATTCGGGTACCGTCATAAAACCCGACATCAAGCTGGTTGGAAATCGTCCGGCCGGACAGACGGATTCCGCAAACCCGCTGGTCAAAGCGGCGCAGCAGGCGGCAACCGCCGCCGGCTTCCAACCCATACTCGAATTCAGCAGCACCGATGCAAATCTACCTATCAGTCTCGGCATCCCGGCCATTACCATGGGCGGCGGCGGCCGCAGTGGCAATGCCCATTCGCTCGATGAATGGTACGAGCCGGCGAACGCATGGAAGGGTCCGCAAACTGTCCTGCTGACCATACTCGGCTACGATTCAGGTCTGGCCAGGTAATCCGGACCATTTTGCTATCCTTGAATTTCACCGGAAAAAACAGTAGTCAGTCTGAAGGAGACTCACCCGAACTATGTCCGTGAAAGTAGGTATCAACGGCTTCGGCCGCATTGGCCGCAATGTTGTCCGCGCCGCGTTGAACAATCCAGAGATTGAATTCGTCGCAGTTAATGACCTGACAGACCCCGCCACGCTTGCCCACCTGACCAAATACGATTCAGTCCTCGGGCAGCTGCACGAAGAGGTCAAGGTGGATGGCGATTCGATCTTAATCGGAAGCCGCCGCATTAAAGTTTTTGCAATCAAAGACCCCGCGGAACTCGACTGGAGCTCGGTCGGCGCCGAAATTGTGATCGAATCGACGGGCCGGTTTACTGACGCGAAAGACGCGAAGAAGCATTTGCGCGGCACCGTGAAAAAGGTCATCATTTCCGCCCCTGGCAAAGATGAAGACATCACCATCGTGCTCGGCGTCAACGACAAGGCCTACGACCCGGCAAAGCACAACATCATTTCGAACGCTTCCTGCACTACCAACTGTCTCGGTCCGGTCGTCAAAGTTCTGCATGAGAAATGGGGCATTCAGAAGGGATCGATGACCACGATCCACAGCTATACCAACGACCAGCCCATTCTCGATTTCCCGCACAAAGATCTGCGCCGCGCCCGCGCCGCAGCGCTGAATATGATTCCCACCACCACCGGCGCGGCCAAGGCAATCGGTCTGGTGATGCCGGAACTCAAGGGCAAACTGGATGGTTACGCCATGCGCGTTCCCACTCCCGACGTTTCGGTTGTCGATCTGGTGGCGGTTCTGAACAAGCCGACCACGGACAAAGAAGTGAACGCCGCGCTGAAGGCCGCGGCCGAAGGGGAACTGAAAGGCATTCTCGCTTATACGGAAGATCCGGTCGTCTCGATGGACATGCTGCGCAACCCAAACAGTTCCATTGTGGATGCGCAGTTGACGAAGGTACTCGATGGCAATCTGCTGAAGGTGGTTGCCTGGTACGACAACGAGTGGGGTTATTCGAACCGCGTCAACGACCTGGTGCTCTTCCTCAAAAAGAAAGGTTTATAATCCGTTCCGATCGCGCGCCGCTTGCGGCTGTGCCTGGCGGTAAAGGTTTGTAAATAGCCTCAGGCGGCGCCGACTGCCTTCTCCGGCCGTAGTATCATCGACCAGCATGAAAAAAACTCTTCTGGCCTTGATGGCTGTTCTCTCGTTTAGCTTTATTGCATCGGCCGCATCTGCCGACGGCAAGTGGACGGCTGAAATTCCCGGCCGCGGCGGCGCTATGCAAACCAGCACCTTCACTCTGAAAGCTTCAGGGGACAAGCTCGAAGGCACCGTGGCCAACGCCCGTGGGGAGACACCGATTACCGACGGTAAGGTTTCGGGCGACACCGTTACGTTTGCCGTGGTTCGCAACCGCAACGGACAGGAAATCAAATCGAGCTACACCGGCAAGATGAGCGGCGACACCATCGAATTCACGGTGGACAACGGCCGCGGCGACCCGGTCAAGTTTACCGCCAAAAAGGCTCAGTAGTTCGCTGAGCAGTCGATTTTAGAAAAGCGGGACTGGCCAGCGTGCCAGTCCCGTTTTTAGTTTTCGGATGGCGTTTTGTCCGCGTGGTCGATCACCACAAGTGCGAGCGGCGCCTTTCTGGGGTCCAGTTTCAGTCCTGCCGTCTGGATGGCGGTGAACAGCGAATCGCCGGATGCCGCCTCCATCATCTGCCTTGCCGCCGGAGGAAGCACCACGCCCGCGTTGATGGCCGACCTTATCAGCATCGCCTGATAATCTTCCGCCGTAAAATCGAGCGAGAGATCGTACAATCCCGCCGCTCCGGTCATGTCGATCACAGGACGATCCGTGAATCGGGCCAGAGTCTCGGCTAAAGAAGCCATCGTAAGTTTCTTTCCTTCAAGCTTGTTATTCGAAAACGTAAAGTAGGCGCCGTTGCCAAGGTTGATCGAGACACCGTTTCTGTTCCCGCCGCCGGTAACGTTTACAGGTGCTTTTGGTGCCGGCGCGCCTTCCGGGTCGGCGGGGGATTGCGAGATCTTCAGCCCCCCTTTGGCGACTGTGAGGGCGTATACAGGGAACTCCTTCATTTCATCGTGTACCTTCAGATGAAAGCGGTCCGCGAGCAGAGCTTTAATCATGTCCGGAACCTGCTCCTGCTTCGTGCCCGGGGGCAGCGTCGCAGCGATTTCATACCTCTCCGATGACATCCATTCGGGGCCGGAGACCTGGTAATCCTTTACCCGGTACGCAATCCTGATATAGTCCTTCAGGGATAGATAGGAACAGCTAACGCGTGCTCCGTCAATGTGGACACCGATTTTGACCTGCTCCGGATTCCCGGGCGGTGACGGTTTTACAGATGCCACATCGAACTGGACAGGCGTCTGACCGAACAGCACAGCCGCGGCGGCGAAAGCAGGCAGGTACCGCAAAATGAATCGCATGTATCGATATACGAGGGGAACGCGTACTTAGGTCGGAAAATCCCCGAGACTTAGTCGCCGCGCTACTGATTTTGGTAACGTTCCAGAGAGTCTATTCGTCAAACGGGAGGAATCGGCTATGTTAAACTCCAGGCGAGTGCGATGGATTGTTCTTCACTTCCACAAATGGAAACGCGAGTGCATACGGGCTCGTCAGTTGATTAGTAATCCGGAGCGACATGTCTGAAGCTTTCCAACCCGACGATCACTTAAACAGGTTGCTTGCGCCGCAGGACAATGAAATTCCGTGGTACAAGTCGCTCTATCGCGCCGTTCACGACGTTTTTAAACCGGAGACGCTGCCACCACTCGAACTTACTTCCAAGCCTGTAGCCGTCAAAGATATCTGGGGTCTGTACGACGCGGATAAGAAAACCGGTATTTATTCGGTTGCCATCCACGCAGGTGTCATTGCCCTGCTGATTTTTGGCTGGACCAGTCCGGCCGTTCAGAAGATCGTCAAGCAGAAATTCGATCTGGTTGACCCCAATCTCAAGCCGTACGTCCCGGATGTCAAACCCAAGCAGGACAAAATGCAGGGCGGAGGCGGCGGCGGTGCCCGGGAAGCTTTACCGGTTTCTAAGGGCCGGTTGCCCAAGCCTTCGATGAAGCAGTTTGTTCCCCCGATGATTGTGGATCACACGCCGAAACTGGCCATGGATCCAACCATCATCGCCCCTCCCGATACCCCGCTTCCGCAATCGACCCTGAACAACTGGGGCGATCCGCTCGCGAAGCTTGTAAACGGATCGAACGGAAACGGCTCCGGCGGCGGCATGGGGAATGGCTCCGGCGGCGGCGTCGGTTCCGGCAAGGGCGGTGGTTTCGGACCCGGTGAAGGGGGCGGAGTCGGCGGCGGTGTATTCCGCGTCGGCGGCGGTGTCAGTGCCCCACAGGCTCTCTATCGCCCGGACCCCGAGTACTCCGAAGAGGCGCGTAAAGCTAAGTACAGCGGTTCCGTGCTCCTCCAGATCATCGTTGATGTGGAAGGCAAAGCCCGCGATATTAAAGTAGTGAAAAGTCTCGGGATGGGTCTCGACGAGAAAGCCATCGAAGCCGTACAGAAATGGAAGTTCAAGCCTGGCATGAGCGGCGGCAAGCCGGTTAATACCCGCGCGACCATCGAAGTCAATTTCCGGTTACTGTAAGCTCCTTTCCTCCTGTTCCATCTCCTGCATTTGGCGCATCAGCCCGAGGGCATCTTCAATCCTGCCCTCGCGTTCCGCCAGCCTGATCTCGGCTTTGAGCGCGGACCGCATCAGATCGCGCTCTTCCCTGCGAAATTTCTCGATACAGGCGAGGCCGTCTTCGAGCGTCGTCCCGCTGTTCGCCGCATCGAGGACAATGGCCGCCAGCCTTTCCTGATCCACGGGCGCAAGCCGCTCATGCACTGAGTTGAACGCCGATCGGCTCGGACTTGTCATGCATGGCGATCAGCAGATCGTAGATCGGAGCCGCCGGCGCCTGACGCAGTGCCGAGATACCGCGAAGCGCCTGAATCAGCTGTGGCCGCGCTTCTTCATCTTTCAGCAGCAGCGGCAGCAATATGTGATCCGTCGCTTTCTTCAGGTCCGTCTTCGGAGTCGCTGTGCGCTCGGCTCGATCCGCCGCCATCTTCCGAAACCGCTCGAGCACCAGGCCTGAATCGACTCCCAGATACGAAGCCAGGTCATTAGCAACCGATACCCGTTCCAGCTTGTCGTTGAGGCCCTGAATCGCGGGCAGCAGGAAATTGAACACGTCGGAACGTCCCTGCGGATCGCGCATGTTGAAGCGCGCGCGTGCTCGGTCGGCCAGCCAGTAAAAGTAGGGCTTGGCCTTGGCAACGCGCTCGCGGTACGCCTCCACGCCATGCTCCTTGCAGTACTCGTCGGGGTCGAGCCCGCCCTCCAGTTCCACCACCCGCACGCGCATACTCTCATCGAGCAACAGCTTGATCGAACGTTCGGAAGCTTTGGCGCCCGCCGCATCCGGATCGAAGTTCAGATGCAGATTCTGCGTGTGCCGCTTCATTGCCCGAATCTGCTCTGAGGTAAGAGAAGTGCCGCAGCTCGCCACCACCTCGGTCACGCCCGCCTGCGTCGCGCCGATCGCATCCATGTAGCCTTCCACCAGCACCATCCGGTCGAGTTGCATTGCCGTCTGCTTGGCGCGATTCAGATTGTAGAGCACGTTCGATTTCTTATAGATCTCGGTTTCTGACGAGTTCAGGTACTTCGCCTTATCTTCCGGATCTATAGCGCGCCCGCCAAACGCAATAATCTTGCCGGATTCGTTCTGGATCGGGAACATGATGCGGTTGCGGAAGCGATCGTAAAGGGTTCCGTCATCGCGAATGCCCATCAGCCCTGACGCCTCGAATCTGTTCGGCTTTAAATCCACGCTGTTCCAGGATGCGCAGCAGGGTGCGCCCGGAATTGTCCGACAACCCGATCTGAAACTGCTGCGCCGTCGCCTGGGTTACTCCGCGCTCCTTCAGGTATGCCCGAACCGATGCTGCATTCGGCCCCGCCAGGTTCGAACGGAAATGTTCGGCTGCAATCTCATGCATTTCGTACAGAGCCGCGCGCAGCCGCGTCTTCTCGTCGCCCGCCTGAGATTGCTTTGGAAGTGCAATGCCATGCTGATCCGCCAGCTTCTTAAGCGCCTCCCAGAAGGTGAGGCTCTCGATGGACATCACGAAATTGAAGACATCGCCCTTCGCATCGCAGCCGAAGCATTTGTAGAACTGGTGGTCGGCGTAGACGGAAAACGACGGCGTCTTTTCGTTGTGGAACGGGCACAATCCGGAATACCGGTTGCCAAACCGGCGCAGGCGAACCCAGTCCTGCACCACGCGCACGATGTCGATTTGTGCCTTGAGTTCCTGTGCGAAGTCCATCTGAAGCGGGGTCGCTTACTATTATCGTTGTTAGAGAAGGCCAGAGCGATCACAGTGGACGATCAGGATATTTACTCATTAATTGGCGAAGACGGATTTCGCCGCCTCGTTGCTGCTTTCTACCGCCGCGTGCCGTCGGATGAAGTTCTCGGACCCATGTATCCCGTCGAAGATCTCGCCGGGGCCGAGGAGCGCCTGCGCGGTTTCCTCATCTTCCGTTTTGGCGGGCCCCAAACGTATATTGAACAGCGCGGGCACCCCAGGTTGCGGATGCGGCACGCGCCCTTCGCAATCGGTACCGCCGCGCGGGACCACTGGATGCAGATGATGACGGCAGCTCTAAATGAAGTAGACCTTCCTGCCGAAGCAGATGCCGTTCTCCGGGAGTTCTTCACGTCCACGGCCACGTTCATGATGAACCGTGAGGTATAGGTTCCGGCGCCTTCACGTCTCCGCTGCCGCAACACTTCTGGCAGCAGGCCAGGCGTGTGTTGAGTACCGGCAGCATCCCCTGAATCCGGTTGCTTCGGAGAACGCGCTCCGCGCCCGCGCTATCCCGCAAGCCTCGCTCGATCTGGCATCTCTGATCGAAATTGCGCTTCGTTACAGCGCGGAAATCGAGCTGTCGCGTGCGAAAGCCGCCTCTGCTGACGCTGCCCTGGTAACAGCTCGCCAGCGCCTCAATCCGTCGCTGGCGGCCGAAGGTGGTTACAACAGGACGCCGGACTCCGTCGCCACATACTCTGTGTCGCCGACCTTCACGATCGAGACGGCTGGCAAGCGGGGCTACCGAATTCTCGAAGCCGAAAAACTCAGGCAGGCGGCAATGATCGCGCTGAGTGAAACCGAGTGGCAGGTTCGTACCCGGGTTCGGAACGCGGCGCTCGCCTATGATTCCGTAGTGACCCGTCTGAACCTGCTGCGTGACGAAGCCGCGCTTCATGCAGAAGTCATAGAGATATATTCGAAACGCGTCGAACTCGGGGAGGCGGCGAAGCCTGAACTCGATGCGGCGCTGTCCGAAGCGGCAGCCGTTTCCGTTTCCATCCGCAACGCTGAAGGAGAGGTATCGCAGGCCCTCGCCATGCTCGCTGCCGCAATCGGAGTGCCTGCCGTCGCGCTCGAGGGCAAGCAGATCGTCTACCCCGGAGTCCCCGGTGTTCCTCCGCTGCTCACAGCCCGGAAGGCCGGCCTGCTGCACCGCGCCGATATCCAGCGTAGCCTGGCTGAATATGAGGCCGCCGACGCGCGGCTGCGGCTCGAAGTGGCCAATCAGTATCCCAACATCCCGCTCAATCCTGCATACACATTTCAGGAAGGCTTCCCGGCGTATACTCTGGGTTCCGTGCTTGAATCGCTGCCGGTTTTTCACCATCGCCAGGGGCAGATTGCTGAAGCTGAGGCGGCCAGAAAACAGGCCGAGGCGCAGTTTCTGCTGCTCCAGGCGCAGGTTATATCCCAGACAGAACTGGCCCAACGGCAATACTCAGCAGCCTTCGCGGAGTGGACTACGGCACGCGATTCCCTTACCCGCATCCAGCAGGAGCGCGAACGTGCCGTGCTGTCAGGCTTCGGGGCGGGGGATCGCGACCGTTTAGATGTCGCTCAGGCTCGGCTGCAAACTCTCGCCGTGAGACGGACCACGGCAGATGCACTGGCCCGCGTTCAAAGTGCGCTGGCGGCTCTCGAAGCTGCCGTGCAGTCACCCGTCAGCTCGGAGGCGAAACCTTGAGGGCGCGCGCCTGGCTGTCCTGCACTTTGCTTTTCATGTTTTTTCTCGGGGCCTGCCGGAACAACGACGATGCTCCAAAGCCGTTAACCACCGCAACGGCCGAGAAGAAGAACGCCGATGACGGCCCCGGCGTGACCGTGAAGCCGGACGCGCAGAAACGCGCGGGCATTCGGGTCGAAGTGCTGGCCGCGCATGAACTGCAACCGGAGTCGATTGCCTACGGCCGGCTCGAAGAAGATCCTTCGTCGTCCTTCATTGTGCGCGCGCCGTTTGCCGGTGTCCTTGCGCAGAGCGGTACACATGACTGGCCTTCGCTCGGCCAGTCGATCCCCGATGGCACCAACTTCGGGCGGATCGAGCCGAGGCTGACCGTGACAGACCAGATCGGACTGAAGACACAACTCGCCACCGCGCGTGCTGACCTGAACGCTTCCATCGCGTCCGTCGCGGCCGCCCAGGCAGCTTACGATCGCGCCCGGGTGCTCAACGCCGATAACAAAAACATCTCCGATCGTGCCCTTCAGGATTCCGCGGCAAAGCTCGCGTCAGAGAAGGCGCGCGAAGCCGGAGCCCGCACTCTGATACAGGTGCTTGAAAGCTCTCTCGCCGCGGCGGGCACCTCGGATGCCCGCCCCATCATTGCGATTCGCGGCGGAGAAGTTGTCGAAGTGACCGCGCAGCCTGGAGAATCGGTGGAACAGGGCGCCGCCATCGTCCGCCTCGCGCGCTTCGACCGCATGATTGCCCGCATAGACCTGCCCGTGGGCGAACACTTTCCTGCCGGCGCGACGACCGCTCGGATCGTGCCCGTGGGATTCGAAACACAACCTCCATTGCAGGCGCAGCGAATCGGACCCGCTGCCGCCACCGACCCACACGCCCAGGGCGTCTCAATGCTGTTCCGTCTCTCCCGAACTCTCCCCGGCCTACGCCCCGGAGCCGCCGTCGCTGCGCGCTTCACATTGCCCGGCACCGCAGGAACCGGCATCACCTTGCCTCCCGGCGCCATCGTCCAGCAGGATGGCCGGGCGTGGGTTTACGTGCAAACCGGCGATGACCGATTCTCGCGCCGACCCATTTCTTCCGAACTCCCCGGCCTCGGATTTCACGCAGGCGATCGCGTCGTAGTCGCCGGGGCGCAGTCTCTCCTCTCAGAAGAATTCAAATCGCAAAATGATCCGGACAACTAACCCGAACGCATGCTCTCGAAGTTAGTTGAACAATCCATCCGCTTCCGCGGCGTGGTCATCGCCCTCGCCTGTCTCGTCGCAGCCTACGGCTACTACACGATCCGGCACGCGAAGTTCGACGTCTATCCGGAGTTCGCTCCTCCCCAGGTCACTGTGCAGACAGAAGCGCCGGGCCTTTCTTCCCAGGACGTGGAAAGCCTGGTAACAAGGCCCATCGAGTCTGCTCTGAACGGCACCCCAAACCTGACGGCGATTCGCTCCAACTCTATCCAGGGCCTGTCGGTAGTAGTCGCCACTTTCGAAGACCGGCTCGATGTGTACCGCGCGCGCCAAATGGTGACCGAGCGTATGACAGAAGCGGCAGCGCAGTTACCGCGCGGCGTACAGGCGCCGTCGCTTGCGCCGCTGGTGGGCGCCACAAGCCTCACCCTGATTATCGGGCTCACCTCAGATGTAAGAACGCCGATGGAACTCCGCACCTTCGCCGACTGGACCATGCGCCCGAGGCTTCTCGGCGTTCCCGGCGTCGCCAGGGTTGCGATCTTCGGAGGCGATATCCGGCAGTTGCAGATCCGGCTGCTTCCGGCGCGCCTCGCGGCACTCGGCTTGTCTATCGCGGACGTTGTTGCCGCCGCCAGGAACGCCACGGCCGTGAAGGGCGCGGGCTTTATCGAAACCACCGCGCAGCGCATCGTGCTTCAGACTCAGGGTCAGTCCGTCACGCCCGAACAATTGGGCGAGGTGGTCCTCACCGCGAAAAACGGCCGCACCCTTCGCCTGAAGGATGTCGCGTTCATCGCTGACGGAGCGGAGCCCAAGATCGGCGACGCCACGATTATGGGCCAGCCCGGCATCATGATCCATATCAGCGGCCAGTACGGCGCCAACACGGTCGAAGTAACGAACGCGATTGAAGCGGCGCTGGCGGAACTGAAGCCCGCCATCTCCTCGCAGAAGATCAAGCTGTATGCCGATCTTTTCCGCCCCGCAAACTTCATCTCGGAAGCGATTCGGAACATCGGCTATTCGCTGCTGATTGGCGCCGCCCTCGTCGGTGTGGTGCTGTTTCTTTTTCTGTTCAATTTCCGGGTAGCGATCATCTCGCTGACCGCCATCCCGCTCTCTCTGTTCATAGCCGTGATCCTGTTGGATCGTTGGGGCGTCAGCCTTAACACGCTGACACTCGGTGGTCTTGCGATCGCCATCGGCGAAGTTGTTGACGACGCCATCATTGACGCCGAGAATATCTTCCGCCGCCTGAGAGAAGCTCCGCGGCCGCTTTCGATGGCCGATGTGTTTCGCATCGTTCGCGATGCGTCGGTCGAAGTACGCAGCGCCGTTGTATACGCCACGTTCGTGGTTGCTCTGGTATTTCTTCCGGTGATCGCGCTGTCGGGCGTACAGGGCCGTCTGTTCGCGCCGCTTGCGTGGAGTTACATCCTGGCAATCATGGCCTCGCTGGTTGTCGCGCTGACCCTGACGCCCGCCATGTGTTACGCAATGCTGCCCGGCGTGATCGACAAAGTGAAGGAGCCCCGCTTCGTACTGCGGTTGAAGCGGTCCTACGAGCGGTTGCTCACCCGCCTGGCGCGCCACACAGTCACGCTGATGGTTTCGGCGGTGCTCATCTGCGCTCTGGCAGCAGCCGCAATCCCGTTCATGGGCGGCGAATTTCTGCCCGAAATGCGCGAAGGGCACTTCATCGTCCATATGAATCTGCTGCCGGGCAGTTCGCTTGCCGAGACGGTCCGCACCGGCAGGAACGTTACTCGGGAATTGCTGAAAAACCCCGCGGTACGTCTGGTCTCGCAGCAAATCGGACGCGCCGAACAGGGTGACGACACCGAAGGTGTTCATTCGAGCGAGATCCACATCGATCTGAAGCCCGGCGCAAACGGAGATGCCACCCAGGTAGAGGGTCAGCTCCGCGATGCCGTGGCCGGTGTGCCCGGTCCTTCAGTTTCCATTAATCCGTTCCTTGCCGAGCGGATGAACGAAATCATCGCGGGCAGCACCGCTCAGGTGCTGGTCAGCGTCTATGGCGAAGACCTCGATGTGCTGGACCGTAAGGCGGAGGAAATCGCACGTCTGATGAACTCGGTCAAAGGCTCGTCCGATGTGCGGGTCGAATCGCCGCCGGGCACGCCGCAGGTGGATATCCGCCTGCGCCCCGACCGCCTGAAGCAGTTCGGCTTCCAGCCCGGCGCAGTTCTCGACGAGATTCAGACTGCTTTTCAGGGCGCCGTTGTAGGAGAAATTCATGAGAAGGAACGCGTCTTCACTGTCGCCGTCATCATGGACGAAGCCTCCCGCCAGGACCCTGCACTCATCGGCTCCCTGATGCTGCAAAATGACGAAGGTTCGCGCGTTCCGCTGCGGGAACTTGCCAGCGTGGAACTGGCTTCCGGCCGCTACAACATCCCCCATTCAGGCACGCGCCGCCGCCAGACCATCGGTTGCGATGTCAGTGGCCGCGATCTGACCTCGTTCGTCGCAGATCTGCGCCGCGCTATTGACACAAAGATTCAACTCCCGCCGGGAAGCTACATCGCAATCGGTGGAGCATCGCAGGCCAGGGAAGCCGCCCAGCATGAGATTCTGACTTACTCGCTCGTTGCCGGTGCAGGCATCCTGATGCTGCTTTTCATCGTTTTCCAGAGCGTGCGCAACATGCTGCTCGTTCTCGCGAACCTTCCGTTTGCGATGGTGGGCGGAGTCATCGCCGTGGTGTTAACGGGCAACAGCATTTCGATCGGTTCACTGGTCGGATTCGTAACTCTCTTCGGAATTACCATGCGGAACTCGATCATGATGATCTCGCACTTCGATCATCTCGTTCGCTTCGAAGGTGAACCGTGGGGTCTGCATGCTGCCGTCCGCGGCGCCTCTGAGCGGCTCACGCCTGTCCTGATGACGGCGATCGTGACGGCGCTGGGCTTGCTCCCACTCGCGATCGGCAGCGGTGCCGGCCGTGAGATCGAAGGCCCGATGGCTCTTGTAATCCTCGGCGGTCTGGGGACATCTACCGCCCTCAACCTTCTGGTGCTGCCCGCGCTTGCGCTGCGCTATGGACGCTTTACTTCCTGACCGGCCGCGGGGCGAGTGCTTCCAGTTCCCGCAGCGTCAGAGCTCCTGGGTCTGCATGGGCGGGCAGTGCCATGCCACCGGCCGGAAGCAGATTCTGGCCGCTTTCCTTATTCAGGAATTCGAGCCACCTCCCGCCCAGGAACGAAGCCCGGTACTTCGCGCTCTCACGAAACGAAAAACTCCCCGACGTGAACGGCACTTCCTCATTCTGCGGAATCACCAGCAACTGGAACGGCTGTGAATCGGTGGCCGAGCCCGAAACGCGGACCTCACCCGCGTGAAGCCCGGCTGACGCTTGCGTCGGAAACACCCGGAACGTAACATCGCGGGCAGCCGACACACCCACAACCACTTCCATCTTTTCAGGCGAAAACGAGAAGCCCTCGGCCGCGATATCGATCCTGAACGTCCGTATCTCCGGGGCATTATTTCGGACGGAAATAGTAAGATCACGGCCCGATCTCTGGTTCACCGGAACGGAGGCCGGAAACAGCGGCAGAACTGACCCGGTCCCCAGACGCACGCCGATCGCATCGGAAAACTGCAACGTCACAGGCCGCAACAGCCTCGCACGCGCGTGGCTCATCTGCGATCCATCGGCTTCGAGCGCCAGATCGCAGGAGTCGCCCGCAATCGCATTTGCGGGCACCTTGACGTGATAAATCAGTTCGAGGTCATCTTTGGCCGCATCCTGTGAGGTCGGCATTTCAGGGTCGACGCGCAGGCGCGATCGGTTCGCAATGGCCGTTGAAGAGAACTCAGCCGTAAGGTTGTTCGTCTCGCCAATGAGCAGCACGTGCGCATTCTGAAAGAATGCCGTCGCATCCGGCGCCTCAATCGCCAGTCCGATGCGGACGTGGTCGCCGGGCCCGCTGCCTTTCGGAATTTTCAACCGCACCCGCAGCGTATGTTCGTCCCAATCGAACTCCGCGGGCTTTCCGCCTGCGACCAGAGGACCCGAAGGTTGCCGCGACAGCTGAAGAATCGCTTCCCCGGGTGATGGCGCCGAAAATTCCATGGCGAGAATTCCGTTCTCGTATTCCATCGCCGTCAACTCAGCGGTCGCGTAGACCAAATGGTCCGAATTCGCAAACGCTGTACAGGCTTTACAGAGCGGCCCCGAAGTCAGCGGTATGTTGACGGGCAGCCACAAGGACCCGTGCGCCGGGACCGTTACACCCGGCAACACCATGACGCGCTTGAGCGGTGAATAGACAGCCTTCAGATCGCTCGTGACGGGCTTCGCCGTGCTATTCGCCGCGGCGATAAACGAAGCGCCGTTGTCCGCCACAAACTGCCGCTCGGCCCCAGGCACCTCATGCACGGAGGGCAGAGTAGAACCCCAGTATCGAAGCAGCAGCGCATCGCGCTGAACGGGAGTGACCGCAGTGGTTTCCCTGCCGTCGAACCGGATTGCCCCCGCGTGAAAACTCCCGGCTGAAAGAGTATCCTCTATCTCTGTCCAGACCACCGCTTGCTTCCCTGTAAGAAACAAACTCCGGCTGTGCAGCAGCGCGTCGGGCGCGAGCGCCGAGATGTGCAGCGGCGGCAGTGCGCCCGGTTCCGTAAGCGGCCCCCCGTGATCGCGCGCCAGGGGCTTCAATGCTTCAGGAATGGCGCCCTCGAGATCGGCCTCAAGGTTCAGCCGCCGCACAATCCGGATCACCTGATTCAACTGCTCCGGATCGTTCCCCGGCGGCAGGCTGACGTGCGAAATCCCCAGATTCTTAAGGTGAACCAGTTCCCGTTCCCACAGCGGTTGCGGATAGACGGACCAGGGGAATTCCACCGATTGCACCCATCCCGACGCCTGCGTGCTGAGCAGCAACAGAAGCGCGAACCATCTGCCCGTCCGCTTCATGCGCCCTGTTTTCGCAGCCTGTAGTCTTCCACCAGCGGCATCCTGATTACCTTGCACATCTCAAACAGCCTTGAACGCGCTCTCGGCCCGATCCGTTCCGTGAGCGTGGTCCGGTGGTCCGGCCCCTCCGATATCGCCGCCGCCGTATCGATCAGGTTAGTCGTCGCAATCAGAGGCTTACGGTTATTGCAGCGATACGTGATGATCGACGTGACCGTATCCTCTACCCAGTCCGTCACGCGGTGCGCGCCCAGATCGTCAAGCAGCAGCACTTCCTTCTCCATGGCAATTCGATAAGCTTCCCGATCGCTCGAGTTGGAGGCCGGATCGTAGCCGGACCGAATCCGGTCGAGCAGGTTTTGATAATCGAAGAACAGACCTTCAAAGCCTTTCGCGAGAATGGCGCGGAAGGCAGCCACCGCCAGGTGCGTCTTGCCCGTGCCCGGGTCGCCCATCAGCAAAAGTCCCGGCTGTTTCGGATTCGGAAACTCGCGGGCGTACGCGCGCACTGCCCAGAAGACTTCCGCCACCTGGCCGCGCAGGAAATTATCGAACGAGGCGTTTGCGTAGAGCGGCGGGATATCGGCGTTCGCAGTCACGCGTTCGGCGCGCTCCACCGCAACGCATCCGCACTTGACCGCGCCTGAGAGCTCTTCGCGCTCTACAATCTTCCATCCCGTACCGTTACATTCAGCGCAGATTGGGCCGGGCATAGCTTCCATTATCGCGTCTGTTCAATAGCAGCCAGCACCGCGCCCGCGTTCACGCTGTCGCCCGCCTTCGCATTCACTGAAGTCACGCGTCCGGCGCGCGGAGCTTTGAGTTCATTCTGCATCTTCATGGCTTCCACCACCATCAGCGCCTGACCCGCCGTCACCTCGTCCCCCACTGACACCAGCACGCGAACCAGTTTGCCCGGCATCGGCGCAATCACTGACGCGCGCCCTTCCGTCGCTGTTCCAGCCCGCCCCCGCTTCCACTGCCGCGGATTGTCTGCCTCCGCCGTAAACCAATGCCCGTCAACAACCACCCGGTCGCCGGAGATCCTTGCCTCGTAAGACACGCCGTCGATCAGCACTGAATAAACGCCCGGTTCCACCTCCACCATGTCGTTCATCGCAGCAGTTCCGCCCGTCCCGTTCTCAGCCAGTTCGACAATCCAGGGGATTGCGCCGGCACTGCCCGCTTCGTATGAGCCGCCGCGACCATCCGCGCCACGGCTCCGAGCACGTCCGGAGGAGCGGAAGCGGGCGGCCGGGTCTTCAGCAGAAGATCGAGGTAGCCCGTGTGCAGATCTCCCGCACGAAATTGCGGGTCGTTCAGAATCTCCTGAAAGAATCCGATATTGTTCCTGATCCCGCCAACGTGGTACTCGCCAAGCGCCCTCAGCATCCGCTCAATTGCGTGCTCACGCGTGTCGGCCCAGACGATCAGCTTCGCCAGCATCGGATCGTACTCAAGCGGCACCGTCCAGCCCGCATACACACCGGAATCCAGCCGGACTCCGGGCCCCGCAGGTTCCGAAAGCTGCGTAATACGGCCCGGGGAAGGGAAGAACTGGTTCTCCGGATCCTCCGCGTAAATGCGGCACTCCAGCGCAGCGCCCCGCCACGTGACGTCTTCCTGCCGAAACGGGAGCACCCCGCCCGCCGCCACTTCTATCTGCAGCCGCACCAGATCGAGCCCGGTCACCAGTTCCGTCACAGGATGCTCCACCTGCAGACGCGTGTTCATTTCGAGGAAGTAAAAGTTGCCCGCATTGTCTGCCAGAAACTCGACTGTTCCGGCGTTGTAATACCCGGCTGCGCGCGCCGCCTTCACCGCCGCCTCGCCCATCCGTCCCCGCAATTCCGGATGAACCGCGCTCAGTGGCGAAGGCGATTCCTCGATTACTTTTTGATGCCGACGCTGCACCGAACATTCGCGCTCGCCCAGGTGTACAAGGTTGCCGTGATGATCGCCAAAGATCTGGATCTCCACATGCCGCGCGTTTTCGATCAGTTTCTCCACATACATCCGCCCGTCCCCGAACGCGCGGAGGGCCTCGCTCGACGCCGCTTCAAACGCCGGCACCAGATCTTCCATCCGGTCGACCCGGCGCATACCCTTGCCGCCACCCCCCGCGACGGCCTTTAGCATAACCGGGAAGCCAATGTCGCGTGCGAACGCGGCCGCCTCGTCTGGCGACGTAAGTCCATCTTCGGTTCCGGGGACGATGGGAGCGCCGCCCCGTTTCGCCACCTGCCTCGCGCCCGTCTTCGACCCCATCAGTTCGATCGAAGCCGACGAAGGTCCGATGAAGACCAGCCCGGCATCTTCGCATGCCTTCGCGAACCGCGCATTCTCACTCAAGAATCCATATCCGGGGTGAATCGCCTCGGCGCCGTGCCTCCGCGCCGCTTCTATCGTTCGCTCAATATTCAGATAGCTTTCTGACGAAGCCGAGCCGCCCAGGTGTGCCGCCTCATCCGCTTTCCGAACGTGGAGCGACGCCCGGTCCACGTCCGAATACACCGCGACCGTGCGAATTCCCATCTCGCGCGCTGTCCGCATCACGCGAACCGCGATTTCCCCGCGATTCGCAATCAGAATCTTTTTAAACACCCGCGCCTTTACGTACCCGCGACCAGTACCACCAGTCTTTCTGTTCTTCCGGCAGATTGGGATTCCGCGCCTGCTCGATCGCGCAGCGGTAAGTGTCGAGAACGCACGGGTCCTGTCGCGTGCCGGTCAAACTACACATCCGGTCATAGAGTTCCTGTGCATCCTGCGCCTTCAGTTGTCGCACGGACGCGATGCCGAGCTTATCGAAATCCTCCAGCATCTTCTTTCCGATCCCACGCAGGTCTCTGAGTTGGGTCTCTTCCTTCAGCCGCGAAGCCATAGACGACATTCTATTCTGGGGGCAGTGGCTAAACGGGCGCAAAAGAACTCGCGCGATCTGTGGATCGTTCTGATTGCGATTTTTAAGCTGGTGAAGGGACTGGGGCTGCTCATTCTCGCCGTCGGCCTGCTGAAACTGTTGCACCGCGATGTGCAGACAGCCGTCACACACTGGATCGAGATCTTCCGCATGGATCCGGATAACCAGCACATTCACGCGCTTCTGGTGAAGGTTTTCCGGGTCACGCCGAAGCAGTTGAAACAACTAAGCGCCGGGACATTCCTCTACGCCGCCGTATTCCTGACAGAGGGCACAGGGCTCTTACTGCGCAAGCACTGGGCGGAGTACCTTACCGTAGTCAGTACCGCCCTGTTTATCCCGCTCGAAGTTTACGAAATCTATCACCGCGTAACGGCAGTCAGAGTGTCCGTGCTGATCATCAACATCGCTATCGTCTGGTACCTGATCGTCCGTATCAAACGGCGCTGAACGTAAAGCGGTTATTGCTTGGGAGTACCTGGATGCGCCTTCTGGCGTCTCCACTCATCCCGAAACGCCTGTTCGCGTTCCGCGACATAATCCTTATATCCCTGCGGATCGATGAACGCGTTCTTATCGCCCGCCTTGAACTTCTCATACTTCGCCTTGAGTCCGAAATAAGCTCCGTGCGCTCCGAGAAAGACATCGCAGGGGAGACCTTTCAGCACCGCGAACCCCTTGGCATAATCCTCTGCGATCCCCGGATACTTCTTGTTCCCCACCAGATAGTACCCGGAATTCACATTCGGGCTGCCGATGATCACCACATTCAAAGTCCGCCCGTTTTCCTGCACCTGCGCGGTCCAGGTCGTGCAGCCTGGCGTATGCCCGGGTGTCAGATGAGCTGTCCATTTGGACCCGCCCAGTTCCACGACATCGCCGTCATGCAGCACCCGGTCCACGGTCGTTTTTTCCGCCGCCACATCCGGTTCCATCACCATCAGCTTTGCGCCGGTCTGCTTTTTCAGCAACGGCACGCCGCCATCGTGATCGTCGTGCGCATGGCTGATCAGCAGGATCTTCGTATCTTCGTACTTGAACCCGAGCGATTCGATACTCTTCCGGATCAGCGGCACATCCTGCTCGAAATCGCCGTTGATCAGGATATTGCCCTGTGGCGTGTGAACCAGGTAAACTGCCAGATCCGGCGGTCCCGACGTAATACAGATTTCCCGCGATTTTGAACGCGGGGAACTCACGATGCCAGTCGGGAGTGGCTTGCGCAAACGCATTGCCGCAAAGAACGGCGCCGCAAACAAGGGTGAGAGGAACAGAGCGAAGCAGAAGACGTCGTGTCATTGGTCAGAGGAGTCCGACCCATCATCATATGATGAGCTGTCATCCGTCGAACCATCGTCCAGCGAACTGTCGTCTGCTGAGTTATCGTCCCCCGAGTTATCGTCTGCCCGGCTATCGTCCGTTGAACCATCGTCAGTAGAACCATCCCCCGCAAATCGCCGGTCTTCGACATCTGGACTCAGCCCGCCGTCGCTGCTGCTGAAACCCCCGCCCGACCCCCGATCATGTTCGTCCCCGTAATAGTTGTTGATAATCGTCTCCGAACCAGGGGAAATCCCGGAGCTGCCGCCAAAAAATCCGCTGCCGCCCCCAAATCCACCGCCGTATCCGCCCCCATGGCCGCCGAAGATCGACGAAAGCGCCGAAAAGGCAACTTCACCCGCAATCACCCCTGCCGCCGTTTGCGCTGCATTGTGGAGAAAACCCGAAAACCGTCCCCCGGTCTGTGGCGGCGGAACTTCATACTGCGGAGGTGCCTGCTGAGGTGGAGGAGGAGGGTAATTGTCCCTCTGGTAACTGCTCCCCTGATAGCCGCCTTGCGAAGGGCTCTGCGAAGCTGGCGCAGGGCTGCTTCCGCCGGCGCCCAAAAAGCTGCTGTTCGGCTGCGGCGAACCTGCCCGCTGCTTCAGCTCATCGATTTGCGCCTTCGCCTGCGTCAGCGCCATTTCCTGAATCAACACGGTCTGGGTCAGGATATAGATTGCATCGGGTCGCGAACCTAGACCCCTCCGGATCAGTTCGTCGGCATCCCTGTCCACCTGCGGCGCGGGAGCGTTCTGAATTCTGGTGATGAGTCCCTGAATGAGTTGCCGTTCCTGGTCTGTCATGTACTCTTCTCCTCTCTCATTATCCTGAATACCGGCAGCAGCACGAATGCGTCCACTAAACTGGTACAGCATGCGAACCGCCTTCGCGTTCGCGCTCCTCGCATTTTGGGGCTTCGGAGCCGACAACGTTAACTTCGACGGAGTTCCAGCCGGCACTCCGCCGCCCGGCTGGACGTTCAGCGAGACGCACAGCAGCAGGCGAGCCCGATGGGAAGTGCGCTTCGATCCCTCCGCGCCCAGTCGCGGCAATGTTCTTGTACAGGCAACCGGCGGACCCGGCCCATACGACTTCCCCGTCGCGGTCTACGACAAAGCGATCTCGGCCGACGGCGACCTGAGCGTCAAGTTCAGAATCGATCAGAACCGCTCCTCCCGCACCGCGGGCCTGGTCTGGCGGTATCAGAATGCGGATAACTATTACCTGCTCCATTTCAGTGCGCAGGATCAAAACATCGAAATGTTCCGCATGCAGAATGGAAAGGCAGAGGCAATCCCGATCCTGGGCGCCGCATCCCCGAACACCGCTGTCGTCCAGCATGAACTCAAACCGGGTGTCTGGTACGTGGCCAAAGTGATTTTCAGGGGACCGCACTTTCGGGTATTCTTCGGCAACCGCAGGCTCTTCGAAGCTGAAGATGCGACCATCTCTGCACCCGGTAAAACCGGCGTCTGGACAAAAGGCCGCACCACCGCCTCCTTCGACGATTTTCGGATCGACAAGAAAAATTGACCCGCAGCTGTAATAACACCGGCCTTCGAAGGTCTTTCTTTGCGATAGGATAAAAGGAGACTTTATGCGGCAAACCGCTTTTTTTACTGGTATTTTCTTCCTCGGCGTGAGCGCTTTCGCGGCCGATCCGCAACTCATGAACCTGGTCATGCCGAACGCGCAGGTGCTCGTCGGCGTGAACGTCACCAACGCCTCCATCAGTCCCTTCGGCCAGTATGTACTCAACCATATCGGCAGTGACGATGCCGGTTTGCAGTCGTTTATCTCCGTTACAGGATTCGATCCCCGCCGTGACGTTTCGGAAATTCTCATTGCCTCCGATGCGGCTGCTCCGGGTAAACCGAGTGGCTTGGTGCTGGCCAAAGGAACGTTCAACGTTGACAAGCTAACCGCCGGCCTTCCGCAGGGTACGCATCAGACCGTGGCATCGTATGGCGGCGCGACTCTGATTACGAGTTCCGAGCCAAACCAGGCCTATGCTGTTGGGTTTTTGGGCAGTTCGGTTGCGATCGCCGGGGATATTGCGCTCGTAAAGGCGGCGATCGACCGAAGCGGCGCCGTAAATTCCGTCAGTCCTCAGCTTGCCACCCGAGCCCAGGCACTGAGTTCCACACAGGATGCCTGGTCTGTCAGCCTTGCCTCCATCGGCTCTTTGGTCCCCGCTTTGGGCGACGACGCCCTGAAAGGACCGGCCGCGATGACCTTTCAACTGGTCAGGAACATCCAGGCTTCGAGCGGCGGCGTCAAATTCGGCGATAACGTCGTGATCACCGGTCAGGCAGTGGCCGATACGCCCCAGAACGCAACGGCATTGGCCGATATCTTCCGGATGCTCAGCAGTCTGGCATCTATGAGTGCCGGCGGTGGCACAACCGGGCAAAATCCGCAGGCTGCCGGTCTCGCTCAGTTACTCGGGAAGGTTCAGATCACAACTGATGGATCTGCCGTCAATCTGGCCGCCAGCATCCCGGAAACCGACATCGAGTCCCTCCTGAAGTCGATCGGCACGCGTACACCGGCTGCCGCGGCCAAAAAAACGCGGCTGTAGAGGGTCGCCAGCCTCAAGTTTCTCAATCGTCCTGCCGATAGTCCCGCAGGACATGTTCGCAATCATTGGAATTGTAGTAGTCTTCGGCGCAATCATCGGCGGCTTCCTGATGGAAAAGGGGCCGCTTTTGGTTTTGATGCAGCCAGCGGAACTGCTGATCATTGGAGGCGCCGCCATCGGCACTATCCTGATCGCAAACCCCATGCCGCTGGTAATCCGGATCTTCAAAAGTCTCGCGGGCGTGCTGTCAGGAAGCAGGTTTACCAGCGAGTTTTATCTTGAGAGCCTCAAAATGCTCAGTGACATCTTTATGTTCGCGCGCAAGAGCGGCGTCGCGAAGCTTGAGGAAGATGTCGAGAATCCCGAGAAGAGCGCGGTTTTTTCGAAATACCCCAGGATCGTTAAAGATCACCACATGCTGCACTTTGTCTGCGACACATTGCGGACAGCCGTAGCCGGAGTCGTAGCCCCCCACGACCTCGACGCCCTGATCGAGAACGATATTGACGTTCACCACGCTGAAGCCATGGCTCCGGCGAGGGCGCTGTCGGTGGTGGCGGACGCGCTGCCCGGCCTTGGCATTGTGGCCGCTGTGCTTGGCGTCGTAATCACCATGGGTGCGCTCGGCGGTCCGCCCGATGAGATTGGCAAGAAGGTCGCCGCCGCGCTGGTCGGAACGTTTCTTGGGATTCTTCTCTCCTACGGGGTTGTCTCACCTATAGCGATGAACCTGGAAAAGACTATCGAAGCCGAAGGTCAGTTCTACCAGGTGCTGCGCGCCGGCTTGATGGCGTTCGCCAAAGGAATGGCGCCCATGATCTCGGTAGAGTTTGCCCGCCGTGCCATCCCTCATGACCGCCGGCCCACTTTCAAAGATATGGAAGCCGCCTGCAAGGGAACCCCTGCCGCACCGGCTGCGGCAAAGGCTGCCTGACCCATGCAGAGCATCAAACAACAACCCATCATCATCATTCGAAAGAAGAAGGTCAGCCATGCAGGCCACCATGGCGGCGCCTGGAAAGTTGCTTACGCCGACTTTGTGACCGCCATGATGGCTTTGTTTATCGTGCTGTGGCTGCTGAGCAGCAGTGAGCAGGTTCAGAAGGCCGTCGGCGGATACTTCACAGACCCGAAAGGAAGCGGCAAAGACCTTGGTAATGGTTTAAAGGGCGCCGGCACAGAGAGTCTGCCGCTTCACAAAGATGACATGAATAAGCTAAAGGAAACCCTCGATCAGGCTGTCCGCGGCGCTGCTTCGCTTGAGAAAATCAAGGAACACGTCGTCATTACGGTTACCGGAGAGGGGCTTCGCGTGGAACTGATCGAAGACGAGAAGGGCATGTTCTTCGAGTCCGGCAGTCCCGCTCCAACCAGTTACGGCAAGGAGCTACTCACCACGCTTGCTGCCGAAATCGGCAAACTGCCGAACAAAATCACGATCGAGGGTCATACCGATTCGCGCCATTTCGCCGGCGCGGCCCAATATTCCAACTGGGAGCTCTCGACAGACAGGGCCAACGCCGCCCGGAGGTGGATGCAGGAGCACGGAATGCGGGAAGATCAGGTCACCCAGGTACGAGGCTTCGCGGATCAGAGTCTCCGCAATCCTCAGCATCCGGATGACGCTTCAAATCGCCGCGTCACTATGATCGTTCAATACCAGAAAAAGCCTGCCTGACCCGATTGGCAGTACCATATACGAATGATGGACGGAGCACAAATGGATTGGGACGGTCTTTTCAACGCGGGCACCCTGAGCATGCTGGTGCCGATTGTCGCGCTTATAGGCTGGATCGCAATCCGTGCCATGAAGCATCGCGAACGCATGGCCATGATTGAAAAAGGCATGAACCCGGATCTCGCAACCGGTACTGCGGTCGAGCGCGAGCGTCGGTAAACGTCCGTTTCCGGGAATATTGCCCGGTTCCGGGAACTTTGCGAACGAATTCGGCGCAGTATCGTCTTAGCTTGTAGTCCTGAGCAGGAAGCGTAGTTCATGCTCACGAAGCGGGCGTGCAATCCCTCCCCTCTGGATTCGCCGCCCGCACCCATACATCGCGCAAAATGCAAACCCGGCATTGTAGGCGCCAGAGGATACTAGGGCGCCAGACGATACTAAAGAGATGTCCTTCCATCTGGACGTTCCATACAGCCCCAAGGGCGACCAGAAAACTGCAATCACCGAGCTCTCAAAAGGTCTCGCCGAAGGAGAAAAACACCAGGTGCTGCTTGGCGTTACCGGTTCCGGCAAGACGTTCACCATGGCCAAGCTGATCGAACAGAGTGGCCGCCCGGCCCTCGTCCTGGCGCATAACAAAACCCTCGCCGCGCAGCTCTATCACGAATTCAAGTCATTCTTCCCCCGCAACGCCGTCGAGTACTTCGTCAGTTATTACGACTACTACCAGCCGGAAGCTTACATCGCCTCGAGCGACGTCTACATCGAAAAAGAAGCCACCATCAACGATGAGCTCGACCGTCTGCGTCTCTCCGCCACGCGTTCGCTGTTTGAACGGCGCGACTGCGTCATCGTCGCCAGCGTCAGTTGCATTTACGGCCTCGGTTCGCCCGAGGCTTACTACGGCATGCTGCTCCTGCTCGAAAAAGGCCAGCGCATTACCCGCCGCGAAATCATTTCCAAACTCGTCGATATTCTTTACGACCGCAGCGATTCCGATTTCCGCCGCGGCACCTTCCGCGTGCGCGGCGACGTCATCGAAGTTCATCCCGCTTACGACGAGAACGCCTACCGAATTGAAATGTTCGGCGACGAAGTGGAATCCCTCTCGCAGATCGATCCCCTGCTCGGACAGGTCAAACAGACTTACACCCGCCTGCCGATCTACCCGAAAACGCACTACGTCATGTCGCGGCTCACCAAAGAAGCCGCCATCGACTCGATCAAAGCGGAACTTGAAGCCTGGCGCCCGCAACTCGAAGCCCAGGGCAAACTGATCGAAGCGCAGCGCCTGCACCAGCGCACCATGTTCGATCTCGAAATGATCAAAGAGATCGGCTATTGCCACGGGATCGAGAATTACTCGCGGCATTTTTCGCAGCGCCTGCCGGGCGAAGCGCCCCCCACCCTGCTCGACTATCTCCCCGCCGATTCCGTCATGTTCCTCGACGAAAGCCACCAGACCATTCCGCAGCTGCACGGCATGTATCACGGCGACCGCTCGCGCAAGGAAATCCTGGTGGCGCACGGCTTCCGCCTGCCCAAGCGCCATGGACAATCGCCCTCTTACGTTCGAAGAGTTCGAGCACCGCGTTAATCAGGTGGTCTACGTCTCCGCCACGCCCGGCCCCTACGAACTCACCCAATCCGGCGGCGTCGTCGTCGAGCAGATCATCCGCCCCACCGGCCTGGTCGATCCGGAAATCGAAATCCGCCCCATCAAAGGGCAGGTGGACGATCTGCTCAATGAGATCCGAAAACGCGTCGCTCTCAATCAGCGCGTGCTGGTCACCACCCTCACCAAGCGCATGGCGGAAGACCTGGCCGAGTATTACTCCGAAGTCGGCGTGAAATGTAACTACCTCCACTCGGAAGTCAGCACGCTCGATCGCATGAAAATCCTGCGCGATCTGCGGCGCGGCGAGTTCGACGTGCTCATCGGAATCAACCTGCTGCGCGAAGGGCTCGATCTGCCCGAAGTTTCGCTGGTCGCCATCCTCGACGCCGATAAAGAAGGCTTCCTGCGCTCCAGCGGCTCGCTGATTCAGACCATCGGCCGCGCCGCGCGCCATCTGGAAGGCCGCGCCCTTCTTTACGCCGACGTCATGACGGACAGCATGAAGCGAGCCATCGACGAAACCACGCGGCGCCGCGTAACGCAGCTCCGGTACAACGAGGAAAACGGAATCACCCCGCAATCCATCATCAAGCCGATCGACATGATGCTCGTGAAAATCGCGGAAGGCGACTACGTCACTGTCAGCGCCGAACCTGAGCCCGTCGAAGAGGATCTTACGCCTCCGCAGCGCGAAAAGTACATCGCCGAACTGGAACAGAAGATGCGCGACGCCGCCCGGAAATTTGAATTTGAAAAAGCCGCTCAGATTCGGGATAAAATCAAACAACTCCGGATCAAAGACATTGCGGGAATCGGCATACCAGCCTGAGTACGGCTTATTGGGAGCAGGCGCGGTCAACGCCAGCCTCATCGGCCGTCTTCCCGGAAAGAGCCGTACGCTTGGTCCTGTCGCCGCTGTTTCCTATCGCGTGGCCAGCCGGATAGCGAATGCGCTGAACGCCGGCGTCGCGGCCCGCACCGCCGATGACCTGAACTCTGTCCGAACCATTCTGGTCCACTCGCCACCCGATCAATTGCTCTCTCTGCTCGAAGTGATGCATTCGGCGCGCCTGCAATGGCCCGGTAAATCGCTCATCTTCTGCGATTGCGAGACGGACCTTCCGATGCTTGAAACCTTCCGTTCGCTCGGGGCCAGCGTAGCGGCTGTGCGCGTCTGCGCCATTCCCGGTCATCTGGTCACCGAAGGCAGTGCGCCCGCCATCACCACGGTCAGAACCATCGCGCGGCAACTCGCCATGAAACTCATCGAACTCGCCGACGGCACTTCCGCGTCTTTCGACGCCGCCGTCACCCTGGGCAGCGGAGCCCTGACCCCGCTGATCGATCACGCGGCCGATCTTTTCCGCCGCTGCGGTGTGAGGGACAGCGAAGCCCCCGGATTAGCCGCGGTCCTCTTCCAGAAAACCGCCCTCGATTACGCCCATTCCGGAAAACAAAGCTGGACCTGGTACATCAGAGAACCGCGCGCCGACGAACTTGAAGCGCAGATCGGGGCTGTCGGCAAACGCTTTCAAACAGTCTTACGGGAGTTGATGCTGCTTGGCTTTGAACAATTCGGCAAACATCCCGATGTCGAAAGGTTACTGCGGAAGCCCTGACGGAACACCGGTTTACCCCAGCAAAAACACAGCGGTCTGCGCCAGCAGGTTCGGCAACACGGTTACCTGCCGCGCGTCCGGCAAGGAAAAAACGCTTCTCAATCGGAAACCCGCTTTGCCGGCACAGATCCTCAAAGTCATTGATGCTCAGAAAGTGAATATTGGGCGAGTTGTACCAGTCATACGGAAACAGCTTCGTCTTGGGCGCCTGTCCGGTGAACAGCATGGCGCGCCGCACTTCCCAGTGCCCGAAATTCGGAAACGACACAATGGCCCGTCGCCCCACGCGCAGCATTTCTTTGCAGCACCTGCAGCGGGTCGCGGGTCTCCTGCAGCGTCTGGCTCAGAATCACGTAGTCGAACGCCTTATCCGGGTAATCCGCCAGCCCCTCGTCGATATCGCCCTGATACGCGGAAACGCCGCGCATGATTGCCTTCCGCACCTGCGGCGCTGAGATCTCCACACCCCGCGCCAGCACCTGCTTGTTCTCCACCAGCCAGGCCAGCAGTTCGCCTTCCCCGCAGCCCAGATCCAGCACGCGGCTGCCGCGGCTGAATGATCTTCGCCGATCACGCTGAAGTCCGGCCGCTCTGCGAGCGTCACAGCGTGCGACAACGCGGTTGACTGCGCGCCATCTAATCTGCGCTGCCACCTTCACTTGCGCTCCCGCCTGCGCCGCGTTCGCCAGCCGCGCGGTGCTGTCCAGAAATCCGCGCACAATCTCGGTCTGCTCCGCGACATCCACCAGAAACGCGTCGTGCCCGTAATTCGATCTGCAGATCGCAATACGCCACATCGCCGTTCATCCGCCGCAGCACGCGCACAATTTCCTGCGACTGATAGCTCGGATAAAGCCAGTCCGAAGTGAAGCTGATCACCAGAAAACGCGTATCCACCGTGCGGAACGCGTCTGCCAGCCGACCCGTTCCGTTGGTCAGGTCGAAGTAATCTTCAGCCTTGGTGATGTAGAGATACGAGTTCGCGTCGAAGCGCGAGACGAACTGATTGCCGCGATACCGCAGATAGCTTTCCACTTCGAAATCGACGCCGAAATCGAACCCGAACTTTTCCTTTTCGCGCAGCCTGCGGCCGAACTTCTCGCGCATCGATTCGTCGCTCATGTAGGTGATGTGCCCCACCATGCGCGCGACGGACAGGCCGCGCGCCGGCGGCTTCTTGTCGTAATATTCGCCGTCGGACCAGTCCGGATCGGCCATGATCGCCTGCCGTCCCACTTCATTGAATGCGATCTGCTGCGCGCTGTGCCGCCACGTGGTGGCAATCGGGATCGTCGACCGCACCATCTCCGGGTAGCTGACCGCCCATTCGAGCGCCTGCATTCCGCCCATCGACCCGCCCGCCACGCACAGCAGCCGCGCGATCCCGAGGCGATCGAATCAGCATCCGCTGCAGCCGCACCATATCGCGAATCGTGATCACCGGAAACGACATCGCATAGGGCCGCCCCGTCGCGGGGTTGATGGAGCCCGGCCCCGTGGTGCCCTGGCACCCGCCGAGCACATTCGAGCAGATCACGAAGTAGCGGTCGGTATCGAACGCCTTGCCGGGGCCGATCATGTTGTCCCACCAGCCCGGCTTTCCGCCGTCGTGGCTGATGCCCGCCGCGTGCGCGTCGCCCGTGAATGCGTGCGTGATCAGGATGGCGTTTGAACGGTCGGCATTCAGCTCGCCGTAGGTTTCATAGGCAATTTCAACAGGCGAAAGTACCGCGCCGGAATCGAGCGCAATGCTGTCGAAGCGGGCAGACTGAGTTTCAACAACCATGCGGGATGCACCTCATGGTAACAGGATGATGGGGATACGCTGGTGCTTGCGGGTACTGACACTTTCGCTGCTTGTTCTCCCTTTCCTCGCGAGCGGTTTCTCCTGGCGCGAGGCGCTTCCCGGCTATAAATACCAGTTTCCCCGCGATCATTTCGAACACGAAGACTTCCGCACCGAATGGTGGTATTACACGGGCAACGTGACGGACACGGCGGGTAAACGGTTCGGCTTCGAACTGGTGTTCTTCCGCCAGGGAGAGCAGCGCGAAAAAACGAACCCGCTCCGCGTGGGCTCTCGATGACCTCTATCTCGCTCACGCCGCCCTCACCGACGCGGCCGGCAAGCGCTTCCTTTTCGACGAACGGCTCAACCGCGCCGGTCCGGGCATTGCGGGCGCCAGCTTTGAAAGACAACGGATCTGGAACGGAAACTGGTCTGCACGATGGAACGGCGAGCCACCAGCGGCTCGATGCAATCACAGACCATTTTCGCTTCCAGCTCGATCTCGAACCGGAGAAGCCGTCGGTTATTCAGGGTGAGAACGGCGTCAGCCAAAAGGCGGAAGGCCGCGGCCGCGCCTCGCACTACGTCTCGTTCCCACTGCTGAAGGTCACCGGGTCGGTGAATGCCGCTAAAGTCACCGGCACCGCCTGGATGGATCACGAGTGGTTCACCGAACAGCTTGGCTCCGATCAGGCCGGCTGGGACTGGTTCAGCGTCCAGCTGAATAACCGCACCGAACTGATGCTGTTTCAGCTCCGCCGCAAAGACGGCACCATCGACCCATATTCCTCCGGCACCTTCATCGATGCGGCGGGCGTCGCGCACCACCTTCGCCATGACGACTTTACCCTGCAGCCGCTCGCGCTGTGGAATAAATACCCTGTTGAGTGGAGAATCCGTGTCCCCGGCTTACACATAGACATCACGAGCAAGGCTATCGTCAAAGACCAGGAGCTAAGGGGTTCCGCGCGCTATTGGGAAGGCTCTGTAAATTATTCCGGCACCGCGTCAGGAGTCGGCTATGTTGAAATGACCGGTTATGACAAGCCAATCGTATTCTGAACCTTATGCGTCCAGCTAAGCGACTTTTCTCCCTGGGTTTGTTGTCCGCCGTGGCGCTGCTCGCACAGTCCACCCAGGGGCTCATCTCGGGACGCATACTGAATTCGGTCACCGGCCGGCCTGTCGTCGGCGGCACTGTCACGTATTCTTCATCCAGCCTCGCTGCCTCGGGCACTGGCACCAGCGACCCGGCGGGGTTCTGGTTTCTCCCCCTGCTTTCATCCGGCACTTACACACTTCGCGTTACGGCGCCCAATTTTCAGGCGCAGGAACTGCAGGAACTCGAACTCGCGGTAGCCGGCCGTGTCCAGCTCGATTTCCGCCTGCGCCCGCTCAACGACGTATGGGAAGCCGGCCAATACCGAAGCGTATTTCTGCCCGGCTCCAAAACCATTGTGACCTTCTACGGTCCTGACGTCGATGCCAGCCTCTCCGGCTCCTTCGAGGCACAAAAAGGCCAGCGCGGCACCCTCGATACTTCGCAGTCTTACGTCATAGACCCTGTTCAGATCTCCGAACTGCCTTTGCTCGGCCGCGATGTTTATTCCATGCTCGTCACCCTGCCAAACGTCACCGCCGACAGCGCCACCGGCAGAGGTCTGGGAGTCAGCGTCGCGGGCCAAAGGCCGTCCTCCTCCAACTATCTTCTCGACGGCGTCGAGAATAACAACTACCTCGTCACGGGCCCATTGAACCAGGTCGCTCCCGAAGCTGTCCAGGAATACCGCGTCTCCACCAATAACTATTCGGCCGAATACGGGCGCACCAGCGGCTTTGTCGCCAATGCCGTCACCCGCGCCGGAGGCAATCGGTTCAACGGCACCGGCTACGAATATCTGAAGAACGATGCTCTGAACGCCGCCGATTTTCAGGACAACCTGTCGGGGCTCGGTCGGCGATCCGACAAAGAAAATCAGTTCGGATATCAGGCTGGCGGCCCCGTTTTGCGCGACCGCCTCTTCTTCTCGAGCGCCCTCGAAGAACTCATCAGCCACAGCAAACAGGACGCGCAATCCTATCGGCTGCCCACCTCCAATTTCATCTCTGCGTTTAACCTGCCCGCCTCCAGGATTGCGCGCCAGTTGCTCGAAAAGTACCCGGCGCCTGCACTGAATTCTCTGCAACTGACGGCGCCCTACACGGCCGCGCCACCCGTAGTTGTCGACCGCACAGTGGCGCTTGAACGCGGAGATTTTTCCACAAAGAACGGCCGCGATCACATCATGGCCCGCCTCAATCTGGCGCGTACAGGCGAGCCCGACTTTATCTGGACTCCGTATCCCGACTTCATCACCAGCCTCCACCAGCACACCACCGGCGTGGCTGTGAACTGGCAGCGCTCCTGGACCCCGCGCCTGACCACCGAGCTGAAACTCAGCTTCAGCGATGACAATCTCTGGTGGGACCGGCCGCACCCCGAAATACCTGCGCTCTTTGCGAAGGATGGAACCACCCTCCCCGGCAGCCCCGCGCTCTACTCCTACCGGAACCACAACCGGTCCTTCGAATCGATTTACAGCGGAGTGTGGACACGCAATCGCCATGTCCTCACCGCCGGGGCAGGGTTGCTGTTTCGCTTCAACAGCGGCTACTTCACCGTAGGCAGGGATTCCGAATATATCTTCGACAGTGCCGTCGCATTCGCGTTCGATGAGCCCTCGCAGTTTCGCACCGGGATCGACCGCCTCTCCGCCGCGCCTGTTCAGCCCGATTTCAATCGCTCGTACCGCTACACACAAAGCTATTTCTTTGCGCAGGACAGCTTCCGTCTGACCCCGCGCCTTACGCTGAATTACGGTTTGCGTTACGAACGCTTTGGATCTCCGGCCAACACAGGCTCCACAAAGGATGCGCTTGTCGTCCTCGGAACCGGCACGGATTTTACTTCCCGTCTGGCGTCCGCGACTCTCTCAGTCCCGGCTGCCGGTGACCAGCGCCTGTTCGGCTCCGACAACGGCAACTGGGCGCCGCGATTCGGTTTTGCCTGGGATCCGCTCGGCAAAAGTCAGACGGTCGTGCGCGGCGGCTTCGGGATTTTCTATGACCGCCCTTTCGATAACCTCTGGCAGAACGTCCGCAACAACCGCGTGCTGGTGCCGTTTTATAACATCGACGCGTCCAGCACCAACTACCTCCAGCCGTTCGCGTCCGCCGTCCAGTCGTACACCGCGAGCGACCGTAGTTTCCCTGGCCTGACGCTGGTCGATCCGCGGCTTCGCAATGGATATTCGGAGACGTCGTTCCTCGGCGTTCAACAGTCTATTCGTGACAACCTGACCATCGAGGTAAACGGAACCAGCGCACTCGGCCGCCGCCTGATTACGACCGACCTTGTGAACCGGCAATTCACAACCACCGCCTTTCCAGGCCGCCCCAACGATCTCCTGCCCGACATATCCTGGCGCTCAAGTCAGGGGCTGTCCGATTACTACGCGTTCAGCACGCTGGCAAGATATCGGACCCGATCCTTCTTCGCCCAGGCCTCATACACGTGGAGCCATTCGATCGATAATCAGAGCGATCCGCTAACTGGCGACTTCTTCGATCTCAACTTCACCACCATCAACGGCAACGGCGCCAACACCCTGCGCTCCGCCTTTGCCCGGCAGTACGACAGCCGTGGCGATCGCGGCAATTCGGCCTTCGACCAGCGCCACAACCTGTTCCTGCTGGGAGCCTGGGAATTCCGGAACTGGACCGCTTCCATGCTGTCCGCCTTCCGAACCGGAACCCCCTACACCGTTCTGTCCGCAACCTCGGACCGCCCGGTGTCCGGCGGCGTCATTCAGAACCAGCGCGCCGATCTGCTATCCCCGAATGGCTTCGAGTTTTCGAACCCGCCCGCGGTATCGGGTGGCATTCAACTGCTCAATCCGGCCGCTTTCGCCGTGCCCGGTCCAAACGGTCCAGGTAGTTCAGGGCGAAATGCGTTCCGTGGACCGGGTCTCTACAGCCTCGACCTCTCGCTCGCCAGATCGTTCCGGATTCCCAGACTGCCCGAAAGCGCGAAATTAACGGTCCGGGCAGACGCGTTCAATCTTCTGAATCACGCCAACGCCGGTAATCCTGACAATCTGCTGGGCTCACCCACCTTTGGCGTATCTACTTACGGAAGGCAGGGTGCGCCCTCGGGTTTTCCGGCGGTTGCGCCTCTGAATGAAACGGCGCGCCAGGTCCAAATACTGCTGCGCGCTCAGTTCTGATCGAGCACTTTACAGGAACCCGCGGATACGGCCGATCTGCCGCCTGTCACGCTTCGATGGCCTGCCTTCAGGCAAGAGGCCGGCCTGCATCATGGCCTTCCGTTCTTCCGCGGCTTTCAGCCTGGCCTCCCGGCTGGTGTCGGTCTCTCGATAGAGCGTCTGCGCAACCGCCGCCGGCCCCCTCATATCGCTGACCACCAACACCTCAACCAGGAACTCGCCGCCTTCGTTCTTCACCTGCAGCATGTCGCCCGCCCGCACCTCCCGGGAAGGTTTGGCCGGCTGCCCGTTCGACTCAATCCTTCCGAGATCGCAAGCCTTCGCGGCCAGCGCCCGCGTCTTGAAGAAACGTGCCGCCCAAAGCCACTTGTCGATTCTGACGCGCTCCATCACTCCATTCTCCACGTGAGAATAAACTATCCAGCAGGACCATGCGCAGTATCCTGAGCACCGCCTTCCTCCTTTATGCCGCAGCCGCAGCGGCCCAGGATCAGTTGCCAAAGCCGGATCGCATGGGCGTTATAAATACCGGACCCTATGACTATGGCGTCATGGGTCCGCCGGCCACTCCGGCCATCGTTGCCGCAGCGGACAAGGCCGTCAGCAAACCGCTTCCAGCCGGGCCATTCCGTCCTGACTGGGAGTCGATTCAGCAAAACTACAGAACACCGTCCTGGTTCGAAGATGCGAAATTCGGCATCTTCATGCATTGGGGCGTGTTTTCCGTCGCTGCCCACCATAACGAGTGGTACGAGAAGCACATGTACGCCGCCGATGCCCAATGGCACGCGGAACACTTCGGCCCGCAGGAGACAGTCGGATACAAAGATCTGATCCCTGAATTCACGGCCGCCAAATGGAATCCCGACGCCTGGGCCGCCTTGTTCAAAAAGGCCGGTGCCCGAATGGTCATGGGCATGGCGGAACACCACGACAACTTCGCTCTGTGGGACAGCGAAGTGACGCCGTTTAACGCCAAAAAACTAGGCCCCCATCGCGATCTGGTCGGCGATCTCGCAGCGGCCGTTCGGAGTCAGGGACTCCGCTTCGGAGTCTCGAATCATGGCGTCGAGAACTTCACCTTCATCAATCCGAATCCGGATCTCGCGCAGCGGCTGCGGGCCGCGCACGCGGACCTTTACGATCCCGCCTGGAGCCCGTTCTACAACGTTGCGGACCGCAGCGATGCCGCCATGACCCGCTTCCTTACCGATTGGGTAAACCGGAATCTGGAACTGATCGACAAGTACCGGCCGGACATCCTCTGGTTCGACAATGGCGCTAACCTCCGGGTGCTCGACCCGCTGAAACTCCACATTGCCGCGTACTATTACAATCGCGCCAGCCAGTGGGGCAAAGAGGTTTCTCTCTCCACAAAATTCAACGCCTATGCGCCGAGCAATGACGACAGCAAGCAGATCGGATCCATCATCGATTTTGAAAAGGTGAGCGCCCGCTCGCCCGCCGGAATCCGCCCCGGTCCCTGGATGGTGGACGATGCGCTCGGCACCAACAGCTGGGGCTATATCGAAGGCCTGCGAATCTCGACGGCCGAGACCATCCTCGGCAAGCTGATCGACACTGTCAGCAAGGGCGGCTTCTACCTGCTCAACATCTCCCCTATGGCCGACGGAACCATTCCGGAAGACCAGCAGGACGTGCTGGTGACAATCGGCAAATGGCTGGATGTGAACGGTGAAGCGATCTACGGCACCCGGCCCTGGACGAAGTTCGCGGAACCGGGAACGCCTGCCTATCGGTTCACAACCAAAGGCAACACTTTATATGCGATCGCATCCGGTCAACCGAACGGAGACGCTGTCATCCGGTCGCTCGCAAGCGACAAGGTCGCAGGCAAAGTAGAGACCGTTGAACTGCTGGGACAGCCGGGCCATTTGCAATTTACCCGGAACACTGACGGGTTGACAGTAAAGCTACCCGCCGCTGCGGCCGCGCCGTGGACGCTGAAGATTACGGGGCTGAGACTGCGGTCCGGTGATTAGCGGCGGTGCCGGCGGCTTCAGAAATATCTGCGTCGCGAAGTAGGCCCCATCGGCAGCCTGCGTCACGCCAACGCCCGTCTGCGTGTAATCGGGGTTTAGCATGTTTTCCTGATGCCCGGGACTGTACCACCACGAAACAATGGCGAAGTTAACCGGGTCGTCATAGCCCCGCTCCATGAACAGGTTTTCCCCGCACGCCGACCATCCGACGCCGGCTGCGGTCAGACGCGCCGCAATATCCCCGCGTTCAGGATCGTTATGGCCCGGGAAGCGCAACGCTGCTTTGCGCTCGCTCTGTTGGCGCGCGCACGCCGCGACAGGTTCGAGCCAAACCAGTTCCGAAGCGCCGCGTGCGACGCGCAGTTCGTTGGCGCGCTTGTAGATCCGCCCTGCAAAGTCGTCGGTCGGTCCTGGGATCAGACCGGCGGCGGCCACGGATTTCATCCAGTCCCGCCGCGTCATGACGCTGGGAATTGGGTCGCGATCTTCGGCTTGGGCTGGCCGTCGCGATAGGGCGTGAGAATGATATTCAGATCGAGATCCGTCACCTTATCAGGCAGACGTACGATCAGCTTCTGAAATTTCGGATTTTGCGCCTGTCCCGCCGGAGTGTAGACGGGAGCAATATCGAAGACCGCGTGACGCGGCGTACGAATTTCGGCCGCCAGATTCCACCCGTTCCTGTGAAGTGTGGCTGTCGGACCGCTGACGGAAATGTCTGTCTCGGTCATCATGCTCCAGATCACTTCCACGGGCACATCCGCGCGGAGCGAATCCTCGATTATCACTGCCTGACGCTGTGCCAGACCTATCCGGCGCGACCATTGCTTCAGCTTCGGGACGGCTTTGCTGAGATCGAACTGAACCCAGCTGAAGTCGTTTGTAATCTCCTGCCGGGTGAGGCGCGCTTCGGCCTTCACGTCCTGATTTTCACCGTCAATCAGCAGGGTGTTGTGTGCCTCCGTGCGAACCCTGTAAAGGGCGTTCCGCTGAAGCCCCGGCGCGGTAGAATCGTCCGGTCCCAGGTCCGATGCCCAGCGAACTCCTCCCGCATCTAAAACGAAAGTGCCCAGATCCAGATGGGCGTGCGGCAGCTTATTATCGCCGCCGCGGATGGCGAGGAAAATCGCGTTCGGATCGTCCCAGGAACTCCGGAACGAGGCGACACCCACTCCGTGAAACACAGCGTCCAGATTAAACGCCGGTGGCTGAGGCGTCTTTGCATCGCGATAAAACCAGGCCAGATCGTAGGCGTCCGGGTGCGTTGACCGCTCCACCTGTTTCTGCTCGTCCCAGGCATACGCGGGTACATTGAAACGCCTCGCCATCCAGAACATCTCAGGCGCCATGCCCGGATCTTCACCGGCATCGGCGTAGTTGAACATCCGGTTGCCGGGGCTCGTCATGTAAAGGCGAAACCGGCCGGCGCGGTCAAGTCCGTGGAAACCGCTGAGACCGTAATCGCTGCCGAGCGCCGTGTCGAGTGCCGAAAAAAACAGGCTGGCATAGCGCGCCGCATACTCGGCGTAACCCGTACCCTCCGGCCACCCGCCATCTGTTCCCAGCGTCGCGAGCCCGTGCGGGATCGATTCGAGAGCGCCGCGCACAATCTCACCCGCGATCGCGTTGGCGTCGTCGGCGACAGCGAGCGCGCCGAGCGTCATGCCGCTGTTGCAGACAATATTCCAGTTGTAGTGTTCGCGCGTCCACCAGGTCTGGCGCTGATAATAAGGCAGCGCGGGATCCAGGCCCTTCGTAATAATGGCGTCTCGCATCCAGGCGCGTTCTTCTGACGACAACGCGTTGAAGAGCCAGTCATACCCGATGGCGACCGCATGGGTCATCTCCGCTGTTTCGACAAAACGGGCGGGGTTCCAGTCGCGAAAGTTTGCGGCCGCATTCATCTCCATCACGGCTCGCCGCAGCCACGGGTCCCGCCCCGAGATCCTGTACATGAGGGCGAGTGTGGTGATGCGGTCTAAAGCGCGCCTCGTTTGTGTTTGCAGCCGCTGCGCACTGAGCTTGTACTCGACCGGCGGTATCGAAAGCAGGCGGTCGGCTTCCTTTTCGAGATCCAGATAAATGCGTTTTGCGACAGGATTGTCCCGCGCAGTGACGCGCAGCTTTTCGATATCGGAATCAAGCAGAATCAGCCGCGGATGTCCTGTGCGAAGCAGCCGGAGCGGGTCATTATCGGCCGCAGGCGATTGAGGTGCCTGGGCGATTGCGCGGCCCGACAGCGCGCCGGCAGTCATGCCCGAAATACGCGCGAGCAACGCCCGACGTGTCAACAAGTGCCCCTCACCTGATTCAGTTTGGCACAAACAGAACGTGTGAGAATACGTTGTTTGATTGAGCGATTGCGAGGCGGTACACCGGGACGGCCACGCGCCGTCATGTTCGATTTCGACGGCACGGTCGGGATGATCAGGGCGGGCTGGATGCCCGTGATGCTCGACATGATGACGGAAACCCTGGCGCCGCTTGGCGACCCAACGGCCTTGCGCGCGGAAGCGGAAGCTTACGTCGCCAGGTTCACGGGCCGCGACACCATTGAGCAGATGAAGCCGTTTGTCGAACAGGTACGCCGGCTCGGCGGAGAGCCTCTTTCAGCGGAAGATTACAAGGCCGAATTCCTGCGCAGGCTCAGCAAGCTTCGACTGGCGAGAATCGAAGCCCTCGCCTCAGGCGCGACCGAGCCCGATCGCCTCATGATTCCCGGCGTTCGCACTCTGCTCGAATGGCTGCACAGCGAAGGCGTTCCGCTTTACCTCGCCAGCGGTTCGCCGCACGAGGAAATCTGTGATGAGTCGAAGCTGCTCGATATCGGGAAGTACTTCGCGGGCATCCACGGATCTTCTTCGGGCGGCATGACGAAACGGGATCTGCTGGCGAGTATCATCAGCGGCGGGAACAGCGGGCGCCGGCATCGTTACATTCGGCGACGGCAACGCCGAGATCGAAGCCACCAAAGAGAGTTGGCGGCTGGGCAGTCGGGGTGGCTTCCGATGAGCCCGAGGGGATCCGGGTCGATCCGCAAAAAACGGGTGTGGCTGATCGAGGCCGGAGCGGATTTCATCATCCCCAACTACCTTGATTTAACCGGGCTGCAGGAACTGCTCGCGGACCGTGTGCGACACTAAAAATCGTCACCCCCATGTCCAACTCCATTACGTCGCTTCGCGAGGAAGACGTACGCGAACAGGAAGGGCAGAATCCGCCTGAAGCGGAGAGCTCCTTCGGCGACATCCTCAACCAGTTCGAACAGAGCCATACCCATGAAGCCCCACGGCGAGAAGGGCGTTATCGAAGCAACAGTCGTCACGGTCAGCGATGGCAACGTCTTCTTCGACGTCGGCCAGAAGATCGAAGGCGTCATGCTCGCGTCCGACCTGCGCGACGAGAAGGGCATCATCGAAGTCAAACCCGGCGATGTGGTTCAGGTCAGCGTCGGCGGCCGAAACGAAGAAGGCTATCTACCAGCTTTCGCTGATCAAGGTGGACCGGCCGAAAGACTGGTCGGGGCTGCAGAAAGCATTCGACGGAAAAGCTCACGATTTCCGGCGTCGTCACCGCGGTGATCAAGGGCGGGCTCTCGGTCGATGTCGGCATGCGCGCGTTCATGCCGGCTTCGCGCAGCGGCGCGCGCGACGTGCCGGAGATGCAGACGCTGGTCGGCCAGGAAATCGCCTGCCGGATCATCAAGCTCGACACCGAAAAAGAAGACATCGTCGTCGACCGCCGCGTGGTTCTCGAAGAAGAGCGCGCCAAAGCGAAAGAATCGCGGCTCGGCGAGCTGCAGGTCGGCATGGTGGTGCACGGCACTGTGCGCAGCCTGCTCGATTACGGCGCGTTCATCGATATTGGCGGCGTGGACGGCATGCTGCACGTGGCCGATATCTCGCACGGCCGGGTGAACAAGCCGGCCGATGTGCTGACGGTCGGGCAGGAACTCGACGTCAAGATCCTGAAGGTGGATCCGGCGAAGAAGCGGATTTCTCTCGGCCTGAAACAGCTGCAGCCGGACCCGTGGACCACGGCCGCCGAGAAGTATCACGTGGGCGATCGCGTGAAAGGCACGGTTGCGCGCGTGACCGATTTCGGCGCGTTCGTGGAACTGGAACCGGGGCTCGACGGCCTGATTCATCTCTCGGAGATGTCGTGGTCGAAGAAGGTGCGCAAGCCTTCGGACATGGTGAAGCCCGGCGACACGGTGGAAGTGGTGGTGCTTGGCGTGAATCCCGGCGACAAGCGCATTTCGCTCGGGTCTGAAGCAGGCGCTGGGCGATCCGTGGGAAGAGGTCGAAAAGAAGTACCCGGTCGGCGCGATCGTGGAAGGTCCGGTCACGCAGCTGAAGCAGTTCGGCGCGTTCGTGCAGGTGACCGAAGACGTCGAAGGCATGATTCACGTCGGCGACATCGTTCACGAGAAGCGCATCAACCATCCGCAGGACGAACTGAAGGTCGGCCAGGTGGTGCGGGCGACCGTGCTCGAAAACGATCGCGAGAAGCGGCGTCTGCGTCTGGGTCTGAAGCAGCTGCAGCCTACGTCGCTCGACGAATACATCGCCGAGCACAAAGAAGGCGACGTGGTCACCGGGCGCGTGTCGGATGTGAAGGGCAACCGCGTCACGGTGGAACTGGGCGAAGGGGTGTCAGGCGCATTTCAACATGGCGCAGCAGGAACAGAAGCAGGAGACAGCGGGCGGCTTCGGTGGACGTGTCGGCGCTTTCTTCCATGCTTGCGAGCAACTGGAAGGGCGGCGGTGCCGGGGCGCAGTCTTCAGAAGAATCGGCTCCGAAGCGCGATGTTCCGAAGGCCGGTCAGGTTCGTAGTTTCCGGTTAACAAAGCTCGACGCGGAGAAGAAAAAGATCGAACTCGAACTCGCGGGTTAAAGTCGTCACGATGCGAAGCCTCCGTTGGCTGTTGCTGGTTGCCATTGCAGTCATTGCCGCCGCAGTCTTCGGAACCTACCGTTCGCACGTCCGCACCCAGCGCGCCAATCAACGCGCGGTGCCCGCGTCGCTGCCGAACGGGACCGTCGGGAATGCGATCGACTTTGAATGGGCGCGCAGCAACAACGGCAAGCCGGCCGTAAAGGTGTTCGCCAAAGATTCGAAGCAACTGGCGAACAACAAGAACGAGCTGCGGCAGGTGGAGCTTCAGATTTACCAGAAAGACGGGCAGAAGTACGACCGCGTCCGCAGCCCTGAAGCCGAGTTCTCTCCTCTGGACAAGAAGCTCTACGCGCCCGGAGAAGCCGAGATCACACTCGACGTGCCCGCTTCGGGCGACCCTTCGCATCCGCTGACTTCCATCAAAGCTGCCGGCATCAACTTCGACAGCGAAAGCGGCCAGGCAGTGACCGATAAGCCGGTCACGTTCCAGTTCGAAGGCGGCGAGGGAACCTGTACGGGCGCCTCCTATGACCCGTCCACAAGGCAGTTGCATCTGGTTCACGATGTCGTGCTGAACCTGCATGGCAAAGACGGCAAAGCGAAGCCGATGAAGGTCGAAGCGGGCGAGCTGACTTACAGCGAATCCGAGGCAGTGGTACACCTCGGGCCCCTGGTCGCGAATGACCCGGGATCAGACGATCATCAACGCAGCCACCAGCACGATCAAGCTGCGCGAAAAGAAGATAGACACCATCGATGCGGCCAACGCCACAGGTTCCGATAAACGGCCGGGCCGGGCCATCGAGTATTCGGCCGGTCTGGTTCACGTGGAATACAACGATCAGGGCGAGATGGAAAAGCTCAATGGAACGGGAGACGCGAAGCTGATTTCGCACGGCAACGGCTCCGATACCACGATGACGGGCAACACCGTGGATCTTTTCTTCGATACCAGCAGCGGTGAGAGCGAACTCAGCAGCGCGGTCGCGAAGGGTAACGGCTTCATCGAATCGAAGCCGACGCCTGACCCGAAGGGCGATACCGCCGATACGAAGATTCTGAAGGCGGACACCCTCGATCTCCACATGAAGCCCGGCGGCAAAGATCTGGACCGGGTGAATACCCACGCGCCCGGCACGCTCGAGTTCCTGCCCAACCAGGAGTCGCGACATCGCCGGGTTTTGAAAGCCACGCAGATGGATATCGCTTACGGGGCGAAGAGCGAGATCCAATCGTTTCACGCGGTCGATTCGTCGACAGAAACGTATGCGTCAGAGGAAGACCGCAAGAAGAAGAAGCCGAACGTCGAGACTTCATTCACATCGAGCAAGACCATGGATGCGGCCTTCGACACAAGACGGCGAGCTGAGCCGGATGAAGCAGACCGGCAATTTCCGGTATGCGGAGGGGCCGCGCAAGGCTCAGGCGGATGCGGCGACGCTCGAACAGGAAAAGAACGTCATGACGCTGGAAACCCACGCGCGCATTTCGGATGAAAGCGGATCAACGGCGGGCGACCATATCGATCTGCAGCAGGATTCGGGCGACTTCGATGCGCGCGGTCATGTTTCGACAACCCGGCTGCCCGATGCGAAGAAGACCAGTTCGGACATGCTGGATAAGGACGAACCGACGCAGGGCATGGCGGACCGGGTGACGTCGGGGAATCAGAAATCACCTGATCCACTACGTTGGAAACGCGGTGCTCTGGCAGTCTTCGAACCGCATTCAGGCGGACAGGATCGACGTGGACCGCGACAAGAAATCGCTGGTGGCCGATGGCAAGGTGGTCTCGCAGTTTCTGGACGACAAGAAGGAGATAAGAAGGGAAAACCAGCGGCCACGCAGCCGGTGTTCACGATCGTGAAAGCTCAGCACATGGTGTATACAGACGCGGACCGTCAGGCTGTTTACACGGGCGGCGCGAATCTCTGGCGCCCTTCGCTGACCGTGAAGTCTGCAACGCTTAAAGCGTTCCTGAACGATAACAAGACCGACTCGGATTCCCGCATCAACCATGCGTTTGCGGACGGCAAAGTGGAGATCGTGGACACGACTCCGGTGCGTAAGCGGATCGGCACGAGCGAGCACGCCGAATACTACGACTGACGGATTCGAAGATCGTGCTGACCGGCGGCGAGCCGCAACTCGACGACAGTTTGCGGGGCAACACCGCCGGCGAGACGCTGACTTACTTCACCGACGATGACCGGTTGCTGGTGAACGGCACGCCGAAAAAGCAGGTGAAAACATTGCTGCTCAAGAAAAAATGACGACGCAGAGCCAGACGCTGGAGACGTTCGAAATTTCGAAATCCTACCGGGGGCGGCGAGTGGTGGACGACGTTTCGGTGCATGTGAGCCGAGGGGAGATCGTCGGGCTGCTGGGACCGAACGGGGCGGGGAAGACCACGTCGTTCTACATGGTGGTGGGGCTGATCAGTCCGGATTCCGGCAAGGTGATGCTGGATGGCGTGGATCTGACGGCCATGCCGATGTTTCAGCGGGCGCGGCACGGAATCAGCTATCTGCCGCAGGAGGCGTCCGTGTTCCGCAAGCTGACCGTGGAAGAGAATCTGATGGCGATTCTGCAGACCCGGCGGATGAGCGGGCGGGAGCGGCGGGAGAAGATGAATCACCTGATCGAGCAGATGGGGCTCGACACGGTGCGTCGAAGCAAAGGCTACGTACTTTCGGGTGGCGAGCGGCGGCGTGTCGAAATCGCGCGTTCGCTGGCGATCGATCCGAGTTTCCTGCTGCTGGATGAGCCGTTTTCAGGGATCGATCCGATCCAGGTGATCGAGCTGCAGAAGATCATTCTCGATCTGAAGAACGCCGGCCTGGGAATCCTTGTGACCGATCATAACGTGCGGGAGACGCTCAGCGTGACGGACCGGGCTTACATCATCAGCTCAGGCAAGATTTTTCGGACGGGGAGCCCTGAGACGCTTGCGCAGGATACTGAAGTGAAACGGATTTACCTGGGCGAATCTTTTAACTTCTGAGACTTGTTTCCGACATGGGCACTGAACCTGCTATACAGGGGTATGAGTTGTCGAGTATTTGCTCTTCTTTTCGTTTTAGTGACAGCGGGTATTTGTCAGCAGCCCGATCCCGATTCCGGGAATAAACATATCTTCTGGATCATCCCGAACTACCGGTCTTCGGCTACGCTGGCCGAGTACAAGCCGCTGACGGTGGGCCAGAAGTTTCTGATCGCGAGACAGGACTCGTTCGATCGGGGGACGGTGGCGCTGGCGGCCGCGTTCGCCGGGGTGGGCCAGCTCAGCAATTCCAATCCTTCGTACGGGCAAGGCGTGGAGGGCTACGCGAAACGGATTGGAGCTTCTTATGCGGATTTCGCCATAGGGAACTTCATGACCGAAGGTGTTTTTCCGTCTCTTCTGCATCAGGATCCGAGGTATTTCAGGCGGGCGACGGGGAGCGGTTTTACCCGGCTCGGTTACGCGGTGGGACAGATCGTCTTTACTCACCACGATTCAGGGCGGACGCAACTCAATTACTCGGAATTACTCGGAAACTCGGCTGCGGTCGCGATTGCGACATCGTATTCGCCGGACGGCAGAAACGCGCACGACGCGGCGGTTTCCCTGGGCACACAGCTTCTGGTGGATGCAACTTCGAATGTTTTAAAGGAGTTCTGGCCGGACGTGAACCGCAAATTTTCGAAAAAGCACGACAAGCAGTAAGGCGTACCGATTCTCCCGATTCCCGCTATCCAAAATTTCAATTGGACCGGGCTGCCGTTTGAGCCTAAACTACGGTTTTAGCCGGAACACTCAAAATGACAGCCATGATGGAAAGTACAGGCAGCCAGGTAGCTCTGCTTCACCGTATCAGCAGCATAGTGAGCTCGGACCAGGATCTGGAAGCGATCCTCAAAGAGCTCGTGAGCCTCGCGATGAACGTCACTCACTCGGACGCGTGCCTGGTTTATTTGATTGACCACGCTTCGAACGAGATCGTACTGCGCGCTTCGCAACTTCCTCACGACGCCGAAATCGGCAACGTCAGGCTGAAGATGGGCGAAGGCATCACGGGTTGGGTGGCGGTTCATAACTCCGTGGTGGCGTTGAGCAAGCACGCGTCGCAGGACTCGCGTTTCAAACGCTTCAGTTCACTGCAGGAAGACACATACGAAGCCTTTCTTTCGGTGCCGCTGGTCAATTCCGGCGAACTGATCGGGGTCATCAACGTTCATCATTGCGAACCGCATCAGCACTCCTCGGATGAAGTAGCGCTGGTGACGTTTATCGGGGAGCAGATGGGCGGCGTGATCGGGCGCGCGCGGCTGGAACAGCAGTCGCTCAGTTCGGTACGGCGGCTGGAAACCCTGGCGGCGGTGGCGCAAACCATCTCGGCAGAGAGCTATCTGGAGCGGATTCTTCAGGCGATTTCGGAGATGGTGGCGGAGACGCTCGATTCCGCGGTTTGTTCAATCCTGCTGGTAGACGAGGAGAAGAAAGAGCTTACCGTGAGCGCTGCCCGCTGTTCGGCTCCGGACTATATGCACCGGATGCCGATCCGGATGGAAGGCTCGCTGATCGAGCACGTGATGCGCGACGCGCAGCCCGTCATTATTCCGAATATTCATCTGGAATCGCAGTATCGGTATCCGGAGTTGGCCCGCAAGTCGGGTCTGGTGTCGGTTCTGGCGGCGCCGCTGCTTTCGCAGGGTAAGGTGATCGGTTCGATCAATATCTATACCCGGGAAGCGCGTGTTTTCAACGACGAAGAAGTAGGCTTCCTGAAGGTGGTTGCGGGACAGGCGGCGATTGCGATTCAGAATGCACGTCTGATGTCGGAAACGCTCGACATGAAGCGGACGCTCGAAGCGCGCAAGCTGGTGGAACGCGCGAAGGGAATTCTCCAGTTCAAGCACAACCTGACGGAAGAAGAAGCGTACCTGCGGCTGCGGAACGAAAGCCGGCGGCTGCGGCGTTCGATGCGCGATCTGGCGGAGGCCGTGATTCTGGCTGACGACCTGAACAGCAAGCAGGGCGGCGCCAAGCTGCCGGTGCGTGAAGACAGCGAGATTATGTAAGATAGCGGGCAGGTGGCAACACCTGCCCACATCATTTGCTCCGCTCCTCTGAAGTTGTCCAATCTTTCACACCCGCGCGCCCGTTCGAACCCATAGTTCGCAATCCGCACCTGCTCACAATCCTCGGCAATTTCTGGCCGCGGAATCACGATTTCTCACGGTATCCGATGGAGCAGCGCTTCGTCCGGACGGATGAGCAAACCGAGGTGCTGGTGCAGACACAGCGGCCGCAGGGGACGCCTGCGGGAGAATTGATTCTGCTGCACGGGCTCGAAGGCGGGGGCGATTCCGGGTATATGCGGAGCATGGCGTTTCATGCTCTGGAGGCCGGATTTGTGACGCACCGGTTTCACATGCGTACCTGCGGGGGAACAGAGAGCCGGGCCCAGACTCTGTATCACGGCGGGCTCACTTCGGATCTGCTGGAACTGGTCAGGCAAACGCCTCGTCCCTTTCTGATCGGGTTTTCGCTCGGGGGCAACGTGGCATTGAAACTGGCCGGAGAGCTTGGGGAAACGGACCTGATCGGGGGCGTGTGCGCGATCTCGACGCCGATCGATCTGGGTGCGTCGGCACGCCGGATTTCAGAGCGGGATAACGCTCTTTATGAACGCAGGTTTGTGAAGCGCATGAAGCAGCGGCTGATCGCGACGGGGCGTTACACCGAGGCGGCGCTGAGCGGTTCGGACACGATCTACGCAATTGACGATAACGTGACGGCCCCTTCGTTCGGATTCGGAACGGCCGACAATTACTACGCCACGCAGTCGTCAAAGGATTTCCTGGCGGCGATCCGGGTGCCGACGCTGTTGATTCAGGCGAAGGACGACACGTTTATTCCATTCGAAATTTTCGATCACCCGGCATTTGGGTCGAACCCGTGTCTGAAGCTGATTGCGACCGAATACGGCGGTCATCTGGGCTTTCTTTCGAAGCGGGGAGAACGGTTCTGGGTGGACGAAGTGGCGGTCCGGTTTCTGCGCGGACTCACGCTAACATTGCCTTGATGGACGGCGCGCTCCAACAAATCGGGCGGTATCGCATCATCGGCGAACTTGGCCGGGGAGCGATGGGGGTCGTCTATCATGCGACGGATCCGGCGATCGGGCGGCCGGTGGCGATCAAGACCATCCGAATCCGCGACATTGACGATGCGGTGCAGCGGGAGAAGCTGAGGGAACGGCTGTTCCGGGAGGCGCGCTCGGCGGGGGTGCTTTCGCATCCGAATATCGTCACGATTTACGACATGGACGAGGTGGACGACCTCGCCTACATCGCGATGGCGTATGTGAACGGGCCGACGCTCGAGAAGATTCTTTCGACGGATGAGCCGCTGTCGGGCACGCGGATGCTGCGCATTTTGCGGCAAACGGCGCTGGGCCTCGATTACGCGCACGGGAAAGGGATTGTACACCGTGACGTGAAGCCGGCCAACATCATGACGGATGAGGACGGGTCGGTCAAGATCACAGACTTTGGCATCGCGAGGCTGACGCAAGGGACGCATTCGACGCAGACTCGGACGGTTGCGGGGACGCCGAACTACATGTCCCCGGAGCAGGTGCAGGGACTGGCGCTTGACGGACGTTCGGATCAGTTTTCGCTGGCCGTGATCGCGTACGAGATTCTGACGGGCGAGCGCCCATTTGTGGGGGAACACCTAAGCACGATCGTGTTCAAGATTGTGGCGGAGGAGCCGTCTCCGGCGCAGTTGCTGAATGCGACGCTGTCGCCTCAGATCGACCAGGTTTTGCGGAAGGGCCTTTCGAAAAAGCCGGAGGGGCGATATCCGACGTGCTCGAATTTCGTGGGCGCTTTGGAACTGGCGTGCGCGGAATCGCGGGGGTGGCAGACGCTGGCGGCTGGATCTGCGGCGGCGCTGGCGACGGTGGGAGTGGAGCGGCCGGTGGCTGCGCCCGCGCCTGCGATTCAGGCGCCTCTGATTCAAGCACCACTAATTCAAGCACCACCGCCGCCGCGGGTTCGGACCGCTGCGGTTGCTCCGCCGGCGATTCCGGAGAGGCCACGAAAATCTGCATTCTGGCTGGCCGCTACGAGCGCGTTGGTGGTGGGCGGGTTGGCGGCGTTGGCAGTCAACTATGAGGCCAGATCCACCAGTGAACCGGTGGTCCCGGTAGCGAATGAAAGCGGGGCGGGCGCGGCGGCAGAGCAGCCGGCTGCAGAGGCGGCGAGAAGTGAGCCGCCGGTTGAACAGCCTGCTGAAAAAACGGCTGAAAAGCCGAATCCGCTGGACGATCCACTTGCCAGACCGCATGTGGACGGGCAGGAGGCTCCACCTGCCCGGACGATTCCCGAAGAAACGGGCCGAGCGGCACCTGAGCAGACGGCGAGGGGGGCGCAGCCGAGGATTCAGAGTATCTGGGTAACGACGAATCCTCCGGGGGCGAAGGCGGTCCTCGACGGGAATCTACAGCAGTCGTGCCAAACTCCGTGCATGCTGCATGGGGTGCCTGGGGTACACCACATTGCGGTTTCGCAGGTTGGGTATCTGAATGAGTACCGGGACGTGTCAGTTCGGGACGGGGCGGTGGACGTGCCGCAGATTACGCTGCGGCAGCCGATGGGGACGCTGATGCTTTCGAGCTCTCCGGCGGGTGCGAGTATTCGGATTAACGGGTCTCCGATTCCGCAGGTGACTCCGGCGGTGCTTTCGCTGAAGCCGGGTCCTTACTCAGTGACGGTTGAGAAGGATGGGCTTTCGAAGACTGAGCATGTGGATCTTGGGGATAATCTGATCCACTTGAGCGTCAGTATCGGGCAGTAGGGCGGCGTTTGAAAAAACAAACCCATTTTGGTGCGGAATTGGGCTGAGGCGGTCTCCCGGTTAGACCGCCTGCCGCTCAATGGCGTGTGGCCAGGATTCACACGCGGTGCTGTCGATCGATATTCAGTTGTCGGAGATCTTGCGGCCGTTGACCCTTTCGGGTGCGGCTGCGGCGAGCGAATGCTGACACCAGAAACGGCGGTCCGAAAAAACAAAGCCATTTCAGGAGTCGGCAATCGCTTTGGCCGGGAAGAGCCCGGTTGCCCTGGTCACAGAAGTACCATGAGCGCCGGGTGAAAACGTTCAGGCGAGAGGTTGGTTGGCGGGGTTAAGCGGCTGATAGATCTCCGGTTAAAGTTCTTTTCGGCTGCGGTGACCGGGGCGGCGGGTCAGCCGATTTGCCTGGCGCGAAAAAACAAAGCCATTTCAGGACTCGGTGGTGGCTTTGGCCGGGTTAGCCGATTACCCGGATATGAAAAAACGAACCCATTTCGAGAGTGGCACTCGGACGTAGGAGGTTGCTGTTCCCCGCTTGGCGCCCTGAAAAATCAAAGCCATTTCAGAACCAGGCTGTCGCTTGGGCCGGGAAGAGCCCGGTTGCCCTGGTCACAGATATATCACGACCGCCGGGTGAAAACGGTTTGGCTTGGGGTGGTTGGCGGGGTTAAGCGGCTGAAAGCTCCTGGGTTAAAGTTTTTTTTGCGCGACCGTGACCGGGCGGCGGGTCAGCCCGGTTGCCTGGGTGTGAAAAAACAAAGCCATTCCGGGCCGGGGACAAAGATAGCCTGTACGGCTGGCGTCAGCGCCTCGCTGCCGGAACAAACAAAGCCATTTCGAGAAGCCGCGCTTGCGTTTACGTCGGGAAGAACCCGTTGCCCTGACCCAGAGGTACCACGAAGGCCGGGTGAAACGTTTAGGCGATGGGTTGGTTAGCCAGCGTAAACTGTTCAACCGCGTCGGTTTACACGGCTTTGGCGCGGCGGTGACTGGGAATGCCGCTAAACGTGTTGGCGCGGTTGAGGGGCGAAAAAACAAAGCCAATTCGGGCGGGCAAAATTCTGCAGGCGAACACTTGACAGCTTCGCACTCATATTTTATTATCGTAATCGGATGAGGTTTGATGACACAGCCTGAATCCAATTCAACAGAAAGGAATCTAAAAACCATGAGCACTTCACTTGCACTTGATCCGTTTCAGGGCCTCCGGTTGTTCGAGGACGCCGTGACCCGTCTGATGAGCGAGCCCAGCGCGGGGCGTCCGTGGTCTCCGGCGGTGGACATTCTCGAGACTGAAGATGCGTTGACCGTCAAGGCGGATTTGCCCGATGTGGACATTAACAACATCGACATCCGGGTGGAAAACAACACGCTGACACTGCGCGGACATCGGCAGTTCGAGAAGGACGAGAACGTAAAGGGATATCACCGGATTGAACGCAGTTATGGCGAGTTCGTGCGCAGCTTCGCGGTGCCTGCGACCGTGGACACAGACAAAGTGTCGGCAGCGTACAAAGACGGCGTTCTGACGATTGCGCTTCCAAGGAAAGAATCCGCAAAGCCGCGTCAGGTAAAAGTTGCGGTGCAGACGGCGCAGGCCACGCAGACCGCCCAGCAGCACGCAACAGCGTAAGTAGTACACGTTCAGCAGAGATACGGGGCGGGGTAGAGCGCGGTTTGCTCCCCCTCCCCGGCAAGGATTTTCAAATGCCATTTCGGTTCGATAAATTAACTCAAAAAGGGCAGGAAGCCGTACAGCAGGCGCAGGCGATTGCCGGCGAAAATGGCCATCAGGCGGTGCATCCGCTGCACCTGCTGATCGCGCTGACGTCTGAGCGCGAGGGCATCGTGCGTCCCGTACTGGAGAAGTGCGGAGTTCAGCCTGACGCGCTGCTGGCCGAAGCGCAGCGGCAACTGTCCGCGCTGCCGAAGGTGACAGGTTCGCCTTCCGGGCAGTATGTGGCGCCGGCGTTACAGCAGGTTTTCGACGCGGCAGGGAAAGCCGCCGACAATTTTAAAGACGAGTTCATTTCCACCGAGCACCTGTTGCTCGGGATCGCGGATCAGAAGTACGATCCGGCAGGCAGCCTGCTGAATAAGCAGGGGGCAGATAAAGATGCGATTCTTAAAGCGCTGGTGGCCGTGCGGGGGACGCAGCGCGTGACAGATCAGAATCCGGAGTCGAAGTATCAGGCGCTCGAACGCTATGCGGTCGATCTGACGGAGCAGGCGCGGCGCGGCAAGCTCGATCCGGTGATCGGGCGGGATGAAGAGATTCGCCGCGTGATGCAGGTTCTGAGCAGACGGACGAAGAATAATCCGGTGCTGATTGGCGAGCCCGGCGTAGGTAAGACCGCCATTGTGGAAGGTCTGGCGCAGCGCATTCTGAAGGGCGATGTGCCGGATCAGCTTCGGAATAAGAAGCTGGTGGCGATCGACCTGGGTCAGATGGTGGCGGGAACAAAGTTTCGCGGAGAATTCGAGGATCGCTTGAAAGCGGTTCTGAAGGAAGTCACGGATTCGAACGGCGAGATTATCTGCTTTATCGATGAGCTGCACACGCTGGTTGGAGCTGGCGGGGCTGAGGGCGCGATCGATGCGGCCAATATGCTGAAGCCGGCGCTGGCTCGCGGGGAACTGCGCTGTATTGGCGCGACCACGCTGGCCGAGTACCGCAAGCATGTCGAGAAGGACGCGGCGCTGGCGCGGCGATTCCAAACTGTGCTGGTGGGCGAGCCGACCGTAGACGACACTATTGCGATTTTGCGCGGCCTCAAAGAGAAGTTCGAAATCCATCACAGCGTGCGGATCAAGGATTCGGCGATTGTGGCGGCAGCGGTGCTTTCTCATCGCTATATTACGGATCGTTTTCTACCTGACAAGGCAATCGATCTGGTGGACGAAGCGGGCGCGGCGCTGAAGATTCAGATTGGCAGCATGCCGATTGAAATCGACCTGATTGAGCGGCGCATTTCGCATCTGGAGATCGAGCGCCAGGCGCTGAATCGGGAAAGCGACGCGGCATCGCGCGAGAGGCTGCGGCACATCGAAGATGAGCTGGAGCGGCTGCGCGGGGAGGCGGCGACCCTGAAGGACCGCTGGACGGGGGAGAAGAATTCGATCAACCGCGTGCAGCAACTGAAGGAAGAACTGGAGCAGGTGCGCGGCGAAGAAGAGAAGGCCACCCGTATGGGTGACTGGGAAAAAGCTGCGCGGCTCAAGTACGAGAAGATCACGGAGATCGAGCGGAACATCGAGCTCGCGAACCACGATCTGGAGGCGATCAAGTCGGGCTCTCCTTTATTGAAGGAAGAGATCGACGAGGAAGATATCGCGAAGATTGTGGCCAAGTGGACGGGGATTCCGGTTTCGCGGATGCTTGAGGGCGAGGTGCAGAAGCTGATCCACATGGAAGCGCGGCTGCATGAGCGCGTGGTGGGTCAGAACGAGGCGGTTTCGCTGGTCGCGAATGCGATCCGCAGGAACCGGGCGGGCTTGAGCGATCCGAACCGGCCGATCGGCAGTTTTATCTTCCTGGGTCCGACGGGCGTCGGCAAGACGGAACTGGCGAAGGCGCTGGCGGAGTTCATGTTCGACGACGATAAGGCGATGGTGCGGGTCGACATGTCCGAGTACATGGAGAAGCATTCCGCATCGCGGCTGATCGGCGCGCCTCCGGGATATGTGGGCTATGACGAAGGCGGTCAGTTGACGGAGCATGTGCGGCGGCGGCCGTATTCGGTGGTGCTGTTCGATGAAATCGAAAAGGGTCATCCGGATATCTTTAATACGCTGCTGCAGATTCTGGACGACGGGCGGCTGACGGACGGGCAGGGGCGCACGGTGGACTTTAAGAACACCGTGATCATCATGACGTCGAACGTTGGCAGCAGCGTGATCGGAGACGGGAACCCGATCGGATTCTCAGTGAATCAGAGAGGGCGGAACGGACAGGAGGAGGTTCGTAAGCGGCTGCTTGACGCGCTTCGGCATACCTTCCGGCCCGAGTTCCTGAACCGTGTCGACGACATTATCGTGTTCAACGGGCTGACGAAGGAACATCTGTCGTTCATCATCGATCTGCAACTGCGGCGGGTGGCGAAGATGCTGGTGGATCGCGGTCTGAAGCTTGAGGTGACTCAGGCTGCTAAGGATGCGATTATCAGCGATGGCTACGACCCGGCGTACGGGGCAAGGCCGATGCGGCGATCGATTCAGCGGCTGTTGCAGGATCCGCTTTCACTGCGGTTGCTTGCCGGAGAATTTCTGGCGGGCGAAACGATTGTGGTGGATGCGGACGGCGACGGGCAGAAGCTGAGCTTCGGGAAACAGGTTGGGCAGGAGATGGCGCCTGCCGCGTAAGTAAAAAGAGAGAGTCTGTCCGGGTTGACCGGGTTTGGGCCGGCGGGTATCTTCCGAAAAACGGGAGGTGCCTGCCGGCTTTTTGTTTTTGGGGCGGCGAATCAGGAAGGGGTGGGGCGTGAGCCGGCGATCAGGATATCGACAATGCGGCGGGCGCTGGATTCCCAGCCGGGTTGCGCGGTGGTGTGGAAGACGCCTATGAGGGCACGGACGAAGTCATCGGGATTGGTGTCGGGGCGGAGATGGCCGCTGGCGATTGCGCGCTGGACCAGGGCGACGAAGGCGGTGTGGATGAGGCCTCGGGCGCCTTCCATAAGCCGGGCGGAGCCGCCGGGGACGGTGTCCATGGCGGGGAGGATGAGCTTTTTTTGGGCTACGTGATCGATGAAGAGAAGCATCCAGGTCCGGAGCGCTTCGAGGGGCGGCAGGGTGTCGGTGAAGCGGTCGGCGGCGGCGGTTAGCTTTTCGACTTCGCCCCGGTAGATGGCTTCGATGAGGGCGTCGCGGGTGGGGAAGTGGCGGTAGAGCGTGCCGGGTCCGACGTCGGCGCGGCGGGCGATGTCGTCGAGGGAGGCTTCGGCTCCGTGGGTTGCGAAGGCAAGGCGGGCAACTTCGAGAATGCGCTCGCGATTGCGGCGGGCGTCGGCTCGGGGCTGGCGCGGGGGTTCGGGCATGGGTTCGGCAGTTCTCAGTTTCGCAGAAAATTCGTGCAACCGGAGGCTGTCTCCGCTAATCTGAATAAACGGAGCATGTCTCCGGTTATTTGGTTGGTGGAGGAGAAAACGATGCAGGTATTTGTTACGGGAGCGACGGGATTTATCGGAACGGAGTTGGTTCAGGAATTGATCGAGGCGGGGCATCGGGTGCGAGGACTGGCGCGCAGCGATGCGGGGGCGGAGCAGTTGCGGGCGGCGGGGGCGGAAGCGCATCGCGGCACCCTTCAGGATCTGGAGAGTCTGCGAAGCGGGGCGGCAGGGATGGATGCGGTGGTGAATCTGGCTTTCGATCACGACTTTTCGAAGTTCGCGCAGAACGGCGAGGATGAGCGTCGCGCGATTGAGGCGCTGGGTTCGGCGATGGAGCCGGGCAAGCTGCTGGTGGTGACGTCCGGGACGGGACTGGCGAGCGGGGCGCCGGGGCATGTGCGTACGGAGCAGGATGCTCCGGCAAGTACGGGTGCGATTCCGAGACAGCCTGAACTGACGGCGAGAGCCGCGGGCGAGCGGGGTGTCCGGGTGGCTATTGTGCGGTTGCCTCAGGTGCATGACACGCGCAAGCAGGGGCTGGTGTCGCTGTTGACTCAGATTGCGCGGGAGAAGGGTGTTTCGGCGTATGTGGGGGATGGCGCGAACCGGTGGGCGGCGGCTCCGCTCAAAGACGTGGCTCATTTGTATCGGCTGGCGGTGGAGAAGACGGGAGCCGGCACGACGGTTTACCACGCGGTACAGGAAGAAGGCGTGGCGTTGCGGGAGATTGCGGAGACGATCGGGAAGGGGTTGAAGGTGCCGGTGGTGTCGATCGGTGCGGAGAAGGCGGGGGAACACTTTGGTTGGTTCGCGCATTTTGCCGGGTTGGATATGCCGGCTTCGGGCGAGTGGACGCGCAGGGCGTTGGGGTGGGAGCCGACGGGGCCGGGGTTGATTGAGGATCTGACGAATATGAAGTATTTTTAGCAGCCGTGGGCTTTGGCGAGAGTTCGTTGAGAAGGTCTTGCTTGCTGTCGAAGTGCCGGCAGAAACCGCCGTTTGTCATGCCGGCTTCGGTCATGATGTCATTCACCGCGGTGGTCTCGATGCCGCGCTCGCGAAAGAACGGGAGGCTCCATGGAGAATGTCAATTGAAAGGGAGATCCAAAGATGAAACGTGTATTCGGTTCGCTTGCTTTCGGTGCGATGGCGCTTGTGGTTAGTATGAGTGCGCAAACCCCGCCACAACAAAGTCCGTTACCGGCGGTGCCGACGACGCGGATTCTTGCGGTTGGGCGACTTACGGGCGCGATGACGCCGGAGGTTAGGAAAACTGTGATGCCGAGTGAGGTCAGTGAGACCGTTCGGCTGTATCTGGGCGGGAAGATCGATCAGTGGTATGTTCGCAAGGATCGCAACGGGGTGGTGTTCCTGATGAACGTCAGCACTGTGGAAGAGGCTCATGCGCTGCTCGAAGCCTTGCCGCTTGGGAAGGCAAAGCTGATGGAATTCGACCTGATTCCGCTTGGGCCGCTGAGCCCTTTGAATGTTCTGTTGGAGAAGTAAGCTCTAAGTCCAGCGGGTGATGAAGTTGGTGTCGAAGTTGCCGGCGATGAAGTCGGGCTCGTTGAGGATGCGCTTGTGGAGCGGGATGGAGGTGTGGATTCCGGCGACGACGAAGAGGTCGAGGGCGCGTTTCATGCGCTGGATGGCTTCTGTCGCGGTCCTTCCCGTGGGCGATGAGCTTGGCGACCAGGGAATCGTAATAGGGCGGGATGACGCCGTCCTGATAGGCGTGGGTGTCGACGCGGATGCCAATGCCGCCGGGGAGATTGAGGCCCGTGATGCGGCCGGGCGAGGGCGCGAAGGTGTCGGGGTTTTCCGCGTTGATGCGGCACTCGATGGCGTGGCCGCGGCGAACGACGGGACCGCCGAGAATTTCGGGCAGAGTTTCCCCGGCGGCGATTCGGATCTGCGCTTTGACGAGGTCGATGCCGGTGACGGCTTCGGTGACGGGGTGCTCGACCTGGATGCGGGCATTTACTTCGATGAAGTAGAGGTCGCCCTTTTCGTCCATGAGGAATTCGACGGTGCCGGCGTTGCTGTAGCCGATGGCTTTGATGGCTTCTTTGAGTTTGGCGGAAACGCGCTCACGGACTTCGGGGCGCAGGGCGGGGGAGGGCGATTCCTCAAGCAGCTTTTGGTGACGCCGCTGGATGCTGCATTCGCGCTCGCCCAGGATTTCGACGTTGCCGTGCTCGTCGGCAAGGATCTGGAATTCGATGTGACGCGGGGCGCCGATGAATTTTTCGCAGATAGACGTCGGCGCTCGAGAAAGAGGCGCCGGCTTCCTGCTGCGCCTGCATGAGCAGGGCGGGCAGTTCTTCGGCGTGAATGGCACGACGCGCATGCCGCGGCCGCCACCGCCGGCGGAGGCTTTGAGAATGACGGGGTAGCCGATGCGGTTCGGCGGTTTCGATGGCTTCTTCAGGGCTGGAGAGAACGCCTGCGGAGCCTGGGAGGATGGGCACGCCGTAATCTTTCATGATGGCGCGCGCGCGTTCCTTGATGCCCATGGCGGAGATGACGTCGGGCGTTGGGCCGATGAACTTGATGCCGGAAACGCGGCAGACTTCGGCGAAGCCGGCGTTCTCGCTCAGGAAGCCGTAGCCGGGGTGAATGGCGTCGACATTGGTGATTTCGGCGGCGCTGATGATGGACGGGATATCGAGATAGCTGCGGGCGCTTTTGGCGGGGCCGATGCAGATGGCCTGGTCGGCAAAGCGGACGGGAAGGCTGTGGCGGTCGGCTTCGGAATAGACGGCGACGGTGGGGATGCCCAGGTCTTTGCAGGCGCAGATGATGCGGAGAGCGATTTCGCCGCGGTTGGCGATCAGGATTTTCTTAAACGGGACGGATGCCAAAGAGGGCTTCTCCGTATTCGACCGGCTGTCCGTTTTGCACAAGTTTGCTTTCGACGACGCCCGCGACGTCGGCCTCGATTTCGTTCATGAGCTTCATCGATTCGATGATGCAGAGGACTTTGCCCGGGCGTGACATGATCGCCGATGCGCACGAAAGGCGGGGAATCGGGCGAGGCGGATTCATAGAAAGTGCCGACGATGGGGGATTTGACGTAGACCTGGCGAATCGACCGCCTTCGGGGTGGCGGCGGTTTCGGCTTTGGTGCCGGAGATGGCCGGGGCGGCGGGTGGAGTTGCGATAGCCGCGGGGACAGGAACGGAAGGCAGCAGGACGGTGGCGTCGGCTCCGAAAGACAGACGGATGCGGACGCGGTTGTCGCCGCGCTGAACTTCCAGTTCTGCTACTCCGGTTTCGGAGGCGAGTTTGATCAACTCCCTGATTTCTTCAAGTGTCATTCAATTCAATAGATTAACAGGACTGTTACGCTACGCGGCGAGGCGCGTGGGAGGCTCGTGTCCGCGTTTGAAGCTCTCGACAATACCGCGCCACTTGCGCATGGCCAGTTCGATGAGGTTGAGCAGAATGGCGAGGGCGAGCAGGCCGGGCCAGAGGCGCATGGAGGAATCGATGTAGTGGCCGCCGGAGTCGAAGAGCCGGGCGATGTCGGGATTGAAGCGGCCGCCGGTCGATTTCGACGATGGATTTGAGGAGGGTGTCGTTGACGCCGTAGTCGGACAACTCGGATTCCTGACGGTAGAGGCCGACTTCGGGAAAGGCACGGGTTTCGTCGAGCGGGCGAACGCGGAAGAGGCCTTCGAGGGTTCCGATGCGAACGCGGCCGCGATAGGTGCCGGGAGAGACGCGGCTGACGTTCGAGGGGGCGGCGGAAATCGCCGGGACCGATGACGTAGAGGTCAGGGGGCGTGGCGGGATCGGAGGCCTGGTTCGAGAGGTGATAGTCGACGACGAGTTCTTCGTTGGCGGCGTCATAGCGGGCGACGGCTTCGCTTTCGTTGCCATGCGGGAGAAGGTCGCGGAAGATGTTGGTCCAGAGGCGGTCGAAGCCGGCCCAGCCGACCCAACTGGCGGCCCAGCGGCTCTTGGCGTCGGATGAGAAGACGGCGGCGCGGCCGAGTCCGTATTGCCAGCGGACGAGCAGCGGATCTTTTTCGTCGACCTGCGAGGATTTCGTCGGCAGTGGGGCGGGTTTCGAAGCGGACGTAGCCGGCGAGCGTGGGGGCGGAGGCGATGTCCACCTTGTCGAGCAGGTCGGAAGGGTGGTGGACGACGGCTTTGATGGGCTTCTCGATGGCCGTGGTGCCGGTGTGTTCCTTGACGTCTTTCAGGAGGATCTGTTCGAGGCCGTTGGGCTCATTCAGGAAGTAAGACTTGCCTTTGGCGAACTCGGCGATGTGTTCGAGGTAGGCGCGGTTGACGTCCTGCCCGAGACCGACGGTGGAGATGGTGACGCGGTTGGCGGCGGCTTCGCGGGAGAGCGTGAGGCTGTCGCCTTCCTCCGAGATGCCATCGGTGAGCAGCACGATGTGCTTGTAGGTGGCGTTTACGCGGACGATCCTTCTGATAGGCCTCATTGAGAGCGGGCGCGATCTGGGTGCCGCCATCGGGCGCGATGCCGGAGATGAGACGTTTGATGAGCGGCTTGTCATCGGCTTTGCGGATGGTGACGGCCCACTGGAAGGAGTTGTCGAACATCAGGACGCCGACCTGATCTTCGGGCTTGAGGTTGTCTACGACACCGATGGCGGCGACGCGCGCGAGTTCGATCTTCTTGCCTTCCATGGACGAGGACTTATCGATGATGAGTACGACGCAGGTGCCTTCGGGCGAGCGGGGCGGGGCGAGTTTAGCGGGGAAGGTGCGTTGCGAGGGGATCTTCGGGAGCGCCTTTGTGATCGACCTAGGCGTTGTGCTCGCCGGCGATCCAGAGGGCTCCGCCGCCACGCTGTACGAAGTCTTCGAGGCGCTGCTTATCGGCAGGGCGCATGGCTTCCAGGTTGTCGTTATTGAAGACGACAAGCTGCGTGTCGTCGAGAGTGGCGGGCAGGGTTTTCGACGGGCACGAAATCGAATCTGTTGGCTGCGAGGACGCCGACGATGTGTTCTTCGGTGCCCGCGGGATCTTCGGAGACCCAGACGACTTTGGGGCGGCGGACGGCGACCGCGTTTTCGAAGCGCGATTCGCCCATGCCGGGGGCGCTGGAGGCGGCCGCTGAGGTCGATGGCGCCGGCGGCGTTGAGGCTGGTGCGGATGCGGACGCGGTTTTCGCCGGCGATCGAGCGCGATCTCGTGGGTGCCGATGGTCTTGCCTTCGGCGGCGAGTTCGACCGTGGCTTTGGTGGCGCGCGGGGAGTAGATGGTGAGGTCGACCGGGAAGTGCTCGCCGGTGAAGACGGCGCCGGGGACGCCGACGGCTTCGGTTTGGAGCTGGGGCTGAGTGCGTCCGCCGAGCGCGATGGTGTCGATGGGGACGCCAAGCTGCTGAGCCTGCCAGGCGGCGCGGGTGGCGGCGCCATCGTTCTCATTGCCGTCGGACAGCAGCAGCGATGCGGTGGATGGTGCCGGCGGGGAGCGAGGCGAGGGCTTCGCGGATGGGGGATTCGAGGTTGGTGCCGCGGCCGGCGGCACCGGCGGTGCGCTGAAGATGCAGATTGGCTTCTGCGGCGCTGAGCGGCGCGGGGCGTTCGGGCGAACGGGATGATGTCGGAGAATGTTGGAGCCGCGGGCACTTTCGATCTGATTGAGCAGCGCGCTTTCGCGGGCGAGGTCGTCATCGAGTGATGCTGGCGGAAGTATCGACGAGAGCGGCGAGCGCTACTTTACGGTCGTGGGTTTGAAGGACCGGTTCGGCCAGCGCGAAGATGACCGCGATGACCATCATGACCTTGAGACAGCAGGGGCGCGCGGCGCGAGCTGTCGTCGCCATTCCCAGAGCAAGCCAGCCAAGGGGGAGCGGCAACAGGAAGAGAGCCCAGACGCGTTCGAAGATCATGCGGCACGCGCACCAGTCCGGCGGGTTCGCGAGGCGAAGCGCCGTAGAGCAGCCATTCGGCAATGAGAAGAGCGGTGCCGAGGAGGGCGAGGAACGGCCAGAGAACGCGGGCGCGGCGAACGGTCTCGGTCCACGCGGGAATGCCGTGGCGGGCAGTGGCGGGCGGGGTCCATTTGGCATCCCACATCTCAGGCAGGGTGAGCGAGTAAGACGCGTTCGGAGTTTCCGGCGATGACGCGGACGCGGGCGGGTTCTCCGGCGAAGAACTGCACGGCGCGGTCGCGGACGTTGAAGGGCAGATTGGCGCCGGCGTCAGTGAGGACCTGGACTGAGGTCTTGTCGACGGATTTCGCCGACGGGAGCGGACACTGCGCCGGCGCTTTGAGTGGCGACATCGACGATCGCGGAACACGTTCGGGCGCGGCCCAGCGGAGGATGTTGCCGAGCAGGAGGGGGGTGGCAAGTTCGTAGCGCATGCCGCCGGCGAACGGATTGAAGCCGATGACGATCGATTTTGCCGTCGGGCGATCATGACGGGGCCCTTGTCGATTTCGGCGACGGTGATTTCGCCGGGCGCGCGTTCGAAGACTGAGGCGCTGTCGATCTGGACGTTGCGGGCGCGCAGGCCTTCGGTGAGAGGCTGATCGGGAGTCCATCCAGGCCTTCGGGCTTTTCGATGCGCTCGCGGATGGGAGCAGGCGGTTTGTCGTGAGGCGGATCGATCCAGACGACGTTGCCATCGGGGCGTTTGTCGGGGTGGAAACGGTCGAGAATGACGAGGCCGTCGTTGGCTGGAGTGTACTGGGATTTCGGGCGGAAGTCGGCGTTGACGCGGGCGTCGGAAGTGAGGGCGGGGCGGATGAGATCGGGCTGATCGGAGTAGACGGTGACGTGAGACTGCGTTGTTCGGGGAGTTCGAGGGCAGCGTAATTATCGGCGGCGAAGGCGTCCTTGGGGTAGAGGCGAGCTTCGAGAATTCCGGCGGCGACGGATGTGAACCTTAAAGGTGGTTTCGAGTTCGGCGCCGGAGCGCGAGCATGAGCGGGTGCATGCCCTGCGGAGCTTTGCCGAAGTTGAGAGTGACGTTGACGGCGCGGGGGGCGGTCCGTAATTTCGGGCGCGGACGAGAACGTCCCAGGTGTCGTGGTCGGTTGCGGAACGGCGGGCGCCGACGCTGCGGAGACCGCAATTGGCGATGTTGTCATCGACGGGCAGGACGCGAAAGGCGGGGATGGCGGGGAGGTCATGATGGCGGCTTCGCGCGAGGAAATGCGGCCGGGGCCGGCGTAAACGATCTCGCCTGAAGTGGACCCGCTCTGGCGCTGGAGGTCTTTGGCGAATTCGAGATTCTGAGAGAGATTGAGGGCGGTGGAGCCGGGCTGCGATTCGAGAATGGCGCGGGCGATCTTGCGGTGGTCGGTTTCCCAGGCGGTGGCGGGCGTGGCTAGGCCGTCGGCGCGGACGACGAGGACGCGGTCTGTGGCGGGGACGGCGCGGAGCCAGCCGAGGGCGTTGGCGCGGGCGAGATCCATGAGGGTGGTGTCGGCGCGGCCGGGCAGCGAGCGGCCATCCAGGCGCTGGTATCGAGGACGAGGACATGGTCGCGGCGTTTGTTGAAGCCGCCGCCGAACTGGAATTCGGCGATGGCGAGCAAGAGCAAAGCCATGCCGAGCAACTGGAGCAGCAGCGAGAGGGGCTGCTGGATTCGTCTGCGGCGGGAGACGGGCGCGGGCTGGCCGGGCGCGACCCAGAAACGAGGGTGGAGACGACTTGTCTGCGGCGGGTGCGGTCGAGCAGGTAAAGGGCGACTGAGACGGCGGCAGATGACGGCGAAAACCGCGAGGAACTGGCCGAGGGTGAGGTTCAGGAATTCCACGATCAGGCAAGGCTCCGAATGCGGGCGAGACTTCCGAAGATCGCTTCGTCGAGGGGCATTGAGGTGGGCAGGCCGGCGTACTTGCCGTCGTTGCGGAACGCCACTGTCTTGATAGACGCGGCGAAGCGGTCGAAGGCTTCGGTGTACTGGCGGCGCGCGTCGGCATCGACGTGGATGTGGAGTTGGCTGAGCTTTCGGCGTCGATGAAATCGCACTTCGCCGGACCAGGGCGGGGTGCGGTCTTCGTCGGCCCAGAGCTGGATCAGCATGAGTCGTTGCCGTAATCGGCGAGGTACTGGAGGGCTTTTTCGCAGCCGGCTTCGTCGAGGAAATCGGAGATGACGATGACGAGGCCGCGCTGCGGATATTCGTTCAGGAACTGCTTCACGATGTGCGAGGAAATCGGTGGCGCCGCGGGCTTGAGCCTTCGAGATAGCGGGAGAGCGGGACTGAAGCGGTGGCGTCCGCCGCCGCAGGTTTTGCCTTCGTGAAGTTCGGCGCCGAAGGGCAGGACTTCGATGGTGTCGAGACGGACAAGGCCGACGTAGCAGAGGGCGGCGGCGAGGCGGCGGGCGTAGTCGAACTTTCGTCCATTGTCGGCAGCCATGGAGACCGAGGTATCGAGCAGCATGCGCACGGGCACGCGGGGCTCGATCTGGAACATCTTCAGGAACATCTTGTCGAGCCGCATGTAGGCGCGCCAGTTGACGGCGCGAAGATCGTCGCCCTGATGAAGTGGCGGTGGTCGAGAAATTCCTGTCCGCCGCCGGCGAAGCGGGAGCGGTTATGTCCGCCGACGAGGCCGGGGAACGAGCGCTGCCAGTGGATGGTCAGGCGTTCGAGCCGTTCGAGAAAATGACGGTCCAGCAGAGGCGCTGCCAAGTCTCTGGAAGCTACGCGGCGGAGGCCTGGGCCGTTACGCCGGAAATGATGGCGGCGAGGATGGAATCGGGCGACTTCTGCCGTCGGCGTGGGCGTCGAAGTTCAGAATGACGCGGTGGCGCAGGACGGAGGGCGCGAGTTCTTTGATGTCGTCAACGCTGAGGTGGAAGCGGCCGCGCATGAGGGCGAGCACGCGTCCGCATTCGACCAGCGCCTGCGCGCCGCGGGGAGAACTGCCGTAGCGGATGTAGCGCTTCGGCATCGGCGTGGGCTTCCTTCTGATCGGGCTGGGTGGCCATGACGAGCTGGACGGCGTAATCCTGCACGTGCGGGCGCGACCAGAACCTTGCGGCATACGGCGCGAAGTTCGAGGACTTCGTCGCGGTCGAGCACGGAGTGGACGCGACTTCTTCGCGGGCGATGGTGCGTTCCACGATGCGCGGAGAGTTCGGCGCGCGAGGGGATAGGTGACCAGGATCTTCATCAGGAAGCGATCGAGCTGCGCTTCGGGGAGCGGATAGGTGCCTTCCATCTCGATGGGATTCTGGGTGGCCATGACGAGGAACGGCGATTCGAGCTCGTGCGTGGTGGTGCCGCTGGTGACGGTGCGTTCCTGCATGGCTTCGAGCAGCGCGGACTGGGTCTTGGGCGTGGCGCGGTTGATTTCGTCGGCCAGGACGAGGTTGGCGAAGATGGGGCCGTGCTGGAAGCGCAGCATCTTGTGGCCGCGATCGTCGGTTTCCATGATCATGCTGCCGACGATATCGGCGGGCATGAGATCGGGCGTGAACTGGATGCGCGAATAGCGGAGGCTGAGGGCGCGGGCGAGGGTGCGGAGCAGAGTGGTCTTGCCGAGACCGGGAACGCCTTCGAGAAGCACATGGCCGGAAGCGAGGAGGCAGATGAGAACGCCATCGACGACGCTTTGCTGGCCGACGATGACTTTGCCGATTTCTGCGCGGACCTGATTGAGTCTCGCGACCGCCGGGCTGAGGGCGGTTTCCGTAACCATAGATATTGATTCTAGTGGATGGGCCGTTGTTTCCGATGGCGGGGTGAACGGACGGTGATAAGGTATTGCGTTTGGGGAGACAGGTTGAAGGAGAAGAAATGGAAATGAAAATCGCGATCGTATTCGGGTAGGATTTGGCGGGGTGCGCCATGGCTCAGATGCCACCGTCGGCGGCGTTGAAGGGGATTGTGCCGCATTCGAGCGAGGGGCTGTAGCTGGAACTAATCGAAGAGATCCAGGCCGCAATCGACCGCCTGGCGCCTGTCTCGGTGGGACCGACAGATGGATGACGATTCGTTGAGAGGCAGGCTGGACTTCCTGTTCGCGGAGGCTGAAATCGAGTCGTCCGCCGGCGTTCTTCGTGAGTGGCCGCCTCGAAGTTGAATCGGCGTTGGGAAGCCCGGCGGCATTTGGTTCATCCCGCGAGTGACGGATAATGGCGAATAGAAATGGACCCGATGGCTGTTGGATGCGGAATCGAACTACCCGAGCGCGCTATTGCCGAAATCTGCCGCGTTTACCAGGTGAAAGAACTCTCGGTGTTCGGTTCGGCGGCACGTGGCGAAATGACGGCCGAGAGCGACTACGATCTTCTGGTCGATTTTCTGCCCGGCGCCCGGCCCGGGCTGTTGGGCGTTTCGGCGATGACACGTGAACTCAGCACGTTGCCTGGACGTCGGGTCGATCTTGCGATCAAGCCCGCGCTGAAGCCACTTATACGAGACGGCGTGCTCTCGGAAGCCCGCGTTATTTATGCGGCGTGACGACCAGCGTCTGGTTGACATTCCGGATGCACTCGATTGGATTGCAAGGGCCATCGCCGGAAAAGCGGAGGAGGATTTCTTAGCCGACGAGACGCTTTGTTACGCGGTAGCCCAACGCCAGGCGGTTGATCCGATAGCGTTGCGACAAGCCGCGGGTGATGATTTGGGGATCAACGTCAACGACATACCCCGACTCACGGATCGCCAGTTGGCAGCTATGGTGCGACTCCGGTTGTGAAAGTGAAGCGGCTTGCAAATAAGTAAGTAATTACTTACAATCGTTGTAATGTCCACCGTAACACCTCAGCCGCGCATGGCGGCGGAGGAACGCCGTAAGCAACTGATCGAAACGGCGATCGATTTGTTTTCGCAGAAGGGCTTCGGCGGGACGACTACTAAGGAGATCGCGGCGGCGGCGGGGGTCACTGAAGCGATCATCTTTCGCCACTTCGCGACGAAGCAGGACTTCTACAAAGCCATCCTCGATTACAAGTGCAATCGCAGCGGGGCGGACGACTGGTTTGCCGAGACGCAGGCGTTCATGGATGCGAACGATGACGAGGGGTTATTCCGTTTGCTGCTGGCGAAGATTATTGGATTCAACCGGGATGAACCGAGGTTTGCCCGGCTGCTGATGCACGCGGCGCTCGAAGGGCATGAGCTGGCGATCCTGCACCATACGCAGATGACGCTGCCGATCGGCGCGAAATTCAAAGAATATATAGCGAAGCGTCAGGCCGCGGGCGAGATCAAAGAATGCAATCCGGCGCTTGTGATTTTTGCGCTGGCCGGTATCGCGCAGTATTACGCGTTACAGAAGTATGTCTACCAGGGGGGCAACATCCCTTACTCAGACGAGGAAATGATCGACGGTTTTCTCGCGATTGTGATGGATGGTTTGCGCGCTCCGTCGAAAAGGAAAGCGAAATGACGAGAGGTTGGTTAGTGACGTTGGCGGTCGTGGCGGCGGTGTGCGCCGGGTGCGGTTCGAAACAGGCGGCCGTGCAGGCGGTTTCTACGGATGCGGCCAAACCAATTGCGGCGGCGGTTACGCCGGCAGTGTCGCGCGAGGTTGCGGCGGATTTCGAAGAGACCGGGACGTTTATCGCGGACGAAAGTTCGGATATTGCGCCGCCTGTCGCGGGGCGGGTGATCTCGACTCCGGTGGATGTGGGCGCGCATGTTAAACAGGGGCAGACGATCTGCGAACTGGATCACAGGGACGCCCAACTGAAGCTGGATCAGGCGCGCGCGCTGCTGGCGGAAGCGACGGCGTCGGTACGGCAGGCGCAGTCGCGCATCGGGCTGGGTACGGGGACGTTCGATCCGGCGAGGGTGCCTGAGGTGGCGGGGGCGCTGGCGAACTATCAGTCGGCGCAGGCCCAGGCGAAGATGGCGGCGGCGGACTCGCAGCGCTACGCGAATCTGGTCGCGACCGGCGATGTTTCGAAGAGCGCGTTCGATAAGGCGCGAACGCAGCAGGAAACGGCGGAAGCGCAGGCCAATGCGGCGCGCCAGCAGTATGAAGCGGCGACCAATGCGGCACGCCAGAGCTACGAAGTTGTGTCCACGTCGCAGGCATCGCTCGAGAGCGTGAAAGCGCAACTGGCGCAGGCTGAGAAGGCGCTGGCTGACACTACGATCCGGGCGCCGTTCGACGGATACATCACGGCGAGGCCGGTGGCGGCGGGTGAATACGTGGCGCTGACGAACAAGATCGCAACGATCGTGCGGATCGGGTCATTGAAGCTCGACCTGCAGACGCCGGAGCAGCGGGCATCGCTGGCGCATTTGGGAGACGGAGTGATTGCGCACGTGGAGGCTTATCCGACGCGGGAATTTCGCGGGAGAGTGACGGCGATCAATCAGTCGGTGGATCCGAATTCGCGGATCTTCATTCTGGAGGCGCGGTTTGCGAATCCGGACACGGCTTTGAAGCCGGGGATGTTTGCGACGGCGCGTGTGCAGCAGCCGGGCGGCGTGACGGCGGTGTTCGTTCCGAAGCAGTCGGTGATTCGCGATAAGACGACGGATTCGAACCAGGTGTACGTGGTTCAGAACGGCAAGGCACAACTGCGGGTGGTGCAGGTGGGCGCGGCGGATGCCGATGCGGTGCGCATTCTCTCGGGGGTCACCGGAGGGGAAATGGTGGCGACCAACAATCTCAACGAACTTTATAACGGCGCAGCCGTTTCTGTCAGGTAAAGAAAAAACCAACCATGCACGCACTCGCAAAACTTTGTATCAGGCGGCCTGTCTTCGCGACGATGCTGATCTTATCGCTCGTCGTGGTCGGGATCTTCTCTTATTCAGCCTCGGTGTGGACCTTTTTCCGAAGGTCGACATTCCGACCGTGCAGGTGACGGTGTCGGATCCGGGGGCATCGCCCGAAGAGATCGAAACGGAGATCAGCAAGAAGGTCGAAGACGCGGTCAACACGATCAGCCAGATCGATGAAGTGCGTTCGGTGTCTTCGGAAGGGCAGTCGCTCGCGACCATCACGTTCGAGCTTTCGAAGAACGGCGATGTGGCGGCGCAGGAGGTTCAGAACAAGGTCAACCTGATCGTGAACGATCTGCCGCAGACGGCGAAGCAGCCGGTGGTGCTGAAGTTCGATCCGGATGCGGCGCCGGTGATGCAGATCGCGGTGTCGGCTCCGCGGTCGCTGCGCGACCTTACGATGATCGCGGACAAGCTGATCAAGCAGAAGCTCGAGAACGCCAAGGGCGTGGGCCAGGTCACGATCATCGGCGGGGCGAAGCGCGAGATTCACGTGCTGGTGGACCCGGCAAAGCTGCGCGTCTTACAACCTGACGATCACGGATGTTTTCAATGCGCTGAGGACGCAGAATCTGGAACTGCCGGGCGGCAGTCTGAAAGAAGGGGCGCGCGATTTCACGGTTCGCACTACGGGACGCATCACGGAACCGGCGCAGTTCAACCAGATTGCGATTGCGAACCGCGAAGGGCTATGTCGTGAAGGTCAGCGACATCGGCCATGCGGAAGACAGCTACGAGGAGCCGGAGACTGCGGCGCGGCTGGACGGCACGGCGGCGGTGACGCTGGTGGTGTCGAAGCAATCGGGCGAAAACACGGTCGCGACGGCGGCGGACATCAAAGAACGGCTCAAGGAAATCTCGGCGACGCTGCCGAAGGACGTGCATCCGCAGATCATCGCGGATCAATCGGTGTTCATTGTGGCGGCGGTGGATTCCATCAAGCACCACCTGGTGCTGGGCAGCCTCTTTGCGTCGATCATCATTTTCATTTTTCTTGCGAACTGGCGGACCACGCTGATTGCCTCGCATGGCGATTCCGACGTCGATCATTTCAGCGTTCGCGCTGATGGCGGCGATGGGGCTGACGCTGAACCAGATCACGATGCTGGCGCTGACGCTGATGGTCGGGATCGTGATCGACGACGCGATTATCGTGCTCGAAAACATTTTCCGGTTCATGGAAGAGAAGGGCATGGGACCGGTGGAAGCGGCGATCGAGGGGACGCGCGAGATCGGGCTGGCCGTGATGGCGACCACGCTTTCGCTGCTGGCGGTGTTCCTGCCGGTCGGCTTCATGGGCGGGATTGTGGGCCGGTTTATGAGCTCGTTCGGGTTCACATCGGCTTTCGCGATTGCGGTTTCGCTGCTGGTTTCGTTCACGATGACGCCGATGCTGACGTCGCGGTTCGTGAAGACCTCCGGCGAAGCACGGGAAGGATGAACACTCGTCGAAGGAATCGGGGTTCTTCCACTGGATCGACGGGCACTACACGCAGATGCTGAAGTGGTCGATGGCGCACCGGCGGTGGATTCTCGCATTCTGCCTGCTGACTGTGATCAGCATTGTTCCGCTGTTCATGTTCGTGGGTAAGAACTTTCTGCCGACGGACGATCAGTCGCAGTTCAACGTGCTGGTGCGTACTCCGGAAGGAACGTCGCTGGCAGCGACAACTGCTCTGACAGAGCAGATTGCGCGGGACATCCGGGAGATGCCTGGCGTGGCGCATACGCTGACGACGGCGGGGGGCACGGCGGATCGGTCGGCGAACAACTCGACGATTTACGTGAAGCTGACGGACATCGATCAGCGGTCGGTATCGCAGATAGAGACGATGCAGCGCACACGGCAGCTATTGAAGAAGTATCCGCCGGAGATTCATACGGGAGTGGAACTGGTTTCCTCGATCGGGGGAAATCAGAGCAACGCCGAAATTCAGTTTTATATTCAGGGGCCGGATCTGAATCAGCTTTCGAAGTATTCGGATGCGCTGCTGGCGAAGATGAAGTCGATTCCCGGAGTGGCGGATGCGGATTCGACGCTGCGGAGCGGGAAGCCGGAAGTGCGGCTGGTGATTAATCGCGACCGGGCGGCGGATCTGGGTGTGTCGGTGCTGGATATTGAGCAGGCGCTGAATTCGCTGGTGGCGGGGCAGGTCGCTTCGACGTTCAATGCGGGCGAGGACCAGTACGATGTGCGGGTGCGGGCGGAAGAGCAGTTCCGGACGACGGAGGCGGGTCTCGCATCGATGACAGTGCCTTCGGCGAAGCGCGGTTCGGTGGGGCTGGATCAGGTGGTGGATATCAAGTCGGGGTCGGGTCCGTCGGCGGTGAACCGGATCAACCGGCAGAGGCAGGTGACGCTGACCTGCAATACGCTGCCAGGAGGATCGCAGGCGGCCATTCTGACGGCAATGACACAGGCTGCAAAGGATTTGAACATGAGTTCGGATTACAGGTCCGGCACGGCGGGCGCTTCGAAGGAACTGGGGCGCACGGGCGGCTACTTCCTGATGGCGTTTTCACTGACGTTCATCTTCATGTACATTGTGCTGGCGGCGCAGTTCGAGTCGTTCGTTCATCCGATCACGATTTTGCTGACGCTGCCGCTGGCGATTCCGTTCGGCATTCTGTCGCTGCTGATCACGCGTCAGACGGTGAATATTTTCTCGGGGCTGGGGCTGCTGCTGTTGTTCGGCATCGTGAAGAAGAACGCGATTCTGCAGATCGATCATACGAACGGGCTGAGGGCGGCGGGGTATTCGCGTTACGACGCGATCATACAGGCGAACAGGGACCGGCTGCGTCCGATTCTGATGACGACGATTGCGCTGGTGGCGGGAATGATGCCGCTGGTGCTTTCAAACGGCACGGGGGCGGCAACGAACCGCTCGATCGGCGTGCTGGTGGTAGGCGGGCAATCGCTGTGCCTGCTGCTGACACTGCTGGCCGTGCCCGTTTTTTACTCGTACTTCGAGGATATTCAGGAAACGCAGATGTTCAGAAAAATGGGGAACGGCTTCTCGCGCATTCGGGACAGGTTTCCGCGGCGGCGCGCGAGGGTGGCCGAGGTTCCGGTGCTTACGCATCGGGTGAATGAAGGGGAAGCGATTTGAAGCGTTGGATTTTGCTGTTAACGAGCGCAGCGGGGCTGTATGGACAGGCTTTGCCGCCTGTGGCTCCGCTCGAACTGCCCGCGCGGATCGGCGTGCTGGGGGATGCGAAGATCACGCTGGCGGAAACGATTCAGCGCGTGCTTGCGAACGATAAAGATCTGGCGGTGTCGCGCATATTGAAGAGCGAGGCGGTGTTCAACCTGTCGGGCGCGCGCGGATATTTCGATCCGAGGCTGGGATTTACGGGGCATGATCTGAAAACGGTAAGTCCGGTAAGTTCATCGCTGGGAGGCGCGACAAACGGGGCGCTTTCGACGAAGGAACTGCTGGCGGACCCTCAATTGAGCGGTGTTTCGCCGTGGCTGGGGACGAACTATAAGCTTGATTTTTCGTCAGCACGGCAAACCAGCAGCAGCACGTTTCTGACGCTGAATCCGCAGTTTCCGACGTCAGTGAATCTGAACGTGACACAGCCTCTGTGGCGCGGTTTGCTGTACGATGACAACCGGCACCGGGTGCAGGTTGCGAAGAGCAACATTCAACTGACGGATGAGCAGTTCCGGCAGCGTGTGATCGAAGTGGTAACGCAGGCGGTGCAGGCGTATTGGGAACTGCAGTACGCGTATCGAAATCTTGAGGTTCAGGTGGAGGCAGTGCATCTGGCGGAGCAGCAGGACGCAAGTAACCGGCGGCAGGTGACGCAGGGACTTCTCGCGCCGGCGGATGTGGTGCAGACTCAGACACAGATCGCGACGTTCCAGCAGAACGTATTTTCGGCGCAGACGGCGCTGACCAATGCGGAGAATGCGCTGAAGGTTCTGATGCTGCCGGACCGCAACGATCTGATGTGGGGCATGGCGCTGATTCCGGAACAGCGGCCGGACACGAGGAATCCGGTTCCGGCGTTGCAGGACGCGGTGCGAGAGGCGCTGAGCGACCGGCCGGAGCTGAAGCAGAGCGCGATTTCGGTGAGCCTGAATCAGATGGACGCCCGGTTGAGCCGGGAACAGGCGAAGCCGCAGATCGATGCTTTTGCGACGCTGAGCACATTGGGGCTGGCAGGGCATCCGGTGCCGCAATCGAGCGCGAATCCGTTTACGAGCGCGTTCCTGCCGCTGATTACGCAACTGAATACGCTGTCAGCGCAGGCGGGGCTTCCGGCGCTGGGGCCGATCTCGTTTGGGGGCGGGCCGATTCCTCCGATTCTGGTGGGCGGCTATGGGCAGTCGCTGAATGCGCTGACGAGCGGTAAGTTCACGACAGCCGAGGTGGGTGTCAACATCTCGCTGCCGATTCGGAACCGGACGGCGGTGGCTGCGGCGGAAGTTTCAGCGGCCGAGGGAAAGCGGCTGAAGGCGCTGCAACAGCAGATTGAGATGGCTGTGGAGCAGGATGTGCGCAACGGGCTGCAGCTTTCCAGTTCGGCTCAGGCGAGACTGGACGCGGCGGTGACGGCCCGGCAGTACGCGGAGCAGCAATATTCGAGCGAGCAGCGGCAGTTTCAGGCAGGGACCTCGACGGTGTTTCTGGTGCTGCAGCGGCAGGCCGATCTGATTGCGGCAAGGACACGCGAAGTACGCGCGGAGGCGGATATGGGTGAGGCGAATGCCAATCTCGACCGCGCTCTCGCACGTACTCTCAGCGCGCAGAATATTCAACTGAAGTAGATCAGATGCCGGTGGTGCGAATCCAGAAGCTTTCCTTCCAGGAGGCTCCGGGGGCGACCGTCTGCAACTGCGAATATTTGCCGGCGTGCGCGACGTTCGCGGCGTTGGTGATGCCGGCCATCGGCTCAAAGCAGATGTAGTTCTGTTTGTTGGGCGAGTAAACCACGGCGACGGTCCATTTGGGGCCGTAGGTGATTTCGATCTTCTTACCGCCTCCTTCGACGTAGAAGACCGCGTTGCCGTTGGCGTCGCGGATGAGATCGGTGTAGCCGTTGTCGATCATGCGGTCTTTGAGGGGCGTGGGATCGGGCAGATCCATGGGCTTCATTTCGCCGGTTGCGACGAGGCGGTCATCGGTGACGACGGCGGTTTTGGCGGGGATGTGGGCGACGGCTTCATCGCGCGGCGTGTCGGGCAGATTGTAGTAGGGGTGATAGCCGATCATCAGGGGCATTGCTTCGGCGCTGTGGTTCACAACCGTTGTGATCACTTCGAGAGCACCGTCAGAGAGCCGATAGGTCATCTCATACTCATGGGCGAAGGGCCAGTTGGCCATGAGTTCGGGGTATTTCGAGAAGTCGAAGCGGCTGGTGACATGGGCGGATTTAGAGTCTGCCTTCACTTCGGTGACTTCCCAAAGCGGAGAAGTGGAGAGCATGCCGTGCATGGCGATGCCATTGGGCGCGACGCGCATGGAGCCGAGCGCTGAGTTGAAGGCGTACTTTTTGCCGTTGGCCCAGAAGCCGTTGTCGTCAATGCGGTTGGCCCACGGGGCAAGGAAGGGAATGCCGCTCAGCCCGGGCCTTTGTTTGAGCGCACCCACATCGGCGGCTCCCATGTACAGGATGTTCTTTCCATGCACGGTCATCTCGTAGGCGCGGTTTCCGATGCCGGGCGCGATCGAGACCTCGACGCCGTGTGCCTTGTCTGAGAGGCGAATGATATCGACTCCGTGATCGGTCGTTTTCTGTGCACTGTAGTTTTGGGCTGTGGCCATAAGTGGGAGGGCGAACAGAGCCGGCAGGCGTTTCATCTGATCAGTATATGTATTGGGTGCATTTATGGACGAAGCGCAGGGAGAGAGACGTGGGCGACGGTTCCGCGGCCAGGTTCGCTTTCGAGCCAGATTTCTCCGCCGTGTTCGTTGACGATCTGGCGGGCGGTGAAGAGGCTCCAGTTGCCGCCGAGGACGCGCCCGTTCTCAACTCTGAAGCCGGGGTCGAAGATGGTGAGGAGGTCTTCGGAATCCATGCCTCGGCCGTTGTCATGAACCTCGATTTCGACGAGGCTGTCGTTTTGGGAGGTGGTGACCGTGATGGTGCCTGTTTGCTCGATGGCCGAGATCGCATTCGTGAGCAGGTTCGAGAAGACAGTGGTCAGCTGATTGGTGCTGCAGAGGATGTCGGAAACGGGCTGGAGCTTCCAGGCGAGGACGACCTCGGGTCTGAGTTTGCTCTCGACCATGAGGGCGGCATCGGAAAGGAGTTCGTTGAGATTGACCCGCTGCTTATCGTCATGTTCGAGGGCGATGAGGCGGCGCAGCCGGGCAACGACGGATGAGAGGCGCTCGACGGAGCTTTCGATGGAGAGGCTGAGATCGGCCTGAGCGCGGGAGAGGCGTTCCTGTTCGCCGGGCTTGGCGGTTGACTGACGCTGCGAGAGCAGGAGCATGGTTCCGACGGCGCTTTTGAGGGCTCCGAGGGGAGTGTTGATCTCATGCGTGAGGGCGGCGGCCAGGCGTCCGAGCGACATCGCCGTTTCGGCGAGTTGCGCGCGGGACTGGGCGGCGGTAAGGGTCTCCTGAATCTGAAGCGAACGCTGGTGGGCTTCGAAGACATCGCGCCTTTGTTCGTAGAGCATGCCGGACGCCCAAGTGGCAAAACAGGTGAGGAATAAGACGAAGATCTGGAAGGTGGAATCCCAGGACCCGGCGAGTCCGGCGGCGGCGCCATAGATGACTCCGATGGCTGAGCCGAGCAGACAGGTTTGCAGCGGAACCAGAGGCGCGGCGGTCACGACTGCGAAGAAGAGCAGAGAGAGCGCGGCCGCAAGGAGCCTGGGATCGATGCCGATGGCGATGAGGGTGGCGGCGACGACAAGCGCGGACAGGATGGCGACGGTTCTGAGGTGGCGGCGTACGGCGGGCAGCGAACCGAGGGCCAGGGTGGTGGCTCCGAGAATCCCGATTGCGATTTCCGGGTTGGCATGCAGGAGAAAGACGGCGATGGCGATCTGCATGACTCCGAGCATGCGGAGACCGGTGCGGGTGGAGGCGAACAAACCATCTTTGAAACGGGCGTTGCGTTCGAGGTCGGCAGGGAGGAGCCAGCGCTCAAACCTGTTTAGGTCCGCAAACTGCTGTCCGGAAAATGGCATGAACTCTACACCATGCTAGTCTCCTTACGAGACGGATGAACAGAATCGCGCTTTTGTTTCGTAACTTCTTCGACGTGCGCCCCGGCGAGTATGGCCGGACGATGTTCATGTCGCTCTATCTGCTGCTGGTACTGCTGGCTTATTACATTCTGAAGCCGGTGTCGCGGGCGCTGTTTTTGAGCAAGTTCGACATCGACAAGCTGCCGTGGCTTTATGTGCTGATTGCGGCGTTCGGGGGCGTACTGGCGTACGTGTATACGAAGGTCGCGGTGAGAAGTTCACTGAAGACAGCGGTGACGGGCGCGATGATTTTCAGCGTCGGGATGCTGGTGCTGATCTGGTGGCTGATTGGATTCAACAAGCCGTGGGTGTTCTATTTTTTCAACATCTGGGTGAGCCTGTTCAGCGTGATGCTGGTGTCGCAGGGATGGCTGGTGGCGGCGAACGTGTTCAGTCCGCGCGAGGCGAAGCGGTTGTATGGGCTGCTGGGCGCCGGGTCGGTGGTTGGGGCGGCGTTCGGAGGCGAGTTCACGGCGCGGGCGGTTCAGTATCTTGCGCCGCGCGATCTGCTGCTCGCGAGCGCGGGGTTTGTGGTGCTGGCCTATTTTGCATTCCGGCTGGCGGTGGCGCAGAAAGGTGTTTCGCTCGAAGGGGCCAAGGGGGCGGAAGCCGAGGAAGCCAACGTTTACTTCGGGGATATCGTTCGGTCAATCCGGTCGCAGCGGCATTTGCAGGTGATTGTCGGGATCATGATTCTGACCTTCATTGTGGATGTTTCGATCGAGTATCAGTTCAACGCTTACGCGAAGCTGGCGTTCAAGGGGCATGATGCGTCCGGGCGCGGGTTTGACGGCGTTTCTGGGGAACTTCTACGGGATTTATCTGAACCTGGTGACGATTGTTCTGCAGGTTGTGTTTACCGCCTTTGTGGTGCAGCGGCTTGGTGTTGGGGGCACGCTGCAAGTGATGCCCGTGACGATTGCGCTGACTTCGGTGGCGACGTTTTTCTTCTCAGGGGTGTGGGCAGCGGGGGCGTTGAGGCTGACGGAAGCGGCGACGCGATATACGCTGAACCGCACGGGAATGGAGCTGCTGTATCTTCCGTTGCCGCTCGAACTGAAGAACAGGACGAAGGCTTTCATAGACATCTTTGTGGACCGGTTCGGGCGGGGAGTGGGCGGGATGCTGCTGATCCTGCTGACGACGGGTTTGCACTTTACGCCGCGGGTGATTGCGCTGGTGACGGCGGGGTTCGCGATCCCCTGGATATTGCTGTCGCATGTGGCAAGCCGGGAGTACATCGCTACCGTGCGGAAGAGGCTCTCGGCGCGGCGTCTGAACTTCTCTGAGGCACGCGTCGATGCGTCAGACCGGCGTACCGTGCAACTGGTGGAGGAGACGGCGGAGAGCGAGAACCCGCGTCAGGTGGCTTACGCGCTTTCGCTGCTGAGCGACGTTCAAGGGTATGACATTGCGGCGCTGCTGAAACGGCATTCGCGGGACAGCGCACCGGCGGTGAGGCAGGCCGTGTTTGAAATTGCGGCGGCGCGGAAGCTGACGGGGTTTGAGGCCGAGGCGCGGGAAAGCATGTCAGAGGATGCGGTGGCATATCTTCTTGCGGTTGCGCCCGATCCGGAAGCTCTGATGGCGGAGTTGCTGAGGCGGAATTCGCAGATTGCCGAAGCGGCGGTTCACTCCGCGGGCGGCGCGGCGGGGCGGGGCGCGATCCGAATGGAATGGGTGGAAGCAGCGGCGGCAGATCCGGACCCAAAGCGCAGGCATCTCGCGGCCGCGGCGCTGGCGCTGACGGGCGACGCAGGTTTGTCGACGCTGAAAACGCTGATGGGGGATACGGAGCCGGAAGTGCAGCGGGAGGCGATCTGCTCGGCCGGGAAGCTGCGGAATCGGGCTCTAACGCGGAGTCTGATGGCGCTGCTGGCTAAGCCCGGGCTGAGGGCGGACGTGCTGGAGGCCCTGGCGGCTTATGGCGACGAGATCTGCGGGACGCTATCGGAAATGATGGACGATGAATCGCTGAGCGCGAGCGTGAGAGCGCAGGCGCCCCGCGTGTTGAAGCTGATCCGAACGCAGCACAGCGTGGACACGCTGGTGAAGGCGATCGGGCATGGCAATCGGGGGATCCGGACGTCGGTGCTGAAGGCGCTGAATACGCTGCGAATTGCGGTGCCGGATCTCGACTATCACCATGATTTCGTGAACGAGCGGATTCTGGAGGAAGCGCGGGAATACTTCGAGCAGAACGCCGCGCTGGCTTCGTTTATCGATGTCAGGAAACCGCGCAGCGCGGCCGGACTGCTGGCCCGAACGATGGACCAGCGGCTGCACGATTCAGTGGAGCGGCTGTTTCGCCTGCTCGGGCTGCGATATCCGCCGGTCGAGATTTATTCGGCTTATCTGGCGTATCGAAATCGAAGGGGCGAAGAGCTATCGACCGCGCTGGAGTTTCTGGATAATACACTGGATAAGAATTTGAAGCGGGTGGTGCTGCCGATGCTGGATGAGCCGGATCACGTGCAGGAAATGGGGCGGAGGCTGTTCGGTTTCGTGCCGCGAAAAGCAGAAGACGCGGTGCGGGAACTGATGGGATCGAGCGATCCATGGCTGGCCGCATGCGCGTTACAAGCTGCACGGGAACTGAAGCTGACGGAATGCTGAATATTGTCGAGAAGGTGATCGCGCTTGAGAGTGTGGAACTGCTGAAATCGCTGAAACCGGAGCAACTGGCCCGGATTGCGAGCATTGCGTCAGAGGTTTCGGTGGGCGCGGGAAAAGTGGTGATCGACCCAAAGAAGACTGTCGGAGAGTTGTTGATTGTGGTGGAAGGGTCGGTCGAGCTGTGCCGGGACGGGCAGCAATTGCTGGTGGCCGGGCAGAACGATGTGCTGGGAGCGTGGGCGCTCTTCGATGACGAGCCTCTGGCCGTGCAGGCGAAGACGCTGGAGGTGACGCGGCTGCTCAAAATTGTGCGGGAAGACTTTTACGATCTGCTCGCGGACAACAGCGAAATCACGCAGGCGATCTTTTCAACTCTGGTGAAGCGGTTTCGGAAGCTGGTGGAGCAATAGCGTGCAGACGGACGAGACAGAGCACAAGTTCGCAGTGCTCGGGCGGCTGCTGGCCGGCATCGTGCATGAGATCAATACGCCGATCGGTTCGATCCTGTCGAACAACGAGGTGATCGTTAAGTCGCTCGAGCTGCTTCGGAAGGATCTGAACGAGAACACGCCTCAGAGCATTGCACACGCGAGGCATATCGTGGACACTTGCCGGAGTCTGGCGCAGGTGGACAAGATTGCCTGTGAGCGGATTGCGCTGGTGATCCGCGGTCTGAAGGGTTTTGCGCGCGCGGAGGAGGTGGAGTTCAGGCTGGTGGATCTGGGTGAGCAGATCGCGAACACGCTGAAGCTGGTTCACGGGGAGTTCGGGCGGCGCATTGTGTTCGAGACCCGGATGGAGGAACTTCCGAAGATCAGGTGCAATGCGGGGAAGCTGAACCAGGTGCTGCTGAACCTGATCGTGAACGCGGGACAGGCGATTGAGGGCGAAGGTCGGATCGCGATTCAGGCGCGGCGCGACGGGGAGATGGTACACATCTCGATTCAGGATTCGGGCAAGGGCATTCCGGATGCAATGCGGGAGCGTATTTTCAGTTCCGGGTTTACAACGAAACCGGCGGGCGAGGGGACAGGGCTGGGTTTGAATATATCGAAGCAGATTATCGAGGTTGTTCACGGGGGCTCGCTCGACTTCGAGAGCGTTCCGGGTGAAGGCACCACATTTCATATCAGGATTCCGATGGGAGCATCAGTTGGAGAATAACGGCAGACCGGTGGTGTTGCTGGTGGACGACGAGGAGATGGTGATCACGAGCGTGCGGGCTTATCTGGCGCTCGAGGCCGATTACGATCTGCAGGGGTTTACGAATCCCGAGACGGCGGTGGAGTTTATGAAATCGCATCCCTTCGATGTGGTGGTTTCGGATTATCTGATGCCGAAGGTGAACGGGATTCAACTGCTGACAAGAGCGAAGGAGAGCGCTCCGGAGGCGAGCAGGATTCTGCTGACCGGGCATTCGGATAAGCAGAGCGCGATTGAGGCGATCAATCAGGTGGCGCTGTTTCAGTACATCGAGAAGCCATGGGATAACCAGCAGTTATTGCTGGCGATTCAGGGCGGAGTGGAACGGACGCGACTGCTGCGCGATCTGCGGGACAAGATTGCTGAACTGGCGGCGGCGAACGACAGCGCGAAGGATATTCAGCGGCGGTTGTTGAAGGCTTTTTTGTAGGTTTGGAACGAAAGGTCCTGGAAAGAAAAAAAGGGGGCAGGCGAAAACGCCTGCCCCCTTTTTTCGGCTGTGTGTTTTAGCGAGCCGCTACGCGGCGCCGTTTGTTGTTGTTGGGCCGGAACGACGGACTGTATGCGTTGCCGTGCTTGGGCATCACGATGATCGGAGTTGTGGTCCGATCTTCGCGGGGGATGCCGGCGGGCAGTTCCTTTTTGGTCAGCTTGAGTTTGAGCGAACGTTCAATGTTGCGAATGTCGCCGCGCTCTGCGCTGGTGGCAAAGGTGGTGGCGGTGCCTTCAGCACCGGCGCGGCCGGTGCGGCCGACACGGTGGATGAAGTCGTCACTGGCCTGCGGGAGGTCGAAATTGACCACGTGGGCAATGCCATCGACGTGGATTCCGCGGGCGGCCACATCCGTCGCGACAAGCACGCGGTAGAAGCCTTCCTGAAAACCTTTGAGAGCCATGTTGCGCTGGTTTTGCGAGCGATCGCCATGGATTGCAGTGGCTTTGACGCCGCCGGCGGACAGTTTCTTCGCCAGACGTTCCGCGCCGTGTTTGGTGCGGGCAAAGACCAGGAACGAGCCCTGTTCGGCTTCGAGCAGGCCACGGAGAAGGCCGAGTTTACGGTCCGACTCGACTTCATAGAGATGCATCTCGATGCGGTCTGCGGGACGGGTTGTGGAGCCGACGGTGATACGCACCGGGCTCTTCATGTATTTACCAATCAAACGCTCGGCGCCGCCTTCGAAGGTGGCCGAGAAGAACATGGTTTGACGGTCAGACGCGGTCTTGCGCAGGATACCTTCGACAGCGGGCAGGAAGCCCATATCGAGCATGCGGTCGGCTTCGTCGAGAACGACGATCCGAACGGCTTCGAGCGAGACCAGTTTGCGGTCAAGATAATCGCAGAGCCGTCCTGGCGTCGCGATGATGACCTGGACTCCGCGGCGCAGTGCCTGGAGCTGTTTTGCTTCACTCATTCCGCCGACAATCACGGCTGAACGGATACCGGTTCCGGCGCCAACGCGCGAGAACGCTTCTTCGATCTGCATCGCAAGTTCGCGGGTGGGGCTCAGAATCAGAGCCTGCGGCTTGGTGGCCAGCGGCTTCTGTCCCAGCAGTTCGAGGATGGGGAGTGAAAACGCCAATGTCTTGCCGGTACCTGTTTGCGCGGTGGCAACCAGGTCATGGCCAAGCATGGCGGGAGGAATAGCCTGGGCCTGTACGGGCGTGGGCTCTTTGAAGGCGTGCCGAGCGAGATTGTTGCGCAGGACAGGCGAAGTTACTAAATCACTAAAATTGTTCATTCAGACTTTTTTGTTTTCGTTTAACAGACTTTGAGGAAGAATCAGCGAGGCCCAGATACGGCTTGGTTACAGCGGGGAGGACTGGCGGATTAACTTCTTAGGTGATACGAAACCAGTATAGCGCGTTACACGCATAAAATATACCTAATGAAGAGGGTAGTGTTCATTTTCGGTGCAGTGCTGCTGGTTTCGTTGCCCGCTTCGACGGCTGACACGCCCGCGCAGGAAATCTTCAGCAGACTGCGGAGACGGGTTCTGGACAACGCGGAAAGGGTGCCGCGTTATACGTGTGTGGAAACGGTAACGCGTACGCAGTATCACCCGCAATACGGGAATCGACCAAATTCGTGTCCGGCGCTGGCGGCGGCGCGTGACGCGCTGGGTTCGCCGGGCGCGGTGGTGTGGCACGACCGGTTGCGGCTGGACGTGGCGGTGGGTGAGAATTCGGAGATTTTCTCGTGGGCGGGGGCGAAGCGGTTCGAATCGGGGAACCTGCAGGACTTGGCCGCGAGCGGATCGACGGGGAGCGGAGACTTCGGGGCATTTTTAGGCAGCGTTTTCGGGGGGGATGCGCAGGGGTTCCGATATGTCGGGGAGAAGGAGATCCCACTGGGGCGGTTGGCGGCGTTCGAATATGTTGTGCCGCTTGCGAGAAGCCACTATTCGTATAAGACGGGTTCGCGGGCGGACGGGACTGTGGGTTACCACGGCTCAATCTATGCGGTGCCGACGACGGGGGAACTGAAGCGGCTGGTGGTGGATGCCGATGAATTTCCGTCAGGCGATGTGTGCAGGGTTCACGACACGATGGATTATTCGACAAAGAAGATCGGGTCGGGCGATTTCCTGTTACCGGATGTATCGACAATGGAGGTGCTTTACCGGAACGGGGAGGAGTCGAAGAATGAAACTCATTATTCGGGATGCCATGAGTTTACGGGGGAGACGACGATCCGGTTCGATGACGCGGATGAGCCGGCCTCGCCGGCGAACGTAGCGAAGGCGGAGCTGAGGGCGCTGCCGCCGGGGACGAAGATCCGGGTCAGGATCGATCCACCGGTGGATACGGCGGCGGCCGCGGCCGGGGACCCGATCACCGGGGTGGTGGAGCACGAAGTGAAGGTAAAAGGGCAGACGGTGGTGCGGAAGACGGATAAGCTGCGTGGGAGGCTGTTGCGGCTGGAGCAATTCGCGGTGCCGCTGCCTTACTGGGTTGTGGCAATCCGGTTCGAAGCGATTGAGCGGGATGGAGTGGAACAGCCGGTTTCGTTTCGTCCCCTGGACGATGGGGACCGGTCCGGATTTCGAGTAGGGCGGCGTCGAAGCGCGGCGGAGATGCCGGCGCGTCCTTCGGGGGCGGGGCTGTTTCTGTTTAGCGACCCGGGAAATCTGGTACTGGACGAGAAGTTCGTTTCGGAGTGGGCTACGAAATAGGACGCTACTGTTCGCGGACGGACACGCTGGAACGACGGTGACAGCGTAAGTTGCTGAAATATTTGCGGCGGGACTTTGGGCGGTGAGGTGCGTCCGATTGTCATATGGTTTTGCTGGTGGATGACCAGGCCGACATTCTGGAAGCTTTGCGGCTGCTGCTGAAGGGCGGCGGTTATGCGTCGGAGGTGGCGATGTCGCCCGAACAGGCGCTGACGGCGGCGGCATCGGGCAGGCACGAGATGGTGATGATCGATATGAATTATGCGCGGGACACGACTTCCGGCGCGGAAGGGCTGGCGCTGCTGGAAGCGCTGCATGCGACACGGCCCGAGGTGCCTGTGATCGTGATGACGGCGTGGAGCACGATCGATCTGGCGGTGGAGGCGATGCGGCGGGGCGCGAGCGATTTCATCACGAAACCGTGGGAGAACGAGCGGGTGCTTTCGGTATTGGAGAGGCAGGCGGCACGCCGTTACGACGGTTCGGTGGCGAAGCAGGTGCAGCGGCGATTATTGCCAAGGCCCCGGATCAGTGTGCCTGGTCTGGAGTGCGACTGCGTGTTCCGTCCGGCCGGTGAAGTGGGCGGCGATATTTGCGATGTGTTTCAGACGGGGAGCGACACGTCGGCATTCCTGCTGGGCGACGTGTCGGGGAAGGGAACCGGGGCGGCTCTGTTGATGGCGAACCTGCAGGCGACCGTGCGGAGCCATCGGGAATTGGCGGGGCAGGCGGCGCTGCTGATGGAGCGGGTGAACCGGTTGTTCTTCGAGTCGACGCGGCCGGAGCATTACGCGACGTTGTTTTTTGGAAGCTATGACCGAGGGCGGCGCATGCTTCGTTACGTGAACTGCGGGCATCCGGCGGGCGTGCTGCTGCGGGCCGGGGGCCAGGTGGAGCGGCTGGATGCGACCGGGCTGGTGTTAGGGGCGTTCGTGGATGCGGCGATTGAGGAGCGCCAGGTCGAGATGGTGCCCGGGGACCGGCTGGTGTTGTATTCGGACGGTGTTTCGGAGGCACGACCTGATGAGGATGACCGGTGGGCGGTGGAGTGCGTGAAGATGTTGGGGCAGGCGGGGTCGAAGGTGCTGGCGGAGTCGCTGGCGATGGCGGCGGTGAGTACGGATGACGTGACTGTGCTGGACGTGCGGGTGGTTTGAAGACTTCGCTTCATATCTGAACGAGGCTTTGTGGCGGTTGGCGGGTCAGAGCTGGCAATGAGACCTGCGCGGGTTTTCTGGTTCGCTCACTCGAAAAGAAGCGGGATGGGTATGTGGCCGTTCAGCGGTTCGTTCTGTTGGTGGTTCCGGGCGTGGTCGCGAGCTGGTGGGGCGGGGGCGCGGCGATCAAGGCGCACGCGTTGGGGCTTGGGCCGTCATCGCTTTACTATCGCTATCTGATCAGCGTGTGGCCTACGGTAGCCAGCTGCGTGCCGCTGGGTACGGTCTGGTGGGCTTTCGGAGTTGCCGCGCGGAAGGCTTCCGCGGAATTCGAGGAGATCCTGCGGCGGACTGTCTGACCGGGGGCGCTTCGGTACTTTAGCTGCTGGCAAAAGAGCATCGATGCTAAACGAAACTGCTGCTTCTTACACTCCCGCGGACGTTGTCGCAGAGGACGTGGCGGTTCTTTACCGCGACGGGATTGTTGGGAAGAAAGCCGCATTCAGCCGGGAATGGGTGGAAGAAATGCGGGAGGACATGATGAGTGCCTTCTGGGTGGATATCCGGCGTCCCGGCGGGGCCGTCGGGCGCGGGCCGCGGCGATGGTATATCGAACTGCATCCCCAGGCGATTCGCGGCTTCGTGGACCTGGTGACTCATCCGTGGATCGAGGCGATGGCGGAGGCGGTTCTGGGACCGGATTACGAGATTGTCGAGATCGGCTTCGACACTCCGTTTCAGGGGGCTAAAGATCAGCCGTGGCATCGTGACTTCCCGTCGCCGCCCGATAGCTACGAAGGGCGGCGAATTACTTCGCTCGCGATTAACCTTACAGGCGTGGATGTGACCCCGGATATGGGTCCGTTCGAGATCGCTGTCGGAACGCAGTTCGACGACGGGCGTTCGTGGAAGGCGGAGATGTTTCCGCCGGAAGCGTTGTATTCGCGGTATCGGGAGCGCGGAGTCCGGAAGTATCCAAAGATGGGGGATGTTTCGTGCCGGTCGGCACTGACGGTGCACCGGGGGACAGAACATGCGTCACCGATTGCACGGCCTGTGCTGGTGTTGGGGCTGGATGCGCCGGGGGCCGGACACGCGGCGCTGCACGACATGATGGTGACGCGCGAGTTCCATGCGGGGCTGCCGGAGAAGGTGCGGCGGCATCTGGTGTGCCGTGTGGTGGATCGTCTGGAGCCGATCGTTCAGAAGCACGATATTGAAGGGCTTGTGATGGGGTAGCGATGCGCCGTTCGGACGCACATCGTTATACGATTCCTGGGTCCTGTGAAAACAATCTGGCTGGGTGTGTTGTCGGTGAGCGCGATGCTCGGCGCGTCCGCTGTGTCCGTATCCGCAGGTCGCTCGATATAAGGGTACGGGAAGTATTGCCGAGGCGGAGAATTTCAGCTGCGTTGCGCCGCTAAAGGAATGAACCTATCAGGGTGAGGGCGCCCCAGACTCCACCGGCAATCGCCCACTTTTGAAGCCGGGTAAGACCGTCGCGTCTGACGGATTGGACTTCGTCGAAGCCGAGATCGCGGGGGGAGGCTTTGGCGTCAGACGGGGCGAGAGTAAACGAGTTGGCTGTTACGGGTCCGAGTCGGCCTTTCAGAGTCTCACCTCCGAGGAGCGTGACCTTAATTTTCTGATCGGCTTTGAGAGCGGCGACTTGCTGCGCGGGTGTGGGCTGCGGTGGTGCGGCGGCGACCGGCAGCATGGCGATGGTGGAAATCAGAATGAGATACCTGAGCGCACCGGGAATCATTCTCTCAAGCTTATGTTATAAATCGCTGATGATTCGCTTTGTTGCTGTTGTTCTGCTGGCCCTGCCTGGGTCCCTGACTGGAACTATATCCGGCACGGTGAGTGTTACGGGTGGTGAAGTGTTGGGAGTACCGGGGCGCAATGCGTCGGTGATGGCTTACAAAGGCATTCCGTTCGCGGCGCCTCCGGTGGGAGAGCTTCGGTGGCGTGCTCCGCAGCCTGTGGCGCCGTGGAAGGGCGTGAAGGCGGCGGATCGGTTTGGCTCGAGCTGTATTCAGCGAATCGTGAATGAGAGCAAGCCATGGACCTATGAGTTCATGACGCATAACCAGATCAGCGAAGACTGTCTTTATCTGAATGTGTGGAGCGCGGCGAAGCAGCCGGGGGCACCGGTTCCTGTGTTCGTTTATATCTACGGGGGCGCGCTGAATGAAGGGTCGGGCGCGGTACCCGCATATGACGGGGAAGGGCTGGCCATGAAAGGGCTGGTGGTGGTCACGTTCAATTATCGGGTGGCGCTTGCGGGGTTCTTCGCGCATCCGGAACTGACGAAGGAATCGGGGCACAATTCATCAGGGAATTATGGGTTGCTGGACCAGGTGGCGGCGCTCAATTGGGTGAAGGCGAATATTGCGAAGTTCGGCGGAGATCCGGCGCAGGTGACGATTGCAGGGCAATCGGCTGGGGCGAGTTCGGTGAACGCGCTGACTGCATCACCGCTGGCGAAAGGATTGTTTGTGCGGGCGATTGCCGAGAGCGGCTTGTCTGTTGCGGGCAAAGGACAGGGAGCCCCGGGACTCGAGGCGGCCGAAGCGACAGGCATCGCGTTTGCGAAGGCGAAAGGCGCGATGTCGCTGGCGGATTTGCGCGCTATGCCCTGGGAGCAATTGACCCAGCCGGTACAGGGCTGGCGCGGAGTGCGGCTGATTGTGGATGGCTGGTTCCTGCCGATGCAGGTGGCTGAAACGTTTGCGCAGGGCAAGCAGAATGACGTGGTGACGATGACGGGGTGGAACCGGGATGAAGGGGGCGCGACTCCGAATCCCGCGGTTACGTCCGCTCAGTTTCAGGCTCAGGCGCGGAAGAGGTACGGGGACAAGGCGGCTGAGTTTCTGAAGTTGTATCCGGCGGAATCGGACCAGCAGGCAGCGGCGGCGCAGAACGATAGTTCACGGGACCGGCAAAGGGTTTCGGCTTACCTGTGGGCTCGGGAGCGAGCGAAGACTGCGAAGACACGCGCGTACACGTATTACTGGGACCACGCGATGCCGGGACCGGACGCAGGTGTGTATGGAGCGTTTCATTCGTCTGAGGTTCCGTATGTGCTGAACACGCTATATACTTCGCAGCGTCCTTTCACGGATGCGGACCGGAGTGTGGCCGAAGAGGTTTCGTCTTACTGGGCTAATTTCGCGAAGACGGGCGATCCAAACGGGAAGGGACTTCCGGTCTGGGCGCCGGTGGGCGAGAAGGCGGAGACGATGGAGATTGGGGATCGGCCGGGCGCGATTCCGGTGGCCGGCAGCGCTGAGAAGCTGGCGTTCTGGAGTATGGTTCTGGAATAAGACGGTCAGGCGTTCGGGGCGGTCCACGTGTCGCCGGGTGTGAAGGCGATGAATCGGGCGGGGTCCAAACCTCGTTCGCGAACAGCGGTTGCGAGCAGGCGGGGCGGTTCATCGTAAGGCTCATCGGTTAGCCGGAACGTGCCCCAGTGCACTCCGAGGACGTGCTTTGCTCCGCAGTCGAGGGCGATTTGTACAGCTTCGTCGGGATTGGCGTGCTGGGGGTGCATGAACCATCGGGGAGAGTAGGCTCCGATGGGGAGCATCGCGACAGTGGGCGGACCGAAGCGCTTGCCGATTTGTGGAAAGATGGCGCCATCGCGGTATGCCGTATCTCCGGCGCAATAGATTACGCCCGCCGGGGTTTCGAGAACGAAGCCTCCCCAGAGGGCTGCCCGACGGTCGCGGAGGCTTCGTGAGGACCAGTGATACGACGGCACGATGGTGAGGCGGATCTGTTCGGCAAGGGCGAATTCCTGCCACCAGTCTCCGGCCTCGGCCTCAATTTGGGACGCGGCGGAGCGGAGGACGGCATCGCTGCCGAGAGGGGTGACGATGCGGGGACGATGAACTGCCCAGAGCTTTTGAAGCGTGGCAGTATCCATGTGGTCGTAATGGTTGTGGGAGATGAGAACCGTGTCTATGGGCGGCAAATCTTCGAACCGGATGGCGGGAGGATTGTGACGGCGGGGTCCGGCCCACTTGAACGGGCTCGCACGATCTGACCAGACGGGATCTACCAGGATATTGCGGCCGCTGGTCTGTATGAGGTAAGAAGCATGGCCGACGTGAGAGATCTGCAGACGATCGACACGTTGGGGTGGGCGCAGCAGAGGGGCGGGAGCAATCGGGGGCCATGGGGTGGCGTGGCGGTTCAGAAGCCTCCACTTGAGGACGTCGAAGAGAGTTTTGTCGGCGGTGGGCAGGCCTGGATGAAAGAAGCGCAGACCGTCGAAGTGGTCGGAGACCGGTCCGTTGTAATAGGGATTGCGTTTGGGTCGGTTCACGGGGCGCATATAGTTTGACGGCGCGATCGGTGAGCCGGATTCGGGATGACCGCGTTTGACCCGCGTGCGATAGTAACTTTTGCGTCCAACTCTTCTTTTGGCGGCTGGTATGACTGTGGCAGGCATGTCGAATGCGTATGCGGCGGAACTGGATGTCGGGAGCGCGGAACGTTTCGCGAAACTGGCACTGGCGTGCGTGCATCGTGAATACCCGACGAAGATCGCGCATACGTTGAATTCCGCGAAGGACGTGCAGCAGCCGCGCGAGCTGATGCCGGCGTTTTATGGCTGCTATGACTGGCATTCGTCCGTGCATGGGCACTGGATGCTGGCTCGGCTTGCGCGCACGTTTCCGAATGCGCCGTTCGCGGCGGAGGCTAAACAAGCGCTGGCGGTGAGTCTGACGGCGGACAATCTGCGTCGTGAGGCAGAGTATGTGCTGACGGAAGGGCGTGAATCCTTCGAGCGGCCTTACGGGTTGGCGTGGCTCTTGCAACTCGCGGCGGAACTGCACGAGTGGGATGACCCGCAGGCGAAAGCATGGGCAGCGGCGCTCGGTCCGCTCGAGAAGGCTTCGCGGGCGCGGGTGATGACGTGGTTGCCGAAGCTTTCGAGGCCGGTGAGAACCGGGGAGCACAATAACACTGCGTTCGGCGCCGGTTTGATGCTCGATTATGCGGCTGTTGTGGGGGATCACGAGTTTGCGGCGCTGCTGAAGAAGCGCGTGCTGGAGTTTTATCGCGAGGATCGCGCGTGCCCGGTTTCGTATGAACCTTCGGGGGAAGATTTCTTATCGCCGTGCCTGGCCGAGGCTGACGCGATGCGGCGCGTACTGCCGAAGGACGAATTCCGGGCGTGGTTCAGCGAATTTTTGCCGGCGGGAGTGTTGAGCGCGATGAAGCCCGGTGTTTCGACGGACCCGAGCGATGGCAAACTCGCGCATCTCGACGGCTTAAACCTGAGCCGTGCGTGGATGCTGAAGGGCATCCTGGCGAGTTTGCCGCCCTCGGATAAATTGACTGAATCGCTGCGGGCGCTTGCGAAGGAACATCAAACGGACGGCCTGCGGTCCGTGACCGGCGCGCACTACGAAGGCGGGCACTGGCTGGGAAGTTTTGCCGTGTACCTGCTGACGAACCGCGGGATTTGAGAGGCCCTCAGGCCAGGGCTTTTCCGTAAAGCGCGAGCAGGCGGCTCCAGGCTTTCTCGGCGTTTGGCTCGTTATAGACCTGCGAATCGGGAGGGCACCAGCCGTGGGCGGTGCCTGCGTAGACCTCGATTTCGGCGGGCAGGTTTGCCTTCGCGAAGGTTTCCTTGAGGACGTCTTTGTCTTTGGGAGAGCGGGTGTCGTCGTTGGCGGCGATGGCAACCAGGAACTGCGCTTTACTCTTTGCTGCCTGAAGGTGAGGGCTGTTCGGTTCGGCGGTGACGAGTCCGCCGCCGTGGAACGAGGCGACGGCGCCGACGCGATCGGGAACGGCTGCGGCGGTGCGGAATGCGATGGGTCCACCCATGCAATAACCCTGCGTGCCGATTTTGCGGTTCTTCGCGACCGACGGCTGAGTGTCGAGCCAGCCGATGAACGCTTTGGCGTCGGTCATGTGGGTCGTTTCGTTGAGGCCCCGGGCCAGCGGCATGACGCTCTGGATGGGAGTCGCGGCTCCAGCTTCCGCAGTGGGAGCCTTCTTCACGCGATAGAACGGATTTACAACCAGGACCGAGTAGCCGGATTCGGCCAGCCGTTTGCCCATCTGCCGGAAAGCGGGGCGGAGGCCGAAGATGTCGGGCCAGATGAGGACACCGGGGGCGGTGCCGGTGGCGGGATGGACGAAATAACAATCCGCGGCGCCATCGGGGGTCGTGATAGTGACTTCGGATTCGGTGACCGCCGCGGCGTTGGCAACTTCGGGGAGCATCATGGCGATGCCTGCTCCCAGCATGATGCCGAACTGCTTGCGTGTCACCAGGCCGAGGGCTCATAGTGTTGCCGGTCATCTTCAAAGTGGTCCTGATCGCACATGTTGGGCTCCTTTACAGAGGTGATAGCGCGCTTCAAGCGCGGTCCTCAACGAGATAGTTTAGCGTGAGTGCGGCGAGATGGCGGGGTTATGAAGGTTCGGCGTTTTGGCACGGCCTTTTGACACGCCCTCCTATAATGAGGATTCCCACCGATGAACCCAACGAATGTGGATCTGAAGCAGACGCTCAATCTGCCTCGCACGAACTTTTCTATGAAGGCGAACCTTCCTCAGGCCGAGCCGACGATGCTCGCCCGCTGGAATGAGGAGGACCTCTACGGGCAGATTCGGGCGTCGCGCGCGGGTAAGCCGACCTATATCCTGCACGACGGGCCTCCGTACGCGAATGGCCGGATTCACCTTGGGACTGCTTTCAACAAGATCATTAAAGACTTCATCGTAAAGTCCAGAACTATGGCGGGTTACGACGCGCCGTACGTGCCGGGCTGGGATTGCCACGGGTTGCCGATCGAACACAAGGTCGATCAGGAACTGGGGGCTAAGAAGGCGGCTATGTCGACGGCGTCAGATCCGGCGCGCCTGCCGAAAGTACGCCGAGAAGTTTGTCGATATTCAGCGTGCGGATTTCAAACGGCTGGGGATTCTGGGGTCGTGGGACAAGCCGTATCTGACGATGAGTCCGGAATACCAGGCGGTGATCGCGGGGGCGTTCGTCAGTTTCCTCGAAAAGGGCTATGTGTATAAGGGCCTGAAGCCGGTGAACTGGTGCATGCACGACCGGACCGCGCTGGCGGAAGCGGAAGTGGAATACGCGGATCATAAGAGTCCGTCGGTGTGGGTGCGGTTCCGGATGAGTTCGGACGCAGCGGCGATCGATGGAGCGCTGGCGGGAAGACAGGTTTACGGGCTGATCTGGACGACGACTCCGTGGACGCTTCCGGCGAATCTGGGAATTGCTTTTAATCCGAAGTACGAGTATTCGGCAGTGGCTGTGGGCGATGCGGTCTACATTGTTGCATCCGATCTGGTGGCCGCGACGGCGGCGAAGTGCGGGTGGGAATACTCGGTTGTGGCGACGTTTGCGGGTGCGAAACTCGACCGGACAGTTTACCGGCATCCGTTTATCGAGCGGGACTCGCTGGGGATGCTGGGCGATCACGTGACGCTGGAGCAGGGAACCGGGGCGGTTCACACGGCTCCGGGGCACGGGCAGGAAGATTACGTGGTCGGGATGCAGTACGGGCTGCCGGTGTATTGCCCGGTGGACGCGGCTGGACGTTTTTTCAACCCTGAATCGGCGATGGGAGATGCGGTTCCGGCTGGGTTGTTGGGGAAGACTGTTTGGGAGGGGAACCCGCTGGTTCTCGAAATCCTGAAGGAGAATGGCGCGCTGCTGGCGACAGAAGCGATCGACCATTCTTACCCGCATTGCTGGCGGTGCCATAACGCGACGATCTATCGGGCAACGGAGCAGTGGTTTATCGGAATGGATAACCAGAACCTGCGCGCGAATGCGCTGGCTGCGATCCGGAACGTGAGGTGGCAGCCGGCGTGGGGTGAGGACCGCATTTCGAATATGGTTGCGGGGCGGCCGGACTGGTGCATCTCGCGGCAGCGGGTGTGGGGCGTGCCGATTGTGGTTTTTTATTGCGAAAAGTGCCGGGAGCCGCTGACCGACACAAAGATTCTGCGCGCGGTTGTGGATCTGTTCCGGCAGCATTCGGCGGATATCTGGTTCGAGAAGACCGCGGCGGAACTGGTGCCCGCCGGTACCGCGTGTACGAAGTGCGGGTCAGGGGAATTCACTAAGGAGAACGACATTCTCGATGTGTGGTTCGATTCCGGGTCGAGTCACCTTGCGGTTTTGAACGAGACTTACGGGCTGACATGGCCTTCCGACCTTTACATGGAGGGCGGGGACCAGTACAGGGGCTGGTTCCAGAGTTCGCTGCTGATCGGGGTTGGGCTGAAGGGCGCGGCTCCGTATCGGGCGGCGGCAACGCATGGCTGGACGCTCGACGGGGAAGGCCGGGCGATGCATAAGTCGCTGGGGAACGACATTCCGCCTGAATCGATCATCAAGGATTACGGCGCGGATATTCTGAGGCTCTGGTGCGGGTCAGTGGAGTTTACAGAAGACGTGCGGCTCACGCCGGTAATGCTTACGCGCCTTGCGGAAGCGTACAGGAAGCTGCGGAACACGTTCCGGTACATTCTGGGGAACATTCACGATTTCGATCCGGCGGCGGATCGGGTAGTGAGCGAAGAGCTGGTGGATTTCGACCGCTGGATTCTGCGGCGCGCTGCCGAGTTGAATTCGCGGTGCCGCATTGCGTACGAGGAACTGGCGTTTCACAAGGTGTATCGCGCGGTTTATGATTTCGCGACGGTGGACCTGAGTTCGATTTACTTCGACGTGCTGAAGGACCGGCTTTATACGAGCGGGAGAAGATCGCTGACGCGGCGGAGCGCGCAGACAGCGCTTTATGATCTTGCGCAGACGCTGGTGCGTTTGCTGGCGCCCATTCTGAGCTTCACGACGGAAGAGATCTGGCCGCATCTTGGCGGCGCGGGAAGCGTGCATACGCAGTACTTCGCCGAAGCTGAGGCAGCGGCGGGGGACACAGGCGGCTGGGATCGGCTGATCGAGGTGCGGGACACGGTACTGAAGAGCCTCGATACGGCGCGGCAGGAGAAATTTATCGGAGCGCCGCTGGAGGCGCGGGTCAAGCTTACGGCGGGGCCGGATCTTTATCCTGTGCTTGAAAAATATGCGGAAGAACTGCCGGGGCTGTTCATCGTGTCGCAGGTCGAACTGGTGCGCGGCGAGTCGCTGGCGGCGCGCATCGAAAGAGCCGTGGGGACGAAGTGCGAGCGGTGCTGGAAGTATACGAGCGATGTGGGTTCGGACCCGGAATTGGCGGGCATCTGCGGTTCCTGCGCCGAGGCCGTAAAGGAGTTTCTCGCGAATGGATAAGGGAGGGCGGCGGATAGCCGCGTTTCTTACGGCGTTGGGTGTGTTCGGGCTGGATCGGTGGTCGAAAACAGCGATCCAGTCGCATTTGGGGGCCTACGATTCGAAGACGATTATTCCGGGGTTTTTTAATTTAGTGCGGTCGGAAAACCCGGGGGTTGCGTTTGGAATTTTTTCGGACAACAGTACGCAGTCGCGAACGATGCTGCTGATTGCGACGTCGGTTGTAGCGGTGATGGTGCTGGCCTGGATGCTGTGGAGGATCGATCGTCAGGATCGTCTGACGGCCATGGGTTTGTCGCTGATTTTCGGAGGCGCTCTGGGGAACGTGTATGACCGGATTATGGCCGGCACCGTGACCGACTTTCTCGACTTTTATGCGGGCTCTTACCACTGGTATACGTTCAACCTTGCCGATACGGCGATCTGCACGGGAGCGTGCCTCCTGATTCTGAGCATGCTGGTGTTTAAACACTGATGCTGCCTTACCTGTTTCACATCGGGAGCTTCGCGGTTCCTTCTTACGGATTGCTGGTCGCCGCGGCGTTTCTGTCGGCGCTGTGGCTGGCTTCCCGCTTCGCGAAACCACGCGGGCTGAATCACGAGAAGGTGGTGAACCTTGGGGTTTACTGCGCTCTGATGGGGATGCTGGGCGCGAAGGTGTTCATGATTGCGCTCGATCCGGATTATCGGACGCATCCGCTTGAGATCTTCTCGATGGCGACGCTGCAGAGCGCAGGGATTTTTTTCGGCGGCTTTATCACCGCGCTGGTCTTCTCGTACTTTTACATGAAGTCGCAGGGACTTCCTGTGTTGGAAACGGCCGATGTTTTCGCGCCCAGTCTGGCGCTGGGGCATGGCATCGGCCGGCTGGGCTGCTTTGCCGCGGGATGCTGCTGGGGCCGGCCTACGCATTTGCCGTGGGCCGTTACGTTCACGAACGAAGCGGCGACGACGGGCGTGCCGCTTGGGATTCCTTTGCATCCGACGCAACTGTATGAAGCGTTCGCCGAATTCGTGATTTGCGCGATTCTGATCCACAGGCTGCGCGCACACGCCCGGCCCGGGTCTGTGATCGGACTTTATATGGCGCTTTACGGGTCAGTTCGTTTCGGCGTCGAATTTCTGAGAACGCACGACGCATCGAACCCGTTCGGAGGTCCGTTTGTGCTGGAGCAGTGGATTGCGCTGATGCTAGTGCTGGTGGGAATGGTCGTGATGACTATGGGCGGAATCCACCGGGATCACGCAGCCCGTACCTGAGATGGCACAACTCATGTGCTCGAACTGGACCGTGGTGTGATGCACGTGAAAGCGATCGCCCATGACGTGATTGAGCTCGTGCAGAATGCGGTCGCTGCGGGAGGGCGGCATGTCGTCGATGAGCACGTGACAGCTGAGGGCGCTCGAGGTGGAGCCGAGGCTCCAGATATGCAGATCGTGTACGTCGAGCACGCCATCGACGTTGCGGATGGCGTAGGTGACTTCCTGGAGATCGAGTCCGCGCGGCAAACCTTCGAGCAGGATGTTCAGGGATTCGCGGATGATATCCCAGGCGGTGTAGACGACGAGCAGGGCAATGATGGCGGAAAGCGCGGGATCGATCCATTGCCAGCCGGTGGCGCGCATTACAAGGGCGCCGATCACGATGGCTCCCGCAGCGAGCAGGTCACCCAACATGTGCAGAAATGCGCCGCGGATGTTGATATCTTTTTCGCCGGTCCGGTGGAGACCGAGCATAATGCCGCCATTGAGCAGCATAGCCCCGACGGCTACCAGCAGCATGGCGGTTTCGTTAACCGCGACGGGGTGGAACACGCGCCCGGCCGCCTCATACAGAATCCAGGCCGAGAGCACAACCAGTGTCAGGGCGTTGACAAAGGCGGCGAGAACGCCGGCGCGGTGATACCCGAAGGTCTTCGATTCGTCGGCGGGCTTGGCGTGCAGATACACGGCGAACCACGCGAGAAGCAGGGCAAGGGCGTCGGTAGCGTTGTGCCCCGCGTCAGAGATGAGCGCGAGACTATTCGCGCGAAAGCCGGTAACCAGCTCGAGGATGACGAAGGCGGACGTTGCGATCAGCGACCAGACCAACACCTTGCCCGAGGCATGCGCGTGATGGTGCCCGTGATGCGAATGCACAATCCTATTGTAACGACGGAGCGTGTGTAACGTTGGAAGGTGAGACTCTGGCGGGGAATCTGAAACCGGAACAGCACCCGCATCATCGGTATAAGCGTGATGCGTCTATTAGCGGGCTTAATCCTGGCTGTAGTGGCGCGGGCCTCCGTGTACGAACAGGCGCTAAGCCGTTACAACCATACGGATTACAAAGGCGCTGTATCCCTGCTCAGGCAGTCTCCGGAGGATGCGCGGTCGCTCGAACTGCTGGGCCGCTGTTACCTCATGGACGCTGAGTACAAAGCGGCGACCGGTATTCTCGAGAAGGCTGCGGCGCTTGAGCCCAATAACTCTATGACGCTGACCTGGCTGGCGCGAGCTTACGGACATCGTGCAGAAACATCTTCACCGATCACGGCGCTGCCTTTTGCGCTGAAGTCACGGGAGACATTTGAGAGAGCGGTTCAACTGGACGCTCATAATTCGGAAGCGGTCAACGATCTGTTCGAGTTTTATATACAGGCGCCGGGTGTGATTGGAGGCGGCGTCGATAAGGCGCGCGGCCTGATTCCGCTGATTGCGAAGAACGATCCGGCGGAAGCCTATTTCGCTGAGGCGCGGATTGCACAGAAAAAGCAAGACTATTCATCGGCTGAGGCGCAATTGCGGAAGGCAGTTCAACTGGCTCCGCATTCGGTAGGACGTTTGATCGACCTTGCGCGCATTCTTTCGAAGCAGGGGCGATACGAAGAAAGCGATAAGACCTTTGCGCAGGCTGAAGCCGTGGCGCCCGCAGCGCCGAAGATCCTCTATGCGCGGGCCGAGTGTTATATCCAGTCGAAGCGCAATGTGGAACAGGCTCGCGATCTTCTGAAGCGCTACCTGGCGCAAGACCTGACACCGGACGACCCGACGCGGGCAAGCGCGACGCGATTGCTGAAACAGTCTGAGGGTTTGTAGTTGCAGGTTCATGAAGCGCTCAGCTTCAGCTTCCAGGCTCTGAGGCAAAACCCGATACGCTCAATGCTGACGGGACTCGGGATGGTCATCGGGACCGCGTCCGTAATTCTCGTCGTCACCATTTCTCTTACCAGCCAGAACTACATCCTCGAGCAGATCGAAGGCGTGGGATCGAACATGATCTTCGCTTCGTATGAGGTGGGCACGCAGCAGTCATCGGCTGAAGTGAACGCGGATTTCATCAAGACATCGGACATTCAGGCAATTCGCGAACCAGCTCTCAGACCGCATTGTGGCGGCCACGGGCATTGAAAGCAACTACGATGCAATGTTCCTCAACGGCAGGGAGGAGCGGCTGCTGGTGATCGGCTCGGATGAGTATTACCAGCCCGTGCGCAATCTTGTGGTGCTAGCGGGGCGATTTCTCGATTCAGGCGATGTGAGTCTGCGCCAGAAGGTCTCGCTGATGACGGAAAAGCTGGCGCGGCGGCTGTATGGCAGCCAGCAGGCGGCGCTGGGGCAGAACATCAAGATCCACGGCCTGCAGTTCACGGTGATCGGTACGTTCAAAGAGAAGGTGGAGAGCTTCGGGCAATCCGAACTGAATGCCGAAACGGTGCTGATTCCCATCACCGTGCAGCAGTATTTCACGCGCGTGGAACGCATCGATCCGCTTTATGTACAGGTGCGGGATCCGCACGATGTGGAAGCGGTAACGGGGCAGGTGCAGGACATTCTTCAGAGCCGTCACCGCGCGGGCGCGACGTACAAGGTGGAGAACCTGACGGGGATTCTGAATGCCGCGAAGAGCATTTCGAAGATCCTGAGCTTCGTTCTGGTGCTTGTGTCGGCGATCGCGCTGGTGATCTCGGGGATCGGGATCATGAACATCATGCTGGTGACGGTCACAGAGCGGACGCGCGAAATCGGGGTCCGCATGGCGGTGGGGGCGTCGCGGCGCGAGATCCTGCTGCAGTTCCTGACGGAAGCCGTGCTGATCAGCCTGGTGGGCGGGATACTCGGCATTATCGCCGGCGTGGCGCTTCCTCTGAGCGTGCAGTTCTTTGTCGAGAATATCCGGATTCCGATCTCAATGTGGTCTATCGGGATTGCGTTTACCGTGTCAAGCCTGGTGGGCCTTGTGTTCGGAATGCTACCGGCCAGCCGCGCGTCGAGATTGAACCCAACCGAAGCCCTACGGTACGAATAGTTATGCGCAGAATGTTCCTGTTGGCCGCGGCCGCAATGACGGCGCGTGCGGAAGTCTACACGCTCACGATGAAGCAGGCGGTCGCAAGGGCGCTGACACAAAACCCGGAAGTAGTGATGGCCCGCCTGGATGAGATGAAGTCGGTGGAGGGTGTGCGGATCGCGAAGGACCCGTTTTCGATCCACATGGGAATCGGCAGCGGGCTGGCATACAGCAATGGCTTTCCGCTGAGTATCGAGGGTTCGGCACCGGCCGTGTTTCAGGCCAAGATGAACCGGTCGTTGTACAACAAGCCGCAGAGTTTTGCGGTGGCGCAGGCGCGCGAAACGGCCCGGGGGGTTGGGCTGGCGACCGCAGTGCGTCGGGACGACGTGGTGTATCGGATTGCGGCACTGTATGTCGATGTGGATCGTTCGGGGCGGCTGGCCGAATCGGCTGCAAGGCAGGTGGAGAGTCTGCAGAAGGTGCTTGACGCGGCGGATGCCCGGGTAGAGTTGGGGCGCGATCTGCCGATTGTGAAGCAGGAGGCGAACGTAAATCTGCTGCGGGCAAATCAGCGGCTCATCGGGCTGCGGGCGGACCGAGAGTATGGGGAACGGAATCTTGCCGTGGCTTTGGGTTATACGGCCGAGGACGCGGTTCGTCCGGTGGATGAAGATCGATTGGCGGTGTCCGCCGCGCAGAGCGAAGCGGCCGCGCTGGAAACGGCGCTCAATGGAAGCAAGGAACTGAAGCGCCTCGAATCGAATTATCAGGCGAAGGCGCTCGAAATCAAAGGGGACCGTGCGCAGCGGCTGCCAAGAGTGGATCTTGTGGCGCAGTACGCATTGCTGACGCGGTACAGCCACTACGACGAGTACTTCAATAAATTCCAGCGCAACAACGGGCAGATCGGGGCATCGATTCAGATTCCGATCCTGGGCGGGTCGGCGCTGGCGGCTGAGCTGGCGCAGGCGGAAGACGATCGGCAGCATTTGCGGACGGAGATGCAGGCGACCCGAAACCGGATCACGCTCGATGTACACCAGAGCTTTCAGGAAGTAAACAAGGCTGCGGCGGCGGGGCAACTGGCTAAAGCGGAACTGGACCTGGCGCACGCTCAACTGTCGGTCTTGCTGGCGCAGATGAATGAGGGCAGGGCATCGCAACGGCAGGTGGAAGAAGCGCGGTTTGCGGAAGACGAGAAGTGGATCGCGTTTTACGACGCGCAGTTCAATGCCGAGAAGGCGAGGCTCAATGTAATGAAGCAAACCGGGGAGTTGACGGCGGCTCTGCAATGACGTTCGATCTGATCGTGATCGGAGGCGGCCCGGCAGGGCTGGCGGGCGCGAGCGCGGCGGCCGAATTCGGCAAGAGCATTGCCGTGATCGACAATCATGGCGAACTGGGCGGCGCGGGCGCGAACACGGGCACGGTGCCGAGCAAGACGCTTCGCGAGACCGCGCTGGCATTCTCCGGAATGAAGTCGCGGGATCTGTACGGAGTGGATCTGTCGTTGCGGCGTGAAGCGAGCGTCTCCGACTTTCTGCGCCATGAACGCGAGGTAAAGCACGGACTCAATCACCTGCTGAGGCAGAGGATGCAGGATTCGCACGCCGTTGTGCATCAGGGCACGGCCCGATTCGAAGACGACCACCGAGTGCGGGTTTGTTTGGCAGACGGGCAGGAAGTTGTGCTCGAAGGGGAGCACGTTCTGATTGCGACGGGATCGTCTCCGGTTCGTCCATCGCTGTTCCCGTTCGACAAGCCTGAGGTCTACGATTCGGACACGATTCTCGATCTGGATCTGCTGCCTAAAACGATGGCGGTGATTGGCGCGGGCGTGATCGGGAGTGAGTATGCATGCACGTTTTCAGTGCTGGGGACGAAGGTTCACCTGCTGGACGGACGCGACAAGCTGCTTCCCTTTCTGGATGGCGAGATCAGCTCCGCGCTGGTAGCTGGGATGGAGCGGAACGGCGTGGTTTTCCACTGGAAGGAGCAGGTGCAGGGGTGCGCGGAATGCCACGGGTCCGGCGTGGAGCTGCAACTGGGGTCGGGCAACAAGCTGGTGGTGGACGCGGTGCTGGTAGCGGCGGGTCGGAAAAGCAATGTTGAGGGGCTTAATTTGCAGGCGGCTGGAGTGATTGCGGGCGATCGCGGCCTGATTCCGGTGGATGAATATTACCGGACGAATGTTCCGCACATCTTTGCGGCGGGGGACGTGATCGGGTTTCCCGCGCTGGCTTCGACGAGCATGGACCAGGCGCGCCGCGCGGTTCGCCATACCTTCGGGCCGAACCAGAACGGACGGGCGTCATTGCTGCTGCCGACCGGTGTTTACACGATTCCTGAAGTGAGCATGGTTGGGGAGACGGAAGAGTCGCTGCAGCGCCAGGGGAAAGCGTACGTGGTCGGCAAGGGATTGTATTCGAACTCCGCCCGCGGCAAAATCATCGGCGACTCGGATGGGTTCCTGAAGCTGTTGTTTCAGGCAGGGGATCTGAAGCTGGTGGGCGTACATGCGATCGGAGAGCAGGCCACGGAACTGGTGCATGTGGGAATGATGGCGCTGATGCTGAACGGAACCGCGGAGGTTTTCGATGAGGCGTGTTTCAATATCCCGACACTGGGCGCACTGTACAAAACAGCCGCGCTGAACGCGATGGCTAAGGCTCGACCCGCCGCGTAAGGTGGGCAGTGCCGGAGACGAGGCCCTGGATGCTGCCGAGTTCGCTGGCGGTCCATTCAATCTCCAGGGTGTGGTCGGTGGTCATCCTGAGAGTAAGTTCGCCTCTGGAGCCACCCGGGCCGGACCACGGACATGAGACAGTGGCGCCGTTCGGTGTTCCTGAAAATTCGAAGTTCACGTCAGGGGAGATTGCGCGGTCGACGATCAGGTAACGGGAGCGATACCTGCCGCGCACCACGCCGTTCTGTTCGGTGACCGTGGCTTCAATAAATTCCGGCGGATAGAGGGACGTGTTCTTGTTGTGCTGGCCCTGCACGGGGCGGGTGTAGAACCAAAAACCTGCGAAGGTCTTCTGCGGCGCGGCGGTTGAGCGTGGGGCAGGCGCCGCTATGGACGAAGGTTCCGGCGTGTGTCGGGACGGGAATTTCCGAACTGACCGGTGTCGGGGGCGCAGGCGTTGGCATGGTCACTTCGGCGTCCTGCGGATCGGACTCAGGCTTACGGCCGGGGGACGTGCGCAGGTGCGCCAACTCCCGCACGGCGGCGTCACGCTCCGCTCTGGCCTGATTGAGATCGCGGCGAAGCTGGGCGACTTCGCTCTGGGTGTCGGCAGATGCGGTGATTGCGGGAGGTCTCAGCGGGCCCGGCCTGTCAAAGCTCTGCACAGTGCTGCCGGGGCCTTCGGACGATAGCCACGCGAGGAGTGCGACGACAATCAGCACCGCGCCGATCCATGCAAAACGCGCGAGCAGACGCTGCACGGTTGGGCCGGCGTTTTGCCTCAGGATGATGGTTCGGGCGGAGGGCGATTGGTCGAGCGTGTCGTCGTAGTTGCGGCGTTTCTCGGCGTCGGAGAGTACGGCGTAGATGCGGTTGAGTTTGCGCATCTGGACTTCGGCAATGTTCCTGAGATGCTCGTCAGTCTGCTGGTCAGGGTGGAGAAGGCGGACGAGGGCTCGGAAGGCATCGCGGATTTGCTCGTGGGACGCAGTTCTGGTTACGCCGAGTTCTTCGTAGTACGTGATTTCCGGGGCCCGTTGCAACAGTGTAATTGTACAAGCGGCGGACGGCGACATGTTTCAGATCGAACGCGGCGATCCGGATCGCATCGCACGCAACGTGGCAGAAAACATTACCCCGTTCGGTTGTTTGTCTGAAGAGGAACTTCCGGCAGACTCAAACCGGCGGCGCCAAACCGCGGTCCCGGGGACTGCTCAAGCCGGATGGCTGTCTGGTGACGATCGCTTCGACCGCCAAGGAGCGGACGGGGCAAAGTTGTTGTCGATTGCTCAGTGCTGTGAGGGTTTGCGTCACATTCCGTATGCACGCCGCGGCTGTGCACCGCGTCTGACGGTGCAGGAGGAAAAGATATTGCGCGGGATCTTGTTGGCGGTATTGTCTGCGGCGATTGCCCTGGGGCAGAACGCGCCGCGAAGTGTGGACCGGGTGTTTCAGTTGACGAATCCGGTTTCGGTGGCAGGAAGCCAGGAACTGCTCACGATTCTGAGGACGGTCAGCGGATTGGGAGCGGTGACATTCGATGCAGGTGCGCAAGCGCTCAGCTTCAGCGGAACGGCGGCGCAGGTGCCGATGGCGGAATGGCTGCTGAAGACGCTCGACCAGCCGGTGAAGGCGACTGCCGATGAACTGCGCATCCGGAGTTCCGCGATGTATCAATACGCCGGTCCGGGAAAGGACGATGTCGTGCGGGTGTTCTTTCTTGAGAACACTCCTTCGCCGCGCGGCGTTCAGGAATTGCTCACGTCATTGCGAACAGTGGCCGATATCCGTTACATCTTTAACTACACAGGCCTGACTGCGATCGCGTTGCGCGGCACCGCGGCCGAGACACAGATGGCGGCGTGGCTGATCCACGAACTTGACGATGCGACGCCCGCCACCGGTTCGCATAAATACGAATCAGCCGTCAACGGTGGCGATGTGGTGCGGGTGTTCTATCTGCCGAACGGGAGGTCAGGAGAACTGGATGCGGTGCTTGGGGCTGTGAGAACCAGGCTTCGAATTCAGAAAGGGTTTTATTGTTCGGCGCGGAGCGCGCTGATATTCCGGGGGACGGAAGACCAACTGGCAGCAGCCGAAAAGGCGATCGCGCAGGCTTAGGCGGCTTTGTGAGACAAATTTAATCGAGCGACTCGGGTTTGAGCTCGATATCTTTTTCACCGGCCAGCTTCTTTTCCCAATACTTTCGGAGCCAGGCTTCCCAACTTTTTCCGGCAGCGGTATCGCGGCCTGTGAATGCAAGGCCGGCAATTTCAGAGTAGGGAATTGTCAGCTTCGTCGGATTGTCTTTCGGGAAGAGGCGGACCGAAGAGCTGTCACGGTTGAATATATATCCTTCGACGGTGCTGCCGTTCTTCAGGTGAAGGGTGACGTCGCCGCGATAATCGAACGCCTTTTCCAGACCCTCGCGTAGCTCCGCGTCGTTGGCGGCATCCCAAACCTTCCCCTGGAGGACTTCGTGTTCAAAGCCGGGGACGACTTCGAGCTCTTCGACGTTGAGCGGCGCGTCCGTCATGCTTCGACGTTTTCCTTCATGGTTAACTGAACGAGTCCGGCGGGCGCGCGAACCGCTTTTACAGGCTCCTGCAACATGCGGGCTGCTTCAGCGTCCGGATACTTCGAGAAGGTCCCGCGCACGGTGTTGAGAAAGCCCCTCCAGCTTGCGAACTGGTCATGCACGGCAGTGGCTTCATAGCCGCTGTGGACCATGCAATTGGCGCATTTGGGATTGCCGGATTCCGTGCCGTAATTCTCCCATTGGGTGGCTTCCATCAGTTCGGCAAAGGTCTCGGCATAACCATCCTGCAGAAGGTAGCAGGGTTTCTGCCAGCCGAACAGGTTGTAGGTCGGCATGCCCCAGGGCGTGCATTTGTAGTGGCGCTTGCCCATGAGGAATTCGAGAAACAGCGGTGACATGTTGAACTTCCAGGACGCTTTGCGGTTCGAAAGAATCGAGCGGAAGAGGCGGCGCGTGCGGGCGCGGCCGAGGAAGTGCTGCTGATCGGGCGCCTTGTCGTAGGAGTAACCCGGAGAGAGCATCATGCCTTCTACGCCGAGCGTCATCATGTCGTCGAAAAAGTCACGGACGTTCTGCGGGTCGGTGCCATCGAACAGAGTGGTGTTGGTGGTGACGCGGAAGCCCTTCTCGACGGCGGCGCGAATGCCTTCGACCGCGAGTTCGTAGCCGCCCTCTTTGCAGACCGAAAAATCGTGATGCTCTTTGTCGCCGTCTACATGGACTGAGAAGCTGAGGTATTTGCTGGGCTTGAAAAGGTGAAGCTTCTCTTTGAGCAGAATAGCGTTGGTGCAGAGATAGATGTATTTTTTGCGCGCGACCAGGCCCTCGACGATCTCATCGATCTCAGGGTGCATGAGGGGTTCGCCGCCGGGGATGGAAACCATGGGCGCACCGCATTCGTCCACCGCGCGAAAGCAATCTTCGGGCGAGAGGTTCATTTTCAGGACGTGAGCCGGGTATTGAATTTTGCCGCAACCGGCGCAGGCAAGGTTGCAACGGAACAGCGGCTCAAGCATCAGCACGAGCGGATAACGGTCGCGTCCAGCCATGCGCTGCTTCAGCACGTAGCTCACGACTGTCCACATCTGCGAGACAGGTACACCCATATAGGTCTATTCTCTCATTGTAGTTTTCGGGCCGGGGCATCTGGTACAAATTAGGAACCCGGATGATGTTTCGCGCCGCGTTGTTGTTCGCGTTCAGCTGTGGACTGCTGGCCGCTGCCCCTGACCGCCTGGTCAGACCGATCGATAGTTCGCGCGTGAAAACGCTGAAAGGAACGGTGCATCCGCGAGCCCGAATGGAAGCGGATTTGGGGGTTGCGGACCCTGCGATGCCTGTCGCGTGGGCAACCATGATGTTGAAGCCCGCGCCGGGGCTGGAAGCTTTCCTTGCGTCGCGCCACAAGCCGCTGACTCCCGAAGAATTTTCCTTGCGCTTCGGCGTGAGCGGCAATGACATGGCGAAAATTACGGCCTGGCTGGAGGCCCAGGGGTTGCGCGTCGAGACGGTGGCGCGGGGTGGACAGTTTATCGTGTTCAGCGGCACCGCTCAGACGGTCGGAAAGGCTTTCCGGACTGAGTTTCATCGGTACAGCGTCGGCGGCAAAGTGCGGTTCGCCAATGCGACGGAACCTTCGATTCCGGCGGAGCTGGACTCGGTGGTCAGCGGCTTTCGCGGGTTGAACAACTTCGGCGTGGCGCCGATGTATCGGCAGGTAGCGCCTGTCGCCGAATACAACGGCAGCAACGGCGCTCATTACCTGGCTCCGGACGACATTGCGACGATCTACGATGTCGCGCCGCTCTATGCGGCAGGGGTGGACGGCACAGGGCAGAAGATCGCGGTGGTGGGTCAGACAGACATCGATGTTGCCGATATCCGGGCGTTCCGGGCGAAGTTCAATCTACCCCCGAACGATCCGAAAGTGATGCTGTTCGGGCCGGACCCGGGCAAGAGTTCGAGCGATCTACTGGAGGCTGACCTGGACGTGGAGTGGTCTGGCGCCATAGCTCCGAACGCTTCCATCATTTATGTGAATTCGAACGACGCGTTTCTGTCGGCGTTCTACGCGATCGACAATTCGCTCGCGCCGGTGCTGAGCAGCAGCTATGGGGCTTGCGAACCTGAGACAACGGCGGATTTTCGGACGCTTGCGCAGCAGGCCGCGGCCGAGGGCATCACGTGGATCTCTGCTTCGGGCGACAGCGGGGCGTCGGGCTGCGATTTCAGCACTCCCACGGCTCAGGCTACAAAGGGGAGTTCGGTGATTCTGCCAGCTTCTTTGCCCGAGGTGACGGCAATTGGCGGCACCATGTTCGACGATTCGAAGGGGAATTACTGGTCGGCAACGAGCGGCCCGAATCTTGGGTCGGCGCTTTCCTATATTCCGGAGGCGGCCTGGAACGAAAGTGAGCAGTTCTATTCGCCGACTGGCAGCGGCGGCGGAGCGAGCGCATTCTATGCGAAGCCGTTTTGGCAGACCGGGCCTGGCGTGCCGAACGACGGGGCTCGTGACGTGCCGGATGTGTCGTTCAATGCGGCGGCTTACCACGATTCGTATCTGGTGTATTCGGGCGGGAAGCTGGTGAACGGCATTGGGGGCACGTCTGTGGGGACGCCGATCTTCGCCGGGATGGTGGCGCTGCTGAACCAATATCTTGTTGCAAAGAACCTGGTGGCGGAGGCGGGGCTGGGCAATATCAATCCGAGTCTTTACCGAATGGCCCAGAGCACGACGGATGTCTTCCATGATGTGACGGCCGGCACGAACGTGGTTGCGTGCGCGCAGGCTACTCCGAACTGTGTGAACGGGGTGCTGGGATACAGCGCGGGTGCGGGCTATGACCTTGCGACCGGGCTCGGCTCAGTGGATGCGTTCCATATGGTGACGGAATGGAATACGGGCACGACGAGCGTGACCGCGCTTACTGCATTCCCAACGGCCGCAAATCTGAATGACACGGTGACTCTGCAGGCGACGGTTACGGCGGGCGGCGCAAGTCCAACGGGAACCGTCACGTTTCTGTCGAGCCAGAATATTCTCGGAACCGTGAACCTGACGCCGGGAAGCAACGGAAATTCGACGGCAACACTCGGCATCAGCGAAGTGCGGATCGCGGAAGGAGACGGGCGCGTTCAGGCGCTTTATAACGGCGATGCGGCGACCGGAAGCTCAGGCGCTACAACGTCGGTTGAACTGATCATTCCGGCGGCGGGGTCACTGGTGATTCCTTCGGTAGACCCGAATCCTGTTTATCAGTTCGGCAATTTCTACGAATTCACCGTGAGCCTGCAGGAAGCGGCGGGAGTTGCGACGAAACTGACGGGTTTCAGCATCGATGGCGGGGCGCTGCCTCTCACATTTTTCCGCAGCACCACGCTGCCGGCGTTTGGAATCCTGCAGACAACGCTGGGCAGCAGCGTGGGGATCACGCCCACGGCGGGCACTCACGTGTTCGCATTCACGGGCACCGATGTGACTGGCGGGAAAACGTGGAGCGTGCAGGTAACGGCGGTGTTCCTGCCTAGCAATGCACCGGCTGTGAATCCTTCGATTTTGCTGACCAGTGTGCCTGCCGCTGTGAACCGAAACATGGCGGGGCCGGCGGATTGCCAGTGGTCGCAGCAACTGACCGTGCAGGAACAGGGCGGGTTTCTGACAACGTTGTCGGCGCTAAGGATCGGCACAGCGAACTTCAATAACCAGATTCAGAATATCTTCGGAACCACACGGCTCGCGCCGTTCGGAACGCTGTACGGGAATCTTTGCTGGTCATCGGCTAACGTGACGCCTTCCAAAACATTCACGATCAGCGGGGTGGGAGAGATCGCTGCTGTAAGTTCGGTCGCAACGGCGAGCTATGCGGATGCACCTGCTGTGGCGGCTTCGTTTGCGTTATCAGTAAAGTCACTGGTCTTCACGGATTCGGGTAGTGCGCCGGTCGACATTGCGGTTACGGGCGGCGATTCGGTATGGACGACGTCGATCCTGCCTGCGAATCTGACGACACGGTGGTTGACCGTGACTTCTGGCGAGTGGCGATGGACCGGGGCGCACAACAATACAGGCATCGGCAGCGGGTTTGTCGAATGGCGTGTATCGCGGGTATGTTACTTTTCAGGCGACGAATGCGTTCCCGCAGGCGATTAATGTGCCGGTGACGCTGGTGGTTGGTCCCGCGACGCAATTGGCGCCGGGGAGTGTTGTCAATGCGGCTTCGGGGAATCCGGTCGGGGCACCCGGCGCGAAGATGCGGGTTATTGGACTGAAGCCCGGGTTCGGACGCTTCAGACGACAGCGGCGGGAAGTTGCGGCTCAATCTCGAAGGAGTTTCGGCGACGGTGAACGGTGTTTCGGCGCCGATTTATTCCTGGGGGAACGGAGAAGTCGATCTTCAGGTGCCTTACGAAACGTCGCCAGGGACGGCTGTGCTGGCGCTGACCTATCAGGGCGAAATGCTGTGGCAGGAGTTTCCAGTGATGATAGCCGCGCCTGGGATCTTTCCTGTTTCGCAGGTGGTGCGCGGGCTTCCGGCCGCGATCTACATCACGGGGGACGGGGATGTGACGCCTACGCTCGTGACGGGTAGCTCGCCTTCACGCAGCGGAGACCCGTCGCGCTTACCTAAGCCGCGTCTGCCGCTTACGGTAACGCTTGCGGGGACCCGGGCACCCGTTGTCTTCTACGGGGTGATCGCCGCCGGCATAACCCAGATCAACTTCAATGTTCCGCCCGATGCGCCGCTCGGACCTCAGCCAATTGTGGTGACCGTTGGGGCTATGTCGAGCCTGCTTGTGAACGTAAACGTCGTCAGTCAGTGAGCGCGCGGTCGACGTTGTTCAGTTGCGTTTCGTATTCGGCGAGTTTGGTCTTGATTGAGTCGACGATCTTTTGCGGCGCCTTACTCAGGAAGACCTCATCGGTTAGTTGTCGCTTCGAATTGGCGATGTTCTTTCGAAGCTGATCCCTTTCTTTTTCGAGACGCTTTCGCTGCGCTTCGAGCTGGACGGCGGGAACATCAATGGATAAGATCGAAGTCCGGAGTGGAGCGGACGGCCCCGGATTTGGGAACGTCGCCTTTCGTGAAAGTTACCAGGCAGAGGCGCTGGATTGTCGAGGCATCGACATCCCGGGAGATTTTGCCTTCGAGCGGCAGCTTCGGATCGAGACTCAGCTCGGCCCTGAGATTACGCGCGGCGGTCACGATGTCCTGCAGGAGCCTGATCTGTTTTTCCGCTTCAGGGTCATAGCGGGCCGGGTCATATTGCGGATAGGCCTGCAGGGAGATTGAGTCGCCTTCGCCGCCTCCGAAGACGATGCCAGAGTTCCTCGGTGAGGAACGGCATGACCGGGTGAAGCAGGCGGAGGGCGGTTTCGAAGACCTGCAGGATGTTGCCCCAGTCATTCGAAATTTTCTTGAGCTCGATATACCAGTCGCAGAAATCGTCCCAGATGAAGTGGCGAATGGTTTGCGCCGCTTCGTGGTAGCGATAGCTATCGATTGCGCGCGTTCATCTCGCGGGCGCATTCGTTGAGGCGGGACTGGATCCAGCGGTCTTCAAGTGTGGGCGAGGCGTCGCCAGCGGTCGGGGACTGCCCGACTTTGAGCTGCAGAAACCGCGCCGCGTTCCAGATCTTGTTGGCAAAGTTGCGGGCACTCTCGAGGCGGTCGGGACTGAAGACGATGTCGGTGCCGGGGGCGGCGCCGCTGAGCAGAGCCATGCGAACGGCGTCGGTGCCGTACTCTTCGGTGACGACCAGCGGATCGACTACGTTGCCTTTGGTCTTCGACATCTTCTGCTTTTCGGCATCGCGCACCAGGCCGTGAATGTAGACCTTACGGAACGGAACTTCGCCCATGAATTCGATGCCGAGCATCGACATGCGGGCGACCCAGAAGAACAGGATGTCGAAGCCGGTGATCAGCAGGGACGTTGGATAGAAGTGCTTCAGGTCGTCGGTTTGGTCCGGCCAGCCGAGCGTGGAGAAGGGCCAGAGACCGGAACTGAACCAGGTGTCGAGAACGTCGGGATCCTGCCGCAGCGGGCCGCCGCATTTCGGTGCAGCCGGTGGGGTCTGTACGCGAGATGATGACTTCACCGCAGGCATCGCAATACCAGGCGGGAATGCGGTGGCCCCACCAGAGCTGGCGGGACACGCACCAGTCGCGGATGTTGTGCATCCACTCGTTCCAGGTTTTGACCCAGTTTTCAGGGATGATTTCGATGCGCTTTTCATCCACGGCCGCGATGGCTTTCGCGGCCAGTGGTTTGGTGCGCACGAACCACTGCTTCGAGACCAGCGGTTCGACCACGGTGTGGCAGCGCTGGCATTTGCCGAGACTGAGGGCGTGGTCTTCGACGCGTTCCAGCAGCGCCGAGCGCTTCGAGATCTTCGACAACCCGCTTGCGGGCTTCATAGCGATCGAGGCCGGCGTACTTGCCGGCCGCAGCGGTCATTTTTGCGTCCTGTCCGATGACCTGGATCAGCGGCAGGTTGTGGCGTTTGCCGGCTTCGAAATCGTTGGGATCGTGCGCGGGCGTGATCTTGACGGCGCCGGTTCCGAACTCGGGGTCGGCCATTTCGTCGAGAACGACGGGGATCTCGCGATCCGAAAGCGGCAGGGGAACGGAGGTCAGGCCGACAGTAGCGCTCGTCATTCGGATTAATGGCGACCGCGGTATCGCCGAGCATGGTTTCGGGGCGCGTGGTGGCAACAACTACGTCGCCATAACGGATGTGCCACATGTGCCCGGCGGTCTCTTCATGAACGGTTTCGAGATCGGAGATGGCGGTGTTGCAGCCGGGGCACCAGTTGACCATGTACTCGCCGCGATAGAGCAGGCCGCGTTCATGGAGGCTGACGAAGACTTCGCGGACCGCGCGCGAGAGGCCGGGATCGTAGGTGAAGCGCTCGCGCGACCAGTCGCAGGAGGCGCCGATGCTGGATCATCTGGCGCTTGATGGTGCCGCCCGATTCCGCCTTCCATTCCCACACTTTCTGCTTCGAACTCTTCGCGCGTGAGGTCGCGCCGGTACTGAATGCCCTTTGCCAGCAAGCTGGCGGGAGACGATCATTTCGGTCGCGATGCCGGCGTGATCGGTGCCGGGAAGCCAGAGCGTGACATCGCCTTTCATGCGGTGCCAGCGGATGGTGACGTCGATCGCGGTGTGCTCCAGCATGTGGCCCATGTGGAGAGAGCCGGTTACGTTCGGCGGGGGGATGACAAGCGAGAAGACGGGTTTACCGGGTTGCCATTCGGCGTGATAGATACCGCTTTCAACCCACCACTGGGCCCACCTCGGCTCAAAGCGCCGGGGCTCATAAACTTTATCTAATTCCATCGGGAAGCTTCAGTTTAGCGCGGGGTATATGTCACGTTGTGTTCACGGCCAGCCTTGTAATTCGAACAGCATTGAACGATATTGAATGGATTATGAAGACCAATAAGGTTCCGCTTCCCGGAAGTGAACGGCATGCGCTTGGCACGAAGGTGGGTGATTCGGCGTCCGATGAAAAGGTAGAAGTATCCGTAATTCTGAAGGCGAAAGCGCAGCCGCCGCTGCCTGAAGACGGTGGCGCAATCGTTTCGCGGGAAGAGTTCGCGGCGAAATACGGGGCCGATCCTGCCGTGGTCGAAAAGGTTAAGGAGTTCGCGAAAGACAATCACCTCACCGTCCTGGAAGTATCAGAGGCTCGCCGCACCGTCAGACTGGAGGGCACACTGGCTCAACTGATGGCGGCGTTCGATGCGAAGGTGGCCCGGTATACACATGACGGAACGGAGTTTCGCGGGCGAACCGGCGAACTTCATGTCCCGCAGGATCTGGTTGGCTCGGTAGAGGCAGTGCTGGGGCTGGACAATCGTCCGCAGGCGAAAGCACATTTTCGGGTCGCGAATCAGGCCGGGAGCCCGAATGCGGCGGCGGTATCGTATCTGCCGAGGCAGGTCGCCCAGCTATATCAGTTTCCGCTGGATGTGGACGGGACGGGTCAGTCGGTTGGGATTCTCGAACTGGGGGGCGGTTATAAACCGGCGGATATTGCAAACTATTTCAAGGCGGCGGGGCTGAAAACACCGACCGTGGTTTCGGTTTCGGTGGACAAAGGGAAAAATAAGCCGACGAATCCAAACAGCGCGGACGGGGAAGTTTTGCTTGATATCGAGGTGGTTGGATCAGTGGCACCGGGCGCTCAGATTGTGGTGTATTTCGCGCCCAACACAGATCAGGGATTTCAGGACGCGCTGACGACCGCGATTCACGACACCACGCACAAGCCTTCGGTGATTTCGATCAGCTGGGGTGGACCGGAATCGACGTGGACGGCCCAGGCGATGACTGCATTCGACTCGGCGGCTCAGGCTGCGGCGGCACTCGGTGTGACGATTTGCGCGGCGTCGGGCGACAACGGGTCGGGCGATGGCGTGACGGATGGGGCCAACCACGTGGATTTCCCGGCCTCAAGTCCGCACATTCTGGCTTGCGGCGGAACGACGTTGCAGGGATCGGGTACGACGATTCAGAGCGAGACTGTGTGGAATGACGGGGCACAGGGCGGAGCAACCGGCGGCGGATTCAGCGCGCAGTTTCCGCTGCCTGCATGGCAGTCGGCCGCGCAGGTGAAGCCGCCGAGCGGAGGAGGCAGGGGCGTGCCGGACGTTTCGGGCGACGCGGATCCGCAGACCGGATACAAGGTGTTGGTGGATGGGCAATCGCTGGTGTTTGGTGGAACCAGCGCGGTGGCGCCGCTTTGGAGCGGGCTCATTGCGCTGCTGAACCAAAAAATGGGCAAGCCTTTGGGATTTCTGCAGCCCGCGATCTATTCGCTTCCCGCAGCCGCGAACGCTTTCCACGATATTACTCAGGGTAATAACGGGGCTTTTGCGGCGGGGCCAGGCTGGGATGCCGCGACGGGACTGGGAAGTCCAAACGGGGCGAATCTGCTGAAGGCGCTAACGACGAAAGCAGGGAAAAAGGGTAAGAAGCACCTGGGGCCGGTGACTTAGAAGCCGGCTGGATCGTTGGGTGTGGATTGGCCGGGTGAAACGTGGTGCGCCTCACCCGGCCTTTTCTGAGGCGAGGCCAACCAGGAACATCGCCGCGACATGCGCTGAGGCGAACGTCCACGCGCGCAGCTTGCGTACTCAGTACGCGCTGATGAGTTAGGTAGTGGATCGGGTCTTCCAGCGAAAGAAGATATTGGGAGCAGGGCCAGACGTTACTTATGGAAGAAGGTCACGTAGACGCTGAGCAGGATCACAATGATTCCGAACGCGATAAAACACAAACGTTCCTGAAGCGTGACGCTCGCAGGCGGCCGGCGCGTAGGAGCGACCGGCTGCATCATCCCAAGCGGAGTCATGCTGCGGATGCCTTCGATCAGCCTGTCCAGACCCGACCATAGGCCAAGCAGGATGGCGACGGAGCCCGTAACCAGCGCGACCAAAATCGTTTTCTGCGGCATCTATCCATATTGTAACGCCCGCGTCACACGATGCGTTACAGAAGAGCGCGGATTGTTTCGAGGCTGTCGGCATCTTCCGCCTTTTTGTCATGCCGCCACCGGGCCATCCGAGGGAAACGAACCGCAATGCCGGAGCGGTGCCGCGGACTCTTCTGAATCCCTTCAAAGGCCAGTTCGAAAACCAGTTCCGGCTTTACCCTCCGCACCGGTCCGAACTTTTCAAGCGTATTCCGCCGGACCCAGGCAGTCCACCTTGTCCGATCTCCTCATTGGTAAGGCCCGAGTAAGCTTTCGCGAAAGGAACAAGCTCGCCGTTGTCCCACACACCGAACGTGTAGTCGCTTAGCAGGCTGGCGCGGCGGCCATTTCCGGGCTGCGCGTAGATCAGCACGCAGTCGATAGAGTACGGTTCGATTTTCCATTTCCACCAATCGCCTCGCCGGCGTCCAACACGATAGGGCGATCCATGGCGCTTGAGCATGAAGCCCTCGACCCGCTTCTCGCGAGAGCCAAGCCGAAGCTGAGTGAGTTCTTCCCAATCGTGAAACGGCACCGGCGCCGAGAGGACGATGCGTCCGGTTGACTGCAGCGATTGAACCAGAGCCGTCAACTGTTCGCGACGCCGCTCGAGGGGCCATTCGCGGATGTCCTCGCCCTGCCATTCGAGCAGATCGTAAGCGAGCAGCACGATCGGTACATCGGCGAGAATCTTCGGCCCGAGCACCTTTCTGCCCAATGCGGCGCTGCATCTGCGCGAAAGGCAGGGGCAGGCCTTCTTTCCAGGGCAGAATTTCGCCATCGATCACGGTGCCTTCGGGCAGCAGTGCCGCCGAGCGCCTGCGAGTTCCGGGAAACGCTCGGTCACAAGTTCTTCTCCGCGCGACCAGACGAACGTCTGCCAGTTGCGCCGGATCAATCTGTGACCGGATGCCATCCCATTTCCACTCTGCGATCCATTCGGAAGGATCTCCGAGCTGCGCCGGGTCGCCTTCGATCGGATAGGCCAGGAAGAAAGGATACGGGCGGCTGACGTTCGCGTCGCCCGTATCCTTCGAAATGAGCTGACTGTAGAATGCGGCGTCCGGCTGCCAGTCGCCCATCAGCCGGTGAGCGATCACTTCTGTGGTGATGCCGGTCAGTTCAGCAAGCGCACGGACCACGAGGTTCTGCGACACGCCGACGCGAAACTCGCCCGTGATCAGCTTGTTCCAGACGAAGCGCTGGCGCTCATCCATTTCACGCCAGCCGAACACCATCGATTCGCGCTGCTGTTCATCGCTCCAGTGGCGCAGCGGCAGCAGTCGTTCTTCCACCCAGTAGTGCGAGCGGCTTGTCGGTGGATGCAACGGGCGCGGGCAGCAGCAGCGCGATGGTTTCCGCCAGATCTCCCACAGCCGAATAGCAATCGCCAAAAATCCATTCCGGGATGGCGGCTTCCGCGATGGCCCACTCAACCAGTTTGCGTGTTTCGATCAGCCGCTTGATGCGGCGGCCGATCAGGAAATGGAGCGCCCAGACGGCATCGTCGGGCGATGCGGCGCGGAAGTACGCGGCCAGGGCCTCGACCTTTTCGTTCGTCTTCGTGGTCTCATCGAGAGCCGTGTACAGTTCGGCGAAGGCCTTCATTCGGCGGCCTCTGCTTCATCGGGGCGTCGATCTCTTCTTCCTCGCCTTCGTATCTGGTTTCGAGCGCCCGCGCCTCTTTGCCCTGTTCCTGCAGCCAGCGCACCATCGGCGCGCGATAGCCATGCGTGACCAGAACGCATTCCGCTTCGGTATCGCAGAATCGCCTGCTGCAGACCGGGCCAGTCGGCGTGATCGGAGAAGACAAAGCCGCGGTCGATGGAACGTCTGCCGCCGTGTCCCGCGAATGCGCATCCAGCCCGAAACCATGGCGGTCGAACAACGTCCCGAACTTCTTCATCCAGGTCGAGCCGTGCGCAGACGGCGGCGCAATCACGATTGCACTGGCTGAAGTCATGGCCCTTCGGCATGTCGCCCGAATAAAGCGTTTCGGGCAAGGCAACTCCGCTCGCGCGGTAGATCCGGTTGATCCGTTCCACGGCGCCGTGGCAAAAGATCGGTCCGATTGCGGGATCGAGACCCGAGAGGACGCGCTGCGATTTTCCAAGCGGGTATCCGAAGATCACGCTGCATTTGCCTCGGTCGCGATTGGCGCGCCACCAGTCATTGATGCCCTCGAACGTCTCGGCCGGGCGGAGCCCAGCGATAAATTGGCAGACCGAAGGTCGATTCGGTGACGAAGGTGTGGCAGCGAACTGGCTCGAACGGCGTGCAGGTCGTATCGGGGGCGAGTTTGTAGTCGCCCGAGACGACCCACACTTCGCCGCGGTGCTCTACCCGGATCTGCGCCGAACCCAGCACATGTCCGGCCGGATGAAACGAAACCGCCACGTCCGCCAATCCGGACGCGTCTCGCCATACGTAAGACTGTTTCGATGACGGAGTCCGGCGCCGAGCCGTGCTGCGCAGGATGGGTTTCGACCCGGTTGACGCAGAGGTACGCTGGCCGATCCGCTGCGCGCATGGTCGGAATGCCCGTGCGTGATCAGTGCTCTCGAAACGGGACCCCACGGGTCGATCCAGAACCCGCCGGCCTCGCACCAAAGTCCGTTCTCATCCACTCGCAGCAGCGGCATCCGGTCTCAGTATAGTGCCGCACCGGAACCGGACTACTTTGTGGAACCGCGGACGCTTGCTTTTACACAACCGTTTCCCGAACGTGTTAGAGTGAACACCAAAGCGAGGGCCTTATGCAGGTGCGCGCCACAGTCTTGTCTCTGGTTTTGGTCGGTCGTGCTGTCTGCGAGCGAGGCTCTGGACCGGGCTCATAAGTTGGAGGAAACAGGCGATTCCGCCGCCGCCCGCGACGCTTTTTCGAAGGCCCTGCAGGCAGACTCCGAACGACGCCGAACTGCTTACCGGCTACGCCGAGTTTCTGGAGCGGTATCACGATTCGGGCGCGCGGGCGATGTACCGGCGAAGCTGCCGACGCCTGGAAGAAAGACGGGCAAGATCAGCGAAGCCGCACAGCGCCGCCCGCCGCGCCGTGCTGCTGGATCTGATTGCCGGGGACCGCACCGCCGCCGAATCCGATCTCGCCGATTTACAGAGCGCTGGGCGGCACCGACCTGCAACTTCCATCCGCCTGCATCGGCCGCTCGAAACCCGCAGCACCGATCGCATATCCCGGACCGCTGCGTTCCTTCGCCCGCATGGCCGCCATTTCGCCCGATTCTTCGCCGGACGATGTGCTGCCCGCGCTGGCCCGCAACGTGGTCACCAACGGCTTCCAGGCTTCCCGCAGTAACGAGGAACTGGAAGAGACCGAGTACCTGAAGCTGGTTCACCGCTATCTGTCGCAGGCGCGCGAACTGGAAAGCTGGCCGGCGCCGACAAGATCATCAAGATCGCCAACTGCGAATCCACGCAGACCAACGATCTGCTGCGCATGCTCGGCTTCCGCATGCGCGGCGGCTGCGGCAGTGAAGTGGTGCTCGAAACCGTGAATGCGCCCGCGCGCCTTTCTCGCCACCGATTCCGGCTTCCCGCTCGCCCAGCTGGAACAGGCGCTGCGCACCGACAAGCCGTTCACCTACGACTACCACCCGACCGCGGTGCCGGTCCTCTACACGCGCCGATTACTGGCTCACCGCGAAGGAAAAGACGCAGGGCGATTTCATCGACGCTTTTCTGAGCGACCCCGGCACTGTGCCGCTTCTATCTGGGCATGTCGAAGCTCGATCCCGGAAACAGCGGACGAACTGAAGAAGAGCACTGCCGCCAATCAAGCTGCGCGCTCTCGCCAGCGTGCTCGATTTCTTCGGCGGCAACTTTGAGATCCGGCAACGGCAAAGCCGTGGTTCCGGGCGGCGCGAAGTCGGCGGCCGCGTGGGCGGAACTGGCCGGCGCTTCGCCCGACAAAGGCGCCGAGTTCTTCGAAAAGCTGATGATCAGGGACGACGGCTGGCTGGCCAGCCTGTACGACGCGCTGGCCCGCATCCACGGTCCCGCTGCAGGATTATCTGACCGACCCCGCGCGCATGAAGCGCTTCTACACCGCGGTTCGCGGCAAGATCACCACGCCCGGCCCGGCGCGCCCGGTGTTCCGCTCGAATGCCGACATGATGCTGCTCACCACGCGCCTGCACATCGATCCGGACGGCAAAGCCGCACATCCCCGGCAGTCTGGAAGTCTGGCGCGATCTGTTCGCGCGCAATCCGCACGGCAAGTACGATGCGAAGCTGAGCAAGGCCGCTGCAGCTGGAAAGATCCGGACGATGTTCTCGAAGCGCTGTTCGCGCTGTGCCGCAAGCCGGTGGACAACGAGCCGCTCAAGATTTTCATGGCGCTGACCGATATCGACCGCGGCCGCGCGGAGCCTCTCGATGCCGCGAGACGGTGCACGCGGCTGGTGAAGGCCTGGAACATTTACGGCGCGCAGTACACGATCTTCAGCGACGCGCCGTCGCTGACGGACAAGACCATTGTTGCCTGGCTCGACGCGGCCGAAAGCGTGGACAAGATCCGCGATTCGCAGCTGCGCCAGGACACCATCGGGATGATGCAGGGCCTGACCGGCATCTGGCAGATCTTCTGCCGCCAGGGCAGCATTCCCGATCGCGAAAGCCGACGATGCGCTGCTGGCCATCGCTCACTCCGTTCCTCGCGTCAAGAACAACCGCGAGCTGTTCGACGCCGGCCGGCAGGGCCTCACGCTGCTGGTGAAGACGAGCAGGCGCGCACCGGCGGCACCGTGCAGGACGCATGCTTGGCCTGCTCGCCGGCGGCGCGCACAGCTGGACGATTCCGAACCGCGCGCAGCGCTCGTGCAGCGAAGAGCAGCGCATCTTCGAAGCGCAGAAGCTGCTGCCGGCCGATCTGATTTTCGAACTGGCCGACAACCTGGAAGGCGTGGCGAAGGGCGAGAAGCTGAACGCGCAGCTTGCCGTCCCGGCTGGCCGCGCGCGTGGCCGATATCCAGCTGCCGCGCAACTCCATGACCGGCGCGGAAAAGAATGCGATGGCGTTCGGCTTTTACGTGGACAAGCACATCGACGATGAGCGCAAGCTGAACTTCCGGGCGCTGATCGACAAAGCCGCGAAGAGATCCGGAAAAGCTGAAAGACATTCGCGGCCTGCTGGCGCCCACGCTGCGCGACACGATCGTCGGCTACAACTACATCCACTACGCTCCGCCCGGGCGCGCAGATTCTGATGACCAATCCGCTGTTCGTGCGCGGGCATGATTTCATCGGGATGCAGGGCGCGAACCGCAGCTGGCAGCATGACCGAAATGTACGGCACCGGCTGGCCTTCGAACGCGGGCGGCACGGCTGGTCGGCTCGCTTGCCGGGCTGCCTTACGCGCTGGCGGAAGCGGAACAGAACTTCCTGATTCCCACGCAGACGCAGGCGCTCATCTGGGGCGATCTGGTGCCGCAGATGATTCTGACCGCCAAGACGCCGCGCTTCTGGAGCGTGACGCCGGCGCAGATGCACTGGGTCGGAATGAACATGCGGTTCGCGGAATCGAAGATGGCGGAAGCCGCGGTTGATCCGGCGGCGAACGGGAAGCGGTGTTCGATGCGATCGATACGGCTGCAAGTCCGTGGCGGGCCGCGCTGGTCGACGCGCAATATTGCGGACGGCGACGTCAGGGAGGCACTGGATCTGCTGACGCCTTCCGAGCTCTACTCCGGTCGCGGGCCTGCTGGCATCGGCAAGCCGGCCGTGACACGAGTCCGATGGCCCGCGAGATCGCGCATTTCCGCAGTCTCGCTGCGGATCAGGTCAGCCGCACGCGCCATTTCGCGCGCCTGGGGCACTCCCAAACCGACGCTCTCCAATTCCTACCGGCCGGAACTGCTGAACTTCGGACATTCCCGACTCTGATGGGCTATTCGAGCCGGATCATGGCGGAAAGCTGGGAATCGAATCTGCTCTACTGGGCCGAGTCGGGGACTCAGATCGGCGTACAGCCCGCGCAGTTGAATGTTCTGGTTCCGGAGTGGACCCAGAAAGTAGTCGAAAGAATCTTTGCCTCGCATCTGGAAGACTGGCCCGCGCTGCTCAAGAGTTTGCGGTCGGTGGGCGATGAGGTGCGGAGCGCAGAACCGCAGCTGCCGGTCAGCGAGCGAGAACCTGCAGGTACGGAATAGTTCAGGAGAACCGCGAAGATGATCAGGAAGCCGGGGGTTAGAATTCTGAGCTGGCTTAGCTGCGCTGGGCGCCGGTGTCTGGCTGTTTGCGCAGGATGGCGCGCACGCCGGTCTTCAAGATCGAAGGTCGATCTGGTGGTCCTCAGCTTCACGGTGACGGACAACAAGGGCAAGTACGTGAACGGCCTGAAGCCGTCCGACTTCAAGGTGACTGAAGACGGTATTCCGGAGAAGCTGTCCACGTTCTCCGAAGGCAGCCGGCCTGCCATGCAGATTCTTGCGGACGGCACCATGAAACCGCTGCTGGCCTCGGCGCCTGAAGCCGAGAAGGTCGGGCGCTGCCAATCGGCGGCGACGCGTTCGTCGGAACCAACGTCTTCGTTCTGTTCGACACCAGCAACTTCATGTACCGCGGCTTCGTTTATGCGGAGGACGCGATCGCCGATTTCGTGCGCGGTCTCGATAAGGCAGATTCGGTCGCGGTCTATACTTTCAGCCGCAATCTGTCGCGCGCCGCGTCGCTTACCGGCGACCGCAACGACGCCATCATGGGGCTGCGCAAGGCTGTGGCGGGCGACGATACCGCGCTCTACAACGGGCTGCTGCTGACTTTGCGGGACGCCGCCAAAGTGCCGGGCCGCAAAGTCGTGATCGTTTTCTCGAACGGTCCGGACAACGCCAGCATGGTCGCGCCGGACGATGTGCGCGCCGTGGCCGAAGACGAAGGCATTCCGATTTACGTGATTTCCACCAACGACGTAAGTAAAGATCCGATATCAAGCAGCGTTTTCCGGCGCCTGGCGCACGCGAACCGGCGGCAAGGCCTATTGGGCCAAGACATGGCAAAAGCAGGTGGAAGCGTTCGATCAGATCCGCGAAGATCTGGGGAATTCGTATACCGTTACGTACTACCCCGCGCCCAATCCGAATGAGGGATTCCGAAAGATCAACATTCAGATCCTCAGCGATACTGGTAAGCACTACAGAGTTCAGTCGAGACCTGGTTACCGGCCAAGATCATATTGAAGCCGCCGCGCGAAGCGCTGCACCAGGGATAGTCCCGCGAATCGCTCACGAGGCCGGCCTTCACCGGGTTATTCCGGATGTATTTCTGAAGCTGATCGAAGTCGAAGCGGTCACGCACCGGACGCTGATGGCTGTCGTCGTTCCAGAAGGGCCCTCGCGGGTTCCCAAGAAGGGCGTTGCCGCGGTTAGCGGTGATCGTCCTGAGCGATTTTGAAATGGTTGAAAGATCGCTTTTCGGAGTCAGCAGGACATGGACATGGTTGGGCATTACCGCGAACTCATGCAGTGTGTAATGCCGCAGCACGTCATCGCCGTATTCGATGGTGTCCGCGATCATGCCGGCAATTTCAGCGGTACGCATATAGAGCGGTCCGGTCGAACCCGCATCCAGAATGCGATCGAGGGCGCTGAAAGCAGCGGGAGGACAGCCGGGTGGCAGCGACCCATCGAGGCGCCACGTGACGAATACCGGAGCCGGCCCGGTGTCGAGTCCCGCTAACTGCGTTTTGGTCAATGACACATCGGTATAGTGCGGCTAACGCGGGGAATTCTCAGATGGTCAGCTTCGATGTCGGGCCCGGGCGGCATTGTCGCGCTTTAGTAATGAGTCACGTAGTCGTAGAGAACGCCGCGCGCGTTCATTTCCAGCCCGTAGTACATTCCCGTTTGGGACGGCATCGGATTGATGAAAACCTCAACCGCATCGTCGAGATACTTTCGCGTCATGCTCGGTTTGAGACACCCTGATATCGGTGTCGTCGCATTCGTAAGCAACGTACAGGTTTCGGTCGTCCCAGCAGGCGCGCGATCGTCTTCTGTTTCGCACGTATCGCGGAATCGTGGTCTGGATGCAGGCACTTGCGGCAAACAAGAGAATCACCGGAACGAACCTTATGCTACTTGCTGGCAATGCGGTAGAGGTAGATGGAGTGAGGGCGGCCCTCAACTTTCATTTTCTCCACCAGGGTCGGGCGCCAGCCTCGAATTTCGAAATCGTGCGACACAACGCGCGCAGAACGTTTCAGGTATTTCGTAAGAACCGGTTTCAGGCGCTCGTTGGAACTGGTAAGCAGGTAAAGCGTGACCACGTCAGCCTCGCTCAAATCCGTCTGAAGCGCGTTTCCATGCACAATGCGGACCTGGTCGTTGAGTCCGAGAGAATTCACCTTCCCGAGCGTCGTTTCAAAAATATCGCGCCGGATCTCTATACCCACCGCGCGGGCGTGAAATTTCTGCGCGGCGGTGATCACGATCCGTCCATCTCCGCAACCAAGATCGTAAACAACTTCGTTCGGCTTCACCTCGGCGAGCGCCAGCATGTGCTCAACGATTGTCTGGGGGGTGGGAAAAGCCGGCGCCAGCGTGTCGCGATCGGTGTATCTCTGCGCCGTTGCGGGCGGCGTTGCGGTCAGAACCAGAACAACAATCGCGCAGATTCCACCGAAGCTGTATTTCATGTCTACTGTGAGGACGGTGTAGCCGTACTCACGAGTTTCAATTTTACGATACGGCCCATAATATCGGACCAGGCATTCCACAGGTCGCGCGGGCGGCTGATGGTGTACTCGTACCCTCTCAGGCGCTTCACCAAGGTTCCGATCGAATCCCGCCAGGGGTTCTGCTGTGGTACGAGGTTGTAATTCATGTAGAAAACGGGATAGGAAACAGTGGAAGTGATTTCCTTCAGGGTGTCCGGCGCCGGCGCTTCGTCGAGCATCACTTTGGGTCCGGCGAAAATCACCGCGTCGGAACTGTTGTGGCCCAACTCGTCCTGGATCAGGCGCGTCAGGAAATCGGTCTCGCTGTGTTTGTCTGAAAGCTTTCTGTAGTCGATCATCCCCAGCTTCAGCGAAGAAAGCGCCTTGCCCAGTTCCGGGAAATCGATATGGTCGGCGTCGTCACGCCGGTAAACCACCTTCTGGTCGTTCATATTGAAGGCGACCACGGTGAACTTACAGATTCGCGGTTCCCGAGAGATACTGCGCAGAATCGACACAAGCGCGCTGGTGTCGATCGGCTGCATGGCGGCAGCTGAGCTTTGCTGGGGAGCGAAGTTGACCAGCACTTTCACCTTCAGCGGTTCCTCCGTGTTCAGACGGACAACAGGCGGTTCCTCTTTGAAGAACTCGCGGTCAGACGCTTCGGCCATATTTGACGGGATTGCCAGCCGGATGCTCTGATCTTTCGAAGCCAATGCCGCATTCACATCCCAACTGGACGAGCAAACCCGCTCCATGCGGTCCCGCATCATCCAGGAAACGTGGAAATTACCTTCGCCGGCATCGAAGCCGCCCTGCAGGTAGGCGTCGCCTCTGGCATCCTGCTCGATGCTCGGAACGTTGTAGCGTTGCGAAAAATAGACCGGGGCGTCTTTATTGCCTTCCGGCGTCACCTTGAGAAGAATTGTGAGTTGGTCACCCTCTCCGGCCAATTCCTTCAATGGAACCGTGATGTCATATCCGGTGTGAAAGCGCAGATCGAAGCCAAGCAGCGGCTTGATCGGAGTGACAGTGCAGGGCAAATCTTTCTTGGCCTCATCCGTCTCGAGAACAGCCTCATCGGAACTGAGCAACTGAACGCGGCCACCCGTTGTAAGCCCCTGCATTTGGTTTTGACAAAACACGGCGGGGACGGAGGCAAGCATTCCTAAAGCAACCGCAATTATCAAGGTCGGATTCGTTGCACCCATGATGGTCGAGAGCACGATTGCATTTGACCTTCCAAATAATGGATTCACGACTTGCCTCGCTCCGCAATCACGAAGATGTTACTAATCCTACACCTTTAAAGAGTAGTTGGATAAAGAGTTATTCTCGTTCACGAAAATTTTACATTTAGTATACGCAGTTTCCGTCTGCTACGATTCCGGTTTGACCCGACGCTCACTCCTTGCATCGGCCCTGTTCGCCGGTTGCGCCCGAAAACTTGCGCCACGATATGTCGGCTGGCTGTTTGTCGCCAGCGCGGCGGAACGCGGCATTGCGGTGGCCGATTTATCCACGTTTCAGCGGATCACAACCGTTCCTCTCGCCGAGGTGCCCGAACAATTAATGATGTCCGGCGGACGCGTGTTCGTTAGCTGCCCCGACGCCCGTTCGATCAGTAGCATCGATCCGGAGCGTCTCCGGGTCGATGGCCGCATTTCGGTGCCGGGCCGCATTGCAGCCATGGCCATCGTGCCCGGCAGCAGCGGCATCGCGGTTATTACGACCGAGCCGGATCTCTTCCTTCTGATCGATTCGGCGGCCGGGAAAATCACAAAACGGCTCGCGCTACCTGTCAGGCCGCTCGGGCTCGACGTAAATCGTGGACTCGCAGCCATCGGCGGCCGCGGTTCCATCTTGAGGGTCGCGCTTCCGGCCTTAACGTTGAAAGGTACGACGCCGATCGACGGGAATTGCGGAGCGATCCGAATTCGGGCTAACGGCGAAACCGTGCTGGCCGGCATTCCGGAGCGGAAAGAGATCGTGACCATCGATTCCGATACCGGGACGTTGCTCGCCCATCTCCCCCTGGCATTTCAGCCATCGCGTTTCTGCTTCAACAGCGACGGCGGGCAAATGTTTGTGACGGGAACGGAGGGTGACGCGATCGCCATAATCGACCCGTATCAGAACCAGGTGGAACAAACGATTGTTGGGGGATCCACACCTTTCGGCGTTGCTGTAGGGGTTGCCGGTTCCCAAAGCCTGCTGCTTGTGACGAACCCCGGCAGCGGCGATCTGACGATTTTCGATATTGAAACCCGGGGTCTGGCCGCCTCTGTCCACATAGGCGGCAATCCGGGCGACGTCCTTCTCACACCCGGAGGCGAATACGCGCTCGTAATCGGGCGCGATTCGGGAGACGTCGCCGTGGTTCGGATCACTTCGGTTCTCGATACCAGCGTCCTCAACAAACATACGAAATTGAAACCTCTGTTCACGGTCTTTCCAAGCGGCGGGTCCCCGAGATCGGCCCTGATTGTTCCCAGAACCGCTTAGCGCCTTTTACAACTGCAGATTCGGATACGCTGCCGCGCTCAGGTCAGCAAAATCTCCCGTCCGGAATTTAGGGAACGCGGCTGCCGCGATCATCACCGCGTTGTCCGTCGAGAGCGCGAGAGTGGGGAAATGGACCGGCATCCCGACGGTTCGCTCGTTCATTGCTGCGCGGATGCCTGAATTGCACGCAACGCCGCCTGAAATCAGCAGAGAACGGGCGCCAGGAACCTGTTCGGCCGCCCGCAGCGCATGACGCAGCAGTTCTTCCACTACAGATCGTTGAAAACTCGCGATCAGGTCGAGCGTTGCCTGAGGAGTAATTTGGAGCCATTCCTCCACCGTCGGAACGGGTTTGCTCTGTAAGAACCTGAGCCGCCCCGCGATCTCGTCCGCCATGTTCCTGCTTTCGACCCATCGCAACACGGCGGTTTTCACACCGCTGAAACTGAAATCGAGCGCGTTGCCTTTCATCTTCGGCGAGGTAAACCGCACCGCGTAAGGGTCCCCGTGCGATGACAGGCGATCAAGGACCGGACCGCCGGGATATCCAAATCCGAGCAGTTTGCCTACTTTGTCGTAGGCTTCACCTGCGGCATCGTCGCGCGTACGGCCAAGCAAACGGTAATTCCCCTCGGCGCGCGCCTCGAAAAGATGCGTGTGGCCGCCGCTCACAATCAGGGCGAGGGCGGGGAACTCGACCGGAGTTCCCTTTTGCCGGGCTTCGAGAATGACCGCGTGAATATGCCCTTCAATGTGATTGACGGCAATCAGTGGGATACCGGCCGCGAACGAAATTGCCTTCGCGTAGGTCAGACCGACCAGCAGTGCGCCGGCCAGCCCCGGTCCGCACGTCGCCGCCACCGCGTCCAGGTCTTGCCAGCGAAGCGAAGCCGGCGTCCATGGCCTCCCGCACAACCGGAACGATAGAGCGAAGGTGTTCGCGGGAAGCAAGTTCGGGGACCACGCCGCCATATTTTGCATGGACCGGAAGCTGGCTCGCGACCACGGAGCAGAGAACTCGTGTCTCATCTTCGATCACGGCCGCAGCCGTTTCGTCGCAGGAGCTTTCGATGCCCAGAATTCGCGCCAATTACCACTGTACCTGCCAGTGGCAATACCCGTGCTACGCAGTGCCTCAGGAGATCCTCATGAAAACTGTGGCAGCTGTTTTTGAATCCGTGGAAAGAGCCGAGACGCTGGTTCGGCAGCTTGAATCCCTGGGCGTGGTTGCAGGCGATATTCACATCGTCGCCGGGAACGATCCGGCGCTTAAGAAGGACTACCTGGACGAGGCAAAACGCGAAGAAAAGGGAACTGCGGAAAGCTCGATCACAGGCGCGAGGATCGGCGGGGGAATCGGCATTCTGGCCACAGTAGTAGCTCTTGCGATCCCCGGTGTCGGGCCGATTATCGCGGGAGGAGCCATGGCGACGGTTCTTGCGGGTCTTGGCGTTGGCGCGGCAGCCGGCGGATTGATGGGCGCGCTTCGGAATCTCGGAATCTCACACGACGAGGCACATCTCTATGAAGAAGCCGTCCGCCGCGGCAGCGTGTTCCTGGCAGTCAATGTAGACGAGCCGCTCGAGCCCGAAGTTTTGCGTCTGATGAACGAAAACGGGGCGAAGAACATCGAGGAGGAAGCAGACCGGTGGCGGGCTGACGGATGGACGCACCCGTACCCGAACGATTCGTCAGTCAAATGGCACGAGGAACCTGAAACCGTGGGAACCGAGCCGCCCCGGGCCCGCGCGTACCCGGGCGAAAAGCTTGTCCCCTGAGGTCGAATTTACAAGATTCTCTTTTACTTTCAGTGGGTTAACATGATAACCTGATCGTTTATCATGCGCACAGTTGACCTGATCCTGCGGAAACGCGGGGGTGAAGAACTCAGTGTGGAAGAAATCCAGTACCTTGTGAACGGGTACACTTCGGGCGAAATTCCGGATTATCAGATGTCCGCTTTCCTGATGGCCACGTTTTTCAGTGGCATGACGGATCGGGAACTGAGCGCCTTGACGGAATGCGATGATGCAGTCGGGCGAAGTCCTGACGCTTTCCGAAATTCCGGGCGTGAAGGTCGACAAGCATTCCACCGGCGGAGTCGGCGACAAGACCAGCCTGATCTGCGCTCCCATTGCGGCTGCCGCCGGTGTGATGGTTCCGATGATTTCGGGCCGCGGTCTGGGTCATACGGGCGGCACGCTCGACAAACTGGAATCGATTCCCGGTTTTCGCACCGATCTGACGGTGGAGCAGTTCCGCGCGCAGCTGCTAGAACATGGGCCTCTGTTTCATCGGCCAGAGCGAAGAAATCGCGCCGGCGGACAAGCGCCTTTATGCGCTGCGCGACGTGACCGGCACGGTGGAATCCATTCCGCTGATCGCTTCTTCCATCATGTCGAAGAAGATGGCGGAAGGCATGGACGCGCTGGTGCTCGACGTGAAGGTCGGCAACGGCGCTTTCATGAAGAAGCAGGTGGATGCGCGGCGTCTGGCGCAGGCGATGGTGGGCATCGGCCGCCGCCTGGATAAGAAGGTGCAGGCGCTGATCACCGACATGAATCAGCCGCTCGGTTATGCGATCGGCAATGCGCTCGAAGTGATGGAAGTTTCGCAGACGCTGCAGAAGGCCGGTCCGGCGGATCTGACGCGGCTGAGTCTGGAACTGGCGGCGCGCATGATTTTCCTGGGCAAGATCACGCCGACGCTGGACGAAGCGCGCAAGCTGGCCGAAGACAAGCTGATGGATGGTTCGGCCTACCGCAAGTTCAAGCAGGTGGTGGAAGCGCAGGGCGGCAATTCGCAGGCGCTCGACAGTTTCGAACTGCTGCCGAACGCCACCGGAATGCGCGAGATCCTGTCGCCGCGCGCTGGTTTCGTGAGCGCGATCATGGCCGAAGATATCGGCCGCGCCTCGCACGATGATGGGCGCGGGCCGCGCGCGCAAGGAAGACGAGATCGATCCCGCGGTCGGCGTGATTCTCGAAGTGAAGGTCGGCGAAAAGGTGGATGCCGGTTCGGTGCTCTGCCGCCTCTATTACACCGGCGAAGAGAACCTGGACGAAGCGGCCGAACTGGTGGAAGACGCCTTCCGCATTTCCGGCGCGCGCCCGGAAGAGCGCGAACTGATTCTCGAGGTTGTCGGCTAGTCGGATGGGCCGGTTTACCGGCCTCCTCGGAATCGTTGCAATTCTGGCCGTTGCCTGGCTGCTTTCGCGCCACAAACGGCGACATCAAACTGCGCGATTCTCTTTGGGGCATGGGCCTGCAGTTCGGCTTCGCGGTGCTGGTGCTCAAAACGCGGTTCGGCGAAGATTTTTCAAGGCGGCCAGCGTGGCGGTCACGGCCATGCTGGGCTATGCCGAAGCCGGCAGCGCGTTTCGTCTTCGGCGACATCCTGGGATCTCCAGCAACTCCTCCGGCTGCGCGACACCGTCGACCCTGGCCACACGTTAGGTCCGACGATTTTCGCGTTTCAGGTGCTGCCGATCATCATCTTCATCGCGTCGTTCTTTTCCATTCTCTACTACCTCGGGAGTGATGCAGTGGGTCGTGAAGATCTTCGCCATCGGTATGCAGAAGATCATGGGCGCGAGCGGCGCGGAATCGCTGAACGTGGCGGCCAGTATCTTCATGGGCCAGACCGAAGCGCCGCTGACCATCCGGCCTTTTCTGGCCGGGCTCACGGAATCGGAATTGTTCACGATCATGGTGAGCGGCATGGCGCACGTTTCAGGCGCCGTGATGGCGGCGTACGTGCTGTTCGCGCAGTGGAGATTCAGCACCTGCTGACCGCCGTGATCATGACCGCGCCCGCCACCATCATGCTGGCCAAGATTTTCCAGCCGGAAGTCGGACAAGCCGGTGACGGCGGGCAAGGTGGAAGTGAAGCTGGAGAAGACTGCGGTGAACGTGATCGACGCGGCGGCCCAGGGTGCGGGCGACGGGCTTGCAGCTGTGCCTGAATATCGCGGCCATGCTGATTGCGTTTCTGGCGCTGATCGCGCTGGTAAACGGGATTTTCGGGTGGGCGCACGGCCATGTCGGCTGGATTCCGGCGTCGATGGAGCAGCTGTTTGGGATTGTTTTTGCGCCGGTGGCGTGGCTGATGGGCGTGTCGTGGAACGATTGCGCGCTCGATCGGCCAGTTGCTGGGCGAGCGGCTGGTGACGAACGAATTCATCGCGTTCATCGACCTGGGCAAGATCCAGCGAACACTTGACGCCCAAATCGTTCACCATCGCGACTTACGCGCTTTGCGGGTTCGCGAACTTCAGTTCCATCGCGATTCAGGTGGGCGGCATCGGCGCGCTGGCGCCGAAGCGCAAGTCCGATCTGGCGCGGCTGGGGATGCGCGCGGTGGCTGCGGGCACCATGGCGAATTTCATGTCCGCGTGCATTGCCGGAATGCTGCTCTGATATGTCCGGCGCTTCCGATTTCATCCAGTCGCGAATCGCGCGTCCAGCCCCGTGTCGCGGTGGTGCTGGGCAGCGGCCTGGGCGCATTTGCCGACGCGCTCGAAAACCCCGCCGTAATCCCTTATTCGGAAATTCCTGGCTGGCCGCAATCGACGGCGGTGGGTCATGCGGGCAAGCTGGTGGTCGGGCACCGTTGAAGGCGTGCCCGTGGCGGTGCTTGCCGGCCGCGTTCATCTGTACGAGGGCTACACGGCGCAGCAGGCGGTGTACGGCATTCGCGCGCTGCGGGAACTGGGGGTCGAATCGCTGATTCTCACCAACGCGGCCGGCGGCATCAATCCGGCCTATGGGCCCGGACAGCTGGTGCTGATTTCGGATCACATCAATCTGCTGGGACAGAATCCGTTGACGGGGCCGAACGATGAATCGCTTGGGCCCCGTTTTCCGGATATGAGCGAGGCGTATTCGAAGCAGTTTCGCGAAGTCGCGCGCGGGGCGGGCAAGTCGATGGACCTTGACCTTGCCGGAAGGCGTTTACGCCGCGGTGCCCGGGCCGAGCTATGAGACACCGGCGGAGATTCGCTACCTGCGGGCGATCGGCGCGGATCTGGTCGGCATGTCGACCGTGCCCGAGGCGATCGCGGCGAATCACATGGGCATGAAGGTTCTAGGCATTTCCTGCGTCACGAACCATGCGGCCGGCGTGATGGACCAGAAGCTCGATCACAAGGAAGTGCTGGAGGTCGGCGAACGGATGAAAGGCACGCTGATCGAACTGCTGCGCGGCGTCATTCCGCTTGTTGCCGTCCGGCTGACCTTCCATATGACCAGCCTTGATTTCAGCCGCTGCGGCCGCCCGCGAAAAAGCGCACGCGCCGTTTCTCGAAGTTCCAGGTAGGCGCAGCGGTCGAAGACGAGCACGGCCGGATCCACACCGGCTGCAATGTCGAAAATGCCACCTACGGGCTCACCATCTGCGCCGAACGGGTGGCGATCTTCAAAGCGATTTCCGAGGGCGCCCGTAAGTTCACGCGCGTCGCCGTCGTGGCCGATACCGATACGCTGACGCCGCCCTGCGGCGCCTGCCGGCAGATTCTTTGGGAGTTCTGCGGCGACGTGGAAATCACTCTTGCGAACCTGACCGGCAAGACCGAAACGATGCGCCTCGGTACCCTGTTCCCGAGGGCCTTCGATGCTTCGTTTCTTTAGTCTGCTCCTGCTTCTCTCAGCCGCCTCACTGGCCGCGCCATGCGATCTCGTCATCACCGCGCGGTTACGTGGTCACCATGGACGCGCAGCACCGGGTCATCCAGAACGGCGCGATTGCGATCCGGGGCGAGCGGATCGTCGCCGTCGGCACCCGCGCTGAGATCGACCGCAACTGGCAGCCGAACCGACGCATCGACCGGCCCGACGCGCTTCATCGCGCCGGGCCTGATCAACACCCACACGCATGCCGCGATGTCGCTTTTCCGCGGCATCGCCGACGATCTGAAGCTGCAGGACTGGCTCAATAAATTCATCTTTCCCGCGGAAGCGAAGAACGTTTCGCCAGATTTCGTCCGCTGGGGCACACGCCTCGCCTGTCTCGAAATGCTGCTTTCCGGAACCACCACCTTCACCGACATGTACTACTTCGAAGACGTGGTGGCGGAGACCGCAAAAGAAGCGGGCATGCGCGGCGTGCTCGGCGAGACGGTCATCGGGTTTCCGGTCGCCGACGCAAAGACGCCGGCGGATGCGCTGAAGTTCGCGGAGAAGATTTCTGACCCGCTTCCGAGGACGATCCGCTGGTAACGCCCGCGGTCGCGCCGCACGCGCTTTATACCAATTCGGACGAGACGCTGCAGCCGCGCGCGCTCTGGCCAACAGATACAACGCGCCGATCCTGATTCACCTTTCGGAAACCAAGAAAGAGAACGACGACAATCAGGCGAAGCGGCACCAGATCCCACTGAAACGCTCAATTCGCTTGGCTTTTTCAACGGCCGAACCGTCGCCGCACATTGCGTGTGGGTCGACGACCGAGACATGGGCGATTCTCAAAGCGAAGAATGTGGGCGTGGCGCATTGCCCTTCGAGCAACATGAAACTGGCGAGCGGAGCCGCGCCCGTTGTGGATATGCTGAAGCCGCGGCATCGCGGTCGGCCTCGGTACGGACGGTCCGGCAGGCAGCAACAACGATTTCGACATGTTCGAAGAAATCGACCTTGCGGCCAAGCTGCAGAAGCTGGTCCGCAACGATCCGGAGGCGCTTCCCGCCCGGCAGGCGTTTGAAATGGCGACCATCGGTGGGGCCCGCGTGCTTGGGCTGGAAAAGGAAATTGGGTCGCTTGAAACCGGCAAGCGCGCCGATATCATCGCGCTCGATCTGAATGCGCCCAACGCCGTACCCATGTATGACGTCTATTCACAGCTTGCCTATTCGCTGAAAGGGTCCAACGTAACGGACGTGATTGTAAACGGCCGCGAAGTCGTTCGCGACCGGCGTTGCCTCACGCTTGACAAGCCCGCGATCGTTGCAAAAGCAACCGAATACGGCCTTAAAGTAGCTCAGTCGGTGCGCCAGAAACATTGACGAATTGACATATGGCATAGAGATTGCACCGCTCGCACTGGAGTTTTTATGACCAGAGCAATCTTATTAGCAAGTGCATTTTTCGGATTGGCCGCCGGGGCCGTAGCGGATCCCATTCCTCAGGGAACCCGCATTGAAGTCCGCTGCGAAGATTCGATTGACGTTCGCGGTGCGGACAACGGCAGGATCTACAGCGGCACGGTGGCGCAGGACGTTATGGATGCGGACGGAAGGGTGAAAATCCCGAGAGGTTCGCGGACGGAACTCATCGTAAGACGGACTGGCCCCAACGACCTTTCGGTGGATCTTGAATCCGTTATGGTGGAAGGACGCCGTTATGCCATCGACAGCCAGGCTACCGAACGAACACGAGGCCAGCAAGGGCTTGGCGAAAACCGCCGTACCGGCGAATACGTCGGGGGCGGCGCGGTGATAGGTTCCATTCTCGGCGCAATTGCGGGCGGAGGCAAGGGTGCGGCGATTGGCGCGGTAGCAGGCGGAGCGGCCGGCGCGGGTACCCAGGTGATCACTCGCGGACAGGCCGTGCGGATCCCGGCGGAGTCAATTCTGACCTTCCGCCTCGAGCGGCCCCTCGATATCTACGCGGATCGCGGCGAAGACCGTGATGGTCGCCATTATCACAGCTATTCACCGTACTAGGCCGAATTTACCTGAGCCGGGCTACAGGAACCCTGTACCCCGGCTTTTCTTTTGCATATAATAGCGACGCGAGCTAAGTTGCTCGCACTTTTCTCCAGGATCGAGAAGATATGCGCCTAGTCGACGTATTTTGTATAGCTGTTACCAGCCTGGCCTTGCCCCTCGCTGCTGCTCCGATGGATGCTGTTCCATCGGACGTTACTGTCATCTTCGATGCCAAAGGGGCTTTTTCGCCCGAGTCGCTGCGGGAAATGCAGCGCGAAACCACTCAAATCATTCAGGTCTCCGGTATTCGCCTCGATTGGCGCACACGCGCCGACGCCTCTAATGCCACATATAACGACCTCGTTGTAATGACATTCAACGGCTCGTGCGCATTCGCTCCGGCACCGCCTTTATACGACGAAATGGGACCGTTTGCTTTTACCCGTACGGCGAATGGCGAAGTCCAGCCTTTCGGTGAAGTAGATTGCGACCACGTGGTGGGTTCCGTCCGTTCCGCCATGGCCGGGTCGGATTACAGCAAGGCTGACCTGTTGGTTGGCCGTGCGCTCGGCCGCGTTGTGGCGCATGAAATCGTGCATATGTTGACCAAGTCCGGTCAGCATGGTCATGACGGCGTCGAGAAGCCTGCGCTTTCGGGCAAGCAATTGATTGCGTCCTCGCTGCCGCTGAGCACCTTCGACATCGATCGCCTCAGGCAGGAACGCCAGCGCCGCTAGATTCAAACAACAGCGCGTGATTCAATATGGAGATGGCGGCCGCGTCGTCTGCCTGTATGCCCCTTGGGCATTAGGAGCGGACCATGAAACGCGTATCGTTGACAAGCTGGATTCTGATCGCCCTGGTGGGCGGAATTGCATTCGGCGCCATCTTTCCCGCGCAGGCGACGGGGCTCGCAATCCTCGGCACGATTTTTCTCCGGCTGATTAAGTCGATCATTGCGCCCCTGCTGTTCGGAACGCTGGTCAGCGGCATTGCAGGTACGGGCAATGTCAAGACGATGGGCCGGATTGGCGGGAAAGCAATTCTCTATTTTGAGATCGTCACCACCATCGCTTTGTTCGTCGGTTTAGGCGCCGTAAACCTGATCCAACCGGGCGTCGGAGTTCAGCTTCAAAGAGGATCGGCGCCGGCAATCGCCTCGTCGAATGCGAGCATCGCTCAGATCCTCGAACACACTTTCCCGACCAGCATCATCGATTCCATGGCGAAAGGCGAAGTCCTGCAGATTGTTGTCTTCGCCTTTATCTTCGGAGCGGCCTGCGCCACCGTGGGATTGAAAGCGCGGCCAGTAGTCGAGTTTTGCGAATCGCTGGCCGAGGTGATGTTCAAGTACACCAACTACGTGATGTTGTTCGCGCCGTTCGGCGTCTTCGGCGCCATGGCATCCACCATAGGTGAACGCGGGCTTGGAGTGCTTGGCAAATCTTGGCAAACTGGTCCTGACGCTCTACGCGGCTGAGGGCTTCTTCGTGGTCTTCGTGTTCGGTGCTGTGATCCTGCTCTGCCGGATTCCGCTGGCGCGGTTTATCAGATATGTCCGCGAACCGTTCCTGCTCGCCTTTTCGACAGCCTCGAGCGAATCCGCGCTCCCCATTGCCCTTGAAAACATGGAAAAGTTTGGCGTGCCGAAGCACATTGTGGCGTTCGTGTTGCCGACGGGCTACAGCTTCAACCTCGATGGTTCCACGCTCTATCTTTCAATGGCCGCAATGTTCGTAGCGCAGGCGGCCGGGGTTCACGTCCCGTTCGGCACTCAGCTTGTCATGATGCTGACGCTGATGCTGACCAGCAAGGGAGTCGCGGGAGTGCCGCGCGCGTCTCTGGTGATTCTTGCGGGAACGCTGGCGACGTTCAATCTGCCGATCGAAGGGGTTGCCGTGATCCTCGGAGTAGACACCCTGATGGATATGGCCCGCACGTCGGTCAATCTGCTCGGGAATTGCCTCGCAACCGCAGTGGTGGCGCGATGGGAAGGCGTCGACCTGCAATTGCACGCAAAATCCGAGGGCGTGGCTGCTTAGAGCTGCTTACGCTGAGGCCGCTGCGTGCGAATCGTCGGCGTGATAAGAGCTTCTCACCAGCGGTCCCGCTTCCACGTGCGCATAGCCCATTTCCATGCCGGCCTGTCTGAACTCTGAAAATTCAGCGGGCGAAACATAACGGACAATAGGAAGGTGTTTTAACGACGGGCGCAGATACTGCCCAAGCGTCAGAATGTCCACGCTGTTGCTCCGAAGGTCGCGCATCACCTGAAGCACTTCTTCCGGCATCTCCCCCAGCCCCAGCATCAGCCCGGATTTCACCGGAGTCGCCGGACCAAGCTTTTTTGCGTAGGCCAGCATATCGAGCGAACGCTCATAACGAGCGCCCAGCCTGACCTGCCGATAGAGACGGGGCACCGTCTCGGTATTGTGATTCAGCACATCGGGCCGCGCTTCCATCACGATTTCCATAGCGGCGTGGCTGCCCTGAAAATCCGGCACCAGAACTTCCACCCTGCAGCCGGGCACTCGCTCGCGAATGGCACGGATGGTGAGGGCAAACAGCTCAGCACCGCCGTCTTTACGGTCATCGCGATTAACGCTCGTCACAACGGCATAGCCGAGCCCCATGATTGCCACGGCCTCCGCCACCCGGCGCGGCTCGTCAAGATCGACAGGCAGCGGACCGCCCTTTTGCACAGCGCAGAATCCGCACCTGCGCGTACAGACGTTCCCCAGAATCATGAACGTCGCGGTTCTTCGGTTCCAGCACTCGCCGACGTTGGGACATGCGGCGCTTTCGCAGACCGTATGCAGTTTCAGATCGGCTATAAGGGCTTTTAGTTCGCGGTAATTGTGGCCGACCGGAGCCGGAGCGCGAAGCCAGTCAGGCCGCGCCGGCGCCGGCTCTCCGATGGTTAATAGCACTGAATCCAGTTTACGGTGTGCGGTTTGCTGTGGGCACTCCGCCTCGGCCGGGGCGCGGTGGCGCGACGTAATTAATCAGCACATCGACCGGCTGTTTCCCTGCCCACGCGATCCCGCGCAGCAGCGTCCGCTGAATCTGATAGTTATCGAAATTGGCATACGTGTGGCCCTGCATCCAGACGAATGCCCGCGCCGGCTGGCCACCCGAAACGGTATGTTCGTACGTCCAGATCTGGGGCACCACTTCGCCTTTGTGATCGCCCGCGCTGCGGAGTGCCGGGAATGGTCACGTTCGCCAGCGCATGAACGGAACTGTTCGGCGCCCATGTCATTTTGAAGAACGCCTCATCCGAGATCGTGATATCCGACATGTCCTTCATGATCGGGTTAGCCGTATCGACCACGTTGTAGTGGATGGGCGCTTCGAGAGTGTAATTCACTTCGCCGTGCTTTTTGCCGCCGCCCAGAAGTCCCGCCATGTAACCGGGGTCAGGCCCGCAAAGCGAATCGTGAAGGTTCACGAGGCCGCCTCCGCGTTTCACGAAAGCATCGATCGTCGCTTTTTCCGCGTCGCTCATAAAACCGGCATCGCCCTTGTAAATGACGATGACGTCGGTCTTTTCCAGATCGGCGGCGGAAGGTGCGTGCAGCGAGCCATCCACCACCGCGCCGCGTTCCGTCAGGAGCTTACTCCAGTCCGCCAGGAACTGCGGATAATCATGTTGTCCCACCTGATGCGACTTAAGACCGTCCCACAAATAGATATGCATTCCGTTGGGATTCTGTCCCTGCGGACGCGGCACACCGCCCGGCCCGCCCTGCGCCCAGGCCTGCGAGTGCAGCGCGGCTAAGGCGAGCACACCGCTCAGCGCCATTCGCATTATCCAACTTTGTTCCATCTTCACTTGTGACTCCCTCAACTTTCGACACAAGTGTATAACGTTATTTTTACGCGGTCGCGCTCCACGATAAAGTCCTGATTTCGTTGCCATCAATTGGGCATCGCTACGCCGACAGGGGAATCCGCCGCGTGTTAATCGAGGTGCCGCCTGGCTCCCGGCTCACCGCGGACGACGTGCGAGGGGCGTTCTCGGGTTTGGAACCGCTTGATCCGGAAACAAGAGCGTCGCTCGGCATTACAGTCACTCTCGCTGCCGATGAGAGCGGACCGGACATGCTGAAGCACTACGGCATCGGTAATGGTCAAGGCCATCGGTGCTGGCGCACCGTTACCCCCGCCGGCCTGCCGGATTCAGCCGCGCGCCGTCGCATAGATCCTGACCACCAACTCGACCAAGCTAAGGGCGGACAGGAACGGGCGCAGGAAAGTGCAAAGGCCGGCGCTGCTGTCATGCAGGCTTTACGCCACCCGGGAGTTTCAGTGCGCGCCGAGGCCATCCGGGTCCAGCGGGAGCCTTTTGAATCGAATGGCGAACGAATAGAAACGTTTGCCAAGGGGACGCGCTTTTCCAGGCACGGCCTCTGCCACGTGGAGATCGAGTTTGCCGGGAATGTCGCTGGCCCTTTGGTGATCGGCGACGGTAGGTTTTTAGGTCTCGGTCTTTGTGCCCCGATTCCGAAGCGGCATTTGAGCGACAGCTCCGAATAAACCTGTTATCCACTTTCCATGGGCGCGGCGCGCCAGGCGTGATCTTCGACCATTGTTGTCCCTATGGCCAAGTGTTCAAAAAGTTTGGATCATTCGGCCCTTGGAGCGTTCCAGTGGTGCTCCAGCATTGGTGGGCCGCATCCAGTCTGCACTACGCCCACGTTGTCGGCTTGTTCAGCGTCGATCCATCTGCCAACACAATGGGGTCAGGGAACTTGGAACGGGCCAAGTCGCTCACGCTGATACGCCGTATGAAGCTGGCCACGTTCTTCAATTCCAACGTGGGGTTTGAGACCGGCGAAAGTAGTCCGACGGGCTTGCCCAAAACCTTCGTGACGATCCGGATGGGTTCCACAAGATCACTATCGTTCGAAAGAACAGCCGCAATGTCAAAATTGTCTTGAAAGGCGTCCAGCAGGAGATGGGAGGCGAGATTGACGTCACTTCCCTTTTCTTCGACTTTAACCACCTTGACAACGTCGGGCCATGGCTGCGCAAGCACTGTACGAGGACGAAATTCCGGTGGCCTGACCAACCCGGCAAATTTCTCCGATAGAAGGAAACTCCCCATATGGATTGAAATCTCTGGCACGGTTCGCAGGGCATCGAGATAGATCTGTTGGCGAGCGGGTGCTGTGGGATCGATGCGACCGGACACACGAGCTGTATAGTACTTGACACCAGCCACGACGTTGGCCGGATCAAGGAGCTTCTCGGCGAGCACCTTGATGTTCAACCATTTCGCTGCCGGTCGATTTACAAGCAGCCTGAAATAGAGGTTGAACCCGTCGACGTAAACGATCGTTCGCATGGACAAAAATCGGCCCAAAAAAGCAAAGGCCGCGCGGGATTGCTCCCTGGCGGCCCTTGAGTCGACAGCACGCTGCCGACGGGTTAAATTTCTTTATACCATATCAGCGCAAGCGACATCGAAGCCGGTCTCCGGAGACCGGCAACCCGTACCAAAACCTCATCTGTTGATGCTGTTGAGCTTTCTGACTGAGCGAAGAGCAGACTCCCCAACCTGTTGAAATACGGAGAACCCAATGGAATCATGGAACCAAAAGAAGCCTGGATCAGGCTTCATGCGAAGGACATCTCGCCAAGCCGGAAATCAAAGAAGCGGTTTATCGGATCGATCCCAAAACCACGAAGATCGAAATGGTTGCCGACCACCTCCACAAGCCGAACGGAATCTGTTTTTCACCGGATTACAAGAAGGTCTACATCTGCGATACGGGTGCCATGCATGATCCCACGCTGCCGAAAATTGTGCAGGTTTAAGACGTGAACGGAACCCGGCTTCGTAACAGCAAGCTTTCTTCAACACCGAACTTACAGGCAAAGGCTCGGGTCTCGCTGACGGCATTCGCGCTCACGTGGATGGCAACATCTGGACCGGTTGCGGGATGGGTCGGTCCTGGCTACGATGGTGTCCACTGCTTCGCGCCAATGCCCGCGAGCCAGTCTCTCTACTCGGTTTACGTGGAAACACGGGGCGCGCACATCTGTTGAGAGCCTCTTAGAGCGGCGGCTGATTTATAGTAGGGAACAGAGGGGCTCTTTTTTTGAGTCATATTCGCTACTGGGGTTTCCTGTTGCTCAAGCTTGCCGGCGCCGCTCTCGGCTCGGCCGTCGCCCTCTGGTTCGTGAACCTCTGGTGGCCACCCGCCACTCCTCTGTTTCACCTGAATCAGTATCAGTTCTGCTATAACCTGCCGTACACAACGCTGGTACTCGTGTGGTTCCTCTTTTCCTACGGGCTCGTCTACCTGGCAATATGGGATCAGCGCTATCGCTGCCGGACTTGTTTAAGGCGTCTGCGAATGCCGATCGAGACGGGCTCCTGGGGCTATATGCTTCAGCTCGGACGCCCGCAGCTCGAATACATCTGCCCGTATGGCCACGGAAAACTGAATGTCGAAGAACTACAGATTTCCGGCAAAGTTACACCCGCGTGGACGCAGCACGGCGACATGTGGTCCGAGTTATTCGCCGCCGATAAAGACGAAGATGTTCGCCGCTGAAGTAAGCGGCTTCGAATTCAGCCCACGTTACACTGAGTAAACAACGCATGATTCCTGCACGCGATCCCCGAAGGGCTCACCTTCGACGATGTGCTCCTCGTACCGGCCTGGAGCGAAGTTCTGCCCGCCGAGGCGGACACCCGAACCCGTCTGACCCGCAAAATTCCTCTGAACATCCCCATCGTCAGCGCCGCGATGGACACTGTGACGGAATCGCATCTCGCCATCGCGCTCGCGCAGCAGGGCGGCATGGGCTTCATTCATCGCAACATGTCCGATCGAGCGGCAGGCCGAAGAAGTGGACCGCGTCAAACGCAGTGAAAGCGGCATGATCGTCGACCCCATCACGATCGGGCCCGACAAGAAGAATTTCCGATGCGCTGGCGCTGATGGAGCGCTACCGCATTTCCGGCGTTCCGGTCACCAAAGACGGCAAGCTGGTGGGCATTCTGACCAACCGCGATCTGCGTTTCGAATCGCGCTTCGACATGCCGATTTCAGACGTGATGACGAAGGACAACCTCATCACGGTTCCGGTCGGCACCACGCTCGAACAGGCTGAAGAGATTCTGCACCGGCATCGCGTGGAAAAGCTGCTGGTGGTGGACGAGGACTACATCCTCAAGGGCCTGATCACCGTCAAGGATATTCAGAAGAAGCTGAAGTATCCGAATTCCGCGAAGGATGAGCAGGGCCGCCTGCGCGTGGGCGCGGCGATCGGCGCGACGGGCGATTTTCTCGAGCGCGCGCAGGAACTGGTGCGCCGCAAAGTGGACGTGATCGCCATCGATACCGCGCATGCCCACAGCATCCGCGTGATTCGAAGCCGTGAAGGCGGTCAAGAAGGCGCCTGCCGGAAGTGCAGCTGATTGCCGGCAACATCGGCACCTACGAAGCCGCGCGCGAGCTGATCGATCTGGGCGTGGATGGCATCAAGGTGGGCATCGGACCGGGCTCGATCTGCACCACGCGGATCGTTTCGGGCGCGGGCGTGCCGCAGCTCACGGCGATTGCCGCCTGCAGCCGGGCGGCGCGGGAAGCCGACATCCCGCTGATTGCCGATGGCGGCATCAAGTTCTCGGGCGACGTCACCAAGGCCATCGCGGCCGGCGGCGGAACCGTCATGATCGGCAGCCTGCTGGCCGGCACGGACGAAAGCCCGGGCGAAACGATTCTTTACCAGGGCCGCACGTTCAAGAGCTATCGCGGCATGGGCTCGCTGGGCGCGATGGCCGCCGGGCAGCACGGACCGCTATGCGCCTCGATCCGAACGCAGAAGCTGGTGCCGGAGGGCATCGAAGGCCGCGTGGCATCGAAGGGTCCGCTTGCCGATCTGGTTTATCAGCTGGTGGGCGGGTTGAAAGCGGGCATGGGCTATTGCGGGTGCCGGACGATTCCGCTGATGCAGGAGAAAGCGACGTTTCGTGCGCGTTTCTCCCGCCGGGCTGCGCGAAAGCCACGTGCACGACGTGATCATCACCAAAGAAGCGCCCGAACTACCGGGTTGAGTAATTCAGCGTTGAGTAATTCGCCGCTTTCATTGCTATAACTCAACTTTCGCCTTTTGTTCGCATTTTAAGGAGACCGCTTCATGGACGAAAAAGAACGCGCACGCGCACTGGAAGCGACCCTCGGCCAGATTGAAAAGCAGTTCGGCAAAGGGCTCGATTCTTCGGCTGGGCGCGAAGGACGCCATCGTTCCGGTTTCGGTGATTTCGACGGGATCGATTTCGCTCGATGCGGCGCTCGGCACCGGCGGCTTTCCGCGCGGCCGCATCTGCGAAATCTACGGACCGGAATCGTCGGGTAAAACGACCATCGCGCTGCAGGTGATCGCCGAAGCGCAGAAGACGCGGCGGCATGGCGGCGTTCATCGACGTGGAGCATGCGCTCGATCCGGCTTATGCGCGGAAGCTGGGCGTGGATGTCGACAACCTGCTGGTCTCGCAGCCGGATTACGGCGAGCAGGCGCTCGAAATCACGGCGGCGCTGGTTGCCTCGGGCTCGATCGACGTGCTGGTGGTGGATTCGGTCGCGGCGCTGGTTCCCAAGGCCGAACTCGACGGCGAGATGGGCGATTCGCACATGGGCCTGCAGGCGCGGCTGATGTCGCAGGCGCTGCGGAAACTGACCGGCATGGTTTCGAAATCGAAGACCTGCCTGATCTTCATCAACCAGATCCGCGAAAAGATCGGCGTGATGTTCGGCAGTCCGGAAACCACCACCGGCGGCCGCGCGCTGAAGTTCTATTCGTCGGTGCGGCTGGATATCCGGCGCATTGCGGCGATCAAAGATGGCGACGCGGTGGTCGGCAACCGCACCAAGGTCAAGGTGGTGAAGAACAAGCTGGCGTCGCCGTTCCGCGAAGCCGAGTTCGACATCATTTACGGCGAGGGCATCTCGAAGGAAGGCGATCTGATCGATCTGGGCGTGGCGCAGAACGTGATCGAGAAGAGCGGTTCGTGGTTCAGCTACAAGGGCGAGCGCATCGGACAGGGGCGCGAGAACGCCCGCCAGTTCCTGAAGGACAACCCCGATATCCGGAACAACATCGAGACGGAATTGCGGAAAGCGCTCGGGCTGCTAAGAAATGAGCAGCCGCTGAACGGGACTCCCGGTCCACAGGCTGTACCGCAGGCGCAGTCCGGCCCACCGAAAGCAATGCCGGTCGCCGCACCGCGCGGGCGCTGATTCGAAAATTCAAAGCCATTTTCCGAGAAGCCGTTCCCGCTACAATAGGAGTTCGTGGAAAGTTCAAATTCTGTAGCGACCACCACCCCTGAAGCGGATTACAAAACGAAGCCAACCGAACCGCCGCGCGGCTTTATTGCCGAGTGGACGGTCACCATCATCCTTCTGCTCTTCGGCACCACAACGCTGGTCCAGGCTTTCGTGATCCCGACCGGTTCGATGGAAGACACGCTGCTGGTCGGCGATCACCTGCTGGTCGACAAGCTGGCGTTTGCTCCCGGCGGCGCCGTTACGAAGAACATCCTGCCGTACAGCGATGTGCATCGCGGCGACATCATCGTGTTCCGCTATCCCATCGATATCAAGCAGACCTTCGTGAAGCGCGTCATGGGTGTTCCGGGCGACCGGATCCACCTGCAAAACAAGAAGGTCTGTACCTGAACGGCCATGCGCTCAACGAGCCGTACGTGGTTCACAAGCTCGATTACATCGATTCCTATCGCGATAATTTCCCGGCCGATCCCGAATACTCCGCTCTATCCTCCCGCGCAGGCGATGCTGGAACACGACGTGAAGAACGGCGAAGTAGTGGTACCGCCCGGTCATTATTTTGCCATGGGCGACAACCGCGACCAATCGCTCGACAGCCGTTACTGGGGCTTCGTGCCGCGCGAGAACATCATCGGCAAGCCGCTGGTTATTTACTGGTCGTACGACGCCAGCACAGAAGACCTTTCCAATCCGTCCGTCACGATTCCGCACCTGATCGACGTCATCATTCACTTCCCCACCAAAACGCGCTGGAGCCGGACGCTTCGTCTGATCCACAGCTACCCCGTTCAATAGAGGTCTCGATGGCGAGGGCAAATTACTACGCCTGATACTCGCCGGCGGGCGCGGAACGCGTTTCTGGCCGCGCAGCCGCAAGCGGCACGCCAAACAGGTTCTGAACGTCACGGGCGAATGGTCGCTGATTCAGGAAACGGTGGAGCGGCTGAAGCCGCTGATTCCGGCCGAGCGTATCTGGATTCTGACCAACGATTTCGTCCGCGACGAGATTGTCCGGCAACTGCCCGACGTGCCGCAATCGCAGATCATTGCGGAACCCGCCCAGCGCAACACGGCTCCGGCGATCGCGCTCGCTGCGCATATCCTGCATCGATCGACCCCAATGCGGTGTTCGGTGTCTTCCCTTCGGATCACGTGATCGGTCAGCCGCGGCGGTATCTGAGTATGGTTCGCGCGGCGTTCAAGGCCGCTGAAAAGGGCAACATCGGAGTGCTGGGCATCAAGCCGCGCTGGGCTGAAACCGGCTACGGCTACATCGAATTTCCCAAAGGAACCGAAGGCGGCTCTCTGGACGCAATTCCCGTGAAGAGCTTCCGCGAGAAACCGGAGAAGCCCAAGGCGAAGCGGTTTTTCAAAGCCGGAAATTTCTACTGGAATGCGGGCATGTTCTTCTGGCGCCCCTCGACCGCTCTGGCCGCGATCCGCGAGTTCCTCCCGAAGATCGCAACCATTATTTCGAGCCTCCCCGCCTTCGAACATCCCGACTTCGCTTCACAGTTCGCGCTTGCCTTCCCGCTCTGCGAGGACATTTCAATCGACTACGGCGTGATGGAACATGCGGCCAACGTTGTCGGTGTCGCTTGCGCCGAGTTCGGGTGGAACGATGTTGGAAGCTGGGACGCGGTCTACGAACTCCTGCCGCACGATGCCGATGGCAATGCTTCCCGGTCAGAACTGCTCTCCGCCGATTCGACGGGCAACTACATCGATTGCGGTAAAAAGATCGTTGCGCTGCTTGGCGTCAACAACCTGATCGTGGTCGATACGCCGGACGCGCTTCTGATCGCGGACCGCGGCGAGGCGCAAAAAGTCGGCGCCATCGTGAAGTTGCTGGAAAAGAACGGCCGCGAAGAATTGCTCTAGCTATACCGTCGCGAAAACCTTTTCCAGGATTTCGACCGCCTCATCAACGTGCCGCTCCGGTGATGATATAGGGCGGCAGGAAACGCAGGACCGTTTCATGCGTGCAGTTGAGCAGCAAACCGGCCTGCATGGCGCGATTCACAATATCCTTGCCGGGCATCGATAATTCGACGCCGACCATCAGCCCGAATCCGCGCACCTGCCTGATAAACGAGAACCGCTTCGCAAGTTCGCTCAGGCGCATCCGGAAGTACTCGCCCACACGGGTCACCTGCGGTAACAATTCGTCCAGAATATCGAAAAACTCCAGAGCGACTCTGGCCGCAAGCGCATTGCCCCCGAATGTCGAGCCGTGCATACCGGGCCGGATGGATCTGGCCGCCCTCTCGTTCGCCGTAATAATCCCGAGCGGCAACCCGCAGGCGAGCGGCTTGGCGGCGGTCATAATGTCAGGCATCACAGGCGGATCGATCAGTTGATAACCGAAGTACTTGCCCGTCCTCCCGACACCGCATTGGATTTCGTCGAAGCAGAGCAGGGCATCGAACTTGTCCGCAAGTTCACGGGCGCGCCTGCAGAAAGCCGGATCCATGGGCAGCACGCCGCCTTCGCCCTGAATCCATTCGATGCAGATGCCGGCGGTGCGCTCCGTAACGGCAGCTTCGAGCGCGGCAATGTCGTTCGCTTCGACGAAGACGGCGCCGGGCATGAGGGGCTCGAAATCTTTGCGATACTTCGGCTGGCCAGTGATCGAAATAGCCCCGGTGGAACGGCCGTGAAACGAGTTGTTCAGCGTGACGATTTCAAACTTATCGGGATGAATATCGTGCCCGTGGGCCTTCATCATTTTCAGCGTGCCCTCGGTCGATTCGGTGCCGCTGTTGGTGAAGAACGTCCGTTCGAGGCCGCTCACCTGCGCGATCTTCCGCGCGAGCGGCCCCTGAAACTCGTTGTAAAACAGGTTGGAAGTATGGATCAGGCGCGCGGCCTGCTCCTGAATAGCCGCGACGATGCGCGGGTGGTTCTGCCCGAGCGCATTGACGCCGATGCCGGCGATGAAATCGAGATAACGTTTGCCTTCAACATCCCACATATACGGGCCGTCGCCGCGATGTAGTACGAGGGGATGACGGGCGTAATTCTGCAGCAGATACTGCTTCTCGAGTTCAACGACGTTTTCGGCTACAACGGACATTAGTTCGATGATACAGGTGCGGGTGGCGCAGTCGGCTTAAATACGCCCGAGGCATTCAGGCTCGCAACCGTGAGGTTCGCAATCGCCTGAACCGCATTCAGCGTGTTGTTCTTCGAGAGTTGCTGTTCAATCTGGCTGAGTTCCCATGCGGTGGCGGCGGCGCCAAGAATGAGGTCCATTTTCTGCTGGCCGGCTTTGGACAGAGGAACCGCGACTTCGACAGCCTGAACGGCCTGCAGAATCGACGGAAACGCGTTGAATATTGAAAGAAAAGTCTTCATGGCGAGATAGTAAACGCCGGATTCGGAGCTGGGACCGGCCCGGAAGGCCAAGTGGTTGATCCTGCTGGCAAAATAAACTTCCACCGTCGGTGACCCGACAATCGACCGCATGCCCGTGACCGGGTTTCAAATGACACAGAGGCAGCCTGATTGCTACCATACGGGTCGATGCACCGCCATGAGGCTCTCCGAGGGGAATTGGTGCGCGCGCGTGCTGAGACGGACCTGCTTTTCGACCTGATCGACCCTGAAACCATCTACGCACGCCCGATTCAGGAGCGGCACCGGCTGATCTTTTACCTGGGGCATTTTGAGGCCTTCGACTGGAACCTGCTGGCGCGGCGGTCCAAGAGTGAGAAGGCGTTCCGCCCGGAGTTCGACACCCTCTTTGAACGTGGCATCGATCCGCCTCTCGGCAAGGCTCCCGCCGACAGCGCGTCCGATTGGCCGGGGCGCGGAGAGGTAGACCAATACCGCGCACGCACGCGCGGCTGGATCGACCGGCACCTGAACGAACTGGACTGCGATCTGCTGCAAATGGCCATCGAGCACAGGCAAATGCACGCGGAAACGTTTGCGTATCTGATGCACAACCTGCCTTACGATAAGAAACGTGCATCTGCCGCGCCCCTGCCATCATCTACCGATGTACCTGGGAATCCGATGGTGACGATTGAGGCGGGAGAAACGGTTCTTGGAAAAACACGCGGCGGCTTCGGTTGGGATAACGAGTATGCCGCGCACACGGTCCAGGTGCCCGCATTCGGTATCACGAAATTCAAGATCACTAACGGCGAGTATCTCGCGTTTGTGCGTGAAGGCGGCCCCATCCCAAACTTCTGGGCACGCGAAGGCGACCGGTTCTACTTTCGCGGGATGTTCGAACGCTATCCATTGCCGCTCGGTTGTCCTGCCTGGGTGACGTGGAACCAGGCGGACTCGTTCGCGAAGTGGCGCGGTTCGTCTCTTCCGAGCGAAGCGCAGTATCAGCGGGCGGCTGCACAGGCGGCACCGGATGCGAACCGGGATAACTTCGACAATCGTGGCTGGGACCCCGTCTCCGTATACGCGCAGGCGACAAATGACGGCGTTCCGTCTCAAATGGTCGGCAATGGCTGGGAGTGGACGAACGATGTCTTCGCGCCCTTTGAAGGCTTCGAAGCACATCCGTTTTATCCTGGCTATTCCGCAGACTTTTTCGACGGCGAACACTACGTGATGAAAGGGGCGTCACCGCGAACCGCCGCGCTGCTGACGCGCCCAAGCTTTCGCAACTGGTTCCGGCCGGAATATCCCTACATGTACGCGGGCTTTCGCCTGATGAGGAACGACTAAGAATGCCGGTACAGGCCATTGCAACGCCCGCGTCGGCGTTTGCTGAAGACGTACTGCAAGGCCTGACCAGGCGCGGCCAGAAAACTATTCCGGCGTGCTGGCTGTATGACGCCGTTGGGTCTTCGCTGTTCGAAGTGATCACGCTTCTGCCCGAGTATGGCCTCACTCGCGCGGATGGTGCGCTGCTCAAGTCCGCAGCACACGAAATCATCACAGCTGCGGGGCATCCAAAGCTCATTGTTGAACTCGGCAGCGGGACAGGGAGCAAGACCCGTCATCTTCTGTCAGAGGCCGCAAAGCGCGGCGAACAGGTCCGCTATGCGCCGATCGATATCTCACGGGCGGCACTCGATTGCTGCGAAGCGGCTCTCGCCAGTCTTGAGGGCGTGTCCATTGAACCCATCGAGGCCGATTATCTTGACGGCATCGATCTCGCGCTTGAGGACAGACGCCCAGGTGAACAGGTGCTCATCTTGTTCCTTGGCAGCACCATCGGCAACTTCAACCGCGAAGAGACCGTGCCATTCCTGCGCAGCATCCGGCAGCGCGTCGATGAGGGCGATTCGTTGCTGCTGGGAGCCGATCTGGTGAAGCCGAAGGCAACACTGTTGCGGGCCTATGACGATTCGATCGGCGTGACCGCGGCATTCAACCTGAACCTGCTTGCGCGGATGAACCGCGAGCTCGACGCGGAATTTCAACTGGCGCAGTTTGCCCATGAGGCACGCTACGATGAGCGGCCGCGAGAGTTGAAATGCATCTGCGCTCGCTGGTGGCTCAGAAAGTTCCCATCCGCGCGCTGAATATGACCGTTGCATTCGAAGCCGGAGAAAGTATCTGGACCGAATCGTCACACAAGTTCCGCGCCTCCGAAATCCAAAGGCTTGGGGAACAAGCCGGCTGGAGACATTCGCAGCAATGGCTCGACACGACTGGTGCTTCTCTGAAACGCTCTTCACGGCATGAGCGCGGTAGAATTTCGCGCAGGCAACATTCCGGGTCGGCGGCAGAACCATCCTCGATAGACTTTCGCTGACCATTGAGACGGGCGAAACGCTGGTCCTGCTTGGACGCAGCGGTTCCGGCAAGACGACCGCCCTGCGCCTGATCAACGGCATGATCTTGCCTTCCGCAGGCGAGGTTCTGGTCGCTGGAAAAGCCACGACCGCGCAAGACCTGGTGAAGCTGAGGCGCTCCATTGGCTACGTGATTCAGGAAAGCGGGCTGTTCCCGCACTTCAGCGTGGCGCGAAATATCGGTCTGGTACCAGGGCTTGAAGGGTGGCCGAAGGATAAGATCGACCGGCGAGTGGCGGAGCTTCTGAACAGCGTTTCGCTCAATCCGGCCGACTATGCGGACCGCATGCCTCGTGAGTTATCGGGAGGGCAACGGCAGCGCGTCGGGGTTGCCAGAGCGCTCGCGGCAGACCCGACAATTCTTCTGTTCGATGAGCCCTTCGGGGCACTCGACCCCGTAACCAGACTCGACCTGCAGCGCGAGTTTCTAAGGCTGCGCGCCGATTACGGCAAGACGTCGGTCTTCGTCACGCACGATGTGCGCGAGGCGATGAAACTGGCTTCCAGAATCGCCTTGCTTCACGAAGGCACGCTCGCGTTTATCGGGACGCCTGACGAGTTCGGCCGCAGCAACCATCCCGAAGCCCGGGCGTTCCTCGATGTGCTGAATGATTGACCTGCTGAGCGACGTTCTCGATGAGCTGCCTCAATTGCTGCTCGAACACCTGATTCTGGTGTTCAGCGCCATCGTGATCGCTGCAGCCATCGCGATTCCCCTCGGGATAGCTATTGCGGCAAGACCTGGATGGCGCCGCATCGCGCTCGGAATCGCAAACATCGGGCAAACGATTCCAAGCCTTGCCCTGTTTGGATTCCTGATCCCAATTCCTTTCATCGGAGGCATCGGGCAACACACAGCAATCATTGCTCTGGTTGTGTACGCAGTGCTCCCGATTCTGCGCAACACCGTGACTGGCCTGCTCGGCGTGGACCCTTCCGTGCGGGACTCCGCGGTTGCGATGGGTATGACACGCCGTCAGATTCTCAAAATGGTGGAACTTCCGCTGGCTGCGCCCACCATCATCTCCGGGCTGCGGATCGCAACCGTTACAACGATCGGAACGGCCACCATTGCAGCGGCGATCGGTGCGGGTGGGCTGGGTGTTTTCATCTTCCGCGGCATCGCTTCTGTGGACAAGGTACAAATCCTGGCGGGCGCGCTTCCGGCCGCGCTTCTCGCGCTCGCGGCCGACGGTCTGCTCAGCTGGCTGGAAAAAAAGTGGTAACCAGTCATTGCCGTTATATGGTCGCGATCTGCTCTTTGCTGCTGAGCACAGGCTGTTCGCGTGAACCACGCATCAGAGTTGGCTCGAAGAACTTTTCAGAGCAACTGATCCTCGGTGAAATAGTGGCCCAACAACTCGAAAACCATCTCCATGCGCATGTCAGCCGCAAGCTCGATTTGGGCGGGACACTGCTCGCCCAGCAGGCAATCGTGAGCGGAGAGATCGACGTCTACCCGGAATACACGGGAACAGCCCTGACCTCAGTCCTGAAGCAGCCCCCGCGAAAGAATCCGCGCGAAGTGCTTGAGATCGTTCGAAAAGGTTACCGGCAGTGGTCGCTCGAGTGGCTTGACCCGCTCGGCTTTGAAAACACTTTCGCGATAGCCATCCGCGCGGAAGATGGAAGGACGGGCGAGACCCTGTCCGAAGCGGCGCACGTGCGGGCCTGGAAGCTTGGCGCGGGCTACGAGTTCGCGCATCGCGCAGACGGCCTGCCCGGCTTACTCGCGACGTACGGCCTGCGAATGAGCGGTTCTCCGAAGTCAATGGATCTGGGCCTGCTGTATCAGGCGCTTTCCAAGAAACAAGTGGATATGGTGGCGGGAAACAGCACGGATGGCATGTTGTCAATCCTGCCGATCACCGTGCTCGACGATGACCGGCACTATTTTCCTCCCTACGAATGCGCTCTGGTGGTGAGGGAAGCAGCGGAGCAACAATTTCCGGGCATGCGCCAGGCGCTTGCCGGGCTGTCGGGCAAGATCACGAGCGATGCCATGCGGCGGCTGAATTACGAACTCGACGGTAAACACCGCCCGGCGCGGGAAATCGCAAGGAACTTTCTGAAAAGCCTCGGCCTCTGATCCGCGTGGGCGCCTTAACGTACTTCGATGTGTTTGCCGTCCGCACTGATGCGAATCAGGCCAAGCTCATCCGTTCGAAACGTGGCGATATGCCGCTGTTCCAGAACATCGAGCGTGTGGGGATGCGGATGTCCATAGCTGTTCTCAAACCCCGCCGAGATTACCGCAAACGCCGGGTGAACGGCGTCGAGCAGATCGGGCGTGCTCGAAGTGCGGCTGCCATGGTGCCCCACTTTCAGAACGTCCGCATGTTGAAACGCGCCCTCATAAAACAGCTGCTCCTCCACCTTCTTTTCCATGTCACCGGTGAGGAGAAATGAATTCGCTTTGTACTCAATGCGCATGACGAGCGAATCGTCATTCTTCGGCTTTATTTCAGATTCGTAGGCAGGCTCGGGCGCGAGCACCTGAATGGTCGCGCCGCCGAAAGCGAACGGATTCGACTGCCGCATTTCGCGTATCGGAATTCCCAGCCCGCGCGCAGTTTCACGGACCCCCTGCCATTCGGGACTCTCCTGCACGGCTCCCGTCCACAACTCCTTCGGCCGGAAGTTCCTGAGCACAGCGCTCATGCCGCCCATATGGTCCTCATGGGCGTGTGTCATCGCGACAATATCCAGCCGTTTTATGGACCGCGTCCAGAGGTAGCGGGAGACAACGTCTTCGCCGATATCGATATTCGATTTGTGAGTGCGTCCGAACGACGGGATGCCGCCCGCATCGATCAGCATGAGCTTGCCATCGGGGAACGCGGCCAGCAGGCTGTCGCCCTGGCCAACATCGATTGCGTCCAGTTCGAATCTGTTCTTATCCGTTTCAGGGGCGAAGGGGTGCAGCACAATCACGCCGAGCGCGACAGCGGCAGCAGCCCACGCGGTCACCCGCGGCAACTTCGATTTACAACGCACCGCGGCAACAATCAGGGCCAGCGCGAACAACGCCGCGAGCCAAACGGGCGGTGAAGGGATACGCCAATCCGGCTCGAAGCGGGCGTGAACGCCGACCGCCCAACGTGAGATATTGAGCAGCCATGCGCAGACCACCGCGAGCCCGTGTGAGTTGAGCAGGATGGCCAGGAAGCCGACGGGCACGACGGCGCTCAGGACCGGCACAACCACCGCATTCGCGGAGAGCCCCGAGAGCGACAGCCTGTGGAAGTACACGATCATGGGCAACGCAAGGCCGATCTGGATGAAAAACGAGGTGATGAATATCTCCCAAAGATAAAGGGTGACCCGCGCTCCCAGAAGCACCATGAACCCACCGATCTTGCATGGAACAGTGGCGGAGAGCAATCGCATTTCAATCCGGAACTGGGCGGTTTTGGGTGGTAGGCGGATGTCTTTGCGAACGTCCTCAAGGTCTGCCAACCCCCTGGCCAGGGGCGCGGATGTCGCATCAAGGGCCGGTACAACGAATGCGCCAATCAGCGCCACCGCGAGAAACGACAACTGAAAACTGGGGTCGAAGAGCTGTTCCGGGTCCACAACCACGAAGATCAGTGCCACCGCCGCCAGAATGTTGAGCAGACGCCCTTCCCTGAAGAAGATCCGACCTATTGCATAGAGCGACATGCCCGCCGCCGAACGCAGCACCGGCGCCTGCCATCCGGTGATCCCCGTATATAGCCAGGCCACCAGAATGGTGGCGGCAAGCGCAACGCCGCGCGGCACGGCGAGGATCCGCAGGAAAAAAAGGAAAACGGCTGCGAGCACCGCGACGTGGCTGCCGGATATGACAAGCGCGTGGAAGGTTCCGGTCGAGCGGTAATCCTCGGTCCAGAGCCTGTCCAGTTTGGCGGTGGCTCCGATCAGCACGGCCTGCATCATGCCGTTCGAATAAGGGTCGTTCGCGTAGAGAGAATCGAGGCGCGTCAGCGCGGCGGATCGGAGTCCGAAAATCATGCGCGAAAAGCCGTTCCCGCAGCGGCCAGGCAGGATTTTGACAGCCGCGGCGTCGGCCGAGGCGGTCCAAAATACGTCCTGCCGTGCGAGATAGTGGACCGCATCGAAGGAACCCGGGTTGTTGAAGTTATGCGGCGTCCTGACCTTTGCGGTGAATTCGATCGGCACGCCATACGGCAGATCGGGGAAGGGTTGCTCACCTTTGGCGAAAAGCGAAACCTGCGCCCGGGCGCGCGGGTGCAAGTTCGACGACGAACCTTTCCCGGTCCGCCGCCACCAGAGCCGGTTCGATGACACAGCCCTGCAGAATGGTGGGTACGTTATCGGGAACGGAAAGCTTTGGCGGAGCGGACGCGGTGCGGACAACAGCGGTGCCGGCGAACACCAGCGCACAGCAAGCCGCAGGGAAGGCGACCTGGCGGGCGGAGCGGCTTGCAAGTGCCGCTATGAGACCCAGCGTGGCAGCAGCGGCCGCACAACTGCCTGACGGCAAGCGGCAGAATTCACCGAGGACGATGCCGGCGGCGAGACCCGAAAAAGGGACGAGAAGCGGCTCGCGAAAGCGCAAATAAACTAGTCGCCCGGCGCCGTGTAATTCTCACGACTTCCGGCGAAAAGCTAGACAGATTGAGTGGATTTGCTGAGAACCCTCAGGCGGGGAGGGGAGACAGTGTAGCCGAGCCATTCAAGAACGACAAAGGTCTTGTGCGCGCGGTCATGCGGGTTTTGCCAGCGGTCGAATGAGTCGGGGTCGAAGAATTCAGCCAGAAGGCGGTAAGGATTTGGAGCACTGCCATCGATGGCTTCGAGCAGACAAGCACCCTGAAACTCGGCCAGACAGGACAGCTCATCCAGCGATAATCCACGGAGAAACGGTAGAACAGAATGTCTGTTAACGGGTAAAGCTGCACGGAGAAGTGCGCCAGTAAGTGAAGAGCGAGAGGCGGCAACAGCCAAATTAAGCTCCAACAGTGCGTGATCGAACGCACTACGCACTAGTATGGTGCTTCAGAACAATGAATGCAACAGAATCGGCACACTGTTTCACAATGCGACACGCCGCGCAACCACCAGCGTAATGTCGTCGGATTGTGGTGCTACTGAAGTATACTCGGCCACAGCTTTATTGACCGCTTCCACGATTTTTGCCGCCGAACGCTCCCGGTTTTCGACTACGCACTGCGCAAGCCGCTCAACTTCGAACTCGTCCTGCGCCATGTTTGCGGCTTCGGTGACCCCATCGCTATAGATCACCAGCGTGTCGCCAACCTCAAGCCTGATCCGGTGTTCCTGGTACTCAACGGTCGGTAGTATTCCCAGTACCGGACCGCCCCCGGATAGCTCTTCCCATTTGCCATCCGCCCGAATGATCAAAGGTGGATTGTGTCCGGCGTTGCAAAACGTCAATTCGCCGGTGTCGCCATCCAGAATACAGAAGAAGAAGCTGATAAACCGGTTCGACGGGCAATTCGCGGACGTAATCCGATTCAGGCGTGTCATGACCGAGGCGAGATTCTTCGGCTCTTCGATCAGAACCTGCACCCGCGCCTGCAGCCCCATCATCAGCAGCGACGCCGGCATACCCTTGCCCGAAACATCGCCGAGCACCATGGCGACGCGGCTGCCTTCATACGGGAAAAAGTCGTAGTAATCGCCGCCGACGGTGCGGCACGGAGCATTGTGCCCGGCCAGTTCCAGTCCCCGGATCACGGGCGCAACCGAAGGCAGCAAGCCCTGCTGAATTTCGGCCGCCTGATCGAGATCGCGCGCCATCAACTGCCGCGCCTGTTCCACTTCCGCAAACCGGGTGTGTTCGATACGGATCGCGGCGACGTTCGCCATCACCGTCAGAACGTTCAAATCGTCCTTCGTGAATTCGCGGAGCAGGGAAGGCGAATCGACATAAATCAGACCGATGATTCTGTCGCGCGTCTGCAGCGGTACCGCCATGAGCGTGCGGATATTCTGTTCGACAATGCTGCGGCGTTCGCGGAAGGCATCGTCGATCGAGGTGTCGCGAACCAGCACAGACATCCCCGTGTTCAGCACCCTGTCCCGGACTGCGGTGCTGATGTGGAAGCCCTCGCCTTTGTTCGCCCTGACCACCAGTTCCCCGTCTTCGAGGGTCATCAGCACGCCACGGTCAGCCTTAACGGTCTGGATCGAGAGGTCGAGAATGAACCGGAACAATTCCGGCAGCGGGCGGTGACCCGCGAGTTCGTTGCCTGCGCGAATGAGAGCCGAGACCTGGGCCGCCGCGAACCCTGCGTCACCGGTAGCCTTGTCGGGCTGGATGACGCCCTCGAGATTCGTGATGACAGTGGAGGAACTGGTCTTTTCTTCGGGCTCTTCGTTCACATCGAACGTGACCACCGGCTTTGAGATGGGAGCCGCGTGCGCGCCCGAATAGATCAGAATCAGATGACCGGCCATGATGCGGTCGCCGGGCTGGAGAGCGATCCGGCCGACTACCTTGGCGCCGTTCAGAATGGTGCCGTTCTTGCTGCCGAGGTCCTGCAGATGCCACTGGTCTTCACCCTCGCGTTCGAGCGCGAGATGCTGGCGCGAAAGGCCGTTATCGTCGGCAAAGCTCAGTTCGGACGCGCTGGAACGCCCCAGCGTAATCCTTTCGGTATTGAGCGGAACGATGCGGCTCTTGCCGTCCGGGGATAAAATCTGTAGTTCTCGCATCGCTTGGGATTGTCTTATGCTATCCGATACAATTTCGTCTTCATGAATAACACAGCTTTGAACGGGCGCAAAGCCCTTATCACTGGCGCCAGCAAAGGACTTGGACGGGCCATGGCGATCGCGCTGGCGCAGCAGGGGGCGCATTTGCTGCTGGTTGCGCGCGATAAGGGCAAGCTTGAAGATGTCGCAAAAGAGGTTGTTGCGGCAGGCGGTAAGGCGAGCGTGTTTGCGGCCGACGTGACCAGTGAAGACCGCGTCCGGGAACTTGAGGCCGAGGTGAGTTCACAAGTCGGTAAGGTGCAGATTCTCATCAACAACGCCGGCACCAATCTCCGTAAGGACATTACCGACTTTACGCTCGAGGAATGGAAAGGCGTGCAGGACACCAACCTGACCAGCGTATTCCTGATGTGCCGCGCGTTCGTGCCGCACATGAAGGGCACCGGTTACGGCCGCATCCTGAATATGACGTCGATCATGGCGCACGTCTCGCTGCCGCAGCGGACGGCATATTCGTCCACAAAGGCCGCGCTGTTGGGCCTCACGAAATCGCTGGCCCTGGAACTGGCCACGCAGGGGATTACGGTCAACGGAATTTCACCAGGTCCGTTCGCGACGGAAATGAACACGCCCATTTTGCAGAACCCCGAACTGAACGCGCAGTTCATTTCGAAGATCCCCGTGGGGCGCTGGGGCAGGGTGGAAGAAATTGGCGCGCTTGCGGCCTTCCTGTGCGGCGATGACGCGGGCTTCATCACCGGCACGGACATCCTGATCGACGGAGGCTGGTGTGCAATGTAAGGCGGCGATCATCTTCGCGCTTTGCCTGACCGCTCTTTCGTGTAACCGCCAAAAACAGCGCCGGATTGCGGTAATTCCCAAAGGAACGTCGCACGTGTACTGGCAATCGGTACACGCGGGCGCGGCCGCTGCCGGGAAGGAGTTTCATGAGGAGATTATGTGGGACGGGCCTCCGAATGAGACCGACTACAGCCGGCAGCTCGAGATCTTCGATTCGATGCTGAACCGGCACGTGGATGGCGTGGTGGTGGCCGCTGACGACCGTACCACGCTGAACGCCTCGCTCGATCGGGCAGTCCGCGAAAATGTGCCGGTGGTGGTGTTCGATTCCGGCGTGGATTCCACGAACTACGTGACGTTCGTTGCGACCAACAATTTCGAAGCCGGACAGATGGGCGCGCGCAAGCTGGGGCAGTTGTTGAACGGCAGGGGGAACATCGCCATGATTGAGCACGCGCCGGGCAGCGCCTCAACCATGGACCGGGAGCGCGGGTTCAAAGACGTGATGACGCGCGAATTCCCGGCAATTCAGCTGGTTGCCGAGCAATACGGCATGGCGGATCGGGCCAAAGCACTGGCGTCGACGGAGAACATTCTGACCGCTCATCCGGCGCTCGACGGGATCTTTGCATCGTCGGAGCCGAGCTCCGTTGGCGCCGCGCAGGCATTGAAGTCGCGCGGACTGGCAGGCAAAGTGAAGTTCGTTGCCTTCGATGCCAGCGAGGGCCTGGTGGAGGATTTAAATTCGGGCGTGATTGACGCGCTCGTGGCGCAGGACCCGTTTAGGATCGGGTACGAGGGCGTCAGGGCGATTACGGAGAAACTGAATGGCAAGACCCCGGCCAGGAGAATGGACCTGAGCGCTGTGGTGGTCACCAAAGCCGATCTTGCAAAGCCTGAGATCAGGAAACTGCTGCATCCCGATCTGGGCAACTGAATGCGTTTGTAATAACGGTGGCACCTGGCTCCCAACGTGGAAGCGTTTCGCCCCGATCCGATTTACCAGGGCGTCACAAATATCCTGATTCAGCAGGGTAAGTACAAGTCGGATCGGCTGCAGGTAAGAATTGAAACGCGCATTCGTAAACGAACCGCTGATCCGCGAAATATCGACAATAAAGATAAGACCTGTTACTCGTAACTGGCGAACGGCAACATGCTTCGCACCGTGCCGGATCGTTGCAGTTTCGGGCCGAGTCGTTCAATCATTTCCCGAGGCTGGTGCAACTGGCGGCTAAATTCTACTTCTGACCGCAATGACATGGACAGTGAGGGGCTGAGAAAGTCTCTCACTTTCCATGGAAATCTCCGGAAAACCACGGCCGAGTTGCGCGGCTTCCATATTTTAGTGTTATGTTTGTTCACGTTTCAAAAAACACTCAATGAACCCACACTTTACCGTTTCAACCCGCGCACGCGTCGGCATCATACCGGCCATCGCGCTTGCCCTGCTGCCTTCCATGCTTTCGGCACAAACCACGTCGCTCCAGAACCTGGTTCCCGCCGGAACCGGATCTTTTCAGGGGGCCGGCGTAGGCACCGATGGAAGTTCGGCGGAAATTCCGCGCAACGAGCATGACCGCGACTTCCACAACAGCGCGCTGCCACACCCGGTGACCGCGCCGACAGCTGCGGCCGATCCGGCCAGCCCTTCGCTGGTCCCCACCAGCACAGGTACCTTTGGGTTCATTGGAATTTCCCACCGGGATCAGCGTCTGGCGGGAACGGGCGCATACGCCAACACCCAGTTCAGTCTTGAACCGCCCGATCAGGGGTTTTGCGTAGGCAATGGCTACGCCGTTGAGGCTGTAAACACGGCGATGCGCGTGTTTTCCGCTTCCACGGGTTCGCCGCTCACGGGCGTCATCGCGCTGAATCAGTTCTTTGGTCTCGCGCCTGAAATCAATCGCTCAACGGGGCAGTACGGCGATTTCACCAGCGATCCGAAATGCCTCTATGACGCAGGGACCAACCGTTTCTTCCTGACCATTCTTCAACTCGACGTTAACCCCGCGACGGGAGCTTTTACCGGCCCTTCAAGTGTCAGAATCGCAGTCAGTCAAACAGCCGACCCCACCGGAAGCTGGAATCTTTTCAAAATCGATACGACAGATGACGGCACCCGCGGTACGCCCGCAAACGCCAATTGCCCTTGTTTTGGAGACCAGCCGCTCATCGGGCTCAATGACGACGGATTCTTCATATCGACCAACGAGTTTCCGCAGTTTGCAGCGGGCTTCAACGGAGCCCAGATCTACGCCGTATCGAAACAGAATCTGCTGACTTCCGGCGGCAGCGTTGCAAAAGTGGTTCATATCAACGCCGGCTCGATCGCAGCTCCTGACGGAGGAATCTGGTACACCCTGCAACCCGCCAACACGCCGCCCAACGCGCCGACAGGCCACGGCAAGCTCAAGAATACGGAATTTTTTGTCAGCGCGCTCGACTTCACGGGAACTCTGGACAACCGTGTCGCGGTGTGGGGACTTACCAACACCTCCGCACTGGTGAGCGGAAATCCCGCTGCCATCAAGCTGGATTACACCGTCATCTCCTCTGAGACTTATGGCCAGCCACCCAGTGCGCGACAAAAGCCGGGTCCCGGTTTTTTTCAGCCCCAGCTTTTGAACACCAATGACGATCGCATGAACCAGGTCGTGTATGCCAACGGAAATCTCTATAGCGGCGTCAACACAGTCCTCGGATCCGGTGCAACCCTGCGGGCGGGTATTGCTTACTTTGTGATTGCGCCATCCATCCAGGGACACAGCGTTTCTGCATCCATGACAAACCAGGGCTACGTGTCCGTGCATGGCGAAGACGTTCTGTTCCCTTCAATCGGTGTCAACAATCAGGGGAAGGGAATCGTCGGCTTTACTTTAGCGGGACCCGATAATTATCCCGGTTCCGCCTATGCAACAGTCGGAGAATCCGGCCCCGCCGGTCCCGTAACTATTTCGCACGCCGGCGTAGCTCCAGAAGACGGATTCACCTCATTGTCGTCGGGCGGTGTTTCGCGATGGGGAGATTACTCGGCAGCATACGCGGATGAGTACGGCAACATCTGGATTGCGACCGAGTCGATCCCCAGCACCTCCCGCACTGTTCTCGCGAACTGGGGAACCTACGTTACCCGGATCGTTCCTTAGGCCCTTTAGAGTAAAGTATGCGGCGCCCTGTTCACCGGGCGCCGCTCACATTTCTCACTGAATATTGGATACTATCGGAACCGGTCTCATGGACCGCAGGAGTATCTATGGCAACAGAATTTGTAGGAAAATCGGAAGCGCTGACGAGTGAGGGTCTCGCCCAGGCTGCAACCCACCTCAACGTTACTGCGCCTGAAATCTGGACCGTGTTCGCGGTCGAAACGTCCGGTTGCGGATTTCTCTCGAACCGCCGCCCTCCCATCCTTTTCGAACGCCACATATTCAGCCGCCTGACCGGTGGAGCGTTCGACGACGGCGACATCAGCGACCCGACTCCCGGCGGCTACGGACCCGGCGGCGCCGCCCAGTACGGCCGCCTGGCGCGCGCCATTGCGCTCAACCGGGAGGCTGCCCTGCAAAGCGCTTCCTGGGGACTTGGTCAGATTATGGGCATGAACTTCAGGGCTGCGGGCTTCGCCGATGTCGAGTCGATGGTAACAGCCATGTGCGACAGCGAAGACGCCCAGTTGCTCGCCTTCGCATCGTTCCTGAAAGCATCGAAACTAGATACCGCGCTCCGCATCCATGACTGGACGACGCTTGCCCGGGGCTACAACGGTCCGAACTTCGCCGAAAACCAATACGACGCCAAATTGCGCGGCCAGTTTCAGAGGCTCTCCATGGGAGCCCTGCCTGACCTGACAATCCGCAGTGCTCAGGTGTTGCTCACGTTTTGCGGTTTTCACCCAGGACCGATCGACGGTATGCCGGGATCGCTGACGCGTGCAGCATTGCAGCAATTTCAGAAGCAGGCCGGGATTCCGCAGACCGGAATTCCCGATGACGCCACCAGTCTGGCTCTGCGAACGGCGGCGATGGCACCTCTCTCGGCGGCTGCTCAGGCCTGACAGCGCGGGTTCGCTACCCTTGTAAACCATGGGGCAGATCCGAACTCCCGATTGTGAAAAAATCGATGCCGTATTGCGCGAGCTGTGCTCGGGCGTCGGCATCGACACACAGAAGGACAGTTACTCGCTCGACTACATGGTTTGGGTCACGGTCGACGAAACCATCCATCCCATTCGCCTTACGGTTGAAGAATATGACGCGGGCGACTGGATCGAGAATATGCGGCAGGGAATAGAGCTTTTGAAGGCGGCGGGAGCAGACGACTGAGCGCGCAAACCTGAACAGTCACCTCCCCCGAGATCTACCGTCAGAATTACGCGCCCGCCAGTCCGTTTCTCCTGTTGTATCGTGAAACGGTGCCGCGAAGCCACAGTTCAGCCAGGCTTTTCACCCGCATTTCAACAGATATTTTCCTGAGCAGATTCAACCCTTTACAAAGCATTCCCTGTTGGAAGACTGTTGAAGCTTTGTGCATAAAACGGAGACTTCATGACCTGTTCGGGAACCGATACCGCTACCGGGCAATTTGTCAGCATTCAGTTCGATACCGTCATCACGGACGTAGCCGCGCAGGCCAGTCAAGACCAGACCGACTTATGGATTGCACCCGGCTTCGTGGACATTCAGGTAAATGGATTCGGCGGCGTCGATTTCAATAACCCGAATGCATCGCTGGACGACATTGGCCGCGCTATCCGTCTGATCCTCGCCACAGGCGTGACGAGATGCCTGCCCACCGTAATTACAGGCAGCGGGCCCGACATGCTGGCCTGCCTCCTAAACCTGCGACGGGCACAAAAGGAGCTGTCTGTTCAGCAAGGTGATCGCAGGGTTCCATATTGAGGGCCCGGCGATCGGCATTGAAGACGGTCCGCGCGGCGCGCATCCTGCACGTTGGGTCAGGCCGCCGGATCTCGAAGAATTTCATCGCTGGCAACACGCGACCGACAGCAACATCCGGCTGATTACGCTTTCGCCGCACTGGCCGGAAGCGCCCGCCTTTATTGCCGGAATTGTACGGGAAGGCGTAACTGCCTCCATCGGCCATACAGGGGCAACAGCCGATCAGATCCAGGCGGCTGTCGATGCGGGCGCAACGCTCTCGACGCACCTCGGCAACGGCGCTCACGCCACGCTTCGCCGACATCCGAATTACATCTGGGAGCAGTTGGCGGAAGATCGTCTGAGCGCCAGCTTCATTGTCGATGGCATTCACCTTGGGCGGGCTTATCTGCGGAGCGCTCTGCGAGCAAAGACCGCCGACCGCACCATTCTGGTCACCGACGCTTCGGCCCCGGCCGGGGCTCCGCCTGGCCGGTATCGTCTGGGCGAGCAGGATGCCGATCTGACGCCCGATGGCCGTGTGGTGCTCGCGGGAACGGACAAACTCGCCGGATCTGCTCTGCACATGAACGATGCCGTCGCAAATGCGGTCCGCCTCGGTGGCATGTCCCTCCGGGATGCGGTAATAGCGGCCACGGTGAATCCCGCCAAAACGATTCATCTCGAAGGCAGGATGCAGGGCCTGAAGACCGGTGAGCGCGCTGACCTGGTCCGGTTCCGCGTCGTCGATGGCGCAATCGAAATCGAGTCGGTATATCTCGACGGAGAGCGGGTCGCGTAAAATCAGAGCGTGGATTTTGACTACACGCCGGAGCAGATTCAACTAAGGCGCGAGGTTCGCGACTTCGCAGCCGCGGAGATCGCCCCTCACGTACTCGAATGGGATGAAGCGCAGACGTTTCCCCTGGCGGTAATCAAGAAGCTCGGCCAGCTTGGATACATGGGCGCCATCTTCCCCGAAGAGTACGGCGGGGCCGGGCTGGGCTATGTCGAATATTCCATCATCATTGAAGAACTTTCGCGCGTGGATGGATCGGTCGGCATCATCGTTGCCGCCCATACATCGCTCTGTTCCAATCACATCGCCAAAGCGGGGACAGAAGAGCAAAAACAAAAATATCTGACGAAGCTGACTTCGGGCGAGTGGATCGGGTGCTGGTCGTTGACCGAACCTGAAGCGGGTTCGGATGCCGCGGGAACGCGCAGCACGGCGGTGCAGGAGGGCGGCGAGTGGCTCGTCAACGGTTCAAAGACGTTCACGACGAACGCGCATTATGCGGATGTCTGCGTGGGCATGGCGGTTACAGACCGGACTGCGGCGCGCCACGGAATCTCCGCGTTCATCTTTGAAAAAGACACGCCCGGTTTTCGCGCCGGGAAAAAAGAAAACAAGCTCGGGCTGCGCGCCAGTGCCACCGGCGAAGTTGTGTTTTCAAACTGCCGGCTGCCACAGTCGCAGTTACTGGGAAAAGAGGGCGAAGGCTTCATCGACAGCCTGCGGATTCTCGATGGCGGGCGAGTGTCCATAGCCGCCCTCTCGATCGGCATGGCGCAGGGTGCTTACGATGCCGCCCTGAAGTACTCGAAGATGCGCAGGCAGTTTGGCAGGCCAATCTCAGAGTTCCAGGCGATCCAGCACAAGCTGGTGGACATGGCGATGAAGATCGATGCCTCGCGCCTTCTGACCTATCGCGCGGCGCGTATGATTGACGCGGGAAAACGCGTGACACGCGAGTCTGCGATGGCGAAGCTGTTCGCTTCGGAAGCGGCGGTCGAGATCGCAAACGAAGCCGTCCAGATCCACGGCGGCTACGGCTTTATTAAGGATTACCCGGTCGAAAAGTTTTACCGCGACGTGAAGCTTTGCACCATCGGCGAGGGCACGAGCGAGATCCAGCGGCTGGTTATCGCGCGCCAGCTTCTGAAAGACTGACCGGCGCTGTGTCGAGAGAGCCGCGGCGCAGGTGGGCCGCAGCGAACAGCCAGACAAAACCCGCCATTAGTCCGATGGAAGCGCCAACTCCCAGCAGAGCCGGGTTTCGGTGCCGCCCGATGGCCGCCATGAAGATCAGGTTCACAGTGACCGGAATGAAAGCGGCAATGAGCGGAAGCCTCGGTCTGTCGAGCGCAAACGAGCATCGCGATATCAGATCCATCAGGGCCCATCCGATAATGCTGGGGCCAAAGCCGAGAAATACGGCCGAGACCAACTGCGTCGATTCCGCTGTGAAGTTGCCGCGCTCGAACAACAACGCAATCACCGGTGTCCGCAGCAAGAGCCCGATCGCGCAGGAGGCGACGGATACGACAGCCATGATCCCAACGCTTTTGTCGATCAGCTTGTAAGCCTGCTGAGTTTGATTCGCCGCGCGCAGGCGGGCAATCTCCGGTACCAGCGAGTTCGCAACGGGATAGACCATGTAGGCAACCACTACACTGACGCAGCGCAGGCAGTAATCGAACGCGGCTGCCATGCCAGGGCCCGTGTGAGTGGCGAAGGCGCGCGCCACCATGACATTCGCGGCGATCAGGCTCGCGTAGAGCAGAAACATTCCCGGCCGCAGCAGGATCTGCCGCAACGGGAAGGCTGGGATATTGACCCGGGGCGCCCGGCGAAGATCCCGGCTCACAAACCACGTGAGCATCAACTGCAGCAGCGCGCCGCACGAATAGCCGATGGCAAAGCCGTAGATGCCGAGCACGCGCCACAACGAGATCGCCGCAATAATGGTTGACCCGTTCAAACAGGCCTGATACAGCGCGGGCACGAAGAACCTGCGGTCCGTATAGAGCAAGCGCGGAATAAATTGCGGAGGCTCCGGCGAATAGAGTCGCCGGAGCAACGAAGCGCATCAGCAGAACCGCCTGATCGTGTTGCTCGCTCGCGAGGCCCGGTCCCAGCAATGAAATCAGCAGCGGTGCCAGGGCTGCGATCGCGAGGCTCGCCAGAGCCAGAATGCAGGCGAAGGTTCTGGCAGCCTGCGCGAAGAAGGCCGCCCGGCTCTCCACGGGCCTCAGCATCAGCATGGGAACGAACGACACGAGCATCGTATTGACGATGGCGCCGTTCAGCGTGTCGACCGGTCCGATGGCAACGGCGAGCGCGTCGGCGCGCGCGTGCGTTCCGAGAAAATACGCCTGCACGGCCACACGAAAGAAGCCGGTGATGTTGCCTACCAGAATTCCTGCGCCCACCACCAGCCCGCCGCGGACCAAGGCGCTTTGGCGGAGCTTTTGAAGCGTGCTGGTGTCCGGATCCGGCAGAAGTTAACTCTTTGCGGCGTCGAGGGCGGCTTCGTAATTCGGAAAATTGCTGACTTCCGGAACGTACTCCACATACTTCATTTTGTTATCCGGTCCCACCACGAAAATCGCCCGGCTCAGAATGCGCAGTTCTTTGATCAAGCGTGCCGTAAGCGGCGCCGAAAGAGCCGTCCTTGTGGTCGGAAAGCATCTTCACGTTGTCGAGCGCAAACGAATTGCAGAACGCTTGTCTGCGCGAACGGCAGATCCATGCTGACGGTGTAGATATCCACGCCGGCAAGCTTGGCCGACTTCTTCATTAAAGCGCTTGGTCTGGGCGTCGCACACCGGAGTATCGAGCGAGGGCACCACGCTGAAAATCCGCGATCTTGTTGCCGGTATCGCTGAGATGAACGGGCTTCAATGAGCTGTCGACAACTGAAAAATCCGGCGCGGCATCTCCGGCCTTTAACTCGGGCCCGACCAGTGTCATCGGGTTCCCCTGCAATGTAGTTGCTCCTGCGCGCTCCATGTTAGCTGTCATGGTTTCTGTCCTTTTGCACAATGCGTCAAAAACGCTTATTTTAGCAACGGCGAAAGATCTGCGACGCGTCGCGAACAGGAGCGCTGCAGGTGAAGTTCTCGCAGACGTAGACGGTCACAGGCGCATCGCCCGATTCCATCGCTGCGATGGCCGGCTGATAGCGGGCGAGTTCAGGGGCGGCGTGAAGCAGAATGCGGTTCGGATCGAAGTTCGCGCGCAGCAGCCGAAGCATCGCGCCGCCCGGCTGGCCCGCCACCACGATTTCGCGCGGGGGCGCTACATCGAATTCGCAGGCGCACAGCATCTGCGGCATGCCGTGCGGTACCGCCGCGAGCCGCTCGCTGAAAGCAGCGATCAGCCGCCGCGCGGATTGCTCGAATTCGGGCTGTCCGGTGATCCTGTGCAACCGCAGCAGATTCATCAGCGCGACCGAATTTCCCGAGGGCTCGGCGCCGTCGTAATCGTCTTTCATCCGCATCAGGCGCGAGGTGTCTTCCTGCGCGGAGGCGAAGAAGCCGCCCGACTCGGGGTCTTCAAGCAAGTCACGCTGCTTCTGCGGTGATCGAGATAGCGTGCTCCAGGTAGCTCAACTCGAAGGTGGCTTCGTACAGATCGAGCAGGGCCTGCGCGAAGAACGCGTAATCGTCGAGCATGCCGGCGATGGCGGCATCGCCCGCGCGGTAACGCCGCAGCAGCGAGCCGTCGGGCTGAGGTCATCGTGACCAGAAGAAATCCGGCGCGCGCGTGCTGGCCGCTTCGAGATAGACGGGCTCGTCCAGAATGGCCCCGGCTTTCGCGAAAGCGGAAATCATCAGCCCGTTCCAGGAAGTCAGGATCTTGTCATCAAGATGCGGACGCGGGCGTTTGTGCGCGGGCATCGAACAAGATCCGCTCGTCCTCACCGTACACTCGCGGCGTCCTTCTGCCGCCTGGAACAGGATGTTGCGGCCGCCGAATTCGTGGTGCGGATCGTTGCGCACGTTGCCGCCGCGCTCCATGCCGTAGCGGGCAGCGAACCAGCGCGGCCCGCTCTTCGCCCAGCAGCGCGGCAACTTCGTCCCACGTCCAGATGTAGAACGCGCCTTCGCTCTTTTCGTTGGGCTTCGCGGGATCGGCGGCGCTGTCGGCATCTTCGGCCGACCAGAAGCCGCCTTCGGGCGCCGTCATGTCGCGCATCACGTAATCGAGCGTCCGCCGGGCAGCGCGCTCCATCACGACGTTCTCCGGTGATCTGGAAGGCTTCGAGATACGAGATCACCAGTTGCGCCTGGTCGTAGAGCATCTTCTCGAAGTGCGGCACGAACCAGTATTCATCCACCGAGTAGCGATGGAAGCCGCCGCCAAGCTGATCGTTCATGCCGCCCTTTTCCATGGCGATGAGCGTGGTCGCCACCATGTCGAGCGCTTCCTCATTGCCGGTCCGCTTCCAGTAGCGCAGCAGGAAGTTGTGTACGGAAGGGCGGGGAAATTTCGGCGCGCCTCCAAACCCGCCCAGCCGCGAATCGAACGACCGGCGGAACTGCTGGAACGCGCTGTCCATCACGGAGGCCTCTACGTGGGCCGCGCCGGATGACTGCGTGCCTGCGGACACACGCAACTGCTCCATCACCTGGGCGCTCGATTCGAGGATGCGCGCGCGGTCTTTCTGCCATGCGTCGGCGATGCGTTCGAGGACCAGCGGAAACCCCGCGCGCCCGTAGCGGTTATCCGGGCGGGAAGTAGGTGCCGCCGACGAACGGCTTCAGATCCGGCGTCAGCCAGACCGACATGGGCCAGCCTCCGCCGCCCGTGGTGGCCTGCACATAGCTCATGTAGATGCGGTCGATATCGGGCCGTTCTTCGCGATCCACTTTGATCGCGACGAACCAGCGGTTGACCAGTTCCGCGATAGCTTCGTTCTCGAACGATTCCCGCTCCATCACGTGGCACCAGTGGCAGGTGGAATAGCCGATGGAAAGAAAGATCGGTTTGTCTTCGCGGCGGGCTTTCTCGAATGCCTCCTCCCCCCATGGGTACCAGTCCACCGGATTGTGCGCGTGTTGCTGCAGATACGGGCTCTTCTCTTCGGCAAGGCGATTGAAGTGCATGATTGCTCTTGTTACAAGGAGAACACGACAATGCCGGAGACCAGGCTGGAACGTGACACGATGGGCGAAATGCCCGTACCGATCAATGCTCTTTACGGTGCTCAAACTGCGCGCGCTGTACGGAACTTCCCGATTAGCGGGTTGAGGCTCCAGCGCCCATTCCTGCGGGCTTTGGGCCTGGTGAAGGCCTGTGCCGCACGTGTCAACGGCGCGCACGGCTGGGTGGACGCGGCGAGGGCCGGCGCGATTGAACGGGCGGCGCTCGACGTTGCTGCCGGCCGGTACGACGATCAGTTTGTGGTGGATGTTTTCCAGACGGGCAGCGGAACATCCACCAATATGAACGCGAATGAAATTATCGCCCACGTGACCGGCACGCACGCGAACGACGAAGTGAACCGCGGGCAATCGAGCAACGACGTCTTCCCGACCGCGATGCATATCGCCGCCGCTGAGACGGTTCACGACCGGCTGCTTCCCGCAATCGGGGAACTGGAACGCGAGCTAAGCAGCAAGGCACGCGAGTTCTCGGGCGTGATCAAGATCGGCCGTACGCACCTTCAGGACGCCGTCCCCATGCGGCTCGGGCAGGAGTTCAGCGGCTATGCCCAACAGGTGAAGAACTCAGGCCTTCGAATTGCCGCCGCGCTGGAGGGCGTTTACGAACTTCCCCTGGGAGGAACAGCCGTGGGTACCGGGATGAACGCGCCTCCGGGCTTCGCGGCAGAAACGATCGCGCGGATTGCCGCCGAGACGCGGCTGCCTTTCACTGAGGCGGCAAACCATTTCGAAGCGCAGGCGGCGAAGGATGCGGTTGTGTTTCTGAGCGGCGCGCTGCGTACTTATGCGGTGGCGCTGACCAAGATCGCGAACGATATCCGGTGGCTCGGTTCCGGTCCCCGGTGCGGCCTGGGCGAACTCCTGCTGCCTGAGATACAGCCGGGCTCGAGCATCATGCCTGGCAAGGTGAATCCTGTTGTCGCCGAAAGTCTGCTGATGGTTTGCGCTCAGGTGATCGGGAATGACGCGACTATTGCGTGGTGCGGCGCGGCCGGGAACCTCGAGCTCAACGTCATGATGCCGGTGATGGCCTATAACCTGATCGAGTCGATAGAACTGCTGGCCGCAGGCTCTGAGAATTTTGCGCGCAGGCTGGTCAGCGGTCTGCGCGCGGACGAGGAGCGCACGAGCGGATCGGTCGAGCAGTCGCTTGCGATGGGTACGGCGCTGGCGCCGGAGATCGGGTACGACAAAGCCGCCGCGCTGGTGAAAGAGGCGTATGCAGCGCATAAAACGGTGCGGGAGGTGACGCCCGAAGCACTGCATCATCTGCTCGACCCCGCAACCATGGCTGGCTCGGAATCGCGCTGAAATCTTCGCCGCACTGAAACGGAATGCTCCCCATTGACACTTGAAATCAGGTGTACAATGGAGCAAATCTCGCGCCGGTAACGGGAGCATCATCAGTGGCCGAAGATAAGTTTGAAGCTGTCGATCCACTTCTGCTGGTAAGCAGGGAGAGCGGTTTTTCCTTGTTCGAAGCCGGGGCAGAACTGCTTGCGGTCGAACTCGAAGAGCTTCCGGCAGAGGACGCTCAAGCGGACGAGTTCGAAGAGCTTCCCGAACCCGACGATTACGACAAGACCCATGATCCGGTAAGGCAGTACCTTCGCGAGATGGGCTCCGTCCCGCTGCTGAACCGCGAGGCGGAGATCGCCATCGCCAAACGTATTGAACTTGGCCAAAACCGTGCGCGCCGGAGCATGTCACGTTGCCCGATGATCATCGACGAGATTGTCCGGCTGGCCGAGCAGATCGGGTGCGGTGAGTTGTCTGCCCGTGAGGTTCTCCAGTTCAACGATCCGATCCCGACTGACGAGACTTATCAGGCCGGCGCAGATCAGATGATCGCCGCGTGCGGTGAGCTTAAGGTGCTGAGCCAGAGGTTTCTGCAGCTTCGGCAGCGGCTGGTTGCCGTGCCCCGGCATACAAAGCCCAAACAGAATCGCAGACTCAGGTGGCAGCTTGCGCGTCTGGCGGTTCGGATCTCACGGAACGCGTGCGCCATTCGGCTTCAGAACAGCGTGGTGAAACGGCTCATCGGCAGGTTGCGTGAGGCCGTGGACGAGATACGTCCGATCGAGAGCCAGATCGCCAGAAATCAACGCGCGCTCGACAGCGGTTCAGGGCGCGCTGACGTTGCGCGTGACCTGCGCCGCGAACAGCGGAACCTGATGGCCGCGCTCCAGACCCTCGAAGAAAAGTACGGGTTGACGGCGTCGGAACTGCGCCGGGCGCTCGATGTGGTCAACCGCGCCGACCGGGTTGCGGACTTCGCCCGCCAACAACTGATAGAGGCCAACCTTCGTCTGGTAGTGAGTATCGCGAAGCGGTACAACAACCGCGGCCTGCAGTTCCTCGACCTGATTCAGGAGGGCAACATCGGGCTGATGAGGGCGGTCGAGAAGTTCGAGTACAAGCGCGGGTACAAGTTCTCAACTTATGCGACGTGGTGGGTGCGGCAGTCGATCACGAGGGCGATTGCCGATCAGTCGAGAACCATCCGCATCCCGGTGCATATGGTCGAGACCATCAACAAGCTGGTTCGGACCTCTCGTTCGATGGTGCAGGAACTGGGGCGCGAACCTACGGGCGATGAACTAGCCGTGCGCATGGAGATCCCGGTCCACAAAATCCGCAAAGTGATGCGCATCGCCCAAGAGCCGATATCGCTTGAAAGCCCCATAGGCGAAGAGGACGAATCGCATCTGGGGGACTTTATTGTGGATCAGGCGACTCTCTCGCCCGCCGATCACATGATGAGCGTGAACCTGAGTGAGCGCACGGCTGAGATTCTGAAGAGCCTTTCAGCGCGCGAGGAGAAGATCGTGCGAATGCGTTTCGGGCTGGAAGACGGCAACGAACATACGCTCGAAGAAGTGGGCGAGAGCTTCAGCGTGACGCGCGAACGGATCCGGCAGATTGAGGTCAAAGCGCTGAGGAAACTTCGGCACCCGAGCCGCAGTTTCAGACTGCGTGCGTTTATCTATTAACGACTGGCGCTCAGGGCCGAGCGGTGCCGGCGACGGCCTTGACGGCATCCGGTAAATCGAAGCGGCTCGCCGGGATCGCGGTGTTATAGGCGATCTTATCGAAGTGCATTCGCAGCACCTGGCTGACTGCCTTCTGGGTCATGGTGAACGGTGTCTGCACCCCATCGACGGGCCGATAGTCGGACATAGCCATATCTACCGGAATCTCGCCCATAGCGGTCGGGACTGTCATGGCGATGCGGACCAGCAAGGCGGACTTCTGATCGAAGTAGAAGGTTTCGGCCTTGCCTTCGAACGGAGTCAGTTCCAACTTCCAGGCGGGGTTGCCGTCCACGTCTTCAGTGCCCACGGTGCGGGCCGACTTGTAATAGTCGTGCCATGTGCCGAGCAGGTTGATTTTGGAGGCGCGCTTGACGGCAGCCGCTTCCTCCGCGTCCTTGATCCGGGCGCCCTGTAACGCGCTCGACTCCCACGCGACTTTGCCGTCAAAGCCCTCTTCCACCTTGCCGATACCGGGCAGTTCGATGACGGTGTAGGATTTGTCCCCGCTCTGATAAATCGTCACCGGGCCGGAGAGATTGTGCCCAACCATATCGACGGTACCGGTCATGACAGCGTTGTGGATTTTCGAAAAAGCAGCCGCGCCGCCGCTGCGTTCGAGCGATTGCCGCAGGATGGCGTCTCCGGAGGGCAAATCGGCGGCGCAGGCGGTAGAAACGGCGAGCAGAGCGTACAAGAGCTTCATGCGTTTCAATGGTAGCGAAGTGCGGCGGAGGGGAGAAAGGGCGGGCCGCACAAACGAGAGGGTGTGAGGGGACTCTGGTTCGATCTGCGGCCCTTGGGTGCTGCTCTGAGGGGTATTGCAGGATCGTAGAGTTTAGTTCCCGATAATTTTGTGCCCGGAATCGGTCCTCGCCGGGAAGCCGACGTACTGAACTTCTTCTTCGAGCGGAATCCCCCAGCGCGCGCCGACCCTTTGCTTCAGGTCGTCGATGATGGCGCCGAGATCGCGCGCCGTGCCGCTGCCTGCGTTGTATATGAGGTTGGCGTGGTAGTCGGCGACATGGATATCGCCCTGCTTCATCCCTTTGGCGCCGACCTGTTCAAGGAACCATGCGGAGGGAACCTTGCCCTCAATCACGACATTCGTTGGGATCGCGCTCGCGACGGCCGGCGGCAGTTCAGCCAGCAGGAAATTCTTGAAGATGCTTCCGGCGCACTTCATGGTGGGCGGGTATTTGCGGTTGCGGACGTCGAGGATTTTGTCGGAAGCGGCGCGGAGCGAATCGGCGTCCCCCGCTTCCATGGTGAGGGCGGCAGAGAAGACGATCCAGTCTTTATGGCGCTTGAAGATGCTTTCGCGGTAGCGGAATTCGCATTGTTCGCGGCTGAAAACGCGGACCGTTTCGCCGTCATAGAAGCGAACGGTGGCGATCCGTTCGGCGATGGAGTGCCCGTAGGCGCCGGCGTTGCCGTAGATGGCGGCGCCTACGGAACCGGGGATGCCGGTCATCGTTTCAAGTCCGCGAAGGCCGAGCCCGACGGTGTAATCGACCAGGGCCTGCAGGACGGCGCCGCCCTCAACGTAAACCGAAGTTCCCTCGGCGCGCAGGGCACGGTTGACGAGCCTGAGCACTACGCCGCGAAAGCCGTCATCGGAGACGATCAGATTGGTGCCGCCGCCGATTACGACAGTCTCGAGACCGCTCGTTTTAGCGACGTGCAAAGCGGTGATGAACTGTTCGGCATCGCTGGTTTCGGCATAGATATCGGCGGGTCCGCCGATGCCGAATCTTGTGTAGTTCGAAAGGGGAGCATCCCGTAAGACGGTCAGACCGGGGATGCCGGCGAGGCGGCGATACGTCTCCTCAACGAGGCTCATTCGTTTCAGTATAGGTGCGGGCCTGCCGAAGCACTGTCGTTGTTCTAATTAGGTGGTGAGCAAAGGATTTCGCGGCTTTACGCCCGCGGCGATTTCGTTCCTGCGGGAACTTGCGGAGAACAACGATCGGGAGTGGTTCGGGCCACGGAAGGCGATCTTCGAAGAGCAGTTAAGAACGCCAATGCTGGAACTGGTGACTGCTATTCACGGCGAGATGCTGAGATTCGCTCCCGAGTATGTGGGCGAGCCGTCGAAATGCGTATTCCGGATCTATCGGGATACCAGATTTTCGAAGGACAAGACGCCCTATAAGAACCACGTCGCGGCAACATTTTGGCGTAACGGGATGGAGAAGAACAGGGGCGCCGGGTTTTATTTTTCCGTTTCTCCGACGGAAATTGAAGTTGCGGGCGGGCTTTATTCGCCGGAACCGGATGCGCTGCTGGCGGTTCGGGAACGGATCTGCGGATTCGCCGGGAGATTTTGAGGCAACATTCAGACCGGCGAAACTGAAGAAGCTGCTCGGCGAGCTTCAGGGGCAGACCTCGCAACGGGCTCCCAAGGGTTTCGATCCGGAACACCCCGCGATTGAACTGCTGAAGCGAAAGCAGTACTGCTTCTTCATGATGCTGGACCCGGCGCTTGCGACGACGCCCAAGCTGTTCGGCGAGGTTGTGAAACGGTTTGAGGCGATGACGCCGTTTGTCGAATATCTGAACGGGCCGCTGCGGCGGAAGAAGTCGGCGACGCTCTGCTAACCTGGAGTTTTCGACCTATGGTTGGAGTGAAGCAGTGGTACGGACGCCGGATGCAAAGCTGGGAACACGAACTGGCTTTCCGGTCGACCGATCGCGTGGTCCGTCCTTTCGACTGGGGTGTTGAGTGGACCATGGGTTGGCCGGTCCATTCGGCGAAGACGGATGCGGAAGAGAAGATCGTCGAGTTAAACCAACTGGCGCTCGCGGACAGCGCCGGGTTCTTTGCTTACGTTCCTCCAAATGACTTCCGGTTTGTGGATTCGGAGGTGCAGTTTACCTCGCCGGTCGAGACGCCGTATGCGGAGAATAATACCGTACATGCACGTTATTTTGCGGGCAATCCGAGGCTGAAACGGGGCAGGAAAGCTGTGGTGGTGCTGCCGCACTGGAATTCGAGTCCAGGGCAGCACGTGGCGCTCTGCCGGGGGATCGCAAAGCTGGGAATTTCGGCGTTGCGAATCAGTCTGCCCTATCATGACCGGCGGATGCCCGCTGAACTGACCCGCGCGGATTACGCGGTTTCGTCGAACGTGGCGCGGACGATCGATGCGACTCGTCAGGCTGTGATTGACGTGCGGGCCTGCTTCGACTGGCTGGAATCGCAGGGCTACACGGATTTAGGCGTGGTGGGAACCAGTCTTGGGTCCTGCTATGCGTTTCTTGCCAGCGCGCACGACGAGCGGATTAAGGTGAACGTGTTCAATCACTGCTCCACGTACTTCGCGGATGTGGTGTGGAACGGACTTTCGACGAGACACATCCGGGAGGGTCTCGAGGGCGTGATCGATCTCGACCGGCTGCGGCGGGCGTGGGATTGTGTGAGCCCGGTGCATTACATGCAGCGGTACGCAGAGTACGAGAAGAGTTCGTTTTTTCTGTATGCCACGTACGACACGACGTTTCCGCCGGAGCTTTCGCGGGAGCTGGTCGCATACATCCAACTGCGTAACGTGAAGCATAAGCTGGTAGTTATGCCGTGCGGACATTACACGCTGGGCGAGTCCCCATTCAAGTTCATCGCGGGATATCAAATTATTTCCTTCCTCAAAAAAAACCTGTAGTAAACTGCACCAATAACCACTCTGCCCAGCATCGTCCGGGTGTTGCTGTACACCGGTCTGGCTGCGACCTGCCTGGCGCAGGACGCGCCGGAGCTTGGCCTGTACCTGCACTTCGACGCCAAACCTTCGGCGGTTTTCGTGCGCGCGATGGAGAAGGAAGTTGCGTCGATTCTCTCGCCGGATGTGCTGCGGCTCCACTGGGTGACGGGCGAGGACACAAACGCATATTCGCGGGCGGTGGTGGTGCGTTTCCGCGGGACGTGCAGGGGCGGGCCGGACGAGGTGGAACGCCTGCGGCGAGTGACCCTGGGGACGACCAAGGTGGCGGACGGCCGGATTCTCCCTTTCAGCGATGTGAACTGCGATGAACTGCGGGCGTTCTTGAAGGATGAGGCGCCGGGCGGGGAGGCTCGTCTGGCACGGGCGAGTGCGCGGGTGCTGGCGCATGAGTTGTACCACGTCCTGCTTCAGACGCGGGAGCATGGACAACGAGGAATCGCGAAAGCAGTGCATACGCCGGCGGCACTGCTTTCACGGTCGCTCAGGTTTGAAGAGGGCGAACTGGATAAACTGCGGCTGCTTTATCGGTAGCTCGCCCGGTGTTTGGGATTTGGGCCCGACAGAAGGAAATTGATATTCAGTTGAGAAAGATCGTGCGGCCGGAGGTCCTTTTCAGGTACAGCCGCTGGTGTTCGATTTCTTCAGGTATTTCGGCACGGTGAAAAAACAAAGCCATTTTGGTGCGGGATGCGTTGGTGCGCTGCGTTATTCACGATCCATCAGTACCATGATGGGGATCTGGCGCTAGCTCTGTTTCGTCGTAAATGGTTGATTCGGTTGTTTGAATAAATCGGATTTGCGGAAAAAAAGCGCGATCGGTTTCGTTCGCCGGGGCGTTTGGCTGGTGTTTGAGGGTCGGGAAAAAACAAAGCCATTTTCGCGCGACGGGACATGGTGCGGCGCTGGGAGTGAGTCCCCCGCGATGATGTCATTGGAAAGAACATAAGATGACGTGCGCGGGAACTGGGTATCGCGAGAAAGGACGCGTGTTGCGCGGGCCGGCTTAAGCTATTCCGTGAGACGGTTAGGCCGAGTCGTTTTCGGCGGCGTTCCGGGCATTCGGTGCCTGAAAAAACAAAGCCATTTTTGCCTGGGACGCGCTGGTGCGCGGCGTTGTTCACGATCCATCAGTACCACGATGGGGACTCAGTGCCAGCTCTGTTCCGTTGTAAGCGGTTGATTCGATGCGTTGAATAAATCGGACTTGGGGGGAAAGGGCGCGACTGTTTGCGGTTTGGCCCCGGGTGTCTGGCCGGGGGCCGGAGGCGGGAAAAAACAAACCCATTTCGGTGGGGCGGTCACAGGCGTCCTCACCACTCACAGTTACCATCCGGGAGCGCGGTGGAGCGAGTGAGTTCCCGGCAAGTGCTTCGTTCGAAAAAAAATAAACTGAAATCCGCGGAACCGATTGTGATGAGAACCGCGGATCGGGGCTTCGAATGTCAGGGACGTGCATTGCGCCGCGGCGGGTCAGGAGGGCGAGGCCGGAGAGTCCGATCCCGACGAGGGCCATGGACGCCGGTTCGGGAGTGGGGACAGTTGCGGGAGTCGCGATGAAAGTGGCGGTGTAGTCTGCGGTGAAGCTGCCTGCGGTGTTAAATGCGGTGAGCGTTGTCTGGAAAGAGCCGTCCGTGGTGTTGCTCGGGCTTATGAACGTTTCGGTAAAGGCGCCGGTCACGGCTGAGGTCTCGCCTGTCGAGATGCGCCGTGCGGTGCCTTTGACTGAAAAGCTTACGGATGAGTTGTTAGCGCTCAAATTGAGAAAATCGAGCGGCGACAGACCATTCGGGTTCGTGGGCGCCACGAGCTGCGGAATAATGGGCGTACACTGCTGGCCTGCCGCGGGTGGAGTGGCGGAGCAGCCCGACGGGTTGTAATCCCCTTCCTTTATGAATGTCAGGTCGAGCGCGATATCAACCAGGTTGAATTTCAGAAAGTTCGAAAGCAGGAACGGCTGGTTTATCGGCTCCGCAAAGAAATTGAGGGACTTCACCGCCGCCGAAATTGCCGATGTACGGCGCAAACGAACCGTTGCTGCTTCCCGTAATTACGGCGTTTGAGCTGCCGTCGGGGCAAGGGGTTGGGACGGGCGGGACACCTAAACAGTCGAAGCCTATGCTGGTAGTGGCTATGGTTGCAGAGCCGCTGATTCCGAGAGTGCCGGACACCGGTGAAGCTAACAAAAGATTGGGGAGCAGGGCTGCACCAGCAAGGAAAAGAAGACGGTTCAACTTCATTTCGCTCCAGTCTAAAAGCTGTCACGATTCGCAGTCAAGATAGCCGCGCGTGTTTGGTACTGATGGACCCGAAGCGAAAAAGTGGTGGGCGCTCACGGGCTCGAACCGTGGACCTTCTGGGTGTAAACCAGACGCTCTAACCAACTGAGCTAAGCGCCCCCTTGAGAACTTTAGTTTACCGAAGCCTTCAGCATGATGTAAATCTTCTCGGCGGGGGTGAGGGAGATGCGGCGAATCAGAACGTCGTAATGGGACTGCGCGATGCGGTCGAGGAGGCCGGAATAAATGGCGATCAGCGCTCGAAGCGACGCGCGGGATTTCCGGTCGATCATCCCGACGAGCGGCGCGGAGTCGCGGTAGTAGGCGCGGGCACGCTCAATTTCGAATTCCATCAGCTGGCCGAATTGCTCGGTGCGGCGGGCGTGCCTGAGGTCTTCGGCGGAGACGTGGAAGCGGTCGAGATCTTCGGCGGGCAGGTAGACGCGGCCGAGTCCGGCATCTTCGCGGATGTCGCGCAGGATGTTGGTGAGCTGGAACGCGATGCCGCATTTTTCGGCAAGCGGCAGGGCATCGGGCGAGGTGAAGCCGAAGATATGGACGGTGGTGAGCCCGACGACCGAGGCGACGCGGTAGCAGTATTGGTAGAGCTCTGTCGAAGGTCTCGATGGGCTTCGGGTCGAGATCGGAGGCAACGCCGTCGATCATGTCGAAGAAGTACTGGTGCGGGATCTGGTAGCGGCGAACCGTATCGAGGAACGCGGGCCAGGTGGGATTCGAATCGGGGTTGCCCGGCGAGAGCTTCGGTGAGGGCGTCGCGCCAGCGATCCATGGCGGCATCGGGTGGCGCCGGGCTCATCGCTCAGATCGTCGCAGTAGCGCATGAAGGCGTAGACGGCGCACATGGCGTTCTTCGTTCGGCGGTCAGCAGGAGGAACGAGTAATAGAAATTCTTAGCGCGCTTCTTCGCGACGGCGCGGCAGTGCGCGTAGGATTCTTCGAGCGAGATCATGCGGCCGCGGCGTGAATGCCACGCTGCGCGAGCGGCGCCGATCAGCAGGCGCACGCGCTCCACCTTCGAGACTTGGGCCGGCGCGAGAGCACGTCGTAATCCTGCCGCTGCGATCTTGTCGAGGATGCACATGCCGCCGCGGCTGAAGAGTTCGAGATCGACCGAGAGGCGCCTGTTCACCATGCGCGCCAGCGGCAGGCCCGTGAGAAAGAACTCGCGGGCGTGATCCACGGCTTCGCGCATGACGCCGCGGAAGCGGTCGTCGAACTGTGGGCGAAGAGTTCGTCCACCGTGTAGCCATGTTTTGCGAGCAGATCGAGCGGCAGATAGACGCGGTCTTTCAGCTGATCGACGGTGACGTCCTGCCAGAAGTTGGCGAGCTGCAGGCCGGTGCAGGTGGCGTCGGAAGGCGCTGGCGCTCGGCGTCGGAATAACCGCAGAGATAGAGCACCAGGCGGCCGACCGGGTTGGCGGAATAGACGCAGTAATCGAGCACGTCGTCCCAGTTCTGGTAGCGGGTGACGGTCTGGTCCTGAATGAAGGCGCGGATCAGATCGGCGAAGGGCTGTTTGGGGATGTCGTATTTCGCGACGGTGCCCTGCGAGCGCGACGAACACCGGATGCTGCGGCTTCGCCCGCATACATGCGGTCGAGTTCCGCGCGCCACCATTCGAGCAGGCGCAGACTCTCGGCGGTGTCGCCGATCTCGTCGCCCAGATCGTCGGCCCAGCGGCAGTAGGCGTAGACGTTGTAGAAATCCTGATGCAGATGCTTTGGGCAGCAGGAAGCTGACGACGTGGAAGTTTTCGTAATGGTGAGTGGCGAGCCAGCGGGTGTATTGTTCGGATTCGGCGTGAGTCCAGGTGCGAGCGCAGCGAGCTTCGCTTGCGACGAAATCGCGGGGCAGAAGCAGAAACGATGCCATTTACGGGATGATCGCCGTCTTGAGCGCGGCGCCGCCCTCCGCGAGTCGGAACAACACGGACGAGAGGTTAGCGAGCGGCTCTTCGGCGTCAACGAAATCGCGGGCGGTGATGCCGCCGCTGGCGATGATGTCGAGCGCTTCGCGCATGGCGCGGGGCGTGTGGTGGAAGCTGGCCTTGCAGGTGATTTCGGAATAGTGCAGCAGGTTGGTATCGAGCTCGACGTTGGTGCCGCTGGGCGGGCCGCCGAAGAAGTTGACCGTGCCGCCGCGGCGCAGCATTTCGACGGACCAGTTCCAGGTTTCGGGCTTGCCGACGGCTTCGATCACGATGTCGGCGCCGCGTCCGCCGGTGAGTTCGCGAACGGCGGCGACAGGATTGGAGGTTTCTTCGGTGGCGACGACGCGGTCGGCCCCGAGACGCATGGCCTTTTCGAGCTTGGAGCGGCGGCGGCCGACAGCGATGACGTGCGCGCCGCGCAGTTGCGCCAGGCGGACGAACATGGAGCCGATGGGCCCGACGCCGATGACGACGACGGTATCGCCGGGCTGCATGGCGGTATCCTCAAGGCCTTTGACGACGCAGGCGAGAGGTTCGGCGAGGGCGGCGTCGCGGTAATCGAGATGCGGCGGGATGACGTAGGTGTTCAGGTCGGACGATGCGCGACGGGAATCCTGATGAATTCGGCGTAGGCGCCGTTGTTGAACAGCAGATCTTCGCAGAGATTCACGCGGCCGCGCCGGCAGTAGAAGCACTGCAGGCAGGGCGCGGAATTGGCGGCGACAACGCGCTGGCCGATTTCAAAGCCGTTGACGCGGTCGCCGACCGCGACCACATCGCCGGCCAGTTCATGCCCGAAGAGCGCGGGCGGCACGATCATGCGGGCGTGATAGCCGCGCTGGAAAACTTTGACGTCGGTGCCGCAGGTCAGGGCGGCGCGCACGCGCACCAGCAGGTCGTCCGGGCCGACATCCGGAACCGGGACGCGTTCCAGCTGCACGTGCTCTTTGCCGTAGAGAACGGCCGCGAGCATCGTGTCGTTCTTCCCTAAGATTCCTGAAGGCAACCTGAAAACTCCTGCGGCCGCACGATTATTTTCAGCGGATTCTCCTCGGGAATTCGCCCGGATGCGTCGCGAGCCGGAACGCAAACTCGATCTTATCAAGCGGAACACGATGCGAAATCGAGTAAATGCACCGGCAGTTTGCCGCTGAAAACCAGGTCGGCGGATTCCGTCTGAATATCGACCGAGGCGCTGTAGGAGCCGAGCAGCGATCGCTCGCCCACGCAGATGCTGGCGCCGGAGAGTTCGATGCGCTCTTTATCGGAAGTCTGGGCGAAGAGCATGATTTTCGCGCCGGGCCGGGTGGAGCGAACGGCTTCTTCCACGAGGCCTTTGACGTTGGTGGCGACGAAGACCATGTCGGCGCCGCGGCCTTCGGTCAGTTCTTTCAGCTTGCGCGCGACATCGTCTGTGCGCGGGATCGAGCGCGTAAGTGCGCGCCGCACTGCTTCGACAGTTCGAGCCGCGAGGGGATGGTGTCGGTGGTGACGATGGTGCAGCCGCGCAGCTTCAGCAGCATGGTGAACAGCAGGCCGATGGGACCCTGGCCCTGCACGAGCACCACGTCGTCCGGGCTGCGGGTCGCACTGATCGACCGCTTTGACGCAGGTGTTGACGGGCTCGACGAAGGCCGCGATTTCGAAGGAAACGCCGTCGGGAATTTTCTCGACGCCGCGCTCGACGATCCAGTCCATCACGCGAACATATTGGGCGAAGCCGCCGCCCGCCGGTTCGAAGCCCGCGGTGACGCCGACCTTCTTATAAACGGGGCACTGCGCATAGAGTTTGCGCTCGCAGTAGAAACAGTCGCCGCAGGGGATGTGGTGGAAGACGATGACGCGGTCGCCGGGCTGGTACTTCGTGACGCTGGCGCCGACAGCGGCGACGACGCCGGCGGTTTCATGGCCGTAGATGCGGGGCGGCGTGAGCAGGTCGTATTCGATCTTCTTCAGATCGGTGTGGCAGACGCCGCAGGCTTCCACGCGGATCAGGATTTCGCCGGGGCCGATGCGGGGCGTGTCGAACTTCGTCCACGGAGACGACGCTCTTGCCGCGATAGACGGCGGCCCGCATGCGGTTTGGAATCGCGAGCTCAGAAGCTGCAGCTGGCAAGAAACTCTCCCAGATTTTTGGATGCAAGTGCCGTCCGATGCGGATAGACGAATCAATTCAGCGAAAGCGGCGTAAATGGGTTCGAAAGCGCATCTGAGACCAGGCGCAGGACGTTGAACCGGCCGTCGGGCATAAGGAACTGCATTAAAATCGTTGGCGAAATCCTCGCTGCGCAAGATCGCTGACGGCGCGGACGCAATAAAAAGGCACGTTCAATTGCTCTGACGCATGAGCGACGCGCGGCGGCTTCCATTTCGACAACCTGAGCGCCGGTGGAATGCAAGTGCCTTTTTTCGGCGGCGGTAGCGCGATGCGGTTTTGCGAGATGAGCGGCGCCGGAGTGAGCCGGGCGGGCCGCCGGGCATGCGGGCGGGGTAGCTTCGGGAGCCGTTGCGGACTTCAGTTGCGATGAAGATGTCGCCGATGGTGAAGGCGGGTCGAGGGCGCCGCAAAAGCCGATGCTGCAGATGGCCTGGGGCGCAGGGGCGGCCTGGACGGCCAGCGCGGCGCGGTGCGGGTCCGGCGCCGTTCGCGATGGCGATGACGGGCGGCCCTGCCACGTTCCGGGCGCGCCCAGTGGACAGGCAGCGCGAGCGGCGCGACGTTCTCCCAATGTGCGACCCAGCGGACGCATTCGCGGGGCTCGGCGGCGATGAAGAGCAAGGGCGTCACCGGCGAGAACCATTCGACGGCGTCGGCAAGCGCCTGTCTGGCGGGGCCGGGCGAGTAGCCAAGCTCGCGGGCGGCTTTCGCGTGCGAGACCCACATCTTTTTTGCGGGCCATGCGCACGGCTTCGAGCGGGGCGCGCGGCGGAATTCCGGTGATCCGCGGCGAGCCTGTGGTGACTACGCCGGCCGCCCAGGCGACGAAGTAGGGCAGTTTCAAGGACGGGGCTTTGCGGCCGGTGATGGACGCGAGTTCGGCAGGATCTGGCCGAGGGTCATATCTTCCGCGCCGAGGATATAACGTTCGCCAGGTCTGCCGTGTTCGCAGGCGAGCAGATGACCCAGGGCGACATCGCGGACGTTGACGACGTTCAGGCCGGTGTCGATGTAAGCGGGCATGTTGCCGTCCAGGAAATCGCGGACGATCTGGCCGGTGGGGGTGGGCTTGAAATCGTGATCGCCCATGGGCGCGGTGGGGTTGACGATGACGACCGGAAACCCGGCGCGGGCGGATTCGAGCGCGCACCTGTTCGGCCAGGAATTTAGAGCGCTTGTAGGCGCCGGCCATCTCGCTCGAGCGAGACCGGCTGGGTTTCATCGCCAATGCCGTCCTTGCGGGACGCCGATGCAGCCGACGGTGCTGGTGTAGACGAAGCGATCCACGCCGGCCGCGCGCGCGGCGGCGAGCATGTTGCGGGTGCCATCGACGTTCGAGTCGTAGAGGTCCTGCGGATTTTTCGACCAGAGGCGATAATCGGCGGCGACATGGAAGACGAGACCGCAGCCGGCGGCGGCGCGGGTGAGGGATTCGGGGTCGCGCAGATCGCCGGTGACGGGTTCGACGTCGAGTTCGGGAATGCGTGCTGGCGGGGCGCACCAGAGCGCGAACGGTGATGGCCGCGTTCCAAGAGCAGGCGGGCGACGTGCCAGCCGACAAAGCCGGAGGCGCCGGTCACAAGAGTCGGTTTCAAGTTGCCCTTGTGACCAGGCTGAGCGCCCGTCCATTGGAGCGGTGTGCTGTTTGACGAAGGTGGCCAGAGCCAGCAGCGGGAAATAGAGCCGGTAGTAGTGGTAGTTCAGGTAGAAGACCTTGGGGAAGCCGGTGCCGGTGGCAAGTTCTTCGTCCCAGGAGCCGTCTTCCTGCTGCGTGTCGATCAGGTATTCGAAGCCGTTGCGCACGCTGGAGCTGTAGGTGTCGCCGCCGGCCATCAGGCCCATCAGCGCCCAGGCGGTCTGCGACGGAGTGCTCTCGGCGGCGGTGAAGAGCTCGTTGTCGTAACTGGCGCAGCTTTCGCCCCAGCCGCCATCGGGATTCTGGATGGAACGCAGCCATTCATTGGCGCGCTGGATGTGCGGCTCGTGATCGTCTTCGTCCATGGCGCGCAGGCCGCGCAGGGCGAAGCAGGTTCCGTAGATGTAGGCGACGCCCCAGCGGCCGTACCAGCTGCCATCCGATATGCTGAGTGCGGATCAGATAGTCGATGGCGCGTTTGCAGGCGGGATGATTGCGGTCGAAGCCGTTGGCGGCGAGCGCTTCGAGCGTGCGGCCCGGTGATATCGGCGCAGGTGGGGTCGAGCATCGCGTTGTGATCCGCGAACGGAACGTGGGTGAGAATTTCCCAGTTGTTATCGACGTCGAAAGCCGCCCAGCCGCCGTCTTTCGACTGCATGGCGAGCAGCCAGTCGAGCGCGCGCGCTGCGCGTGGCTTCGACTGCGCGCGACGGTTCGGGCGCCTGCATGTGCGGGAAGGCCAGCATCACCATCGCGGTGTCGTCGATATCGGGATACCAGTCGTTCTGGAATTCGAAGGCCCAGCCGGAAGGCTCGGTGTAGGGGCGCTTGACGGACCAGTCGCCGTTGCGGCGGATCTCGCGGGCCAGCAGCCAGTCGGCGGCGCGTGTCGAGCGCGGGCGGATTGGCTGTAACCGGCTTCGCCCAGCGCATAGGCAGCCGATGGCGGTATCCCAGACCGGCGAGAAGCAGGGCTGGAAGAACAGCGTCTTGCCGTCATCCACCATCAGGTTTTCAAACTGCCGGACGGCTTCCACGCGGACGGGATGGTCGGCCGCGTAGCCCAGAACATCGAGCGCCATGATGGAGTACTGCATGGGCGGATAGATGGCGCCCAGGCCATCGGAATGCTTCATGCGTTCGAGCATCCAGTGCTCGCACTTGCGGATGGCGGCTTTGCGGATGCGCGCGAAGCCGTACTTCTCCCAGAGCTTCAGAATCTTGTCGGAGTGGACGAAGGTCTTGCGCCAGCTCAGCCAGGAATCGTTGCTTTCGAAAGTCGGTGCTCTTGCCGGGGATGAAGAGTTCTTCGAGATTGAAGCCGGCGGGCACGGGGCGCTTGGGATCGTGCGCGTGAACGATGGCGAGCGACACGACGATGGCGCGCGTCCAGGAGGACATCTGGTACAGCAGCTTGCCGGGAAGCAGCAGAATTTCCGGCGGGATGCTGGGCGTGCCTTCGCGCGGGTAGAGATCGAAGAGGCTGAGGTTGACCTTGGTGTAGCTGTTGGCGGCCTGAATGCCGCCGAGCGCGAGGATGCGTTCGCGGAGCCGGGTCAAGCGCGGGATCGTCAACAGGCAAGACCGGCGAGCTTCAGCGCGAAGTAAGCCTTGACGCTGGCGCTGATTTCGCTGGGACCCTTGACGTAAATATTGAAGCCGCCATCGGGCAGCTGGCGGGACAGAATCCGCTCGACGGCGCGATTGATGCGGCCGCGGTTCGGCGGATTCCAGACGCCGTTCACCGGCGGATGCAGCCACAACTGCAGCAGGATGTAATCGGATTCGAGCGTGGTATCGGCGGTCAGCAGCGCGCACCAGTAGCCGTCGGGATGCTGCAGCGAGAGCAGGTGGTCCGCCGCGCGGTTGAGATTCTCGCGGGCGGCAGCGAGCAGATTTTCTTTAACGTGGAGCGACGGAGCGCCAAGCTGAAGCACGGGTGTCATCTGGCTAATGCTGTAGAGCCGCTGCCGCGGCGGCGTTGCCAGTTCCGGCGGCAGCGAGAAACGCACGTCTTCTTCGACCATTTCCACTTCTTCCAGTTGACCGTAACCCTCTGTCCTGCAGGGCGCTGCACGATTTGTTCCACCAGGTGTTCCGGGGCGGACGCGCCGGCGGTGACGCCGACGTTCTTCGCGCCTATCGAGCCAGGCGGGATCCACATCGCTCCAGTCGTTCACCAGGAACGACTGCACGCCGTAGTTCTGGCCGACTTCGACCAGCCGCTTGGAATTCGAACTGTTGGCCGAGCCGACCACCAGCAGCAGATCGCAGAACTGCGCCACGCCTTTGACCGCCATCTGCCGGTTCTCGGTGGCGTAACAGATGTCCTGCGATTTGGGTCCGCGGATCAGCGGGAAACTCTCCTCCAGACGCGCCACGATGTCTTTGGTTTCGTCCAGGCTCAGCGTGGTCTGCGTCAGATAGGCGACGTGCGCAGGGTCGGCGATGTTCGAGCGCATCGACATCTTCCACCGACTCCACCAGGATCATCTTCGTCGGGGCTTCGCCCAGCGTGCCGATCACTTCATCGTGATTCTTGTGGCCGATCAGGATGATGGTGTAGCCTTCGCGCGCGAACTTGACGGCTTCCAGATGGACCTTGGTGACCAGCGGGCAGGTGGCGTCGATGATGGCGAGGCCGCGCTCTTTGCCCTGACGCCGGACTTCGGGAGAAACGCCGTGGGCGCTGAAAATGGCGCGCCCGCCATCGGGCACTTCGCTCAGTTCTTCGACAAAAATGGCGCCCAGTTCGCGCAGTTCGTCCACCACATGTTTGTTGTGGACGATTTCTTTGCGGACGTAAACGGGGCGGCCGTAGAGATTCAAGGCGATCTTGACCACGTCGATGGCGCGCACCACGCCCGCGCAAAATCCGCGCGGCTTCAGAAGGTAAATCTTCTTGTCTGTCGCCGGTATTTGCGGCGATCGGCTTAAGGGGCATAGGTTGAGAGTGACGGATAAACTCACAAGTATATCATCGGAATGGACCGGGCACGCAGGAGAACACCATGAGAGCGTGGCGTTTTACGGACGGATTTGGGCTGGAAAACCTTGCGCATAGTTGAACTTCCGGAGCCGGTGCCGGGCGCCGGGGAGGCCGTGGTGCGGGTCCGCGCCTGCTCGCTGAATTACCGCGATCTGGTGGTGGCGAAAGGCGGGTACGGCCGGGCTGTGAAGGCTCCGCTGACGCCGCTTTCCGATGGCGCGGGCGAGGTGATTGCGGTCGGGCCAGGCGTGACGCGGGTGAAGCCGGGCGACCGGGTTTGCGGGATTTTCATGCAGGGCTGGCTCGAAGGCGGGCCGGACGATGAAAAGGCGGCTTCGGCGCTGGGCGGCGCAATCGACGGCATGCTGGCTGAGCAGGTTTGTCTGAAAGCCGAGGGGCTGGTGCAGGTTTCCGGAGCATCTTTCGTTTGAAGAGGCTGCGACGCTGCCGTGCGCGGCGGTGACGGCGTGGAACAGCCTGTTTCGTTCGGGGGGACTGAAGCCGGGGGAGACGGTGCTGGTGCAGGGAACGGGCGGCGTTTCGGTTTTTGCGCTGCAGTTCGCGAAGATGGCCGGGGCGCGGGTGATTGCGACGTCGAGCAGGGACGAGAAGCTGAAGCGGCTGCGCGGCATGGGCGCCGACGAGACCGATCAATTACAAGACGCACGCCCGAATGGGATAAACCGGTTCGCGAACTGACAGGCGGCGTGGGCGTGGATCACGTAATCGAAGTGGGCGGTGCGGGGACGCTGCCGCTGTCCGTGAAGGCGGTGCGGCGGGGCGGGCATATGGCGCTGATCGGGGTGCTGACCGGGCAGGGGCGAGATCGATCCGCGGCCGATCCTGACTGAAAGCGTGCGGCTGCAGGGCATTTATGTGGGATCGCGCGAGATGTTCGAGGAGATGAACCGGGCCATCGCTCTGGCGGGCATGCATCCGGTGGTGGACCGGGTTTTTGGGTTCGAAGAGGCGGTGGACGCGATGCGCTATATGGAGAGCGGGGCGCACTTCGGCAAGGTCTGTATCGCTGTGCAGGTTTGAATTGAGGTGTGGACGTTGTAACCACATGTGTCCCGTTCACGTACACTGTTAGGAACCGGCCCTCAGGGGACAGGTTTATACTCGATAGCAGGAGACGCCCTCCGATGAACTCTTCCGTCCGGTCCACTTCGGCTGCCGCCGCTGTTTTTGCACTTCTCGCACCATCCTTGTTTGTCGCGCCCGCTTTTGCGGATGACAAGAAGAAAAATCCCGACGAGATCGGGAATCGGGATGTCGAGCAAGGGGATTATCCCTAACTTCTATTCGATCGAAAAAGAAATCGGTCTTGGCAAGCAGATGGCGCAGGAAGTGGAGCGTCAGGCGAAGATTGTGGACGACCCGATTATCGCGGAATATGTGAACCGGGTCGGTCAGAATCTGGTCCGGAATTCGGACGCGAAGGTTCCGTTCACGATCAAGGTGATCGATTCGGAAGAGATCAATGCGTTTGCGCTGCCCGGCGGGTTTTTCTTTGTGAACACGGGCATGCTGCTGAACGCCGATAACGAGGCCGAGATGGCGGGTGTCATGGCGCACGAGATTGCGCACGTGGCGGCGCGTCACGGCACGCGGCAGCAGACGAATGCGACAGGCGATTAATATCGGCACGCATTCCGTTGATCTTCCTGGGCGGCTGGGCCGGTTACGCGATTCGCCAGGGTTTGGGACTAGCGATTCCGATGGGCTTCCTGCAGTTCTCGAAGGGCTACGAATCCGAAGCCGACATGCTGGGGCTCGAGTACATCTATAAAGCCGGGTACGATCCGACTGCTTTCGTGGACTTCTTCGAAAAGGTGCAATCGCAGGAAAAGCGGAAGCCGGGGACGATGGCGAAGGTTTTTTCGACGCATCCGCCCACAGAAGACCGGATCAAGAGGTCTCAGGACATCATTCAGAAGTATCTGAAGGAAAAGCCGGAATATGTGGTCAACACCAGCGAATTCAACGACGTGAAAGTGCGCGTGATGGCGATGCATAACCGGCGCAAGATCGACGATCCGAAGGATGCGGGCCGGCCGACGCTGCGGCGCAATCCGAACGGGCAAATCGATGCGAACGGCGATGAGAAGGCGCCGAAGACGGATCAGGAAGACCGTCCGACATTGAAACGCCGGGATAATTAGCACTCTTAAACGACCGAACCCCGCGAGGACAATGCGGGGTTCGGGTTACGATTGGGCGGATGGTCCGCTCTCCCCTCCTTTTTCCCTCTCTCTGTCTTGTTCCCCTTATCTCTCTTTTTCCGATTCACTCTGTAGCCCAGCAATATGGCAAGCCAGCGGACCCGGGGCTTGGCGCCGTGGATGTAATTCAGGCTTTCCACCTGCCTTCTTTGAAGGATGCGGCGGGGAGTCCTGTTGAGAATATCGTCGCGGCGCTGCAGGTCGGCAAGCGCGCGAAGCTGCTGGGGATTACTTCGAACTCGGCAATCGATGCGTGGAACGGAGCGCAGATGCTGGTGGCGGAGAATCCACCGCCCATTTCGAGCCGCATTCTTTCGCGTACCAATCCGGTTGTGTTCAACGGAACTACGGCTTCCGCGCTGAACCAACTGCTGGGGCAGCCGAACGGGTTGAACGTGCGCGTGACTTCGGATGTACTGACGGTGGATCAGCCGATTGAAATCCAGCGAAGCGGGGTGACGCTGGACCTGGGCGGGGCTCAACTGATGGGGTTTACACGTTATCCGTACATGATCCGAATTGAAGGGAGCAGTAATGTCACGGTGCTGCACGGGAGTTTTATTACGGGCGACTCGGGCGTGCTGGTGAGCGGGTCGAGCGGGGTCACGATTACGGGGCTTCAGATTGGCGGGATTACGGGCGCGGGCATTGTGGTGACCGGGTCGACACACGTCGCGATTACGAATAATACGATTGCGTCGATCGGGATGGCCGGGATTATGCTGCATCGGGGGACGTCGCTGAGTATCGTTCAGGGGAATCAGATTTCATCGGGCGCGGGTGCGTCGAACCTGATGGCGGCGATTGTGCTGACGGACCGCGAGGTGGATGTTACGCAGAATCCCCGGGCGGTATTCGGGCCGGGCGGGTATTCGGGAATCGGTCAGCCGATGCTGCAGAGGATGAATCCTCCGCATGACAACGCGATTGTGGGGAACCAACTGCTTCGGAACAGTTCGTCGGGAATTTATTCGGACGGCGGCGTGCGGAATGTTTTGGCATTGAACACGATTCAGAGCAATGCGAAAGAGGGGCTTTGCCTGGACAACGGTTCGACGGCGAACGTGGTGGCATCGAATGTTATTCAGGAAAACGGCGGGCGGTGGGGTGAGCCCGATTCGGTGCTGGCGCTGGAGTTTATCCTGGGGGCGGGGCGGCTGGCGGACGGGACGCCGGTCGAGAAGGTGCCCGGGATTTCGATCGACAATGCCATCTACAACGTGATTTATGCCAACAGCGTGGCGCATAACTTCGGCGGCGGCGTGAAGATGGTCCGGACGAGTTACTTCAATGTAGTGGGACTGAACACGCTGTTAAGCGATAACGAGGGGATGAGCGATAAGGCGCACTTTTTCGGGATCGAGCTGGGCGCCGCGGCGGGCGATGCGAGCAGCGTCGAACTGGATTTTACGCCGAGCCGCGGGAACATTGTGTTTGCGAATAATATCCGGGGGAAGCATTTTTCCGGTATCTTTTTTGCGGGCGGCTCGGACCAGAACGATATTGTGAACAACGTCATTTTCGATGCGTATAACTGGGCGCTTGAATCGGCTCAGGCGATGCAGAATAATCCGGTGAATAATCTGACGGATCTGCCGTCGCGGAACATCGGCTCGGGTCTGGATTCGGCGCTGGTGACGAAGGGGCAGCCGGTTAACGATCCGCCCCCCATGTGAGTTCTGTCAACGGCCTTCGGGCGAGAGAGTCCAGCGAAGACCGGCAGCGACGGTTGATTTGTAATACTCCCGCTGAACCACCCATTGCGGACTGCCCTGATAGAAGCCGAACACTTCATTGTTCAGGTTGAGACCGTAGACGACGGCGGAGAAGCCTTTCGAGAGCCGCACGCTCGCCTGGGCATCCACCTGAAGATGCGCGTAGAGGTAGTTATCTCCGTTGGGCCCTGTCTTGCCTAGGGGCGCGCCGTCCGAATAGTTGTAGAAGAAGATGTTGGCTGAGTTATAAGAGAGACCTACGCGAAGGGAGACACGGCCCTTGTCGTAAGTGGGGCTGATGTTCCATGAGTGGGGCGCCTGGCGCTGCAGCGCCGGATGATCGCTGCGGCCGGGGACTCCATTGGCGCGCGAATCGGTGAAGCTGTAGTTGGCCGAGATGCCGGCGGCGGACAGAATTCCCGGCAGAAACGAGAGACGCTGCCGATAAGCCAGCTCGAAGCCGTAAAGGTAAGCGCTGGTGCCGTTGACGGGTCCTATCTGGCTGTAGCCGGCGTAGGTTCCGGCGGTTACGGGTGTGGTAACTGAGTAGATCGGTTGCTGTATGTCCTTGTAGAAGAAGCCCGCCTGAATCATGCCGAGTGGCTTGAGGTAGTGCTCGTAAAGGATGTCGTAATTGTTGGCGTAAGTGGGCTTCAGGTCCGGATTGCCGGTAGAGATGCGCATGCGGCTATCGGTGACGGTTCCTCCGGGAACGATGTCGCCGAAGTTGGGGCGTGCGATGCCGCGGCCGTAAGCAACTCTGATGGCCGACTCGGGTGTTAGAGCATAACGCAACTGGATGCTGGGGAGAGGATCGATATAACCCGAACTCCTTATGACAGGCACGGCGGTGGTTCCCCGGACGAGATTGCCGCGGACACCTTCATCGGTGGCTTCGAAACGGAGGCCGGTGTAGAGACGCCATTTGCCGAACTGTATTGAGTTCTGGAAATAGCCCGCATAGACACGTTCCACAAGGTCATAACTCTGGGGTGTGTTCCGGGAGAAGGTCTTCGAGGCATCGACGCTGAAGGCGGACGGCGTTCCGTTGAAGACAGCGAGAATTTTGTTGTAATCTGCCAGCGGTCCGATCTGGTAAGAGTTGCCGTAATAGTTGTTGTTATGGAAGTCGGTAAGGAACCGGGTCAGGGGCAATGAGGACGGGTCATTGGCGTTGTAGTAGACATCGTTCGCTTCATTGAACTTATGGGCATTGCGGACTTTGCCGCCGAATTCGAAGACGCCGAAATGAGAGCCCAGCCGGTAGTTGTGGGCGTAAGTGGCGCCACCCTGCAGATTCACCTGGGGGCTGTACGTCTTGTTGTAATCGAGGTTCTGCAGATAATACTGCTTCGGGTCATAGACGTTGACGCCATTCTGTACCGGGAAGCGGGGCCGGTAGGGATTTGAAAGATCGATGCCGAAGACGACATTGTTCAGAGGGGAGGCGTCGGCGACGGGACCGAAGTTGGATGTAGTGTAGCCTTTGTCTTCGGTGACAGCCCGGGCACCGGAGAATTCCCACGTGAACCATGAGTTGCCGAAGTACCGCTGGCCGCCGGTGGCGATGCTGCCGATGGTCTGCACGGGCCGCCGGATTTGCGCATTGAAGGTGTAGGTGCCGTCTGTGCCGCCCTGGAGGGGAGAGGTTGTGAAGCTGTTGACGCCAGGACTGTACACCCAGCGATCGCCGAAGTTATCGAAGTGAGAGAACAGAGCACGGACGTAGACGCTGGATGAGTCGCTGATTTTGTAGTCCGCGCTGCCTGCAAAACCCCAGCGTGAACGGTTGTAGCGATATTCGCGAAGATCTGCGCCGGCGTAGTTGGCAACGTCTGTGGCTTTCGAGGACGGGGCCGCGCAATTGCCTGGATCGCACTGAATGGTCTGAGGCGCGGGTTCGATATCGTCGATGCCGCGTCCGTTGTAATCGTAGGTGCCTCCGAAGAGGATGCCGAGCTTTTTCTCGCGGCCGAATCTCTTGCCAAGGGTGCCTCCGAACTGACTGTTGGACCTGCCTCCAATGATGGGGTTGTAACCGCCCAGGCCAAACAGAGAGATGGTGGGCTGCTCGCCCGCGGTTTTGGTTCTGAGATTTACGGAGCCGCCGATGGCATCGCCATCGCCGCTGGCCAGCAGGGTCTTGTTGATTTCGACAGATTCCACAAGGTCGGATGGAATGATGTCGAGCTTGATCTGGCGCACGTTTTCGGGCGAGGCGACGTTGACGCCATCGATGGTGACATTGCTGTAGCGGGGTTCGGCGCCGCGGATTTGCACGTACTTGCCTTCACCTTCGTCACGCTCAAGAGTGACGCTGGGGAGACGGCCGAGAGCGTCGGCGACATTCGCATTGGGCAGGCTGGTGATGACTTCGGAGGGGAGCACCTGCAGGATGTTCTCGGCGGAGCGTTCGCGATTGATGGCTTCAGCTTCGCCGTGCGGGCGTTCGGCCGTTACCAGCATCTGCTCACTTTTTGCGCCCACTTCGAGCGTCGCATCTACGCGCGTGAGTTGCCCTTCGGAAAGCGTCACATCGGCGAAGTAGTCTTTGAAACCGACGAAGGACACACTTAGCTTTTGAACCCCTGGCGACAGGTTGAGGATTCTGAATTCGCCCTGGTTGTTGGATACGGTAGCGGCGCCGCTCGGCTGAAGTACGATGCGGGCACCCTGCAGAACGCCTCCAGCAGAGTCGACGACATGCCCGGCCAGGGTGGCGGAGCTTTGTGCCCATGCGGTATGTAAGGCGACGGAAACGCCGATCAGGAACAGAAGGCTTAGATTACGGTACCGAAAGTTCATGGTTTTGGATTTAGATTTCCCGGGAGAAGAAGTACTCAGGTGTTGTAAAAAGACAGCATCCCAAGACCACGTGAAAACCAAGTTACGACCGGATCACCATCTCGTAACAAGAAAACGAAGTGTAAGGTCCCGCACGAAGAGCGATTTCGCCGGTGCATTCAGGGCCGGGGAGGATTGCGGAATGTTACTCTGAACAACATTCCGATGGGTCAACAGTTGAACCGACGTACCTGGCTGACGCTGCTTTCAACACTCGCGGCGCTGCCCGCTGTGAAGGCGCAAACTGCCGCGCAGGCACCCGCGCCGCGCATCACCAAAGAGATGGCGATCGCCGTTTTGGCGAGCATGGATCTGCAATTTACGGACGCGCAGGTCACGATGATGCTGCCGACTGTGAACCGGCAGTTTGAACAGTTTCTGGCGCTGCGAAAGATCGATATCCCGCTCGATACACCGCCCGCGATTCAGTTCTCGCCGGTGTTTGTCGGTTATAAATTGCCGACGGGACGGTCAACGTTCCGGCAGGGCAGGGCACCGGCCCGGGTGCATTTTGCCAACGCGGAGGAACTGGCGTTCCTTCCGGCGGTGGAGCTGGGCGCGCTGGTGCGGGCGCGGCGGATTTCGTCGGTCGAACTGACGAAGATGTACCTGGACCGGCTGAAGACCTACGGGCCGAAGCTGAACTGCGTGGTTACGCGGACCGACGATCTGGGGCTCGAACAAGCGGAGAAAGCGGATGCGGATCTGCGGCGGGGGCGGCACCATAGTCCGCTGCACGGCGTGCCGTATGGCGCTAAGGACCTGTTCGATACGAAAGGGATTCTGACGACGTGGGGCGCGCAGCCGTATCGCAACCGGGTTCCCGATTCGGATGCGACCGTGATTGAAAAACTCCGGGCGGCGGGCGCGGTGCTGGTGGCGAAACTTTCGATGGGTGCGCTGGCGCAGGGTGGGCTTTGGTTCGGCGGGATGACGAAGACGCCGTGGAATTACGAGCAGTCTTCAAGCGGATCGTCGGCTGGGTCGGCCTCGGCAACGTCGGCGGGGCTGGTGGGGTTTTCGATCGGAACGGAAACTCTGGGGTCGATTATTTCTCCGAGTACGAAATGCGGGGTAGCGGGGGTGCGGCCGACATTCGGGCGCGTGAGCCGGAGCGGGGCGATGGCGCTTTGCTGGACGATGGATAAGATCGGGCCGATCTGCCGGTCGATTGCGGATTGCGCGGAGGTGCTGCGCATTCTGGCGGGGCCGGACGGGAAAGATCTGACGGTGGTGAACGCGCCTTTGAAGTGGGATGCGCGGCGGCCTTTGCGCGCGATGAAGGTCGGGTATATCGAGACGGAGTTTGCGGAGAAGAATGAAAAGATCAGGCCGGTGTATGACGCGGCGCTCGACGTTTTGCGGAAGGCCGGCGTGAAGCTGGAGCCGATTGCGCTGCCGGAGTTTCCGGTTCAGGCAATCAATATTGTGCTGGACGCGGAGGCGGCGGCGGCGTTCGACGATCTGACCCGGAGCCCGGCGATCGAAGAACTTACCGGGCAGGAGGCTTCAGACTGGCCGAATCAGTTCCGGAGTTCGCGTCTGATTCCTGCAGTGGAATATATTCGGGCGCAGCGGGCGCGGACCATCTATATGCACAAATTTCACGAGATGATGAAGGATTGGGACGCGTTTGTGTCACCGACCAGCAGCGCGAGTCTGACTTCGACCAACCTGACCGGACATCCGCAGGCCGTTGTACCCTGTGGGTTCGTGGACGGCCTGCCGCAGGGCCTGCTGGTCACGTCGCGGCTGTTCGAGGAAGGGGCCGCAATGCGCGTCGCATACGCATATGAACAGGCTACGGACTGGCACACGAAACACCCTGTTCTGCAGACATAGAATCGCGCTGGGGCGCGGGGCCGCAGCCCTTGCGATGCTGCTGTTGTGCGCCGGGACAGAGGCGAGAAACGGCGGCATCCGTTGGGACATGGAAGTGAGCCCGGTGACGCTTTCCACGCACCAGCGGCTGATTGTGCGTGTGACGGTTCGGGTGGATTCGCGGGAACTCGAGAAGGTGCGCGGCGGCAATGAGGTCAGCGCTTCCATTCGACTGCAGGATGCGGAGGGTGGGATCTGGGAGCACCGGTCATTTCTGAACCTTTCTACCGTGCAGCCTGGGATGCAGGCGCGCGATCTGGAGGCAAATTTATATTTCTTTGTGCTGCCGCGCGATTATTCGCTGTCGGTGACGGTGGGTGGGGCTGCGCGGACGCGTAAGCTGCACGTGGCTGCGCTGAAATCGGATCCGCTTCCGGAGGCGTGGGCGGGGCTGCCACCGGTTGAGTTCATCACCTCGCCTTTGAGTCCGCCGGATATCTGGTTCCTGCCGGACATCAAGGGGAAACTCAATCTTCCGGTGAAGACGCGCCGTCCAGTGCATGTGGAATTGCTGGTGAACACGACACCTTCGGAACGGGCGGCGGGGTCTGTGGCGGCGCTGCGGCGAAACATGAGTCTGTTGATTCCGGCGTTGAAAGTGTTCAGCGGGATGGAGCTCGAAGGGGGCTCAGTGGACGCGGCGTTGCTGGACCTTGTTCACCGCAAGGTGGTGTATGAGCAGCGCGATGTGCATGAACTCGACTGGGCGGCGATGCGGCGCTTTTTCGTTGAGACCAGGCCTGGCGTGATCGACGTGAAAGCGCTTGAGAACCAATCGCTGATGCGGCAGTATTTCGCAGATGAGGTGGCGCGCCGGATGGCTTCCGAGGACGACAGGCCGCTGGTGATCATTGTGCTGAGCGGTCCGGCGTTTTTTGAGACGCAGGCGCCTTATGAGATGCCGGTTGCGGCTGAGAGACCGGAGCGTCGGCTGATCTATATAAGGGACAGGTTTGTGGGATCGCAAATCAGGTTGAGACCGCGGCCCGGCTCGCGTCCGATATTGCCGCGGCCGAATGTGCCAATGGCGGTGGACGATCTGGAACGTGCACTGGAACCGCTGCATCCGCACATTTACGATGCGGCTACGGGTGAGCAGTTCAGACGAATATTGGCGGCAGTGTTATCGCAGATCTCAGCGATGTAAGAGGGGAGCGGAGACCGGCTGCACCAATTGGCGTTCGGGTCCGAAATATCGGTGATACAAGTATTGGACGACGTAGAGCAGGCATCCCGCGAGCACGGCTGCAACGGCGTTGACGATCAACACACCGATGGCGGTTGTGAGGAACGCGCCCGCGTCCACGAGTCTCATTTTCGGCAGGCGATGCCAGGTGCTGACGTCGAGGAGGCAGAGGCCCATCCATGCAGTGACGCCGGCGAGGGCGGCCATCGGGATGTGGGCGAGCATGCCTGAACCGAGGCTGACGAGGGCGAACAGAAAAACCGCGTGCATCAGGTTCGAAACGCGCGTGGTGCCTCCGCAACGGACGTTGGCAACACTGCGGGCGGGGATGCCTACGCTCATGGGAGCGCCGAAGATTCCGGCAGCGAGATTGGCAATCCCGTAGGCGCCAAGTTCGGTATCGGCATCGCTGCGCTTCTGATGCTTGTGGCGGCCCCGGAAGTGTTCGACGGCGCGCGAAGTCAGCAAGATGTTGATTGAGGCTACGAAGGCGAGAGTGAGACCGGTGGGGACGACGGTCAGGACGTCCTGCGGGGTCCATGAAAAGCCGACAAACGGGGGAAGAGTCAGGTGCAGCGAGCCGACTTCGGGTTCGTGCAGGTGGAATAACCAGGCGACCACGCCCGCGAGTGCGACGCCAACGAGCGGCGCCGGAATGCGCGGCGATAAGCGCATGATGAGGGCAGCGGCGACCATTACGGTGCAGCCGAGGATCAGGGGTGCAAACCGCATGGCCGGCATTTCGCCCAGGACGTTGATGAGTTGCGCGAGGGAATTATCTCCGGCGGGTGCGTGAACGCCGAAGAGCACGTTGATCTGGGAGATGAACATGATGGCGCCGATTCCGGCTGAGAATCCGGCGACAACGGTTGGTGGAACTTTCGAGACGTAGCGCCCGAGACGCAGGACGCAGAAAACCATCATGAAGACCGCGGCGACGATGGACACCTTGGCGGCGCCGCCGATGCCCTGCGCTTTTACGGCGTTGGCAATGAAGGGAACTGTAGCGCTGGCGGTGCCTCCGATGAGAACGGGGTTCCGTCCCAGCAAGGCTGTGATGGGCGCGGTGAGAATTGACGTGACGACGCCAAGGATGGGGGGCAAGCGCATGAGCGCCGCCATGGATAACCCGTAAGGCAGGGCAATGAGAGCGGCAATGAGACCGCCCGCGCAATCACCAAGAAAGCGCTCCCAGTTGTACCTGCCTTTGGCGCGGATTACACTTTTCGGAAGAGTCATTCGCTTTCGCGTGCCCCCGATTCCGTTGGTGCTTTTATGCCATTACTTTGAGGAAGGCCGCCTGGAATTTCTTCATTTCATCGGCGGTACCGACTGTGACGCGGACGTAGTTGGGCCAGGCGGGCCAGACGCGGCCGATATAGACCTTGTCTTTGCGCATTGCCACAACGACCTCGTTGCCGGGCCGTTTTACATCCACCATGAAACAGTTGGACACGGAAGGCACGTACTTAAACTTGTGCTTTTCCATGAAGCCGAAGGTGTCTTCGCGAACATTGCCGATGAGTTTACGGCGTTCGGGAACGAGGTTCTTCTGGGCGAGGCTGGTGCTGGCGGCGGCCATACCCGTGATGGGCAACATGCCGGCGCTGTAGCCGCCCAGCTTCTCGAGCAGGTCAGGACGGGCGAAGGCCGCGCCTGCGCGCAAACCGGCCATCCCATAGATCTTCGAGAAGGTGCGGAGGACGACAACATCTTTGTCGGCGGCAACCAGGTCGCTGTTGAAGGGCGCTTCCGAGATGTGGGTATAGGCTTCGTCCACCATGACGATGGAGCCTTTCGGCTTGTTGGCGACGAGCCATTCGATCTCCGACTTCGGGGTAAGCGTGCCGGTCGGGTTATTCGGGTTACAGATGTAGATCAGGCCGGCGTTGGGGCTGGCCGCCAGCCATCGCCTTCACATCGTGTTTGTAGTCGGCGGTCAGGGGGACGCGGATGGTCTTCGCGCCGATGAAATCCGCAGCGCGGCCGCCGGCTTCGTAACCGGGGTCTGACATGACGAAAGGTTTGTCGGGCGAGGTAAACGCGAGGACAGCCTGGTGCAGGGGACCGCTCGAGCCGGGATAAATACGGATGTAGCTGGGTTTGAGGGATTCCTGCTCGGCGAGCAGCTTCACGACTTTGTCGGTCTCGCCGTAAAGGTAGCGGCCTCCCTGGGAAACGATGTTGTGAACTGCTTCGCGAGCTTCGGGCGAGGGTCCGAGGGGATTCTCGTTCGCGTTGATCATGACGGCATCGGCGGGAACGTTATCGACCTTCGAAAGCTGCGCGAGCGCCGGTTCGTTGTAGAACGGCAGCGAGGCGCCTGCTGTGATCATCGCGGCGATCTTGCCAAGGTTGCGGCGGGAAAAACCACGCTGCAGAAAATCTTTTTGCTCTTGTGTATTCAGTGTCACGTAAAGGGGTCTCCTTCCCTGTGTGTGAGGCGGTTGATGAAGCTAACGTACAACGTAACTTCTCTGAACATGGAGACGACGCGACTAAGCGGTGCGGACCTGTTCAATTTACCGCATATAGATTGTGAGTGTCAAACGATCGGGATGCAAATGATCGGGATGCAAACGCGATTTAGGCCAGAGGGCCGGCCAAAGGCCAAGTGTCCAGAAGTTCTATCAGCCACTATTGGTTTGCTCCCGCAGGCTGGGCTGTGACGCGGCGTCGCCGTCCGATTTGATTAATTTGCGAATCAACTGAACTCCGCACCTCTGCGGGATTCGATTGCAGAGTCCGAAGAAACGTGACAATCTGCCATCGCCCGGGCTCTGGAAGATGCGCGAACGACGGCATACCCCGATAGAGCGATCCGTTGCGCAGAATCCAGAAAAGGCTGGCAGCGGGAGCGCTGGCAACTTCGGCGGACCTGAGGGCCGGTGCCTTTCCGATACCCTCACCCACCCGGCCGTGACATGCGCTGCACTCATGAGCAAATAGTTTCGCGCCTGCCCGGGACGCACTTTCGTCGCCATCAAACGGATTCGACTTCGACAGCGCAGCGGCGGGCACCTCTTGGATTAGGCTACCTGCCTGGCCTGCGAGTGTGCCGCCAACAAGCGTGGCCACCGAGAGAATTAATAAGATACGACTCACTGGACACCTCCCATCCGATTGAAGGCGCGGCGGGCTTGCCGCCCAAATTGGGCGATCTCGTAAGAAACACCCATCCGCAGCAGGAACCTGGCGCTGGTGTCGGTCATCCCGAAACCGGGAGATATCTGCAACGTTGCTCCGCTCGGCAGTGTCCAGGCCAACGCAGGTGCAACATAGTGGGACGTATCGAAGAGGCCGAAGCCGGCATGCGTGCCGAGACCACCGTACATTTCCACTCCAACCTGAAAGTTCTCGCGGCAGAAGGAACACTCCTCCGGCCGCGCGGCCAGTGCGAGGGGCCGGCTGATTCCCGCGGCGTACCCGAACTCGAACGGCGCATGCCGGATATTCTTTTCGACGATGAAGTTTTCCGCAATCGTCCAGCCCTTCACATGGCTGCTCAGGATGAGCTTGGCTTCCAGTTCGCGTTTTCGTTCAACCCGGTTCTCGGCGTTCGATCCGGTAAGGTTTGCCTCGCCGTCTGTTGCCACGACTTCCAGAAGCGATTTGTCCGCACCGTTGATGTTTTCGAACTCCAGGTACAACACCGGGTTGATCCAGTGCTCGCGGGAAAGAAGACGAAATCTGTTCTCCCACCGGTATCCGGTAAACACGGTGCTGTCTTTGCTCGTGGTTTGCCCGTCCAGGTAAAGCTCAGTGGTCCACCAGCCTCTAAGTCCATATTCAAACTCTGCCGCTGCGCCCCAGAACCGGTTCCTCCCTGCGGGATTTCCGGTAACGCTCTTGACGGCGAATTCGAGGTTGCCGGGCTCTTCCAATTGATGCGTGTAGGTGATGAAGAAGGGACCTTCGGCTGCCTTGGAATACTCCGGCAGGCAGATCGACACAGTCCCGAGAATCAGCGCAATACAAAATCTGCGCTTTCGGGAATTCATTTGCGTTTGACTCGACACACTTCTCCTTTGTGGTTACGCGAAGGGCGGCGATTCGCGACTACAATGGAGTAGTCGTGAGGCTCGCCGTTCACGGCGTTTAAGAGGGGCCTCCGGAAGACTCGGCCAAAGTGGTCCGGTGGCCTCTTTCTAATTCAGATTTTCAACGTTTGTTCCTCTTAGCCTGGTCTCGCGTCTCCTCTGCAGGAGCGGCACCGGCCCCCCATTTCAAGCCGAGCCACACGTACTTCGAACCCGGCACGCCTCGCAATCTCTGACTTCAACAACTCAAAGAGATCGCTGGAGGCTTCCTCAATCTTTCCGCAGTCGAAACAGGCCAGATGAAAATGGTCCCGGCGTGTCCGGGCTTCGTAATGATGCTTCTCGCCTCGGAGGCGCAGCAGATCGAGTTCATCGATCAGGCGAAGATTCTTCAGCAGGTCAATGGTCCTGTAAACAGTCGCGCGGTCGACATTCGGCGCCCTTTCCTGAGCGCGAGCAAGCAATGAGGCAGCGTCAAGATGCTCGTTCGCTTCCTGAACGATGGCCACGATGGCCCGGCGTTGGGCGGTAAGACGAACCCCCTTGGCCGCGAGCTCGTCAAGTAGGGACGGGCGGCCGTGGGAACAGCTGTTTCCGGAATTACATGCGACTAAGTCGCATCTATGAGCGTGATCATGTCCGCACGGTCTTGTTGCGACATGGTCGCAACTGACGACGTGAAGTTCCAGGCCGGGAGTATTCTGCAAGATTGTTGTTCCTTGAGTTAGGTCTCCCGATCCGGTTGAGAACGATTCGCATCCAGGACCATAAGCGTCGTAGATCAAGATTCAGGCTACTATCCGCAGACAACACTGTCAACATCTAGTCTCTTCCATTGCTGTTGCTCGGCGATTTGTTGTTCGCCTACACGGTTGTGCAGACAGCGTGTTCTGCTTACCAGTCTGTGAAACAGCGGGGCCGAGCCGCGTCTCTGCTACAGTGTTGGACCTGATGAAACGACGCGAGTTCCTTAGCGCGGCCGCGATGGTTGGCTTGAGTGGCTGCGTGCGGCCTGGGCTAAACGGGCCTGCCGTTCCGGTACAGCCGCTGTACGACCGCATTCCTGAGTTGATGCCGGTGCGGGCGGAGGTGGACAGGATCTTCCGTGTGACGGTGTGTTTACGGCCGTTTCGTGCGGCCGGTCCAAGGCTCGATGTTGAGCGGGTGGGTGAGAAAACGGTCGTCCATAACTATGGCCACGGGGGCAGCGGCTGGTCTTTGTCGTGGGGGTCGGGGAGCATTGTGGCGGAGAAGGCGCTTGCGACCGGGGAGCGCGATATTGCGGTGATCGGGTGCGGCGCGCTGGGGCTTACTTCGGCAACGCTGCTGCAGCAGGCGGGGGCGCGGGTGACGATCTATGCGAAGGATCGTCCGCCGGATGTGAGGTCTGCGCGGGCGACGGGATCGTGGACGCCCGATTCCCGGATAGCGCTGACGAAGTCCGTTTCAGCCGATTTTCCGGCGTTGTGGGAGAAGATGTGCCGGAAATCGTTCCACACTTACGAGAGTTATTTAGGGGTGGCGGGCAATCCTGTGGAGTGGACAGATCGTTATATGCTTTCGGATCTGAGTCCGGCGGAGAGGCAGGCGGGCCGGCGCGGCGGGGAAGCATCGGAGTTCGCGACCTATCAGGACCGTGTTGCCGATCTGACGCCGCGTTCGCATGAGTTGCCGGCGGGTAGCCATCCGTTTCCTACGCGATACGCTTCGCGTACATCGAGCCTGATGTTTAATATTGCGGGATATTCGCGGCAACTGGTTTCGGACTTCCTGACGGGCGGCGGGAAGATCGAAATGCTGGAACTGCATTCGCCTTCCGAACTGAGCCAGTTGCGGCAGAAGGTGATTGTGAACGCGACAGGATACGGTGCGCGGGATTTGTGGAAGGATGACTCGATCGTTCCCGTGCGGGGTCAGATCGCGTGGCTGATTCCGCAAAGTGACGTGAATTACGGGGTCTATTACAAGAACGTGGGCGTGCTGGCGCGGCGCGACGGGATTGTAGTGCAGGACGGGGGAACCGGAGAAATGGACGGGTACGGCGACGCCAATGAACAGCCGGATCGCGCGAAGGCGGAGGCGGCGGTGCAGGCCGTGGCGCCGTTATTCCGCGGGATGAAGCGGTTGTAAGCCTCTGAAGCCGCCTCTGTCACTCAAACGCCAGCTGAATCTGTTCGACATCGCGATGATCGTGATGGGCGGGATTGTGGGGTCGGGCATTTTCATGAACCCCTATGTGGTGGCTCAGCGCGTGCATACGCCGGGTCTGATTCTGGGGGTGTGGATTTTTGGCGGCGCGGTGGCAATGTGCGGGGCGTTCGTTTATGCCGATCTGGCGGAACGCAACAGCGCGATCGGCGGTCAATATGCGTACCTGCGCGACGCGTGGCACCCTTCGGTCGCGTTCCTGTATGGATGGTGTCTGCTGCTGGTCATCCAGACGGGCGGGATGGCCGCGGTGGCCGTTACGTTCGCGCATTATTTCATCGAAATGACGGGACTGGCGTGGCCTCCGGCATTGGTGGCCGCTTTGACCCTGGTTGTGTTGGCGGCGGTCAATATTGCGGGCGTGCGGGCGGGGAGTGCGACGCAAAACGTGCTGATGCTGCTGAAGATTCTGGCGATCGGTGCGCTGGTTGTGGGCGGCTTATTTGTGCCGGCGCAGAGCGGTGCGACGGGTGCGCATATTGAGACGCTGGGGTCCATTGGGTCGGCGTTGACTCCCGTTCTGTTTGCTTATGGCGGTTGGCAGACGGCCAGCTTCCTATCGGGTGAGATGAAGAACCCGAGGCGCGATTTGCCGCGCGGGCTGATTGTGGGCGTGGCCGGCGTGGTGGCGCTTTATGTTGCCGTGAACTGGGTTTGCGTGAGGGCGCTGGGGCCGGACCTGCTGGCGCTGACGCCGACGCCCGCGAGCGCTGTGATGAAACTGGCGTTCGGGGGAGCGGGAGGACGGCTGGTGGCAGCGGGGATCGCGATTTCAACGCTGGGATTTCTGAGCCAGGGGATGCTGACCGCCCCGCGAATTTATTATGCGATGGCGCGGGACGGCGTGTTCTTCGAACGTATCGGGACGGTGTATGAGCGCACGCAGGCTCCTGCGTCGGCGATCGCGCTGCAGGCCGCGTTCGCGACGATCATCGCTCTTTCGGGGCGTTACGATCAGATTCTGAATTACGTGGTTTCGATCGATTTCATCTTCTTCGGACTGACAGGCGCGGCTCTGTTTCGCGGTCAGCGGCCGAGGCATTTGGCGATGACTTTGTTTTTCGTCGCCGCGTGCTGGGTGACTGTTCTGGCCACGGTTGCGAAATCGCCGGGCACGAGTTTTATCGGGATCGGGATCCTCGCGGTGGGCGTGCCAGTCTATTTTCTATGGACAGCAAAGAAGGCATGACCGGGCGCGCGGGCGCTTCGGACTACATGCGTTGGGCGAAGACGCGGTCGCGCGCGCGTTTCAACCTTGCCACGAGCGGCGTTCCGGGGCTTCCGCTTGCGGAGCTTGGAGCAAACATCGGCGATCTGGAAATCAATGGCCCGGGCGGATATGGGTACGCGCCGCTGGTTGAGGCGATCGCGCGCGAGTACGGCATTCCGGCGGAGTGCATTGTGGTGGGCGGGGGAACTTCGGGCGCAAATAGTTATGCATTCCTGACGCTGCTTCAGCCGGGGGATGAGGCGCTGGTGGAGAGTCCCGCTTACGATGTTTTGCCGGAACTGGCCCGGTTCGCGGGTGCAACGGTGAAGAGCTTTTCGCGACGCGCGGAGAACGGATGGGCCGTAGCTCCGGACGAGATCGCGGCGCTGATGACTCCGGCGACACGGCTGGTCGTGCTTACGAATCTGCATAATCCATCGAGCGCTCTCACACATGAGATCGAACTGATCCGTATCGCTGAGATTGCGGCGAGAAATGGCGCGTATGTGCTGGTGGATGAGGTTTATCTAGATTGCGTTTGGGACAATCGCCCGCGGTCGGCATTTCACCTCGGGCCGAACGTGATTGTCACGAGCAGTCTGACGAAGATCTATGGACTGAGCGGTCTGCGATGCGGCTGGATTTTCGCTCCGCCCGGGATTACGGCGCGGCTGTGGCAGGCAATCGATCTGCTCGATAACATTCCGGCGCACATTTCTGAACTGTTGGCCGTGATTGCGTTTGGGAAGCTCGGGCGGATACGTGAGCGTTCGCGGGCGCTGATCGAGACCAATCGGGAGATCTACCGGGGGTTTGCTGCGCGGCACGGATATGAAGTTCAGCCGTATGGAACGGTGGCGTTTCCACGGTTGACGCGTGGAAACGCGACAGAAGTCTGCGATCTGCTGCGGGAAAAATACGAGACCACGGTCGTGCCGGGCGCGTTCTTCGGGATGCCGGAACATGTCCGTATTTCACTCGTATGCGATCCGGACACGCTGCGCGAGGGACTGGCTCGGATTGAAGCGGCGCTGGCGGATTCAGGCCGAAGCTAACTCTTTCTCAACGGCAGCGGCGAAGTAGTCGACTTCGGCGACCGTGGTGTAGAGGCCGGGGGTGACGCGGATGCCCGTGTATTCCTCATGCGGACTGAGCGCGGTGTAGATCGAATGCTTTGCCTCGAGCGCGGCAACGAGCTTGCGCGGATCGGCGCCTTTCAACCCGAACATACCAATGCCGCATGACATAACGGGATCGGGGTTGTGCAGAATCCGGACCTTCGGGTTCTCGGCGAGCCGTGACGCCCAGCGATTCCGGAGGTAGCGCAGGCGCGCGGCCTTGCGCTCGATGCCGATGTTCCGGTTGAACGTTAGAGCCTCGCAGATGGCGTCGAAATTGGCCGCAGGGTGCGTGCCAACCTCTTCGAACTTGCGAATGTCATCGTCCTGCCGCTCGGAGGAGGCCATCAGGGCCCAGGTCTGTTTGATACGTGATTTCCTGACGTAGAGGAAGCCGGTACCGATGGGCGCGAAGGTCCACTTATGCAGGCTGACTCCGTAGTAATCGCAGTTCAGATCGGAGATCTTAAACGGGAAATGGTTGAAGGCATGGGCGCCATCGACGATCACGGGAATGCCGCGTTCGTGCGCCATATCGCAGATACGGCGGACGGGGAAAATCTGCCCGGTGCGATTGGTGATGTGGGAGACGAGGATCAGCTTCGTTTGCGGAGTGATGCCCTGTTTGAAGCGCTCATACAGGTCATCCATACTCGTGGCCGGGACCGGGAAGGAAATGGTCTTGAGCTTAATGCCGTCGCGGCGGGCGCGCTGACGGAAGGTGGTCAGCATCCTGGGATAATCCTGATTGGTGGTGAGCACTTCATCGCCTGCTTTGAGGTCGACACCGAGCTGCGCGATTTCGAGGGCTTCGCTTGAATTGCGCGTGATGGCGATCTCTTCGGGATCGCAGCCGGCTGTATCGGCGAGCATGCGGCGCACGGCCTCAATTTTCGGGTCGAGCTGTTTGACCATGGTGTGGTACGGACCCATGTTGGTGAAATCGAGGTAGCGGCGCATCGCCTCCTGAACGGTGCGGGGCGCGGGACTCGCATAGCCGTTATTCATATTGATGACGGTGCGGTCTGTGGTGAATTCATTGCGGACGGCCATCCAGAAGTCCTCATCGATGGCGGCTTCTTCGGGCGACTTTGCGGCTAAGGACGCGGCGAGCGCGGTAAAGGGAAGGTGGGCGATGAGGGCGCCCGAGGCCGCCGCGCCGGCGGTGGAATGAAAGAAGTTTCTGCGGTTCACGAAAGGTCTCCTTCCGGTTGCGGCGGGGCATCCGGCTGTTCGACCGATTTTACAAGTTAACCGATCTCTGCCCGATAAATATTTCTGTTCTGCCGGATCACGAACTTTTTATGCATTTCGCCCCAATTCCATTGTGTTTAGCGCGAAGAACCTTGTGAATCGGTGATACTCTATGTGAAAGCTTTCAAGCGGGGGCAATCCAGTTATCTTGTAATCGAGTTATCTCCCGCGTGCAGGCCTGACGTTCGCGCCTACGAATCACCAGACCCGTTACCGCCCCAAGTCAAGGGCTCTCTCCTGTCCAGAGTGAAGCAGCCGTTTCCGGCTGTCTGAGCGTACTTTCCCGTTGAACTTCAAACAGAGGAGACAGGATGAAATTGTCCAGAACATTTTCGGTAGTTCCAGCAATGGCTCTCGCAGCCCTGCTTCTAACGAGCACCACCTCCCCACTGCTTGCGCAGTCTTTCCAGGGAGGAATCAGAGGCTCCGTGACAGACGGCCAGGGGGGCGCGATCGCTGGCGCGAAGGTGACCTTGTCCGAGGATGCTACGGGGTCTTCCAGATCGGCACTCACGAACGACAGCGGCGGTTACGATTTCGCCTCGCTCGTGCCATCGACCTATACGATTGTGGCGGAGAAACCAGGCTTTAAAAAGTTCGAACGCAAGAACGTGGTGCTGGGCACGCAGGAAAACATTACCGTTGACCTGAAGCTCGATATCGGCTCGGTCTCGGAAAGCGTTTTGGTGACTGAAGAAATTCCCCTCATTGAGACGTCGAACGCCTCTGAGGGCCAGGTCCTGGATAACAAGAAGCTGGTGGAACTGCCCAATCTGGGGCGCAATCCCTTCATGATGTCCAAGCTGGCGCAGACGGTGATTCAGGTCGGCAACCCGGCCTATAACCGGATGCAGGATCAGAGCGGATCGTCATCGATTTCGATTGCGGGCGGTCCGGTTCGCGGCAACAATTACCTGCTGGACGGAGTGCCGATTACGGATGCGACGAACCGCGCGATCATCATTCCTTCGCTTGAAGCCGTGCAGGAAGTGAAGGTTCAGGCGAACACGTATGACGCCGAAATGGCTCGTACGGGGGGCGGCATGTTTAACACGCTGATCCGCTCGGGCGGCAACCAGCTTCATGGCAGCCTTTATGGACACCTGCGCCGCACGGCCTGGGACGCGAACAGCTTCTTCAACAATGCAGCCGGCATTCCGATCACGGAACAGCCGAACAGCACATGGGGCGCCAGCCTGACCGGCCCGATTTATATTCCCAAGGTTTACGACGGCCGCAATAAGACGTTCTTCTCAGCGGCCATCGAACAATACGACGACACGCAATCGGGCTCTTCGACGTTCTATGCGCCTACAGCACTCGAACGCGCGGGAAACTTTTCGCAGACGTTCACGAAGAGCGGCGCTCTGGTCATCGTTTCGGACCCGATCACTCATATCGCTTACCCCAATAACACTATCCCGGCAAGTTTGATTAACAAAGTCGGGCAGAATCTGATTAACACTTACGTATCGCCTGTGACTAAGCCCGCGTACTACGGAGATCAGGATCTGACCGGTTCGGCGTCATTGAAGTCGCATGCAGCGCAGAAAGTGTTTAAGCTCGATGAGACACCGTTTGGCTGGTGGCGCGCGAGTGTGAGCTATGCCCGTTATTATTCGCTCGAACCGGGCAACAGCTGGTTCACATCGGTCTCTTCTCCCGACAACTGGAGACTGCAGCGCAGAGTGGATGCGACAGCGATCAACAACAGCTTCACGCTTTCGCCGACCGCGATTCTCACGGTTCGGTATGGCTTTAACCGGTTCCCGAACTACGGTTATAAAGCGACACAGGGTTTCGATCTCAGTTCGCTGGGTTTCCCGTCGTCGCTGGTGAGTCAGATCGCGAATCCTACTTTTCCGATCATCAACTTCAGCACCGCTTACAGCATGGGTACCAACAACAACTTCTACTACGTGCATTCGTCGAAGAACTTCTCGACCAACGTGGCGAAGTATGTCGGAAAGCACAGCCTGAAAGCAGGCTTCGATTATCGCCGTATTTCAGCGGTCGGCAACGATCTCGACGGCAGTAACGGTCAGCTCACCTTTACCTTCAACGGCACGTTCAGCGGTAATGAAGTCGCCGATGCGCTGCTGGGTTATCCTTACTCGGGCAGCGGCTATCTGGCGAAGAAGCTGAACGATTTTGCGAATTATTACGCCGCTTATGTTCAGGACGATTACCGCATCAGCCCCAAGCTGACGCTGAACATCGGACTGCGGTGGGAGCGTGAACTCGGTCTGCAGGAAGCCAACAACGGACTCGTGACGAACTTCGCAAGTGGACAGGCGAACCCGCTCGCCGCCAACGTTACCGGCATCGCTCCGAAGGGCTATGTCCAGTTTGCCGGATCGGACGGAGCCTCGACCCACGTAGGCGATTTCTCGGGCAGCAAGTTCGGCCCGCGCGTCGGCGCTGCTTATGCGCTGAATTCGAAGACGACCATTCGCGCCGGATATGGATTGTTCTACGCTCCGCAGTTCGCGATCGGATCGCCGATTTCACCCCCCGGTTACACGTCGGACACCAGCTACATCGCGACGACGGATGGATACAAGACGCCGGCCGGCTCGCTCAGCAATCCGTTCCCGTCGGGTCTGACGGCTCCGCTCGGCAACTCGCTTGGGAAACTTACGGCTATCGGCCAGAGCTTCTCACTGGTGAGCCCGACTGCGAAGTCGCCCCGCGTTCACCAGTTCTCGCTCGATATTCAGCGCCAACTGCCTTTCGGCATTGCATTGCAGGTGGGGTATGTGGGTTCGCTTTCTCAGAACCTGGGACTGAACGCGCCAAGTCTGAATATCAACGCGCTCGATCCTTCGCTGCTCGGGACGCCCGGCCTTACGAACGCCGTGGCGAATCCGTTCTACGGAAAGGGCGGCACAGGTGTGATCGGTACGGCGACGGTTGGTCAGTATCAACTTCTGCTGCCGTATCCGACGTACGGGGCCATCAATGCGTCTTACGCGAGCTACAACCATGCGAGATACGACTCAGTGTTCGTCAAGGCGCAGAAGTCATTCAGCAACGGACTGACATTCCTGAATACCATCACTTATTCGCGGAATATGGACGCGAGCTCGGGCGGTCCTGGAAACACTCTGAACAGCGGTGCGAAAGGTCCTCAGAACCCGTATGACACTAACGCCGAGTACAGCCTGTCGAACATCAACACGCCGTGGAACTGGGCGTCCGCCGTGACTTACGAACTGCCTGTGGGAAAGGGTAAAGCCTTGCTCGGAAGCTCGAGCAAAATGGTGGATTATCTTGTGGGCGGCTGGACATTCAACACCGTCGGCGTAATGCACACCGGCTTTCCGCTGCAGATCGCGCAATCGACCAACAACAACTCGATTTTCGGATATGCGGCTCAGCGGCCCAATGCGACCGGCGTCAGTCCTGAGACGACCGGCAGCCTTGAGGACCGGCTGAACAACTACATCAATCCCGCGGCGTTCTCGACCGCGGCCAGAGGCACCTTTGGGAACCTGGCGCGGACCATCACGATGCGCGGACCCGGTCAGGTGAATTTCGATGCTTCGCTGTTCAAGAACTTCAGCATCACGGAACGGATCAAAGCTCAGTTCCGCGCTGAAGCTCTGAACGCAACCAACACTCCGTTGTTCTACGGACCGAACGTTGCGTATGGCAGCGGCAGTTTCGGGAAGATCACGTCACAGGCGAACTTCTCGCGTCAAATGCAACTGGCGCTCCGGTTCTCTTTCTAAGCCACTCGCATCGACTTCGTTCGATCAACCTCCCTTCCTCCTAACCGGGGAAGGGAGGTTTTTTTATACTCGGAAGGTGAAGTCTCTCCCGGTTCTGTTTGCGTTGCTCCTGGTCCCGCAGGCTGTTGCATCGTCTGACAATCTGATTGTTTGCGATGAGATCCCTGCCATGCAGGTGCTTGCGGGGCAGATTGAAACCCGCTTGCATGAGACGAGCGAGATCGCCGCGCAGGACAAACTGCCAGCCGGCCTGGCCGGTTATAAGAACGTGATCGTCTATATCCACCGTGATCTGAATGAGCCGGCGGAAGTGGCGTTCATCGAATATGCGAAAAGCGGCGGCAACCTTCTGCTGCTGCATCATTCCATCAGTTCGGGAAAGAGGAAGAACAAGTATTGGTTCCCGTTTCTCGGGGTGCAGTTGCCGCCTGAGTACAAGTACATCGACGATGCCACATGGGACATGATCCCGGTGGACGGATCGGCGCCCTTCACGATGAAAGACACGGAGGTCTATCTGAACCAGGCGCCCGATAGCGACAGAACCCGCCTGTTCGATATTCGCTATCAGCAGACCCGGCAAAGCACCGGCGGCTGGACAAAGAAGACCGGGAAGGGCACCGTTTCTTACTTCATGCCGGGGCACAAAGCTTCGGACTTCGCGTTCGAACCGTACGTCCAGGTGCTTATGAAGGCGCTCAGGTAGGTTTGGCCGCGGTCAAATCCCTGAGGATGGCGACCTCCGCTTCATGGGAGCCGGCTTCGCGCACGATGGCCGATACGGCGGTTTCGAGCAACATGGCGTCAAGCAGAACCATGGCGTCTTCATCGTCCTGCGGCACCAAACTGGATCCCTTTGCCTTTTCGAAGTAGCCCCTGAGGAAGGCCGCGGCGACCCAGCGATACCAGAAGTCTTCGCGTACCGGGTCCGATTCAGCGATCATGCCTGGCACGAGCCCGGAGCGTCCGGCGAGCGATGCAGCGCGCATTGACACCAGCATCGCGGCGACATCGTGCAGGCCGCTGCGCCGGATGATGCGCTCGCTGATGCTGCGCGACGGATTGCCTTCGAGATCCACAATCACCAGGTCCTTACCGGTGAAGAGGACTTGGGCCAGTTCGAAGTGCCCGTGAGTTCGGATGCGGTCTGAGAGGAACCGGCGGTCCCGGAAGGGGCGAAGTGTTTCGCGCACAACGCTTTCAGGCGGCGCATCGATGCCGTCGCGGCGCAACACCTGAAAGGCGCGGCCGGTATCGGACAGGATGCCGTGAAAGAGCCCGAGCCGATAGAAGTCGGAGTAGGGTTCGGATTCGAGCCCGCTGAGTGCGATGTGCAGGTCGGCCGTGCGCTCGCCCAGCAGCCGCGCGGTTTCGCGGTAGCTCGCAATCCACTCACAGGCGAGTTCCGGAGCCTCTGTCTGCGCGAGCTTAAAAAGATGTTCGTTCGAATGGCGGGTAAGATCGGCCGGCGGATTGTGGCGGTCAAATCGCGCGCGTTCGAAATAGCTACCGAGCGAATCGAGCGTATAGCGCCACATGTTGGCTTCGTTCGGGACGAAGGTATGGAGAACCCCGATGGTCATCGGAGCTACGCCTGGCGCGCGGTATTCCAGATAGGCGGCCAGCGGCGCAGCCTTCATGTACTTGGCTTTCTCGACCAGAAAGCGGCCGAGTTCGACTTCGGGATGAGGGCCCGTGTCGAGGCGCCGGAAAAGCTTCAGGACGTAATCATGGCCGATCGCGAACGAGTGATTCGTCTGTTCTGAGCGCATGAGAACAGGCTCCCTGATCTCATGTCCGGCAGGTTCTATAAACGCGGAGGTGCGGAGCGGCACGACTTCGCCCTGTTCTCCGCGCAGCCTGCGTTTTCGGACGATGGCATCGAAGAGACCGGCAGCAAAACCCTTGTTCCAAAGCGCGCTGTAGAGAAGTCCTTCTTCGCCGGCGGGGTTGCGCAGCCGAAGGGCCGCGGCCTGCGGGTGCTCCTCGCGCACGCTCCTCAACGCATCGCCTGTTGCAAGGGCCGCCAGCAGCGCATAGGTCTCCTGCTCGTCGTTCTCGAAATTGACTTCGATGAGCAGCAGCCAGGACGTGGATTCGGGTACCGCGATGGCATCGCGCAGCGTGACGTCGGCAATGCGCCGGCCACCGGTACGCAGCCACTTGCGGGAGCGGAGGAAATCCGGCAGGAACGCCTCGATCTGTTTGCGCGATTCGCCCTGAAATATTGAGGTCCAGGACTCCACCTCGACCACGCCGATGGAATCCGCGGCTGCGCCGTCCGATATCGATTCCGTCGGCCCGCTGCGGGCTTCGAGGCGAAACCAGTAATATTCGTAGGGTCCGAAGGTCATCAGATACGGGGCATCGGTGATGACCGGGAGTTCCGTCTTGCCGAACATTTCAACCGGCGTGCGCCCGCGTGCGTCGCCGAGGTCCAGCAGCGCTGCCTGTACAAAGCGCGAAAGATTCGCGAGCACGAGAATCATCTCGTCGCCAAGCTTCCGGTAAAAGGCGAGGATGCGCCGGTTATCGGGCTGCAGAAATTCCAGGGCGCCGCGGCCGAACGCCTTCACTTCCTTGCGCATCGCAATGAGGCGCTTGGTCCACCAGAGCAGGGAATGAGAGTTGGCCTGCTGGAGTTCAACGTTGACGGCTTCGTAATGATATTCAGGATCGATATTGATGGGCAGGTAAAGGCTTTGCGGATTGGCGCGGGAAAAGCCGGCGTTGCGGTCGGCGCTCCATTGCATCGGCGTTCGCACACCATTGCGGTCGCCGAGATAAACGTTGTCGCCCATGCCGATTTCGTCGCCATAGTAGATGACAGGCGTACCGGGCAGCGAGAACAACAGTGCGGTCATGAGTTCAATGCGGCGGCGGTCGTTTTCAAGCAGGGGCGCGAGGCGGCGGCGGATGCCCAGGTTCAGCCTCATGCGCGGGTCGTGCGCGTAAAGCCTGTACATATAATCGCGCTCTTCGTCGGTCACCATCTCGAGCGTGAGTTCATCGTGGTTGCGAAGGAAGAGCGCCCACTGGCAGTTCTCAGGGATGGCGGGGGTTTGCCGCAGGATCTCGACGATGGGGAAGCGGTCTTCCATGCGGATCGCGGTGAACATGCGCGGCATGAGCGGGAAGTGAAACGACATGTTGCATTCATTGCCATTCGGTCCGAAATAAGTGATGGCGTCTTCGGGCCAGAGATTGGCTTCGGCCAGAAGCATCCGGTTTTGATAGCGGCTGTCGATATGCGCGCGCAGCTCCTGCAGGTAAGCGTGCGTTTCGGGGAGGTTATCGCAGGTGGTGCCCTCGCGTTCGAAGATGTATGAGATGGCATCGAGACGGAAGCCGTCCACACCCTGGTCGAGCCAGAAATCGACGACCCGCTGGATGGCGCGGCGCACGAGCGGATTTTCGAAATTCAGGTCGGGCTGGTGATCGAAAAAACGATGCCAGTAGTAAGCCTTCGCAACCGGGTCCCAGGTCCAGTTGGAAGAGTGAAAGTCTTTGAAGATGATGCGCGCTTCTTTGTACTTTTCCGGCGTGTCGCTCCAGACATAGAAATCGCGCCAGCGGGAACCCGGTTTGGCGTTGCGCGAGCGCTGGAACCAGGGGTGCTGGTCGGAGGTGTGGTTCAGCACCAGTTCGGTGATGACTTTGATGTTGCGGCGATGCGCTTCTTTCAGAAAAGCCTGAAAGTCTTTGAGGTCTCCATAGGCGCTGTGGATCGTGGTGTAGCCGGATATATCGTAGCCATCGTCGCGCCATGGCGAGGGATAGAAAGGCAGGAGCCAAATGGCCGTGACGCCCAAGGTCATGAATGTAATCCAGCCGTTCGATCAGGCCGCGAAAATCGCCTCGTCCGTCAGCATTGCCGTCCTGAAAAGCCCGGACGTGGACTTCATAAATAATCGCGTCTTTATACCAGAGGGGATCGTCGGCCATACCTTCACTTGTCAGCGTAGGACTTATCGGGAATCGATGACGCCCTGAACTGTAATGACGCTCACTCCCGTGGCGCGTTTGACGCCGGTTGTTGCTGCGTCATACAGTGCAGCGTGCCTAATCCCAGAACGAGTTCAATACAGTTAATTCCGATTGTTTGGCGGTCAGGGAAGCACTCGGCAATCGTGTTCAGAGCAATCCGGTCGTTCGGGTCGTTGAACGTTGGCACCAGAACCATGCGATTCGCGATATAAAAGTTCGCGTAACTGGCGGGCAGTAGTTGCCCTTCGAAATAGAGCGGTTCCGGCATCGGCAATTTTCGCACCCTCAAAGGGAAATCGGCGGCGAGCTCCCAATTCTGATCGAGCGAGGGGTGACCTGAAACCATTAGGATTGAATCCGGGTCTGTAAAACGCGCGACGTCGTCTATGTGACCGTGGGTGTCGTCACCTTCAATGCCGTTGCGCAGCCAGAGCACACGGTCAGCGCCCAGGTAGTCCGCGACTTTCTTTTCGATTTGTTCGACGGGTCAGGTCAGGATTGCGTGCCTGAACGGGACTGAGCAGACACTCTTCCGTGGTCAGCAAGAGTCCGGCGCCGTTGACGTCGATACTGCCGCCTTCGAGGACCGCATCGGGGTACCAGGCGCGAAGACCCGCGAGTTCAGGGATACGGCGGCCGGCGGCTTCGTCGAGCTTGTGGTTGTCGTACTTCGCCCAGCCATTGAAGCGCCATTTGGTTGCAGCGACTTCACCTTCGGCATTGCGGACGAAGAGCGGTGCAAAGTCGCGCGCCCAGACGCGGTCGGTAGGCTGAATGTGGAATTCGACCGCAGCCAGCTCTGCCCCGCATTTACGCAGCACGGTAAGTGCGGAGTCTTCCGCGTCGCGATCCTTTACCAGAATGCGCACCCGCTCAACCGTTGCTAATTTTCGGACAATCTCGCCGTAAACCCACGGGATCGGCTCGAACCGGCCCGGCCAGTCGTCTTGGTTATGAGGCCACGCGATCCATGTCGCTTCGTGGGGTTCCCATTCGGCCGGCATACGGAACCCAAGCGAGCGCGGAGTGGTTTCCGCCGCGCCGATCACGCGAGGAACCGGCTGGTGATCGGGCCGTATGCATCGATGCGCCGGTCGCGAAGAAACGGCCAGTTGCGGCGCACTTCTTCCATCTGCTTGACATCGCATTCGACGATCAGAATCTCTTCGCGATCGTGCGAGGCTTCTGCAATGACGCGCCCGAAAGGATCGCTGACGAAGGACGCGCCCCAGAACTCGAGGCCGCGGTCCGGCGTGCCTTCGAAGCCGACCCTGTTCACAGCCGCCACGTAAATTCCGTTGGCGATGGCGTGGGCGCGTTGGGAAGTGCGCCAGGCATCGTGCTGCGCATCCCCGAACTCGGCTTTTTCCGCCGGATGCCACGCAATCGCGGTTGGATAGAACAGAATGTTCGCGCCCGTGAGCGCGGCCAGGCGGGCGGCCTCGGGGTACCACTGATCCCAGCAAACCAGGGTGGCAATCCGTCCGAATTTCGTATCGAACGCGCGGAAGCCCAGGTCCCCCGGAGTGAAATAGAACTTTTCGAAAAACAGGGGGTCGTCGGGAATGTGCATCTTGCGGTAGAGCCCGAGAAGGGCGCCATCGGCATCGATCACGGCGGCCGTGTTGTGATAAAGACCCACTGCGCGCTTTTCGAAGAGCGACGCGATGATCACCACACCGAGTTCGGCGGCGAGCGCGCAGAGGATTTCGGTGGAAGGTCCGGGGATGCTCTCGGCCAGATCGAAGAGGCGGGCGTCCTCTTCGCGGCAGAAATATTGGGAGCGAAACAATTCCTGCAGGCAGATAATCTGTGCCCGCTGTTGCGCTGCTTCGCGGATCTTTTGGACCGCGCGATCCAGATTGACGGCCGGCTCGGGAGCGCAGGCCATCTGGACCAAACCTATCCTGAATTTTTCGGGGGGCACTTCCTCTATTCTAAATTGGCCCTGCTTACACTGGAATTTGTCTCCGAGCCTTGTTCTTTTCGATATCGACGGCACGCTGGTGCGCAAAGCCGGCCCGCATCACCGCCTTGCCCTGGTGGAGGGCATTCGTAACGCAACGGGCCTTGAAACAACTACCGATGGCATCCCCGTTCACGGAATGCTCGATCCCGACATTCTTACGCTTATGATGCGAGCGGCGGGCCTGAACGATACGAGGATCTCACGGCAAATGCCGGAGGTTATCGAATCCGCTCAGAACTTTTATGAAGCCACTGTACCCGACCTGCGGGATAAGACTTGTCCGGGTGTGCCGCGCCTGCTTACTGAGTTGACGGACAGAGGCGCGGTGCTGTTACTGGTGACAGGCAACTTGTCACGGATCGGCTGGAGAAAGCTGGAGCGCGCGGGCATTCGCGAATACTTTCGGTTTGGGGCTTTCAGCGAAATGGCTTCTACGCGCGGAGGGTTGGCGCGCATTGCCATCGAATGGGCGCGAAATGAACGGCTGATTACATCGGAATCACGGATTTCGCTCGTGGGCGACGCGCCTCAGGACGTGATGGCGGCGCGCGAAAACGGGATTCAATCGATTGCGGTGCGTACAGGCATTACTCCGGCGGGCGAACTGGAGGCCTGCAATCCGGACGTTATCCTTGACGATCTTACGGTCTGCGATCCCGCCATCATCTAAACTAAAACATTGTCCCCAAGTTCTGCTTTGCGTCCCTCCAACTGGCCCTTGCTGTACCTTGCTGTCGCGCTGACAACGGCGGCAACTCTGTTGCTCGAACTGGCTATGACACGGATTTTTTCCGTGGTGTTTTATTATCATTTCGCCTTTCTTGCGATCTCGACGGCTCTGTTCGGACTCGGCGTGGGCGGCGTGCTTTCGTATGTAGTGGCAGGGTGGAAAGGCGGGTTGTTTCGCAAACTCGGCATCCTTAGCCTGATTAATGCAGGGCTGGTAGTGCTAAGCCTGTCAGTGGTTCTGAGCCGCGGAACCGAAGTGAACAGCTTCGATTTTGCGCTGATCTACTTCACCAATGCGCTGCCCTTCATTGCGTCGGGAATTATTGTTTCGCTGACGATCGCAGAGACGATCGATCGGGTGGACAAGGTTTATTTTTTCGATCTGCTCGGTGCGGCGGCCGGATGTCTCGCACTGGTCGCGCTGCTCGATTCGATTGGCGGTCCGAATACGGTGATCGCAGTATCGGTGCTCTTCACAGCAGCGGGCGCGGTGTGGTTCAGCCTTGGGGGCATGAAGGCCGGCAGGATGGCGAGCGTTGCGCTCGGGCTGCTGTTCACGATGGTGGTCATCGGCAACACCAAGTTTCACTTCGTGGAAGTGCGCTACGCGAAGGGCCAGAAGCTGCAGGCCGAACAGTTTGTCAAGTGGAATCCGATCTCGCGAATCGGTCTGGCGAAGGACAAGGATGCGGGCGAGATGATTTTTATCGACGCCGATGCGTCTACAGCCGTCGCGCATTTTGACTTCAATCATCTGAGCGCTGACGATCTCGGTGACCTGATGCATCAGGGGCCGGGGCTTCCGTATGTGCTCAGGCCGGGCGCGAAAACGCTGGTGATCGGGCCGGGCGGGGGATGGGATGTTTCGCGCGCTTTGGCGTCCGGCAGCCATGACGTTACTGGTGTCGAAATCAATCCGATCATTGCGAACACGATCATGCGGCAGCGGTATCCGCAGCTGAGCAACGGGTTGTATCTGCGCCCCGACGTGCATATTTTTGTCGAGGACGGCCGCAGCTTCGTGAGGCGCAGTCCGGAGAAATATCAGGTGATTCAGGCGACGCTGGTGGATACGTGGGCCTCCACCGCGGCCGGCGCGTTCGCGCTGTCGGAAAACAATCTGTATACGACGGATGCTTTTCGCGATTACTTCTCGCATCTGACGGATGACGGCATTCTTACGTTTACGCGCTGGGGTTTCGATCCGCCACGGGAATCGCTGCGGCTGTTGTCGCTTGCGATGGATGCGCTCAGGCAGTTGGGAGAGACCGATCCGGCGCGGCATGTGATGGTGGGGCGTAAGGGCGGCAAGTCCGACCTGGCCGGCTGGGGCGCCACCGATACGGTGATGTTTTCGCGCAAGCCATTCAGCGCGAGCGACGTTCTGAAGGCACGGCAGGCGTTTGCGGACTCAAACCTGAGTTCCGTGTATTTGCCGGGCGACGCACCCGCGAATCAGTTCGGTCAGTTGCTGCTGTCCCCGGACCCCGCTGCGTATCAAAGAAACTACATGTTCGACATTACACCGGTCGATGACAACCGCCCGTTCTTTTTCTATACAGTGCAGCCGAGGGATGTGGCATCGTTTCTGCTGTCCACCGGGGGCCGTTCGGCGGATCAGAAAGTGAACGTTGCCATACCCAAACTGCGGGACGCGATGATCGTCAGCATTGTGGCGGTGCTGGTGATTTTACTGCTGCCGCCTCTGGTGCTCGGTTCTCGCTTGCCGGCTGAGAAGTCGATCCGCGCGTTCCTGCTGTACTTTCTGGCCATCGGGGCGGGTTACATTCTGATTGAAGTCGCGCTGATTCAGAAATTCGTTTTATTCCTGGGGCATCCCACGTACGCTCTGACTGTGGTAATTTTCTCGATGCTGGTTTCGAGCGGGGCAGGGAGCTTCCTGAGCCGGCGGATCGTTGCGGACCGTGTTCCGCGGCTCATGGCCGCGTTGTTCGGAGCCGCGGTCCTGGTAGGAATTTTGGCGGTGGTGGTGCAGCCGGTGCTGAGTGGCGGGGTTGGCTTGCCGTGGGGCGTCAAGGTACTGGCGACTGTGCTGATGATTGCGCCCGCGGGTTTTGTGATGGGGCTGCCGTTTCCCACCGGGTTACGGTTTCTGGAACGGCGTCACGCCGCCTCGGTGAGGTGGGCGTGGTCGCTCAACGCCGCTGCGAGCGTGATGGGTTCAGTGGGCGCGCTGGTGCTTTCGCTTTATCTTGGGCTGGTGGGAACGCTCCTGATTGGCGGCGCGCTTTATCTGTTTGCGCTGCTGGTGATCGGCGTCAGCCGGGTGGCGCGAAGCATGACCCCCGCATAAGCAGAAATCCGGGCGGTTCAAAAAAGACGATCACGGCCCATCGGGCTTTTTTTTCATAACGCTTTCAATCGCTTGTAGACTTTCGGGCTTGCAGCACGGTTTTGCAGGTTTACTGTCTGGGCAGATGAAAGTCGTTCTTGCATACAAACACTTTGCCGCAGCCAACGTCGCGGTGAGCCACATTGGCCTGGGCGTAACAGCGCTCAATGCAGCCAAAACACTTCGGGCCGCCGGCCACCAGGCGGATGTCTGGCCCATACTCAACGCCTCGGACCTGCGCGCGAAGCTGCGCGGCTCCGGTGCAACGCACGTCATCGTCTCCGCACCATGGATTTCCACGCCCGAACTCGCGCAGCTTTGTCTTGATTATCCGGAAACGCAGTTCAGCGTGGTGTGCCATTCCAACCTGGGATTCCTGCAGGCGGACCCGAGCGCGCTGCGGCTGGTACGCGAGGGACTGGAACTGGAGCGCTCCACCTGGAACTTTCGGATGGCGGCTAACTGCGAGCGCCTGACCGCATGGATCGAGGCTGCGTATGCAATGCCTTGCCTTTGCCTGCCTAACCTGTATTACCTCGGGTCGGGCGCGCCCAAAAGCGAACGCTACAACTGCGGAACGCTGCGCATCGGCGCATTCGGCGCCACGCGGGCGCTCAAGAATCTGCTGACCGCTGCCGGCGCCGCGGTACAGATTGCGAACTCGCGCGGTGCGGACCTGGAGTTCTGGATTTCGGCGGGACGCAGCGAAGGCGCCGGACCGGTGCTCGATGCGGTTCGCCAGATGATGAAAGGCCTGCCACATGTAAGGCTTGTTGAGAACGGCTGGCAACCGTGGCCGCAATTCCGTCAGACCGTTCGGCACATGCACCTGCTGCTGCAGCCGAGTTACACGGAGAGCTTCAATGTGGTGACGGCCGATGGCGCGGCCGAGGGCGTTCCGAGCGTTGTGTCCGACGCGATCGAGTGGGCTCCGTCGAACTGGAAAGCGCAAGTAGACGATGCCAACGACATCGCGACCACCGGTCTCAGGCTGCTGAACAGCAGGCGCGCGGCGGCGCAGGGCCTTTCGGCGCTGCGGAATCATAACAAACGCGCCATGAGGATGTGGATGGAATACCTTCGCTAATTTGGCGCGGGGCGGCTATACCCCGGCCGTATAGTCGCCCCGCGCTACAATCAGACCTTATGTTCCAAGGTATTGAGCACACCGCAATTTCGACACAGGACCCGCAGAAACTCGCGCAATGGTATGTGGATCATCTCGAATTCCACATCAATTACACATACGCGGGCAATTACTTCGTGAAGGCCGCGAACGGGAGCATGCTGGAGATCATCCCGGCTGACCGGCCGCTGGCCGCTCCCCAGACCGCCGCGAATAATAAAGACGGTGGTATCCGGCACCTCGCCATCATGAGCGACGACTTCGATGAGGCTTACAAAATGCTTCAGGAGAAGGGTGTGCATTTCGTGGGCGAGCCTTTCGAAACCCAGGGCAACCGGCTGGTATTTTTCAACGACCTCGATGGCAATCTGCTGCATCTGATCCAACGCCAGAATCCGCTCCCATAGCGCTTTCGACACGATCGTGCTGCGACGCGTCTTCAAGGCTTTTGAGTATCGCGATTTTCGTCTGCTGTGGTTCGGCGCCTGTACTTCGAGCATCGGCACGTGGATGCAGGAGATCGCGCAGAACTGGCTGGTGCTCGAGATCACGAAGTCGCCCGCATTGCTGGGCCTGGACGCCTTCCTGGGAGACATCCCGATCTTTCTTTTTTCGCTGGTGGGCGGGGTCGTTGCCGACCGGATGGACCGGCGATACCTGCTGATCGGTTCGCAGCTGGTGCAGATGCTCTCAGCCATGACGCTCGCGCTGCTGATCGTGACAGGGAACATTCGGGTGTGGCACCTGCTGGTCTCCTCTTTCGTAGTGGGCACGGCGCAGTCGTTCGGGGGGCCCGCGTATTCGGCGCTGGTTCCGAGTCTGGTCGAAAAGGAAGACCTGCCGAATGCGATTGCGCTCAATTCCATTCAGTTCAATCTGGCGCGCGTGATCGGGCCGGTACTGGGCGGGCTTGCGTTGAAGTATGTGGGGTCGGCGTGGTGCTTCGGCCTGAATGCGCTCTCGTTTGTGGCGGTGATTGCCTCACTGCTCAGACTCAATATCAACTTCAAGCCGGCGCATACGGGCGAGTCGATCATGACGAGCATGAAGCAGGGTTTCCGTTTCATACGCACGCAGGGCGCAATGGAGACGCTGATCGTGATTGCGTTTTGCATGACGGCGCTCGCGATCCCCATGATTACGTTCCTTCCGGTATTTGCGAAAGACGTGTTCCGCAAGGACGAAATGACATACACGTTGTTCCTTGTCACTTCGGGGCTGGGGTCGATCACGGGCGCGCTCAGCGTGGCGGCCATGGGGAACATACCGAACAAGGGCAGGGTAGCGCTGAGCATGCTGGTTGCGCTGGGCGCGGGAATTACCGGGTTTGCCGTGTCGAAGTCCGTGATTCTCAGCTGCATTGTGCTGTTCTTCTCGGGCGCGGTTCTGATGTGCGCTTTCGCCATGATCAGTTCGCTGGTGCAGTTGATTACGCCGAACGACATGCGGGGACGCGTGATGAGCGTGTACAACGTGGCGTTTCGGGGCGGAATGCCGTTTGGCAGTCTGTTCACCGGATGCCTTGTACCTGTGCTGACTGCGCCCACCGTCCTCTCGATCAACGGCATTTTGCTGCGTTGCGCTCGGGCTTGTACTTTCTGCTCGTGCAACGGCGCGTGGCAGCATTATAGATAAGGCGATATGCGAACTCTTCTGATCGGTGTTTTGGTGCCGCTGCTCTGTTGCGCGGCGGAAGACTTGTCAAAGCTGCGGGACCGGCAGGACCGCGCCGGGCTCGACGCACGGGCTGCTGCGCTGCATGCGGACGCGGTGAAATCCGCAGGCGATGCGAACCGTTGGTATCAGGCGGCGATTGCTTACTCTTATGCCGCTGAAGTCGCGTATGAACTGCACGACAAGGGCGGGTCTGAACGCGCGGCGGTGGCGGGAGTCAACGATGCGGAGAAGGCGATCTCTATCGATCCGAAAATCGCCGACTACTATCGGGTGCTCGGCACGCTGTGCGGTCAGGTGATTCCCGCCAATCCCATCATGGGCGCGCTCGCTTACGGAAAACGCGCCAAAGAGGCGCTCGATAAGGCAATCGAGATGGACCCGAAATCGGCGAAGGCGCATGTGGCGCACGGCGTCGGATTTTACTATCTGCCGACGAATTTCGGCGGCGGCCCTGACAATGCGATGAAGGATTATCGGCAGGCTATTGTCGCTCGATCCGAAATCGGCTGAAGCTTACCTGTGGATGGGCGTGGCTTACGCAAAGGAGCATCAGGTCGCGCAGGCCCGGGATGCTTTTAACAAGTCATTGCAACTCGATCCCGACAGAATGTGGACTAAGCAGCAACTCGCCAAGCTGCCGCCGAAGTGATCTCAACCGACGAAGCAATTGAGTCCGTATCTCTGTTTCAGCCGGGCGGGGACGGGTTGGCGGAGAAGAGCAGGGAACTGACACTGGGGCTGCTGCGGAACAGCGTTGCGCCGTTTTCGCGGAAGCAGTTCTCCCCCGGGCACCTGACCTGTACGGCTCTGGTGCTTCATCCTTCCGCTCCGCTCGTTTTGCTGATGCATCATCACAGGCTGCGGCGCTGGCTGTTGCCCGGCGGTCACGTGGAGACGGCCGACGTGTTCCTGGAACGCGCGGCGGCGAGAGAAGCCACCGAAGAGACGGCGGTTCGGATGGATTTGGAAACCGCTCCCTTCCTGTGCGGTATTGACGTGCATGGCATCCCCGCGAAAAAACAGGAGCCGTTTCACCTTCACCATGACCTGATCTGGTGCTTCCGTGCTGCGTCGGACGCGATTGAAGAAACCGATGAGGCAACGCAGGTGATGTGGGCTGCCGAGGCGGACTGGGATCGGCTGGACCTTGCGCGGGCAATCCGATTGAGCATTGAGCGGGCGACACGTGTCTGACCTGTATCTCGGGGTGGACGGCGGGCAATCGAGCACGGTCGCGGTGATCGGCAATGCCCAGGGGAAGGTGATCGGGTGGGGCACGGCCGGTCCTTCGAATCACGTAGGCGCGGCGGAGGGCCGGCCGAAGTTCCTGCGGGTCATGCGCGAGTGCCTGTGGCATGCTGCATTGCAGGCGGGCGTCGATCCGGAAGAGATGCGATTTCGGTCGGCCTGCCTTGGTATGAGCGGCGGGCCCGACGACAAGCAGGGGCTGCTCAGGGAGCTTATCGAGGCCGACCATCTTCTTGTCACGCACGATGCGCGGATCGCGCTTGCGGGTGCGACCGGTGGGGAGCCTGGAGTCATTGTGATCGCCGGCACCGGGTCGATTGCCTTTGGAGAGAACGCCACCGGGGAAACTGCGCGTGCAGGGGGTTGGGGGTACCTGTTCGGCGATGAAGGCGGTGGGTTTCCATATCGCGCGGCAGGCGGTGCGCGCAATTCTGCGTGAACATGAGGGCTGGGGTGCCCGGACCGCGCTTTCGCCGGCGCTGCTCGAAGCGATTGGCAGCGCGAATGCGAACGATGCCATGCATCTGCTCTACACCGCGGAATGGCCGCGCGCCCGGGTGGCGGGGCTTGCCGTGCTGGTGAGCCGAATCGCCGAGGCGGGGGATCCGGTTGCCACTGAAATCCTTGAGCAGGCGGCGGATAGTTTGGCGCAGATTGGTGTGTCAGTGCGGCAGCGGCTGTGGAGCGATGGTGCGGACGCGGTTGTGTCCTGGATTGGTGGCGTGTTCAGAAGTCCGATTCTGCTGGATCGATTCAGGCTGCGGCTCGGCGAGGGTGGAGTGACTTCGATCGCGGCGCCGAAACATAGTCCGGCGGTCGGCGCATTGTTGCTGGCGTGGAAGATCGCCGGGTTGAGTGTCGTGCCGGAAGCTTTGAGCGGAATTAAGACCTAGCGGCGGACGAGCATCCGGAAGACTTCTGTGAGTGCGATCCAGACGTTGACGAGGCCGAGTCCGCTGACGCCGCCTCGGATGTAACTGTTATTCCAGAACGCCCGCCAGCCCATGACAACGCTGTCCGGTACAGCGGCGGAAAAATAATTCTGAGTCCACGATTCCGTCCATGGGTAGACGATCAGAAACAGCCCCAGTTCGAAGCAAAAGATGATGAAGAGGACCGAGGAGAGGCGGTGAAACCAGTGCGGGAGCGGCTCGGGCGGCGATGGGTCTTCGCTCATACGGCCGCGAACATTTCGAGTTGCCGGTCGCGCGCCAGAGGGGAGTAGCAGGCGTGGCGGCGCACGGGTTCGAAGCTAAGGCGATGCAAGGGCGTCGGGCCAAGCCGCCTGATGGCCGCGATGTGCTCGGGCGAATGGTAGCCTTTGTGGCTGGCGAGTCCGTATTCCGGGTAGAACTTGTCCCATTCGCGCATCATGCGGTCGCGGTAAACCTTGGCGAGAATGGAGGCGGCCGCAATGGCGTGGCAGCGTTCATCGCCCTGTATGAGCGGCTGCTGGGCCGTTGGGATATCCAGCCGGACGGCGTCGACGAGCACGTAATCCGGTGCCGGCCGCAATTGTTCAACGGCCATTTTCATGGCGAGACGCGAAGCTTCGTAGATATTAATGCGGTCAATTGTGACAGCGTCAACTGCGGCCACCGCCCATGAGGTCGCACGTTCGCGTATGCGCTCGGCGAGGACTTCGCGGCGGTCGGGTTCGATCTGCTTGCTGTCGTTCAAACCACGCACCGGGGAATCCGGATTCAGGATGACAGCGCCAGCGACCACGGCTCCGAAAAGCGACCCGCGGCCGACTTCATCCGCTCCGGCGATAAACCTGTAGCCGCGCGACCGCAACTCCAGCTCGAGAGTGCCTTTGCACTTCCAGTCTTTGAGTTTGCGGCCCATTGAAGGGACTGACCTGAGACTAGGTACGTTCCTTGAGGCGGGCGGCTTTGCCCTTGAGCGCGCGCAGGTAGTAAAGCTTGGCGCGGCGAACCCGGCCGGTGCGCACGACATCGATATGATCGATGATGCGGGCGTTCAGCGGGAAAATACGCTCGACGCCATGGCCGAAGCTGATCTTTCGGACCGTGATGGATGAGCCCATGCCGTGGTTATTGCGCGCGAGGACTACGCCTTCGAATGCCTGGAGGCGCTCTTTGTCGCCTTCTTTGATCTTGACGTGGACTTTGATGGTGTCGCCGGGACGGAAGACCGGAGTGTCCGTGCGGACGTTCTTATCGATGTACTTTTGCAGTAAAGCGTTTTGCATGTCGGGAGCCCTTGGAAATAGATGGGTTAACTTTCTATATTACTACAGGTTGGGGCTTTCCGGGAAGGCGTACCGTGGACGACCGCCTTCCAGGCCGGTGGGCAACTTCCGATAATGCATATTATTGTCGCGTTGAAGGCTCTCCCGCGATGCACTCACCAGTAGACCTAAGCACATCAAAACCAGAGAGAAAAGCGAAAGCGACAGGATCATGCGGACTTACCTGTGCCCGCAGCGCGTCGTTTTCGGCCTTTGGCACGCTCGATCACGCGCTCGGCGTCCGTCAGATTGCCCCATCGCGCGTTCGCCAGTTCGCGAGCCCGCTGGCTGCGCTCTTCCGGTGTGCGTTTCGCTTTTAGGGCCAACCCACCCATACGGGCTCGATCTTGCGGACTCATCACTTCGCGCTTCGCTGGCACTGAGGACTTCAGTGTATGCGGGCTTCACACGTAATAGCAAGTAGAAATTTCACGCTTCAAAATTTAATCGGAAGTGGATTACCGAAGAAACAGCGAAAGCCCCGCTTTTCATCGGAAATGCATTTCCGATGATCGGAAGTGTATTACCGACAGTCGGAAATGCATTTCCGATCCCTCCTTTACTTGATAAAACCAGAAGAAGATATTAAGGCGGGCGGGCGGGCGCTGGTGAATTGTAAGACTTCCTCTCCCGAGCGAACGGCCCGCCCGCCCGCCCGCCTTGCTACGATTCCCTTGACGGCGCCGAACTCTCCGGTGCCGAACGGGATTCCCGGGCGTTGACGTTGCTCTACACTTCGTCATCCCCGGGATTACTGCCACCCGGGATCGCCGCTTCTTCAGAAGAACGAAGTTCGCGGACGCCGAACCGCCGGCTCTTCCCCGAAATGCGAACCAAGCCGGGGATATCGCGCCTCAGCCCCTTCGCCCACGCGCAACACCGTCAGCGCGGCCATCGTCTTCACGATTTCGTTCGCGAGCCACTGGTCGAGCCCGGCGAGAACGTAACACCGCAGCTCACGCGACATCGTCGCCAGTTGGTCTGTGAGCAGCCCCGCGATCCCATCGACGAGCGGCGCGGCCGCCGTCTCCGCCGCGGCCTCCGGCTGCGGGTGCAGCAGTCGATAGGCGACAGGCGCGAGGTCGAGCGTCCAGGCGGAGCCCTCCGCGTACGTGCGGAGCACTTCGATCCATTCGCGCCGGTCGAAGTCGAACCGCCAGAGAACGTACAGATGCCGGAAAGAGCGCGGCAGGCGTTCGGGCGCGATCCGCACGCTGCCCACCGATTCGATCATCACGGCGGGGCGGGGAAGATCGAGCACGTCGAAACTTGCGCCGGGCGTCAGGTACTGGCCTTTGAACTGGAACCCGCGGGGCGCGTAGGGATCGACCGAGGTGAGGAGCTGGTGGTAACCGGCAGTCCTCCTCGAATCTGAAGTTTTAGGTAATCGCTCCATACGGCGTTCGAATCCAGGCTCACCCGTTAGTCTACAACTGCGTCTAGTTGTGGCGATACCTGATGAGTGCGCTATTACAGCGAACAGGGTGCTGTTGTGATAGCGTTTACGCATGGGGCGAAGGCGCAATCTGTCGAAAATTCCCGACGCCGAGCTTTACGCCGAGATCGGCCGCCGCCGCGCCGCCGCGCGGGTCGTTCGAAGCGGCGGACGCAAGCCCAGTTGCGAATGCGGCGAGTGCCCGAAGTGCAGGAAACGGGAAGCAATGCGAAGATTGCGCGCCGCGAAGTAAAGAGCCGAAAGACCCCATAATTTTGTAGTTCCGCTATTTTTGAGTTAAAATCGCACAATTGGTGCGTGTGGTATCCATTTCCGCCGGTGTGGCTCAAGCGAATGCGAGGCGCGATGCCCTCGTCGCCGAGCACATCGGCCTCGTCCGCGCCATCGCAGCGCGGCTCATCGTAGATCTGCCGCCGTCGTTTGACTTCGAGGATCTCGTCGGCGCGGGCAATATAGCGCTGGTCGCGCTCGCCGGCCGCTACCGCCCCTCGGAGCACGAAGGGACGCCGTTCTCGGCGTATGCGCGCATAAGA
>CAWIZX010000009.1:0-46376 GCA_963840735.1 Terriglobia bacterium
GATCGTCGCGTCAAACGACACCTTCTGACGCAAGACCGCCAGGAACTCTGCGCGCAACCCTGGTTTGAGAATGACAAGCGTGCCGGCCGCCCCCACGTTCACGGCGTCGTACGCGCTCAGCTCTTTTGCAAGAGCGCTCGGGCGAAAACGCCTGTGCCCGCCCACGTTCATACCCCGAAAGAAAACAATCAAAGCCATGCTGCCCATCACTGAAGCATCAATCGCGGAGCAGCGCAAGGCCCCACTTTCCTGGCAGATGCCTCGCCCGCAGTCCTATTCCCCGGGCGCCCGGGAAACTGGAGGGCCCGGGTATTGAAATACCCTCCTCTCGCATACCCTGCAGATCGAAGTTGATAGCTTCACGGATCGACTGCTCTACTTCATCTCGCGAGTCGCCAACCGAAATCACCCCGGGAAGATCCGGAACGCCCTGGTGGCCGACACGCGACAGAGACTCTTAGCAGTAACACTTTCCCGATGTTTATTTTCTGAACTAAGTCAACAACATACGCCGACCTCCAAGCGTCCAGCTTCAATTCCGGATGTTATTCCTGAAGCCGTAAAGCACGCAAAAAAGGAATAAAGGACGGCACAAAAATGAACGAAAAAACCATGCTCCCCGAAAAGCACACCTCCCAGAAACAAATCGACGCCAATCGCCGCAACGCCGAAAAATCAACCGGCCCCAAATCCGAAGAAGGCAAAGCCCGCGTCGCCCTCAACGCCCTCCGCCACGGTCTCACCGGCCAGGTCACCCTCATGACCCCCGAAGACCGCGAAGAGCACGAACTCCACCTCAACGAATACCTCGCCATGTACAAGCCCGCCAACTTCGTAGAACGCGACCTCGTCTTCGCCATCGCCGGCGACGCCTGGCGTCTCAAACTCTCCCGCACCCACGAACAGAACCTCTACGCCATCGGCCACATGCGCAACTCCGAAATCGCCGAACGGATGGCCCCCGGCTCAGACCCTCAGAACCCGCAGGTCGTAGCCGCCGTCTCCGCCTCCAAAACCTACTTCGACGAATCGCTCGAATTCCAGCGCCTCACCCTCTATGAGCAGCGCATCAAACGCTCCATGCGCAACAACATCGTTGACCTCAAAGCCATGCAGGCCGAACGCATCAAAGCCCACCGCGAGGCCCTCAAAGCCGCCGCGCTCTTCGCCCAGCTCTGCCACGCCGAAGGCAAACCCTACAACCCGGCCGAAGATCCTGCCCGCCTAACCCACGACGTAGTCTTCACCCCGGCCGAAATCAACCTGCACCTGAAAATGGAGCGCCTCAACGACAAAATGCGCCACCACAACGCAACCGGCTGGAACCTCGAAGACGGCTACAAACAAAAGCACCCGCCCATCGTCGAAGACGTCTTCACGCCAATCGTCCAATAACGCGCCAAAAGCGCAGCCATCCAAAATGGCTTTGTTTTTTCACCCGCAGCCTTCAACCCGTATCACTGGTATCGAACGACGATTCTAAGACTGAGATCTTTGACATCTGACACATACGACCTTCGCCACAGACGAGAACTGACACACATCTATGTCCAATTCGCTCGATGCCAATTCTGAAAAACCCGAGCCACGCCCAAATTCCGCCGCAACCCGATGCCACATCGGTCAGCCGCTACACACCCCGCCAACCACACCCGCCACAAAATGGCTTTGTTTTTTCCTCCTCGCAATCCACATACATCCGCCGCATCGGCCCCGCCGATGAGCGCGTTCTCGTTCACGCGCAACCCAGGCAAATTTTCAATTGAAAACAAGACTCTTATGCAAAAACCTCCGTCCATTCCGCCACCCTCCAGCCTGTTACAACTTCCAGCAGGAGAAGTACACAACATAACCACCGACATCAACGCCGAACAACAAACGCTTAGCGCCTCGTTCCCCGAAGCCGCACTGATCCCAGGCGAGACTGCCGAGACCTTCGAAGCGCTCGTCAATACCCTTCGCGCGGAATTTCACCGCAAAATGCCATGGAACATTCCTACGTCGATTCCATGGCCGTCGCCCGCTGGCGCCAGCTTCGCTACCGGAACTTGAAGCCGCCACCGCATCCGGTCCGCTCACCGTTTCACCCAAATACCTGACCGTCGTCGAGCGTCTCCAAACCAGCAGCGAACGCCAGTACAACTGTGCCTTGAGCAGTCTGCTTCTTACCCGAAAGCCCCCGGCGCGATCACGATAGAATGTAACCGAATTCTTAACTCGACGCACCTTAAAGAGGGAATCGAATCGATTGAAATCTAAAGCCATACTGGTATTCGGACTCGCGGCATTCCGCCTGGCTGCTGCTGACGCCGGCACTCCCGATTTCTTCGAAAACAAGATCCGGCCCGTACGCTACCAACTGTTACGGCTGCCACGGCTCCAAAATGAAATCGCCTATCGGCGGGCTCGCGCTGACACCAAAACCGGCATGGCGCGGGGTGGGAATTCCGGCGCCATTATCGTGGCTGGCAAACGGGAAGCCAGCATGATCCTCAAAGCCCTTCGGTACAACGACCTGCCCAAAATGCCGCCCTCCGGTAAGCTTCCCGACGCGGTCATTAAGGACTTCGAACAGTGGATCGCCGCAGGTGCGCCCAATCCCCGCGTCGAAGCGCCCGGAGCCGTCCCGACCGCCGGTGGACCCCGTGTCATCGACTTCGCCGCCGGACTCAAGTGGTGGGCCTTCAGCCGGTTCGTGAACGCCCGCGCCTCCCGTGAAAGACAATGCCTGGGCCGCACCAAAATCGATTCGTTCATCCTCGCCAACCTTGAAAAGCACGCGCTAAAACCCTCACCCGAAGCCGACCCCCGGACGCTCGTCACCCGCCTCTACATTGACCTGCTCGGCTATAAGCCCACCTATGACGAAATCCAGGCTTACGTAAATGACACTTCGAAAGACCGTTACGAACGGCTGGTGGAACACCTGCTCGCCTCGCCTCATTACGGCGAACGCTGGGCGCGCTACTGGCTCGATGTCGCTCGTTACGGCGAAGACGGTCTCGCGGGTGCTCAATATATGTACGCCTGGCGCTACCGCGACTGGGTCGTTGACGCCTTCAATCAGGATGTCCCGTACAACAAATTTCTGAAGCTGCAGCTCGCAGCGGACCAGATGCCGAACACCCCGAGGGCCGATCTCGCCGCGCTCGGTTACCTGGCGCTCGGGCCGGTCGAGCACAAAGAGCTTAAGCTCTCGAAGGACGTAATCGAAGGCCTCTGGCTCGATGAATGGGATGAGCGCCTTGACGCCGTCAGCCGCGGGATGATGGGCCTGACCGTCGCCTGCGCGCGCTGCCACGACCACAAGTTCGACCCGATTCGAACAAAGACTACTACGCGATGGCGGGTGTTTTCGCCTCCACCACGCAGGCGTCCGCCCGCTCACTCCCGAAGATCCCAACCTTGAAAAGACCTTCATCTGGGCTCGTAAACAGTACACCGAACTTGAGGCTGCCATCGAAAACCTGTCAGGCAACAAGGACATCGACCAGAAGTCGGCAGCCGCCAAAATCAAGGAGTGCAAAGACGAGCTCGACAAGCTCAAGCCTGAACTGGAAGCGATGGAAAAGGAGCACCCGGAACTTGCCGATCTGGTAGCGAAGACCATCACGCCGAAGAAAGGCCCGGGCGGCGGTGGCGGCCGTGGTGGCCCGAGCCCGCAGGAAATGCAGGCCCCCTACGTCGATTCCGTTTACGACGCGGGTCTGTGGCTTGACGGTTCTCAGCCCGATTACACAATGCTGGTCATCAAACCGGGCGAGCCTCGCGATCTTCCGGTTTATGTTCGCGGCACCGGCGGCACCGGCGGCGAAATCGTTCCCAGGCGCTTCCTGACTGTGCTCGCGAAGAACCCCGGTCAGAAATTCACTCACGGCTCCGGCCGTCTCGATCTGGCGGAAAGCATCGTGAGCGACGCCGCGCCGCTCACCGCCCGCGTCATCGTGAACCGCATCTGGGGTGAAAACTTCGGAACGTATCTCGTCGGTACTCCGAGCGACTTCGGCGACCGAGGCGACAAACCCACCAACCCCGAACTGCTCGACGATCTCACTGCCCGCTTCATCGCCAACGGCTGGTCCATCAAGTGGCTCCAGCGTGAAATTCTGCTGTCCGCCACCTACCGGCAATCGAGCAGGCCGCGCCCCGACGCAAAAGAAAAAGATGAAGCGAATGCGCTCCAGTGGCGCATGAATCCGCGCCGCCTCGACATCGAAGCCTATCGCGACACGCTGCTTCGCTCGGCGGGAACCCTCGACACAAAAATGTATGGGCCCTCGATCGATCTCGAAGCTTCCGGCAACACGCGCCGCACGCTCTACGCAAGAATCAGCCGCGCCCGCCTGAACGATCTGCTTCGGATTTACGACTTCCCCAGCCCCATGCAGCATTCCCCTTCGCGCGTCGATACCATGACGCCGCTCCAGCAGTTGTTCGTTATGAACAGCCCGTTTATCGAGCAACTCGCGGCTACGCTTGCCGGCCCGAAAGAGACGAACGCCGCGGCGAACATCACCGCCGACCGCGTTCGGGATCTGTACCGAAAGATTCTGGGCCGCGACCCCAGCGGCGCTGAAATCGATTCCGCTCTGACGTATCTGAACCACGCGCCTCTGGCGCGCTTCACCCAAACCTTGCTGGCAACCAATGAGGAGATTCTGGCCATGATGACGCGCCGCAACTGGATTAGTTCATTAGCCGGAGGTCTGGGCGGCGTTGCTCTCTCCGACATCCTCGCCGGCGAGGCGCGCGCTGCCACGTCGGGCATCCGCCCCGTGGGCACCGATTTCACGCCTAAGGCGAAGCACGTCATCTCACTCTTCATGACCGGCGGACCTTCGCAGCTCGACATGTTCGATCCCAAGCCGTCGCTCGTGAAGTACGCAGGCCAGCGTCCCGGCGAAGTCGATCTGCGGACTGAGCGCAAGACGGGTGGCCTGCTGCCTTCTCCGTTTGCTTTCAAAAAATACGGGCGGGGTGGCATCGATATCAGCGAACTGCTTCCCAAACTGTCCGAGTGCGCTGACGACCTTTGCGTCGTCAAATCCATGTACTCGTTCATCGCCAACCATGAGCCCGGCCGCAATCTTTATTTCACCGGCAGCATCGTTTCCTTCCGGCCCAGCATGGGTTCGTGGGTCACCTACGGTCTCGGTACTGAGAACCAGAACCTGCCCGCGTTCGTGGCGCTGACCCGGCGGCGGCAGCCTCTTCTCAGGCTCCGGCTTTCTGCCGGTGAAGTATCAGGGCACCGTCATCAACAACTCCGATTCCGACCCGGACAAGATGATCCGTATCTCCGCAATAAAGAGATGGACAAGACCGAGCAGCGGGCGCAACTCGACTTTCTCCAGTCGATGAACAAATCGCACGAAGCTTCCTTCGGGCAGGACGCGTTCCTCGAAGGACGCATCCAATCGATGGAACAGGCCTACCGGATGCAGTTCACCGCGTCTGACGTTTTCGATATTAAGAAAGAACCGCAATCGGTGCGCGACGAATACGGCGATTCGCCGTACGGAACAGGCTGCCTGCTCGCTCGCCGCCTGATCGAAAACGGCGTGCGTTACGTCCAGGTGCATTACGGTCCCGGTCAGCCCTGGGATGACCATAAGACTCTGAACAAGAACCTGCGTGAGCGATGCCCCGAAATGGATAAGGCCTCGGCCGCTCTGATCAAAGATCTGAAGCAGCGCGGGCTGCTCGATGAAACCCTGGTCGTCTGGGGCGGCGAGTTGGGCGCACCCCGTTTCCGAAGCGGGCGATGGCCGCGATCACAATCCTTACGGCTTCACCATGTGGATGGCGGGCGGCGGAGTCAAAGGAGGCACGGCCTACGGCGAAACCGATGAGTTCGGATTCAAGGCCGTCGAAAAGCCGGTCTCCATCCATGACCTGCACGCACCGTACTGCACAGTCGGGCTCGATCACGAAAAGCTCACGTATCGCTACGCCGGCCGCGATTTCCGGCTCACTGACGTCTACGGTAACGTCGTGAAAGACCTGATCGCCTAAAGCGTCATACAGAACGCGACCACATCCTCTTTCTCCTGCTCGGTGAGCCGGTCTTTAAAGGAGTCATTTCGGCCGGACCGGTATTAATGATGTAGAGAAGCTTGTCGTGCGTGGCGGGCCTCCCGTCGGGAAGCTTTCCTTCTTTGAGGCCCTTCAGTCCGGGACCGGTGAGGACGTCCTCGCTGTAGGCGTCGTGGCAATCGGCGCAGTTGTTTTCAAACACGATTTTGCCGCGTGTAACGTCGCCTTTTGGCCGGTCGGTTTGGGCCGGCAGAACGGCGGAAAGAAGCAGTAAAATGAGGGCCCGCATCGCTGCTTCAATTGTACGGGAACGGGATGACGTGGCATTCAGTCTTAAGCGTATCTTCAGGAACGGGCTGTACACTCAGCCGGGGAGAATCTTATGAAACGACTTTTACCGGTGCTCGCGGCGGGCGCCTGCATGTGTTTGGCCCAGCCCGGGCCCTATAAGGTGTTGAAGACCGTGAAGACAGGCGGTGAAGGAGGCTTCGATTACGTCACAGCGGACGCGGTTGGGCGCCGGCTGTACGTCGCCCGCAGCGGCCCCGCCGGGCGCATGACCGTTTTCAATCTGGATACCCTCGAGCCAACCGGGGAAATCCCGAAGGTCAGCGCGCATGGCGCCGTTGTCGACCCGAAGAGCGGGCACGGCTTCGCGTCGAGCAAGCCCATCACCATGTTCGACACGAAGACGCTGGAAGTGATTAAGACCATCGACGTACAGGGCAATCCCGACGGACTGCTGTTCGACGCCTTCAATCAGCACATTTACGTGCTGAGCCACAGCCAGCCGAACGTCACAATCCTCGACAGTAAAGACGGCGCGATTCTCGGCACGGTCGACATCGGCGGCGCGCCGGAACAGGCTGCGAGCGACGGCAAAGGCCACATCTATATCGACGTCGAAGACAAAGGCAATATCGCCGTGGTGGACGCGAAGACCATGCAGGTCACCGCTCATTACGACCTGCAGGGCAAAGGCGGAACCTGCGCCGGGCTCGCCATGGATGCGAAGAACGACATCCTTTTCGCAGCCTGCCGCAATCCTGCCACCATGGTGATCCTCAGCGCCAAAGACGGCAAGATCCTCGAGACCTTCCGATCGGCGCAGGCACCGACGGGGCCGTATTCAATCCCGCCACCATGGAAGCCTTCAGTTCCCAGGGCGATGGCACCATGACGATTATGAAGGAAAACAGCCCCACAAGTTTCGCCGTCGAGCAGACCGTCCACCGTACCGCGGGCCAAGACGTATACGCTCGATGCGAAGACAGGCCACATATTGCTGATCGCCGCCGAATACACCACGCCCCCTCCTCCGCCCGCGGGTGCGCCTCCGGCCGGCCGCGGCGGCGGACGGGGTCAAATGGTCCCGGATTCATTTGAAATCCTTGTCGTCGGCAAATAGAGTTCCGAAAAGCGAACTTGCTTTTTGCCGCATATTCAGGCACGATGGAAAGTTTTCACCCATCTCCTATAATTCAGAATGCGGCTACGAGTCCTCTATCACGACCACTGTTTCGACGGCGCCGCCTCGGCGGCCTTCTTCAGCCGCTTCATCCGCGGCGCCTTTCATCCCGATGCCCGGTTTCGAATACACCGGCATGGCGCACCGGGCCTCCCAGATCTTCGAGGACAGCCTCTTCGACGGGGATGAAAACGCCATTGTCGATTTCAAGTACTCGAACAACGACAAGCTGACCTGGTGGTTCGATCATCACCAGAGCGCGTTCCTGACGCCCGAAGACGCGCGCCATTTTCAGGCGCATCCGTCGCCGCAGAAGATGTTCGACCCCGGCGTTCAAGTCGTGCACGAACTACATCCGGACCAAGGCGGGCGAGAAATGGGGCTTCTCCGCCCCGGACCTGGACGACCTGGTGCACTGGGCCAACATCATCGACGGCGCGCAGTATTCGGACCCGAAGACGGCCGTGGAACTGGGCGCGCCGGCGATGAAGCTGACGCTGGTGATCGAAGGCTCGAAGGGGTCCGACATGGTGCAGCAGATCATCGGTCTGATGCAGCGCATGCCGCTCGCTGAGATCATGGAGCAGCCCGAAGTTCAGGAGATTTATAAGCCGCTCTACGAGCGCCACCTGAAGTCGCTGAAGATCATTCGGGAGAAGGCCGACGAGACCGGCGGCGTGATCACGTTCGACCTGACGGGCGACGATCTTGAAGGCTACAACAAGTTCATTCCGTATTACCTGTATCCCGAAGGCGTGTACACGGTGGCGGTGAGCCCGTCGAGCTTCCGGACCAAGATCTCGGTCGGCTCGAATCCGTGGGCGCCCGTGGAACCGCGCATAATCTGGCCACCATCTGCGAGCGCTACGGCGGCGGCGGGCATGCGCGCGTGGGCGCCATCAGCCTGGAGCCGGGCCAGGTGGATGAAGCGCGCCGGATCGCGGCGGAAGTCGCCGCGGAACTGCGGACCTAGATGCCTGTCGTTTCCGCTCCGGACCTGCGGGACTGGTCCGCAAAGGTGTTGGTCGCGGCCGGGGTCCGGCCGGAACACGCCGACCTGGTAGCCGAGTCGCTGGTCGCGGCCAGTCTGCGCGGCGTCGATTCGCACGGCATTCACCTGCTGTCGCTCTATCTGGACCAGATCTACGCGAGGGACCTCGACCCTTTAGCAGTGGGCGAGGTCGTGCTGGAATCCGGCGCCTGCATGGTTTACGACGGGCACAACGGTCTGGGTCAGGTGGTGGCCGATATCTGCTGCGGGCACGCCATCCGGCTGGCGGGCGAGCACGGCCTCGGCATGGTGACGAGCCGCGAATCGAATCACTTCGGCGCGGCCGCATTCTGGGCCATGCGCATGGCTCACGCGGGGCAGATCGGGCTGGTATTTTGCAACGCGTCGCCGATCGTTGCGCCCTGGCAGGGGAAGGAAGGCCGGTTCGGTACCAATCCGATCTGCATGGCGATTCCGGCCGGCAAGCGGACCCAGTGGATGCTCGACATGGCGACCACGACAGTCGCGGCGAACAGGATCTTCAAGGCGCATACGAACCGTCAGCCGTCCGTTCCGGCGGGTTGGGCGATGGACAAGGACGGCGTGCCGACCACCGACACCCAGGCCGCCTACGACGGGCTGCTGATGCCGCTCGGCGGCTACAAGGGTTCGGGTCTGGCGATGATGGTCGAGATCCTGTGCGGTGTCATCAGCGGCGGCGCGATGAGCACCGAGCTGGGCGGGCTGCGCGTGCGGGGCAGGGCTTTGCGCAACAGCCAGACGTTTCTCGCGATCGACGTGTTCCGGATGCAGCCGGACTTCCGCGAACGCACGGACTGGCTGATCGATCAGGTCAAGTCCGCCGCTCCCGCGAGCGGCTTCGACGAGGTGCTGGTTGCAAATGAGCCGGAACTTCGGACGGAGCAGGAGCGGCTCGCAAACGGAATCCCCATCCCGGACGGTACGTGGAACGCCCTGCTGACGGGCGCGGCGCGCGTCGGCGTCAGCGCGTTGGGGTGAAGTTCGGTTCCATAAACACGAAAGCCCGGCCACAGGGACCGGGCTTCTATTCAGTTGCAGCGCACCTGATGAGCGTCAGCCAGCCGCATGCTGGAGGCTATACTCGCTCACCAACTGTTCCATCTCGTCTTTGAGGCGGAGCTTGAGCTTTTTCAGACGATGCTCTTCCAGTTCCTGCTCGGGTGAGAGCGCATGTTTCGATTCGAGCTCATCCACCAACCGGTCGTATTCGTGGTGTTGGTGCATCAGCTCCCGAAAATGCTGGTTCGTCTGCATCAGATGCGCTTTGATGTCTTCCTGAGTGTTCCGGTCCATTATCGGCATTTCTCCTCGAGTGGAGTTGCCTCGCCGTGCCGCGGGGAACCAGGTGCCGACACGGTGGGTAGCTTCACTTCATTTTGAAGTGCGGGTGGCTTTTCCACCCGTCTATCCAGGACTTTACCATGAACGTTTTTTCATGACAATAGCCGCTGTGTTGCCGTGGCCATAATAACCCGGACGGGTGTCGATCTGCGCCCAACCGTTTTTGTGGTAAAGCGCGAGCGCGGGCAGGTTATCCTCCGCGACTTCGAGGAAGACGTCGCCCTTCGCAATTGCGCAGAGATGGTTCAGAAGCGCCGTGGCAACACCTTTCGACCGGTGCGCCGGATCGACACCCAGGTTCAGCAGTTCGTGCTCGTCCGGCGCGACGCTGCGCCAGGCGCAAAAGCCGGCGGGCAGCCCGTCTGCAAGCGCGAGAAGCACGCTGTAGTTCGAATAATCTCCGACGGGCCACTGCGCAGCCTCGGGACAGACCTGCTGGATGCGGGCAATCGCGGGATAATCGGAATGAGTTGCCGTGCGAATATTGAGCCCCAAAATTTATTGTGCCCTGATGTTGAGTGCGGTGCTTACATGGCACGTTCAGGCGACCGTTTCAGAATCGCAGTCCGTCACGAGAAAGGTGCAGACGATCGAGCAGGAGCGCTCGGGCGCGGGTGCGAGGTTCCACTTCACGCCCGCCGAGCTGGACTCCTGGATGCGGGACGAAGCGCGCAACCGGGTTCCCGGCTGCGTACGTGACCTGCGCCTTACGTTCGGCAGCGGACGCGGCACGGCAACAATGTCGGTCGATTTCCTGAAGCTGCGTCAGGCGGCCACCGGTCAACAGCCAGGCTGGCTGATGAAGAACCTGTTCGCCGGGGAAAGGCCGGTCGTCGTTACGGCGCGGCTGACTTCGAGGTCCGGCCGCGCGCGCGTGGATGTGGAACGTGTCGAGATCTCCGGCGTTCCGATCGAAGGCCGGATGCTCGACTTCGTGATCGACGACTACGTAAGGCCGACGTTTCCCGCGACCAGGGTCTCCGACTGGTTCGAACTCGGATACCGGATCGATCACGTGATCGTCAGCCCCGCAGGTGTAACAGCGGTCGTCGGCCGGTAACGGCTTACTGGATGTTCTTCGGCAAAGCGCTCGCGATGAAGTCGCTGACGTCGTGTTTCAGCTTGGTGTGCGAGTCGCTGTCGATGTAAAGCATGTGACCGGACTGGTAGAAATCCCAGCTAATGTTCTTATGCATGAGCGGACTCAGTCCCATGTGGTTGAAAGTATATTCAACCGCATAGTAAGGCGTGGCGAGGTCGAAGTAAGCGGCGGCGACTAACACCTTCATGTAGGGGTTCTTCACCATCGCGTTGCGGAGCATGGCCGTGGTATCGCCAAAGCCGTTCTGAACGCCGTAATCCCACGGCTGAATGCCGCCCGACGGGTAGTAGTACATATCCGTTTTGTAATCCAGTTCCGTTCGCACGTAGTTGGTAAACATGGCGGTGAACGGTGGCGTAATCAGCGTGCTCGAGGGATCGTACTCGCTGGTCTCGCCGGTGTTCATGGCCGAAGGTCCGGCGAGGCGCCCGTCGTAGCGCCCTATGGTTTCGTGGGTGCCCCGCAGCAACTGCCGGGTGAAGTGGGCTACATCCCAGCGCAGATTGCTCTCCTCGATATAGCGGGGCTCAAGGCCTGTAAACCGCACCAGTTTATCCACGGTGGCCTTGCGTTCGGCGGGACTGATATCGTCACCCTTAGCCAGCGCGTTCGCGTAATCGGTCATGGCAAAGTTTTCCGCCTCTTTCAGGAACGTCTTAAGGTCTTTCCGCTGCAGATCGGCCGCGACCTTCTTATGGTAGTAAGCATCCGCCGCATAGGTCGGAAACTCAAGTTGATAGACCAGATCGTCAGTGCGGCTCCAGATGGTTTCAAGGTTCAGCGTAGTCCCGATCAGAACGATCCCGTTGAACGCAATGCCACGATCGATGAGATAGCCCGCGAGACCGGCGGCGCGGAACGTCCCATAACTTTCGCCGGCGATAAACAACGGGGAGATCTCACGGTTGTTGCGGACCACGTACATCCGCATGAATTCTCCGACCGACTGAATGTCTCCGTTGACGCTGTTCATCCGGCGCGCAATCTCAATCGATTTGGCGCGGCTATAACCGGTGCCGACCGGGTCGATGAAGACGAGGTCGGTCTTATCGAGCCAGGTATCCTGATTGTCTTTCAATTGGTAGGGAGGCTGCGGCATGCCGCCGTTCGCCTGCAGCCGCGGGCTGCGGGGTCCCATCCCGCCCATATGGACCCACATGGACGCGGAACCCGGGCCGCCGTTGAAGCAGAAAGTAACAGGGCGTTTCGAGGGATCGGGCACACCGTCAAGGGTGTAGGCCATGTAGAAGATGTGAGCCTCGGTGTCGCCCGCGGCATTCCTGATCGGCATCTGCTGGACGGTCGCGGTGTAGTTCAGCGTTTTGCCGTCGAGGTTCATGGAATGATGCGTCACGACAGGCGTTTCATCCACGTCACCACCGACAGCGGGACCGGGACCGGCAACGCCGCCTCTGCCGCGGCCTCCTCCGCCAGGGGTTGCCGCAGGGGTAGCAGGGGCCTGCGCGGCAGGAGCCGCAGTCTGGGTTTGAGCGGCTCTGCCCTGTGTGGCGGGCGCGGTCGGGATCTGACCTTCTGTCTGCGCCTGGGGTACCTGCTGGGCGAGCATGAGAAAGAGGAGCGGAGTGATCATTCTTGTCCTATTCAAAACAGGGTAGCGCAGTTATAATCGCGTTTTATGCCGCTGCCGGATAATACGCTCGTCGATTTAGTTCGTTATTCCAAGTGGGCTTCGGCCAGGCTGCTGACGTTTGCGCAATCGGTGCCGGAAGAGCACGTCAACAAAACGATCCCGAATTCGCATGGGGGCATTCTCAAGACGTTTCAGCATATTTACTATGCCGATCGTATCTGGACGGGGCGAGTGGTGCAGGCTCCGGGGCCGTTCGAAGATCCGGCGCCAGGCCCTTCACTCGCGGACATGGATCGGGTGTGGTGGCCTTTGCTCGATGAACTCGCAGCTTACGTGGAGTCTCATACGCCCGAAACCGAAGTCTCATTCAAACGCCTGAACGGAGACGCTCATACGTTGCAGTTACAGCCAATCGTGCTGCACGTGGTGAATCATGCGACCTATCACCGGGGGCAGGTCGCGTCAATGCTGCGGCAATGCGGGCAGATTCCACCCTCGACGGACCTGCTCTATTACCACCTCGGATTATGACGGGTTGCTACCAGACAAGCCCCAGTTCTACCGTGAACGCTCGCGGGCTGACGAAGTGTGTTCCGCTGAACGTCGAAAGGAAGTTGTACAGGGAAACCTGATTCGTGAGGTTCACAGCAGTGAACTGCACGCGATAGCGCGGCTTCTCAGTATGGAACAGATTGTCATCGCCAACGGCGACGTCGAACAGATTGCGCGGTGAAACGCGAGGGGGATTGCGATCGTCGTTCTCCGTGCCGGCGGCAGGGATACTGGCCCGAGTAGCCGAAGCAGCGCCCGCGCACGCGCCGATCGGGTTGCCAACGGTGGCATAAACTGAACCGCAATGGAAGCCGATGGCGGCCTGCTCGTCGCCCGAGAGAGAATACACGGCAGCGAGATCGGGAATGCGGCCGGCTACGCCGCCGCTGTCGTAACGCCAGGTGAACGATGACCAGGGACCGTTCTTTTTCGGCTGATAGCGGAAGTTCGTGGTCTGTTCGAAGGCCTGATCGTGATCGATGCGGAAAACAGAATTGTTGAGAGGTGAATTAAATATTAAGCCACCGATTTCCGGTCCGAAAAAGCGCGCCCTGGTGTGCCCGAACACGGAATAAGCGGAGAATCCATGAGTATCGGTAAGAGTGACGCGGACAGAAACGCCGTCGATCTTGCTCTTGCGCCATTCAATTGGAAATGCGATGGGAGAACTGAACAAATTATCGAAGTCGAAAGCATTGTGCGTGTACTTCCAGAAATACCCGGCATCGATCACAACCAGTTTGCCCGCGCCCTGCTGGATTCCAACGTTGTACTGGTTGCGGGTGCCCGGGCTCAAAGGCTTCGCTCCATAGGCGCCGAAGACATTACTGGCGAGCCCGCCCGCGCCCGTGACACTGGAAAAAAGCAGATTCTCATTGTAAGGAGTCTCAAAGAACTTCGAGTAAGACGCGCGCAACACCGACTTGGTCGGCTTATAAAGATAGGAAAGTCCAAGGCGCGGTTCGGCCGAGTTCGCGGCGACCAGCCCGCGATAAAGATCGCCGCGCAAACCGGCCGCAATGGTCAGGTCTCCAAGGGTGATGTTGTCCTGAATGTAAAACGCGTAACCCTTAACATCCGAGTGGCCGTTGAAACGGAAAAGGCTGCCGCCGTGGGTCAGGTCGTAAGGCGCCAGGCCGGGCGAATTGGTATCGGCAACGTAATTCGGGTCCGTAATCCCCAGCGAGAAGTTCTCATTCAGCAGCGTATGCTGCACCTGCGTACCAATCTTGATGTTGTTATGCCGGTTTACCCACGCGTAGTCCGCTTTGACGCCGATGTTGGTGAGACGCCTTGACTGGGAGACAGTTGCCGGTTGGTCGGCGAAAGGATTACGGCTCGGGCTGTAGACCACCTGATCCTGTCTTATGTAAGGACTGAACGTGATCGTCGAATTAGCACCAATCAGGTGTACCCAGCCGGGGGCGATGTTATAGCTCAGGATGCGTTCCCGCTGATCCTGCCCGGCGGTGCGCTGATCGTAAGTATCGGGCGTCTGAAACCACGCGCGAGAGAAGAACAGGTTCAGGTGCAGCGTGTCTTTGTCTTCCGGCTGGTAATCGAAGCGGTTGAAAATGGTTTGATTGTTGCCGACATCGTGGATGGCCGAGAATTCAGGCGGGTCCAGGTAGCGGCCCGAACGAACATTGTTGAGCGAGACAAAGTCGCCCCACTTCTTGCCACCTGTTCCGTAGGTGAAACTCTGAGCGGCCGTGCCGAACGAGCCATATGAGGCCGTCAGACTGCCGAACGACTTATCGACGCCGAGACCGCTCTTGGTGATGGCATTGATTACGAGACTGGTCTTATCGCCGTACTCGGCGGGAGGTGCGCCCGAGATCACTTCAACGGAAGCAATTGCATTCTCAGGCATCGACGTCGAGAACTGCTTACTCTGCTGGTCTGTAACGGGTTGATTATCGAAGACGAACTGAGTCTGGGCATGGTCGCCCTGAGGATGGATAAACCCGTTTGAATCCTCTACGACGCCCGGCGACGAGTGCGCCACCACATCATTGAGGCCGCCGGCGACGGAATAGGTGGGCAGCTTCTCGAACTGACTCGTATCGATGACAGTATGCGGGGTCGGAACACTCTCGATCAGGTCAGCGCTTTCAGAGACGTTGACGGTAGTAGTCTCGGAGGCAATCGCGAGAGAGATGTTGAGCGCGAGCGGCACGGATGCCCGCACTACGACGTCTTCATTATGCGGCTGAAAGCCCGCAGCAGTAACCGTCAGCCGATAGCCATGGGGAACCAGATCCAGGATTCGAAACGCGCCGCCCGCATCAGTCTGAACAGTCTTATCGAACCCGGTTACCTTATTCTGTACTTCGACGCTTGCGCCGGCAACAGATGCGCCTGAGGGGTCAGATACGGTACCTGTGATGCCTCCGTTCGAGCCCATGCCCTGAGGACCGGCAAATACCGGAAGAGCCCCCAAAAGGGCAACAATAATTCCAAATGTTTTCACGACTATTCCTCTCGAAAATCAACTGCACTGCGGGCGGGAACGAATCAGCAGGAACGAGAAGGGGGACCACGGGTAAGGGAAGAATGGCTAAGTAAGAGTTGGTACCCGGATGCAGGCTGCGCCGCAATAAAGCCAACAGAGTACTGCTGCGGAGCGAGCAACAGATGCACGGGACCGATATTCTGGCAACTGACAACATGCGCCGTGAGGCAGATCTCGCAGGAGGTGCCCGGAGCACTTTCATGCGTGTGCGACGGGGAAACGGATGCCGCTGCAACGCCAAGCGTCGCCAGAATTGCCAAAAGCAGAATGGCAATTCGGAGTGGGCGAGGCATGAAATTCGAGCGTATCACGGCTTGGACGGCGCCTTCGGTGCGGGTTCGTCAGTATCGTCGAAGGTGATCTTCGCATCCGCCGAATACTTCTGATACCGGCTGAACTCTATTTCATTGTGATTGGCGACGCGGCCCACGCGCATGACAACATCGGACGACGCAGGCAGAATGAACTTCTGGCCGTTGATATCGGTGTAGTCGTATTTCAGCGTCTGCTTCACGTCCTGCATGGGGAAACCGGCGGGGATTTCCGGTTCAACCGTGATCCACCAGACGATGCTCGCGTCAGTCGGAACATAGATCAAGCCGTGAAACGCGGGCGTGACCCGCTGATCTTTATCGACTTCGAGCACTTCGCGCGAATGGGCCTTATCGACGCGGTATTCGTAAACGTGGTACAGCTTCTTGTTGATATTGCCCCAGCGGAGCCAGTGAAAATCGGTAGCGCTCTCCGGGTCGAACACGGTTCCCATGAGCGAGGCCCATTCCCCGCGCGACAAGCCGCCTCCGACGGATTCCCAGTTCTTCCCGAACAATGCCTTATCGCCGTGACTGATCAGCTCGTAGTTCTCCTTGTGATCGACAAAGCTGAGCTTCTCGGCAAACCGGTCCGAAGGCGTCCATGAGGGCTGCCCTCCGGGCTGAAAATGACTATCGAGGGAACGGCGGGTTTTCTGAATGCAGAGGAAATCCGGCAGCGATTTTACGTAATTGCGCGCGTACTCGCTAACTTCGCTCAATACCCGGTCCTGTTCCGCTTTGGAAGGCGGAGGGGGCCCGGTGGGAACCGGTTTGGCGGCGGGCGCGGGAGGCGCGGCGGCCAGCTTCGCGGACTGATCTGCCAGTCGTACCAGAGCCTGAACGGTCTTAGGACCGGCGCCCTGCGTTTGAAGATCTTCGATTACGCTGTCCTCCAGCTTCTGAGTGAGCTGGACACTTGCCACGTAAGCCGCAACTTCCTTATCCGGAAGCTTCAGCGCGACAGACGACTTAACAGCGTCCACCAGTTTGGCGACGGTGATGGATTGCCACGCGAGACCTGCAGATGCGAGGACACACGTCAGCAAGGCAAGCCGGGAGGCTAACGTCCGCATAGATATATTGTCGTTAACGGCCCCGAAAAGGTTTCGTTTCTCTCACGCCGCGCGTCAGTGCTTCTCAGCGACCCGCACCTTGGCATTTTCGAGCTTACGGGTAATCTTCGACAACTCTTCGGGATCCTGATCGCTCGGCGGCGCCTTCTTCATTTCGGTGACCGAAGCTTCCCACTGCTGAATGGCTTCCTTGATTTTGCCCTGTTTGAAGTACACCTCGCCCAGGTGGTCATGAACCGTGGCGTCGCGCCCGATCTTATCGAGAGCCTGCCGAAGTTCGTCGGCAGCCTGGTCCAGATGATTCTGCCTGTAATGAACCCAACCGAGGCTATCGAGATAAGCACCGTTGCCCGGGTCAAGCTGCAGGGCTTTCGAAACCAACTGCTGCGCCTCATCGAGCTTCACGCCGCGTTCGGCGAACATGTAGCCGAGATAGTTCAAAGCGTTCGGGTTGTTCGGGCTCGTCTTCAGCAGGTTACGGACGATCTGTTCGGCGGCGTCGAAGTTTTTTTCGCTTTGGAGCATCTCGCCGCGCATGAGAGCGATACCCTGCTTTTCCTGCTCATTGGTCGAGATGGATTCGGCGCGATCGAGAGTCTTCTGTTCGTCAGCGTACCGTTTAGCCTTCTTTTGAATTTCCGCGATCTGGATCTGGATGTCACGGTCGTTCGCGGCATCCGGCATGGCCCTGAACTCATTGATCGCGGCGTCGTACTGCGCGAGTTCGCCAAGGAGCGAGGCGTGCTCCATGAGCACGACCTTGTCCCCCGGGTATTTCTTCACCGCGGCATCGGCGGCTTCCCGCGCTGCCTTGTAATCGCGGCCGGCGGCGAGCGTTGCAATCACCTCGACCTCGACCTTGGAAGCAACCTGCGGATTCAGCTCGGAAATCTGGCGGAAAGTGGCCGCGGCTTCCTGCGTCCGCTCAGCCTTCTTCTGCAGTTCCGCCGTCATCTCGACGATCTGGATACGCTGCGCCCGCTCGTCGTTCGAATACTGCGCCTTTTTGGTCTCGCTAAGCACAGCCTGGAGAACGTCGATGGCTTCCCCGGTCTTGCCTTCCGCGTTCAGGAGCTGGGCTTCGGCAAGGCGAATCTGCGGCGTATTACCGATGGCCTTGGCCTTGAGCAGCGCGGCGTCGGCACTGGCGAAATCACGCTGCTGCTCATAGACGCCGATCAACTGAAGCAGAAATTCCGGGTTCTTCGGATCGTCGGACGCCAGAGCCTGCAAAGCCGAGACGGCTTCAGACCCGCGGTTGGCGTCCAGAAGATTTTGCACGTAATGGCGACGAACCGTCAGGTTGTCGTTGGTCAGCGGAAGCGCTTCCTTCCAGGCATCGGCCGCCTGCGAGAACTGCTTATCGCTCTCATACATTTCGGCGAGCGTGGTTACGATCCGGACATCCGGATTCTTCTCCGCCGCCGATTTCAGCAGCGCGATGGCGCCCGGCATATCGCCGCGGTCTGCGTAAACAATAGCGAGCCCTGCAACCGCATCTTCGTCATTCGGATCGGCGGCAATGATGGCTTTGTAGGTCTTTTCGGCGCCAGCTTCATCATGGGCCACATGGTACAGGCGCGCCAGATTTCCAAGATCTTCGGTGTCTTTCGGATCGAGATCTGCGACCTTCTGGTATTCGGCAATAGCGGACTTAAGCATCGCCTGATCGACCTTGCCCTGTTCCGGGTCGCCGATCTGTTTGGAGTAAATCCGGCCAAGAATCTTGTGCGCGCCGACACTGTCAGGGTTCGCTTTGATGAGGTCGCTGGCCTGCTGGACGGCCCGCTCCATCTGACCGGTCTGGATATAAAAACCTGCGAGTTCCTCGCCGATATAAACCGCATTCGGATCGAGCTTCATGGCCTGACGGTAGAAATCGATGGCTTTGTTCACGTACTCGCCGCGATTTCCGTAGGCCTGCGCGAGTTCCCCGTACAAATGCGCCATCGCGAACGCGTAATAAGCGGAGCCGTGATCACCGGAAGGGGCGGCAATGGCAGGCGCGGTCTGCGCGTAAACGGGGGCCGAAGCGGCAACACACGCCAGACCAATGGATAAAAAAGCGGTTCGCGCGCCCATCATGTAGTTTCGCCTTCCTTGCCTCATTATTGTATAACGCTCTTCATGGACATACCGTTGCCGAAAGATACCCCGCTCGTTGCAATCGTCGGGCCGACGGGCTCCGGAAAGAGCCATTTGGCGCTTCAGATAGCGGAGAAGTTCGGGGGCGAGATTGTCAACTGCGATTCCGTCCAGATTTACCGGCATTTCAATATCGGAACGGCAAAAACTCCGGAAAAGGACCGCCGGGGGATTCCACACCATTTGATGGATGTTCTGGAGCCCGATGAGGTTTTCACGGCGGGAGAATATTCGCGCGTGGGGCGGCTGGTGCTTGCGGAAATCGCCGGGCGCGGACGACTTCCGGTGGTCACGGGAGGCACCGGTTTTTATCTGCGGGCACTGCTGGACGGCCTCGCGCCCGGTCCTGAACGCAATGAAAGCCTGCGGGTTCGCCTGCTTGCGAGAGAACAGCGGCGGACGGGGTCGCTGCACCGGATTCTGCGGCGGTTCGACCCGAAAACGGCGCAACGGATTCATCCGAATGACATGCCCAAGGTGATGCGCGCCATCGAGATCTGCCTCGGAACGCGCAAACCGGCGACCGACGTGTTTCAGAGCGGCCGGGATACATTGCATGGCTTTCGCGTACTGAAAATCGGCCTGCTGCCCGATCGGGAACAACTCTATCGAAAGCTCGAATCCCGGTTGACCGCGATGTTCGATGCGGGCTTGCTCGAAGAGACACGCGGCATCCTGGCGCGCGGGGTTCCGGAAACGGCGAAACCGTTCGAGTCGATCGGGTATAAACAGTCGCTCCAGATGCTGAAAGGGGAACTTTCTCTGAAAGAAGCCTTGTATTACGCGCGACGAGACACGAGGCATTACGCAAAGCGTCAGATGACGTGGTTCCGGCAGGAACCCGCGCTCGAGCCATATCGCGGATTTGGAGATGAGCCCGAAATCGCGGCGGCGGTGCAGGCAAGGGTAGAGGCATTCCTTGCGTTACCCTGAAATTGACGTGCTCCGCTTCCCCGCCCCGGTTTTTCTGATCCCCCTGCTCTTTACATTGCCCCTCTGCCAAGGCGCCGATACGGTAGCGGTGCTTCCGCTTTTCAATCTGAATGAATCACGATCCCCGAACCTGAACTGGATTGGGGAAAGCGTTGCGGAGACAATTCACGAGTCCCTGAGTTCGGCGAACCTGCTGGTACTGGCGCGAGAAGACCGCGAGGAGGTTTACCGCCGTTTGTCGATCCGTACGGGCGTGGTGCTTACCAAAGCCTCGGTGATTAAGATTGGAGAATCGCTGGATGCCGGGCAGGTTATTTACGGGGAATTCAAGACCGATGGCCCCGAGACCGGCAGCACGAATCTGAAAGCAAACATACGCCTCACGGTGCGCCTCATCAATCTGAAACAGCTCAGCGAGGGACCGGGCATCGAACAATCGGGGCCGCTTGAAAACCTTAGCCAGATGGAGATGAAACTCGCCTGGCGATTGCTGCAGAGCCTGGCGCCGGGAACGGCTCCTGTGGAAGCCGATTACCTGAAGTACCGGCCCGCGGTTCGCGTGGATGCGATGGAGAGTTACGTCCGCGGGCTGATGGCGACTACACAGGAACAGAAGATGAAGCTGTTCGCGCAGGCCGCGCGGATCGACGAACGGTTTTCGCAGCCCGATTTCCAGCTCGGAAAGATGCTGTTCGCCAGGAAGGAATACAAGGTTGCCGCCCAGTGGCTTGCGAAGGTGACGCGCGCCGATTCACATTACATGGAAGCAGCGTTCCTGCTCGGACTTTGCCGATATTACGACAATGACTTCGATGACGCGATCACGCAGTTTCGAACTGTGGCCGCGGAAATCCCGCTGAACGAAGTGTTTAACGATTTGGGAGCGGCTTTGTCACGCAAGAACGACGCTGCAGCTCTGGCGAACTTCACCAAGGCGCTCGAAGGCGATGAGGCGGATCCCGATTACTGGTTTAATGTCGGCTATGAACTCTGGAAGCAAGGTCAGTACAACGAGGCCGCCACTAAGTTCCGGGCCGTTCTGGATCGGGCTAAGAACGATCAGGAAGCTACCACGTTCTTAGGCAAATGCCTCAAAGCGGACGGGCCGCATACCGGCGATAAGACTTTTGAAGGCCGCGCACGAATCAAGACAGCGTTCGAGGATTCCGCCTTTCGGCAGTTGAAAGCTGAGCTGCAGAAAAAATAGGCGGGACGGTTTCGCCCCGCCATCCGGTTATTGCTGCGGATTAGGATTCGTCGAAGTGGTCGTGCTCGAATCGTGGTGCTCTGTGTGGACCGTGCTGCTGTCCGTCGCCGGCGCTACCACCGGTACGTCGCGGCGGACCCTGGTGCGGGTGGTCGACTGTTTCGACTTCACAGTGCTGGTGGAACCATCGGCGTTCACCGTGGAATCGGTCTTTTCCTTGCTGGTCGCGGCATGGTGCACAGCCGTTCCGTCAGGATTGACTGTGGTTGCGGCATGTTCTTCGGTGTGTTCGGTTGTGGTGCTCGAAGGTACCTGGGCAAAACCGACCGGCAAAGTTCCGACGGCAAAGATCAAAGTTAAAAATGTGGCTCTCATGATAGTTCTCCTTATGACTGCCTCTCGGGCTTGTGCCCGTTACGCGACTATCAGGAGCAACTGGAGAGCCACATTATCAAAGTTTCAGAAAAAGAACCTTACCCCAAGTTGAAAAACACGGGGAAAGTTGGCCTGAGTGGTGATTTGGCCGAAAGTGGACGAGCCGAACGTAGTATTCGGTCCATAGAACTGAGGCGTGTTGCTCAGGTTGAAAACCTCGGCCCGGAACTGAGCCTTCATATCGGCGCCAAGGATCTCCGCTGAGTAGGTTTTAAACATCGAAAAGTCTATATTGGCGATGCCGGGGCCGCGCTCCGTAATCGTACGGCTGACGTTGCCGTAGGTGTACTGCGGAGCGAGGGAGAAGGCTGCGGGGTTGATGTAGTTACTCAGGCGGCTTTCGACAGAGCCGGACGTCTCGGGGGAGACCCCGGTGGCGTTCGGCCGCTGGACGCTGGTCCCGATGGATGAGTTCAGGTTGCTTTGTGAGATGGCAAGGGGAAATCCGGTTTGCATGGTGGTCTGAAAATTGATCGCCCACCCACCGACCGCGAGGTCCAGAATCCTGTTGCCGCTCAGGAAGGCACGGCCCTTGCCGAACGGAAGCTCGTAGTTGACAGCGGTGGTCCAGCGGCTGGGCGTATTGATGGCTGCGAGGGAATATTCGGCGGCGCGGTTGTGATTGTCCTGTGAGGTGGACGGCTGACCGTTGAAGGTATTGCTGGCCGCGTTCGAGGCATCCATGTTGTGGGACCAGGTATAAGTCGTAAGGATGTTGACGCCATGTCCCATGCGCTTCTGCAGCTTTGCGTAGACAGAATCGTAGCGGGCGTGGTTTTGGTCGGTACTGGTTACCGTGATAGCCCCGAACTGCGGATACGGCAGCAGCAGTTGAGCCTGCGCCACGGTGGCAGAGGCAAGGTTCAGGATGCCCGCCGCCGTGCCGTAGAACGGATTCTGCACCTTGGCGTTCAGCTTGCTGCCGAGCGCCAGGTCTTCATCCGGAAGCTGATTGATATTGATCCCCGGCGTGCCCTGGATGAGGTTGTGGGTGACCGATCCTGAGTAACCCGCCGCGACCACAAACCCGCCAGGAAATTCGCGTTGAATATCGAGAGAGAACTGGTGGATGCGGGTGGAATGCGCAGTGTTGCTGTACACCGAGAACGATTGACCGCCGAGGCCCGCGTTCTGCCCGGCTGCGTTGCCCGCCGGCGCAAGAATGCCGCCGGGGAAGGGGTTACTAATAGATCCGGCGGGCGTCACGTTGTTGTCGTTCGAAGCGACGTAGGGAGTCGACTGGGTATAACCGATGGGCGAGTACAAGCCGAAGCTGAACGGCGCCCATAAGAGCCCGTAGCCTCCGCGAATAGTGGTCTTCGGGTTCAGGGTGTAGGCGAATCCGGCGCGCGGCGAAAACTTATCGCGATTGGGATTGGTCGCCTCAGAGCCGAATCCGTTTTGCCCTGCGTATTCGATCACTCCGTTGGTGACGATGCCCGGGACCGAACTCTGGATTGGATTCGCGATCTTCGGATTGAAGCCGACGATCAATGAATTGAGCGACGACTGCAGGCCACTCTCATTTTCATAGCGAAGCCCGAAGTTCAGGGTTAGCCGGTTGCTGACCCTGAAGTCGTCCTGCACGAAGACCCCGTAGTAGTTTACGTGATCTTCGAGGTTTTGAGAGGTGGTCACGCTGCCGGCTGAGGGAAATCCCATCAATTCGCTGGCAATACTCGCGCCGGTACCGAGCACGTTTGACGTTCCCGAAGCGCTTGAAAAGCCCGAACTAAAGCTGAATGCGCCGGGCGTGACCGTGGGCCGGCCGGCGGCGTGGATCGCCCGGAAGTCGAAGCCCGATTTCAGATTGTGGCGTCCGGCGAATTTCGAGACGCTGCCTGAGAAGCTGCGGGAAAAATAGTGAGTGGCCGAGTATCCGCCCGCCCCGTAGCTTGTGAGATCGCTCATCGAGATCGAGGGGAAGGCGTCATACGGGAAGCTGCGAGACGAGGGCACTTGAAAAGCCGAGCTTCGTCAGATCTATGCCCTGGCTGGCCAACTGATACGTCACGTTCGGGTAGCGGTTGAAACCCCAGCGCAGGGAAACAACGATCGTTGGGCTGGGGGTGAGGGTGGTGTTGATCTGAGTCGCGTCCACGTGCCGGACGAGCATGCCCTGGCCTGGCGTTGCCGGATTGCCATACCCGAACCACGCGTTCGACTGCTCACGGCTTCCGTAATGCAGGTACGAAGCGCTGGCACGCCACCAGGATGCAATCTCCTGGTCGAGCTTGGTGGTTACCTGATCGGCGCGATCGTAGATGGTGGCGGTCGCATCGTAGTTGGTGGCTCCGTAATAAGCCGCGGACTTGGTTGGCAGCGGGTAATAAGACGCCAGAGCGCGGCCGATCGGGTTGATCATGCTGGACGGAATTACGTTGCCGGCGAAAGGCTGGCGAGGCGTTCCGCTGAGCGGATTGTAGATTGTCTGTAGTGAGCCGTTCGTGTAGTGGCTTTGCGAAAAATCGCCGATGCGCTCGAGCGCCGTTGGGACGGACAACGATGTAGATGCAGCTTCCGACTGCCTGTACCCTTCGCCGGTGATCCAGAAGAAGGTGCGGTTGCGGCCGTTATAGATTTTGGGGATGATCACCGGTCCGCCGATGGACCCGCCGTAGTTATAGAAGGGCTGGGCGGTGAGCGGTGTGCCTGCCGCGTTGGCGAAGAAGGTGTTTGCGAGCCACGGTTGCATCCAGGTGTAGCCGAAGCCGCTCCCGTGCAATTGATTCGTTCCCGATTTCAGAAATGAGTTGAAGGTCCCGCCGCCGGTGCGCCCCACTTCGGCGTCATAAGTGTTGATCTGGAGCTTTACTTCGGCCACGGCTTCGATCGAGGGAATAATCACCGCGTGGTTGGATGAGTCTGTGATGGCAATTCCATCGAGCAGATAGTTGTTGCCGGTGATAGGACCTCCCGCGATGGAAATCTGGGAGGAACCGCTCTGATCTTCCATGCGATTGAACTTGGGGTCGCCGCCGGGGACTACGTTCTGCGAGATTTTGACGCCTTCATAGAAAGGGTTACGTCCCATGTTGGGTAAGTCAGAGAGCTTTTGGCTGTCAATCACCTGGCCGGTGGACGCATTGGTGGTTTCCACCAGCGCCGCTTCTTCCGTGACGTTCACGCTTTCGCTGACGTCGCCGATAGAAAGGGGCAGGTCGATGGTGAGAAACTCCTGCGTGCTTACCGTGATGCCTTTGGTCTGAAGAGTTTTAAAGCCTGGTTTCTCCGCCCGGACTGTGTACACGGCCGGATCCAGCGCCGAAAAAGAATATTGACCGTCGTCATTCGAAACGGTCGCGCGGGCGATGCCCGTGCCTTCTTCAATGAGAGTGATCTTCGCGAGTCCGATCACCGCACCGCTGACATCGGCAACTTTGCCGCGGATGCCACCCTGAAACGTCTGTCCGGGAAGCAGGGAACAGACGCCAAGAACGGAAGCAAGCAGAATTCCTGTGGTCTTAAGAGCGTGCATGAAGAGTCCTTTTCAGAGTTTGAAATGAGGGACGCCCATAGCTGGGGGCGCTTTACTGTGGCGGCCGCGCGGGGCGGCGAACGACAGTATCGGCTCGTAACGGTGAGTTCGGATCCGCAACAGGGCAGCGCGGTGGCATCGATGCGGGGGCTCGGGTTCGCCGCCGGAACAGAGGGCGAATCAACCTGGAAGACAGAGCCTGATGCGTGTGAGTTTTTAGGGTACCGAAGGGGTCTTCGGAATGTCAACCGAAAATGCGGTGGAGCCCGGTGCCGGGATTGAACCAGCGACATCCAGTTTACAAAACTGGCGCTCTACCAACTGAGCTAACCGGGCCTCTGCGAGTTATTTCAATAATAACAAAGTGTGTGGTTATACCGCGCTGGCCGAGCCGTTGTGTTCCACCATCTGGCGATATTGATAAACGTCCGCGCAAAGCAGGCTTTGCACCTCGTGCGTTTTCAAATACTGTAACGGAGCATCGGGTGGAATTCTTCGGGCCACCTGAGCCAGGCCCGCGAGCGTCGCGGATTGCGTTGAATTTGGATTTTCGCAGACCAGCACACCCGCGTCGTCCACGATAACGAAAGGCTGTTCGAGGCCGGCCAGATATGCGGGCGAAACCGAGGCTGGAAAACTCAGCGCCTGAGACGTCAGGAAGATCGCCTGACAGGGGTAAAGTATCCCGCCGCCAACGATGGCGCGGGACACGGCATCGGTTCCGATGGAATGCAGTTCCGCGCTTTCGGGAACGCGCCAGTATCCATGCCCTGTTAAGCCGGACAGAACCTGCCAATTCGGCTCAGGCGTGGGCCTTGGCTCGATGCGGATGCGCCGCTCGATGTCGCGCAACAGTTCGTGGGCCTGGTCAGGAGTTTCCCCGCAGACCACCAGGCCGTGATTCGCAAGAACGAGCACCCGCGTCCAGGGATTCTTTTGCACGGCACGGGCTATCTCGCGCGCAAGCGGCAACCCCGAGGCAACGAACGGGATCCATTGCCATGCGATGCCCTCAAGCAGCTCAGCCAGCCGCTCCGGGCCATCGCGCCGGACGGCCCATGCGATCGCGCTGACCGAGTGGACATGCAGTACGACACGGCTCGGCAGCACCGCGTGCATCGCTGTTTCGACCGAGGTGCCAAGTCGCTCGCCGTTGACGATGTCATGCTGACCGGCCGGGTCGATATTCAGGGCAATGCGCCGACGGGTCTCGCTGAGATCGACGGGAATTAGAATGGCTTCGTCGGCAGCGCGCGACAGCCACTTGCCGGAGGCTTTGATCCAGAGCACTCCGTCGAGTTTGATTGAGGTGTTCCCGGTGGCAGCCTGGACGAGCAGCGGGTCCTTTCCCACCAGCGCGGAGACCTCAAGCAACGATTGAATTTCGGTTTGCACCGTGGTTTCTATTTCACTCGATTCCGAGCGATTATTCAAGCTTCTTTCGCATAAAAGCTTTGGCGGCGGCCTGGAAATCATCCCCTGCGATCAGACGGCGGCGCAATTCGAGGCCCAGTTCGCCCCCTTCTTTCCAGCCGGTATGGCGAATTTCACGTGCGTAGGACAGACCGCCCGAGACAGCCGCAGGGCTGAATTCCGACACCGAAGCGGCAATCGAAGCGGCCGCCTCGAGCGGATTCTCGGCAAGTTCTGTAACCAAACCGTATTCGAATGCCTGCCGGGCGGTAATGGTGCGGCCCGTGAGGCTGAGTTCGGTCGCGCGACGTTCGCCTATCGCCAGAGCCACTGCCCGAAAGACCAAAACGGGCCAGAGGCCAATCCGAATTTCCGTCAGACCGAAGGTAGCGTCAGGCGAGGCGACCACGATTTGAGCATTCGACACGAGGCCGGTGCCGCCCGCGAGAGCCGGACCGTGTACGGCCGCGATCAGAGGCTTGCTCAACCGATCGATCACGGTAAAAATGCTTTCGTGCAGTTCGCTGAGTGCAGCGGGATCTGCATCCAGAGACTCCCGCAGGTCCATGCCCGCGCAAAAGGCGGGGCCGTTTGCGTTCAGCAGAATGGCGCCGATCGCCGGGTCTTCATCCGCCTGAGAGAGAGCGACGGCGAGATCTCTGCAAAGTTCCATGTTCAGAGCATTGCGCTTTTCCGGCCGGTTCAGAGTGATCTGCCGGACGCGCCGATGCGTCCCAACCAGGATCAGCATTCCCCGCCTGTTTCGATTTCCATGCGGAGCAGCGCCGCGCCGTAGGTTTTTCCCTGCGCATCCACGCGCAGCGACACCGTGCCGCCTCCGCCCAGCGCGTCGTGCAGAAGCAGGTTGATCGCGCCCAGGTTGGGCAGCTCGAAGCGCTCCACCTCGCCTTTCACCAGGTCGCCGAAGAACGCTTTCACGCGTTCCGGCGTGACTTCGCGCAGAATGACCGCGTAGTACTCCGGCCTGCAGAGCAATCACGCCGATGTTCGACGTGTCGCCTTTATCGCCGGAGCGGGTATGTGCGATGGAACCCAGCGCGCATCTTCATGAAATCACCTCCACGCTGGTCACGATTTCCTCGCGCGGCAATCAGCGCCGACCAGTACGCCACGATTTCGCGCACCGGCGGCCGGCCTTCGCCGAAGCCGGTTGCGCCGGGCGGTCCGTTCAGCACCAGCGGGATCAGTTCGCGCGTAAATCGATCCACCGCTTTTCGGTCCTGCCCCCGCACGCCGATGCGCAGCTGCACCTCCGGCGGGTCAGGATTGGGCGGCGCAGCCGGTCCGTTACAGGCGTTCACGCCGAAGTATTCCGTGTAGATCTCCTCGAACTTCAAGCCGAGGCCGGTCAGCCGCTCACGCACGATGCGATCCGCGGCGCGCGCCTTCTCGAAGCGCCTGCGGCCAGCTGTACACCAGCGTGCCGATCGCTTTCCAGCCATCCGTATAGCTGATCGAAAGCTTCAGGGTCGGCGGCCGCGGGCCGCCGCTGATGCCTGATAACGCGGACCCGGTCCGGCCCGGTGTCTTCGAGCTGGATGCTGGTGAAATCGGCGACGCAATCGGGCGTGATGTAGCTGCTGCGGATCGCCCAGTTCATAGAGCAACTGCTCTTTCACGGTATCGGAATGAACGCGCCCGCCTGTGCCCGCGTGTTTCGTAACGGTGAAAGAACCGTCGGGCTCCGCTTCGATAATCGGATAACCGACGTTCGCCATGTCCGGGATGTTCTCCCAATCCACCTGGCAGTTGCCGCCCGAGCACTGCGCGCCGCATTCGATGATGTGCCCGGCGATGGTGCCCGCGGCGAGCTTGTCCCAGTCATCCGCTTTCCAGCCGAACCGGTGCACCATGGGCGCGAGCGTCAGCGCGGTATCGGTGGAGCGGCCCGCGATCACCACATCCGCGCCGGTGTCGAGCGCTTCGGCCAGCGGGAACGCGCCGATGTAGGCGTTGGCGGAAAGGATGCGTGGACGAATGGACGCGATCGGCTCGCCGCGTATCCATATCGCGCAGCTCGTAGCCCTTGGCGAGAAAATCGTCAATGCGGTCGAACACATCGTCGCCGTGCACCACCGCGACTTTCAGTCCGGGCGCCGCTTCGAGAACAGCGCGCGCGCAGGCCGCCGGATTCACGCCGCCCGCATTCGCCACCACTTTGATGTTGCGTTCCTTCAGCCTGCGCGCGAGCCGCCCGATCAGCGGCGGAAAATCGCGCGCATAACCCAGGGCCGGATTCTCCTGCTTCTGCTTCTGCAGAATGGACATGGTGACTTCGGCCAGATAGTCGAGCACCAGGAAGTCGATCGGCCCCTCCTCCACCAGGCGCACGGGCGCTTCCAGCCAGTCGCCCCAGAAGCCCTGCCCGTTGGCGATGCGAATCATCTACAGGGTCTCCAGTGCCAGCGCGGTGGCGCGCGGGCGGTGCAAGCGTCAGCTTCCAGCGCCAGGGTCAGAACTTCGCGCGTCTCTTTCGGATCGATGACCGCGTCGCAATGGCCGCGCGCGGCGGCGTATTTCGCATCGAGCCAGCGTTCGTAATCCGCGCGCGTGCGATCAATCGACCGTTTCAGTTCTTCCGGCATCGGCTCTCCCGATTTTCTTGAGCTTCTCCAGTTCCACCGAAAACAGCGCCTGCACGGCGGAATCGCCTTCCATCACGCCGATGCGCGCGGTGGGCCAGCTGAACGTGAAGTTGGGATCGAAGCCCTGCCCCGCCATCGCGTAATAACCCGCGCCGCTCGCATGATTGATGGTCAGCACGATGCGGGGAACGCCTGCGCAGGACATGGTCTCCACCATCTCCGCCCCGGCCCGGATGATCCCTTCGCTCTCCGCCTGCAAACCCACCATGAAGCCGGAGACATCCTGCACATAGATGATCGGCGTTGCCAGCCGCTCCGCCAGTTCCACGAAGTACGCCACCTTGCGCGCGGTTTCGGTATAGATGATGCCGCCGATGCGAGGCTTCAGAAAGCCCCGGCGGTTCGCGATCACCGCCACCGGATGGCCGCTCAGGCGCGCGTTGGCGCACAGCATTTCCGGCGCGATACTCGGGCTGAAATTCGGTGAAATCGTCGCGATCGAAGATGCGAGGCGAGCAGGTCTTCCACTTCATAGGGAAGCCGATGATCCGCCGGCAGAACAGAATAAAGGCCGTCCGCCGGAGCCGCCGGCATCGCCGGCCTGCTGCCGATTTGCAGGCGCGGGCAGCTGCCGAAACCTGGCGCGAATCATGGCGAGGCAGTCCTCATCGTCTCTTCGCGACGTAATGCGCCACGCCGCTGACCGCGGTGTGCAGATGCGCGCCGCCGAGCGATTCCTGATCGATCGACTGGCCGGTCGCGCCCTTCACCAGATTCGGCCCGCCCAGCCCCATGAAACTGGTGCCCTCCACCATGATAATGACGTCGCTCAGCGCGGGAAGATACGCGCCGCCCGCGATGCACGGGCCCATCACCGCCGCGATCTGCGGGAACATGCAGTTTGCGCCGCATCAGCGAGTTGTAGAAGAAGATTCGGCCCGCGCCGTACTGGCCGGGAAAAATGCCGTCCTGATAAGGAAGGTTGACGCCCGCCGAATCCACCAGATAGACGATCGGCACGCGGTTGCGCATCGCGATTTCCTGCGCCCGCAGAATCTTTGTGATGGTTTCCGGCCACCACGCGCCCGCCTTCACCGTGGCGTCGTTGGCCACCATCACCGCCGGCCGCCCTTCGATCCGGCCGATGCCGGTGACCACGCCCGCGGCGGGCGCCTGGCCGTCGTACTTGTCGTAAGCGACCAGCAGCCCGATCTCGATGAAGCGCGCGTCCTGGGTCGAGCAGCCGAGCGATGCGTTCGCGCGCCGTCAGCTTGCCCGCGCGGTGCTGCTTCTCGATCTTCTGCGCGCCGCCGCCTTCGCGGAGCTTTTCTTCCAACTGCCGCAGAGTTCCGACCAGGTGCCGCATGTGCGACATGCGGGCCTGCTCCCCGGCTGCGTCGTTCGAAGGCTGCATCCCACGATTAGTGTAACGGCTCCCGTGCCCGCGTCAGAGGACTTCATCCAGCCGCTGTTTGAGCTGCGCCAGTTCAGCCCGTAGCTCGGCGACTTCGTTTTCAAGGTTGAGCAGCCGCTCCGCCGTACCTGGCGGGCCGGAAGAAGGCTGCTGAAGCGCTGCGGGGTCGACGGGCCCGCCAAGAGTCTGCGCGAACCGGGGCTCCTTCATTCCGGGAGAAGGCGCAAGCTTCTGCACGAATGCCCCTTCCGGTCTCTCCATCAGCTTCCTCAGCACCATTTCGACTTCGTCGAGATCCGCGAAGCCGTAGAGGCGATCGGTGCGGCCCTTGATCTCCCCCAAAGTCTGTTGGCCGCGTAACATCAGCACGCAAAGCACGGCGGTCTCGCGGCGTCCCAGGTTGAGCTTCTCAGTAAACCGCTGAGCGTATTTCGAAACGCGCCCGCCGCCGGTAATCTCGGCGGCATAGCCATGGGATCGCAGGCCCGCCAAACCTTCCTGGATATCGCGATCTGAATATTCCGTCACAGGAAAGCGGTTCGACTTCTGATTGCACGCGGCGGTTAAACCGTTGAGAGTCATCGGATAATACTCCGGAGTTGTACTCTCCTTCTCAATCAAAGAGCCCAATACACGCAACTCAACCGCGTTTAGTACGGTATCCACCCCAATAACTTAACACCTGAGGGGAACGCGCTGTTCATGAGCCAACAGCATTGCTACTATCGGCGTAGAAAACCTTTTCGGGCCTTACACGATGACGCAACACGACACCCCATCCCGCACTCGCCTTCTTCTTTCCGCTCGTAAACTCTTTGCTGAAAATGGATATGAAAGCACCAGTACCGCCTCAATCGCGCGCATGGCGGGAACGAGTGAATCGCAACTCATAAAACACTTTGGCGGCAAAGCCGGCCTGCTCGATTCCATCTTCGTGGACGGATGGACCACGCTCACCGCTTATCTGCAGCAGGCACTCGCAAACACGTCGTCCCCTATAGATCGTCTCAGGACGATTCCACGTCTGATGTTCGACGCTCTTGAGAAAGACCATGAGTTGCGGCAGTTGCTGTTACTCGAGGGGCGCCGGATTCGCAAGGAAGGCCGTCTGGCTACGCTCACAGACGGTTTCATCGGCTTCGTAAGGCTGGTAGATGCCACGCTCGATGACATGAAAACCGCAGGCCAGTTGCGGACCGATCTGAACCCTCAGGCCATTCGCTCGGCGCTGATCGGCCTGACGGAAGGCGCGCTGCGCGACCGAATGCTTTCCGAGCGCGCGGGAAAGCCGGGCGAGTTTACGACCGAGAATATCGGAACGCTGGTCGACGCCCTCGTCGAATCAATTGCGGCGTAGAACTTTGCGCAGTTGCGCGGGGTCAGCCAGCATCAGGTAGATCAGCGCGAACGGTACCAGCGTACAAAGCGCGGCGGCAACGGGCCGGTTCGCGAACGGGATCTTCAGTTTGATCGCGAAGCCTGTCGCGCCGGCCAGGATAGCGACGATCCAGAGGCGCGCCAGATAAACCGATCCGACCGGTTCCGAACCGATTCTCTTCGCTAGTGCGCGGCGCAGTAAAAGAAACTCGATCCAGCCACTTATGCCCGCCGAGGCGGTAAGTCCCGCGATTCCCCATCTTGGATCAATCCCCAACAGCGCGGGCAGTTGTTTGACCGACAGATAGCCCAGCACGGTTGTAAGGGCGATCCGGATGATCGCGAAACGCAGCGGCGTGCGCGTGTCTTTAAGCGCGTAGAAGGTTGACGAATAGAGCCGCCCCTGCGTCGACGCGAGTAAGCCCACACCTGACCCCGCGAGTACGCCCCAGGCCCACAAGCGTATCGGCCGCCGTGAACTTGCCGTGCTGGTAAATCGCGGCGACGATCATGTCTCCCAGGGCGACAAACGCCACCACCGACGGGATCACAAGGAACGTAATTCGCCGCAGTCCGTTGACGAGCCGCCTGCGCAGGAAGGCCGCAATCTCCGCTTCCGCCCCGACCGCGCTCGACATCTCCGGCAGTTCCGACGCGGACACAGACATGCCGAACAGACTGACAGGCAGAGCCGAAATGTTCGCGACATAAGCCGAGGATCGACAGGGCCGCCGCCGATCGGGCTGGCAAGAATCGAATCGATGAAGGCGCTGATCTGCACCACACCGCGGCTGACGAAGACCGGGCCGAAGTTTCGAATGACCGTGCGCACGCTTGCAAGCTGCGTCGCAGAACGCGATGCGCAGGTGCGGGACAAGCTTCAGCACCACCGGCAACTGAACGGCAAGAACTGCACCGCGCTGGCAACTACCGATGATGCGGCGAAGATGGCTACCAGCCGCAGTTCCGGAGCCCGCGGGCCGAACCACAGCGAGAGCCGCCATCATCACGAAATTCCATACGACGCCCACGCTGTAGGAAAGAAAAAACCGGCGATGGCTGTTCAGGACTCCCAGGCACCAGGCGGACATCACCAGCAGGCCCGCGCCGGGGAACAGAATCCGCACAAGGTGGATGGTCAGATCGCGCTTGGCACCCTTGAAGCCGTAGGCGATCACGTCAATCAGCAGCGGCGCCGCCAGCAATTCCGAGCAGCACCAGCGACGGACGTGATGACGCCCAGGATGGCGAGCACGGCGCCGGCGACGCGGCCCGCTTCTTCCTCATCGCCGCGCGCAAGCAGGCTCGCGTAAACCGGAATGAACGACGCCGAGAGAACGCCTTCGCCGAACAGGTTCTGCAGGAAATTGGGAATTTTGAACGCCTGCTTGAAAGCATCCGCCGCATCCGAACTGCCGAAGTAATAGCCGAAAACGCTTTCCCGGATCAAGCCGGCGATTCGGCTGAGGAAGATGCCGGCCGCGACCAGCGTTGCGGCGCCCCGCGGCCGTGGGCGTCCCGACCCGGACTCCGTCATTTCTCCAGCAGGAAGTTGCCCGCGACCATCGCGTCGATGCCCGAGGAATAGAAACTGCGCACCGCATCGCGCGGCGTGCAGACCAGCGGCTCGCCGAACAGATTGAACGACGTGTTGTACAGAATCGGCAGGCCGGTTTCTTCGCCGAACGAGTGCAGCAAGCTGCCAGTACAGCGGATTATCTTCCTTCGCAACCGTATGCACGCGAACCAGGTCGCCGGCAGAACCGCCCCGCGCAACTGCTCCTGGTATTGCGGGCGCACCCGTCCCACCGTGGCCAGATGCCGCGCATTCGGCCCGGCCTCGAAGTATTCGGACGCCATTTCCGCCGGCACGGAAGCCGCGAATTTGCGCGACGCTTCCCGATGCTTGATAAACGTGTTCAGATTTTCCGTCGAGTACGGATCGCGGGGCGAAGCGAGAATGCTGCGGTTGCCCAGCGCGCGCGGCCCGAATTCCATGCGGCCCTGCATCCACGCCACAATGCGGTTGTCGCGTCAGGATGCGAACCGCCGCGCCGATCAGGTCGGGCACCGTGGCCAGCAGCTGGAAGCGCAGCTTGCAGTTTTCCAGCACCTGCTTGATCTCGGCCGCGCTGTAGGACGGGCCAAGCGCATAGCCGCCGCCGGCGACCCGGCCTGTCCGCCGGCCACTTCGTGCCAGACGTGCAGCGCCGCGCCCAGCGCGGTTCCCGCGTTGCCTGCCGCGGGCTGCGCGAAGACGCCTTTGTAGCGCCCGGAATTTTCGAGCGCGGAAACCAGCAGCGCATTCCAGGCCACGCCGCCCGCCAGGCAGACGTTCTCCGCCTCGCCAGCTAAACTCAGCACATAGTCTTCCAGATGCTGCTGCACGCTGGCGGCAAGATCGGCGCGGCGCTCGCCTTCGAAACCCTCGGGCGCTGGCCAGCACGTTCGCGGAGGTTATCGCTCGCATCGCGGCGTGCCCGTGGCCGAGAGCCACTGCACCCGGTGCTCATCCGAACGCGCACTGCAAGCCGAGCAGCTTCCGTGACCCGCCCGTAAAGTTCGCCCACCGAATCCGGATAGAGAATCTCGTCCTCGAGCGTGAGACGATTGCCTTCGCCCCGCCACTTGGCGCCGCACCGCAGGTCGCCTTCACGATCGAGCGTGATCACGGTGGCCCTTTCGAACGGCGAGACCAGATAAGCCGAGGCCGCATGCGCGGCATGATGATCGATCGAAACCACGCGCGCTTTCGGAAACATGCGCAGCGCGATCGGGAGCGCCGAGCCGGTGGGCAGCGGCCGCGCCAGCGCCACATAATCCACATCCGCGGGCGCGATGCCGCCCATCTGCAGGCAAGACTGCAATCGCCGCTTCCGGCATGCGCCCCGGTTCTTCGCGCGCGCGTCAGCTTGATCTCTTCGACGGCAGCCGCGATCCGGCCGTCCTGGATCAGGGCCGCGGCGGCGCCCCCGAGCACGCCGCCGATTCCGAGGATATTCACTTCGCGCCGCCCCGCTTCTCGATCTTCGCCCACGTGTCCCGCAAAGCCACGGTCCGGTTGAAGACAGGGCTCCGGGCTTCGAATCGGGATCGGCGCAGAAGTATCCGAGGCGTTCGAACTGATAGTGCTCGAACGGCTTCACGTCGCCCAGCGCCGGCTCCAGCTTGCAGCCGTTCAGCAACTTCGAGCGAATTCGGATTCACATCGGTGCCGTCCGGAGTTTCGCTGGTGAACAGCGTCTCGTAGAGCCGAACTTCGGCGTCAACGGCGTGCGCGGCCGAAACCCAGTGGATGGTGGACTTCACCTTGCGCCCATCGGGCGCATTGCCGCCGCGCGTCGCCGGATCGTAGGTGCAGTGAATCTCAACGACATCGCCCTTTTCGTCCTTCACCACGCCGGTGCAGGTGATGAAATAGCCCCAGCGCAGCCGCACTTCATTGCCCGGCGACAGCCGGTAATACTGCTTCGGCGGATCTTCCCGAAAATCATCCTGCTCGATATACAGCACGCGCGAGAACGGCACTTTGCGCGTGCCGGCCGAAGGATCTTCCGGATTATTCACCGCATCCATTTCTTCAGACTGCCCTTCCGGATAGTTGTCGATCACGACCCGCAAAGGCCGCAGCACCGCCATCATGCGCGGCGCGCGCTTGTTCAGATCCTCGCGAACGAAATGCTCCAGCAGCCCGAGTTCGATGATGCCGTTGGTTTTCGAAACGCCGATCGCGCCGCAGAAATTGCGAATCGCCTCGGGCGTGTAGCCGCGCCGGCGGATGCCGGAAAGCGTCGGCATGCGCGGATCGTCCCAGCCGCGCACCACGCCATCGTGACCAGCTGCAGCAGCTTGCGCTTGCTCAGCAGCGTGTACGTCAGGTTCAGCCGGTCGAACTCGATCTGCTGCGGATGATAGATTCCGAGCTGCTCGACGATACCAGTCGTAAAGCGGCCGGTGATCTTCAAATTCCAGCGTGCAGATGGAATGCGTGATGCGCTCGATCGAATCCGACTGCCCGTGCGCAAAGTCGTACATCGGATAGATGCACCACTTGTTGCCGGTCCGGTGGTGCGTCGCGTGCAGGATCCGGTACATCACGGGATCGCGCATGTTCAGGTTCGGCGACGCCATGTCGATCTTCGCGCGCAGCGTGCGCGAGCCATCCGGAAATTCGCCCGCGCGCATGCGCTCGAACAGATCGAGATTCTCTTCGACCGAGCGGTCGCGCCACGGGCTCGGCCTGCCCGGTTCGGTCAGCGTGCCGCGATACTTCCGCATTTCTTCGGCGCTCAAATCGCAGACGTAAGCCTTGCCCGACGCGAATCAGCTGCACCGCCCAGGCGTAAAGCTGATCGAAGTAGTCGGAGGCGAAGAAAACCCGGTCTTCCCAGTCGAAACCCAGCCAGCGCACGTTGTCGATGATGGAATCGACATATTCCTGCTCTTCTTTCTCAGGATTGGTGTCGTCGAAACGCAGGTTCGTCTTGCCGCCGAATTCCGCCGCCAGGCCGAAGTTCAGGCAGATCGATTTCGCGTGCCCGATGTGCAGATAGCCGTTCGGCTCCGGAGGAAACCGCGTTTGCACACGCCCGCCGAACTTGCCGGTTTCCAGATCGTTGAGAATGATGTCGCGGATAAAGTTGGAAGCGACGGGGGTCATAGTGATTTGCTCAATTTCGCAATGGCCTGTCGATGCGCGTAAGGCAGGTCTCGCGGCCCAGAACTTCCAGCGTGCCGAACAGCGGCGGCGCGGTCTTGCGGCCGCAAACGGCGACGCGGACCGGCTCGAACATCTGGCCGGCTTTGATGCCCAGTTTTTCCGCGGCGGCGCGCAGCGCGGCTTCCAGTCCATCATGCGTAAATTCCGCGGTAGCCAGCGTTTCCGCGCCTTCTCCAGCGCGCGCGACGCCATCGCGGCATCGCCTTTTTTCGGAATCAGTTCGGCCGCATCGTAGGGCGGAAGTTCCTCGCGAAGAAGAAGTCCGCCACCGTCAGAACATCGCTCAGCAGCCGGATGCGCTCCTGAATCAGCGGCGTGATCTGCGCCATCTTTTCGCGCGCGATCTCGAACCCGGCGGCGTGCACGACGGGCAGCAGCGCGGCCGTGAGTTCCTCCGCCGGCATGGTGCGGATGTGCTCGGCATTCAGCCAGACGGCCTTCGGATCGAACGGGATTTCCTCCGTGAAATTGACCACCGCATTGCTGCGGTTGACGCCCTCAAAGGAAAACACCTGCACCAGTTCCGCGAGCGACATCTTCTCGCGATCGTCTTTCGGAGACCACCCGAGCAGGCACAGAAAATTGATAAAGGCCTGCGGCAGAAAACCCGCGTCGCGATAGGTGGTCACGGAAACCACCGGCCCGTGCTTGCGCTTCGAAAGCTTGCTGCCATCGGGCGCCACCAGCAGCGGCAGATGCGCGAACTGCGGGGGTTCCACGCCGGCGGCCCGGAAGATCAGAATGTGCTTGAACGTGTTCGTCAGATGATCCTGCCCGCGCACCACATGGCTGATGCGCAGGTCGACATCGTCGGCACAGGAAGCCAGGTGATAAGTGGGAGCGCCGGTGCTGCGCAGCAGCGCGAAATCTTCGATATCGTCCGCGGATTTCGACTGCTCGCCATAAACGCTGTCATGGAACGCCACCGTTTCGCCCGAACGCCGGGGCACCCGGAACCGCACCACGAAATTCTCGCCGGCAGCCGCGCGCCGGTCGCTTTCTTCCTTCGAAATCTCGCGCTGCCCGGGATTGGACAGCCACGCTCCGCCGGCGTGCGCACCCTCGCCCTCTTCCGGGCCGGCGGCCGTGAAATCCCGATACGCCAGGCCCTTCGCAAGATAGATTCCGCCATTTGCGCGTGCAGCGCCAGCCGGTCCGACTGCCGGTACTGCTCATCCCAGTCGAGCCCCAGCCACTCCAGCCCTTCGAAAATGGACCGCAGCGACTGCTCGGTGTTGCGCTCCAGATCCGTATCGTCGATGCGCAGGATCATGGTGCCGCCATTGTGGCGCGCATACAGCCAGTTGAAGATGAAGGTGCGCGCGCCGCCGATGTGCAGATAGCCCGTCGGAGAGGGCGCAAAACGAACTCTGAGCATGAAATTGCAGTATAGCGACGAGCCCTGGGGAGATCGCCCGTTCAGCGCCGAACACGCTGACGGCGGTTCGGTGTTGCAACAAAGCCGTGTTCCCCGCCCTGCGCGTCATCGTAGTACCCGACGACGTCGTTCAGGCCGTTGATGCCGAACGCAAGTGTCGCGCGCGACCCCGGCACGTCCAGAGCCTCAAAATTTCCGTCGTTGTCCCGGATGAAGCCGTGGGATGACTCCCCGCCCCGATAGCCGAGCGTGTAATAACCGGTCGTGACGTTCGCGTCGTTAATGCCGTTGGCCGTTGTCGCCGTAGTGCTGCCGGGGAACGAGAACGTGGTCACCGCCGCGCCGTTAGCAATATACGCAATGCGGGTGCCGTCGGCGGTGTAAGTGCCGCCCACCACGGCGCCGATGTTGTTCAGCGCCTCTACGTCAAGCGACGTAAACCCGGGAACTACGATCGGCCGATAGCTTCCGTCTGAATCGCGAAACAGGGTTTTAATCGGTCCCGGCTGCTTCAGCGAATCCACCACCATCTGGCCGCTGTCGTTGATACCAGCCGCGACGTTCTCCGGAGCATCCGGCACATCGAAGCTGGTCATATTTCCCGCCGCGTCCCTCAGAAACATGTGCTGCACATTGGCCGTAAGGTCCGGCGACCAGTAGCCGACAATCTGGCCCGCGTTGTTGATTCCGAGCGCCGCCGTCATGGCGCTGCCGGGGTAATCGAACGTGGTGATCGCGCCGTTCGGGTCACGTACGAACGCGTGATATGCGGAAGCAGGCTGAGCGGAGTAATGCCCGCAAATCTGTCCCGCGTTGTTGATGCCTGTCGCAACCGTCTGTCCGGCGCCCGGCACATCAAACTGGAGAAAGCTATACGGCGCATCGATGGTGGCCGCGCACATGGCCACCCGGAAAAACAAACCCATCCACAGCAAGCGCATTTAACTACATCTGTAGCACACTCTTAAGGAACACAAGCCGATCCGCCCATTCGTCAATCTTCTTCGACGTCGGCTTCCCCGCCCCATGACCCGCCCGCGTCTCGATGCGGATCAGAATGGGCGCCGGACCTTCCTGCGCGTCCTGCAGCGTGGCGGCGTACTTCAGGCTGTGCCCCGGCATCACGCGGTCGTCATGATCGGAGGTGGTGATCAGCGTGGCCGGGTACTTCGTGCCCTTGCGGATATTGTGCAGCGGAGAGTACGGCCGAATGAACCGGAAGTCTTCCGGTTTTTCAGGATTTCCATACTCCCCCACCCACTGCGTGCCGAATCCAAACTTCTGGAAGCGCAGCATGTCCATCACGCCGACGGCGGGCATGGCCGCGCCAAACAGGTCGGGCCTCTGATTCAATACAGCGCCGATCAGCAGGCCTCCGTTGCTGCCTCCAAATACTGCCAGCTTCGGAGTGGAAGTGTACTTGTTCGCGATGAGCCATTCCGCCGCGGCGATGAAATCGTCAAACACGTTCTGCTTCTTCTCGCGCATGCCCGCCTGATGCCATGCCTCGCCGTATTCGGAGCCGCCGCGCAGGTTCGCCACCGCATAAACGCCGCCCATCCGCATCCATTCCGCGATAGCCGGATCGAACCCTGGCGTCAGCGCGATATCGAAGCCGCCATAGGCGTAGAGCAGCGTCGGATTGTTGCCATCGAGCTTCAGACCTTTGCGATGGCTCAGGAACATCGGGACGCGAGTCCCGTCCTTGCTCTTGTAAAAGACCTGGTTCGTCTCGAAGTCCGCCGCATTAAAAGCGACTTTGCTCTGCCGGACAACTGAGCTTGCGCCGCTGGCCAGATCGAGCCGGTAAGTGGTAGCCGGCGTCGTATAGCCCGTGAACGTGTAGAACATTTCCGTGTCGTGCTCGCGCACGGGTGACCAATAAGCCGTGCCGACACCCGGCATCCGGATCTCCGAAAGCGGCTTGCCATCGAGCGTCACCAACCGCGCGACAGAACGGGCATCCTTCATGTAGGCCAGCAACAGTTTGCCATCGGCTATCGGACGGCCTCCAGAGTCTCTTCCTGCTGCGGAACAATTTCCTTCCAGTTCGCCTTGGCGGGGCGATTCAGGTCGATCGCGATAACGCGGCCGCGCTGTGCACCGGCCGTCGTTTGAACATACAGAAGCCTTCCCGAGAGCCCGATGGCATCGTAACCGTCGTCGGGCGAAGAAATCACATCCACAACCTTTGCGTTGGGAGAATTCAGGTCAAGAAAGGAAAGCGTGTTCTTGCCCGGAATTTCGTTGAACATATAGAGCAGCAGGTAGCGGCCACCCTCCGTAACATCGGCCGATACCTGCCAGTTCCTGTGATCGGGGCGCTCATAGACGAGCCGGTCCGCCGACTGTGGGTCGCCCAATTTATGGAAGAACACCTTCTGGTCCATCGCCGCGACGGTCAGCACCTGATCCGGCGGGGGCTCAGGGAAACGTGAGTAGTACAAGCCCTTGTTCTCCGCAGTCCACGCGACAGAACCGGACTTGCACCAGCGCAAAACATCGCTCAGATCGTTGCCTGTCGCGATGTCGCGGAAATGCCAGTCCTCCCAATCCGAGCCGGCCTGCGCCACCGAGTACGCGAACAGCTTGCCATCCCAACTCACCGATTCACCATTCAAAGCAGCGGTGCCATCCTTACGATAGGTATTCGGATCGATGAGCACGCGCGGAGTACCGTTCAGGGAGTCCATGACGTAACGCACCGACTGATTCTGAAGGCCCGTGTTGTGGGAGTAAAAGTAATGACCGCCCGCTTTATAGAGGCCGGCGAACTTTTCATAATTCCAGAGCTCGGTCAATTGGTTCTTAATCGCCTCGCGTCCGGGAAGTTTCCCCAGCCACGACGCGGTCAGTTCATTTTCCTGCTCCACCCATTTCTGAGTCGCGGGCGAGTCCGCATTTTCGAGCGTTCGGTAAGGGTCCGCAACTGGCGTGCCGTGATAATCGTCCGTGTGTTCGATCTTCGGGGCGGGCGGATATTTGGGTTTCGGCAAGGTCTGGGCGGAACTAACAGTTCCTATGCCCATAAATAGCAGAGCGAGGGCGCAATTCGCGTTGAACATCTTTGCCTCGATTGTCTCACTCCGATCGGGCGATCAGGGCATACTGAAAGCTGAGTGCCGGACGTGTTTATTGTCGGAGGCGGACCGGCCGGGCTTTCAGCGGCAATCGCGCTGCGCAGCCGCGGCCTGAGCGTAACCGTGGCCGATAGCCGTCAGCCATCCATCGACAAGACCTGTGGCGAAGGCATCATGCCGGACGGCGCCGATGCCGCAGGGCAACTGGGAATCGATTTCAGCTCCGTCGCTTCCGCTCGCGTACGCGGGATTCGGCTGCTCTCGGGCGATGTGGCGGTTGAGTCGCCGTTTCCGAAGACCTGCGGTTATGGGGTCCGCCGCACCGCACTCCATGCGCTACTGATAGATAAGACCGTTCAATCCGGTGTAGAGATCCACTGGAACGCGCCCGTCTCAAGCCTCGATGGCATCGGGGCGCGCTGGATCGTCGGAGCGGACGGCGCCGGGTCACGCGTGCGCGAATGGTCCGGCCTGAACCGCCTTGCCAGCAATAGCTCGCGCTTCGGCTTCACCCGGCATTACAAGATGGAGCCCTGGACGGACTACATCGAAGGCCACTACGCCGACGGGATGCAGCTTTTTGTCACGCCGCTCGGTCCCGATCAGGTCGGCCTCGCGATGCTGTCACGCAATTCGAAATGGCGCATGACGGACGCACTCAAGCGCTTCCCCGCCGTAAAGGAAAAGCTCGGAGCTGCCGCGCCGGTCTCGCCGGAACGAGGCGCTGCCACGGTATCGCGGCGCCTGCGACGCGTAACGTCGGGGAATGTCGCGCTGATTGGTGATGCGTCCGGCTCGGTAGACGCTATTACCGCCGCGGGGCTGTCGCTGAATTTTCGCGAGGCGCTCGCGCTGGCGGATGCCATCGAGGCTGAAGACCTGCCGCGCTATGAAGTTGCACATCGCAGGCTGGAACGCCGCCCCCGCATGATGGCGCGCCTTATGCTTTCCATTGACCGGTCGCCTCTGCTGCGCAAATACGCGTTCCAGTCGATGTCCGCCTGTCCGGGGATCTTCAGAAGCCTGGTCGCGGTACACGTCCGCGCTTGATTTAGGTCAGCTTCGACGTAAATTCGCCGTCGCCTTTAACATCGGTCAACCGCATATCCCGGCCCTGATAGAGATATGTGAGCTTCTTGTGATCGAGACCCATGAGGCGCAGAATCGTCGCGTTCACATCGTGAGAATCGACGGCCATCTCGGTCGCCTGAACGCCAAAGTCATCGGTCGCGCCCAGCACCCGCCGCCCTTCACACCGCCGCCCGCCATCCACATCGAGAATCCGTACGGGTGATGATCCCGGCCATTATCGCCCTGAGCCAGCGGAGTGCGCCCGAATTCCCCGCCCCACACCACGAGCGTCGAATCGAGTAATCCGCGGGTCTTCAGATCGAGCAGCAATCCCGCAATCGCCCGGTCGGTTTTCCCGGCCATCCGGTTGTGCGAACCCACCAGATCGTTATGGGCATCGTCCCAGTCCGCGCCCACATTCGTACCCGAGAAAATCTGAACGAAGCGAACTCCGCGTTCTACAAGGCGCCGCGCAAGCAGGCATTTGCGCCCGAAGTCGTCCGTGTTCTCGTCGCCGATTCCGTACAGCTTCTTCGTTGCCTCGGATTCCTTATTCAGATCCACGGCTTCGGGCGCGGCGCTTTGCATTCGCCACGCCAGTTCATAGGAGGCGATGCGCGCGTCGAGCGTCGAATCCAGAGGACGTGTTCGCTCCTGCATCCGGTCCAGCCGATTGATGAAATCCAGCGTTTCACGCTGCACCTGCGGCGTCACGCCTTCAGGGTTTTTGAGATAGAGAATCGGGCTCTCGCCGCTTCTGAAAATCGTGCCCTGATAAACCGCCGGCAGGAACCCGGCCGCATACGCAGGCGGGCCCGACTTGGTGGATCCGTCGGACATCACCACGAACGCGGGCAGGTTCTGATTTTCAGAACCCAGCCCATACGTGACCCACGATCCAAGGCACGGACGCCCCGGAAGTTGCGACCCCGTAGAACGCAAATAAATAGCGGGCGCATGGTCGAACTGATTGCCATAGCAACCCCGAATCACCGCGATGTCGTCCATCCGTTCGCGAAGGTTGGGATAAAGGTCGGATACAGGCGTGCCGCACGTGCCGCCCGGCTTGAACTGCCACGGCGAACCGCGGAGAATCGCTTTCGTGGGATCGTGAATAAAACTGGTCTTGATCGTCTTCGCAAGCTCCAGTGACAGCGGCTTCCCGGTGTTGCGCGTCAGTTCAGGCTTGGGATCAAAGTGTCCACATGACTCACTCCGCCGTGCATGAACAGATAAATCACGTTCTTAGCCGTCGCGGGTAAAGGCGGAACTTTGGCTGCAAGCGGATTCGACTCGGCCGCTTCCAGCATCCCTGCCAGCGCCGCCAGCCCGAAACCGCCCCCGGCGCGCGCCAATAATTGTCTGCGGGTCACGTCTACGATTCTAATCGAGCGCGGACGGGATGAGTGTTAGCATCGGGATCATGGCGTTGGGCAACATCGGACGGGTGATCGCGGGGCAGGCCATCGAGACCACAAAGAAGAGCGTGATCGATGCGCTGCGAACTCCTGAGACGGCCAGGGCGGCCGAAAAACTTCAGACCGAACGACCCGCCGCGCCCGCCCCCTCTGAGAATATTGGCGCCATCATTCTTGGCCAGATGCAGGCCATGCAGCGGGCACTCAAAGAAGATCAGGAACTGATGGTTTTGTTCCACACCGGGAGCGAAACGCTGCGCGTGCTCGAAATCTTCGTCCCCTCGCCCCATGTATTTGTGCTCGCCGGAGTGGACGCGGATCAAAACGTCACGCGCGCCGTAATAGCCGCGGAATCGGCGAATCTTGTCTTCAAGATCCTCAAGCTTCAGCCCGATACCAAAGCGATCCGTGTCAACGTGTTGTCACCCAGACCCGCTGCGCCCGCGCCCCGCCCGCCTGACGCCCTGAAGAATCCTGTCCTCCCCGATCCGGTAAGGTGAAAGGGAATGAAGATTCTGTACGGTTACCTGCGCGATTACTGGAAGCTGGTCCTGTCGCCCTGATTCTGGCAGCCGTCAACCAGGTCTTTTCGCTGCTCGACCCGCTCATCTTCCGCCACATCATCGATTCCTACGCCACCCGATTTCACGAATACATCGATCGGGCAGTTCATCCGCGGCGTCAGCGTTCTGCTCGGCCGCTGCCGTCGGCGTGGCGTTCGTTTCGCGCGTCGCCAAGAATTTCCAGGACTACTTCGTCAACCTCATCACTCAGCAAGTCGGCGCGCGCATTTATGCCGATGGCATCCGGCATTCGCTCTAACTGCCCTACGCGCAGTTCGAAGATCAGCGCAGCGGCGAAACGCTCGGCAAACTGCAAAAGGTCCGCACGGATGTCGAAAAGCTGATCAAAATCTCGGTCAATCTGCTGTTCACCACGGTCGTCGGCGTCGTCTTCGTCATGATTCTACGCCGCCAGGGTTCACTGGTCCATCGGACCCGCCTACCTGCTGACCATCCCGCTGCTCGGCGGCCTCAGTTCCCTCCTCAGCCGCAAGATCAAAGAAGTCCAGAAGACCATCGTGAAGGAGACCACCGCGCTCGCCGGATCCACCACCGAATCGCTGCGCAACATCGAACTGGTGAAAAGTCTGGGCCTCGCCCAACAGGAAATTGAGCGGCTGAACGCCACCACCGAGAAGATCCTGAAGCTCGAACTGAAGAAGGTCCGCTATCTGCGCAGCCTCAGCTTCATCCAGGGAACATTCGTCAATTTCCTGCGAACGTCCATCCTGTTCCTGATGCTCTACCTGATCTTCACGCAGCGCATCACCGTCGGCCAGTTCTTCTCGCTGTTCATTTACTCGTTCTTCATCTTCGGTCCGCTGCAGGAACTCGGCAACGTTGTCAACACCTACCGCGAAACCGAAGTATCGCTGCAGAACTTCGAAGAAATCCTCGCCATGGAGCCGGAGCCGCGTCCCTCACACCCGGTCCCCATCGGCACCTCAAAAGGCTGGAATTCACCGACGTCGGATTCCAGCACCAATCGGCGAATCGGCCCGCGTTCCGGACATTACGTTCGCGGTCACGGGCGAAACCATCGCATTCGTTGGACCCTCGGGAGCGGGAAGACCACGCTGGTCAAGCTGCTGGTTGGCTTTACCGGCCGAAAAACGGTCACATCTTTACAACGGCACGCCTGAAGACGAAATAGAAATCGAAGGCCTGCGCGAACGCATCGGCTTCGTCACTCAGGATGCCCAGTTGTTCTCCGGTCCATTCGCGAGAACCTGCTTTTCGTCAGTCCCGACGCCACCGACGCGGAATGCATGGATGTCCTCCGCCAGGCCTCCGTCGAAAGCCTGCTGGCGCGCGCCGACCGCGGCCTCGATACCGTGATCGGCGAAGGCGGCGTCAAAGTTTCCGGCGGCGAGAAGCAGCGGCTCTCCATCGCGCGGGCGCTTCTGCGCAAGCCGCAACTGCTGGTCTTCGACGAGGCTACTTCTTCGCTCGACTCGCTCACGGAAGAAGAAATCAGTCACACGATTCGAGACGTGGCCGCAGCGCGACGCGATCACGATTCTGATCGCTCATCGCCTTTCGACGGTGCTCCATGCGGATCGGATTTACGTTCTCGAGCGCGGCCGGATCGTGGAATCCGGCCGTCACGAAGAACTGATTGCGAGCAAGGGCCTCTACTACGCGATGTGGCGCCAGCAGGTGGGCGAAGGGCGGGCCACTCGCCTGGCGGGCGCACGCGCCAGTTAGCTTTTCATCATGGGCGACACCCTCAAAAGCATCGTCCTGATTGTCAGCGCGCTTTTCCCGATCGTGAATCCGCTGGGCGCAAGCCCCATCTTCCTCTCACTCACAGGCGAATACACGACGTGCGAGAGAAGAGCGCTCGCGCGCCGCATCTCTGCCAACAGCTTCGTTCTGCTGGTGGTCTCGTGCCTGATCGGGAGCAATATCCTTGCCTTCTTCGGAGTCTCTATCCCGGTTGTGCAGGTGGGCGGCGGACTCGTTGTAATCTCAACGGGCTGGGCGATGTTGAAACGTGGCGATGAGGAAGAACGCAATGAAGTACACCGTAACGTACGCCGTCTGGACATCTACCTCAATGCCTTCTACCCGCTGACCCTGCCGCTCACCGTCGGTCCCGGCTCCATCTCTG
>CAWIZX010000010.1:0-211483 GCA_963840735.1 Terriglobia bacterium
GAGCAACTGGTCGATTTGCTCACGGAGAGCGTCGGCGGAGGCTTTATTCACGGCTTCATCGAGCGCCGGCCCGATGAGCCCCTGCTTTTCAAGTTCGGCCTTGATACGTTCCCGCTGTTTTTCCAGCTCTCCGCGCGTAATGATCTGGCCGTTGACCTTAGCAACAATTTCTTCAACGACACGGGTTTGAGGGTCAGGACAATCGGGGGATAAGCGGCCGATGAAAACAGAGCGACAGTTGCCGCCGTGCCGGCAATCCAGAACTTCGAAGACATATGTAGTTATTATCGCAAATGAGAAAGCAAGTTACCAGAAGTTTTGCTATCCCCGTCTAGGCATGGGAGAGACCGGAGATGCACGCCCCGCAACAACCGTGAGCCCGAAAAAAAAATTCTGGTGCACTCCGGCTCAATCGCTTGTATCATCTTTGCGTATGATCACTGTTCGCCTGCTCGCATTGGTTCTTGGGTTAATGATGTCGTCCGGAGTAGTTCCCGCGCAAAGTCCGAAACCGGCGAAGGCGTCTGCGGCAAAAACCGCACCTGCCTCCCCTTCGGCAACGCCTCAGGCAAAGGGCGACCTGCTCGACGTGAATCACGCGACGGCGGCCGAACTAAAGACCCTGCCGGGGATAGGCGATGCGTATTCCCTCGCGATCGTCAAGCACCGGCCGTACAAAAACAAGACCCAACTGCGCAGCATGGGTGTGATCCCGCCGGCGACTTATCAGAAGATCCAAGACAAAATCATTGCGAAGCAGTAGAGGCCGGGGTACATCATATTCGCGCTGCTCGTGCCGCTGCTGTAGCTGGCGCAGGCAAGGGCTTCCGCACGCAGCATCTGCTCGAAGAGCATTACGGTAAATACGCCGCGGAGTTCGGGAGGATAACGCAGGATCAGTATCTGCAGGCTGGCGCAGCAGTTGCGCGATGCACGGCCTGGAAAGAACACCCTCGAAGCGAAGCGGCCCGATGGCAGCGGAGCGAAATTCGACAGAAGGCACGGGTGGTATGTGGCATATGACGGCGACGGCACGATCCGCACGTTTTTTGTCCCGAAAGAGGGTGTGCGCTATTTTGAACTGCAGGCGCGGACGTCCGGTCCTCCGGAGTAGGGGAGGGCCGCCGATGTGCTACATTTCAGGGTTATATGGCATCACGTAGTGTCAACAAGGTCATTCTGGTCGGACATCTCGGGCGGGACGCGGAAACGAAGTTCACGCCCGGCGGGGCGGCTGTCACGAAATTTTCGATTGCGACGAGCCGCCGCTGGAAAGACCAGCAATCGGGCGAATGGAAGGAAGAGACCAACTGGACGAACGTGGTTCTGTGGCGTGCGGAAAACCTTGCGAAGTATCTGACGAAAGGCAAGCAGCTCTACGTGGAAGGCCGGATACAGACTCGCAGCTACGAGGATAAAGACGGCAAGAAGGTCTACGCGACGGAAGTGGTCGCGGATGAAGTGATTCTGCTGGGCGGTCAGGGCGGAGGCGGAGGAAGCCAGGGCGGGGACGAATATTCGCAGCAGCCGGTTTCGATGCCGCGCAGCGCGCAGAGGTCGGCTCCGCCGCAGTCTTCAGCGCCGCCGGACGATTATCCGCAGGGCATTACGGACGACGACGTTCCGTTTTAGATTGCGTTAGACTTGGGAGTGCGCACCCGTAGCTCAGCTGGATAGAGCGCTTGCCTCCGAAGCAAGAGGTCGCCTGTTCGAATCAGGCCGGGTGCACCAAATCTTTTCAATCAGTTAGCGGCGTTTCGCCACTACTGCAAATCCCTTCTTTCGGTCAGGTACAGGGACTATCACAGGGACTGCCTCCGAATTCTCAGAAACCTTCTGCCGCAGAGAGACTCCCGCGACCGCCGTTCTTTTCGCAGCCATCCGGATATGTGAGTACAATTCGAGCATCGCCCGGCTCATGTGCCCCATCAAAGCGAGCATCGTGGATTCGGGTACGCCGTTCTCCGCGAGCCGGGTTGCGAAGGTGTGGCGGAGATCATGGAGCCTGCAGTCAACCTTCGCTTCCTTCCTCAAAGTCTCCCAGGCGTGCTTCACGCCGGTGATTCATCGCGCGGGATCTGTCGGCACCGGAGAGCCCCACGCGAATACGAAGTGTGAAGGCTTCGGCGCTCCGAATCGCCCTGTAAACTCGTTCAGATGATCGGATAAGATATGGGCGAGTTCCGGATTAAGCGGGATCACGCGGCCGGTACCGCTCGACGTCTTTGCCTTTCCCACCGCGAGTGTATTGCCGCGAAGATCGACCTGCCCCCACGTCAGAGAGCGGGCCTCACCGGCTCGCATTCCCGTCAGGAGTAACAGCGGGATCAGTGTGCGGAGGTGAGGTGTCACGTTTCCGTTCAGGGCATCGAGCAGCCGCTCCTGTTCTTCGACGGAAAGCGCTCGCCCGACATCCTTCCTCTCTTCGAGCTTCTTCACCTTCGGCCAGAGTGTTGACCAGCGCTGACCCAGCGCGCGGCTGAGCTCCGCGATCTCCATGTTGATCGAACGGTTTGCGGCGCCCTCAGCGTTACGCTGCCGGATATGTCGCGCATCGTGTCTTCTGACAGCGCCGACACCAGCACGCCGCCGAGGATCCGGTTGATGTGCGCCATGAAGGTAGTCCATGCGAGACTGGTCGCCCGGTGGTGAATGCCGTAGTCTTTGAGGTACCCGGCGGTGACTTCGGCAACGCTGCGCAAACGGGCGGGCTTCTGTTCCGGAGCGACACCCGCCGCGGCCCGTTCCATCTCGCGCGCCGGCGCTTCTCGTATTCCTTCGCAACCGTTTTGCTGGTGGTTCCGGTGGATTCCTGAATCCGTTTTCCCTGAATCACGAACTCGCAGACGTAGAATTTCGAGACTTCGCCCTTTCGCTTTGGTCGGTATACTGCCATCTCGCTCCCCGAATCAGCGTAACCCACTGGATACGACTGGTGATCACTCGTGAGCGTTTGTTGACATGATAGACTAACTCAAACTCGTGAGCGTAGCCGTTACGTTAACCCTCTCTGATGGTTTGATTATCGGCGTTGACAGTGCCGTCACAATCTCCTTCGGACCTGGCCAGACGAACATCTACGAAGATGCTGAGAAGCTGTTTCAACTCGGCGAAAAGAGAATCGGTATTGCCACTCTTGGGATGGCGGGAATCGGAGACCGCAGCATCGGCAGCTTCATTCGTGAGTTTGAATCCAAAGATATTGACGAATCCATGAGCGGGAGCCGCACGCTCCAGCAAATCACCGAATCGTTGAGAAAATTCATCTATGGCGAATACTCTGCGGTTATTATCCCCGCCGTAGAAGCCCTTCACCAACTGCCGTTCGCTCAGGTACCCGTCGCAAAGCGGCCTTCTATGGGCCTTTTAGTGGGCGGGTATTCCTCCGGAGAATTCCTGCCTGAACTGTGGAAGATTTCAATCCCTGAAGCGGATACTGAAAACAGTTCGCAAGTGCTACAGGCCCGAGGGACCTCAGGCCTGACTTGGCATGCCGTCAGCGCGCCGATAAACCGATATATCACGGGTATCGATCTGGGATTCTGAGCGAGCTCGAGTCGCTCATTGTGTCGGCTATGGGAAGACCATTTTCCGCCGCGGAAGTCCAAAAAATTCACGAGATTTTTTCGCGACATGAGTACAAGTTTGTTTACGGCTCAATGCCGATCTCTTCAGGTACCCGATTCGTTCGGAACCTCGTCAATATGGTTATTGAGCACTACAAGGTCGTCGCCGAGGATTCTGTGGTTGGCGGAGAAGCGAGAATCGGGGTTGTTACATACAAGGGAGAGAGATTCCACATTTCCAAGTAGGACAGGTAAGCGAGGATGAATTATGGACGACAACACGACAGCTAAGAAAATCACGACCGTCGAATCACCTGCCGTCCCAATCCACGGAGACTGGGAGCAAGAGAGATCATTCGGGCAACAGGCGTCCAGTGGACCGCAGAGACAATATGAATTGTGTCCGCCTACCGGACATGGTAGTCACACGCAGAGCAGCTCTTTAATGCCCCACACCCGGTCCGTAATTCCCGCCTGCATTGGCGGGGTCAGGGGCAAGGATTCGTAAACCGCCAAAAATGTTTTAATGTCACCGGCCCACCCTCCATGGCCATTCCCACTCATCGGCCAACGCTGCTGCGAATCGTTCACCCTGTGAGCGATCACGCGTTCGGCAAGATGGTCGCCTTAATGCGATCCCCGAGCTTCTTACGGAGTTCCGCGGGGTTTTTCCAGACCACGTGGTTAATCACGCTCTTATCGAAATGCCGTTCATTGAACGAGTCCTCGCGGCAGCAGTAGACCACGTGGCGGCCGAGTCCGCGCGCAAAGCCAGCCTCGTAGTAAACACCGGCGCGGTGACCAGTGAAGTCCGCGACCGTGAATTCAGCGCCCCGGATGCCGGCCATGATTTCGTCAGTGATGGCGTTATTGTGTTCAACGCGATCAATGCGGACCGGTTTAAAACCGCTATCGCGGACCGCCGGATCGAACCCCTGTTCAAAGGCTTCGTTCATGGACGGATCAAACCACATGGCAATAAAGCATGTTCCTGGCATCCCTCCAAGCTGAAGTGATGGCTCTAAAGGCCTGCCAGCCCGCAATCGTTGGCTTGCAGAATAAGACGGTTCCGCCTTGCGCAACAACTTCTATAAGAGATCTTTTCTCTAATTCGTTGCAGTATTCCAGTAACTCTGAAGCGTCCTGCCCCGCTACCAACGGATAGTTGACATCAGCATGGACTTCCGCGTTACCGCCAGGGTACTTACACTGCGAGGCTATGAGCTTCAGAATTCGATCCAATTTTTCCGAAATACGAATGGCCTGCTGACTCTCCGCGAGTCGCTGAAAGTTCTCGGTGTCAAGGGTTAAAAGCTGACGGGCTTCAGACGCGCTCCTTGTTGCCGCCGAAAGGAACGGTCGAAGCGGCTGAATGATCTTCTCCTCGGTCACAGTTAATTCCCATGTTGCCCGATACTGCCCGCAGCGAGCGCACTGAAAGGTGTGTAGGTCGTTAGGCGTCTGGCTACCGGAAACCGGCTCACGGCAGAGAAAGCACACCACTTCACTGACCTTTTGTCATCCCTCGTCCTCCTGCTCTGCCTTGCGCCACGCGTGCTTCCGCGCTTGCTCAATCAGCCACGTGGGGAAGCTCAATTCACGCGCGGGATCTCCGACCGCCAGCAGTTTCACCGGGAGGCGCTTGGCCTTCTCATCACCGCTTTCCGTCACTCCGGGTACGTCGTCCATCACTCACTCTTCGGAGCCACCGGTTTCTGATCGAGCGCCCACGCCAGCAGCCATTTGATAGCCGCGGCCCGCGTGGCGAAGCGGTTCTTGAACCGAAAGTCATCCAGCCGTTTAAGCAGATCCGGCTCGATTACAAAGTTCAAATACGGTTTTTCAGATGGCGGCATGTACTTACCATCATAAATCAGTAGAAGCGCTATTGACAGCGGTTCTTCTTACGCTTATATTAAATCAATAGAAGCGGTAGTAATTCTACCGACGATAGAGATTCTTATGCACAACACAACACTCTTGAACGCGCGCCTGCGAAAATCGAACGCTCTCCTGATCCTTCTCGTTCGATCCCGCATCAATGCCGAACTCGCGCAATTGATGACCGAAAGCGAATGGAAGGACGTCGCCCGCGCCGCGCGAGTTATCCCGCCGAGCGTTGAGACCCGCCGGATTGTTCTCGATCAGATGCGCCAGATGGAAACACCGCTGTCTTGCGGAGGCGTCCAGTGATACGAGGCCACGGGCACAGCTTTGTTGTGAAAAGCGTCGTCGGCAAAACCACCTACTTCGACTGGTGCGGAAGCATCAGCCGGGCGCTGAACCGTCGTGCCGTCCGCATCGCGACTGGTGAGTACACCGAAGTTTTCATTCAGCGCCTGCGCCTCACCAAGGGCCGGAAACGCGGGACGAAGCGCATTCTTTACGCGAGTCATCCGCTGGCTGTCTGGCACCGGCCTGCAGTGGCTGAGCTGCCGATGGCGGCATAAGCGGCACACCAGAGTTTTGTTTTGAAAGGAGAACTCATGCCAAAAACGACAGCAGTGAAAAAGAGCGCGGGCCAGACCGAGGCGGCGCATACGATTGCGGAGGTCCCGGCACGTTCGAAAGACGCGGTCAGGATCTCAGCAGTGGCCCGCCAGATACGAAAGCAGGTGAACGAATCGCTGCGGAGCCAACTGGAATCCTTTGCAGAAAACGCTGCGCTGGAAGAGCAGCGGTTCATGATCGAGGTCATGCGTGAATGGGACGGAAGATCCGGAATGGGATCGCCGCGACGCATCTCAGATCACGAGGTCCCGCTGTACGGCGCCATTCAGCGGCAATTGGACGATTGCCTATGCGTGGTCGTTCCGCGCGACGAGATGGTGGACCGGGTCAACGAATTCATCAACGCGCTCGACAAGGAGCCCATCCGTCCGAAGACTCGCCAACCCGTAACCGAAGATGACATCACGGCGCGCCTCGAACGGCAGTTCCGAGCCGAGTTCGAACTGTTTGCGCGCGACGCGAAGCAACCGTCCCTGCGCCTCATGCTCGGCATTCTGGCGCGGTGGAACGAGATCGCGAACGACCCGGGCATGAACACGCTGCCGAACACTTTGGCAGTCGCGGCGGAGATGGAGCTCGACGCGCTCCGGGCGAAGATCGCCGCAAAAGGGGAGGTTGGCTGAGCTATGCCCGAGGAAATTCCTGACTGGGTTGAAGAGACGCCCCACGACACGCTCTACACCCTCGAAATGCATGAGGGCACCGGAGGTACGGCCCAAGAGGTCATATTGTCACGCGAGGAGTTCATTGAGCTCAAACGCCACCTTGCTGCGGTGAGAGGATACACGGCGGGAGATGCCGGGGCTCGCGTGGCTGATCTGTCCAAAGAGATCGGTCTCGATAAAGACTCGACGGTTCCCGCTGACAGTCAGCAGGTTGCGCGATACCTGATTGCCGCGCGGGAACTCTATCGCCGATGCCCGGAGGCTGTGGTTTGCAGTGACGAGCAGTTCGCCGGCACCTTGCGGGATCTGGCGGAATAGCGCCAATGCAGGCCGCCCTCGCACTCGACCCTGACGAACCGCAGCCCGGCCTCGAGCTGGTAACCGCGGCTGCAGGTCAGAGTGCGTATGTTCCCGAACAGCTTCCGCTTCTTCGGATGCTGGAGGTTGTTCGGGATCGGGTTGAGTCGATTCACGCCGGGCAGAGGGCGGTCGCGGCGGAACTGAAGGACATTAAAGCGAACCTGCCGCAACAGAGACGGCCGCTTTCCTCTCGTGCTCAGGATCTGCATATCCGGGCCACGTGGGCGCGCCGGAACGGCCTTTGTCCTTGCTGTCAGTCCGAACCTGTCTGCACTGACACGGGGCGGCTGCAGGGCGCGGAGTTCGATCACTGGTACAGCCGCAATCAGAACCGGTCTACGCAGACATGGCTGGTGTGTGGTGAATGCAACCGCCGGCTGTTGGATACGGATTTCAAAGCCGCTGCGCGATCGGCTTTCGAGGCTTACCAGCAGGCTTTGCGGCCTTTTATGGGTGGCCGGCAGTTACCTTTGGGTTTGGTGTAATCGCCTTGAGCGGGAATCATCCCTGGGGGCCGGCTACGGCGCGGGGCTGCCTTCGGATTGCCCAGGTTGACCACTAAGATGATCCTGATAATCCCATCGGGTCAAAATGCGGATGTCCTCTAGGCTCAACTCCGATTCAGCGATCACCCTCACCTCGTGTATCTCAATTCCGTCGCACTTCGCAAAAGCTTCTTGTAGCTCGCCGGAAAGACGAACAGCCTGATGGAGGAGATCCGGATCGTCAAAAAACCTTGTCTCCATCACCATCACAACGATGACACGATAGGCACCTTGTCCCTCAGGAAGTTCACTCTCTGGATCTACTCTGATCCAGACACTCGCCATCAACTGGCCTTGCTTTTCGAGCTTCTTCTTGAGAAGGCGGGCCGCCGAATCAGCTTGGCACATAAAACTGGTAGGAACGGCCGTTCGATTAAACCGACGGTGAAGCCAGCGCCTCAAGCCATTCAGGTCTTTAGACTCAATAGTTCCCGCGTACTCGTCGCAGTTTTCCAGAACGCTTCGCGGGATCGAAAACCGCTCGTACGCCAACAACTCGTACCAACCTCGTACGCCTGCAACCTCAAAGGAGAGATGAAGGCGGCGCGGAGACTTCGCCCCAAAGTAGTTCCCGTCTTCCTTGCCAAGCGGTAGCAGTCGAGCCGGGACCACCTCGAAGCGCGGCTCATCTGACGGCACCCCGTGGCATATATCGCAATCATGCGAAAGCAGAACAAGGCAGTCCGCTGGCGACAACGGCTTTTCAAATTGAGGGCAGGCTGGATCCACTCCGGGCACGCTGAGGAGAATGACGGAACCTTGCCGCCACGAATGGCAGGCCGGGTTCGTCAGGTCAGGCAACGTCAGGTCGGGTCATGCGCCCGTCTCCTCGCTGACAGAGCGCTCCTGCGCCTCCAGCGATCGTGCTGGGAATCCGTATTTCTCGGTCAAATCGCGAGCCCGGAACTTGGGAGAGCGTGTTCTGGCAGCCGCCTGCTGGCTGGCAAAATTGACCAGACCGACCATGTCGATGTTGTCAGCGGTCAGAAGTTCAGTCATTACCGCTTTCTCTCTTGGACCCCGCCGATGGCGCCCGGTTGCCCCAAATGGTTGTTTCAGAGAATCGGCTGCTGCGACCAGGCTACTGAGCCGAAGTAGGTTCGAAGCGTGAGGTTCCGCTTCGCCTCTGAGCCATGCGTACACGGTCGGGCGCGTGATCTTGAGGGCGGCAGCCAACTCCGAAACGTTCAGACCCAGCCGATGCTGGATGAGCGCCAACTCGTCTGAAAGCGTCGCATCTTCCTCGCCGTCGGCAGCGCCACTCGTGCCCCCTTCCAGCAACCTTCGTGTCCTTCGATTGTCTATGGAGTAGATCGCGCCTGTTAGAGGCCGCTCCCCAGAGAATGAAGTTACGTTTTTGGCAGAGACGTATCCAGCGGTACCCGTGAGCAGCATACAGGTAAAGAAAGCACCCGTCGCAAGGGGCGCTACGATTCGGGTCCAGCCGAGTTGACTTGCGCCGGATGCGCCAGTCTTGCTGACTGCAGCCGAATAAGCCTCTGAGCATCAATTTGTCAGTGCTAACTTGCATTCCCGCTCCTCGCAGTTTTCTCAGCAGACGCCGCGCCCCAATCTCTGCGCGCGCGTGAGGTGGTGGCGGCGTAAAAGGCTGTCGTAATCGGTTCATGCAGCAGCCAGAGGCGGCGTACCACATCGTCAGGCGCAAATTCGATTGGTGCCGACTCCAAGTCACACGCATGGTCGAAATCGAGAGTTGTGATTTTCTCGCCTGGCGATACCGGAGCATGAGCGCTCGCGAGGTTCATAGGCAACAGGTCAGGCGAAATGAAATTCCCGTCTGATCGCTGCATACTGCGTATCGATAGCGTTCCCAGTTCCGTTATCCCCGCGACGTTGATGAAGCACGACGATTGCTTCACGTTCAAATCTTTATCGGTCAGGCCCAGCAAACCCGGTGCGATGTAGTCATCGAACCTCCCATCCGAGGATGCACGTATCAGGTCGAGGTAGCGAAGGCCTATTCTCTCGATCAGGGTTGGGGCAACCACGGCATCGAGTATCTGAGGGCTGCGGAAAACGAACTGCACAGATCCTCAAAACTCGTGTAATGAGTGGTGTGAAAACTGATTGCGTCTTTGCCAAGAACTACCCCGAAATGCCGATCCTTGTCGTTGAATTCCCACCGTGGCATTCGCGTAGTCTCTGGCATTCCCGCATTCATGGAAAAGGTGAGACTCACCACATCACTGTGGGAGAGGCGCGGGTATCCGATTTTCCGGAATTCGTCCTGAAGGTCCGGAATCTTCTTCCCGATGCTCTCAATCGTTGAAAACTTAACTTGGGCGACAGTGTAGACAACGGGAGCGCGCTCTAAATGGATTCGCTCCGCGCGATTACTCATACGCAAACTTTACAGGAAACTTTACACTAACACAATAGCCCTTGGCTGGGAACAGGTACTATTCCTTTCTTTGCCGTTTTCATCTGGAACAACTTCTGCTTGACTCACAGAACAAGTACTCGCATCCATTCCTGAGACCCGTAAAACAAATGCTAAACACGTGAGCAGTTCTGTTAAACAGCCTAACCTGCTGAAGATGAGAGGGATGGCATACAAAAACAACCCACCCGCTAAACAATCCTTTATGTTCCACTACTGGTGTTTTTGCCTCCCATGCTGGCTGAAGTTGGTTGCCACGTTACCCGCCGCGTGGGAGGCTTTGGGGCGTATTGAGGGCTTTCGGGATCTTCTGGGGTCTATTGAGGCAGGACTGGCTTGGCGCTGGGGCCTTCAGGGGCCTATAGGGGTCTTTTGAGATATCTTGGGGTCGCTGTCCAAAAACCGTTTCTGGGCCGTTATATGTATGACGAGCAGTGTTCACGCACACCCTCCGGGACCCGATACAGCGCCCGCAACGAAGACGCACAGTCAACCCTCCGATCTGTCCTTGGGAGTGGCTGGCACTTGCACGCGAGAGTCGGGACTGAGGAAAGAAGATCTTGCGCCGCCCCTGCTTGAGGAGAATGAAGTTGCCCATCGCCTGAAGGTGAGCACTGCAACGCTGCAACGCTGCGACGCTGGCGACTGCTCGGGAACTCCGCCCTTCCCTTTGTCCGGATCGGCCCGCGGAGCATCCGGTATGATCCTGCCGACGTTGAGGCCTGGGTAATCGCCCGAAAATCGATGTAAGCGGCTATCAAGCATTCGAGTGCTGGGGTAACCTGGTGGACATCGGCAAGCCGGCACCGCAACTGTCCGACATGGGCACGTGGATGGAGCGCACCGGCCACTCGAATCTGCGTTCGTTCACCGATCACGACGGGCATTTCTGGCTTGAACAGAACGCGTCAAAGCCTTCGAAGTGGGGCAAGCTGGCGAAGGACGGCCATGCGGTCGCGTGGGAATTTGAAAGCGCTGGGGGAGCCTACACAGGGCGCATGCTGATTGATGGTGAGATCTATACTCCTTCTGAAGCGACGAAGAAGTTTCTGAAAGAGTGAATCCGATTCGGCGGTCACCGAAGCTGCGAATGAAGGCCGGCCGTTTCTCTGCGCTGCCTTCTCCATCGCCTCTTCAGTCGGCATCCCAGCTTTGACCAGCGGACCATACCTCAGCGCCGTTGCTTTGAAGAATGCCGAGTCCTTCTCTTCGAAGATCCGGGTAGCGTTCGAGTAATTGCCGCTCGAGCATTGCCTGTGACTTCGATTTGCCTTTTTGCGAGGTCGCCATTCCTGCAACGGATTCTCTCACGAACGAGTCCGATTCGTGATTCTGAATATTATCGCGAGTTCGGCTGTTTAATGCTTCCGAATCCATAATCGTCACGTACTCACCGCCATCGTGAGTGTAGACCGTGATCAAGGCATTCCTCCGGGTGCTCGTGCTCACTTTTTGGGCGGAGCTACAGCCTTCAGAAGTTCCTTCACGATGTGATCAGCAACGCTTGAACTCGCGCTGCGGGCGAACGCGCTATTTTTCGCTTCCGAAGTCCAGAGTATGCGCTGGTCCTTCGTAACCAGACGCACAACTGCGGTCCCGTCAAACCGAGTCCCTCCGGACCCATCACTGTAATGCACTGACTTGGTAATGGCGCCTGATCCAGTTAAGGTAGCGTCTGCTTTATCCGGATCCAAAACGGCTTCGAACCGCCCAGACGTGGAAAGGCGATTAATTATCTTGTCGCGAATCACTTCCGATGTTGGATCTTTCCCGAGCGAATCCACGAAAATAGTCCGAACTTCAGCAAGGTTCTTTGGCGGTTGCCCGTGTAAGAGAAGGGCGCAAAGCATCCCGATGCCTAACCCGCAGATTCGCATGTCCGGCAAAGCATATCACGCCTAGGGGTCAAAATGGGTGAAGAAGCGATCAATAAATCGATCAGCGGCCCGGACTTTCCAGCGCCGTCCGTAATTTCTCAAGGGTCTGCTTCCGCTTCACCGGCGGTTCGTTTTCCATCGCCGTCCGCGCTTTTTTCATCAGCATCGGGCGAAGCACCTTTCTCTCGGCATTGTCCGCCGCGGCGAAGACCTTGATCGCTTCGTCCACTCCCAGATGCGTGAACGACTGCTGCAGCGGGGATTCCTTCGACGCGCGGAACGCTTCCTCAACGTCACGCTTTGAAAGCGTGCCTTCCTTCCGTGCAGTTAAGACGTCGGGCGGAATTCCTTTACCCTGCCGCAATGATCGGGCGAGCGACTGGCGCAGTTCCCGCCTTTCCGCAGCGTCCTGCGTTCGTGGTTCGTCCGACGCGTGACCGGCTGACAATTCATGAGCAAGCCGTTCCGCCGGCGTCTGGTTCAGATCGGATGGCGCCGGGCCCATGCCGACGAACTGTTCGGCCTTGGTTTCCGTTGACGCTCCGAGTTTGCTTTCGCGCTGGATATTGCGCGCTGCTATTGGGATGAATTGGTCAGCAGCGAACTTCGCCAGTTCCTCGAGCTGCTTCACCAGCGGATCATCCGGGTTGCGGATCTCGGTCCCGAAGAAATCCCGATTGTGAATCATCTCCCCAAAGGCAGACCAGATCGGGGCTACCTTGCCCTCGATCGTTGTCAGCGGGCGCGTGGCGTAGTGATAGACATCCTTCACGTACGTTGGCCAGGAGACGCGCTGCGGGTGCCCCTGTTCGTCAGTCTCGCCATTCTTTGGGAAGAAGTAGTCTTTCAACTCGTCTGGCCCTTTGCCGGTCTTCAGATACTGGTACAGCGCGCTCATCGTGGCGTTGACGGTCACGAGGCCGAGCAGGTAGCTGAGGCGGTTCAGATTCACCGGCTTGCCCTGCAACGCGTTCAGTGGCTGGGCGACCGTGTCAGCGATCCCGCCGCCGATTTCGCGCAGCGTGCCGAGGTTCCAGCCCACGGATCGCGTGGTCAACATTGCCAGATCTTTCGCCGTTTTGTTCCAGAACAGATTGTCGTAAGTCATCTCGCCGAGGCGGTTCTCAACTGAATTCCAGTCGCGAGTAAGAACCGCGCGGGCTTGTTCGAAGGTGGCATCCGGTCCGAGTTGCTCGAGGTGGAAGCGCGCCATATCCGCAAACGCTCCCAGCTTCATCCGGGGAACGACTTCGTTCATGATCAGGTTCGAAGTCCACTCGACACCGGCGAACGGAGCACGCATCGCCGCGCCGATCAGAGTTCCCCTGCCGAAGCGCCGCCCGCATATTGTCAGCGATCTGGGTCCGGTACATCTGATCCATGCGCGCGCGGCCGCCGGCGGCGACCAGATTGTCTACAAGGTTCCCGATCAATGCGCCCTGCGATCCGGGCCGGTACCACTCCTTCAGCATCCTGTCACCCTGCATGAATGTGGTGAACGCGGCTGTCGGGGTCTCCGCGAAGAACTTCGCGGCCTTGAGAGGCTTACCGAGCATGAGCGCCTGGAACCCGAGCGCCGCTTTGCTCACCGTAGTGTCCATCGTGGTGAAGCCCAAATGGAAGGCGCTGAACCCTAACTGGAACTGCTGGAGGACGTTATTCAGTCCCACCGCCAGCCGGTAAGATGCGTAACGCCGCAGCCCCGGCGAAAGGTAATTGTTCAGGATTCGGGCAGCTCCTTCCGGCGCATACCAGTTGCCCTTGATCACGAGCCCGCCAACATCGTACGGCTGCGAGATCGGGGTCACTTCCGTGTTGCCTTCGATATCCCGCAGGGCGTGGAGCTTCGGGTTCTCATCGAGGAACTTCTTCCATTCCTCGAAGACTTTGGGCGCAGTGCGCTGGAACAATTCGCGGGAGCCAACCCACATCTCGGCGAGTTGGGCCATCTTCTCTTCGCGCTTGCGGGTGTAGGACTTCTCTCCGGAGCGGAGGTCGGCAAGATCGCGGAGCTGCTTCGCGAATTCCTTGCGGCCGGCGATTGCTGATTTCAGCGATGCCAGTTCAGCCCGGGCGTCCCGCCTTTCGTCGAGAGTCGAGGACTCGTTCTTCAGGGTTGCGTACGCGCGTTTCAGCCTGCCCACGGTCTGCGCGTCGGGGTATTCCAGAACAAAGCGCTTGCCGCTGCCAGCGAGCCAGTCGATCTGGTGGCCGATCTCATGGGCGAGAACATCCTCCGCCGAGCCGTGCATCGTCTGGACGCGATTGCCTTCGCCTTTGCGGGCCCGACCCACAGCGCCGCGCAGATTAGCGAAGCCGCGCTCATGTTCGATTCCGAGAGCGTCGGCAACCTTCCCCAAGCCGCTCCAGAGTCCCTCGTTCGGATACTCGGTAATCTGCTGAACACTCTGCCCGTAGATGGTGCCTATGGGATCGTCGATCTTCTTCCAGCCCACCGGAGCATCGCCAGCGCGAGCATCGACGAATCGCGCCAGCCCCGCGCCCTTCCAGTCTGCGAGTGCAGTGTGGGCCATCACGTACTTGTCCATCTCGTGAACCTTTGCAAGAACCAGATCGACCGGGTTATCTGTGACGGGCTCGAGCCCGACGGCACGGCCGTCCGCAATGGTCGGAATCGTTCGCTGTTTCAGGAAGCTCTTGCCGCCTTCGAGCGGGCGTTTCCCGAAGAACGAATCAAAGACGCTCTTCGCGCGCTCAGGACGCTTCCAAATGTGCGGGAAATAGTTCTCGTAGAAGTTCTGGAGTTTGCCGGTACCGAGAGCCTGCACGTCCGCACGCTTGCTATCCAGCAGGGCGCGCAATGTAGTGGCGATCTGATTCAGATTCGCGTTCTTCTGCGGGGTGCCCGATTCCATCCTGTCGATAAAGTCGAAGTTCTCACCGGCGGGCTGCTTCGCAAAATACCTCGATGCCGTCCGTAGCGCCGCCTGCGCCTGATCCGACTTGCGGGCCAGTTCGGAGATCCGGTTCCGAAGGATGAGGCTCGCCTGCTGCGCTTGCGGCGAACGGAGGGTAGGAGCCAGAATCTTGAGAATGTCATCGCTGGTTTCACGGATTCCGTGGGCAACGTCCTTCAGGACCGGCGCAACATCATGCTCAATGAACTTGCCAGCCCTGAGGGTGAGAAGTTCCGGATCGATTGATCCACGCTCGCCAGCTCGAGGGCTGGCTGCGGAGTGAGAGCTTACTGCTTCAGGATTGGATGTGCTGACGCTCGGGCCTGCACCTGCGCCGCGATAGCTGCTTCCGTCCGGTTTCGAACCTTCTGCCGGGTCTCCGGGCTGATCTCCAGAAAGTGTTTGCTGGGCGGCTCCTCGCTTTCTGCCTGCGGCCTGCTGTTCGGCTGTTCGTTTTGCGGACTCATAAGCTTCCCTCAATAACTGTAACTTTGTTGGCGATTCAGAAGCAAACATGGAGTGCTGGTTCGGGCTTCCGGCCTGATCAACTCCACGCGTGTAATTGCGGATCGTGTCAGCGATAACCTTTGGCCGGCGCGCTTCGTCCGCGAAGATCGTCACCAGTTCATCGAGCACCGGATCGCGTCCGCCGAAGTGTTCCTGATTGAGCCAGTCGTCAACATTCTTCTTACTGGTTCGCAGATCGTCAATGACTGCAGCGGCCGTGCCGATATCGTGCGAAATGCTCAGCGGGTACCGGTCGCCGCGGTCGATGGCTTCCTGAAGCTTCGCCACGTCGCCCGCTGATCGAAGCATCCCGTTCGTGATGTTGCGAACGTTCGAATCGGTCGCCTCGGACATGCGCTCGATCGCGGAGCGGTTCGGGTAAGCCTTCGCGAAGACCGCATTGCGGACCAGTCGCGCGCCGGACTGGCTGATCTCGCCATTCTTATCGAAGAACACCGCCTGCTCTTCCACGGGCAGATCCCTGATGAGCCCGCGGACAAATTCCGGGTTCGGTATCCCGTCATCGTTCGGGTGAAACGCGTCCATGTTGGCGCCGGACAGCTTTCCAGCCATTTGTTCGGCGATCTCCGCATCACTCATGCGCGCGGTTGAGGAGGTGTTCGCCTCTTGCGCGAACCGTGCAATCTGATCGGGATTCCAGTTCTCGTTTAACTCACGGTGAAGGATCGGCTGATGCATCGCCGCTACCTGTTCAGGCGTCTTCCCTGCCAGTCCAGCATTCTCGCCCACCCAGCCTCGATAAGTTTGGGCGAGTGGCTTCTCCTCGGCGTAGATCTCCTTCAGCGCCTGCAGGCCGTGATTGCGGGTAACTGCCATCCGGTTGGACGTGATCGGCGCGCCGTCCCCTGCCATGCGGCTGTAGCCCATGGCCTCCGGATCCATGTCGGCTTTACGCTGCTCGACACGTTGGCGGCTTCCAATGCGGTCAGTATTGCGGGGCTGGAAAGCGGCGTTATATCGATCGCCATCGAACGAAGTGACCAGATCTTTTGCTTCGTCGATCTTGTAACGAACGCGGGCTTTGGTGCCGACGGGCGTTCGAACGGTTGCGGTGACACCCGGGGCAGCGCTCGGGACCTCTGCGGGTTCGGATACCTGCCCTTGCGATGCGTGGAATGTTACCGGCGCGGGATCTTCTTCGGTGCTGGCTTCGGGTTCCCCGCCGCTTGCTGGAGCGACCTTAGGAGGCCGGGTTTCGCTGTTGGCTGCTGCTTCTGGTTGGACATTCGCTTTCTCCTGTGGTGGCGCGGTACCGCCGTTCATGAACGTGTCAAAGGTGAGATCGGCCGCGGGTCGGAACGGTTCCGATCCGGTCGAATTGGCCGCAGTCTCTGCCGCTTTGGCCTTCTCTGCGCGCGCTTCCAGAATGGGTTCAAACTTCGCCTTCAGCGCCGCCGCCGCCCTTGGAGTGAGTTCATGGGCTCCGAGGCCCGCTATGACGCCCGCGAAGTCCCCCGCCAGATCTGCGTACTCCTCGCGAACGCCAATCTTTTTCAACCCTCGTGCGACAGCTTCCTGCGAGACCATCCCGGCGCCGAGCGATAACCCCGTCTTCACCGGAGCGGCAATGATCGAACCGCCCATAGCTGGCGTGGCCGCTTCGAACGCGCCCCCGATGGCTTCATGAGCGCCGCGGGCCATACCGGGTAAATCCGAACGACTTGGGTGCCGTGGGTCCACGCTGCCGATGGCTTTTACTACGCCTCTCGCAGCCTGAACGCCGCCGTGGACCACTCCGATGGGATCGAGGTTGACCGCGGCTTGGAGACCATCTGTGATACTTCCCGGAATGGAATAGTTCGGATGCGGATTTACGAATTGCTGGTGATCCTGCAATCCATCGGGCAAGGGTGGTGCTGGAACGCCCGGAGGATTTTCCGCCATTTGAAGCGAACGCTCCCGGAGGTTCGCTTGCGTCAGCCGGTCCGCCACTGTTTGCGCAAAACCAGTCGTAACCCGATCAACTTCGTCAGGGTGTGGCAGGCCAGCGGGCTGCAGCGGCACCGGCGCTTCTGCTGGCGGAGCGGCCGACCGCTGCTGCATAAACGAATCGAAGCTTAGATCTTTCGGCTTCGAATCTGGTGGCTGCGGTTTTTGTCCGGCCATGAAACTGTCAAACGTGAGCGCGCCGGGCGTGGATGCCATCTATTTCCCCTGAATCTTCCAGCCTGACTTCACAACTTCCCGGAGGGCCTGCGCTTCACTGATTCCCTTCTGTTGCGCGTAGGCGCGGACATGGCCCATCGTGGCTACCTTCGGTGCTGATTGATTGCTCTGCGGCTGCTGTGCGGCAGGTTGCGGGGCTCGTTCAGGTTGCTGAGGGCTCCCACTGACCGGGTTCGCTGTCTTCGCTACAGGCTGGCCAGGTGCTGCCTGCTGCTGAACGGGCTGCGGATTCCCTCCGCGTCCCGGAGTTGCCGCGCCGCCAGTGGAAGGCGGAAGCGGACCGAGATTGTCCGCCCACGCGTTGTGGGGAATGGGCTTCCCGAGCACATCCGAAAGCGTCTGCTCGTATTCGTTCTGCGCGGACTGATACGACTGCCTGAGGTTGCCGAGTGGCTGCGCGTTTGTCATCGTCGGTGATTGCCTCGGACAGATCCTTCCGGTACTGGCCGAGCGCCTTCTGCATATTCGTACTCTTCGTGGTTTCAATGATCCGGAGCTGCGAAGCCGAAACGGGTTTAGTACCTGGCGCGGCGTCGGGATCCTTGCGCTTTTGACCCACGCCTTTGAATGTTGGACCTTGCGCGAACTGCCCTGTGGCCGGATCGAACGTTATCCCGGTTACGTCACCGGAATCGTTTCCGGCGTAGTGTGCCTGAGGGTTGGGCTTCTTCGAGGGAGGCGCAAAAGTCAGAGCATCACTCGGAGCGGACGTGCGCGCCCGGAAGCCGTACGCCGGGGGACCTGAATTGTCTGGAGCATTCAATGTGTCTCCGGGTTGAAGCTGCTGCTGGCTCGACAAATCGAAGGGGCCGCCGGGTGATCCGCCGCCGGTCAAAACCGCACGCTTGATCGTGCCCCTGTTTCCTTTCAAAGCCAACACGGGCTTGCCGTTCTCATCAACGAAATTCTTGTCGTCGTAGGTGAACGTTTCAGGCTCGGGCGAATTCGCCTTGTGATACGCATCGAGCCGCTGATTAATAAATTCCGCATCAGCTTTCGGATAGCGGAATCCCGCCTGCACGTTTGTCAGCCCCATCTTTCGGGCCTCGGCTGCGAGATCTTCGGACAGGGTGAAGCTGTTGCTGTCATTCAACGCTGACTGTTCTTTCTCGGATGCAGTTGGGATGTACGTCTTCGTGCCATTCGGCTCAATGATCGTTTGCCCTTGTCCCTGTGCGGCTGGGTTCGGCTCCGGGGTCATCAGTGTAGGGCGTCCCGGCGCGGGTGCACCGCTCGCGTAAACCTCGGCCGGTATGCCGCCCTGCTTCATAAGGGCGTTATGGTTTTCGAAGTCCTGCTGCAGACTCTTCTGATAATCGGAAGACTTCTTTTGAGAAGCGGCCACCTGCGCTTCTTTGTCCCTTTGCATCAGCGCGGCGTGCTGGCTGGCCGCCGCACGAATCGCATTGAACACAGATGCGGAGCTTGAAGCGTAGCCGGCCGCCTCACCGGCATAAGGGTTATTGGTCGGGAATGGTGCGGGGAAGGATGCCATGACTACTCACCACCTCCGCCGCCGCCAAATCCAACGGTCGCGCCGCCGCCGACATTCCAGCCTGAGCTACTGCCGGACGTCGAGCCGGACGCCGTTGTACCCAGATTCGTGAATGCGTAGTTTAGTGCCGCGAGAAGGTTCTGGCTGTTGACGTTCTGCTGAATTCCTGCAAAGTTCGCCTGATTCGAGGCGAGATCGCTTTGCCTGCCAAGTTCGCTCGCCAGCGTAACCTTCCCAGATTCTCCGCTTTGTCCAAAGCCGCGGGCGGCAAGGACCCGCTGAACACGGGATTGGAGGCCGGTGTCCGTCTTGTTGATCTGGTCCGCCGATGCGGTCTCCTGAGCTGCTACTCCGGGAGACATCGTTCCTGCTGTTGAAGCAGCGATCCCGCTCGACAGGTTTGCTCCGAGCTCATCCTGCAGGCCGCTCTGTGGCGCCGAAAAAGTCTTGTTCTGATTTGAACTGCTCGTTGTGCTGCTCGATGTGCCGCCGGTAGAGCCGCCGAATGACAATCCCATGAGATCTTCCTTTGAGCCCGACAAGGCCCTAATACGTGTTTCGACAGAACGCGGCCGGCGTTCACGGCTTCACCTTCAGTTCGGCCTTACGTTCGGCGTCAGGAGCGTGGCGCGCGCCGCGACCGCAAAGTTGGCGTGTTTCACGATCGAGTAAAGGCATTCCACAAATTCAGGAACAGTGATCTTCGACCAGTCCGGCCGGAAAATCGCACTCATAAATTCCATGGCCGGAAGCAGGTGGCAAAAATCTTCCGGGTGCGCCTGGCGGACGGTGTCGATCGCCGCCAGCACGTTGAAGGTGGCTTGGTCGGTCGCGATCTTCGCCGCGAGACGAATTGAGGGCGTATCCGCGGCCCCGCCGGTGTCTACCGCCTGTGTTGTCTTTTCTGCTCGATTATTCATGTGTGCCCTCCGGAGTTTCTGAGTCGTGATACATCGGTGAATTGTGGCTCATCACCAGCTCGCCGCGCGAGCGCCGTTGTAGATTTCCGTCAGAGCGTTGAATGTTGGCCACGTAACTTGCCCTTCGGAATTCATTTCCCCATCCAGCCATACCTCCGCACCTTGTGCTCGCACCGCCTTCAGCAGCACATCGGCGCGCAGGTTCGTCTTCGCGCAGAACGCGCCGATCTTCTCTTCGAGGCGGCCGCCTTCGGTCGATTGAACTTCAAGTTTGCCCAGCCTTTTCCGAATTGCTTCGTTCATCCTCTTGCTCCCGTTTTTTGAATTGGTGTCAGCCGTGGTCCAGATGCTGCCGCCTTTTCTGCCGCGGCACGTTCAAGCGCCGCGACCCTGATATCGAGATCTTCAAGCTCGATGGATCGCATTCCGATCTCAAGAACCGCCCGCGCTGCCGACACCCGCGCAGCCGACGATGCCTCTTTGTCCTCCGCGATCTCGCGTAGGGCGTTGACCGCTACACTGCTCGATTGCTGAAGCTGGGCAACCGCCTGCCCGAGTGCGTTGCGCCGCGCGCGCCTGTAAGCTGAATCGAAATCATGGTCCTGTAGCCAGCGCCAGAGCGTTGCAGGACTCACACCAGCGGCAACGGCGGCCTTGTCGATAGAGGGCTCGACCAGCAGCGCGCTGATCGCCTGTTCCCGTTTCCGGGCGAATTTTGAGTTGGACGGCATCAATTGTTCTCAGTGGGCATCAAAACGAACCACGCTTTAACGATCCGAAGTTGATCAAAATTCAGAACGGCGGGGAGGGCGTGCCGACAAACGACACATACGTTTGAGTGGTACGCGATGATTTCTTCCAGCGGTCGGGCCGGCGAACCGGGCATCGGTCGCACATGCGCCGCCGGGAACGTAGCGATAAAACTTTGCATAAATCGGCAGAGATTTGAATGGACAAGTACATCGGCCATTATTTTTCCCCCTTCGCGGAAGCCCCTGAAGAATCAAACAGCACTGCGATTGAAGAACCGGCCTGTTCGATGCCCCGGAAATGCAGGCATCCTCCGTAGACTGTGGCCGAACAACCGAGAGCAATCCGCGTCTCACGCGCGCACTCGGGACAAATAGCGGCGTGGGTTGTGAGGACCTCTTCAACGAGGGTGGCCCGCGGGTTCGGAACAGGTCGGATTCTGGTTGTTCGGCTCTCGTGTGCTTCGACTTGGTTCATGAGCCACTCTCTGTTACGTGGTTTACGTGAACAGCGTGAACAGCGTGAACGGCATGCACGCTGTGAACACTGTTAACGCTGTGTGTTTCGTGAACGCTCGCTCTAAACATACATACCCGTTCACGTTGTTCATGGGTCTGTTTGACGCGCGCCTGCGCGGGAATTCGGGTCGTAAGTTGCTGATTTTTATCAAAAACACCGTTCACGCGTTCACGGTTCATTGATCACCCCGTGAACAGAGAGAGTAGGTTTCACCGTTTTTCGCGATTACGCCATCTTTCGCAAGGCCCTGAAGCAACCGGCGGACTGTACTCGGATTCTTACTGAGGGCGGTGGCGATTGCCTTGGGCACCATCGGCTCTTCTGCCAGCAGTTCGACAATTGCTCGTCTTTCTGAACTGAGGTTTGCTTCGGCACCACGCCCGGTAATCTTCCACCCGAAAGGCTCTCCGCTCTCCAGCCTCATCCCGTACACCGTCTCCTCCATCTCGCGCCCAGTGATACTTAACAGGCAATCCCCTTCAGTCTTGCGTTGCAGGGTCCAGATCGCATCGCAGGCAGCGCTGATACCGCTCGTGCCCAGAACAACGTCAACGCCCTCCCCTGCGGCCTTTCGCGCGTGATGGATCAACAGCATGGCGCATTTATGCTTCTCGCAGACTTCCCGGAGAGTGTTGATTTGGTTGTAATCCGCCTGGAGCAGGTCCACGTTCTTTCGCTCGGACTGTTTCGAGAACGCGTAAAAGGTGTCTATCACCACGAGCGCGCAGGGTCGTTCGGTCAGATAGCTGTCAATCTGAGCGGCGCCGCCGGCCATGAGCGGATCGATCTCGTATACAAATTCGATGTCTTCCAGGAAATCCGAACACGCTGTGAGCTTTCGAAGCCGCGGCGCGGTTCGGCGTTGCGATTCCTCAAGGGCGACATAAAGCACGCGTCCCGGCTTGCGAACCCGAAGTGTTCCACCTAGCATTGTGTTGGTCGCAATCGCGATCGCAATCTGAAGGGCCCACCATGACTTTCCGACTTTGGGTCTGGCGACAAAGATCGTGAGGCCAGGGAATAGCAGATTATCGATAATCGATTCGGTCTCCTTGTGCTCCGAGTTATAGATATCGAACGCGGTGTGGGCGGTTAGTGGCCTTGGATTCGGTCGCGGGCTTTTATGAGCCTTTTCAACGCCGTTTGGCGCGGGCTTCACAACTGGCCTGAAATCGGGATGTTCGTGCAGGAGCTCTACGGCAGGCGTGAGGTACCTCGCTGCGCTGTTCATGCGGCAATACCCTGTTCTATGTGCGTAGCTCTGACCAGAAGCTCTACGATTATTCGGGTGAATTCTTCCGCGTCCTCCCTGTCCCGGCATCCGAACTCCCGGACCCGAGTAGCCGCCTCAGGGTTGCTGAGGAGGGAGGAACGATACGCCTTGGCCAGTACTCGCGGATCGGTTTGCTCCGGAGTCAGTATTGCTCGCGGAATCTTTTCGATCTCTTCCAGAACGTACTCGGCGAGGGAGTCGGCCCCGTTTTCGGAAGCCCAGTTGGCACACGCGACCAAATCTCTTTTGCGGGACTCCATTACGAGGTGCAGCCCATGGACCCAGTCGGCGATCTGCTGCGCGAGATCCGGTGCAGCCTGGCGAGCGATGCGCAGATCCCGGAGTTCGGCTTCGGTCTGATCTGGCCACGGCGTTCCTGTTTCTGCAGCGAGTAATTTCAGGGACTCAACGTAGCCACAGCCACTGACGAGCATCATCAAATCCAGTGCGGACCACGAACCTCCACAGCCGAAGCATTTGATCCGGCCGCGATAAAGATGAGCTGAGGGCCGTCGATCTTCACCGTGAATACAGTGAAACGACTTTTGCGTTCCTCTTGCTCGCCGAAAACCGGCCTGTTGCGCGAGAGATGCAATATCAGCCCGTTCGCAAACCTCAGTTCGAATGAGCGCGAGGTCCTTCATGAACTCCTGCCAGCTATCGGGCCGGGGTCGCAGTTCTCACCCTTCGGCGATTCAACCTCTGCCCAGCAAGGCAGATCTAGCGCTGTTCTGTTCCGTGGCTGCTTCGGCGAGGGATGTTTAAGCGCGAAGCGCAGACCGTCGGCATGTCGTTGCGCTACATCGCGAGCGCGGACTATCAACGCTCGGGAAACGGATCCGCTGTTTATCTCTGCAGTGATATCCGCAGCCAGGGCGCGAAGTTCATCCCGCCCAGCGATCGCAGCGCTGGCAAGCTTGAGCCATTGCGAGTTGACTGTTTTTTTGCTTATACTCATGGTGGGTTTCCGGTAAGATCTGGCCTGCAGGCGCGCAAACGCCGAGCAGGCTTTCGCTTTTTACGGGAGGGCCTCCATCATTGGCCAGCCTGCGGCGGCCGCGCTCCGTTGGATCGAAGCCTTTGCCTCGATCAACTGATCAAGGGCGGTATTCACGCGTTCCAATTCCTCGAATGACGGGGTTGCGTAGCCACGCTCGATGTCCGTTAACCGGTTTCGTGTGAGGCCAGCTTTCTTGCATAGAACCGCGCCAGCTATGCCGGCACCGGCCCTTTTGGATTTGATTGACGATCCAGTGATCATTGCTTCAGAGATCATGGTGAGGAAATACTCCTGTTACCTTTTTCGACACCACGCGTGAAATTGCGTTGAAAATCATGCGGCGCGCTTGTTCAAAGCGATCCAGCTCTCGACATCGGCAGGGTCGTAACGAATGCTTCTGCCAATCCGAATAAAAGGAAGCGTTGAACTGCCGAGCAAACGCCATCTCCGTAACGTGGCAATGCTCACCTGGAGCCGCTCTGCTACCTGACTGTCATCAAGAAGAGACTGAATTATTACTGTTTTCATCTTCCGGGTTCTCCTGCGCACGAAGCGCGTATCCACATGTTCGCGGAATACTGGATTACCCGAAATACTGCAAAGCGGAAGAATTTCGGAAGAATTTCGGAAACTATGGGAGCAGGAGATCTTCGAGAGTTCGCTTCATAGCCTCGGCGATGCGAGCGAGAATTTCGCGCTTAACGCGCCCGGTCTTTCTGAAACTACGGATCGTTCGATCTGTAGTACCTGCCTGAACAGCGAATGCAGTTTGGCCGGCAGGATATGTTCGCAGGAAATCGTCGAGACGGTGCGCGGCCAATTTACTATCTATCTGGGCGCTGGCACGGCGCGTTTTATATTCGAAGTTGCCCGCTGGCTCGGAAGTAGACGCTTCCGGAGTGATAAGTGTTTGTCCCTCGATCACTGGCACCCTCGGGGCAGAGGTTGCAAGGTAGACAGCGCGAGCCTGCAAAATGGACTCAAGGCGATGTTTAAACGGCCGCCGGTGGTCTGGCCAGAACAGCGCATTCGGGCACTCAACAACCAGGTCCATCCAAAGGCTACTCAAGCGGGTAACCTCCTGCCCAGCGACACTGCCAGTCAGTAGCCGCGGTGTCACTACGCCTTCAAGAAAATCATTCGTCCACCCGGGCCCATGAGGCCGCCAACCCTCCGTCCAAAGCTCGTCAAGCTTGTCGGCGACGTACGGCTCAAACGCTGGGGCGTACAACAGCCAGTCGGCGCCTTCCGTTTTCCGGGATCTTAGAAGTTCTACGCTGGCTTCCAGTTTCGCCCGCGCTCGGCTCGGTCCATGACTGACATCTGGTCCGTCCATCGCAGTGGCGGACGTCATCGGACGCCTATTCTGAGTGCACCTACCATCCCGCCTCACATCCGCCAGAGTTAAAGGACAGGCCGCCGGTGGCGGGTGACCTTTCACCGGGATCATGACTCCCGATTAGGCGGCCTCATTGAAACATAACAGGTTTTCGGCGTTTCGGCGCGCGTACAGGGACATCTACAGGGACTATCACAGGGAGAATAGTTAAATGTCACGATACGCCGTGATCGCTTATGATCACACTGAAACGCTCCAGTCACCTGATTTCATTGCTGAATTGAGCGCACTTGATCACTCGTGAGCACTCCCGATACAAGCGCCTCCCTCGACTCCGAAGCAAGAGGTCGCCTGTTCGAATCAGGCCGGGTGCACCAAATCCACTTCACTTACGCTCTAAGCACTTATGGGGGCAAGCAGTTCCTCCGAGCGGTCTAAGAACAAGTAAGACCGGGCAAACCACAAACTGCCGTTAACTCCCAAGAGTCAGAATTGGGTCCTACTCATTGGCTTTTTGGCCGTTTTTTCCTGCTGTTTAAGACCATTTCCACAGCTTTGCTGTGAGCCCGACGTGTGGCATGGCGTGCCCATAAATGTAGTGTTCATGGTCGTCTGAATACTTCAAACATGACTCTTCGTCTTCGGAGCAGAGTCAGCCTCTTCAGCCAGTCAGCGACCACCGTTGGTTTGACGGCATTCATCGGCGTATCCGCCCAGCGCGGGCCGATTTGGTTTTTGATGTATGACAGATACGGCGATGCGATGTCCTTGGTTGAATAACGTTCTGGCTTTTGTTCCTGCTCAAACCGGGCAAGCACCGCTGCGACGTTGCGGCACCCGGCACGGCTGGCTGGTCTGCATGGATGCTCGCAGGATCAGTTGCACCACCGGAGCCTTACTTGCGGCGGATTCGGTTGTATACTCATCCCGAGTTCCGGCGATGACGGTCCGGTGCAGATTCCGGCGCTCCCGTTCGCCCCGCCCCGGTGCGGCAAGTGCGATCAAGTATGGACGTTTTGACAGCGATGACCTGTTACTGCGTCCATATAAATGATTGAAAACACGGGTGGAGAGGTCGCAGTTTTGGACGAGTTTTGAACGAAAGTCAGGCTGCCGTTCAAAACTGCTCCCCTCTGCCTGCGACCCAGCGGGTTCCGCGGCGCGCGCCCTCAGCATGACTTTCGCCGGCAGCCCGCATTTCCTGTAACAGCAGAAGGATCTGACGCCGCGGCAGCGCAGGCAGCACCTGCTCGAACTCTTTCATTGATGCTCCCGCATCACCCGACTCGCGAATGTGCTTTAGCAGCAGCGCTTTGTTCGTCTCTCGGTCCAGCCCCTTCTCGCGAGTGTAAGAACCCGGTCGGCCAAGATGGCCATACAGCCGCCTTGAGAAAATCAGGCGTGAGCCTCGTCCACGACCAGTCCGCTCAATAATCCCTTGATCGAGCAGGTGCGGAACGCGGGTCTGAAGCTCGGGTGTGACGGCAACTCCTCTTTGAATCGAGTCCAGAATCAGGAGATCCGCCGTGGTAAATGCGGCCAATCTCTCTTTCCCGACCTTTTCCAGAAAACGGATCAAGGCTGGATTCTGAATCTCGCCATGCAGCGTCACCGCGACCTGATGGGCATCTGTGCCACCGAAGTCCGGACGCGGCTTTCCCTCTTTGATAGATTCTTCGAACATGCGGTTGGCACCTTGCCCAGAGCGTTCTACAAGTCCACATCTGGCGCACGCCTCCGCGATTCTGCGATTTCGCGGCGATTGTTTCCAGAGGAGATTCTCGACAGTTATACCGTTGGGAAACCCGCCGGGACTAATGATTTCCAGTCTCCGCGGGAATTGTTTGACAAACACCGATTCCGGTCTGCGATAGTCGCGGTGTGCCACCGCGTTTAGGATCGCCTCGCGCACCACAGCTTCGTTAAAGGCGGCTATGTCGCCGATAAAGAGTCCTTCCTGAAAGTGAAGAGTCTCGTTGCGGAGATTGAGCGTGGCCCAAAGGTTATCCAGAATACCGAGGAATCCTTCACGGTATTCAATCCGTTGCTGGTGGGCGAGAGACGCCTCACTGGAACGATACTCGAAGATTACCTCGGCCTGAGCCAGATAGCGACGGACCGCAGTTCGCGTGCCGAGTAAAACGATGGCCGCGATCGTTACATTCCCGTCCTGTATCAGGTCAGCGTCTTCGAGCAGTTGGAGATCGCTTAGAATATCGAGTCTCGCATTGCCAGATTTCCTCCTCCACATGACCCGGAACTGCTGAATTAACCCTGCATCCAGATCGGAAAACAGAGCTTGCGGGTGGAGTTCTGCCGAGAAATCCGGCACCAGTTCGTCGAAGATTCGCCGCAACTGATCTGGCGGCATGGGTTTGAGTTCCTCGCCCGCGCGCGACCAAAAGGCACCCTCGAATTCCACCGGCACACCACGGGCGTGAGCCGGGACTATGAGGATTAGCACCGGACCATCCGGGTGTTGCACCTCCTCAAAGCTGATTCTGAACTGGAGAGACTTCGTCAGGCGGGCTACGATATGGCCAGGATCAGGAAAGGCTGTGGAGCCGACGACGCGACGCGGACGTTTATCTGAAACTCCGAGGATGATCTTGCCGCCGCCCTCGTTTGCTATTGCGGCGCAGTACCGAGCGAGCTTATCGTAATCGTAGTTTGCCTTCGCTTCCTTGAACTCCAGGCACTCGGCCTCGGGATCCCGCATGAGTTGTTCAAGCTTCTCAATCGGAGTCATGGGCGCAGTTGCCTCCGGCTGAGCAGTCCCTTGAAGCGAAAAACGATACGTCTCATGCTGAACGCGAATCCCTGCTGGACGACGGCAGCTATTGCGGTGGCGCGCTGTACCGCGATGAACCTACTGTTAGCGCGCATTGTCGTGGCCTGCTGTGATCACTGGCCGACTCCAGTAGCCGCAGGCATTTTCTGCCAGGAGGAGACCACGTGCCTGGATCTGCTCTTCGCCCCACGAGATCTGCTCGGCGATCATTCTGTTGAGGAGCAGAGCTGATCTCGCTAATTCAGGGCGCTTGGCAGCGAAACGACCGTGACTGATTGCCGAGTTGAGAGGCTGAGTCACCAACGTGAGATTGCCAAGGGTATTTTTGACACCTTCGCGGAGCCGGATCGCATCCGTTACACTTTCGCCACATTTATGGATGACAAGGGCGGTGTAAACATCTTCAGAAGGGGATACAGTGCCGTCCGGCAGAGGCCAGTGCTCTGCCCATTTTGCGGGCATCACATGCTCCACTGTAAAGCCAGCCTGAATAGTGATTACGTCATCCTTCGTGGTCCGAAGTGTTTGCTCCATGGCTTGCAGAAGAACGCGAGTCCGACGTTCCCATCCGGGCTTGTATATGGGCTGAGTTACGATCGCGTTGCGGAAGTCATCGTCGCTTGGAAACCGCGAGGAATCGCCGGTCTGGTTCAACAGGAATGAGGAGAAGTTCTGCGCCGTCCAGCCAAACTCTCGCAGAAACTTTATCGCGGCGAGGAAAAGATTGTTGTAGCCCTTTGCAGTGAGACCGCAATAGGCGCGGCGAACAGTGTAGGACTTGAGTGTCCGGTACAACTCGCGCAACTCTTCATCTCGAGAATGCATCTCGATCTCAGCGCTCATAACAAGAGGGAACGCGGTCGTCATATCCCAGTCGCCGAGATGCTGTGCGATTTGTCCGAGGGGCTTGGATGCGTCTGGCAGTTTGAGCCCGCGGTAAGCAGGCGCGTAGCGCAGCAGGCGTGAGAGTTCCGCATCAACTGTCGGGTAAGACGCGTTCGCTGTGTAATTGCGGTACTCGGGATAGAGCTTGGACATGTTGATGGTTTCCGCTCTTTCGGCGGCCAATACGCTGCCCAGAAACGATTCAATCCGCTTGCGAGTGAGGCGGCCCTGCACCTCTGGCGTATCCCAGAAGGGATCTTCGAATTCTGCCCATTTCTCATCGAACAGCATCTCAGCATTCTCTTTCGTGGACTCCGCTCGCTGAAAAATATCGTTACGTATGAGGTCCATGGGGCTGAGCGGCTTTCCTCTCGCATTCAGGGTCGCGAAGATCGTTTGTGCGTCATCCTTTTCATCGATGGAGATAACCACAATCGAGAAGTGATCAAGCACAGCCTCAGTCACGGACGAAAGACGACTCTGCCAGCCATCACCCTCAGGGGCGTCGATGAAAATCTGCACCGCTTCGTAGAAGAAATAGAGGCCAGCCAGCAAGCGCGGTGCTATGTTGGCGTTGATCGTCCCTTTCCGGAAGAAAAAATGATGATATTTATCCCGAAGGGCCGCGAAGCTTGCAAGCGCAACATCTACATAGAGCGCCCGATCGTACTTGGTGGGCCAAAGCTTGTGTCTCTCTACCGCTGGATTTTCCGTTAGGTGCAGCTTGTCATTTAGAACGTGGCTTTCGAGAAACGCCGCCTGCTTTGTCTCGCCACGTTCGCTGGCCGTTCTATGTAAAGCGTTGATGACGAGTTGAATTGTTGTTAACCGTTGTTGGCCGTCAATCACCTGTTTTATCGGAACCTGCCCGTGCCTGGCTCTGCCTTCAGCCAGGATCAGCGCCCCCATGTAATGAGAAAAGTTCCGAACGGCTCCGCTGACAACCTCCTCAGCTTTGTCCTGGATATCGGACCAAAGGGGATCCCATTGCTCTTTTCGTTCCCACTCGTAATGCCGCTGATAAACAGGTACGCAGAATCTAGCGCGCTCCTCCAGCAGTTGCCCGATGGGCCGTGCCTTAGCTTCCATATGTTAAGCGCCGCGATTCCGGCCGAAATTTGAATTGACAGGGTTGTGCTGCGGCGACGAATGCTGCCCGAGAAACCAGCTCATCAGTTCACATTACCTCAGCATGAATCGCGACGAACCGGCGGGGATTTTTTGTCCGTGTGGTTGCCACTGCACAGAACAGAACGGGGCGCGAAGCACAAGCCTGAAGCTCATTGCGGCAGCCGGATCAGCCGCCTTCCATGATCGCCATCGTTCACCCCAGCAGTCCGGATCGAGTGCCGCAGCGACAGGCCGACCTCGCCCGACTGTAGAACGGCCAGCATTATTTCGAGAATGTCGGATTGGGTCGGTTAACCGACGCGGCCACAATTGCTATCTTTGCAGCCAGGACTCGACGTGCCTGGGCAGCCGGTCCAATGAGGCGGTTCCGGATTCACGAAACCGCACGAGGATTGTTGTTCGCGTGGGGCAACAAATTCGTTCAGGGATGGAAGTGTTCTCCGATGAGCCCCGCAAGAGTTCACCACAGGCGCTTTGGCTCGACACACCTAATGGGGCAGACTGTTTGCATCCACCTCATTGGCCCGTGAGATCGGCCGAATTCCTGGCCGCAAGGCTGCAAAACCAGTGCTGGCTAATGCACGGTCAGCCTGGATGCCCGTGTTCCGGCGAGCATCTGTCTGCGTGCATGAGTGCAGGCAAGGATGACGGTGTTCATCTCGCCTTGCAGAATCGGTTCGAGCGCCTTAAGGCCGTCAGCTAAACCTTTGAGCTCGTCAGGCGGGGCAGGCTGACCGGGATCGTCCAGCAAATTGACCGCACCCGCCAAGCATTGCCCATAGCTCTCGGAGAGAGTCCGCTGCGCGGCGGGCGCCTTCGGAGAGATACTCGTCTCCGTCCGGCCCGCACAGGCCGTCCATAAAGCCGTCAATCTCCTGCTTCCTTGTCAGCGCATAACAATGAACGCTCTCTCGGGTCGGTCTGACCTGCACCGGCGTCAGCCTGAAAGGGTTGCCGGGGGTTTGATGCGCGGTCAGGCGATTCCAAAGTCCGTCCACCAGAACCTGGAGGAGTTGATTCAGCGCGTCCATGCTGTCAAATTCCGGAAGGTTTCCGCCCCAGAGTTCCTGGATGGCACGGATGGGCGATCTGTCCGGAACCGGAGAAACGATGGTTCCCATGAAACGTGTGCGTACGGCGTGAAAAGGGGTCGGGCACCTGTGACGGTTCAGCAGGGCGGCCACTTTTGCAAGGGTGGGCCTCTTCTGTCCTGGCATCTTTCAAGTATAGATTCTTCCGGGAAAACAGATCCCTGCTCCAGGTACCCTGATGCAGTTTCTCTGAGCTCTGTCTTGCTTCGTTCGCGCGTGTGTCAGCAGGAGCGCATTTTATGACTGCAACAGCATTAGAGCCCGTCGTGGCAAAACGAAGTCTGTCGAACACAGTTACCTTCGGCACCGTAAGCGTCAGCGTCCTGCTGAGCGCGGATGAAACCGGTGGCACGTTCGCCCTGATGGAGAGCGTGATGAGACCGGGAACCGAACCTCCGTACCACATCCATGAGCGGGAGGATGAAACGTTCTATATCACCGAGGGCCACCTCAGCGTGATGGTGGACGGCACGGTGCATGAATGCCGCGCCGGGCAGACGATTTTCCTTCCGAGGGGCATCCCGCATACATTTCGGGTGCGGTCGTCGGTGGCGCGCGGGCTCATCATGGTTAGCCCCGGCGGGTTCGAAGAATATTTCCGGGCTATCGGGAAGCCGGCCGATTCGCTCGAACCACCCGCCGAAGGTCAGCAGATGGCTGACTACTTCGAAGTGGCGGGGCGCGCGGCCGCACAATGCGGGGTACGTTTGGCCGCCGAACAGCCGGAATTCTGAACCGGGCAGATATAAAATAACGGGCTGATGAGCCCGGGTGAAAAGCGCGATGTAACGCAATTACTTGTCCGGTGGAGTAACGGAGACCGGGAGGCGGCGGAATCACTGATGCCCCTCGTTTATTCGGAACTGAGACGTCTGGCGGGCAGTTACCTTCGCCGCGAGCGGCCGGACCATACGCTTCAGAGCACCGCACTGGTGCATGAAGCGTATCTGCGTTTGATCGGACAAAGGGAAGTGAACTGGAAGAGCCGCGCCCATTTTTATGGAATCGCGGCGCAGATGATCCGCCGAATCCTGGTGGACCACGCGCGGGCGCACCGCGCGGAAAAGCGCGGATCGGGCGGGATTAAGCTGGCGCTCGACAATGCTGACGCCCTGGCGGTTCCCGCGGATCTGGATCTGCTGAGACTCGACGATGCATTGAATGGGCTGGCGGCTCTTGACGAACGCCAGAGCCGCGTTGTGGAGTTGCGGTTTTTCACCGGGCTGTCGGTTGAAGAGACGGCAGAGGTGCTGCAGATATCGCCCGCCACAGTCAAGCGTGAGTGGAGTTCGGCACGGGCATGGCTGTTCCGTGAGATGAGCAGGGGCGCGCCCTGTGACACCTGAACTGTGGCAGCGCGTTAAGAGTGTCTTCGACTCGGTGTCGGAACTGCCCGCCGACGAGCGGCAGGCGTTTCTTGAAAAAAATTGCGCCGGAGACCCGGTACTGCGGGCGGAAGTAGAATCACTGCTCGATTCGCTTGGCGCGGCGGAAAACTTCATTGAGTCACCGGTGGTTCCGCCGGTTGCGAAGCCGATGCGCGGCGGCACAACCATCGGCCCGTACAGAATCGTTCAGGTGTTGGGCGAAGGCGGCATGGGAACGGTGTATCAGGCTGTCCGCGTTGACGACCTCTATCGCAAGCTGGTGGCGATCAAGGTAATCAAGGCCGGGCTGAATTCCGATTTCGCTATTCGGAAGTTTGAGACCGAGCGCCAGATTCTCGCTCATCTCGATCACCCGAACATTACGAAGCTGCTGGACGGCGGCACCACACAAGAGGGCTGGCCTTACTTCGTGATGGATTTTATCGCGGGAACTCCGATTGACGAGTACTGCGATCAGAAGCAACTTCCGATAACAGAGCGGCTGAGGCTCTTCCTGACGGTCTGTTCCGCTGTACACTGTGCGCATCAGAACCTGATCGTTCACCGCGACCTGAAGCCGCAGAACATCCTGATCGCAGAGGACGGGGCCGTACGGCTGCTGGATTTCGGTATCGCCAAGCTACTGGACGGAGAAGAGGGCCGTAGCGTCAAACTCGCAAGTACCGTTCTGATGGTTACGCCGCAGTACGCGAGTCCCGAACAACTGAATGGCGAACCGGTGACGACGGCTACTGACGTTTACTCACTCGGAGTGCTGCTGTATCAACTGCTGACCGGACGCACTCCCTATCAACTGAAGAACCGGTCGTCCCAGGAGATCTTCGAAAAAATTCGCGGTTCAGAGCCACGCAGGCCAAGCACCGTGGTGCGCTGCGATGAAGAGGGCACGTTACCAGGAAGCCTGGAATTTTCCCATCTCACGGCCGAAAGACTGAGCAATTTGAGGGGGGTGAAACCGGACAAGCTGGCCCGGCAGCTTTCGGGGGATCTCGACAATATTCTGCTGCTGGCGCTGAGGAAAGAGCCTCAGAGGCGATATGCCTCGGTGGAGCAGTTTGCCAGCGATATCCGCCGGCATCTGGAGAATATTCCGGTGCTCGCACGCCCTGACACGCTGCGGTATCGGAGCATAAAGTTCGTGAAGCGGCACACGGGGGCAGTAGTTGCGGGAACGCTGTTCGCGCTGGCGCTGATGGCCGGTATCGCCGCGACGTCGTGGGAAGCGAAGGTGGCCCGCGGACAGCGCGAGCGGGCGGAACAGCGCTTCAATGAAGTACGGGAACTCGCGAACGCGGTGCTCTTCGATCTGCATGACGCGATTGAACCGCTCCCCGGTTCTACCGCTGTGCGGCAACTGCTGATCACAAAGGCACAGCATTATCTGGATCATCTTGCGGCGGATCCGGGCAGCGACGACACGCTGAACCGGGAGCGCGCCGCGGCGTACGAGCGCATCGGCGATGTTCTGGGGCTTCCGATCAAGGCGAATCTTGGCAACACAAAAGGCGCGCTCGACAGCTATGAGAGGGCGCTAGAACTCGAAAGGTCTGTGCTGGCCGAGCATCCCGGGGACCAGAAGGCGCGGGCGGCGATTGCCCGCACATTGAGCAGGGTCTGCAGCGTTGAACAGAGCACGGGGAGCTTTCAAAATGCGCTTAAACACTGCGGCGAAACGGTGCGGATTGAAAGTGAGCTCGCGGCTGCCGACCCGGGCGACGCGGCACGGGAGGCAGAACTGGGAAGCACGTACCAGAACATGGCCGGGGCGTGGTTCGCGGTCGGCAACTGGCGGGAATCCGAGGACTACCGGGCGCGCGCGCTGGCTGTGTTCGAACAACTGCACAAGTCTTTTCCGTCAAACGAGAATTATGAATTTGAGCTGGCAAACGCATGTCTGCGGATGGCGAATGTGGAAGAGCAGCAGCACCAGTTTCAGCCGGCGCGTCTGAATGCGGAGCGCGCGGTGGCGATGTTCGGGGATTTATCGGCGCGGCACCCGTCGCAGGTGAGAAGGAAGCTGAGTACCACTTATGCTCTGCAGCGGCTGGGCAGCGTGCTGATCTCTTTGGGAGATCTGAAGGGGGCGCAGGAAGCGTTCGAGCGATCTCTGCCTATTCGCGAGCAGTTGCTTGCGCTCGATCCGCTGGATGCGAGCGCGCGCGTAAACCTGTCCAATACACTGGCGGCTCTTGGGTACGTGGAGCTTCAGATGGGCAATCCGAAAGATGCTTCGCTCAACTTCGAGAGGCAGCGCGAAATTGCCGGGAAGCTGGTCGCGGCGGATCCGCTGCGTATCGAGCATCAATACAGCCTGTCGGAAGCGATGGAGAATATCGGAAAGGTGTCTTTGTTCTTCGCGAACAGGTCAAAGAGCGCGGACGTCAGGCGCAGGCGCGCGGCGGAAGCAAAAACCTCTCTCCTGCAAGCCCTCCGGATCTATGAGGTGCTGCGGGAGAGAGGCGCTATATCGGCAGAGTACGCGAGCGTACCGAAGAGAATCGAAGAAGAACTCGGCCAGTGCGACCAGTTGATGAGAAACGAACAAAGTTAGTCAGCTTGCCGATTACGACGGCGGAACGAGAACACGAGCATGGTCAGGCCTCCGAGCCCCAGATTCAAGGCGCCCGGTTCCGGTGCGGGCGTGACGCTGCCGTAGTTGAACCCTGAATCGGTTTTCATTACGGCATCTGTTACAACAACTCCGTTGCTGTCGCGAACCACGATTGAGGGAATCTTTGCTGTGTGAGAAAAATCTCCGGAGGCGACGCCGTTCAGGTCACTGTACCCGTCTGCGGTGACACTGAGAAAACCGGAGAGCGAGAATGGCTGTCCGGCAGAGAAGGCGACGGCGATCTGACACGGGAGCGAATAGCTCGTGGGCAAAAGTGAAGTTGTGGTGGCAAAGCAGATCTGAGTGCCGTTGGCGCCGCCTGCCGCGAGCCACAATTCCGCAGTGGTGGATCCATTGTGCCAGTCCGGGCTGGAGGTTGTGCCGTCCAGTTCGCCGCCGAGTGTAACCGAACCGTCAAAACCTGTTCCGTCTGCATGCTGAAAGAGGAACGAATCGCTGAAGTGGATAGAACTCGAGGTCTGACCACTGCTGCCGTGATCGCCGCCGCCGATGCTGACGCTGGAATATGCGTGGAGACCTTCGGAATCGATGAACGCCTGTCCGTAGCCGGAACCGGCGCCTGACCCCAGATGTCCGAAGCCGGCGGTGCAGGTGGCCGAACCGGCAGACTGGATATCGCAATCGCTGCCGGAGGTGAATACGGCGCTGCTTACAATATCGATGGTTGCGGACGAGGTGAATGAAGATGCCCAGACAGGCGTAAGTACGCCGAACAGGGTTGTAAGAAGTGCAGCCTTTGCTGGTTTCAATGTTTTGCTCCGTGTAGAGGATTTCGGAGCCGCTGGAAGCTAACTTTACGGCTCCTGTTCAGTAACGCGAAGCGCCGCGCTAAGGCGGCTCATCGATCAAAGCTTAGCGACGAGGTCGGGGGGATGCTCGGCCGGTTGAGAGACGGCAAGGGGCGCCGGCCGCGCACGGCGCGACCAGTAGCGCAGGGTTCCGGCTACAAATGAAAGCCCGTTGTAAAAGTGATAGAGCATGTGGAAGGGCACCGCGGCTATGGCGAAAAACACTCCGCGGGCAGATGCCAGAAAGAGATAGAACTGGCTGTTCAGAAGGCCCATGGCAACGGCGACCAGCAGGACCAGCAGCATCAGGCCGTGACTCGGTATGTAGTACAGGCAGGCGAATACCGAGAGCAGGACATAGATCAGGACCGGTAACCGCAGCCAGCGCCGGGCGCGGGACGTGGTGGCGGAATAGCGGTGCCCTGAGAACAGCAGCAACTGACTTAGCACCAGCGGAGGAATGAGGCCGGGCATATGGTGCCACTGAGCGAGGGCGGCAATCGCGAGGGCCACTGCGACGAGCAGAAACGGGGCGGATTTTGGACGCGTCGGCGATGCGGCTTCCACCCAAAAGCGAGCCAGGACGAAAAACATCAGTGCGAGCAGCGGGGTCAGAATATAGCCGCGCCAGTAGACGGCCGCAGCCGCCGTCACAATGACGAGAACGAAGGCAAGCGCAACGCTGACCCGCTGGCTCAAAGCAAGGTTGAGGTCGTTCGGCATGCGCCGGTCGCGCAAAATCAGCTCGGTCCATGGGATGCCCCGGTTGAAGATATCCGACCTGACCAGGCCCATGAACGTCCAGCGCTTCAGATGTTTGACTGTAAGGTCATGGTCGAGCACGAGCTTGTGGGATCTGAGCTTCAGCCGGTAACCGAGCTCGATATCCTCAATGGCCGGTCGGGTATAGCTTTCATCGAAGCCACTGACGTCGCGGAATGCGGATGTCCGAATGGCGCCGCATCCGCTCCAGAACGTGGAAGCTTCTTCGCGGCCCGTCTGATGCACAAAGTGATGCATCAGGTTGCGGTATTGAGACAGGAAATCTTTCTCGAACGGAGTGTCGTCGTATGAGCCGATGAGCGCGGATAGCGACGGATCGGCTTCAAACGAGCAGTCGATTCTTTGCAGGGTGTCGGGCTGGACGCAGACATCGGCATCGACAAAGAAAAGAATGTCGCCTGTGGCGATGGCAGCTCCGGCATTGCGCGCCGCGGCCGGTCCCGCCTGGTGAGAGAGCCGGATAACTGTCGCGTTGAGAGCGCCCGCGACAACTGCGGAGTCATCGGTGGAGCCGTCGTCAACGACAATGCATTCGTGCGGGCGGAACACGGAATGCGCGAGGCTCTTGAGTGACAGAGCCAGTTCATTCCGGGCGTTGAAAGCGGGGATAATCACCGAGATACGCATGGTCAGTGAGGCATCCGATAGATTCTCCACCGTTGCGCCGTCTTCGGGTGAAGGTTGGGTGGCACGCCATTGTAAATGAGGGTAGCGCCCCTTGTAAGAAGCAGCGCATCTTCGGGGTCGAGCGGTCCGGTTTTGGCTGTGTAGGCGACGGCCGCGAGGTCGGGCGCGCGCAGCACAGCGTTGGTGAGATGCGCGCCGGCGAGCTGGAACGATGACTGGTCGGCGGTGTGGTCGGCAACCGATGTGCCGGCGGGCCAGGTGTCGATTAAGGCGGGATAACCGTAATACGTGGCACGCGACCAGTCATGGGATCTGAACTGAAGCCAGAGATTCTGACAGGGAACAGGCAGACACACAAGGGCAGTGACAGGAACGCCGATGAGAAACAGGGTAAGCGGAATGCGCCGAACACTCAGCAGAAGCGACTGAAGCATGGGGGCGGAGGCGGCGCAGGCGATCGCCATGACGGGGATGGCAAATCTGGGGATCTGGTACAGGACGGTGGCCCAGAGCGCGAAAGACGTCAGCACGGCGGCCAGAAGGATAGCTTCGCCGTGACTCAGCTTCCGCCGGATGCCTTTCGCGATCAGGAATATGACGCCGGGAATGGCGATGCCCGCGAAGAGCGGTCCGGTGCCTCGGTCGGCGCTCACGGGTACACCGCTGCCATAGGGATCTTCGATCCACATCTGAGTGAAGTCAGAGAGCCATTGGGTAAGGTTGAACTCGACAGGCTTGACGCGCGTCATTTGGCCGGGGGAGTAGGGATCGGGCTTCGGCGATGGGGGTCCTGCGGCGTGTACCGATTGAGATATGGAAAGCGTGTCGATTCGCAGCGGATAAAGCACGTCACCGGTCTCGCTTACGGCCCTGAAAAACCATAAGCCCGAGGAGAGGACGATGCCGGATGCGAACAGAGCCGAGGCAGTGACGCGGTGTTTGCCGCGGCAGATGCAGACAAGTGCGGCAGCGGCGAAAACACCGGCGTAGACCCAGAAGACTTGCTTCGAACCGATGGCAAAGCCTGCGGCGTAGCCTGACAGGAAGACGCAGAGCACGGGGCGTTCAGCGCGCCAGACGAGCAGCGCGGCCGCGGCAAGAAGGAAAGCCGTGCCCGGGAGTTCCACATACAGTTCGAAGGTATGGAAGACGAACATCGGGATCGTGAGGGCTAGTATGGCGGCAAGAAGAGAAGGCTCCGATTGGGCAGTGACACGCCAGGCGATGAGATAGACGGAGACAGCGAGCAAGGCCGCGGAAAACAGGTTTCCCAACGCGACGGCGTTCGGGAGTTTGGCGGCCAAACAGAAGAGGGCGGGCAGTTCGGCATTTCCGGGGAGCGCGTACGGCCATCCCATGGAAGTGTCGATGCGGAGGGTACCGCTTTGCAGCCAGCGCAGAGCGACATTGATGTGATAACGATCGGCATCGAGACCGTCGGGAAAGGAGCAGAAGACGCAGAGGAGAAACACCGAGTAAATCAGAGCTGTGAGGGCGAGGATCAGCTTTACTGCGGGCGGTAAAGGCGTGTGCAAGGCATAGCAGCCCCGCATCGGCAGGGAACGAAGGAAGGTGAGGCTTAGGGCGACGCCGAAGAGCGGACCGAGCACCAGGATCGTGCGGGTGAGCGGGAGGTTCGAGGTGAGGCTGAGCAGGCCTGCGAGATGCATGGGCGTCATGAATCCGATGGTCGATACCACCATCGCGATCGCAAGCCGAATTGGGCGCGGTATGGCGCTATCGGAGAACGTGGGCGACATAGTACCGAAGCGTTTGGGACAGCAGAATCCATGCGGCGAAGCTGACGCAGCAGACGACGGCGAAGAAGCCGGCGAGTGATGGGGTACGGGTGTGCAATGCGCCGTCGCGCGAGGTCCAACGGGCGGGTTCCCGGAAGAGGAATGCAAGAAGTGACTCGGCCGTGATGGCGATGTCGGCAAAGGTCATCGGAACGATTGAGAACAGGATGGATAGCTTGCCGTCAGCGCGGGCGAGGTGAAGGGCGGCCCATGAGGTTGCGATCGGGGCAGCCGCATAGATGAGCGGGACCCAGATGGAAACGACGCCGAGGGCGGTAAGCAGAACGGCGCTGAGGAAGGCCAGGCGATCGAGGTAGCCGGCAGCGACGAACAGGTCTTCGAGAGTCCTCGAGGACGTGGCGGTGGCCATAAGGCCCTGGCTCCAGCGAAGACGCTGGGCCTTGAAGGCATTGAGATCGGCAGGTACGTCCTCGCGTGCGACGGCATTGCGAATCCATCGCGTTTTCCAACGCCCGCCGACAAGATGAAAAGAGGTGGAAATGTCTTCGGCCAGCGCGCCGGAGAAGCCGCCGATCTGCTCGAGGGCGGATCGGCGGAAGCAGCAGAGGGCGCCGATGGCGGGGGGATTTAGCGCAAGCCTGTCCTTGCCCGCAAGCGTCACAAGATGGGTAGTGAATCGCTCGAGCGAGGCGTAGCGCGACGTGGTTGAGATCCGGGTATTGAAGGGCTGGAGGTAGCCGCATGCCGCACCTGTGGCCGGATCTTCGAACGCGCCCGCGAGCCAGGCGAGAGCGTCGCTGCTGGGCTGCGTGTCGGCGTCGAGGACGGCGATCAGATCTGAAGGCGGTGCAAGGGCGAGCGCCGATTGCAGGGCTGCACCTTTGCCCTGAGAAGCGGGCAGAAGCAGCGACTGCGCACGCGTCCGGCGGGCCACCCACGAGTCAATGATGTCCGGAGTGGAATCGGTGGAGCCGTCGCTGACGAGGACGAAGTTGAGCAGGCGATCGGGATAGTCGGATTGTTCGAGCGCTGCGAGCAGGTTCGGGAGGTGCGCCTGTTCGTTGCGGGCCGTGATCAAGACGGTGATTGAGCGCGTTCGCAACGCGACGGCGGGCCGTGGCGGGAGCAGGCTGGCTATCAGGTACAAGCAGCGCCGGAGCGTGAATGCGCACAGGATTGTCGAAACCACCCATCCGACGTAAGTCATCGTGTGGCGAACCTATTGCCGGAAGATTGCTTTCGGGCGCGGCCGCTGAGGTTACGATACGCGCGTTGGACTTCAGCAGGGGATCCGGATGCGACGAGGCTGCCGCGATGCAACAGGATGGCGCGTGAACAGAGCTGCTCGACGACTTCGTTGCCGTGGCTGACCAGCAGAATGGTGCGGCCTTCGGACGCGAGTTCCCGGAGGCGCGCGAGGCACTTCGTCTGGAAGTCATGGTCGCCGACAGCGAGCACCTCATCCAGCAGAAAAATGTCGCGGTCCAGATGCGCCGCGACGCCAAACGCGAGACGCATCCGCATGCCGGTCGAGTACTTCCGGATGGGCATGTCGAGAAAGTGTCCGATGTCCGCAAAGGCTACGATTCTGTCGAGGCGGCGATTGACTTCGTCGCGCTTCATGCCGAGAATTACGCCATTCAGGAAGATATTTTCACGGCCGGTGAGGTCCGGATGAAAGCCCGTTCCGACTTCGAGCAGAGGCGCAACGGTGCCGCGGATTTCGATGCGTCCGACCGTTGGCCGGGTGACGCGGGCAAGAATTTTGAGGAGGACGGATTTACCTGCGCCGTTATGGCCGACGACTCCCACGATTTCGCCTTGCTGAACGTCGAAGCTGATATCGCGAAGAGCCCAGAAGCCTTCACGATCACCAAAGCCGCTGCTTTCGGGAGATGACCGGAAGGGAGCGCGAAGCATTCCTTCGAGCGCCTGCCGTGCGTTGGCTTGCGCGCGCATCGCGACGGGGAAGAACTTTCCGGCGCCGCTGACGGAAACGGCTGTGTACGGCATATTCATAGTTCGTCCGCGAAAGCGGGTTCGACCCGATGGAAGTACCAGATACCGGCTGCAAGTAACGCGAGGACAGAGCAGGCCGAGACAAGGGTAGACCAGTGCAGGCCGCCCGCAAGGTTGCCAAGAAGCGCCCAACGAAATCCGTCGACGACTCCGACCATCGGGTTGATGCCTGCGACAGTTCGCCAGGGCTGAGGAATGGAACCGGAGGCGTAGGCGATGGGAGTGGCGAAGAATAAGAGCTGAGTGAAGAACGGGAGTGCGTTCACGACATCTCTGTAGCGGACGTTCAGGACTGCCAGCCAAAGGCCGAGGGCAAAGGCGGCGGCAAGCGCCATGACCACAAAGACTGGCAGAGCAAGCAGCGCCAGGGTTGGCTTCGCGCCGTAAAAAATCATGAAAAACGGCAGCAACAGAGCGGCTACGAAGAAGTCAATGGCTCCAGCCAGCGCGGCGGCTGCGGGAATGACGAGGCGCGGGAAATGGATCTTGCCGATCATGTCACTGTGCGAGACGAGGCTGTGCGTGGTGTTGGTGAAGGCGTGCGTGAAGTAGGTCCACGGGATCAGCCCCCCGATGACGAAGAGTGGGTACGGGATTGAGCCTGTTTTCACGCCGGCAACGGAAGCGAACCCGGTCAGTACCAACATGATGAGCAGAGGCTGCAGGAGAGCCCAGGAGGTTCCTACCGCTGTTTGCTGGTAACGGAGCTTCACGTCGCGAAGCGCAAGCATGTAGAGCAGATCGCGATGATTCCAGAGATCGGGCAAAGTGCTGCCCCGGTCGGGGATGTTGGAGTCGATCACCGTCAGGGGCGGCGCTGAGGCGGATGCAATCACGAGACGAGCACCGTGGGGGCGGCGGCGTGTACCTGGGCCTGCGCGCGCCGATAGTGAGCGAGCATGGCGGGGATGACGAGCCGCTCGTGGTGGATGCTGTTGGTGAATGTTCGGTGCGCGGCGGCGCCAAGGCGCAGGCGAAGGGGCGCGTTCGGGATCAGGCGTTCGAGCGCATCGGCAATTTCGGAAGGTTCTCCGGTCCGGACGAGCAGGCCGTTTTCGTTGTCGGTAATCATTTCGGGGATGCCTCCGGCCATGGTTGCGATCACAGGTTTGGCAGCAGCCATGGCTTCAAGCAAGGCGAGCGGCAGGCCCTCAGAGCGCGAAGGGAGAACGACGACATCCGTTTCGCGGAGAGCTTTGTCCATGGCGACCGATGAGAGCGGGCCTGCGAACGTGGTCCGATCGCCGATGCGAAGTTGCCGTGCGAGGGCGATCAGTTTTTGGCGAAGCTGGCCTCCCCCGGCGATAGTTAGCCGCAGCATTGGGTGCCGCGGGGCCACGATGGCGAAGGCGCGAAGCAGCACATCCACGCCTTTCTGGGCCTCAAGCCGCGCGGGGCAGAGCAAGCGAAGGGCTTCAGGGCGCGGCGTTTCGGGAACCAGGGGGGCAGCGGTGACGATATGTCCGGTCACCGCAATCGGTGTGCCGGCGGGCAGGAGGGGGCTGAGGCTCTTTCGGGAATGATCGGAGACGCAAGAAATGACACCGGCGGAAAGGGCAAGCCGCGGTCCGTCATGGGTTAGAGGTCCGCCGCATTCGGCGATGGCAACATGTTCGGTGTACATGGCCGCAACACCGCGCGACCGGGCCCAGTCGAGCAGCCAGGTTTGTCCGAGTCTGCAGCCGTGCACGTGGATGAGTAACCCCGAATCGGTTCCGATTGAGGTTGAAATGTTCCGCTTGAGAGAGCGGCTGAGCAGGCTCTCGCCATGGATGAGCTGCGACGCCTTGCGTTTTCCGGCAAGGGCGCGGCATAGCCACAGGTGTAACGCGTTGAGGAGCCAGAGGCGGCGGGGTGGCGCGATCACGGGTATGCCGCGTGCGCGAAGTTCCAGCCCGTAGCGGTTTCGACGCGGGAGGGGTGTCTCACTCAAGACCGTGACCTGAATGCCCGCGCGTTTTAGACCCAGAGCCAGAGCGCAGACGTGCTTTTCCATGCCGCCCATGGTTTGAAAGCCCCAGACTACGAGCAGGACCCGGGTCATCGAAAGAACTCCCAGGGATTGCGCGGCAAGGCCGCACGCAGTGAGAGCGCGGCGAGTTCTTCGATGAGCAGCTTCCCATAGGGACCCACGGTCTCGCACTTGTCATGGAACTCAATCAGATCGCCTGGACGCGACTCCCGCACGGCGAGGCGCAGGTCAATCTCGGATGGCAGGGACCAATCGCGCGTGTTGATTGTGGTGGGCCAATCGAGCCGTGCGGCATCGGCGTCGGCAATGCGTTCTCCGACCGAGCGCGGCCTGTTGAATCCGAGTTCGGCGAGAAGGCTCTGAAAGGCGGCGAACCGCTGCCCGCCGGTGTCCAGGTAAGGAAAACGAAACCATCGGCCGGGGCGGCGTACGCGCGCCTTCGTATACGCAGAATCGATCAGAGCCTCGGTCATTTGAATCTCGGCGCGCGCTTCATGGAGTTCGATCGAGGAAAACCTCGGGTGGTGGAAGGAATGGTTGCCCAGAGCGAAGCCCCGGCGCAGCGCGTCAACCATGACATGTTCGCGTCCGGCGACATTGCAGCCGAGGACGAAGAGGACCGCGCGATGGCCTGCGAGTTCGAGTTGCTCGAGAAGCCGAGGGGTGACGTCTGAAGGGCCGTCATCGATGGCAAGCGTGACTGTTGCCAGGCTGGTCTTGCGTCTGAAAGGGAGCGGCAGCCTCATGCGGCCTGCCTTGCTGCGGTGATGTATCTGTCGCAGCCAACACGGGCGGCAAGTCTGTCCGCGATGACGTGGGGCAAACAGGCGTGCAGCAGCGGAGCGCACCAGACATAGCGGGGCCTCGCGAGCAGGAAGGGGTCGGCCAGCAGCGCCCGCCACATCCAGCGGCGGGACGCGGCGAGGTCGCGCTTCCAGTACTCTCCAAGGGCCATGTTGACAAGAAGGTTGCGGCGCGCGCGGGAGTCTTCCGGATTGTGTCCGGTTCGAAGGTCCTCAAGGTGCTTCCTGTTGACGAGGAGCCACGGGGCGGCATCCTGTTCCCAGATGGTCGGGGTGTTCCCCGAATGAATGCGGTGGAGAACGAGAGTCTCCTCGACCGTCGCGACCTTGCCGAGCCGCGCGATACGCCAGAGAAGGTCCCAATCTTCGAAGTTCGAGAGGCGCGCGTCGAAACCTCCTGTAGTGCGCAGCAGTTCCCTTCTGACGACTACGGCGGAGGTGTACATACGGCACCATGTTTCCGTGATTCCGCCGTATCCGTAGCCGCGCGTACGGGCGAGATCGAACTCATGTTCGAGGTTGCGCGACTCTTCGTCGAGACGGCAGCCGGTGTGATCCGTCTTGCCGACGCGGCAGTGGACGAGGACAACATCGGGGTTGTCGAAGCAAGGTATCTGGCGCTGCAATTTGGCAGGCAGCCAGAGATCGTCCGAATCGAGGAACGCAACGAGGTCTCCGCGGGCAATGGCCCAGCCGACGTTGCGGGCCGTGGAGCGACCCTGGTTGTGGGGAAGCCGTTCCACTCGTATCCGGTTGGCAAACGTGCTGGTCAGCAGATCGGCGGTGCCATCGGATGAGCCATCGTCGACGACGATGACTTCGAGATCGGTGACGGTTTGCGCGAGGGCGCTTTCGACGGTTGCGCAGATCCAGTTGCGGCGGTTGTAGGTTGGGATCACGACGCTAACAGCCGGCATGGACAGCGGCTCCTTTGGCGAGTTGGGGGCGATAGAGAGCCGCCGCTTCGGCGACGATGGCTAAGTCGCGGAGGCCGTGCGCTTCGAAGGTGCGCCGCGCTGCGATTGCGAATTGATGCGCGAGCAGCGGGTCGGCGGCGAGTTCCATCAGGGCATCAAGGGGATCGTCTGCGGCCACAAGACCGTTGGCGCGATGCACAATGGGCAATCCAGCGGCCGGTCCGGCGATCACGACGGGTACGAACTGCGCCATCGCTTCGGCAAGCGCGATTCCGAATTCCGGCAGGGCGGGGTTGAGGAGAGCCGCGTGGCACCCGGCGACAAGGTCGGCGGCGGGGCCGGAAATGAGGTCGAGCTGAATCGGCGATGAGTGTGCCTTTTGACGGAGCCGCAGAGTTTCGGGCGTGGACATCGTCGTAAACACACGTAAGCTTTGGGAGACCTCGGCCTGGAGCAGCGGAGCTTCAGGACGATCGGGCGCCGAATGCCGGAAAAGGGTGACGTGCGTGTTTTCTCCGAGCGCGTTCAGGAGGCTGCGCCGTGCGGACGCGGAGGCGGCCGAGAGCACGGAAGTCATCTGAATGAGCGCCAGCTCCGCACGGTTCGGTGGCCGCGACCAATCCTCTTCGCCCGCATATTCGGTGTAGATTGCGGGGATTGCGTGCTCGGCGGCGCGCCGCAGAATGACGCGCAACGATTCGCGTGCTCCGCCAAAGCGCCACCCGTGTATGTGGATGGCATCGGGCCGATGGCGTGACAATTCCCGAGCAAAATCGCCAGCGATGCCCCGCATCCGCACGAGACGAGGGTTCAGCGTGTGCAGCCCATACGCGAGATGGCCAGGCGCAATGAAACGCACACCGGCCTTACGCATTTCGGTGATGTAGCGATTGAACGGAGGACGAGGCGTCTCAATAAACATCAAAACTTGTACGCCGCTTTGCGCGAGCGCGACTGCCTGACGGGTGATGGAATATTCCATGCTCCCGGTCCCCATTCCCCAGGCAAAGAACCAGACCGGCGCGTTGCTTTTGTTTCGCCGGTGGTTTGCTTGCGAACCCATTCCTGCGACGTCGAAATGTCCGCGCGCGAGTTTTTTGATCGAGACGCGCGCGCGGCACGGTAGAGCGCCAGGCTTTCCTTCACGGCCGATTCTTCAGACCATCCGCCAGCTTCGAAGGCTTTCCGTGCTGCTGTTCCAAGACGCAGGGCAAGAGCCGGATCGGTCAACAAGCGAGCAAGCGCGGCGGCGAGTTCATGTGGATCGCCGGGCTCGACCAGCAGACCGTTTTCACCGTCGCTAATGACTTCCGGCATCCCGCCGACGCGGGTAGCAACCACCGGTTTCCCGTGCGCCATCGCTTCGACGAGAGTCAAAGGCAACCCCTCGGTGCGAGACGGAACAACACCAAGGTCCGCGCGATCTCTCAATAGGCCGATCTCATCATGTTCGAGATGACCGAGGAAGTTTACGCTGTCCGTAATGCGAAGCCGATCGGCCTGCGCGAGAAGAGCAGGAAGCTGGTCTCCGGTGCCCGCGATCTGCAGGTCGCAGCCAATGCCCTGCGCATGCAGCAGCGCGACGGCATCCAGCAGAGTGTCGACGCCTTTTTGAAACGACAATCGACCAACATAAAGGATCGAAACAGGACGTCTGCCGGGGAGAGTGACTTACCGGCTTTTCGTTGGGCGCCGGCCCCTGGACGATATGGCGGACAACCGGAATGATCCGCGCTCCGGGTAACACAGCCGCCAGGCTTTGGCCCGAGCGGTTCGAGACACAGGCAAGCACATCGGCGGTGGCATCGACAATCCACGGGGATTCGGAATCGAACGGACCGCCCCAGTCGCTCATCGTAGTGTGTTCGGTGTAGACGGTCGCGTACTGCCTCGCAGCCGCCCATTGCAAGACGCGGTGCTGCCCCAGGCGGCAGCCGTGCAGGTGAACTACGTCCGGGGGCGACGTGGCGGCTTCGCGCACCATCGACGCGAACAGGCGGCGCGTGAGATGCCCGCAGTGGTGAAACCGAAGGAACTCGTCTTCGATACCGTTCCATCCGCCGCCCGCGATTGAAGGCGCGCCGACGAGTCTGCGACCGATGCGCGACCGTTCCGCGCCCGCGATCACGCTTGAGAGGCGGCCGGGTGCAAAGACAGGTATACCGGCTTTTTTCAATGCAATCGCATAGGCATTCGAGCGGCTGAGAGGCATCTCGCTGAACACCTTCACCTGGGTGCCCCGGCGGGTCAGGGCCATCGCCAGTTCAGTCACATGGCGCTCCATTCCGCCTGCGCGATCGAACCACCAGACCACGAAGTAGACGTTGCGGATCTCAGGCGCGGGTGTCAGGAAGTCCTCCGTGCCGCTGTGATCTTCCTCAAGCCTCCTGAAAGAGTCTGCCACACTTTGCCGTGCCAGGCGGGCCGGGGAATTTCTTCGCCAAGGTGCGCGAGATACATGTCCGGCCAATATTCGGGAGGCCGGTTTACGCCGTCCTCCACCCATGTCTTCGAAGGATTATCGCGGTTAATGATGGACGGTTGCGTCCCGGGCTGCACAAGCATGGGACTCGCGGCATATGCACGAATGGCGCGCGTCCGCACGAGTTCGGCATAAACGCGATCGACAGCGCTTCGGACAGGGGTGAGAGCCGCGAGCAGCTTGCGTGCTCCCGCCAGTGTCACTGCGTAAGCGGCGCCGCCCTGTGGAGTCCAGGGAACTACGGTTCTGGGGGTCAGGCGCTGAATGCGATGGCGAATGTCGAAACAGCGATACAGGTACCAGAGTTCCCAGTCCGGGGGAAGATCTGCGAATGCCGCCTGAAAGCGCGCCGGCCACAGGGCAGCCGGTCCGTCGAGCGCTATATCGTCTTCGAGGATCAGGGCTGAGGGTAATTGTTTTTCAACCACATCAGCCATGACTCCCGCATGACTGAGCGCACACCCGATCTCACCAGCCATGCATCTCGTGTCGAAACCTTCGCAAGCGGACGAAAGCCGGCCATTGCGGCGCAGCATATGGAGACCGTCGGCGTCGAGCGCAAATCCGTCTATGGCTTCGAAGCGAACCCGGTTGGGTACGCCCATGCGATCGAGCAGAATCTGCATCGATTTCCAGCGGTCCCGGCTGGCGTTCAAATTGATGATGTAAGTGGCGGCCAGCATGACAGATCAGCGGTGAACAAGCCACTGCGGCCGCGCACCCCAATAAACGGGCACGCGTTTTATGTCGTACATATTGGCGCCTTCGAGAGCGTCCGAACCGCCGTGGCACGAGAATGCCGCACGGTAGCCACAGTCCCGCAGCGCTGCCTGGGTGACGGTTGTGAAATCCTGGGGTCCGCCTACCGGGTACGCGAAAACGTCGATGGGAGGGCCGACCTCCTGTTCCAGCGAAGCCCGGGAGGTGAGCAACTCGGAACCCTGCTCATCCGGTGAGAGCTTTGAAAGGATGCGATGAGAGCGTGAATGAGACCCGATCAACATGCCCGCTGCCTTCATCGACCGTGCTTCGCCGGCCGTGAGGAACAAACGTTCAGAGGGCAGCGCCGCCTCCGGGTCAGCGCCGATTTCGAGGGCACGCAGGAGGTTGGCGGCATCTTCCGCGGACGCCGACTTGTACTTTTCGAGCGCGGCGGCGATGGCGGAATCCAGCGACTCGGGTGAACGGCCGGATTTCCGCAGAAGCCAGGCAATCTTGTCCCACCACGCGGCCATGCCCGCTCCGACAAAATCCGATACCAGGAAGAAAACAGCCTGAACACCAAGGGTTTTAAGAACCGGAAACGCGACCTGATAGTTGTCCAGATAGCCATCGTCGAATGTGAGCAGGATGGCCTGCCCGCGTGACCGGACACGGCCCGAGGCAATCTCCAGGGCTTCATCGGGATTGACGACGCGGTAATGGGTCCGGAAAAAACGGATGTGATCTTCGAGTTGCGAAGCATCGGCGGTAAACACACCGGCGTCATACCGCGCCCCATGCCGGTCACCGACCCGGTGATAGGCCAGGACGGTGAGACGTGGGTTACGTGTTTTCCAGAATCCGATCGTAAATTGAGAGCTGCCGACCCGCGATCATGTCCCAGTCGTGCGATTCCTCGACGAACCTGCGGCCATTCTGCGCGAGCATGCGCCACTTCCCCCTGTTTAATAATAAGTGCGAAACAGAGCCGGAGAAAGCAGCACAATCGTCCGCCAGCAGAATGTCCTGTTTATCTGTCACTTTGAGGCCCTCTGCGCCGACAGTTGTCGAGACTACCGGACGCCCCAGCGCCATCGCTTCCAGGATTTTCAGGCGGGAACCCCCGCCGGCACGCAACGGCACAACTGCAACCGCGGCACGCAGATAAAAGGGCGTCAGGTCAGAAACATAGCCGGTGACAAACACGCGGTCGGCCGCCAGCGCGGTGACTTCGGGCGGAGGATTCTTGCCTACGATCCAAACCTCAAGCGCCGGGTGGTCCCGCCGGAGTATGGGAAGAATTTCAGTCACAAGCCACTGGACTGCGTCGATACATGGGGCGTAATCGAGCGAGCCGACAAACAGAATGGCCTGCTTTTCGGGCGGTTCGGGCAATACGCAGAGGGTTGTTGTGTTGACTCCGTTCGGCAGCACATCGATCGACAGGTCAGGCGCGCGCTCAAGGAGGAGTCTGCGGTCGATTTCTGAGACGGCAATATTTCTGTCGAAAGTTCGGGCGATGCGCGGTTCGTACCGGCTCATGAGGAGCGCGTTGGCCGTCCGCCAGGCTTGCATCGACAACGTCTTCGCGATAGCCGCCAGACGGCGTTCCTGCAGGAAATGCACGTTGTGGAAGACGAGGACCTTCTTCGTCGTTGCGTTCCCCGGCAAAAACCGAGCGTAGGGTGCGAGCAATGTTTCTTCGATCTGAAGAATGTCGAACGGTTCGGTGGCAACCAGCGCGTTCAGTTCGGGCGTGCGGTACTGAACGATCTCCGGCGGTTCGGCGGCGACGAGACTGCGGAGAGCAGGCGCAATGTGCCGCCAGTTTGCGGCGCCCAGGGGAGCGGTTACGGTCCGGATACCCTGGTTCGAAAGCCATGCTGCCCCGTCGCGATCGCGATCGTCCCATGCGTGACAGCCGAGGGTGACCTCATGCACCCGGGCGATCCGCATCACGAGGTTGAAGATGCGAAGGTGTACGCCCCCGTGAGGCGGGTACGGAACGATGTTTGAGAGGACAAGGATGCGGGCCAAGTCGGCTGAGACCTAGTCCTCATACTCGCGAAGTCTGGGCCGCAAGCCAAGCCACGCCAGAAATACGATCACGAGCGAGGCGACGGGCAGGGTTATTTCAAATCCGGCCACATGATTGAAACCGCGCTCGACGGCCGCGCTGAAGGCCCTCTCGTTCACGTCGAGAGTCTGGCCGAGGGCGCGATCGAAACGGCTGAACGACGATGCCGACGGAGTGAGGTCTTTCCCGAGACAAAGAGCAACGGCTGCGGCATGTGACTTGGCCTGTTCGAGTTTGCGTATTTTCCTGTCCATGTCGAGATACTCGGCGAAGCGGGCGACGGTTTCCGCAGCTGCTTCGCGCTCCCCGACGAATGTTATGTTATTGAGTTCCGCGGCGAGAAAACCACCGGTCGGCTGCGTCTGGCCCGGCTGCATGGCTGCGATTCGATCGGCTTTCGAAAGGAAGCTCGCATCGTAAACTGCCGCGTGCGACGGATCGAGCAGAGAGCGGCTCTCGTCCGCATTGGCACTGTAAGCGAGGGATCGCGCCTGCCAGAGCACGTGGATGGACTCAAACGCGTCCTGTTTGGCGACCTTAAGTTCGCGATCTGCCCCGACAAAGGCCTGCAAGCCGTAGATGGTTAAGAACAAGGTGAGCACGGTTGCGAGGAACAACATAGGGTTCAAAAGCCGGCGCATCCGCGCGGTGAGAAAGAACTGGAGCGCGACGAGAGAAGCAGTCAGCATCAGCGCCGAGAGAATCAGGAATGCGAGTGACAGGCCAGAAGCGATCCGAGCCCTTGAGTAGGTCTCATCCAGCACAACTCGGTCGGCCTGATCGAGATCGGCGGCGGCGCGAAGAAGCGTGGAATCCATGTATTCGGCGGCCTCCCGGTAGGTGTCCAGAAACCGAGGGTTGTTGGCGGCCCGCAGGTCACGCGCCTCCTGGATCCGCGCGACGTAGCCGCCGGCGCCCGTGGCCAGCTTCAGGATGGGCCCGCGCTCCTTATCGCGATCGGTAATGTTCCCGGCGGCCGTGACGATCGCTTCGGTCGCTTCGTTTCTTCTCTCCTCAAAGGCGCGGCGGGCGTCGGCCTCCGACGAAGGGTCGAGCAGTTCATTCGCGGCATTTGCATCCATATCGGCCAGGGCCGACCCGATGTGCTCCGCTGCAATGATCACCGGCCCCGAGTCTCGTCCAATCACCTGCATGGCGTGGCGATGACTTCGGGCTCCGGTAACCGCCGCAATCATAAACAGCAGGCTGGTAATGCAGACGGCAGTAAAGCCCGTTTTCAGAATTTGCGGCGTGTTCCAGGGGGAAGGGGTCATCGAACCCTGAGCCGTGTCCAGTGGCCGAGCGTCAGAGTGTCACCCGCGTTCAGGGGGATGTCCTCCAATGGCTTCAGCTCAGCTCCGTTCAGCATGGTTCCGTTCGAGGAGCCGATATCGCGGACTGTGAGTTGGCCTTCAGGCGAGATGTTCAGCAGCGCATGGCGGTGCGACACGGCCTCGTCGAGGGTGAGGTCAATTTCAGGGAACACGCCGCGCTTCTCGCTGAGCCGGCCAATCAGGTTCGCGGATTTGGAAAGAGGGATTGCCACCGGCGCGAACCCGGCGGGCGGTTCGGGACTCTCCGGCGAGCGAAGCGACGGGTCGACTTCGATCAGGATCTGCCACGGATGGACTTCAGATTTCGGAAGTCCGTGGGCACTGGTATTGAAGTTGTAGCCGCAGCCCTCGCAAAAGACGGCGCCGCTACGGTCACGGGCGGCTCCGCAATCGGGACAGGCACCAGGTGCGGCCGAGGCGGGTTCCAGCTTCGATCCGCAGACGGAACAAAAGTCCGCTTCCGAAGATTCGTGGCCTTTCGGGCAGGTTTGGGCAGTCATATTTTTCTATGCGGACTTCGGAATGCGCGCCGTCTTGGTGGAGCGGGTTTCAAGAGCCATGGCATCTTCCTTTTCGACCTGCTTTTTCAAGCGCACGGTGCCCTTTTCCTCATCCTGAACATCGACGACCTTCCGGAGGAGTTTCGCGGTGGCTTCATTGCCTGATTCATGCGCCAGGCGAACGGCTTTGCCGAGCAGCGCTGTGGCAGCGTCGTCATCGCCGCGCGACCGTGCTTCGAGGCCCTCCTGAATAGAGACGGCAAGGTCCGCCTGGCCGGTGTAATGCGCCACGCGGCGGTCGATCTTTGTCGATTTAGATTCGTCGTCCGTCCAGACCGCAAGAATGCGAGCCTCCGCGACTTTAGTCTCTGTGCCGGCCTGCGTATAGACCAGACTCGCGCGCCCTGCAAGCATTTCATCGCCAACGTCGCCCGGTTTCACTTCGATGCAGAAATGATAATCCCGCGATTCGTTCCTGCCCCACGCGCCGGTGGGGAACTCGCTCACCTGCGGTTTCGTCTGGACGGCACGACCGGTAAGGTCTACAATTTCAGGACTCACTTCCTTGCAAAAAAGCACGCGGGCGCCGACGGGAGTCCAAAGCCTGAGCGCGACGTTGCTGATGTCCTTGTTGAGCGCGCGCTGCAGGACCTGCTGGAAGTCGGCTTCAATCATCGATGGTTTGGCAATGATGTCTGTGGTGCCGAGCAGTCTGCCTGAAATGCGCTGCAGCTGCGCCACCACCCAATCGGAGCCGACGCCCCGGCACTCGCATTGAAACTGGCCTTCGCAGGCCTGCAGGACGGGTTCCATGCGGGGATTGTCTTCCTTCTCATTCGCCCCGTCGGTGAGCAGAATGGCCTGCTTGATCGCGCCGGGAGCATTGGCGAACTGAGCCATCGCTTTGGCGAGCCAGGTGGAAATGTAAGTGCCGCCCTGAGCCTTGATCTGCCGGATGGCTCCGATGGCACGCGTTTTGTTTTCGGCCGAAGCGAGACGCGGCGAGACCGTCAGCTCGGCGGTTTCGGATCCCGTAATGATGAAGAAGGAAGCATCGGCAGGCAGCATATTGACCAGCCGGACGATGGCCTCTTTCGCCGCGTGGATTTTTTCGCCTTCCATGGATCCCGAAACATCGCAGATGATGCCGATCAGCTTCTCGCCGGAAGAGGTGGCGCCTGAGATGGACTGGTCGGCCTCGACCGAAACGGTCATGATCGCGTTCACTTCGCGCGCACCCTGCGGCAGGTAGGCGTTTTGGAAGACGTCAGCTTTGAATAGTGACATTGGCTTGCTCGATTGACAATAAGATGGCTGTGATGTTGTCGTGCCCGCCACGCGCGTTGGCGAATTCGACCATGCCCCGAACGGTCGTGAGTGCGTCAGCTTCGGTCAGGAGAGCCGATATTGCCGCGGGTTCGGGCGCGTAGTTCCAGAGGCCGTCCGTACAAAGCAGAAGGTGGCCGGGGCCGGGCATTTCAATACGGACGATCGGGACCGGGACATCCTGAGGAGCATCGGCGCCGAGCCACCGGGTGATCGCGTGAGCATTGGGAGATAGCGCAGCGGTTTCCGCATCCATCTCGCCCGAAGCGATCGTGTCGGCCAGCCAGGAGTGATCGATCGTCAATTGGTTTGCGTCATGGCCGGCGATCCAGTAGGCACGGCTGTCTCCTACCCAGCCAACGGTGGCCACGTTGCCGCGCACCATGGCGCACACAATCGTGGTTGCGGGACTGGACAGGCCCGCGCCGAGCGCCGCGACGCCTTTTTGCGCGGCCGCAATTGCAGCGTCGATGGAAACTTCGTGCGTGTCACGCCCTTTGATAGCCGCTCCGAGCAGCGACCGAAGCGCTGCGTCGGCAGCGACTTCAGAAGCGCGGTCGGCGTCCTGAGTGCTCGACACGCCATCGCAGACAATCAGCACGGCGGTGCCGGTTTCAGCAATCATTTCGAGGCCCATGGCATCTTCGTTCCGGTGATGGCGCAGACCGCGGTCTGTGATGCCTGCGAAGTTCGCTGAGATGGCGCGTTCCATTCGATCGCGGGCGCGGGGTTCTATGCGGAATCCGCAGGCGGAGCAAAATCCATCTTCGTCAGCCTGGTCGAGAGGGGCGCCGCATTTCGGGCAACCTGCGGGGGCCACACTTGCGGTGGCGCTTGCCGTGGCCGCTCCGCATTCCTCGCAAAAGCGATTGTCGTCCGGGACAAGCGCGCCGCACTGAAGACAGTTCAAACGAGGGTCCTCGGGCGCACTTTGTTCGCCTCGTCTATTAGTTGCACCTTTGCGGGTCCATGCGTGAGGTGGGCCATGGCGCGCAGAGAGGTCTCAAGGCCTTCACGCAGTGCGCTTTCACGCAGCGGCTGGCCGAGAATTTGGACTGTGGCATTCTGCGGAACAGTGCGCGACGTAACGAGGTCCAGCGCGGTTTGCAGCAGCATTGCGGCAAGCCGGTGGCGCGCCATGCCTTCAAGCGTTAAACCTTCGAGGGTGATGGAAGCAGTCGAGAGATCCTCCGCGCCCGGAGCCGAAGCTGCGGCCCGGGCAACAAGCGCACGGGTGGCTTCAATGCGCGAGCAGGCGTGCATGCTCGACGTCCGTGGGATGCGGCTCAACGCTTCTACGGCCTTCTTTCGCTGACCTGAAAGCGCGAGGCAGCGTGCCAGTCCGAAGCAGGCGGAATTCATGCCGGGGTCGGTGCGGCTGACCAGATCGTACATGTGGATCGCGATATCTGTATTTCCGGCCAGTTCGGCAGCCATGGCGAACGCCAGTTTAGGGGCAAGCTCACCGGGCAGATCGAAGTAAACCTGGTCGAAGGAATCCTGCGCCTGTTTGGCTTTGTCCTGCGCAAGAAGCAGACGGCCGCGGTACCAGCGGGTACGCCAGTCCCATGCATCGGCGGCTTCGAACTGCTGTAAGAGCCGTTCCGCTTCTTCGTAAGCACCGGCGTCGATCAGCGCATTCGCCAGCCGCAGCCTGGCCTCGGCGGACTTCGGAACCTGGGCGCTCACAAGACGGAGAGCCGCGATGCGTTTGTCGATCTCAGGCAGCGCCGCCGCGTTCACGGTGTCATTGAAAGCCGGATCGGAGGCGTCGAGCACGGGAACGGGCAATTGCCGGTAATCCGCGCGGATCGGCTCAAATCCGTCCACGGGCATGAAGGCCAGCATGTCAGGCCCGAACAGCGTGCTGTTGCCCGGACGCGGCGTGCCGGATTCTATAGCGACCACTTCGCGCAGCACGCCGAGCAGCTGTTCCGACATCTCTTCAGCCGAAGTGAATCTGTCATCCGGGTTCTCGGCGGTCGCCTTCAGCAGGAATCGGTAGAGCGACTCCTGCTTCGCGAAGACAGGTTCTTCCTGGGCGTTGGGCAGTGTGTACCGATGGTCTTTGGTGAAGCCTCTGATTTCAGCCAGCAGAACCGCGAGCGTTCGGCCGACGGTGAACAGGTCCGAAGCGACGGTTGGGCCTTCACCGGCTTCGGGCGCGCTGTAGCCTTCCGTGCCGTAGATGTCGCCCTTCGGATCGTCGATCGTTCGCACGCCGCCAAGGTCAATGAGCTTCACGTCATTGCCTTCGAGCATCACGTTTTCGGTTTTGAAATCGCAGTAGACCAGGTTGAGGCTGTGAAGATACGCGATCGCACCCAGGATGCGGTGGATGTAAGCGATGGCTTCGGCCGGCGGCAGCGGACCGCGCGCGCGCCGGATATCGCGCAGCGTCTTGCCGCCCACGTATTCCATCACAATGAAGCCTTCCGAACCCTGCTGCACGAAGTTGTAGATGCCGACAATGTTGGGGTGCTTGACCGCGGCCAGGAATTGCCGTTCGGCAACGGCCACGGACGCGGCGGCGGCATCTTCCGTGTTGAGCAGGCCCTTGAGGACTACGTACCTCGAAAGCACGCGGTCGAATGCGAGATAGATCCAGCCGAGCCCACCGTAGGCGAGCGCTCCTCGAACCTCGTACTGGCCGTAAAGTACGTCTCCGGGGTTGAGCGTCGGGATGAAGCAGAATTTCTGGCCGCACTGCCCGCAGAAGCCCCTGTCACGAGTCAGCGGCCGATTGCAGTTGGCGCAAAAGCGTTTGTTGGTGGGGACTTTCGGATCGGGAAGGATGGCCTTTTCAGGTTCGGTGGAAGGAAGTTCCGGGACTGAAACGAGACCCGCGCCAAGATTGCGGCGGGTACTGCGGGAAGAACTCCGGCTCGACCTGCGGGAGCCGCGCGTGCCCCGGCTGACGGGCGTGGAGCCGGTGCCCGTGGCGACGGAAGCACTGCGGGTGCTGGCGGGCTGCACGGTTTCACGCGGTTTGGCCACGGCGATTCCGCACAGGTTGCAATAGCCGTCTTCGATCGAGCCGGAGCAGCCGGACTGTTTACAGGCTTGCGCGTCCATATTCGGTCACCAGGTTGAGGGCATCGTCAAGTGGCGTAGGCCGCGCGTAAAGAAGCTCGCTGGCACGCCGCGCAAGTTCCGTGAGCTTCGGGTCTTCGGCCCTCTGCCGCGCCACCGCTTTGGCTTTGAACGCGGAAAGCCTGCCGCGCAACTCGCGCCGCAGCTCGAGCGCGGCCAAATTACGGGCGAGCACCTGCCTTTCGCGCGCGATCAGGTCTTCGATGTCGGCGAGGCAGTGCTCAAGCTCCGCGCACGCAGCATCCATGTCGGGGCCTTGCGATCGCCTTTCGAGGTGGGACACCTGCGCCTCCAATTGAGTAATACGATGCGAGTCGAGCGCGGGTTCAGTTGCCTTGCGTCCGGCGATCTTTTCGCGAAATTCGCGAAATACCTCCTGGCTTTGCTCATGCAGCCCCGGCAACGATTTCAGGAGCGCGCGGGCAGTTTCGAGGTCGGTCCGCAGATTGCGCCGCTGTGCCTGAAGTTTTTCGAAAGCGGCTCTGACCTTCGTGTAGAGGGGTAACACCTGCGTATCGAAGTCATCGTTGGCTCCGAGGGGGTCGGCCATCACGCGGGGCCGAAGAGCCTGCACTGCGGCGCGCAGTTCGGGCACGCCGGCTGCCAGTTCGGTTCGGTGCGCGTCAAGAAGAGCGTTGACCGGCGCCAGTTCGGTATTCAGGCGCGTCCAGTTGGCATCGATCTCCATCAGCGCACTGCGTCCGGCGGCGAAACGCGCGTTCATCTGGCTGAAGAGTTGTTCCAGACTGGACTGGGTGCCCGATGCCGACACGGCGGGGCCGTTCAGGATGGCATCGATCGCGCGCAGTTTATCGGGCGAGAGGGTGAAACGTGAGACTTGCCTGCGCAAGTCGGCCGCGCGGTCGAGCGCCGAGCACAGCAGGGAGTAATCGGACCAGACGCCATCGAGCACTGCAACGGCTTGCCCGAGTTTTTGCTCGGTAATGCCGGTCAGCTGGAGCCGTTGCGATCCGGCGAGGATGTCGTACACGGGCCGGCTTCTCAGGTCGGCAAGATTCTGCGCGGCAGTGTCGAGGCGTGCTTTCCACTGGCTCAGAAGCCGGTCCAGATCGTCCAGTGTCATACGCAGATAGAATTACGAGTTTATCCGGCGGGCAGTTCCGCAATGTTTGGGTGCAGGGTTGCGCTTTCCCGAGGCATGAGTGCAGAAAAGATCAACTCCTTCGACGAACTGTTTAAAACAGGGCTCGATTATATCTACGATGCGGAAACGCTTTTAACGGAGGCGCTTCCGAAAATGGGGCAGGCGGCATCGTCAACTCAACTCCGGCAGGCTTTCGAACAGCACCTGCAGGAAACCCAGAACCATGTGACCCGTCTGGAGCAGGTGTTCTCAAAGCTCGGCCTGAGTCCGACGGTTCGGTCGAACACGGTCATGCAGGCCATGATCCAGGAAGCCGAAGGGATGATTCGCACCATTGAAACGCCCGAACTGCGGGACGTTGCACTGGTGCTGGCCGGGAACCAGGTAGAACACTTTGAGATTGGCAGCTACGGTTCGCTGCGAACCTTCGCGGAACGGATGGGGCAGCGGGAAGTGGTTTCGCTGCTGGATCAGACGCTGCAGGAAGAAAAACAGGCGGACAGGATTCTGACGGATATCGGGGAATCGGAAGTGAATCCGCGGGCCGCTCAGATGCAGGGTCAACTGACCCGCTAAGCCTCAGAAAAGGAGGACCGCCATCCTGCCGTCAGTTTCAAGGCGATCTCCGGTCGCGTTGGTGGCGTCGGCAGGAACGGCTGGGCGGCCGATCAGCGCGATGGATTTCACACGGCCGGTGAACAGAAGATCGCTGACTACCTTGGCGCGTTCCTTGTCGATTTCGGGATCGATCAGGTGAATGAATGTGCGGTCACGGTCTGAGTAGTCGATGCCGATGTCGTGAGTTGAAGAGCAGACCCAGACGGGCTTACCGAGGTAAGTGCCGGGCCTGCGGAAGATCCGAAGATGATGCCGTTGCGAGAAGGTGTTGTTGCCCTTCTGCCAGGCCATATCGGGCGGGCGGCCGTCGAGAAGCAGCACCGACATTGGGCCTTCTTTGTAGCCGCGGTCTTCGATCAGAGCCCTTGCCGTTTCAAGCTTCGATTCCCCGCTGAGGCTGGCGGGCATGCTCCAGCCGGCGGCCTCGAAGGCGCGGCTGAGTTCAGCTTCCGTGGCGATGAACATGATGTTCGTCAGGTCAGAGGGGCGCGGCGGGTTGGCTGCAACGGTCCGAAATGGCTGCCGGTTCACGAGGTCGATCAGCGCTGCTTCATTAGGGAACGGCTGAAGGGTGGTTTCGGGTCCTTGCGTCCGTCCTTTCCATTCAAGCGGCGCGGTGAGCTTCAGCGTCATCTCGGCGCCGGGATCATAGTCAATGTTCGGATTGACTTCGTTGATCTTCAGCGCCTGCTTCGCGCCCTGGATGATTCCGGCAAGCGCCGCGAACCTGTCGTTTCCTTCAAGCTTTGCGATTCCCTGATCGAGACGCGCGCCGAATGTCTGGGATGCGTCGATTCCGGTGATGACTCCTTTATCGTCCACCGACTCGCGCGCGTTGTCGAGTGAGGCCACAATGGCCGACAGCCTGGCTTTCGAAGCGCCGTCCCGGGCCTCTGTGAAGACCATAGCCAACTCGGCCCGGCGACCTGTGGCCGCGGCTGTCGCGCGCTCGACAGTTCCGGAAATCACAACGCCCGTGGGAAGTACGACTGTATTGTTGAAGAGCACGGGAACGATTACGACTGCGTGTACCGGCGTGTGTGCGGCGGTTGACTCGCTGGCAACTTTGTCAGTGAGGCGAACGTTCAGTTGCGTGCCGGCCGGAATGGTTGCGGCGGAGCAAAAACCCGCGAGAGCCGCGGCGAAAATGCCGCAGAATAACCGGGCAGTCATTTTGCCTTCAGTTCCATCAGTGGACCATTGATGTACTCGATCCCGAGCACTACATCTTTACGGCCGGCGATGGCCGCATCGGGCGCATCGAAACGTATGCCGACCTCGCGGTCGAGCGATTCTTTTGGAGCGATGGTGTCCAGTGCCTTGAGAGGGCTGTTGTACTGGTCCCCGAGCGCGGGGTAGTTGCGGAAAACGTTGGTCAGGTCGGCCGCTCCAAGCGTCTGGCCTTCTATCTGACTTCCGTCGGCGGCGTCTATGCGCGCGGTTACCGATGCAACTGTACGGGGCCGGGCGGAGTCATTACGCAGGTTGAAATCGAAGACCGCTATGGTCTCCGCATCGTCCACCTTCTGAAGCCGGACCTTCCCGATTTTCCCGCCCTCCTCAACATGTTTGGCGGAGCCCCACCAGGCCACAAAAGCGATTGTGACCAGAACAGCCACGCCGAACGCGATTAAAAAAGGCTTGCTCATTGGGGCGCTAAGACAACTCGCCGACCATTTGCATGATTCTCTTCATCGACTCGTTCGCCCTCTCAAGTAACGTACCGGGGCCACCGTGAGTTTCGAGTCCGATGTGCCCTTTGTAACCGTCCTTCTGCATAGCTTCGAGAATCGCTTTCCAATCGAGCTTTTCGGGACCGTCGAGCAGGTTCTTGGCTTTGAACTGCGCGTTCATCATCCGGTCCTTCGGGAGCACGGAGTAGCCGTCCGGCCAGGGGACTTCGTGTAGCGACTGCGCGTTGCCGGGATCCCAGTTGCAGCCAACCGCCTTTGAAGGGATCAGTTCCATAATCGCTTTCAGTTCCGCCGATGTACCGATGTTTTCGGTGGATTCGTTCTCGATCAGCAGCTTCACTCTTGCCTTCTCGGCCATCGGGATCAGTTCTTCCACGGTGCGGACAATCAGCGGATAAACCGTTTCAGGATTGGCAACGCGGGTCCCGGTGAACAGCCGGATTTTGTCGCAGCCCAGAATGTTAGCGGCATTCAGAGCACTTGCAACGTCCTCTTTACGGCGGTCCCATTTCTTCTGGTCGGCGGCGAGGCGGGCGGCGCGCTTTTCCGGAGTTTCTTTCGCGGCGTTTTCAGGCTCGGTACCCGGCCAGGAAAACTTGAAGAGACTGCAGTTCAGGAACGTGACTTTCAGCCTGTTGGCCGATAGTTCCGCAGCCCACTTCTTTAATTCCGGCTCGCTGAGATAGCTGAATTCCTTCTTTGTTTCGGGAACGTTGCGCAGTTCTACACACTCCATTCCGTAACGGTGCGCAAATTCGATCGCATCGGCCTGGGTAGCGCCGATTTCGTCGGTGATGGCGCTGATGTTCGCCTTGGTGATCCGCGACTTAAATGCCTGCAGCCGGCCGGCGGCGAGAACTGCACCCGCTCCCGCGATCAATTCTCTTCTTGTCACATTGAGATGATATCTCCAGACGAATGTTCGAAACGGGGCCGCAGAGCCATGGATTGCTGATAGATGTGAACGCCGGGCCGGGCATACTGCACGGGCTGACGGGCGTGATTGCCGAGCATGCAGGTGATATCGGCACCGTGTCGATTTTAGACAACTCTCCGGCCGGCGCGCGCGTTTACTTCGAAGTTACGACGAGTGCGTGGGAGTCGATGCTGACCGGTCTGCGCGCACTGCCGATTGTCCGCAGGCTCGATCTGGTCAAGAGCATGGAGCAGATTTACGGCAAGCGCATCATCATCATGGGCGGGGGCGCGCAGGTGGCGCAGGTCGCGATCGGTGCGATTGTGGAGGCCGACCGGCACAACATTCGGGGGGAGCATATCTCAGTGGATACGATTCCGCTGGTCGGGGAACAGTCGCTGGCTGAGGCCGTCCGGGCGGTGCCGCGATTGCCGCGCGCACGAGCCCTGGTTCTGGCAGGTTCGCTAATGGGCGGGGAGATTGAGACGGCAGTTCGCGAGGTGCGGAAAACCGGGCTGCTGGTGATCAGCCTGAACATGGCCGGCAGCGTTCCGGACGCCGCCGACCTGGTGGTCACCGACCCCGTTCAGGCCGGCGTGATGGCAGTTATGGCCATTGCGGATACAGCCAAGTTTACGGTTGAAAGGCTCAAACGGCGCATTTTTTAGGCACCCGGTTTCGCCAGCGATGTTGTCGCGAGCATCCCGCCGAGCCCCATGGTTTCGACTGCGGAGGAAGGTACGATTACCATCGCGCCCTTTTCTTTGATCGCTTCGTAAAGCATGTTCATGGCGCGAAGATGCAGAGCGATCGGATTGTTCTGATACACCACTGAAGCCTCTGCAAACTTGGCCGAAATCTCTGTCTCGGCTGTTCCCAAAACAATCCGCGCCTGCCGTTCGCGCTCGGCCTGCGCCTGTCGTGACATGGCGTCTTCGAGCGCCGCCGGGATATGAACCTCGCGGATTTCAACGGACTGCACCGTGATCCCCCATGGGTTCGTCTTCTCATCCAGCATGCGCTGCAATTCTTTGCCGATTGTTTCGCGCTCGGTGATCATCTGAGCCAGTTGATGCCTTCCGATCGATTCAAGCAGCGCCGTTTGCGCGCTCATCTGCACCGCGGCGACGAAATTGGAAACTTCGAGAATGCACTTCTCCACATCCCAGACCACCCAGAAAATAATTACGTCCACGTTCACCGGAACCGTGTCGCGAGTGAGTGCCGACTCGGCCGCAACATCGGTGACGCGAATCCGCTGATCGACATACTGACTGATCTTCTCAATCATCGGAATAATCAGGAATATTCCTGGCCCCCGCAGCCCTTTGTAACGGCCCAGACGAAGCACTGCGGCCCTCTCCCACTGATCAGCCACTTTGATCGCGACCAGCAGATAGAGTCCGATCAGGAAAGCGACGATTGCATAAGACGGCTTCTGCGTCCACGCGCTCAGCGAAGTGCCCGCGGCCATCGTGAACACGAATGCCACCAGACCTTCCTTGCTGAACGCATCTCTCGGACTCTTCGATAAACCACGAACCAACGCTCCAGTCATTTCGAACATAAAGCTCCTATTTGATGTAGTCCTTCAGGCGGCTTCGAATCTCTTTGACGGTGAAGCCTTCCCGACCCGCGCGCGTAATGAATTCACTCACCAGCTTGTCCAGTTTTTGCTCCCGGTCAGCGTCGCTGCGCTCTACTCTTCTGTCGCTGAGAAAGGTTCCGGTACCCTGGTGGGTGGTCAGAAACCCGGTCAGTTCCAGTTCGCGGTATGCACGCAGAATCGTATTTGGATTGACGGAAAGGTCAACGGCTAGCTGCCGCACCGTCGGCAGTTGCTCGCCCGGGCCGATGTTCCCGGAAGCTCTCGCAGCGTGTACCTGGTCGATGATCTGGCGATACACCGGGACGCCGCTCTTTAAATCCAGGCTGAAAACCATGCGTAATGTATTAATACACTAGATCACTACACAATACAAGCACTATTTGACCCGGTCGGCCCCGATTGCGATGCTGGTTCTTGGCCACGGACACAAATCTTCCCGAAACCGCGATCCAACCTGAACGGATACGCCGGCTCAACTCAGCCGGTTTTCGGGACGGGGCGTCATACGTTCTGTATTGGTCGCAGATGAATCGGCGCGCGGACGCGAATCACGCGCTCGCGTACGCGGTACACATTGCGAACGAACATCATTTGCCGCTGCTGGTTTATGAGGGGCTGACCTGTACGTACAAATACGCCAACGACCGGCTGCATACGTTTGCGATCGAAGCCGTGCCTGAAACTGCGAAGGCGGTGAGGAAACTGCGGGCGGGCTTCCTGTTCTACCTTCGGCGCCGAAGAAGCGATGCGAACAACATCTTGTACCGGCTTGCGGAAAGGGCGTTGTGCGTGGTCACGGACGACTACCCTGCCTTCGTCGCGGCGGGCCACAATGCCACTGTTCCGGGGAAGATTGGTGTCGCCTGTATTGCGGTGGATTCAAGCTGCATCGTACCCATGAACTGCCATGAGAAGCGTGCATGGGGCGCTTATACAATTCGCCCGAAGATCAGGCGTGAATTGCCGAAATACCTGAGGCCGGTAGCTATCCCGCATGTTCACGCTGAGTGGAGCGATCAGCTTCTTCCGGCGGATCTCCTGAAACTCAGCACGGAGGTTGGAGCGGCCGGCATTCCATCGCTGGTGCGGGAATGCGAGATCGACCATTCGATCCCGCCCTCCGTTACCTTCTCGGGCGGAATCCGAAATGGGCGGAAGCACCTGGAAAGATTTGTGTCGGACCGGCTCTCGCGTTACGCGAAAGAGAGCAATCAGCCATCGAAACACGCTACGAGCGACCTCAGCCCGTTTCTGCATTTCGGTCAAATCTCGGCACTCGAAACCGCATTGCGCGTGCGCGAGTACGCCGACGAACACATGCTGATCGCGGACGAATTCCTGGAAGAGCTGATCGTACGCCGCGAACTGGCGTTCAACTTCGCAAAGTTCGCCCCGAATGTAGAGTCGCTCGACTCGCTGCCGGACTGGTGCAAGCGCACCATGGAAAAGCACAGGAACGATGCCCGCCCGCACCTTTACACCCCGGAACAGCTTGAGCGCGCGGAAACCTACGACCCGCTGTGGAACGCCACGCAACACGAATTGCTGATTCGCGGAAAGATTCACGGCTATTACCGGATGTACTGGGGCAAGAAGATCATTGAGTGGTCGCCCACGTATGAGCAGGCTCTTGCGGTCATGATCCGGCTGCATGACGTGTATGCGCTCGATGGACGGGACCCGAACACGTACACTAATATTCTCTGGTGTTTCGGGCTGCATGACCGCCCGTGGATGGAGCGGCCGGTATTCGGGCAGCTTCGGTACATGACTTACGACGGCATGCGCCGCAAGACCGACACAGAGGCTTACATTCAGGAGATCGGCGAACTGGCAAAGACGGGCAGGGACCCTTACAAACTATGAAGTGCGTGATATCCGGAGGTACCGGATTTATCGGTCGGCGTATTGTCGAACTCCTGCTTGCCGATGGGCATTATGTGGGCCTGTGGAGCCGCAAGCCGGGTCTGGTGACCCGCTCGGCAATCGCCTCGTTCTCATGGGATCCGCTTGCGGGCGATCCACCCGAAGAAAGCCTGAACGGAATGGATGCGGTTCTTCATCTTGCGGGCGAGCCGGTGGCGCAGCGGTGGAATCCGGCCGTGAAGGCGCGAATTCGGGACAGCCGCGTAATCGGCACACGGCGCCTGGTCGACACCCTCGCACGAGTGCCGCACAAACCGAAGGTTCTGGTCTGCGCTTCTGCCGTTGGAATCTACGGCGACCGGGGCGACGAGATCCTGACTGAGAATTCCACGCCCGGGAACGGTTTTCTCGCTGACGTGTGCCGAAGCTGGGAAGCAGAGGCGGATCGCGCCCGAAAATTCGGGCGTGCGGGTTGTGAAGCTTCGGATCGGCTTCGTGCTCGGAACCGATGGAGGCGCACTTGGGAGAATTGCGCCGGTGTTTCGCGCTTTCGCCGGGGGCAAGCTGGGATCGGGGAAGCAGTGGATGCCCTGGATTCACGTGGATGACGCGGCGGCTATGTTCGTCCACGCGGCGGAAGCGAACGTGTCCGGTGTCTGGAACGCAACCGCGCCGAATCCGGTGAGAAATGCGCAGTTTACGAGCGAACTCGGAACCGCGCTGCACCGGCCCACATTGCTCCCGATACCGGCGATTGCGCTGAAGCTGGCGTTCGGCGAACTCGGCGGTCGTATGCTCGACAGCGCCCGCGTGCTGCCGCAGGCGGCGCTCACCGCCGGCTTTCCATTCCGGTACCCGGAACTCGCGGGCGCACTCGCCCGGTTGTACCCTTAATTAATTTTCTTGTAACCTTTTCCCGTCTCGCCAGTTTGCATGGAAAGACGCGCAAGTGAGTCAGAGTCAAACTACGGATCACGAACTCATGGCCTCGGTTGCGCGGGGAAACCTTGCAGCTATGAGCGAAATCTACGATCGCCGGCACCGCTCCCTGTTTCGCTTCTTCTTCCGGCTGACAGGCCGGCAGACGACTTCCGAAGATCTGGTGCATGAAGTCTTTCTGAGGATGATCCGGTACCGGCACACTTACCAGTCGGGTGAGGGCTTCGAAGCATGGATGTACCGCATCGCGCGAAACGCATTCGCCGATCAAACGAAAAAGCACCGCCTGGAAACACCGGCGGAAGATGGGCTGTTCGACGCAATCGACAGCGGCCGCCCGACGGCGTTCGAAACGCTGTCGAAACAACAGGATCTGGCACTGCTCTACAAAGCGATGCGGGAACTGCCTGACGACAAGCGGGAACTCCTCGTCCTGAGCCGGTTCCAGGGCCTTACTTACGAGCAGATCGGCCAGATTGTCGGGGCAGAGGCGGGCACCGTCAAGGTCCGCGTCTTCCGCGCCATGAAAGAGATGGGCAGGATCTTCAACGGTCTACAGAAGGAAAAAGCATCATGATGTGCGGGCACATTAAGGAATTGATGGCGGCATCGTGGACCGGTGAACTCGATGCCGCCGGCGAAGCGACACTGCGGCAGCACCTGAGCGGGTGCGAAGAGTGCAATGCGGAAATGGCGCACCTGAGCGCGATGTGGGAGCGGCTGGCAGACATGCCCGCGCCCGAACCGAGCCACGCACTGAACGTGCGCTGGCAATCGACGCTCGAATCTCTGAAGGCGTCGCACGCATCGGAACGGCGCACCAAATCGTGGAAGTTTTCGCTGGCGGCATTGTGGCCGGACCGCCCGGTCTGGCAGGTCGGGGCCGCTGTGACTTGCCTGCTCGTGGGACTTGCAATCGGCTCGCGTCTGCCACGTGGCGGATCGGAACCGAACGAGATCGCAAAGCTGCGCGATGAAGTTGCCAGCACAAAGGAAATGGTGGCGCTGTCGCTGCTGCAGCAGCAATCGGCCACCGAGCGGCTGCGCGGTGTCAACTATACGGAGAAGATGCCGACCATCGAACCGCAGGTGATTTCGGCGCTCATTCAGGCCGTGAATCATGACGCGAACGTGAACGTGCGGCTGGCGGCGATCGATGCGCTAACCAAGGTTTCCGGGGATGCAGGCGTCAGGAGATCGCTGACGCAATCGATCGGCCTGCAGGATTCGCCGATGGTGCAGGCAGCGCTCATCGATTATGTGGTGGACGCGCGGGATAAACAGGCCACGGGTTCGCTGCAGCAACTGGCCGGCCGCGCGGACCTGAATCCACTGGTGCGGCAACGCGCCGACAGAGCCGTGCGGGAACTGGCCGAGTACCGCTAAACAACAATCAGGAGGCAATAGGATGTCGAAGAAATCGGTAGTGTGTGCCGCAGGTGTGTTCGCGTGCGGGCTGGCGTCGCATGGCGCCTCGCGAAACGATTACAAGGTTGAGGCGCGGGAGCCCGTGCACCATGTGTTTTCGGCGGGTGACAGCGCTTTGGATGTGGATGAGGTCAACGGGTCCATTGCGATTGTTGCGGATAACGGCAACACGATTCGTGTGGATGGCGAAAAGATTATTCGCGGCGTCGATGCGAGTGAAGTGGACCGGGGCAAGCGAGAGGTGGTGCTCGACGTCAACGAAAAAGACGGCACCGCGCAGCTTTATGTGAACGGCCCGTTTCGAGACAACGGACACGCGAGCGAAAGCCACGGGTTCCACGATCACAGCGACCGGCAATATGAAGTGACCTATAACTTCACCATTCACGTCCCCCGCGCCATAGGCGTGCGTCTGCGCACGATCAACGGTGAAGTGAAGGCCGAACAGACCACCGGCAAGTTCGATATCCACACGATCAACGGAAATATTTCGATGACAGACATCGCCGGTTCGGGAAAGGCCGACACTTTGAACGGCGGAACCACGGTCACGTTTCGCGAGAACCCAAAGGCTGACAGTTACTTCAAGTCCTTCAACGGGAAAGTGGATGTTACGTTCCAGCCCTCCCTCTCCGCCGAACTGCGCCTGAAGACGTTCAACGGTCATGCATATACCGACTTTGACGTGACGGCGCTTGCCTCGGCGCCGGGAACCGCTGAGAGGAAGGATGGCAGGTTCGTTTACCGGAGCAACGAGTTCCATTCGTTGCGAGCTGGTTCGGGCGGTCCGGAACTGAAGTTCGAAACATTCAACGGCGACATTCATATAAAAAAGCAGGCACGTTAAACAAGGAGAATGCAATGCGTACAGCAGACATCGGTTTATTGGTTTTGGCGTGCAGCGGGCTGGCCCTGGCGCAGGAGAAGGTGACGGTTCCGCTGTCGAACCCGTCCCAGCCGGCAACGGTCAAGGTTCATCTCATCAGGGGGAGCATCACCGTGACGGCGGGCACCGCGGGGCAGGTGATTGTGGAGCAGGCAAGGCGGGAAGCGGGCAGGCCGGACCGCCCGGTGCCGCCAACACCGCCGGTGCCGCCCGGCATGCACCGCATCGACATAGATCGTTTCGGGCTCGACGTGCAGGAAGACCACAATGTGGTCTCAATCGGGACCGGCATGTTGATGCAGAGTTCGAACATCTCGATTCAGGTGCCTGCGAACTGTTCGCTGCAACTGGCAACGGTGAGCGGTGGACACATCGAAGTGACGGGTGTGAACGGAGAGATCGAAGCGTCCAATATCAACGGCGCGATCGATTTAAAGAACGTATCGGGGTCGGTCGTTGCATCGACGACGAACGGCAGCGTCACTGCCACGCTGGACCGCGTGACGCATGACAAGCCGATGTCGTTCACTTCACTCAATGGCAAGGTCGATGTGACGCTGCCTTCCGATACAAAGGCGCGGCTCAGGCTGAAGACGGAGAACGGGTCGGTCTTCAGCGATTTCGACGTGAAAATGGAGCCTGATTCCGCTAAACCGATAGTTGAGGATGCGCGCGGCCAGGGCGGGAAGTACCGAATCCGCATGGACCGAAACATCTACGGATCGATCAACGGCGGCGGACCTGAATACCGGTTCGAAACCATGAACGGCAGCATCCTGATCCACAAAAAATAGGTAAGTAAGCAGGGCCGGGCGTCCGTTCCCGGCCCTGCCTGTTTATTTAGTGCCCTTCGCTGACGTAATTCCTGTTCCAGTCCGGAATGTGAACCGTCACATCCCCTTTCACAATCGCCTGGCAGCCCAGGCGTGAATTCAGTTGGAAATCCGCAGCCTGTTCCACCCGGTCCATCTCGTCATCTTCCATCTCTGAAAGATTATCCACGCCTTGTTTGACGACGACATGGCAAGTGGTGCAGGCGCAGCTCCCGCCGCAGGCGTGTTCCAGATGAAAGCCGAAGTTCATCGCGACATCGAGCAGAGATTCGGGGCGTCCATGACCCTTATAAGGCAGTTTTCCTTGCTCGAACTCAAAAGTTTCGTTCGCAGGAAGGAAGGTAATTTTCGGCATGTATAGGATACCCATGATTGTAGCGAGCATATAATCGCGGGATGATTCGGGGCCTCGTCATCGCACTCCTGACTACCGCGGCGTTCGGTGCGAATCTGGATCTGACGAATGCGCGCATCCGGATCGCCGAGGGCACGCCGCCGGTAGCGAAGAAGGCAGCGGAGACGATCGCGCAGGAAGTCGAGAAGCGCACGCAGTTGCGGCTGGCGCTGAACACAGGGGCCGATCAGCCGGAGATTTCCATCAGCCTCGGCTCGGGTAGCCCCGAAGGCTTTCACCTTGCCACTTCAAACCGCTTGGTGCGCATCGAAGGCAACGATGAGCGCGGCATCATTTTCGGCGCCGGCTATTTCCTCAGGCAACTCAGTATGTCGCGGCAGCACCTCGAAATCGCGGCTGACCTCGACGTACTGAGCGCGCCCAAAATCCCCATACGCGGCCATCAACTCGGTTACCGTCCCAAGACCAACGCGTATGACGGATGGTCTGTGCCGATGTGGGAACAGTACATCCGCGAACTGGCCATCTTCGGCACGAACACGATCGAACTGATCCCGCCGCGCTCTGACGACGCGCCGGATAGCCCGCATTTTCCACTGGCGCCCATGGACATGATGGTCGAGATGTCACGCATTGCGGGGGAGTATGGGCTGAATGTTTCGGTCTGGTATCCCGCAATGGACCCGGATTACTCGAAGGCTGAGACCGTAGCCGCGGCAGTGAGTGAATGGGCAGAAGTCTTCCGCAAGCTTCCACGCCTCGATGCGATATTCGTTCCCGGCGGCGATCCCGGTCATACCGAACCGAAGTACCTGATGGCGCTGCTTGAAAAGCAGGCGGCGAGCCTGCGCCGCTTCCATCCCAAAGCAGAGGTCTGGATTTCGCCGCAGAGTTTCGATCAGGCCTGGTTCGAAGAGTTCATCGCTCTGCTGAACCGCAATCCCGCGTGGCTGACCGGCGTGGTCTTCGGCCCGCAGGTGCGAGGCAGCATCGCCGAACTGCGGGCGCGAGTGCCGCGCCGTTATGCGCTTCGCTTTTATCCGGACATTACGCACAGCCTCCGCTCAGAGTTTCCCGTGCCCGACTGGGATTTCGCGTTTGCGGCGACGGAAGGCCGAGAGACGATCAATCCCCGCCCGCTCGACGAAGCAGCGATTTTCCGTCGCGACGTGCCCTTTTCGAGCGGCTTCGTTACCTATTCCGAAGGCTGCAATGACGATGTAAACAAGTTCGTCTGGAGCGGACTCGGCTGGAATCCGGACGCAAACATCAACGCGATCCTCGCCGACTATACGCGTTTCTTCTTCGGCATCGATGCGGGGCAGGGGCTGCTCGCGCTGGAGCGCAACTGGCGCGGGAATCTTGCGGGCAACCAGGACGTAGGCGCCACGCTCGAATACTTTCAGGCCCTCGAGCGCGCTGCCACACCGCAGCTAAAGCTCAACTGGCGCTTTCAGGAAATCCTCTATCGCGCGTATTACGACGCTTACATCAGGGAACGACTGCTGCTCGAAACGAAGCAGGAAGAAGATGCGCTGAAAGTTCTGGCGGCTGCACCCACGAACGGTTCGCTGAAGGCACTGAACACAGCAGAGCAAATCTTCGCGCAACCGGTGCTGACGGAACACGCACAGGCTACCCGCGCCCGTGTCTTCGAACTTGCCGAGGCGCTGTTTCAGAGCATCCATATGCAGCTCAGCGTGCCGCGATACCAGGCGATCGGTCTGGAACGAGGCGCGAATCTGGACGCCATCGATTTCGCCCTGAATAACCGTGTGTGGCTGAAGCATCAGTTCGCGGACATTCGCAGCATCGGCGACGAAGAAACCCGGCTCAGCCGTATTAACCAGTTGGTCAACTGGACCGACGCGGGTCCGGGCGGTTTCTACGATGACCTCGGCAACCCTGCCCGTCAGCCCCACCTCGTCACAGGCGAGACTTTGACCGGCTTTGGAACCACACCCGAGCAAGGTGCGCGCACATCGTGGTTTACACACGCCGAGACCCTTGGTGACACGCCCCTGAGAATGCATTACGACCGGCTCGACCCTGCGGCCCATTACAAAATCCGAATCGTATACGGCAGTGAGGCGGTCAAAATTCCCATCCGGCTGGTGGCCAACGGGACGTATGAAATCCATGGGTTTCGGGAGAAGCCGTCACCCACGGCACCGGTGGAATACGAGATCCCCAAGGCAGCAACGGCCCGCGGCGAACTCACGCTCGAATGGACAAAGCCGCCCGGCGGCGGGGGAAACGGGCGCGGGGTTCAGGTGGCCGAAGTATGGCTGATCGCCAGGTAAGCAGCGCCTACCGATGGCAGGTGGTGGCGATGCTCTGGGGCATTTCGTTCTTCAACTATGCCGACCGGCAGGCCATCTTTTCCGTGTTCCCGCTGCTGCAGAATTCGCTGCATCTGAGTAACGTACAACTCGGGTTGCTGGGCAGTGCGTTCGCGTGGGTGTATGGGCTGGGCGGCATGTTCGCCGGAATGATGGTTGACCGCGTCAGCCGGAAGAGAGCCATTCTGGGCGGTCTCTATGTCTGGAGCGCAATCTGCATGGCAACCGCCGCGTTCACCAGCTTTCGCTGGCTGCTGGCCATGCGGTCGGCCGAGGGGCTGGGCGAAACCTTCTACTTCCCCGCCTCCATGTCACTCGTCAGTGACTATCACGGACCCGCGACGCGCTCTCGCGCCATCGGTATCCACCAGACGAGCGTTTACGCCGGAATCATCGCGGGCGGGTTCTTCGCGGGGCTTATCGGCCAGACTTACGGCTGGCGCTGGTCGTTCGTCATCTTCGGAGGCGCCGGCATTCTGCTGGGTCTTGTGCTCGCCCGATGGCTCCATGAGCCTCGGCGTGGGCAATCGGATGCAATCTCGGTAACCTCGTCGAACCCGCGATCCGTATGGCGTTCCCGAAGCGCGGTGCTGCTGATGTTCGCTTTTGCATGCTCCAACTTCGTCGCGGTCGTGCTGATGACGTGGATGCCCAAGTTCCTCTATGACCGTTACCATATGAGCCTGGCGATGTCCGGCCTGACGGCAACGGTCTACGTGCAGGTGGCCGCGCTCTGCGGGTCTGTGTGCGGTGGCTGGCTCGCGGATAAATGGCACGCGCGAACTGCGGCTGGCCGGATGCTCGTGCAGGCCATCGGCGTCTTCGGCGGCGCGCCGTGCGTTGCGTTTTGCGGCATGACCCATTCGGTGGCATGGCTGATCGCATCGCTGACTGTCTGGGGCTTCTTCAAGGGGCTCTACGATGCGAACATTTTCGCATCGCTCTTTGACGTAGTTCGGCCCGAAGCGCGCGGCACGGCGGCAGGCTTCATGAACACAGTGGGCTGGTTCTTTGGGGGCGGGGCGGCGCCTGTCGCAATCGGTTGGCTGTCCGAGAGCCGCGGGCTTGGCACGGCCATCGCCATGGCTTCGCTCGTGTATCTGCTGGCCGGAATGCTGTTGCTGGCGGCTGCACGCGGCACTCGGCTGACTGCTACAATCGCGGTCTGATTGCGACGACATCCCGCCGTACCTTACATCCTTCCCTTCGCAGTGTTTATTGCGATGCTGGGCATTCAGCAACTGGTGCCCGTTCCGGCTCCGGTTCGTTTCGTCATTTCGATGGCTGCCATTGTCGCGGTCTCGCGCGAAGCTCTGCGGGGCCGTCCGTCGCGCCCATTTCTCAGCATTCTTCTCGGCGCCGTGGTTTTTGCGATCTGGGTTGGGCCGGACGTGCTGTTCCCCGCCTGGCGTCAAACGATTCTCTTCAATAACGCCGTCGTAGGGCATCCGGCGGGTAACACGCCGCCCGCTTCGAAGAACGACCCCGTGTTCCTGCTGTTCCGGATCGCGATCAGCGTCATTGCCGTGCCCATCCTCGAAGAGCTCTTCTGGCGCGGCTGGCTGATGCGATGGCTCATCGATTCGGAGCACTTCGAACGTGTGCCGCTCGGAAAGTACGCTCCCGCGGCTTTCTGGATCGTGGCGCTTCTTTTCGCAAGCGAGCACGGGCCGTTCTGGGACGTCGGCCTGATCACCGGGGCTATCTATAACTGGTGGATGGTGAGGACCAGGAACCTGTGGGACTGCATCGTCGCCCACGCTGTCACGAACGCGATCCTGGCCGCCTGGGTGGTCTTTGCGGGACAATGGCAGTATTGGCTCTGACACGGCCAACACCTCATAACCATGATTCAACTTACCGAAGCCGGAAAACGCTTCGGGCCCAAAATATTGTTCCAGGATCTGAACTGGCTCATCACCCCAAAGGAGCGCGTGGGCATCGTCGGGGCGAATGGAACCGGCAAGTCGACGCTGCTGAAGACTCTGGCCGGAATCGAGAGCCTGGACTACGGTTCGCTGAACGTAATGAAAGGCATTCGCGCCGGCTACCTTCCGCAGGACGGCATCACGCTGACGGGCCGCACTGTCTTCGCGGAATGCCTTACGGTCTTCGACAGAATTCGCGAGCTCGAGGCGGAGCAGCAGGTGCTGGAGCGCCGGATGGGCGAACTCGACCATGCCAGCCCGGAATACCAGCAGATAGCGGACCGCTATCACGACGTACAGGCGGAGTTTACTTCACGGGATGGCTACAACATCGAATCGCGCGTAGGCACGGTCCTGGGCGGTCTCGGGTTCGGACGCGAAGACTGGCAACGCCGCGTAGAAGAGTTTTCGGGCGGGTGGCAGATGCGGATCGCGCTCGCCAAATTGCTGCTCGAAGAGCCGAACCTGCTGCTGCTCGATGAGCCGACCAACCACCTCGATCTGGAGGCGCGCAACTGGCTCGAGTCGTATCTTGAGAACTACCCGAACGCGTTCGTTCTCATCTCGCACGACCGTTATTTCCTGGACGTGACGGTCACGAAAATCGCGGAGATCTGGAACAAGCGCGTTTATTTTTACACGGGCGGCTATTCGAAATACGAATCACAGAAGAACGATCGCCGGCTGCAGCTTGAGGCGGCTTACCGCAATCAGCGCGACCGCATAGAGGCGCTCGAAGCCTTCATCAACCGGTTCCGCGCCCAGGCCACGAAGGCGAAACAGGTACAGAGCCGGATTAAGGAACTTGAAAAGATCGAGCGCATCGAAATCCCGCCCGACGAGAAAACGATTCATTTCAAGTTCCCGCAGCCGAAGCCCAGCGGCCGGATTGTTGTCGAATTCAAAAACGTCTCAAAGAGCTACGGTGAAAAGAAGGTGTTCTCCGGCGCGTCGTTCAATATCGAACGCGGGGACCGCATTGCGCTCGTAGGAATCAACGGAGCGGGTAAGTCGACCCTGATCAAAATCCTGTCGGGGGAAGAGCCGGTGTCTTCCGGCGAGTACACGCTTGGCCACAATGTGGAGCCCGACTATTTCGCCCAGGATCAATACAAGGTACTTGACCCGGAAGCTTCCATCCTCGATGACCTGGGCACGGTGGCGCCGCGTGCGGGCAGCACGGAACTCCGCAGCATTCTCGGATGTTTTCTCTTCTCCGAAGACGACGTGTTCAAGCGCATCGGCGTACTTTCGGGCGGCGAACGGAATCGCTATGCACTCGCGCGGATGCTCATGATGCCCAGCAACTTTCTGCTGCTGGATGAGCCGACCAACCACCTCGACATGCGCGCGAAGGACGTTCTGCTGACCGCCCTCGAAGAATTCACGGGAACGGTGGTGTTCGTTTCGCACGACCGTTATTTCATCGACAAACTTGCGACCCGCGTCTTTGAAGTAGCGGACGGCGCGGTCACGGTTTTTTCGGGCAACTACGAAGAATATCTCGCGCGTAAGCAGCCACAGGCGGAAGCAGCGGCTCCGAAACCGGTCGCGGAGAACAGGGGAAAGCCGCAGCAAAAGGCCGCTCCGGGCTCACAAACAGCATCCCCGGCGGCAGTCCTGAAGGAAGCCGAAAAGCCGGACAGGCAGAGGCGCCTCAATCCGATCAAATTAAGGCAGGTGAAAGATCGTCAGCGCACGATTGAAGACGAAATCACCAGGCTTGAAGTGGAAATCGCCGACTTCGAACAGGCTCTCTCCAATTACCAGACGGCCGTGCAGAGCATTGAGATCGCGAGTCTGCTGGAATCGCGGCGCGAAGACATGAAGAACCTGATGAACGAATGGGAAGAGGTCTCGGAGACCATCGAGGCGAACCGCTGATGCTGCTGATTACCGAAGCTCAGGTCAAGTCCGTGCTGACCATGCCGAAAGCCATTGAGCTGGTCGATCTTTCATTCCGGCAACTCGCGGCGGGCACTGCCATCAACCACCCGCGGCAAAGGGTAATCCTGCCTTCGGGTTCCATTTTGCACTACATGGCGGCAGGCAACCCGGATTACTTTGGGGTGAAGGTCTACTCGACCAATCCAAAGACCGGAGCTCGTTTTCAGTGCCTCTTGTATCGCTCGTCAGACGGATTGCAGGTGGCCAACCTGGAGGCGAATCACCTCGGGCAAATCCGGACCGGAGCGGCCAGTGGAGTCGCGACGAACCATATGGCCAGGAAAGACGCCCGAATCCTGAGCGTGATCGGCGCGGGGTTTCAGGCGGAAACCCAGATTGCCGCTATCTCGTGCGTACGGACGTTGACCGAGGTGCGTGTCTGGAGCCGGGATCCGGAACGGCGCAAGCGGTTTGCAACAGCCTGTAGCGCGAAGTTCCAACTGAACGTCCGGGCGGCGGAGTCGGCGGCCGAAGCGTGTAACGGCGCGGACATTGTCGTAACTGCGACCAGTTCGAAAGAACCGGTCATAGAGAGCGCCTGGATTGGCCCCGGTACCCACGTAAACGCCATGGGCTCGAACTGGAAACACCGCAGGGAGCTTCCGACCGAACTGGTTCTCGACCGCGGAGCAACGGTCGCGGTCGATTCTGTTGAGGACGGCCGGATCGAATCGGGAGATCTGATTATCCCGACCGAAGAACGGCCCGGCACAGGTTTCCCCGCCGTTGAACTGAGCGGGATTGTGGCCGGGACAATCGTCGGACGCAGTTCACCCTACGACATCACGATCTTCAAGTCGAACGGATTGGCCGCGCAGGACATCGCCGCGGCGGGTTACGTCTTCGAGACCCTGAGCGGTTATTCCTGAGCGGGGATTTGTTGCTCAACGTCGCGCCATGCACTGATCTTCAGGCGGCGGCACACCCAGCACAACTGCTCGGCAGGGTTCGGAGTCGCCTCCGCCCCGCACACAAAGCACTTCGCCAGAGTCTTTACTTTCTCAGCTTCAAGAGCAAGCTTCGCGCCTTCGATAATCTCGGGCGAAATCACGGGCTCCGGAATCGCCGGCAGTTTGCGTTTCATGTACCTTTACTTATGTTAGATCACGCCGCCTGTCAGGCGGCGTGGCGCAGATAGAGAAGCGCGGCTGCGTCGAGGGAAGAACGGCACCGCTCGCACTTCTGGCCCGGGACGACCGTTACGCGCTTGCCGCTCGTGACCACATCGGCCGGTACCGAATGCGTGCAGATGGGGCAGTGGACCTGCCCTTGCACCGTTCTGGCTTCGGGAACTTTCACAATTACACCTCCAACACCATGACTGATGCAATCGGAGTGCAATTCGTTAAAACTATTTTTGCATCGCGTTCTCAAGCTCGGTGACTTTGTTCCTGACGGCCTGCAAATCGGCCCCCGTGGGCGAGAGCTGCAGGTAGGTCTTCAGTTCGTTCGCCGCGCCTGCGTAATCGTGCCGTTCAATCAGCACCAGCCCAAGCAGGTAGTCCGCCCTGGGATTCAGGTGCTTTGGGTCGAGTTTCACTGCTTCCCGGGCGCTCTTCTCCGCAATGTCGTACTTCTTCAGGTTGTAATTTGCCACCGCGTCCGCGTACCAGGCCTCGGGAAAGTCGATCGGGTCAAGTCTCACTGCTCGATCCAGAAAACGGCTTGAATCCTCCCACTTTTGCTCGGCGCCCGCGAGCAGCCCCAGTTCCACATACGGGCCCACCAGTTTCGCATCGGCTTCGAGGGCCTTCATGAGGGCGTTGCGGGCCGGTTCATACTCCCGCTGCGTGAGGCGAACTTTGCCCAGGTTCATCCAGGCGTCCGCGTATTTAGGGTAAGCGTCGACGGCTTTTTCGAAATCCTTCGCAGCTTCCTCGTTCTTGTTCTTCAGCAACGACTGGAGCCCGCGCTCATACGCCTTCTTGGCGTCTTTCGGGGCCAGAAACGCGGTGGCGCTGACAGACGTGCCTTCTACGTTCGCGAGCCTGTGGAGCACGATAGACCCAATCTCGGGAACGTCCATGCTGGTGTGGGAAAACAGACTGACGCTGGACGAACGGAAGCCGGCGACGTTGGCGCGCAATTCGCAATTGGTGATATTGCTGCCGAACGGATCGTTCCCGTTGCCTATCCCGCCCGCGGCCTGAGCGCCGCCGTACCCGCTTCCGATGGACGTGTTATTCCGGTTGCCGGGACCGGCTTCGGAGGCGTCCGCAACCATTCCGTTGGTCTGTCCCCACTGGAAGCTGAAGTGACCTTTCATGTCTGTGAAAGCCACGGAATGGGGCGAGCCATTGCAGACGCGCTGAATCGTGATATTTGGCGGTACCGGCGACCCGTCGTCTGTTACGACCTTCCCTGAGATGAAAGTCGGTCTCTGAATCGACGTCGGACTCTTGCTGCCGGTAGTAGGCGGCGAAGGCGCGACAGGGCTTACCGTGCGGCCCCCACTCGGTGTGGCGCCTGTTGAGGGACTCCCGCCGGTACCGGGAGTGGGCGTCGTCTGCCCCTGAACCAGCCTGCCCGAGCACAGCACCATCAGAAACGCGACACGGTACTTCATAACGTGACCCCCTCCGGCTTCGCTAATTATGTCACCTTTATTCGGTGCTCCCGGACCGCTATGATGAGGACGGGATGTCCGTCTCCCCTGTGCCAATACCGCTGCAGGAACTGGGTTCGCGGCGATTCTCGTTCTATCCCGCCATTTTGAACCTCGCCCACAATGAGTGGCTCTACCGCCGCGCAACATGGTCTGAGGTGGTTGTCGTGAACGCCAACTCCGGCGAAGAAATCTGTATTCCGCGCATCTTTGTCGGCGAAGTCTCGATAGTGGACCACCCGGTGGTAATCGTTGGACTTAAGCGGGAGCTTGAGTGGAAAGAAGGTGCGGTTGTGCCGCATCGGCGGGCTGTGATCGAACTGCCGATTGCGGTGAACGACAGCGCCCGGCAGCATGCACATCCACACGCTCCGGCCCCGGTGGTGAGTATCCGGCTTGAGCCGCCTGCTCAAAAACGGGCGGGCCGGAAAATAGCGGTGGCTATAATGCTCGGTTCTGTGGGGTGTCTGGTTCTGGCAGACTTTGCCCGCCAGGCTCAAAACCACCCGCGCCCGCCCTTCTCGCAGCTAAGCGCCAGCGATACCTATGCTTCCGTCGTGAGAACGCTGGGAACGCCGGCTTCAGAACGCACTCTGCCCGGTTCCGGCGGACAGGTATACCGCGCTCTGGCTTACCCGTCGCGGCAGTTTATAGTGGTCCTGATGAGTTTGAACCATTCCGAGTTTCACTATGCAGGGGCGATTGACGCGCGTGGCCGCGTACTGAACGCCGTTACCCTTCCGGACAGGACCAGCGCGGGCGGCCTGCTCCGCGCAATGCCCGCTCAGCGCTGAATGTCTATCGTTAGCCGTCTTCTCTGGGTAGCCATTGCGATCGGTTCCGCCCTCGGGCTTGGAACCATTGCGACGAGCCGCGGTGAACATATCAACAGCGTGTGGCTGGTACTCGCGGCGGTGTGCAGCTATCTGATTGCCTACCGTTTTTACGGCAAGTTTATTGCTGCCCGCGTGATGGCGCTCGACGGAAGCCGCGCTACGCCCGCGGAGCGGCTCGAGAATGGCCACGATTTTCTGCCCACTAGTAAGTGGATCGTCTTCGGCCATCATTTTGCCGCGATCGCCGGTCCGGGTCCTTTGGTCGGGCCCGTACTTGCGGCCCAGTTCGGATACCTGCCGGGAACGCTGTGGATCATCGCCGGCGCTGTGCTGGGCGGGTCCGTGCAGGATTTCGTAATCCTTTTCGCGTCCATGCGGCGCGATGGCAAGTCGCTCGGGCAAATGGCGCGTGAGGAAATTGGCAAGGTGGGCGGTATGATCGCGCTCATTACCGTGCTGCTAATCATGGTGATCCTGCTCGCGGTAGTGGCGCTGGTGGTTGTGAATGCGCTCGCGAGCAGCCCCTGGGGCGCTTTCACGATTGCCGCAACTATGCCGATCGCGGTCTTCATGGGGCTTTACCTCCGCTACTGGCGGCCGGGCAAAGTGCTTGAAGTCTCGGCGATCGGGTTCGTGCTGGTGCTGGCCTCGGTGTTCGGCGGGCAATGGGTTTCAAACTCGGCCGCGTGGGCTCCGGTCTTTACGTTTTCGGCCATGTCGATTGCGATCGGGATTATCGCCTACGGATTCCTGGCGAGCGCGCTCCCCGTATGGCTGCTTCTGGCGCCGCGCGACTATCTCAGCACGTTTGTCAAGCTCGGCGTCATCACGCTGCTTGCCGCAGGCATTATGGTGGTTCGTCCGGAGCTTCAAATGCCCGCGCTGACCCGTTTTGCCGACGGAACAGGGCCTGTGTTTGCGGGCAGGATATTCCCCTTCTGCTTTATCACCATCGCCTGTGGCGCCATCTCAGGCTTTCATGCGCTGATATCGTCCGGCACCACGCCAAAGATGATTGCGCGGGAGCCGCACGCGTTGCCGGTGGGCTACGGCTCGATGCTGCTCGAAAGCCTCGTCGCCATCATGGCGATGATTGCTTCGTGCGCGCTCCAGCCGGGCATTTACTTCGCGGTGAACTCTCCCGCCGGGATTGTCGGAAAAACCGCCGGAGCCGCGGTAAGCACTATATCGGGTTGGGGTTTCCCCGTCACCGCCGAGCAGATGCAATCGCTGGCGCACAGCGTGGGAGAAGTGACGCTGTTCAATCGGACGGGCGGGGCGCCATCGCTCGCGCTCGGAATGGCGCACATCTTCGCGAGCCGCGGGGGCGGTGACGCGGTGCTCGGCTTCTGGTATCACTTCGCGATCATGTTCGAGGCGCTGTTCATCCTGACCATCATCGATGCGGGGACGCGCGTCGGGCGCTTCATGCTGCAGGATCTGTTGGGACAGTTCTCGAAGCCTCTTGGGCGGACCAGCTGGATGCCGGGCGTGATCGCCACCAGCGCTTTCGTGGTTGCCGCGTGGGGCTATTTTCTGATCCAGGGTGTCCGTGACCCGTTTGGCGGCATCAATTCCTTGTGGCCGCTTTTCGGGATCGCCAATCAGTTGCTCGCCGCCGTAGCTCTCTCGCGTGGCCACCACGATCCTGCTCAAGATGCACGGGCCGAAGTTCATGTGGATCACCTGCGTTCCTCTCGCCTGGCTGGTACTTGTTACCTTCACGGCCGCGTGGGAAAAGATCTGGTCTCCCCTCCCCCGCGTCGGATTCCTTGCCCAGGCGGCCCAGCTTCAGTCCGGAGCCGCAATGACAGAGCAAACCCGTACACTCATCTTCAACGCCAGGCTCGATGCTGTAGTCTGCGGTACGTTCATGCTCCTGGTAGCCATCGTGCTCATAGACTCGCTGCGGGTCTGGTACGGAATTATCAGGGGCACACGAACTTCAGGCGTGCTCGAATCGCCTTTCGTGCTGACGAATTTGCAATCCGAGGAGCTGGTTTGAAGAAATTGATTCGCGGCGTGCTGGACCTCTTGCGTGAGATCGGGGACCAGAACGCTTACGCCCGCCATCTGGCGGCTCACGGCACTATCCATTCCGGTGCGGAATGGCGACGCTTTTCCGACGAGCGTTTTCGTGCGAAATACCAGCGCGCGAAGTGCTGCTGAAGCTGGATGCAAAACCTGGTCCACAGCCTTGCCCATTTTTTCTTTTCTCTGGGGGGCCTTGGTTTACTGCTGTTGGGAACGCTCGATTCGTCGTTCCTGATGCTGCCGCTCGGCAACGATCTGCTTCTGGTCGCCCTGGTTGCTGCGCACCGGCAGCAGGTTTTCTTCTACGTGGCGATGGCGACAGTGGGGTCTGCCCTTGGCGTGGCTTTCGCGCACCTGGTTTCCAGCCGCATTGGCAAGAAGGCCATTGAAGGAGATAAGAAGAGCCGCACCATTGCCTACGTGGAGCGGAAGGTCGAAAAGCATGGCGGACTGGCTATCGGGATCGCGGCGCTGGCGCCTCCCGGATTCCCTTTCACTCCGTTCATCGTGGTTCCGGCAGCGCTGCAATACCCGCGCAATAAAATGCTGCTGATTGTAGGGGGATGCCGGCTGGTTCGCTTTTCGGTCGAAGCCTGGCTGGCACTTCATTACGGCCAAAGAATCGTTAAGATGGCCGACGCCCCCTGGGTGCAGCACGCGATTCTGGTGCTGGTGATCGTGTCACTCGCCGGAAGTGTGTGGTCGATCTGGGGCTGGATTCAGAAGGGCAAAACCAAAGGCGGCGGCTCTAAGCAACCCGCAGCTCAACCCAACCCGGCAGCGTAGCGGGCTTGTTTTTCAGGAACACAATCCGCCGTGTTTTGGGGAACGGCAACCCGCTCTGAAGCGCCCGCTGGTACGAAGGCACGATGGTCAGGAGTTTCCGAAACTCCGCTTCATCCGCGCCGATCAGAGCGGATTTGCTGAGCAAACCGCCGCCCCAGCCGATCGAAAGGAGGCATCCCCCGCTGGCGGCCGCGGCTTCAGCCCGGCGCTGCAACTCCGCAACCGACTCGCCAAGCGCTTCGAGTCCGGACCATTTCGCGTACTGCGCATGAATTTCGAGTTGCTTTGCAGCGAACCGGTTCGCCGACTCGAAGAGCCGCTCGTGTGTAACAGGATGATGCCAGTGCAGACTCTGCCGCACTTCTTCCCGGTTCAGAAAGTCGTTCTCGCGCCATTCACCGTCGAAGACGGTTCCGGGGACGGCCATCTCGGCGAATGTCGGGGTTGCATCTTCGGGGCGTTTGCCGTCCACCGAGCCCTTGCCTGCCTGCTTCCAGCCGAGATTGTAGTGCTCCGCGCCTTTGGCGATCAGGGTCGAGACCCGGAGAAGATAAACCTTGAAGGCGTCATGCGGGTTGTGGCCGGAATCCGAAATCGTGAAGACGCGCATCCGGTCAGACCCGCGCGACCCGACGGTTTGTTGTTCCAGGTGGTCCGGGTCTTTGAGCGAAGTGGGTTTCAGCGCGCCAAAGACGAAGCCGGTCCGAAGCGCGCCTTTGATCGCGGCGCCAGGAATAAACGAACCCATTTCGTTCGCGGTGAAGGTCGGGATCTTCAGACTTTCAGCCGTGGCCCTGTTCCAGTAAGGGGTATAGGCCGGATCTTCGAACGGGATGCGGCGGTCTGCAAAGTTCTGGGCAAAGCCGCCCCAGGATGCGAAGTCGAGCGTAGTAGCGCGACGAAGCTGGGTGAGGTAGCCCTCAAGCCGCGGGCCTTTGGACAGCAGCTTGAAGATGCGCGGCTGGTTGAGCACGTTCACCTGATCGCGCCAAACCATGTAATCGATTGGGGATAGCTCGGTTCCGTCGCCTACCAGCGTCGGAGTCAGAACGGTGAGCCGGTATCTCATTCGGCCACCTGCGAGGGGCGGGGAGCCGGAATTGCCAGAGCGAACCCAGATCGGTACACCGAATGAGCGAACCCGTCGGGCGCTACATCAACGGCGCGGCCGCGCAGAGTGTCGGCAAAAAGCACGGAACCTTCCTGGATCATGCGAACTTGTTTCTTGACGCCTGACCCGGCCGAACTGTCGGTCCAGCCGCTGCGGACGGTGGCGGAGTACTCGCCTTTTGTCCAGTCCACGGCGTCGGACTCGGCCGGAGAGTAGAGAGACAGCAGCCACCAGGCGCCATTGGGTTCGCTCTGTAATTTGGATTCCGAGAATTCGGGCTCACGGGAGCGGCCCCAGCCGCGCGACCGTTCTCCGCCAAAACCGGAATCGGCCAGGAGCCGAAGCGCAGACTTGAACCCGCGCTTCCCAGGTATCATCGGCGGTTTCGAAAAGACCCCACCAGCCGGCGTTCGAGGCAAATTCAAGGCAGGCGGTCCGGTGCGGTTCGGTGGCGCCGGTCAGCCGATCCACCGCGGCGGCGGAACGCATCGCCATCTGAAAAGGGCGCCTGCGACCCCGACGGAATCAGGCATCTGCTTTCACCATCCACGGTCCAGCGATTTTCATCGATGGTGGATTCCGCGACCAGATCGAACGGCACCAGGTCGGTCGATTCGAGGAACAGTTTGCCGGGCGCGGCAGGCGGCCACGTCGTCTTCGGCGGAGTCACCAGCCGCGTTTTGCCCACAAACGGAAACAGCGAACTGAAGCGGACCGCGCTTCCGGCAGTCGCCCGCGCGGTGGCATCGAGCCATTCATCGAGCCAGCCGAGCGCTTTCATGGCGTGGGTAACGGCGGAATACAGCGCATCGCTGTGGTAAACCACGTCCACCCGCTCGCGGTCTCCGGCATGATGTCCCGCGCGCCACGGGCCGGTGGGCCGCAGCCTGAACTTCAGTCAGCTCATTCAAACGAGGCGAAGCGGCCGCGCTCTCCCGCACCTTTGCCTGCAAACCGGCGACGTCGGCGCCGGAGGCGATTTCGCGCTCTTCGGCTCCGGTGGCGTAATAATCCTTGCCGCGCCAGGTCAGCTTCAGATCTGCCGAAGCGAACCCGACCGCTGCCGCGCGAACCGCCGCCGCCCAGAGTGTCGTCTTCGAGCAGGCGCAGACCCTGCACCAGCAGGTCCGGCAGGACGGCGTCTTCCGGGCACAGAACATCGAGCACCATGCGAACGTTGAAGCGGGCGCCGGCGGGAACGCGCTCCAGCGTGCGCGGATTGGCCTGCGAGGTGATGCGGTCGATGGCGTTCTCGCTCTTCACTTCGGTGAGTTCGTCGTCCAGCGTTTCGCGCATCTGCGGCGTGATGCTTTCCGTAACCAGCGGCGCATCGAACACGCTGAGCCGCGCAGGCGTGGCGTTATTGCTGTCGATATCGCCGCCGCCGACCTTTTCCATGCGTCCCGGGACTGCGGCCGAAAAGAATGCAGATTTCGTCATCGGGACGGTCGCTCTGGTGGATGCGAACTTCCTGCCCTTTGCGCTTCGAGATGAAGACGAGTTCGGAAGGGACGGCCATGCCGGTGGACTGCTCGAGCAGCGCGCGGATGCGGCCGCGCAGCGTGCTGCCGGGCACGTAGGGGCGGCCGTGCGAGTCCTTGACGACCGGGTTATCGGCGCCGCCGATTTCGAGCGAGCCTTTGCCCGCGCCGATGTGGAGACCGGTCTCGCAGTGCATCTCGCCTTCGAGGATCAGCTTGCCGATCAGCTTCAATTCCGTTTGTGCAGTGTGAGCGCTCATTCGCGTCCTTCAATCCTTCTATCCTGTTTATTCGTTGTAAGCGACGATTGCTTCGAACAGATCGCGGAACCGTTCGTAGCCGCGGGCTTCGTTCTTGCGGGTGACCTGCAGGAGCAGGCGTTCGAGCTGATCCAGACTGCGCAGTCCGTGCCGCGCGATGGTGTACGCCAGGCGCGCGCGCAGCATCACAAATTCGTGCTGACGTTCGTTTTCCGGCGCGCGGGTGGCGCGGCGCACTGCGTTGTAGAGGCGGCGCAACTGCTGCGCGTGCCGGAATCCATATCGCGCATGCGGCTGACGACGATGTGCGCCTGGTTATCGAGATAAAGGCTGTCGCCGATCAGCTTGTCGAGTTCGATATCGGGCGGGCCGTCGAAGCGCCGTTCTCGCCACCGCGGTCGCCGCCGTCGCTCCGCGTTCGCCACCGCGGTCGCCGCCCCGATCGCCACCGCGTCCGCCACCCCTGTCGCCGACCGCGGCGCCGCCACCGCCCGCGCCTCCGCGGCGCCGCCGGGACGGCCCTGCCCGCCACCTTCGCGGGCGGACGGTTTCCGATTTGCCCTGAGGTCTGACCGGCTTTGTCTGTTTCGCCGTTGCTCTTCAGCCATGTTCTCTAATCCTCTGCCAGCCGCGCCCATTCGAGCGCGACCAGACCTTCCGGTCGCAATTTCAGCTTGCCCCGTGACTCCGCGGCCGGCCATTTCCTTCATCAGATGCGCGCGCAGTTTCTGAAATTCGCGTTCCCTGCGGTTCGCCACGCGGGCGAAGCGGCGCTGAAACCGAATGGCCCGCGCCATCAGGCGTTCGTGATCGGCCGGCCTGAGCGTGCGGTCCGGAGTTTCCGCCTTCTTATAGAGATTCCGAAGCTGGCGCCAGAAACTGCTTGCCGCCGCGGAACTCTTCGTTCAGCTGAACGATGGCATCTTTCAGTTCCGCCGCGTCGTTCAGCTGCTTCCATTCGAGCACGCGCCCGAGGATATAGAGGCAATCTTTGTCGGAGGCTTTGGCGATCTCGAGATCGCGGAGCGCTGTCTTCCCAGACGCGCGCCAGGCGGTTCCCAGCGGTCTGGCGAGGGTCATGCGCCATGGTGATGGTGCTGGCTTCCGCTCCGGGCAGGTCTTTCAGATTTTCTTCGGCGAAAACGGCGAAGACGCGCTGCAGTTCGCGCGCGAAGCCGGCGAGCGCATCCCACGATCCGCACACCGCGAAATCGGCGCGCACCGCATGGAGCACGGTGATGCGCTGGAAGTAATCGCCCTGGGAGCAGAGCAGCTCGATTTCGCCGGCCAGAAACTGCTTGTAAAGCATCGAGAGCTGCACGTGCTCTTCCACGCTCTGGACGCGGCGCATGCGGGTGCCAAAGTCGTCGATTTCGCCGCGCAGCACGCCCCAGAGCTTTTGGCCTTTGGCCGGCGGGCCAGTTCTTTGGTGGACGCGAGCGCGTCGCCGTTGCGGGCGGCGTGCCGGGTGACCGCGATGTTGTCGATACCTGCCTGACTGCCCGAGATCCCAGCGGTGCTCTCCGCCTTCGACGGCAATCAGAGCGGGAAAATCGAAGCTCCAGCCGATTGACGGGACATCGCGCAGGCCGCGCGGAATCGCGTCGGAACGCCGCAGACACGGGAGTGAAGGCATCGAAGAACGAGGGTCCGAGTGACCGGCTGCTTTGCGTCTCTCAGCCATGCCGTCCTGCAGGCGTTTGCGTACGACAGTCCAGTCGCCCAGATTTTCTGTCGCGCTCCAGGCAATCCGGACGGCGCCTGTAGTGACGCGGGCCAGCACTTCGTTGCACCGGACCAGAAACTGCGAGGCTGCATCGGCTCGTCGCCTGATCGGGGAGGATCACCAGAAAACGGCCCCCGCCCGAAGAACCGAGCATGAGGGGAGGCAACTGCAGTTCGGCCAGCAATGCGCGCGGCAAGACTTCGCCGAGCAACGCAAGCCACGATGAGCCGCGCTTCAAACGCACGATTGTCCCGGTCGGCGGGCGGGTGCGAGCAGAAAAGTCTTCAGTGCCCAGCAGCCTGCCCTTGTAAAAGGATCTGCGCTGACATGCGTAACCCGTTAGGCTATCATCCGCACCGATACCGCCCTGTGTTGCCGCGGACGCGGGTCTGGTACCCTCGCTCATGATGAAAACGGTTGTTGCGTTTTTGTGTGCCGCGGCTGCCTTCGCCCAGCCCGGCCAGCATCAGATTGTTCTTCACGCCGCGCGGCTGCTCGACGTGGAAAGCGGGAAGGTGGTCAGCCCCGGGGAGGTTCTGGTTAGGGGCGAAAGGATCGTGGAGGCCGGGCCTTCCGTCGCCCATCCCGCCGACGCGGAGATCATCGACCTGGGCGACCGCACTCTCATGCCCGGCATGATTGACGCGCACGTGCATCTGTTCCTGCACCCCGGCGCTGAAGATCTGCAGACGGTGGAAGAGTCGGTCCCGCAGCGGACCATTATCGCGGTGCTCGCCGCGCATGACGACCTGATGGCCGGCTTCACTGCGGAGCGGGACATGGGAACAGAAGGCGCCGGTTCGGCGGACACCGCCGTGCGGAACGCCATCGATAAAGGTCTGGTGCCCGGGCCGCGGCTGCGGATCAGCGGCAATGCCGTAGATATCCTCGGCGGTCATGAAGACGCGATTCACTACAATCCCGACCAGCACGTGCTGCCGAACGCCACCTGGGCAAATAGTGCGGCGGAGCTGGTGACCGTGATTCGTCAGCAGTTCAAAGAAGGCGCGGATTTCATCAAGATCTACGAAACAGGGCGCGATTCCTTTAAGGACGGCGTCTTCACAACGCCCTATCAATACACCGAAGCCGAACTGAGCGCGGCGGTGAGGGAAGCGGCACGCACAGGGAAGCGCGTTGCGGTGCATGCCACCGGCGAACCGGGAACGGGTTACGCGGCGAAGGCCGGGGTGGTGTCGGTAGATCATGCGGATGTTCTAAGTCCTGAGACGATGCGCATCATGAAGGACAAAGGGATCTTTGCCGTGCCGACCTTTGCGATTTCCGAGTATTTCGCTGACACGGCCGCACGAGGCGCACAGTCGCAGCGCAGGAGCGCGCTCGATTTTCATGCGTCGGAGTTTCGAAAACAACTGGCAGCCGGTGTGCCGATCGCGATGGGTTCGGATGTGGGGCCGTTTCCCCACGGAACTCAGGCGCGCGAGTTCGAATTGCTGGTGAAATACGGGATGACGCCGCTGGGTTCAATCCAGGCCGGGACTCTGAACGGAGCGAAGCTGCTGGGTTGGGATGGGCAAATCGGCGCCATTCAGCCGGGCTTCTACGCCGATATCATCGCAGTGCCGGGCAATCCGCTGAACGACATTACGGTGCTTCAAAAAGTGGCGTTCGTGATGAAGGGCGGCAAAGTTTACCGGAAGCCCTGAGATCGAGCTTCTTTCATTGCGCGTCGCGCGCCGGCCCGGCATGGATCGGGCACGAAAGTGGTAGCATCGACAGATGCTGTCTCGAACTCTGAGCCTTGCAATCGCTTTATCTGTGCCGTGTTTCGCGGGATCGCTTCAGCTGAATTCAAACGCCTTCGATACTTCGCAGTTCAAACTTACATCGTTCGCCGACGGGCTGTCCGCACCTTTGAGCATGGTGCAGTTGCCGGACGGGAGTATCGCGTCGGCTGTTTATAGCACCGGTATCGTGCGATTAACCGATACCAACCACGACGGTGTGGCCGATGGCCCGAAGACAACCCTTTATTCGTCAGTGGGCGCTCATACGGGGCTCGTACAGGCGGGCGGATATTTTATCGACGCGAACTTCGGAGATTACGCGAGTAATAAAGTGGCGCCGACGATCACGGTGCTGAAGCCGGGAGCAACCCCGAGCGCCCCATGGACACCCGCCGGATCGCTGGACTTTGCTTTCGCGCCGGGGTGGGAGCACGATCAGCCGGGGATTGCCGTCAGACCGAGTCCCGGGAAGAGCGGCTCCTACGATCTGGTGTTTAACATCGGGTCGGAATTCGATCATCAGCTATCGACCGATCCCGTTCAGCTCAGCGGGTTAATTTCCGGTACTCTTTCAGGCGATTCGCTGTACGCGGTGACGCTCGATCTGAGCGGCGCGGTTCCGTCGGCCTCGAATCTGCGCAAAGTGGCATCCGGCATCCGGAATGTGATCGGAATGGGGTTTCAGCCGGGAACGGGAGACTTCTACTTTGCGGACAATGCCATCGACGGGACCGGACCCTATGGGGACGAGCCGCCCCAGGCCGAGGAAATCGACCGCATTTCCGCGAGCGATTTCAACAGCGGCGTGGTACCGGATTTCGGATATCCGAATTGCTACATTCAGTACCGGACGGGGGCGCCGGTCGGCTCAGGCTGCACTCAGCCGTTCTTCGCGATTCAGCCGCTTCCGAACGGGACGGCGCTCGGTTCCGAAAGCGAGGGTGTGACCCAGATGGCGTTTGCGCCGGCGAATTTCCCCACCGGGTTTAACGACGGAATCTTTCTCGGGTTCTCGGGCAGGGGCTTTTTGACGGGCGCGGCCAACGAAGAGAACGCCGTCGGTTACTACGATTTCGCGACCGGGAATTACATTCACTTTTCAGAGAACAGTCAGAAAGGCGTGTACCAGCCCATCGGCATCTATACAACGGCAAATGCCCTGTTCATTTCCGACTTCGGTTCGGGCTCCATCTATGAGGTGACCGCGAATACGGCCACCCCGGAGCCCTCCGCATTCTGGTTTTCGGTGGCGGGTATCGGGGTGCTGGCGGTCAGGCGGCGTCGGCTTTGTGCGAAGGCTCGCCGCGCAGCCAGTATGCAGCCCGTTCAAGCCCGTCACGATAGCGCTTCTTAAGAATCAGTTCAGTGCCGTCCCGCAGAATGACGCGGTAATCGCCGCGAAACCAGGTCTGGAGTTCGGCAATCCGGTCGAAGTTTACGATTGACGACCTGTGAATCCGAATAAAGCGCTGTGAATCGAGCATGCGTTCGAGTTCGCTAAGAGTTGCCCGAACGGTGTAGGTGTGTGGGCCGCAATGCAGCAGGACGTAGTTGTCGGCAGCCTCAATCCAGTCAAGGTCGTCGAGGCGCACAAAGAAGACGCGGCCGTTCTGTTGTACCGCGATGCGGTTCGGCGAGAGCAGGTCTCTGGATATTTCCATGGCGTCACTGGCTCCCTTCGCCAACTGCCGCGCGCAGTTTCAGCATGTGATGTAGTTCGTGCCCGGCGATGCAGAAGGCAAGCGCGCGGGCGCTGGTTTCGTAGCCGCTGACCGTGCCGCGCCGGTCCCAGGCTTCGCGGTCGAACCAGGAAAGCAGCAGCAGGTTCGAATGCCGCACGGCTTCGAATTCCTCGATCAGGTCGAGCCAGGGGCGGCGATTGAAAGCGGCCGCGGCCATGTACTCATCCTGTTCGAATCCGGGCAGCGGTGTCTTGTCATTCCGCGCAATCCGCAGGGCGCGGCACGCGAAAATGCGCTCGGCGTCGATCACGTGCCCAAGCACTTCCTTGAAAGTCCATTTGCCCGGAACATGGGGAAGTGCGGCCGATGCCTCCGGAATCCGGCGCAGCAGAGCGGAGGTTTCGCCGAGGTGCCGGCTGAGCGCCTGCACGATGTCATCGGTTTGTACGAGCCGGATGTACCCGGCGAAAAAAGCTCCGTATTCGGACGGGCCCGGTCGGCCACTCAGGACTACATCGGAAATCTCGACGGCTGTCAGGTTCATAGCTGAAACACTCTATGACACTCATGATTTCACTGCCGCGCGGGAAGCGCCACAGCCATTTAGGCCGGTTCTGAAGGGTCCACTTTGGCCAAAGCGTCGAATGCCTGAGCCAGAGCCGCAATGCCGGTGCGAATCGCGCGGGAGATCGGCGCCGCCGAAGCCGAGAACCAGGCCTTTGCGAGACTGACCGCCGCGATAAGCGGGAGACAGCGCACGAGCCGTCACACCGCGCCGGGCAGCTTCGGCGCTGAGCCTGACGTCATCGATTTCGGGAGAAACGAACAGGACCGCGTGCATCCCGGAATCGGCCGCTTCGATGTGCGCGCGGCCGCTGAGTTCGCGGTCAACAGAGGCTTTGAGTTCCTCGACGCGCGATGCGTAAACAGAACGCATCTTCCGCAGATGCCGGGCGAAATGCCCTTCGCGCAGGAAGTCGGTAAGAATCATCTGATAGAGAACCGGAGGGAAGCAATCGAGTGCGCGGCGCACGACCGCGAACCTGTCAGCGAGTCCGGGCGGAACCACAAGGTAGCCGATGCGAAGGGATGGGAACAGAACCTTGCTGAACGTACCGAGGTAGATGACGCGGTCCTGCTCGGCGAGGCCCTGGAGAGATGAGAGCGGGCGCGAGACGTAACGGTATTCGCTGTCGTAGTCGTCTTCAAGGATCCACGCCTGATTGCGGTTGGCCCAGCGAAGCAGTTCGAGCCGGCGTTGCAGTGACAGGGTCACGCCCAAGGGATATTGATGAGATGGCGTGACGTAGGCGCAGCGCGCGTCGGGATACAGACGCTGCCCTTCTGAGACCATGATGCCTTCCGAATCGACGGGAACGGTGCATTCACGCAGCCCCTGAAGCAGAAAGGCCTCGCGGGCGCCCTGGTAACCGGGATCTTCCATCCAGACCCGATCGCCGGGGTTGAGCAACACCTGGAGGGCGAGGCATAACGCCTGCTGCGAGCCGGAAACCACGATCACCTGCTCGGCTTCGCAGCGGACATTGCGCGCGGTGCGAAGGTGAGCGGCGATGGCTTCCCGAAAGGGCTTCCATCCTTTGGGACCGGAATAGCTGAGCTGATCTTTCGTCTGACGGCGCGAGCACGATGACGTGAGGCGTGACCAGACAGCCCAGGGAAACTGATCGAGCGCGGGCAGATTCAGACCGAAGGCGCCAAATCCCCGAGTGTAGGGCGAGTGCTCATGCATGAGCAGGTCGGAAGCGAGGGAAAGTTGAGGCGAGGCAACGGCCGGCGGCCTCACGGGCCGTTGCAAAGCTTCGGGAACCTGGCCGCTGACGTACGTGCCGGAACCGATTTTTCCATCGAGATAACCTTCGGCTAGTAATTGCTCGAACGCCGTCATGACCGTGTTTCGGGAGAGCCCGAGTTCGCGCGCGAGTTCACGAGTCGAGGGAAGTTTGGCGCCGTGGCGCAGTTGCCCCGAGAGGATGGCCTGGCGATAGCTTTCGTAGACCTGCCGGTGCAGGGGCGCGTCGGCCTGCCTGTCCACGTGGATGGCGGGTACGAACACGGCTGAGGATTGTTTGGCCATAGCGGCGGGCGACGGAGGCAGACGACGCGCGGATACATTTATAATCGCCGACGCCTCTGCGGGTTTTCACGGAACCTGGTCCGGAAGTGGGTGGAACAGGTCTTCTAAACTGCAACCCGATAAACTGGAAACCGAATGTCCACGGCCATCGACAAGTACGTGCGGGAGAACCAACCCCGTTTTCTTGAGGAACTGAAAGAGTTGCTTCGGATTCCGAGCATCTCGACGTCGCCCGAGCACAATGCGGACACGCACCGGGCGGCCGAATATGTCGCATCGAAATTGACAGCGGCGGGCCTGGAGAATGTCGAAATCATCGAGACGGAGCGGCATCCGCTGGTGTACGCGGACTGGCTTCACGCTCCGGGCAAGCCCACCGTGCTTTGCTACGGCCACTTCGATGTGCAGCCGCCCGATCCGCTGGAACTTTGGGAGACGCCGCCGTTCGAACCCTCGGAGCGCAACGGCAATCTGTATGCGCGCGGGTCGGCTGACGACAAGGGCCAGATGTATTCGCACATCAAGGCCGTTGAGGCACTGAAAGCGGTTTACGGGAAGCCGCCTTTGAACCTGAAGTTTCTGGTTGAGGGCGAGGAAGAGGTCGGTGGCGTTTCGGTGGCCGAGTATGTGGCGAAGAATCCGGCGAAGCTGAAGGCCGATGTTGCGCTCGTGTCGGACACGGAAATGTATGCGCCCGGTTTGCCGACGCTGAATATCGGGCTGCGCGGGCTGGTGTATATGGAGATTGAGGCGAAAGGTCCGGCGCGCGATCTGCACTCGGGCCTCTACGGCGGCGCCGCTCCGAATGCGGTGTTCGGGCTGATCGAACTGCTGGCTAAAGCCAAGGACGCGAACGGGCACATCCTGATCCCCGGCATTTATGATGACGTCGAACCGCCTTCCGCCGAAGAGAAGGAAAGCTGGACCCATCTGCCTTTCGATGAGCAGGAGTATCTGCGGGATGAGGTGGGGTCCAGCGCGTTGACGGGCGAAAAGGAATATTCGGTGTTTGAGCGGACCTGGGCCCGGCCAACGTTCGAAGTACACGGGATTGCGGGCGGCTTCACAGGCGTCGGAGCCAAGACGGTGATTCCGGCGAAGGCGGTCGCGAAAGTCAGCATTCGTCTGGTTCCGAAGCAGGACCCGGAGAAGATTGTCGCAGCGGTGAAAGAGTTCGTGAGCCGGCAATGCGCCTGCGGGCGTTTCGTATGAGGTGCGTGTGCTGAGCGCGGGCCCGGGGTTGATGGTGAATCCGGATCATCCGGCAATTCGCGTGGCGGCGAAAGCGTTCAGCGATATTTACGGCAAGCCGACTGTCTTTACGCGGTCGGGCGGATCGATTCCGATTGTGGGCGATTTCGCCACACACGTTGGGCATTCCGACCATCCTGATGGGCTTTGGCCTGCCGGATGACGGACTGCATTCTCCCAACGAGAAATACAATATCCGCAACTACTACGACGGAATTCGAACCATCGCGCATTTCTTCGAAGAGTATGCCGCGTCGGCGTGATAGCCGCCGAAGGTCAGTTGCTCATTCAGGTTCTTGTTGTGAACCATGAGTACCTTCGCGCTGCCGTTAATGCAAATCTGTTTCGGCATCCAGATGCTGTCGGTGACCGGAGTCATGGCAAGCGTGATTTCAGCGCCGGGGCCGATGCGCGCGAGAATCCAGCCGATGCTGATGGTGTCGATCACGTGGGCTTCGGCCTTCGCCCATTGCGTGGTCTGCTTGTCGATCCAAAGTTTGCCCGTGATGTGCTTGAGCATGGAGCCATGCGGAGTAGTCGGGACGAAGTCGGGCAGCGGGGTTAAGCCGAGAATCCACGCGGGGCGTCCATCGACGGTGTCTTCGCCGAGCAGTTTGAATTCATATGCGTTCGGGAGATCCTTCAGGAACGAGCGCTCGTCCTCATACTTTTTGATGCGGGCAGCGCGTTCGGCGGGCGATTCGTTCTGACGCTGCTTTAGCGTCTTCTCGTATTTCGCATCCTCCTTACGCTGATCTTCCGCGCTCAGAGGCTTGCCGTTTTTCGTAATCAGGCGCTCGTAGGGCGTGCCCTCGAGGGGTACAACCTCGGAACCTTCGACAACCTTTGTTCCGTCCGAAAGCGTGACGTCGGTCTGTGAATAACCGAAATGCATGCCGGCACGCCAGTCGCGGTCGTAGTTCCCGATCGACTTGATCATCAGCGCTTTGGGATCCGGTTGAGCGCACGCCAGCCCGGCGAACAGGGCCGAAACTAAGCACAGGCGTTTCATGTCGTCCGTTAATGCACGGATCGTACCAGATTTATCTGGTCAGAGTAGCAAATCTGGTATTAGTGCGACGAACCGTCTGATTTCGCTCAGGTCCGGTGGAAATGCATCCGGCTTCCACGCCCGTCTGATCTTCCAGGAACATGATGTACTCCTGCGCGGCGCCTGGAAGTTTGTTCCAGTCCGAAATACCTTCGGTGGAAGTTTTCCAGCCGGGGAGCGTTTCGTAAACGGGCTCGGCCTTCGCCAGTTCGCGGACCGTCGCCGGCATCTCGTGTAGTCATTTGACCGTCGATCTTATACGCGACGCAGACCGGAATTTCGTCTAGTTCATCGAGCACATCGAGCTTGGTGACCACCATGGTCTCGAAGCCGTTGAGCGTGGCGGAATAGCGGAGCAACGGCGCGTCGAACCAGCCGCAACGCCGCGGGCGCCCGGTCACCGAGCCGAACTCTTTGCCACGATTGCGAATCAGATCGCCTTTGCCGTCGAGGGCTTCGGTCGGAAACGGGCCGCCTCCGACCCGGGTGATGTATGCCTTCGAGATGCCGATGACGGCGTCGATTTTGGTGGGCGGAACGCCGGTTCCCGTGGAAGCGCCGCCCGCGCACGCACTGGAGGACGTGACGAACGGATAGGTGCCGTGGTCGAGATCGAGCATGGTGCCCTGGGCGCCTTCGAACAGCAGGTTTTTGCCGTCTCGCATGGCATCGGCAAGCAGGAAGGCCGTGTCGCAAACCAGCGGGCGAATGCGTTCAGCGGCCGCGGCATACTTCGCCAGGATGCCCTCAACGTCGATTTCTTCTTCGATGCCGAAAGCACGCGCCCGCTTGCGATGGTCTTCCATCTGGGTGCGGAGGGCGTCTGCAAAGTACTCGCGGTCGAGCAGGTCCGCGATGCGAATGCCGCGGCGGCCGGCCTTATCTTCATAGCAGGGGCCCATGCCGCGCAGCGTGGTGCCGATGGGCGTCCTGCGCGGGATTGGCTTCGGTAATTTTCTCGACCAGCCGATGCGTGGGAAGCACGACATGCGCCCGGTTGCTGATGCGCAGCTGGTTCGGCACGTCGATGCCGGCGGCGATCAGTTGCTCCACTTCTTCAAGCAGCGCCAGCGGGTCGACCACCAGGCCGTTGCCGATGACGGCGGTCTTGCCGGGATGCAGAATGCCGCTCGGCACCAGCCGCAGGACGAACTTGCGGTCGCCGATCAGGATGGTGTGGCCGGCGTTGTGGCCGCCCTGGTACCGGAGATGTAGTCGAAGCGGTCGGCCAGCAGATCGACCAGTTTGCCCTTTGCCTTCATCGCCCCACTGCGCGCCCAAAATAACGATATTGCTCATTGTTCTGTGAAATTCGCCTTATTTTCGCCCAAACGGGTTATTGTAACGCACTGTGTTACGCTGGCCTCTTATGCAGCTTTCCGACGTGTTTCTGCAGCTCGGTGAAGAGCGCCTGCGGCAACTCGTGCGCGGTATTTCCATAGGGAAATTGAGGACTTATCAGCTTTACGAACGCTTCAAGACCCGGACTCATCTGCCCAAGGTGAATACCGAAAATCTGCGCAAAGCGGTGCCGAAATTCTGGAAGCGGCTGGAGGCTCACGACGAGGAGTTTGCGACAGATCTTTCGCAGGCGATTCTGATTGCGCACCTGGACATGATCCAGAAGGTGCTCGACTTTCTCGGGCGTGCCGAATCAGGGAGGGTTTTTCGAAAAAGATCTGGATGCCAAAGCGGTGTCTGACCGAAGGCTGGCAGGCGCGCGCGTTCGATCGTTTCAAAGCCGAGTATCCCGAATTCGCTGCTGCTGTTTTACATCAATCATCTTGGCCTGCGAACTGGGCGGCGAAACGCAAAGCCTGGATCTCATAATTGTGGATCTCTTAGAGTCGGCGCTCGGCGCGGATTGAATCCGCCGCGAGCGCTGAGGAACTGGAAGCTGTTCGCGTGGAAGTGCTGGGCCGCAAGGGCGTGCTTTCGCAGCTCAGTAAAGACATGGGCAAGCTCTCGCCCGACGGAGCGGGTCGAGCGCGGCAAGTTCATCAATACCGCAAAGCAGTCTCTCGAATCCGCGTATGAGGCGCGAAAGAGCGGCTTCGAAAACGCCGTGCTCGCGAAACGGCTCGATTCGGAGTGGATGGATCTGACGGTCCCGGCGCCCGGCATCCGGCCAGGCAGTCTGCATCCGATCACGCTGATTCAGTGGGAAATCGAAGACCTGTTCCGGTCGATGGGATTTTCCGTGCTCGACGGACCTGAGGTTGAGACGGAATACTACAACTTCGATGCGCTGAACATTCCGGCCGATCATCCGGCGCGCGATATGCAGGACACATTCTGGCTCGATGGCGGGAATCTTCTGCGCACCCACACGTCTCCGGTCCAGGTGCGGGGCATGGAAAAGCTTGGCCCGCCGCTGCGGATGATCGCGCCTGGCCGCGTGTTCCGCAATGAGTCTGTGGACGCCTCGCACGAGCATACGTTTTATCAGCTCGAAGGCATGATGATCGACAGGAACGTGTCGGTTGGAAATCTGATCTATTTCATGAAGACACTGCTGACCGCGATCTTCCGGCGGGAAGTCACGGTGAGGCTGCGGCCGGGATTCTTTCCCTTCGTGGAACCGGGTTTCGAGCTGGATATCCAGTGCCTGATCTGCGGCGGGACGGGATGTCCGGTCTGCAAGCAAAGCGGCTGGGTGGAGTTGCTGCCGTGCGGGCTTGTGAACCCGCATGTCCTGCGCGCGAGCGGTATCGATCCGAAAGAATGGAACGGCTTCGCCTTCGGCCTGGGCTTAACGCGGCTGGCCATGATGCGCTACGCCATTGACGACATCCGGTGGCTGCAGAGCGGCGACCTCAGGTTCCTGAACCAGTTTCAGGGGATGGCATGAAGTTTTCGTATAACTGGATCCGCGAATTCGTAGACGGGCTCGACGTTCCTGCGCAGGCGCTGGAGCGGCTGATCACGATGAAGACAGCGGAATGCGAGGGAGTTGAAACCGCGGGCGGGCTGTTGGCCGGCGCCGTCGCGGCACGGGTCGAAACCGTCGAGCCGATCGCGGGCGGACACAACGTGAAGGCGCGGGTAGACGCGGGCAGGTACGGGCATAAGACGGTCGTTTGCGGTGCCCCGAACTGCCGGCCGGGAATTACCACCGTGTATGTGCCGCTGGGCGTTAAGGTGGTCTCGGGTGTGGCGAGCGAAGGCATGCTGGCGAGCGCCGCCGAACTCGGGATCAACAAAGATCACGCCGGAATTGTCGAACTGAACGGCGCGGAATCGCTGCCGGAGGCCGACAGCATTATCGAGATCGATAACAAGAGCATCACGCATCGCCCGGATTTGTGGGGACATTACGGGATGGCGCGCGAGGTGGCGGCGATCACCGGGCAAGACTCTGCACGACCGCGTCAAGGCGACCCTGCTGCCTGCTCCGGGCGGTCCGGTGCAGGTGGAAATCGAAGATGCGAAACTCTGCCCCCGCTATTCGGCGCTGGTGTTCGAGAACGTCACGGTGCAGGCATCGCCCTTGTGGCTGCAGTACAGGCTGACCTCCGTAGGGCTGAATCCGATCAACAATATTGTCGATGTAACGAACTACATCATGGCTGAGCTGGCGCAGCCCATGCATGCGTTCGACAGGGCCAAGCTGCACGGCGAGACCATCTTCGTGCGTGCGGCGCGCGAGGGCGAGCGGATGCCGGCGCTCAATGGCGAAGAATACGAGCTGAACCCGGCGAACCTGACCATTGCCGATTCGCAAGGTCCGATTGCGCTGGCAGGGGTGATTGGCGGCCGCGACAGCGCGATCTCGGCCGGGACCACGTCGATTGTTCTCGAAAGCGCAAACTTTCAGGCTTCAGGCATTCGGAAAACATCGTCGGCACTGAAGCTCCGTACCGATGCATCGATGCGGTTTGAGAAGGCGCAGGACCCGCAGAATACCCTGCGTGCGCTGGCGCGAGCCATGGAGTTGCTGCCGCTGGTTTCGCCTGGCATAAGGGTTGTCGGTGGACTGGCAGACCGGTTTGCGGAAGTAAGAACGCCTGCGCCGATCCGTCTCGATACAGCGTGGCTCGGCCGCAAACTGGGCCGGGAGCTTGAGCCCGGGGAAGTGCGGCGCATTCTGACCAGCCTGCAGTTCGGCGTGAGCGAAGATTTCCTGGTAACCGTGCCTTCGTGGCGAGCCACCAAAGACATCGCACTGCCCGAAGATCTGGTGGAGGAAGTGGGTCGGATGATCGGGTACGATTCCATTCCGCCGACGGCTCCGCTGGTTCCGTGCGCGCCGTCTTACGATCCGCCTGAGCGTGAATTCCTGCGCGGAGTGAAGCGGATGGTTGCGGCACAGGGTTTTACCGAGGTCTCGAATTATTCGTTCCTCAGCGAGGACGAAGCGAGCCGGTTCGGCTTTGCGGTGGAAGAACACATACGCGTGCTGAATCCGATTGCGGCGGGGCAGGAACTGATGCGCACGTCGCTGTTACCGGGAATTCACCGCAACATCGTGGAGAACGCGAAGCACTTCGATGAATTCCGGATTTTCGAAATCGGGAATCAGATCCGCAAAGGCCCTGAGCAGCGCGCGCATTTGATGGCCGCTTACTATTCGAAGAGCGCGGGTGTGATGGAACTGAAGCGTGTGGCGGAGTGTCTTGCGCCGTCGCTCGAGGTCCGTGCCGCGGCGCCGCGCTCCTGGGAACACCCCATGCGATGCGGGGAAGTATGGTGGCATGGCCGGGAGATCGGACGGCTCAGCGAACTGCATCCGGGTTTGGTTGAAAGCGGTCGCGCCTCGGTTCTCGATATCGATCTGACTTTGTTGCGGGAACTAAATCCGCCCGCGACGAAGTTCGAGCCAATACGGCGCTTCCCGACAAGCTTCTTCGATCTCACCATCGTGTGCGGAGAGCGCGAACTCGCGGGCACCGTGCGGGATCAGCTTCTCAGGTTCGCCGACCGCGTGGAATACGTCAGGGAATACACTGCGGACGCGAAGAAGAGCCTCACCTTCCGGTTCACGGTTGGCGACCCGAACCGCACGCTGACTGAGCCCGAAATCACGGCTGCGCGCGCACGGATCATCGAGGGCATGCAGAGCCTGAACTACGAACTCAAGGTCTAAGCGCGGCCGGTTTTTTCCGCCCAGTGCCGAAACATCTGCGCACAGTCGCGCGCTTCCGGCAGACTGCTTAGTTCTTCGATGGTCCACCGCATTTTGCGGCTCCAGTTCGGATACTCGGCTGTGGTGCCCGGCATATTTTGCTGCAGGGTTTCGCGCGTAATATCTTCCTGATTGACCAGCCACAGGGTGCAGGGCGTGTTCGCCAGGTAGCCCGCAATGGCATAGTGCAGTTCGCCCGTAAGTTCGGGGATGCGCGCCGGCATCGCGTTCGTATTCGACCGGCAGCAGATACTTGCTGAACAAGGCATCGAGCAGGTGCTGTTTATCGCGCCGGCGTTCCTCACGCTGAGCTTCAGCCGCGCTTCGGTCAACGGTCCCGGTCTTCAGACGAGCCTCAATGTCCTGCCCCGTCCAGAAGCCGGCGAGCGTCGGCAGGTCGTGAGTAGTGGTCGATGTCAGCGCCTGCTCCGGATATGCGTCTGGGGCTCTGAAGCCGTATTCGTTTTTTTCGAAAATCAGCAGCCGGTAACTCAGGATGCCGAATTCCGCGAGGGTCTTGCGCACTTCCGATTCGACGGTCCCCAGGTCTTCGCCGACGACCACGGCCTGGTTGCGAACGCTTTCAAGCGCAAGAATCCGCACCAGATCTTCAGGCCTGTCCTTCACATAGGCGCCTTGCGAGGCATTGGAACCTTCGGGTATCCAATATAGCCGGAACAGCCGCATCACGTGATCGATTCTGAGCGCGCCGCCATGCCGCATGGTCTTGCGGATGGACTCGGTGTAAAGCCGGTAGCCGTCTTCGCGGTGCCGGTACTGATCGGGCGGCGGAAACGACCAGTCCTGTCCATCGGGCGCAAAGCCGTCGGGCGGAGAGCCTACGCGCGCGCCGTTCACAAAAAACGGGCGGTGCGCCCACAGATCGGAACCGCATCGGTCCGTGGCAAGGGCAAGATCATGATAGAGGCCAATGCTCATGCCGGCCCGGCGCGCGTGCTGCTGAACGGCGGCGAGTTGTTTATCGATCAGCCACTGCAGCCAGCCATGGAACATGACATCGCGGCGATGCCTGTCCGCGAAATCGCGTACCGCCTTGCTGGCGGGGTCGCGGTACTGCTCAGGCCAGTCGGTCCAGACCCAAAGGTTCGGGTCGCCGGCATGAAGATGTTCATCGAGCGCGCAATAGATGGAGAACAGCCGCAGCAGTTCGCCCTCCTGCTCGATCCACTTCACGCAGTCCGGGCCCGGCGGATGCGCTTCGTAGATGCGGTTGAGCGCGCGCCGTTTCAGGGCCGCCACCTTCTCGTATTCGACGAATTCGGTGCCGCGCAAACGCTCGATCTCCGTGACTTCATCCCCTGGCGTATACCCGTCAACGGACTCAACATCCAGATAGATGAAATTGCGGTAGAAGATGCTGTTCGGAAGGTACGGGCTGGTGTTGTACGGAGCCCGGTTATGCAGCGCGTGCAGAGGGTTAAGCGCGATGAAATCGGCGTGCAGTGACGGAACGACCCAGTCGATCAGATCGTGCAGATCGCGGAAGTCTCCGATGCCCCAGTTACGAGCCGAGCGAAGCCCATAGAGTGTCACGCCAAAGCCTGCACGCTTGCCCGTGGCAGGAATGTAGGCCGAATCGGGCGCGATGATCAGCCTCATAACGGTCGCGCCCGCACGCACCTCGTGATAGCCGAGAGGAAGCCTCGTGGGCAGGCTGACCTCGCGTTCGACAAACGCCGCGCCGTCAATCGACGCCGTGTCCTTCACCTTCAATGAAACCAGGTCGATCGTGATGCTCTGCTTACCGCCGCCCTCAAGCTGTATCGCTAGATCGATGCTGTCGAGCTTCTGGGGCGAGCAAACCGGAAAGCGAACCGGGCTGCTTTCACTGCAAACCATTACAGGCGGTAACAGCCGGTGCCAGTTGTCTGTTTTTCGCTGTTCGATGGACGCGGCCAAAGACTGCTCCGAAGAGCAGTCGAAACCGAGCGAGGTCAGGACCGACCGGTTGGTTTCTGTCGAGGTGGTATGGTGCTTGCCGAAGATGTCCCAAAACTGCTGCTGAACGCCGAGTTGTTTAGCCGCAGCGCGGATCGCTTCATCGAAAGACACTTCCCCGAGTTTAACTTGGGGCTCCGAATCGTCAGAATTCCAGGTGTTCTATGAGACTCAAAAGCTGCGACTGGAGCGTGGCGCGATCGTTGTCGAGCCGCGCCTGGCTGTCCCGCGCAGCACCGATTTTCGTCTCCTGTTCGCTCAGCTTACGGGCATAATCCTGAACCAACTGCTGCTGGCCGCTCACCGACGACAAACTGCCTATGTTCTGGCGGTTCCGCATTTCGTCATTTGTGAGACTTTGAACATCGGCTTCCAGTCGTCGCTTTTCCGACTCATTCCCGGCGATCCGGGTTTTAAGGTCTGCAATCTGCTGTAACTGCCGGCGCGCAGTATCGCTCAGAGTCTTATTCCGGACATATACCAGCAGCGTGTCGGGCGTAATGGACGATACCGAGGTCTGCTGATCGTAAACATTCTCGTCCGTCACAGGGAAATCGACATTGCCGCTCGCGGGCACCTTGACTTCAAAGCGATAAACATCCCGTGACGTCTCGGAAGGCGCCGCAGTATCGATCAGCTTATAGTTCTGGCGCAAAGGATATTCGATGATGAGCGTTTTCGCGCGCGCGTCCAGATTGTGAATTTTATACGTTTTCTTTTGAATCAGCGCTGACCGGGTGGTAAGCATCCCGTTGTGAACATGCAGCTCCCGGACGTTGTCGTTGTGCGAATCCATGCTGGTGCTGATGCGCGTCCCGAGATCGACTCCGTAACTTATGAAACGCTTATCGCTGCTTTTCACCGTTTCGATCAGGGCTTCGCCCGCATAAGCGCCTGAGTCATAGACGGTAATGGGACCGCCATCCAGCGTCTGGCCGGTATTGTTCGTGAGTTCCGCGGCGTTGAGCGGATTCGGCTTTTCGGTATCCGAATAAATAATGAGTTTGCGCGCGCTGATCTTTTGCTGCAAAAAGGGCAACATGGCGGACTCATTCTTCTTCACGCTGACCGGGTTCCGTATGGAATATTCGAACAGATCCGCGATCTCAGCAGCCGCGCCCGCCGGGTTGATGCTGCTCATCTCCGCCATGGGGGCGACAGAGCCCATACTGAACGAACCCCCGCCCGAACCGCCGCCGCCGTTACCGGCTACCCCGCCGATCATGCCGCCCAAAACTCCGCCGTCTCCGTCTTTCCGCGCGAACCGCTGCCCCAGCTGACCCTGCTGGCTTGCAATGGCGCCGTTGTAAACGGTGGGAGCGACAGCCTGGTCTTCAGCAAGCGAGGCGGTGAGTCGGTTGATGTATTTCGGATCGTACAACTGGCTGATGAAGGAGATCGGTTTGCCCGAAACGAGCGCCATGCGGACATTCGTCCAGTCGTCGCCCGTGGTGTTATCCACAATCGCCCAGCCTTCAAGCACCGGCTGCTGACCCGCCGCATCGAAGATCAGCCGGTAACTCGATTTCCATGCGGGCATCGGCATGATATAGCTGGCGCGCACTTCACGCGACTTTGTATCGGACGAATCTATATAAACACTGCGCTTGTCCTTCGACCTCGACCCGGTGAGCACGCCCAGGTAATCTCTGAACTGGCCCTGCAGTTTGGGGTCTGCGAAGCGAATGGCCGCGGCGGCGGCGAGGTCCACGTTCCGCAATTCCCCTGAATCCATCAGCAGCGTTAGTTGTTCGCGCTCGGCATGCTCTTTGTCGCCAGGCACAAGCCGGGCCGAAACAATCTCTCCCGACACCTTTTGCGGTCCGAAATCCATCTCGACACGCGCGCCTTTGAGCTGGTCGAACACGGCGCTGAGCGGCTCGCTTTCGCCAATCTGAAACGGGAATTCGCCCAGTTTGCGATCGAGCGGGATGTTGGAGTCGTAACGAACGCCGGTCACTTTTCCACCCGCGTCAGTGATGGTGAGAGATTTCAGAACGTCATTCATTTCCGCCGCTTTAAAATCCAGGCTGGCCGATTGGCCCGGCGAAAGACTACCCGCCCGTTCGAAATAGCCGACTCCGTGTTTGTAAAGCACCACCGAGCGAATCGGCAATTCCGCCGCGTGCAACCCTGCGGCTCCGAGCAACATAGCAGTGACGCTTCGGACATTCATACACCGATACTGACGCATTTGGCACTTTTTTGGTGCCACATGTATTTTCGAAGACTTGACAGGACCGGTTCCAGGCGTCAGAGTGGGCTTGATGAGACTCTCCCTCTGTGCCGCAGCCTGGTTCCTTTGTATTTCGGTTGCGCAGGGGCAGCAGCCTCCCGCAGCTACCCCCGCGCCTGACGATCCACCGGCGCAGCCACAGGGCGGACTTCATCCAAAGCCACCGCTGACGCCGGCCGAGCAGCGTGAGCGGGAAATCCGCATGTTCGATCCCCTGGACAAGAGCAATCCGGTACCGGGAGCGCCCGAGGCAGAGCCTGTGATACCTGCCCCGCCGCCCGGTGACTCGCAGCAGCGGATTTTTCCATCTCCGCAAAATCCTTTACCCGGCTCTGCAACGGCTCCGAATTCGCTCACCCCTGTCAATCCGCGCGGTCAGGGTCCACAGGTCACAATCGACGATCCCGGCGGCGCGCCTGTTCAGGATTACGCAGGTCCCGCGGTTCTGAGCCGCAGCTACACGCTGGCGCGTCCGGTGGTTCCACGCGAGTTGAGATGGACGCCGGTGATCGGCATGAGCGGGATTTACGACACAGGCTTGACAGGGGGAAGAGTAAATCCTGACGGGACTCTGCAAAATGTGGGGGCCTTCGGTTACAGCGCCAACTGGGGCCTGAGCGGCCGGCATTTCTGGAAGCACGATCAGGCGGGCCTGCAGTATTCCGGGAATTACAACCAGTACGCCACCGACAACAAGTACAGCGGCTTCAATCACTCGCTGAATGCGGATTTCGCGCACGAATTCACAAGACGCCTGATTCTGAACTTCACCGAGTCGGGTTCGATTACCTCGCAGAGTAACGCTTTGCTCGATCCGACGTTTATGCCAGGCTTGTCGCAGGCCAATATCGATCTCGCGGCGAGCCCGCTGACCCAGATTCTCGATCAGGGGACGCGGCAATTCTCCTCGATGGCCGATCTCACGTGGCAACAATCGTCGCGGCTTTCATTCAACTTCGGAGGAGGCTTTTTTCTGGTCAACCGGATCGGCGCGGGTACTTTCGGAAACACCGGGTATCAGGCGAAGGCCGACGTGAGTTACCGCTACACCCGCCGAATGACCATAGGTGCTTATTATTCATTCACCGACTACGCCTTCGTACACCAGATTGAAGTTTCAGATGCCCACACCGTCGGCGGCATCTTTTCTTATGCGCTCAGCAGGCGGACACAGTTGCGTTTGCGGGCGGGGATCACGCGCTCCGAAAACAAGGGCCTGACCTCGGTTACGATAGACCCGGCCATTGCCGCTCTCATCGGGCGCAGCACCGCGATTGTCAACGACTATACCTTGAGCCGGTTTTCCGATATTTCGGCTGAGTTAGTGAAAGATTTCGGCCGCGCCCGAAGCGCCAACATCTCGTACGCGCATGGCCTTGCGCCAGGCAATGGCATCCTGCTGACTTCTGTGCAGCAGGCGATTTCGGCGAGCTATTCGATGACGTGGTTTCGTTATTACCGGGTGAATTTCATGGCGAATCACACTTCGCTCTCGTCGGTATCTCAAACGATTGCGAATTATTCGACAGACTCGGCCGGCATTGGTTTAACGCGCGCGCTGAGTCACGGAGTCGGCACCCATTTCGACTTCGGTTTCAGGCGGTTTAACCTGTCCAACCAGCCCACCGTGACCACTCAGTTTCGCGTCTCGGCCGGAATCACCTGGAGCCCCGGCGAAGGCGTTCTCTGGTAGTCACCGTTTAGCCGTTTGAACCACGTCGGCAAACACGAAGCCGTCACGCTCCACTATCTCTCCCGTCTCGATCTCTAAAGGCGCTGAAAACACCGGCGCATCGTGAACGAAGCTGTGGAACTCACCGTTTTCGCCGCACGGGTCTGCCCCGGGCGGCAGATCGCTGACGAACTCGCGGTCGAAATCCCGGCCAGCGAAGGAACGGTGGAGTTTCGATGGATCGATGCAGGTGATCTTCGCCTTCAAACCGCCGCGAAGCATCTCCTGAGCGAGTTCACCCGTGGGCAAGTCCCATAAAGGGAAGAGCGGCTCGAGCCCGGTACCCTCAAGCTGCCGTTCGCGATATGCGCGAATGTCACGCAGAAATAAATCGCCGAATGCGATGGCGGAGACCTGAGCGTCGAGCGCCCTGGTCCAGACGGACTTCATCAGGTTTTCGTAGATATCGTTCGAACATGGCCACGACAGGTGAACCGGCCAAAGCGGTAAGGAAACCCGCTCCGCCTGCGCCTCGGCGAGTTCCCGGCGTACAGCGTGCATTGCAACTCGGTCGGCATGGCTGTTGAACGTAGTAATCAGCGCCACCACTTCGATACCGGGCATATTCCGCAAGACCCCGAGAGCCCATGCACTGTCTTTGCCGCTGCTCCACGAGAGCGCGATCTTCTTCATTTACAGCGATGGTAGTACGGTGAATACAATAATTCTGAGGTGAATGAACGAATGCGGCTTGGAATCGCGGTGCTGGCGGTAACGGCGGGAGTTTTGGTGGCCCAGAATCCCGGAATTACGCGCACGGTTTTGCAGCGTCAGGACCTGTCTGTGCCTGGCCATGAAGTGGTGCTGGCGCGCATTGAGATCGCTCCCGCAACTTTTGCGGGGCGGCACACGCATCCCGGCGAAGAGGTCAGTTACATTCTCGAAGGCGAAGGTGAAATTCTGGTCGAAGGCAAGCCGGCGCTGAAGGTCAAATCCGGAGATTCGTTCGTAATCCCGGCGGGTACGCGCCACGATGCGCATAACACCGGGACGGTTCCGCTGCGCATGTCCGGCGTCTACATTGTTGAGAAAGGCAAGCCGCTTGCAACCCCCGCCCCCTGATGTGATTGCGGGTTGCTGCGGTTGGGGGCAGGCGAAACCGACGTACTTCGAACAGTTCAGCACAGTCGAACTGCAGGACCCGTTTTACGAACCGCCATCGATTGCGCTCGCTCAAAAATGGCGCGATCTGGCGCCGCCCTCGTTCGGGTTCTGCCTCAAAGCCTGGCAACTGATCACGCACCGCTCCAATAGCCCGACGTATCGGCGGCTGAAGTCGAAGCTAAGCCCTTCGGAAGCGGATCTGGTCGGCTCATTCCGTCCCACTGAACAGGTATGGCTGGCGTGGGAACGAACGCTGGGCGTGGCCCGCACGCTCAAAGCGCGGGTGATCGTCTTTCAGTGCCCGAAATCGTTTGAACGGACGCGGGACAATCTGAGAAACTTCCGCACCTTCTTCAGCGCCGTTGACCACGAGGACTTCCTGCTGGCATGGGAACCCCGAGGCGACTGGCCTGACCCTCTGGTGGCCGAACTCTGCTCTGAATTCGATCTTCTGCATTGTGTTGACCCGTTTGAGCGCCGGTCGGTTCACGGCAATCCGGGATACTGGCGGCTGCATGGCAGAGGCGGATACCGCTACCGCTACTCCGACGAAGAACTGAACGAGCTGCGCGGGATGGCTGACGAGCGTGAAGGCTCCACGTACGTGATGTTCAACAACATCTGGATGAAAGACGATGCCTCGCGCTTTATGCAAGCAGGCTTGTGTACCAGCGAAGCATCGCCTCGCCCGCAACAGCAGTAAACAGCGCCGCGATCCCGAGGAAGGTTCCGAAGGGCAGTTGGTAGCTCGATGCGTCTTTAGCGGCGGCTTTGATGTAGATCAGGCCCACCACGGAACCGAGAATCGACGCCAGGACGATGGTGAGCAGCGTGCTCGCAAGCCCCAGAAACGCCCCGATCATCGCAATCATTTTCACATCTCCGAAGCCCAGACCCTGCTTCTGGCGCAGCTTCTCGAACAGCCAGCCGAGCAACCAGATGCAGCCCGCCGGCACGGCTGCGCCAATTGCCGATTCGGGAATCGATCCCGTAAAGATCGAAAATCCGAGTCCGATCGCGAGCCCGCCCCACGTGAACTCGTCCGGCAGCAGCAGCGTTTCGAGATCGGAAAAGATGAGTCCGATCAGGATGGCTGAAAAGACGCAGTATTTAGCGGCGAGAAGGCCCGGGCCCAGCCGCAGCACAAACCAGAAGAAGGCGGCTCCGGTGATCAGTTCCACTGTCGGATAGCGCCAGCTGATCGCGGCCGAGCACCCCCGGCATTTGCCCCTCAGCAGCACAAAGCTGAGTAACGGAATGTTGTCGTACCACGCGATTTGCCGCTGGCACTGAGGGCACGCCGAACGCGGCCGTACCACTGAAAGCTCCAGCGGCCAACGGTGGATGCACACGTTCAGAAAGCTTCCGATCAGCAGTCCGAACAGGCCCGCGAGAATCGCGAAGATCGCATCAGGCATGGCCGAGAACCCTGCTATAAGCCTCAAGGGTGGCTTCGGCCATCCGCTCCTGGGTGAAGTGCGTGATAACCCTCTGACGGGCCGCCTGCCCGATCTGTGGATCTATGCGCGCAAACGCCGCGGCAACCGCGGTTGCGTCGTTGGGGACCAGCAGCCCTGTGACGCCATCCTCCATTAATTCGGGAATGCCACCGACCCGGCTCGCAATGACCGTAACCCCATGGGCCATTCCGAGCAGGATCCCTGAACCCAGGCCTTCAGACTCGGAAAGATACACCAGCGCCCTTGCTTTCGGTAAATCCTGAACCAGGTTGTTCGTCGCCCGGACTTCGATGCCCGCCACCTGAGCGGCCTGTACGGCAAGCCCCATGCCTTTCGACGCATCCAGAGTGTGAGGCGTGAGGATCTCATTGCCGTTCGCCGGAGCGGCGGGAACCTGAACACCGTCGTAAACAACCGCGATGCGGTTGTCTTCTACGCCCGCCGCTCGCAGTTGCCCGGCAACAAACTTCGATACCGCCAGAAACAGCGCCGCCCTGCGGTATTTCCAGCGTGAGGCCGCACTCGTTTTCACCGGAAATGCCACGCGCCGGGAAACGACAAACGGCACGCGCGAGAAGAGCGCGCAAAGAGAATGGCTGCGGGCATCGTGCGCGTGCAGGATGTCGAACGTTCGCGACAATTGGGCCAGACGCAAAGGGCGCAGCGGTTCCCCATAGCCTGACAGCGGCGACCCCTCACGCGCGAGCAGCACCGATTCATGTCCGCCGCGTTGCAGAGCCTCATGCAGCCGCAGCGCCTGCCACTGCCCGCCGCGCATCTCCCGTCCGCTATCGAGATGAAGGATTCGCATCGAGATCGTTGCGGGCTTTGGCGTATTTAAGGAACGTGTAAAGCGCGGCCATCCACGCGATTGCCAGGCCTTGCGGACCGTCCTGGAACCCGCGCTGAATCAAATAGCTTCGGACAAACGTCCACATCGGGTCGAGTGTCAGCTTGCGCAGCGAAACGAGCTTCCCCGACGCGCGAAGTTCCCGCGCCGCCAGTGTCGTGTACCGGTTTACGGACTCCATATGGCCCGCCAGCGAGTCGCACGTGAAATGCAGCAGCTTGCCCTGAAGTTGACCGGTGCTTCCGCTCACCTCGACGCTTTCATGCACATAAGCGCCAACCCAGCGGGCCTTCTCACGATGGAACAGCCGCACCTTCCGGTCGGGATACCACCCGCTGTGCTGAATCCAGCGGCCCAGATACTGTGCAAGCCGGGGCATCGAGTACGCATCGAAGCGCGGTCCTTCACGCTTCAGTTCCAGGATCTCGCCTTCCAGTTCTTCGCTGAGCGACTCGTCAGCATCGAGCGAGAGAATCCAGTCATTGCCGGCGCAGCCCGATGCGAAGTTCTTCTGGGCCGCATACCCGAGCCACGCTTGCTCTACGACCCGTGTCCCGAGTGCCGCTGCCACCGAGCGCGTGCCGTCTGTGGACCCGCTGTCCACGACCAGGATTTCGTCCACGCAGCGAAGGCTTTCGATAGCGCGCGCGATGTTCAGTTCCTCATTCAGCGCGACGATCGTAGCCGAAATTTTCATTCATTAATCGGCGCAATACTGAAGCAGAGCAGGAAGATCGCGAGCGCAACGAACCCCAGTTTGGTGCGCGACACACCGATGTCCGTTTGATCGTAGAGCGGCGGATGCTTGCGGGCGAAGAAGAACAGCATGACCGCCCAGAACCACCATCCGGTCCACAATTTTCCCATTGGCAACAGCGCGACCAGGAAGATATTTGTGATCCACTTCTGCGAGCGTCCGATCAGCGCGTAGATGATGTGTCCTCCGTCGAGTTGCCCCGCGGGTAGCAGGTTTAACGCGGTTGCGAACATGCCGACCCACGCCGCGCGCGCGACCGGGTGAAGGTAAATATCCGCAGCCGGAACACCGGGGAAGATCAGTTTTTGCGCGATCCACTGGAGCGCTGGCATCCCGAGTTGAATCGTGCCCTGATGATTGATCCCCGGCAGAATTTTAGAAAACGCCAGCCCGACTCCGAGCGCCGGCAGAAGGAAAATAAACCCCGCGATCGGGCCCGCAATTCCAATGTCGAACAAAATTCGTTTGCTGTAAATGGCGGAGCGAATCCGGATGAACGCCCCGAGCGTGCCCGTAATTGGCATCGGTGAGGGCAGGAAATACGGCAGCGAAGCGTCGATGTTGTAGTACACGCACGCCACGTAGTGGCCGAGTTCGTGCGCCATCAGAATGGTCAGGAGCGTGAGCGAAAACGGCAGTCCCGCCAGGAACAGTGACGGGCTCTTGAGCCCCAGCGTGAATATCTCGCCCAGGCGTTCAATATCGAAAAACGGCTGGTTGTGGCTGAAGTTGTACTGCATGTGGGCGCCGACCAGCGTTGTCGTAAACATGGTCAGCAACAACAGCAGCAGATGCAGCCAAAGGCGTGCGTAAGGCGCGGGCGGCGGCCCCGGGGCTTCGAAGCGCGGCGGCTCGAAGCGGGACGGCTCAAAGCGGGATGACAGCGGTGGAGCCGACGGTTGCGAACTTTCGATCGCGTCTTCTGGGAACAAAAGGCCTTTTTCTACTGCAAAGTCTGCAGTTCTTTACCGGGCTTGAAGCGCACGGCTTTGCCGGGGGGAATGGAAACCTCCGCGCCCGTTCTCGGATTGCGGCCGATACCCGTCTTCCTTGGCTTCACGGTGAAAACACCGAATCCGCGAAGTTCAATGCGGTCCCCCTGTTCGAGGGCACGCTTCATTTTCTCAAAAACGGTTTCAACGGCCATTTCCGCTTTCGTCTTGGTGATGCCAGTCTTAGTAACGACCTCGTTGATGATGTCGAGCTTGATCAAACATCCCTCCGACAAACCGATGATAGAATTAGGGTTATCTCGATGTCAAGCAAGAGCGTTCGGGAGCCGCGCGCACCCATCGACCCGTCGCTCTACCGCCGGACCTGCGCCCGGTTTACAACCGGCATAACCGTGGTCACCGTCATAGACGAATCCGGGCACCCGCACGGTATGACGGTCAACTCGTTCTCTTCGGTTTCGCTCGATCCACCGCTGGTGCTGGTCAGCATCGATCTGCGCAACGCGATTCTGGGGCATTTCCTGTCGAGTTCCCGTTTCGCAATCAATATTCTTGCCGAGCATCAGGAGCACCTCTCCCGACGTTTTTCGAGCGTCTCGGAAAACCGGTTCCACGGCGTCGAATGGCACAAAGGCGAGCTCGAAGTGCCGCTGCTCGACGGGGTTTTAGCGCATTTCGAGTGCCTGGTCACGCAAACGTTCGAAGCCGGAGACCACCTCATCCTGATCGGAGAGGTCCGTACGGCTGCGTATGCAGAGGGGAAGCCGCTGGTCTTTTACAACAGCGGCTACCGAAACCTGAGCGACGAATAACCCGACCCGGCCTATTTCGCCATCAGTTCGTCAACCAGCGTCTGCCCGCCATATAGTTTGCGCAGCGCTTCTGTCATGCCGCTGGTAGTCACGGCGACGGTTCGGTTCGAGGTCTCGTCATACACGAAGTCGCCGACCAGCGATTCGATATTCCCGTCGAAAACCAGCCCGATGATCTCACCGTTGCGATTCACGACCGGGGAACCAGAGTTACCGCCGATGATGTCATTGGTGGTCACGAAGTTCAGGGTGGTTCCAAGATCGAGCTTCTGCTTTCCTTCCTGATAACGCGAGGCGAGTGCGAACGGGCCTTCGAAATTGAAGCTCGCGGCCCGGTCGAACAATCCGTAGTACGTGGTGACCGGCGGCGCCTGGGTGCCATTCATCGGGTACCCTTTTACCTGACCGTACGAAAGGCGAAGCGTGAAGTTCGCATCGGGGTAAGCGGTCTTGCCATACACGGCGAACCGCGCCTTGCCCAGCAGTTCTCCCGCCCGCTGCTCTACGCTATCCACGTTGTCCTCGGTCCATTTGATCGATTCCCGGCGCAGCGGATCCAGTTGCCGCTGCAGCACGATCATTGGGTCAGTTGACGCCGCGACCGCGGCCTCTCCGCCATCGAGCAGTTTGCGGCGAAAATCGGCGTTCGCCAACTGAGTGCCGCCAACCCACTTCGCAGCGGCGGCTTCCGGCGATTTGCCATCGAGAGCAATCTTCATGAACGGATCGTCCGCGCCCAGTACGGCCGCGCCCAACTGCAGAGCCGCCGTCATGCGCGCGATTTCCATATCCGTGTAAACGGGCGCGGGCGACAAGAGCCGGTATTTCAGAGATTCGAGTTGGGACTCGTGATAGCCCGCCAGCCGTTCCCCGTCCGGCTTTTTGACTTCCGCTACATAATCCACAATGTTCGCCGCGAACGTTGCGAGCTGCGAATCCGTTGTGCGAAAGATCAGATTCGACCGCGTTGCAGCTTTCTTTTCCGCGGACGCGATCTCATCCCATGCGCCGCCGAACTCACGCTTCCATGCGGAATTGGCCGCGACGCGCGCCCTGAAATCGTCCTCGCTCTTCTGCTTGCCTGCCATAATCTGCGGGTCGAGCAGCCCCTTATACCGGCCTTCGTACGCCTTCAATGAGTTCTGCAGTCCGAAGATCTGCGACCCGGCCTTGCGCGCCTGTTCAGGGCCGAGCGCGGAAAACTTTTGCATGGCGTCGATCCTGCTTTTCAGCAGCCGGATCACCGAGGGTTCCCGCAGGTCGCGCTCGACGGCGAGTTGGGCCATCGTGTCCTGCCGCGATGTCGATCCCGGATGCCCGGATACAAAGGTCAGTTCGCCCGCTTTCGGCCCGCCCGGGTTCCAGGTCAGGTAATCTTTCGTTTCGAGCGGCTTGCCGTTTTCATATACGCGGAACAGCGCCATGTCAAGGTCATACCGCGGATAGGTGAAGTTGTCGGGATCGCCGCCGAAGAACGCCATCTGCTGCTCAGGCGCGAAGACCAGACGAACATCGTTGTACTTCTTGTAGCGATAAAGCCAGTACTCCCCACCCTGATAAAGGGTCACGACATCCGACCGCAAACCGGTCTTCTCGGTGCTCTCGCGCTCGATCGAGGCAATAGCCGCCTTACGCGCGGCGAACTGCTGTTGTGAGCTTTCCCCGCTCTTTGCGGCCCCCTGCACCTGAGCCGTGATGTTCTCCATTGAGACGAGAACATTGACTTCGAGATCGGGCGATTTCATCTCGGCATCCGGAGTAGGCGCATAAAAGCCGTTCCGGATGTAGTCATGTTCCGCCGTTGAATTCTTTTGCAGTTGCCCCCGGGCGACATGGTGGTTGGTCAACAGCAGACCGTGCGCACTTACGAACGAGCCGGACCCGCCGTCGCCCAGTCGCACACTCGCGAGGCGTACATGGTCGAGCCACGCCGCGGACGGACTGAAGCCGTACCGGTCCTTCAGTTGTTTCAGCGGAGGATTGTCGAACGTCCACATGCCTTCATCGGCATAGCCGGCTGATGACGACGCAACAAGAAAAGCAATCAGGCAAAGCTGTTTCACACAACCATGTTAATATCGACGCCGGGAACTTTGTATTGCAAAGTTCTCGTCAGACTCCTATAATCGCCTTATGACGCCTGTCCGGCCCATTCGACCCGATCCGCCGGAACCCCTTGGTCTTCACACCCAGGCGATGGACAACCTGAGGTTCATTCGGAGCACCATCGAGAGCGCAGGATCATTCACGGCAGTGCCCGGCATGGGCGGTGTACTCATGGGCGCCACCGCTGTCTTCGCCGCCTTCTCGGCGCATTTGAGCAAAAGCCCGCGGGCGTGGCTTGCCATCTGGAGCGGGGAAGCCTTCCTGGCGCTGCTGATCGGGCTCGCCTTTTCCTACCGAAAAGCCGCTCGTAACGAAACCACGCTGTTAACCCGGCCCTTCCGCCGTTTCGTGCTGGCCATGTCTCCATCCGTATTTGTGGGAGCGCTGTTTACAGCCGTGCTCTACCGGGCGCGACTGACGCATCTGCTGCCTTCGCTGTGGCTGCTGCTGTACGGCGCCGGTGTCTCTTCGGGCGGCGCATTTTCCGTGCGCGTGGTCCCGATGATGGGTATTTCTTTTCTGCTTCTGGGAACAGTTGCCGCGTTTTCGCCCCTTGCCTGGGCGGATTTCCTGATGGCCCTCGGGTTCGGCGGTCTGCACATTCTGTTCGGGTTGATCATTGCGAGGAACTACGGTGGCTAAACCCTTGTCCGCATCTGCAAAGCAAACAGTGCAGGGCCCGGTCGGCCTTGTCTCCGCGGGTTCGGGCGCCCGCGCGCTCAACCGCATCATTCATGAACGGCTGCGCCTGGGCATCGTAAGCGCCCTGTCCGTAAATAAAAGCCTTACATTTCGGGAGCTGAAAGACATTCTTGGCACCACAGACGGGAACCTGAGCGTTCACGCGCGCAAGCTCGAAGACGCCGGGTATATCTCATGCGAGAAAAAATTCGAGGGCCGGCTGCCACGCAGTGAGTACCGCCTGACCGATACAGGGCGTGGCGCGCTCAACGGCTATCTGACCCACATGGAAGCACTGATCAAAGCAACACGCCGGCAATAAAAAAAATTTGTAAGGATACTTTACAATGCAAAGCTCATTGCGAACCGCAAAATATCCGCACGGAATACACCTGGCCGCCATTATGGACGGAAACGGCCGCTGGGCAGAACAACGGGGATTATGCCGCCTCGAAGGTCATCGCGCCGGGGCCGAGGCGCTCCGAAAGATTGTGGAAGCAGCCCCGTCGTGCGGGGTGGCCACACTTACCGCCTATGCCTTCTCATCCGACAACTGGAAGCGTCCGGCTGAAGAAACCGAATCCCTGATGGCTCTTCTCGCCTGCTATATCGAGGAGGAAACGCCTGAACTGATCGGCAGTGGTGTCAGGCTCTCCGTTGTGGGCCGCCGAGACCGGCTGCCGGACACGCTTCTCGAATCCATCGACTGCGCTGAATCGAGCACAGCGTTCTGCACCCGGCTGCATTTAAGGCTGGCGATCGACTATTCCGCACGCGAGGCAATTCGGCGCGAGGAACTGCTCGAACCCGTCGATCTGCTAATCCGCACGGGAGGCGAACAGCGCCTGAGCGACTTCCTGCTGTGGGAGTGCGCTTACGCCGAACTGATCTTCAGCAGGCTCATGTGGCCGGATTTCGGCGCGCCGGATCTGCAGCGCGCCGTAGCCGAATTTCGCCAGCGAGACAGGCGTTTCGGGGCGGTACACGCCGCATAGCGGCCCGCACTTCTACTTCCTGACCCGGAACCCGTACTCGTGCAGCAATTCGCCTTTCGCGGACCGCAGGCGCACAAAGTAATCGCCGGGTGAAAGACGGTTTGCAATCTTCAGTTCCACGCCCCGGCCGCTGTTATTGCCAGTGCCGTTCCAGACTGCCGTCCCGCTGCCATCCACAACTTCCACGCTCAAAGGCGTACCCGCGGCCGGCGCATCCGTGAGAACCAGGTCGGTTTCCCGGGCAATACCGACGGATTGCATGCCACCGCGCATAGCCGTTAACTGCAGGGAGGCAACGGGCGCAAGGCGGCTTTCGCCACCCCAATAGAGAATTGCCGCGAGCACAAACACCGCGAATGCGGCGGCAGACATGACCCGCGGAGTCAACCAGCCGAACCAGCCTTCGAACGCCGGACGATGGATAACAGGTTTGCTGAGTTCTTCGCGAAAAGCCAGAGCTGAAACGCTCGTCTGCTCCAGCAGCTCTCTGCAGGGTTCGCACACCATCAGATGTTCTTCAACTTGCTCAATTTCCGAATCCCCCAACCGCCCAAGAGCATACAGCTCCAGGCGATCTTCCGATTCGTGGAAAGTTAGATCCACAATTTGCTCCTTACGGGAATAGTACCGGTGGAGCAAAAAAATTCTCAAAATTTTTTTAGCCGGTCTTACGGAGCCTGATCCCGGAATTTGCCGCGAGCTTTTTACCCAACTCCCCGAACCGCGCTTTCGCACGTGACTTCAGCAGCCGAAACTGGTTATAACTCAGGCTCATCTCTTTGCAGATCTGTTCCTGAGACTGCTCCTGAACGTAAAAGCGGTCGAGTATTTCGCGGTCTTTGCGCGAGATGCTGCCAAATACCCGCCTCGCGATGTCGCTCCTTTGCTGCGCGAGGTAGCTGCGTTCCGGATCGTCTTTCCAGTCGGCCGCGCTGAACATCGTCTCTTCGTAATCGACGTGGGTCCGGCGCCGCGTCACAGCCGCGTCGATGCTCGCCGCTATTTGCCGTTTGACGATCGTCCTCACGTAGCCCATAAGGCGTGCGGGGTCGCGCAGTTCGCCGTTCTGGATGGCCTGGGCCACAATCACAAAACAATCGTGAACTTTGTCGTCCAGCTCTTCGGCGCCAAGATTTCTGAGCAGGAAATAGCGGATACCTTTTTCGAATACCGCGTACAGTTCCTCCATTGCCGAAGGATCGCGTTCACGTATGCGAGCCACAATCTGTGCCCAGTCGGGCACCTGAAAGGCATCGCTCCGGGGTGTCTGCGATTCCGGATTCTCCGCCATTGATTGTGATCTTACCAGTGGGTGCACAAATATTCCCGCTCTTATATTCTGCTTAGCAAAAAATATCCCGCCCAGCGTATCGGCGGCGTTTTTCCGTTCGGCCCGTGCAATTCGCCGCTCTGCGCCTGCTGCATAGCCGCGGCGAGAGACAGTCCTGCCGATCGGTTCAGCGCCCGGTAAAAATGCGTCATTACAGCTTGCGCGGAACTGTCGGGCACGTCCCACTGTGTCGCAACCACAGCGTTTGCGCCCGCCCCGATCCAGGCCCGGGTGAGTCCCATCAGGCCCGCGCCCGAGACCGAAGCGCCCTGCGATGAATGACACCCGTCCATCACCACAAGGCTGTCCTTGGCGCGCCGCGCAACAATCTCCCTCGGACCAAGCAACCCCATCGCTCCCTCGGAATTGAGACTTAGAGCGATCAGCCCGGAGGAGAACTTTTCGGGTGAGGTAACTACATGCGTCGCAAAATGAATCACAGAAGGATCGTTCTTAATCGCTTCCTGCACCATCGGAAGTGTGGCGTCGGCGCCGCTCAGCAGTTTTGTCCTGCCGCCCTTCCACTCGCGCGCGCAGGCCAGAAGTTCATTGGCCGTGTTCGGCAGGCGGGGCAAAGTCAGTTGAGGAGACGTCGATCTGCCGAAACCAGGCTGCTGGAACCCGCTCTTTATGAAGCGCGGATCGGCGGCGTTATAAACAGGGTCCCCGATGCCAAGGAAGCCGCCATCCCGCCGCAGCGTACCTCGCTCGGCCAGCATCGCTCCCGGCAGCAACTGAAGAGAATTGCGTTCGATCAGATATTCAGGTTGCCCGCTCCGGTCGAACCCGGCCACCAGCGCCGCGAAAGGCATTTCATACAGCGGACCATCCGGCTCGAGCAGCCACTGTTTGTGATTCAGGAATGACGCCTGCACCTTCCCAAAAAGATCGCGATAAAGTTTATTGCCCGTCGCGGCAGCATTCTCGCCCTTCTCGATCGCAGTTGAGAACTGCTTGACCTCATCCGCAAGAACCGATGTGGAAGGCAGCCGGTAAACGGCCGTGTGCGTCTTGTCCACAGCCCACAGCCAGGAACTGGTTTTCGTCACGTGAAAACTGAAGAGGACGCTCTCATCGCCAAGCACGCCGCGAATGTGAACCAGCGGGGAAGCACTCACCGGGTCGAGCGAATACTTTGCCGCCGGCGCGCCGCTCGCCGCCCCCGCTTCAATCTGCTGCAGTTCCGTCACCAGCGCCAGCATCTTGCCGCGATCGAACCCCGAGCCGGCGCCGATCGACGCCCGTTGCGCCGCCTGATACCTCGCCAGCAATTCCCAATACCGATCGGGAAGCCGTGTCCGCCAGTCGTCGCCGTTCGGGACCAGCGCCCGCAGACTCCACAAACGGTCCTGCTCCGCGGCATCGAAGGTCTCACGCAGCAGGGAATCGTCGTTGCCCCGCGTCGCGAGCAGATTACCGGAATGCACCAGGCCTTCCATCAAACCGCCCAGCCCGGCCGAGAGCGTTACCCGATCCTGATCCGCCGGAACCATATCCGCCCGCACCTGCAGCGCAATCTGCCTGGCTTCGCGGAAGTCGCTCAGCGCACCTTCGGTCAGGCCTTCGCCCAGCCGGAAGTATCCGCGGTCCATGTAGATGCCCCACCTCGGCGTCAGACCGGGCGGCTCGTCTAAAGCGATGTCGAACAGGAGCGCGGCGGATTTTGAATCGCCCTGCGCCATTCTCAGTTTCGCCAGTCCGCGCAGAATATTCGCAGCGCCCTGAAGATGGTGAGTCCTGGTGAGCCGAAGCCCCTCGCTCAAGGCCCATTCCGCCTCCGCGAGGCGTTTGCCGCGGGTTAATTCATCCCCGAGAAGTCCGAGTTCCCGCGCCGCCGTATCGAGGTTTTCCTGATCGATCGACTCATCGACCGATAGCCGCGCAGGGCCGTCCGCCTCATCGAACCGATTCAGCTGCATCATCGCGTACGCGCTCTGGAACCGAAGTTTCGCGCGCGCTTCCGGATAGGCTGACGCGACTTTCAACCCTTCGAGCGCAACCTGCAATGCATTCTCGGGCTGACCCGTGTGAAGATACAGGGCAGCCATATTGTTCATCGTGTTTGCGAGAGGCTCTGCCAGTCCGGCGCCTTCCGCAACCGCGCGCGCGTGAATAAAGTCCTGCAATGCAGCCCCATACTGCATCAAAGCGAGCGAACAGGCGCCTGCATTATTCCAGTTCATTGCCTCTGCGCGGGAAACTCTTTCAGTATGTGCGTGAATGGCGACTGCCCGGAACAGTTGTCGTGCTCTGTTAAATTGACCCGCGTTGTAAACCGTGGTCGCGGCAGTAATTTCTGCTTTTAGTTTTTCGGATGGGTGGCTGAAATGTTGCGCGAATTCGCCGGCAACCGATCCCTTCAGCAGAAGGGCGGCAGCGATGGTCGTACATATAAGCGCGATATTCCTCAGCAACACGGACACTGAATCCCTGTGAATATTTGGTGATATCCAGCCAGTATCTGTACTGGATATCACCAAATATATCAGAGTGAGGAGCCGCTCGCGGCGGCAACCCGGTATAAACCGGGATTTTTAATCGGTGATGCGCTCTGTGCACGCATAGGAGGGCTATTAGAAGCCCAGAAGAAACAGAACGAACTGGCCGACAATGATGATCGGGTCGCCGCTCATAGTTTTTCTCTCTTTCCTGCCCGCGGGTACCGTCCCCGCTTGCGATTAAACATTAACGTCCGCTGTTGCGCCCGGACCCTCCCCTCAGATGTAAATTGCTGATAACAATCGAAAAATAAAGTTGAAATCCGAGTGACCCGAAAATCAGCTCCTTCAAAACACCGAATTACCGCATATCCCCGGCCTGCGGGCGGACCGGCGGAAACCGTCTTCCGGTAACCGCCCAAAGCCGTTGTATTCTGAAGTTTGATGTCGTCTTTCCCGGCAGCGTTCGCCACGCTCATCTCGCCGGGGAAACTCCGGCAGATCGAAGGCGCGATCGAAATCAGCATCCGCGGCAAAAACGAAGCCGTGCGGATGGCGCTCGTGTGCCTGCTCGCACGCGGCCATCTCCTGATCGAAGACGTACCCGGCGTCGGTAAGACTACCCTCGCTCAGTCGCTCGCGCGTGCTGTCGCGGGCAGCTTTCACCGCCTTCAGTTCACGAGCGACATGCTTCCTTCCGACGTGCTCGGCGTCACCGTCTACAACGCCCACACCGAAGAATTCGAATTCAAGCCCGGCCCTATCTTCACGAATTTCCTGCTGGCGGACGAAATCAACCGCACCACGCCCAAAACGCAGTCCGCGCTTCTCGAGGCGATGAATGAGCAGCAGGTGTCCGTCGAAGGCCGCTCACTCACTCTTCCCGACCCCTTCATGGTGATCGCCACGCAGAATCCGGCCGATCACCACGGAACGTATCCGCTGCCCGAGTCCCAGCTCGATCGTTTTCTGATGCGCCTCCGGATCGGCTATCCGGATCTCCGCAGCGAGCGCGAAATCATACGCCAGCCTGAGGCCCATCACGGCGAGGCTACCCCTCACGTGCTGAACCTTGAAGAACTGCTCGAACTCCAGGAAATGGTCCGGCAGGTCACGGTGGACGACGCAATCGTCGATTACATGCTCGCGATCGTGGAGCGCACCCGCAATCACGAAGGCCTCACGCTCGGTGTCAGTCCCCGCGGCTCCCAGGCGTTTTACCGCGCAGTGCAGGCCCACGCCGTGGTCGAGGGCCGGGCCTACGCGCTGCCTGACGATGTAAAGACGCTCGCGCCCCGCGTCTTCGGTCACCGCGTTGTGGCGTCCGCCCGTACCACGCTGGCCTCACGCCGCAACGCCGCCGGCACCAGCGGCGAGCGCATTATTCAGGAAATTCTCTCTCAAATCGAAGTCCCCCTCTAAAAAATGAAGACTGCAATTATTGGCCTGCCGATGGTGGGTAAGACCTCTCTGTTCGCCATTCTTACCGGCGTCGCGCAGGAAAGCCGCATTGGTTCCACGGCCGTGCGCACCGGCGTTGCGAAGGTTCCCGACCCTCGTGTGGATGCTCTCGCCGGCTTATACCAGCCGCCGAAAATCGGCTATGCGACCGTCGAATATATCGATGCGCCTGCAATTTCGAAAGAAACCCTGCGCGATCCCGCCTACCTCGCCAGCCTTCGCGTAGTGGATGCGTTCGCTCACGTTCTCCGCATCTTTCAGGATGAGACTGTGCCCCACGAGCACGGCTCGGTCGACCCCGCGCGTGACTTCGACGATGTCGAAACCGAACTCATCCTCAGCGATATGGCTGTCGTCGAGAAGCGCATGGATCGCGTGGACCGCGACCGCAAAAAGACCCGCAACCCCGACCTCGATAAAGAATTCGAACTGCTGATCCGCTGCAAAGAGGCGCTCGACTCGAACATCCCGCTGCGCAATCTCGAATTCGATAAGGATGACGAGAAGCGCATCCGGGGCTTTCAGTTTCTCTCCCAGAAACCGATGCTGCTGGTTCTGAATCTCGGAGAAGAAGACGCCGCGCGGCTGCACGAGGTTGAAGAAAAATACCGCACCGGTCCCCTCGCGGGCAAGGCCCACACCGCCGTCGCCGCCGTCTGCGGCAAAATCGAAGCTGAACTGGCCGAACTTCCGGCCGAGGACGCGCGTGAATATCTCATCAGCTACGGCCTCAAAGAGTCCGGGTCTGCAGCGCATCATCTCAGCAACCTATGCACTGCTTGGGCTCATGAGCTTTCTCACCGCCGGCGACACGGAAGTACGCGCATGGACCATCCCGATTCAAAGCACGGCCGTGCTCGCGGCAGGTGCCATCCACTCCGATTTCGAGAAAAAGTTCATCCGCGCCGAGGTGGTCAACTGGAAATCCCTGGTCGACCTCGGCGGTTATCCCGGCGTACGCGAAAAGGGGCTGCTTCGGCTCGAAGGCAAAGAGTACATCGTCAAAGACGGCGACGTGCTGGTAATACGCCACTCATAAGCCCCGCCCCTGCGATCAGCGCGCACAGCACGACGAACCAGTCGCCGAAGCGTGTATAGAAGGTGAGATCGCTTCGGTAGAGAACCGGAGCCGCGCCGCTGCTTCCCGGTATTCGGGAAGCGCCTGCACCACTCGCCCGGCGGGATCGATGGCCGCACTGATCCCGTCGTTCGTCGAACGCACAATCCAGCGGCGATTCTCGGCCGCCCGCATCCTTACAATCTGCAGATGCTGATATCGCGCCGCGCTCTTGCCGAACCAGCTGTCGTTTGAAATATTCAGCAGCGCCTCCGCGCCCTGCGCCGTAAACTTCCGGATATACCCAGGGAAGACTGACTCGTAACAGATAAACGTCGCGATCTTGTGAGCGCCCAGCTGAGAAACCACCACGCGATTCCCCGCTTCGAAGTCCCCCGCCTCGCCCGAAATCTTCTGCGTAATCGCGCCGAACGGCCAAGGCACGAATTCGCCGAACGGAAGAAGGTTCACCTTGTCGTAGCGGCTGACCACTTTGCCCGCGCTGTTCACCAGCAGGGCGCCATTGAGCGGCGAACGGTCTGGCGCCCGCGCCACAACGCCGGCCAGCACGGCGGAACCTGTCTCCTTCGCGATCGAAGAAAGCATCCCCACGAACTCCGGGTCGTAATCGTAGAAAGGCGCCGGCACTTCCGGCCACACGATCAGGTCCGCGGGCTGCGAACCGCTCAGAACCGGCGAGATCGAGAGCGTCTTCATCTGCTCATCCTCCCGCTGCAGCAACTCACGGGTCCACCGGGTGTCGTCTGCCATGTTGGGCTGAACCGCCACCGCGCTCGCGGAGCCGCGTTCGGGCTCGGGCACCGGCGGCAGCAGGAACAGCCCCGGCAGCAGCAGCAGCCACGCGCTGGCCAGGCGCTGCCGACGCATCGTCACTGCTGCGACTACCGCGCCTATCAAAGCAAAGACGAATGAAATGCCCCAGACCCCCGTTACCGGCGCGAGCCTCAGCGGTCCAGACATATCGCTGCCAGCGTTGCCCAGGCTTAGCCATTCGAAGCCTGTCCAGGCGTGCGTTCGCTCCACCGCGACCCAAAGCGCGGCCACGGCCGGCGGGCCCCACGCGTTCTTTGTCAGTGGCCCCGCAAGCGCCGCGAACAAGCCGAACTGCAGGGCCTTCGTAAGGCAGAACAGCGCGAGCAGAAACCATGCAACCGCGGAACTTACGTCCGAATAATGCTCCAGCGTCCACTGAATCCAGTTGCAGAGCCCGAACCAGTAAGCGATCCCGGCCGCGTATCCAAAGGCGAGCCGCCAGGGCCAGCGCTGCTCTCTTGTACACGCGATCAGCAGCGGAGTCAACGCCACCGGCGCGAGCCATGCAAAGCTGAACCGGGGAAACAGCAGCACCAGCAACGCCGATGTTGTGAAGCTCAGAATCCAGTTCAGAATCACGTGTGAGCGGCCTGGTCGTTTACCAGATCCGCCATGTAGGAACTGCGCACCAGCGGGCCGCTGAACACCATCCTGAATCCAATGGACAGGCCGAAATCGCGATAGCTGTCGAACTGCGCGGGCGCTACGTACTCTGCAACCTGAAGGTTTCTGCGCGTCGGCTGCAGGTATTGCCCAATGGTCGCGACGTCTACATCCTGCTCCCGCAGATCGCGGAGCAGTTGTTCCACCTCGTCCGGCGTTTCTCCCAGCCCCGCCATGAACCCGGACTTCGTCATCACTTCCGGCCTGTGTTCACGTGCAAACCGGAGCACCTCGAGCGACTGCCGGTAATTGGCCTGAGGACGTACCCGCCGATACAGCCGGGGCACAGTCTCCATGTTGTGATTGAAAACATGCGGAGCCGCGTCGAGCACGCGCGCCACCGCCGCCAGGTTGCCATCGAAATCCGGCGTGAGAACTTCCACCCGCGCGTCGGGCAGAGCGCGCTTCACCTCCCGCACAGTTTCAGCGAAATGGACCGAACCGCCGTCGTCCAGATCGTCGCGGTTGACGCTCGTGATCACCACGTACTTCAGCTTCATGTCAGCCGCCATGCGCGCTACATTGGCCGGTTCGGCCGCGTCGAGCCGCATGTCGTGCGTGCGCGCATTGCCTTTCGGGACCGAGCAGAAGCCGCATCCGCGCGTGCAGACATTGCCCAGAATCATGAACGTCGCGGCGCCCCTGTGGAAGCATTCATGAATGTTCGGGCACCGCGCAGATTCGCAAACCGTGTGCAGATTCAGTGCGCGCAATCCGCTCTTCAACACATTCAGCGATTCGAAATGAGTGGACGGTCTGCGCGCCCACTCAGGCAGTCGCGGGCGCGGCTGTTGAATCTGAACGAATGGCGTGCTCACTGTTTTTGTACGAATGTATTGGCAAAGCCCAGCGACTTGAGACGGTTCTTGGCGTCCGCGATCTGAGGCGTTTCATGATAGGGCCCCACCAGCACACGGAACAACCCGTCCTTCGAACTTGCGGCCACAATTGCGGGAAAGCTCTGTTCGCGCAGACTGCGAACCATGTTGTCCGCATCTGAGCGGGGAAGCGCCGTCACCTGCAGGTACGACGCGCCGGTTTCAGGAGCTGACACTGCAACATTGGCTGGCTTCGCTGCTTTAACTTCTTTCGGAGCTTCCGACGGCGTGGACGCACCCGAATCCTGCGCAGGATGCGTTTCCACCTGTGCAGGCGCCGGTTCCACAGGGGCTGAGGACGTGGTGTCGAGCGCTGCCGGAGCGGTCTCGCGCGGTGGTTCAGGTTGCTGGCGCGCGACGGTCGCGGCCGACGCCGCACCGGCTGAGTCGGTCAGCCCCGCAATGTTCGCTTTCGTCGAGTTGCGCCCCACAATGTAGCCGACCGCAAAGAAAACGCCGCATAAAGCCGCAACCACAAAGAAGAGACTAATGAGCTGCTTGTTCCCGAGAACCAGCTCTTTTTCATCGGACGGAGTCATGATTGCTGTTTGCCTGTCCCTTCAGGATATCGAGAGGCCGTTTGTTGCGGCGGGCCTGAATTGCAATTGAAAAAAGATAGCTGCTGAGGCTGGCCAAAGGGATGGCTATGCCGGCCGCGACAACAGGATGGATACGCGCTGACGAGCGCGTGCTGTCAATCAGCATCAGTTGTCCGAACCAGAGCGCTGCAGCTCCGCAGGCAGCTCCGCAAAGACGCAAAGAACGCCGCTTCACAAAATTGGCAGTCAGGTAGAACAACAGGAACGCCCCGGCAGTCCACGCAGCGCCGCGCCAGTCGATCGGCAGCCGCGAAAACCCTGCCAGCCCAAGCAGCACCATGACAGACCCGGTTACCGCTGGAATCACCGTCCCGGGAAAGCAAAATTCTGCATAAATTGCGGCAATGCCACCGAAAAGCAACAGAGCGCAGATGTTAGGATCAGCCCACAAACCCATCAGAATCGCAAGCAAATGCCGCGGTATTTTCCAATATATCTCTTATGGGGCATATAAAACCTTTAGACGTAAAACTGTCACATTGGTGACCTATAATTGACGTTTTATACCTATGGCACGTAAACCTGTTACCCAGACCAGCGCTGCGGCTCCTGCCACGGCACTCGCTTCAAAACCCCGCACAACCCGCGTTTCCACATCGAGGCATAGCAAATCTGTAGCGGCTGAAGAGGCAACGTTAAAAGTCGAAGCCGAGCCGAAACAGTCCATCGAAGAGATTCTCGTTTCCCTCACTGAGACACCTGTCTCTCACGAAGATCCCATCGACGCGATTGCGAAACTGGCTTACGGATACTGGGAAGAGCGCGGCCGCCAGGGTGGCGATCCGCTTGAGGACTGGGTTCGGGCTGAAGAAGCCTACCGCAAGCTTCACTTCGCCGCTTAACCGTTGCATCGGTTGTCCCTGACAAAACATCTCGTACAGGGAGGCTGATGAAATGACAAGCAACGGGAAAATCGCGCTGATTACGGGCGCGAACCGCGGAATTGGTTTAGAAACCGCGCGGCAACTGGGCGCGAAAGGTGTCACCGTCATCGTGGCGGCGCGGACTGCCGCGGCGGCGGAACAAACAGCATCTTCGCTAAAGGCGGAAGGGATAGACGCCTATCCGGTTCAACTGGATGTTACCAGCGATTCTGACCGTAAGAGCGCCGCGCAATTCGTTCAGGAGAAGTTCGGTAAACTCGACATCCTGATTAACAATGCCGGAGTCGGCGCCACGCAGATGAGGACCGTCGAAACTCCTGAAGATGAGCTTCAGACCATTTTCGGAACCAATGTCTTCGCGGTGGTTGCAGTGACCCGCGCGATGTTGCCCCTTTTGAAGAAGAGCGATGCGGGAAGAATCGTCAATCTATCCAGCATACTTGGGTCGCTGACCCTTCATGCCGATCCGAATAGTCCCATCGCAAGCTTCAAAGCCTTCGCTTACGACGCCTCAAAGAGCGCCCTCAATGCGTTCACCATACATCTGGCAGCGGAACTCAAAGGGACGAATATCAAGGTCAACTCGGCTCACCCAGGCTGGGTGAAAACTGAGATGGGCGGCAAGGACGCGACGCTCGAAATTCCCGAGGGCGCGAAGACCAGCGTCGAACTCGCATTGCTCGGTCCTGAGGGACCGAATGGCCGCTTTATTCACATGGGCAAGGAACTGCCCTGGTAACCGGACGTCCGCTAAGGCGCGCTCATGTGGAGATCTACCGGATACAGCGAAAGATCGAACTTGACCTTGTATTTCGCGTGCAACCGCACCTTACCTGCGGTATGTTCGATCTCGATATCCGAAGGCTGCACCGGCAAATCCAACTGATGAGCCCGTGTGACAACCTGGGTGCGCAGAAGGTCCTCTGAAGCGGTATTCGAGCCTGACTCTGCCGCCAGCGCCTTTACGTACCTTCCCAGCTGATAGTTCTCCACGTAAGTCGGAGCGAGGAACGCAAGAATCGTGAAAAGCAGCGCAAAGATAGCCAGCCCGCTTATCAGCCGCCACAGCGGAAGCTTCGGCTCTGTCAGATGACGCTCCTCTCGGCCATAAGTGTTGCGGCATAACGAATCACCGGCACCACCACCGAATTTCCAAACTGCTTGTAAGCGCGGGTATCGGACACGGGGATGCGGAACGAATCCGGATAACCCATCAGACGCGCGCATTCCCGCGGCGTGAGCTTCCTTGGTGTCAGCCCCGGACCGCGGTCGATCAGGATCTCCGAACCGTCCTTGTAATAGCGCGCCGAAAGCGTGCGCGAAGACTCATGCGGGCCCACCACGCTGCATCCGAACCCGTTGCCCTTCGCCCGGTGTTTGGCCGCATAGTCCCGCAGGTATTGCCAAAGCGCCGGAGACAGAGCGTACTTGTTCCTGACGCATCCATCGGGTTCGAGGTACCGCCCGCCGTCCGGGTCCGTCTCACGACCGTCCTGCGGATGCATGATAGCGGCCAGTGTTGGTTTGGCAGCGGCATCGCACGCAGGTCCGTCGCCCCACTCGAAGCAGGTATCGTCGCGGAAACCGGCAATAAAGATCCGCTCTCTGTGCTGCGGAACGAATGCAGCGCTGTCCACAACTTTTGTCGCAATGCTGTAGCCCAGATCGAGAAGCACTTCCCGCATCACCTGAAACGTCTTGCCCTTATCGTGCGACATAAGGTTCTTGACGTTTTCGAGCAGGAACGCGCGGGGGCGTTTCGCGTCGATGATGCGCGCTACATCGAAAAACAGGGTTCCCTGCGTCCTGCATTCGAACCCATGAGGCCTGCCAAGAGAGTTCTTCTTCGAAACTCCCGCGATGCTGAACGGCTGACAAGGAAATCCGGCAAGCAGGACATCGTGATCCGGAATCTGCTCTGTGTTTACCTTCGTGATGTCGCCCGAAATCGGATGCTCATCGTGCGGGAAATTGGCCCGGTAGGTCTGGTGACAATACTTGTCCCACTCGCTCGTGAACACGCAGCGGCCGCCCGCCGCTTCGAAGCCCAGACGCATTCCGCCGATACCCGCGAACAGATCGATAAAAGTGAACCTGGGGGCCTGAAACAATGCTTATTATGACATTCGGCGGCGGTGCGGAATGACCGACGTTCACACGTCCGAGCAGCGCAGTTTCAACATGTCGCGGATTCGCGGCCGCGACACCAAACCGGAAATGACCGTCCGCAAAATCCTGCATGCGGCCGGTCTGCGCTACCGTCTGCACGGCAAGAAATTGCCCGGCAAACCGGACCTGGTTTTTGCCGCCGCACGCGCCGTCGTCTTCGTTCACGGCTGCTTTTGGCACATGCACCGCTGCCGATATGGCAAGCCCGCGCCGGCTACAAACAAGGACTTCTGGGCTGAGAAGAGGCGCGGCAATGCAGAGCGCGACAAACGCAACCGAGCCGCCCTCCGCAAAGAGGGCTGGCGCGTGTTCGAAATCTGGGAATGCCAGACGCGCGATCCCGCAAAGCTTGAACGAAAGCTGGCCCCGATTATCGCGGCACTTCGAAACAGCTAATCGCCCGCGGTGACCGCGGTATTGTGCAATGCGATGTTGTGCAGAACCTCATCCGCCTGCTCGGCCGTGAACGTCTCCACCTTCGCCGAATGGTTCATTGAGCAGAACTTCGGGCCGCACATCGAGCAGAACGCGGCGTCTTTGAACCCCTCTTCGGGCAGCGTCTCGTCATGCATACTGCGCGCCGTGTCAGGGTCCAGCGAAAGCTCGAACTGCTTGTTCCAGTCGAAGCGGTAGCGGGCGCGTGACAATTCGTCATCGCGATCCCGCGCTCCCGGCCGGTGCCGCGCCAGGTCGGCCGCATGGGCCGCAATCTTATACGCGATAATCCCCTGCTTCACGTCTTCGCGATTCGGTAGCCCGAGGTGCTCTTTCGGCGTGACATAACAAAGCATGGAAGCCCCGTGCCATCCGATCATCGCCGCGCCGATTGCCGACGTGATGTGGTCGTAGCCCGGCGCGATATCGGTCACCAAAGGTCCAAGCGTGTAGAACGGCGCTTCGTGGCACAACTCGCGCTCTTTCGTCACCTGCATCTCAATCTGATCGAGCGGAATGTGACCCGGGCCTTCGATCATCACCTGAACGTCATAACCCCAGGCAATCTTGGTCAGTTCACCCAGCGTCTTTAGCTCCGCAAACTGGGCCGCATCACTCGCGTCCGCAATGCAGCCGGGCCGCAGTCCGTCGCCAAGAGAAAAGCTCACATCGTGCTTCTGGAAAATCTTACAAATCCGGTCGAAGTTCTCATACAGCAGGTTCTGCTTATGGTTCTTCACCATCCACTCAGCCAGAATCGCGCCGCCCCGGCTCACGATCCCGGTGATGCGCTTCGATGTGAGAGGAACATACTGGATCAGCACGCCCGCGTGGATGGTCATGTAATCCACGCCCTGCTCCGCCTGCTCTTCAATCACTTCGAGCATCACGTCTATATTCAGGTCTTCCACGCGCCGGACGCGCGAAAGCGCTTCGTAGATCGGCACTGTTCCGATGGGCACCGGAGAATCGCGGATGATCGCCTTCCGAATCTCGGGAATGTCGCCGCCGGTCGAAAGATCCATCACGGTGTCGGCGCCGAACTTCACCGCATACCGCAGCTTGTCCAGTTCTTCGTCGATGTTCGACGTGGTGGCCGAGTTCCCGATGTTGGCGTTAATCTTACAGCTCGATGCGATCCCGATTGCCATGGGCTCGAGATTCGCGTGATTGATGTTGGCCGGAATGATCATCCGGCCGCGCGCCACTTCGTCGCGAACCAGTTCGGCCGCGATCCGCTCACGCCGGGCAACGTACTCCATCTCCTCAGTGATCAGGCCCTTTCGGGCATAATGCATTTGAGTGCGGACCGAATCGGTCCGGCGTTTTTCAACCCACGGAGTGCGCATCTAACCCAAGTGTATATCGCGTTGCCGGGCAGGGCTATACGGTGCCGGGCGTCCCGCGTACCGATACAGTTGTGTTTTGCACTTTAAAATTGTAAAACTGTTGACTATCGCCTATGGCCGCAACGGTCCGCAATCCAAATCACAACCGCTATGTGGTCAAGTCCATCGTTCATGCCTCGAAAGTTCTGGAGGCGTTCCAGACCACGGGCGACGTGCTGCGGCTTAGGGAAGTGGTTCTCCGCACCGGATACAACAAAGGCATGTGCTTCCGCCTGCTCTATACGCTGCATCAGTGCGGTTTTCTCGACCGCGTCGGCGAGAATGGCTATCGGCTGACTTCTGAAGTTCGGCGCCGCCGGCTCTATCGGATCGGCTACGCAGCCCAGGGCCAGGAATCCTCATTCGACAAAGAGGTCGGCGCGGGGCTGCGAGCCGCCGCCGAGAAGCAGCAGGTCGAACTCATCACGGTCGATAACCGCTACCAGCCCAAAATCGCGCTGCGCAGTGCGGATTATCTGATCCGGCAGGAAGTCGATCTGGTAATCGAATTCCAGGCCGACGAAGTCATCGCGCCGGCCATCGCCTCGAAGTACCTCGAAGCCAACATTCCTTTTATAGCCATCGACATTCCGCACCCCGGCGCCACTTACTTCGGAGCCAACAATTACCAGGCCGGATTGATCGGCGGGAATTACCTTGGGCGCTGGGCGAAACGGCACTGGAACGGCGAAGTCGATGAAGTGCTTCTGATCGAACTGCACCGAGCCGGATCGCTGCCGAAAGCGCGTATTCGCGGCATGTTGGCCGGCTTGTCTGAAGTCATGCGCATGCAGGAAAGGTGCAAGGTGGTTCCGATCGATGGCGATGGCCAGTTTCAGACCTCGCTCGAACGCGTCCGCAAACACCTGCGTGAATCGAAGGCGACCCGCATTCTGGTGGGCGCCGCCAATGATTCCAGCGCGCTCGGGGCGCTGCGCGCCTTTCAGGAAGCGGGCCGTTCCGAAGACTGCGCCATCGTGGGCCAGAACGGAGAACCAGAAGCACGCGCGGAGCTTCGCCTGGCAAAGACGCGCCTCATTGCGTCGGTTGCCTACTTCCCGGAGCAATATGGAGAAGGGCTGGTGCGCCTCGCGCTCGATGTTCTGTTACACAAGGCGGTTCCGCCGGCCGTTTTCACCAAGCACCAGATCATCACGCCGGACAATGTGGATCATTTCTATCCCAACGACAGTCTGCTCAGCATTCCCGCCGCGATGTAACGAGTTTCGCGGCGCTGATTGCCTGCCCGACATGCCGTTGCCCGTGCTCGACTATATGGATGGCAAGTCCGATCGCAGTCACTTCTAACCTGCGCCTTCCCACGTGCCGGATGGCGCCAAATTCCCCCGGCTGCAGAGCGCGGATTAAGAGGTCGTAGCGGTCGAGCGCGGCACTGACAAGCGTTGTCAATTCCTGGGCTGACTCGGTTCCCGAGCCCTCCGCTTCGAGAGCGTGCAACTGGCGCTCGTCGAGCTGCCGCCCTTCGAGGTACGTACTCAGCCGATCCGTGCTGCCGGCGAGATGCTTTGCATGAAAGCCGGCGGGCGTCATGCCATCGGGCCGCGCCCACAGTTCCGCGACGGTCAAAGGCGCCAGCGCGCGTCCAAGATCCTCGCGGATCTGCTCGCTCCCGCGTAACAGGTGGCCGATTGCGGGGTCCACATCGGGCAGCAGTCCGCGCAGCCAGGGTTCAATCGTTTGTTCAGCCATATACTGCTATAAGTTATAAACGCATGATGCCGGTGAAATTATGGCGATGAAAATCAGCTTCTCCACACTCGGTTGTCCCGACTGGTCTTTCTCGCACGCGCTTGAGCAGGCGCAGAAGCTTGGCTTCAACGGTGTGGAACTGCGGTTCCTTAGCGGCACCGATGCTCTGTGGGATCTTCCGGAACTGAGTGCGGGCCGGCTCACGGCATCGAAGCGCGAAGTCGAAGGCCGGGGCCTCGCAATCTCACAGGTGGCCGCGCGGGCTCACTTCCACTTTGTCGATGCCGAGAAGCGCAAACAGCAGATCGAAGAAGCGAAGAAGAATATCGACATCGCCGCGGGTCTTGGCTCCCGGGGACTTCGCATCTGGGGGGACAAGGTTCAGGCAGGCGCCGACCGCCAGTCCACTATGAAGTGGATCTCCGAAGCATTGTGGACTCTCGCCGAATACGGGCGTCCGGCCGGTGTGAACATGCGGCTTGAGAGCCACGGAGATTTCACCCGCTCGACCGACATGCTCGCAATTCTGCGCGATTGCGGCTGCCACGGAGCGGCGGCTACCTGGGACCCCGCGAATGCGATCGCCGGTTCCGGTGAAGACCCCGCGACGGGCGCTGCTAACCTGGGTCCCTACATCGAGCATGTGCATTTCAAGGACGAAAAGAAGCTTCCGGACGGCAAACGCGACATCGCACTGCTCGGCCAGGGCGAGGTCCCGCTGGGCACGATCGTAAGCAGCCTGAAGAAGCTGAATTTCAAGGGCTACGTTTCTCTCGAATGGGAGAAGAAGAACTTCCCGAAAGCCCCCGAGCCGGAAGTCGCGTTCCCGCAGTTCATCGAGTGGTGGAAGAAGAACGGCGCCTGAGAGGTCAGGCGCGATCGAGCCAGCGCCAGTGAACGCCCTCGGTTTTGGTTTCGAACACCACGCCGTGGATCATCTCGGCAATCATTTCGGCGGTTTGTGAAACTGTCATCCCTGACCGGTTGAAAAACAGGTTGCCGTCGGCGAAGGCGACTTTGCCGTCCCGCACCGCACGCAGCGAGTTCCAGCCCGGCAGGGTTTCGAGCACGTCTCGCTCGCTTAAGGCCCGCTCGAGGCCGAACCCGCAGGGAGCGACAATCAGGTACTCCGGATCGGCTTCGAGCAACTGTTCGAAGCCGATCGCGCTTGAATAGCCGCCGGGTTCGCCGATCCGCAGTTCGGCATTGGCGGTCTCAACGAGCTCAGGTCCCCAGTTCCCCATTGCGAACAGTGGCGAGATCCATTCGATTGTGACCACCGAAGGCCTTCGAAGGCCCGCTGTCCGGTCGCGTACGGCTGCAAGCCGGGCGCGCTCGCGCTGAACCAACTCAAGTCCGGCGGTCTCGGCTCCTAACGCGCGCGCTACGGACATGATTCCCTCGAACACGCCGCCGAGTGAGCCCGCCGTGAGCGCGATCACCGACGCGGCCTTCGACTCGCACCCGCTGCGCTCGACGTCACCGGGAGTGACGGCGCATACCTCGCAATGCGCCTGCGAAATGATCACGTCCGGCGTCAGTCGCTGAATCAGGTCCGAGTCGATGCGGTAAAGGGGCTCGCCGCTGCGGATGCGGCGCGTGACTTCCGCATCGATCTGCCGGCTCGAAGCCGTGACGTCGAAAGCCGGTTCGCTGCAACTCGGCAGAGTCCGGACCCAAGGCGGGTTGTCGCACTCATGCGAGCGCCCGACGAGGCTTGCGCCAAAGCCGAGCGCGCACACGATCTCCGTGCCACTTGCAAGTAGAGACACCACCCGCATGTGTCCGGCCGCTTAGTTCTTCGGGTCGATGATGAAGGTTGGGGCGATGCCCGCGGCGGGCGAATAATTGCCCGCGCCGGCTGACGACACATAGCTCGAACAGCCGCCAACTTTACCCAGATAGGCCTGGGGCTGAACGTCCACCTGCATCTCTTTGAATTCGAGATGTCCGTAGGTCATGAGCGGAAACAGCGTGTGTACAGGCTTAACGCGCTCCTGCACAACGTAAGGCGCGCGCTGCGCTTCGCGGATGGCACGTTCCCACGCGCCATCGTCGTGCTCGTACCCGACGTAGCTGTTCAGGTCAGTGTACTCGTCGTTCGGGCGGAGTACCAGGGTCTCGCGATTCTGCCGGATGAACTCCAGCAAATCCACTACCTCTTCGCGGTGAACCGTTTTGCCCGCCTTGACGACACGGGTCCAGGGGGCATGTTCCTTGATCGCCTTCCGCTCGTTCAGCGGGAATTTCGCGACCAGCGCGTCATCGGTCAACAACGCGAACATCGCTTTCTTGTGCGACAACTCAGACCTGAAGCTGTTCACGATGCAAACGTTCCGATCTTTGATATGCCTGCACCAGCGGATGATTCAGCGTGAAGCGCAGAAGGAATTCCTGCGCGCTGATGCGCCTGTAGATCAGATCGATATCGAACCCGTTGGCGCGCAGTACGCCGTTCTTGTATTCAAGCTGCTCGGGCGAGATCAGTTCGGTCTGATAGCCTTCAGCGCGGAAGTAGTCGCGGAAGATTTCATACTCGCTGCGCCCGTTGGCGCTGCGGAATTCGAGGATCGCGATGTTCGGCTTCTTCGCGGGCGCGGTGCCGCGGAACATCTTGTAAGCCTTCAGCAGAGCCTGCAGGAAAGGCTTCTTTCCACCGATGCGCGTCAGGTTGTAGCGGCGCCGGAACTCCTTCACAGGAGGGCAATCGTAGAACAGATCAGAGAGCCCTTCCGAGTACGCCGCGCCCGATAAAGCGTCCGCGTTATACTGCAAGACATGCAGCGACCCGTTCTGGATCTGCAGATCGAGCTGAGAAGAAACTTCAGCCATCTCGTACCCAGGGTCAACCGCGGCCAGCATCTTTTCGGCCGGAAACAGCTGCATGCGGGAAAGCAGTTGCGGGGATTGCAGCGCCAGGCGCAGCATCCGGTCCACGGCAGAAATCAGGGCTTCGCCGGCTTTGACCAGGTTGTCATACTGTTTCTGTGTAACGAAATTCGGTCGCAGAAAGGGACAGAGAAGCCTTCCGCCAGCGGATAGCTGCCGGGCTTCCATTTCTTCCTGTAGATTCTTTACCCACCGCAGATCGCGGTAAGGTTCGGATTCGAGAATCCGATGATACCGGCTGATCGCCTCGTCCAGCTGCGTCATTTTTCTGGTTTACCGTTCTTAAAAGAAATTATCACACAACTTTGCGGCCTGTGTCTTTATTTGGCCGCTAACTCACTGAAAACAGAGTAAATTATACTCTGGTATTGGTGCTCCTATGTGGCTGTTTCGCCACATCGAACTTTTTTGTTCACCTACTCGTAATGATTCATGAGGCTGGTGATTCGTTGCTGAAATTCCTCATCTGGTGCCTGCTGCTGTTCTTTTGCTGGCCGCTCGCGCTGCTCGCTCTCGTGGCCTACCCGTTCGTCTGGCTCATTCTGCTGCCTTTCCGCCTGGTCGGAATTGCGGTCGGTTCTGTGCTGGCGACGGTATGGGCGCTGGTGACTTTGCCGGCAAGAGTTCTACGCTCCGTAGTCTAAGGAAAACTATATGCAAACGTTCAATACGATATTCGAAGAGATCAAAGTAGCGGGGACGGAACTCTCCGCTAAAGTGAAATCGCTGATCGATGAGGGCAACATCTCCCGCATCGTGATCAAGAACGAAGCAGGCCGTACGCTGCTCGATATCCCGATCGCCATCGCGGCTGTCGGAGCGGTCATCGCTCCGGAATTAGCTGCTCTCGGCACGCTCGCGGCACTGGCTGCGAAGTTCACCATCGTGGTGGAGAAATCGGGTCCGCCAGCCCCGCCGCCGGTTCAGGTCTAATCAGCTGCGGCGAAAGGGCGATCAGCCCGGGGTACTCCTGGTCTCGCCCTTTCCCCAAACGGCCTGCCTTCCTACGCCTGTGTAGGACGCGGCTTCGAGGTAGGGGAGAAATTCCGCCAGGTTTCCCTCGTATTCCGCGGTTCCGATGAGGCCGCCGAGCGGGTGCGTCTGACCGGTTCGGCTGCTGTGGCGCTCAGCTTCGACGGGTTTCAGATCGCATTTCGTCATGCGAATCTTTCCTGCACGTTCCCGGAGGGACGTGAAATCTATCTCGAGCGCTCCAGGCCCATAAAGATGCCGCAAGGTGCTGACCCGGTCCCTTATCCGGGCAAACAGAATGGGGAATTCAGGCCTCGATACAATCCGGCCGTCGTGCTTGAGCTCGGTCGGCGAGAGGAAGTCCACCCGTATTTTGCGAGTCCGGGGCGACGGCTCTTCTATGCCGACGAGTAGTGGTACGTCGTCTCCAGAGACCCGCAGCAGTTCCGCGCGGCCGCGTCCAGGGCCGAGGCCTTCGAGCGCGAGCTTTTGGAATGCGTCGACAAGCGCCGCGACGACAGCTTTTTCCGTGAGAAACAGGTTTACGGTAAAGCCGAACCCGGCCTCCGGCGCGACGGTCACGCCGTCGAGATGCCGCGCCCGAAACACGAACGGGCGGGGCGGGTCCTGTAAACCGCTCGGGCCGGAAGCCTTACGAACAGGAGCGAACACCCGCGCATATTGCTCGTTCACGAGGAGCATCCCGAGCGCGCCCCGAAGTACATTGGCCGCTTTGAACGGAGGGAAAAAGATCGAGTCCCGCGCTACGAATTCGAACCGGAGCGCGAGTAACTCAAGCATTCAAACCGAGAGGTTAGCGCCCGGCCGTCACGGCCGGTACGCCGCATACTGGATATCCGTCTCCCAGACCTTCACTTCCACAACCTGAACGGGATTTTCCTGCTTCAGGCCCGCCTGCATCTGCTGGCAGATGTACCAGGCCATATTCTCAGCCGAAGGATTCAGTTCCCGAAACGGCTCGATATCGTTCAAAAAGACGTGATCCAGAGGTTCGGAAACGGCCCGCAGCAGCCGCTTTAGCTCCACGAAATCCGCCAGCATTCCGGTCTGGTCCAGCTTTTCGCCCCGAACCAGCACCTGCACCCGATAGTTATGCCCGTGCACGTTCTCGCACTTGCCCGTGATAATTGCGCAGGGCGTGCCCCGCCGCAAATGTATGTTCCACCGATACTTCAAACATCGAAAAACTTCTCCACGTCCGCGAACTGCATGGTGAACGAATAATCCGGCAGGCTGTCGAAGAACACCTGCCCGTAGCGTTGCTGCGTGATCCGGTTATCCAGCAGCGTCAGCACGCCGCGGTCCGAGCCGGTGCGAATCAGCCGTCCAAACCCCTGCTTCAGCGCAATGGCGGCCTGCGGAATCTGGTAATCGTAAAAAGGATTCCCGCCCGCTTCGCGCACATTGCGGATCCGCGCCTCGACCACCGGATCGTTCGGCACCGCGAACGGCAACTTATCGATGATAACGCAGCTCAACTGGTCGCCCGGCACGTCAACGCCCTGCCAGAACGACGAAGTCGCGAACAGAACGCAGTGCGGCGTCTCGCGGAATTCCTCGAGCAGCGCCATGCGCGGCCCGGTGCCCTGCAGCAGCACCGGGTATTCGATGCCGAAGGAGACGCGGTCGTAAACCTGGCGCATCTGCTGGTAGCTGGTGAAGAGCACAAAGGCGCGGCCGCGGCTGGCGTTCAGAATCCGCATGATCTCTTCGCTCGCCGCCTGAACGTAGGCCGGGCTCGACGGATTCGGCAGGTGATGTCGGCATATACAGCAGCGCCTGTTGCCTGGTAATCGAAATGGCTCGGGACGACCAGTGTCCGCGCGTCCTCAAGGCCGAGACGCGCCTGCACGAAATCGAAGCCGCCGGCGACGGCCAGCGTGGCCGAGGTCAGAATCGCGGCATCCACTTTGTCCCACAGGTGCTGCCGCAGCACGTCGGCGACATCGATGGGCGTGGCCTGCAGGAAGACGCCGCCGCGGCCGCGCCGCTCGATCCAGTGGACGAAGGTGGGATCGGCGCCTTCGATCAGGAACTGCAGCGCCTCGCGCAGTTCCTGCGCGCGCCGGAACAGCGGGATGACTTCCTGCGGGGCGTCCTGAATCAGCTTCAGATGGCTCATCAGCAGGTCGAAGGCAGCGATCAGATCGACGTAGGTTTCGCTGATGCTCGTCGACGAAGCTCGTCGCGTGCCGGTGAAGCTGGCGCGTCCGTCGCCGCCGGGCAGCGCGCCGAAGAACTGCGAGCGCGATTTCGTCGAGGCGGATCAGAATGCGGTCGAGTTCCTCCGAGCCGAACTTGCGCACGCGGGACAAGACGCGCGATATCGCGGCGCAGATCCTGAATCCGGTAGGTGCTGACCGAGAAGCCGAAGTACTGGCCGGCGATGTCTTCGATTTCGTGCGCTTCGTCGAAGATGACCGCGTTGTAGTCGGGCAGAATGCTTCGCCATCTCGTCGCGCCGCACCGCCAGATCGGCAAAGAAGAGGTGGTGGTTGACGATGATGATGTCGGCTTCAGCGGCGCGCTGGTGCATCAGGGTGATGAAGCAGCGCTCGAACTGCTTGCATTTGGACCCGGCGCACAGTTCCGAGCGGGCGTCGATCTTGCGCCCAGGCGGTGCTGTCTTCGGGCAGCGTCCGGATCTCGGCGCGGTCGCCGATTTCGGTCGACTTCTCCCAATCCTGAATGATCTGGAAATCGGCGACTTCTTCCAGGCCGGACAGGACGGGTGAATTCTCGGCGTCGTAGATCTTCTGGCGGCAGGCGTAATTGCTGCGGCCTTTCATGTAGCAGACGCGCAGGGGGCGGCCGAGCACCTTTTCGAGGAAGGGAATATCGCGGAAGAAGAGCTGTTCCTGCAGCGCTTTGGTGCCGGTGGAAACCACGACGCGCTTCTCGGAGAGCAGCGCGGGGACGAGATAGGCCAGCGTTTTGCCGGTGCCGGTGCCCGCTTCGACGATCAGCTTGCGGCCTTCGTTGAGGGCGCTTTCGACGGCCAGCGCCATTTCGACCTGGCCGGGACGCGACTCGAAAGCGGGATGCGCCGCGGCCAGAGCGCCGCCCGGCCAGGAAGAAGCGTTCCTGAGCGGACTGCCGGCGCGTTGACTGGTCGATGCTGGCGCTCATAGTTGATATCATGACAGTTCATGCCGAATGAGACTCCCGCGATCGTGATCGTGGGTCGGCCGAACGTCGGCAAGTCCACCCTGTTCAATCGGATCACCGGCCAGCGCCGCGCCATTGTGGGCGATGAGCCCGGAATCACGCGCGACCGGCTGCACGGCATCGCCACGTACGAAGGCCGCCGGTTCGAGCTGATCGACACGGGCGGAATTGTCGTCAGCGATGCCGAATACATCCCGAGCCAGATTCTGAAGCAGGCGCAGAGTGGCGCTGGAGAACGCGCCACCATGTCATGTTTCTGGTGGACGGGCGCAGCCGAACTGACCTCGTCGGACCGGGAACTCGCCGCGATGCTGCGCAAGCTGGGCAAGCCGGTCACGCTGGCGGTGAACAAGGCCGATACCGGCGCGAAAGAAGCGCTGGTGCACGAGTTCTATTCGCTGGGAATCAAAGACATTTTCCCGGTCTCCGCCGAGCATGGCCTGGGCATGGACGAATTTCTCGATCACGTCACCGCAGGGCATTCCCGAAGAACCGCCCGAAGAGCCGGAACGCGAATATCAAGGTCGCGATCATCGGCCGGCCGAACGCCGGGAAATCCACGCTGCTGAATGCGCTGACCGGGCGAGGAGCGCGCCATCGTTTCGCCTATTGCGGGCACGACGCGCGATTCGATCGATGAAACGGTGGAGCGCGACGGCACGAAGTACGTTTTCATCGACACCGCGGGCATCCGGCGCAAGGGCAAGACGAAGCTGATGGCGGAGAAGCTGAGCGTCGTGATGGCGCGCCGGAATATCCGCATGGCGGACGTGGTGATCGTCGTGATGGACGCGAGCGAAGGCGTGCTCGGGCTCGACGCCACCATTGCCGGGTACGCGCATGAAGGCGGCCGCTCCGTGATCCTTTGCGTCAACAAATGGGACCTGATTACCACGCGGCAAGAAGAAAGAGTTCGAAGAGAATGTTCGGTATCATCTGAAATTTCTCGATTACGCGCCGGTGGTGTTTCTATCGGCGAAGATCGGCACGGGCGTGAACAAGCTGTTCGCGCTGATCAAGGAATGCTACGAATCGGCGACGCAGCCGGGTGACTACGGGCGAACTGAACCGCTTCGTGGAGACCCTGCATTTCGAAGAACGCAAGATCCTCTACATTACGCAGACCGGAATCCGGCCGCCGTCGTTTATTCTGTTCACGGACAAAGTCGGGGCCGCTGTATTTCTCGAACGAGCGGTATCTGATGAACCAGTTGCGCAAGCGGTTTGATTTCACGGGCACGCCGATCGAGATCAAGATCCGCGGCCGGGCGAAAGTCAAAGACCGAAAAGCGCTCAAATAGGCGTTTTACAAAACGAACTGTCGGGGCCGTCATGCGGCGGCCTTTGCTCCGTAGTGCAGGACCGGCGGGGCGTTCTTTCCGCAGCACTGTTTGTACTTCTTTCCGGCTCCGCAGGGGCACGGCGCATTGCGCGGAACAGGCCGTTTGGCGGGGAGTTCGGCTGTTTTACAAAACGAACTGTCGGGCGCGGGCGCGGCGGGAACAGCAGGCGCTTTTCGCTCGAGGTACTCGCGGCTGATGCGCTTGTCGGCCTGGCGGAAGCTGTCGCTGAGGTGTTCGCCGTGCTGGCGGCGATCAAGAATCGTCAGTCGCTGTTCATTGGTGGTGAGGGTGGAGATGACTTCCTTTTCGTTGAGGATGCCGCGGTCCGAGAGGTCGGTGCCTTCGGGGAAGACTTCGAGAGCGATGCGGCGATTGGTTTGAAGCCGTCGGAGCTCAGCGGTGGCTTTGAAGATCACGTTCAGAGCGGTGGCCCGGGCGCGGTCGATGGCGGGTTGATTGTCTTCGGCAAGGGATAAGTCTTCGGCGCGGCCGCAGCGTTCAAGACGCCATGAGGCCCGCGCAATTTCTTTAAACAGGGTGTTTTCGAGGCTCGTAATGGGCTGGAGATCGTTTCGGAGGCGGGCGATGAGGGCTTCGAATTCGGCGGCGTCTTCGGGGCGGACCAGGTGTACCTGGGACGAGAGGCCATGGGTGACGGCGTTTTGGGACGATTGCTCTTTGCCGAGTTCGGTGATGGGGCCGGTGGATACGGGTGCAGGCATGGTTCGGGCGCTCCTGTGGGGATTCGATTTGGCTTCGACCGGGAGAACGCCCGGGAAACAAAAAAGGCCAGCACGAACGGCTGGCCTTCCTGGGCAAAAGCGTAGCATGCGCCGGAAGGGTGCTGAGCGGATTTGCCGGTATGTTGTTGAAAGGGCTCTGTCGATTATTTGTGACCCGAAAAATCTGGACGGGTGTTTTGCGTTAGAATTCCGGGTTAGACAGGGGGCCGTTCGATGGCGTTGGTCTATCTTGAAACGTTCGGGGCGGCTCCTGTTCCGGTGCCGGTGGGACGGAAGCGTTTGCAGCGGTTGGCGCGCCACTGGCATTACGTGATGCGGAGCCGGGAGCGGTGGATTTCGGACGCGGCACTGCGAGCCGTGATCGAATTGCGGGCGGCGACTCACCTCGGGGAGATCGGAATCCCCCGGCAGGCGCTGGAGAATTTCGCGGCGCAGGGCGTGGTGCAGGTGAGTATGGCGGAGCAGCAGCCGCTTGCACCGGCCGCATCGGGGCCTTCCCCGATGTCCGCGGAAGACAGCGGCTGGGAGTCGCGGCTGATTCCGTGGGAGTACCTTCTGACGGCTGCGACCAGGAAGTTTCGAAACGGCCCGCTGGTTGTTGTCAGGTGCCTGTGGCCGGGCGCAGGCAATGCTCTCCCCTGCCGTGCAATCCCAGGTGACAAGGCCAAGGGGGCGTTCATAGAGAGCGCGCCAGGTCGGCTGCACGGTCTCTATAACTTCGACATCGAATTCCGGGTTCTCGAATCGCATCTGCGGGATCAGGTGGCCTGGAAGCGGGTGGTCAATCCATCGCTGGGAGGGATTGCGCAGGAGCTTTCGGCTCAGGATCCCGACATTGTTCACGTGACTGGGGTGGACGCGTTTCAGGGGACGAAGCTGCTGGATACCGGCGGAAACGTGGCGGCTTCTTCGATCAAAGACGGGATGTTTCTGCGGGACTCGGACTGGAACGAGGTGCTGGTGGATGCGTATCCTTTGACGACCGCGCTGGCGGCAGGCAGTCTGAGGCCGTCGATGGTTTCCTTTAATCTGTATAACTCTTCGGCGCGGCTGGCGGCGTTCGCGGTAGGGGCCGGGGCGGGGGCTGCGATCGGGTTTCAGGACTATATAGACGACCGGGTGGCAGAGATTTTCTTCGCGAACTTTTACTGGAAGTGGCGCATCAACGGATGGAACGTTCTGACCGCGTTCCGGAATGCGATGAGCGAGATCGACCAATACAGGGACAAGGTATGCGGGACCGGCGTTGTGCTCTGGAGCGCTCAGTCGCTGCTGACCGGAGACCAAAAGAACGATCGGGTGATCGCTCAAACCCGCGAGGTTCCGGCGCAGATTACGGACTGGGTGGAGGCGGAGGTGGCGCCGTATCCCAAGCTCAATTATTCGGTGCTGCATAACAGTTACAAGCCGCTGTTCGATCGGTTTTCGATTTATAAGTTCGAACCGCATACGCTGCGCGACGTGGAAGTGAATGTTGAGCTTCAGGTGGGTGGCGAGCGGTTCCCTTACCAGCGATCGTTCGTGATGCAGCACCACGTGCTGGACCTTTCGTCAGAGGTGCGGGTGGGTCTTACGTCGCGGCTTGCAAGGTCTTTGCGGGAGAGCGTACGAACGACGCTGGCCGTGCGGGTGAGTCACGGGAACGACGTTATCCTGGCTACGACGTATCACGTGGTGCTGCTGCCGCTCGACGAGTGGAAGGACGACAACGTGAACGGCATCTGGCTGCCGTCTTTCGTGCTGCCGCGCGATCCGGCGGTGCTCGAAGTGGTGATCTGCGCGCAACGTTATCTGATGGCGCTGCGAGACGATGCCGGGGCGGGGTTCGATGGGTATCAGGGGCTTTACGACCGGCAGGCAGACGCGTATCCAGGGGACGCGCCGGGCGGGGAATTTTACGGGGAAGATTCGGAGCCCGTGGATGCGCAGGTGCGGGCCATCTGGTACGCGCTTCTGTACGACCACAACATCAGCTACATCAATCCACCGCCAGTGTTTACGGTGTCGTCGCAACGGCTGCGGACTCCGACTGAAGTGATAACGGGTAAGCGCGGAACGTGCATCGATCTGGCGCTGCTGTTTGCGGCGTGCCTGGAATTTCTGGACATTAAGGCAGTCATTTTCCTGCTGGACGGTCATGCGTTTCCGGGGTACTGGTCGAGTGAAAGAGCGAGGGAGCAGGTGCTGATTCAGCCGAATCCCGCGCCGCTGTCGGATGCTTCGGAAGACGGGGAGACGCCGCTGCCCGATGCGGAAGAGGAGCAGGAGGAGACGTCCACCTTCGCGCAGACGTGCTCCTGGGAATTTGAGAAGAGCCGGTATGAGGAAGTGATCGGCGCGATCCGCGATGGCGTGCTGGTGCCGGTGGAAACGACGTTTCTGACGAACCGGGGATCGTTCAGCGAAGCGGTGAGACAGGGTGAGCAGAATCTGGAAAGCATGACGGAGTTCAATTCGATGCTCGATATCGCGCTCGCGCGGCTTAGCGACGTAACGCCGCTGCCGTGGGGAAAGGATTGAAAAGGGGCTATGCCAATAGCAGGGGCGGATCCGGCGCTGGCGCTGGCACGCGCAAATTTCGAAAAAGCGGCGAGTGTGCTGGATCTGCATCCACCAGGGGCGATTCCGGCGGGCGCGGTGCCGACGAGCGAACTCCGAAGAGGGCGGCGGTTCAGCCGCACGGCGCCGGTGGGGTCGATCTCGCTGTTCGAGCGCGACGGGATGCTGGTGTGGCAGCTTGGAACGCTGGCGAGCCCGAGGCAGCGTGAGTTGCGGCAGCGCGTGCCTCGCCGCGGGCTGCCTGGGATATTGCTCGGCCGCAAAGAATTTGTGGCGCTGGGTCAGAACGAGATCGGGCGGTATCTGAGCGACCTCGACGCGCAACTGACACCGGGCCAGGGCCTCTGGAAGTGGAACGCGCAGACCGGGGCGTGCGAACCCGCGGGCAAGCTGAACTGCACGGGCAGAGTGCTGTTGTTTATCCACGGGACATTCAGCAAGTGCGAGCATTTGCTCGAAGACATTGCGGCGGCGCCGGGCGGCCCGCAGTTGCTGCAGAGCGCGGCTGCTGCGTACAGCCACATTCTGGTATTCAATCACGCGACGATTTCCGTGAGCCCGATGCTGAATGCGCTCGATTTGCGTAATGCTCTGGCGGAGGCGGGTGTGACCGGTCCGGTGGATATTGTTTGCCACAGCCGGGGCGGTTTGGTGGCGCGGTGGTGGATGGAGGTGCTCGACAGTGCGCCGGGCCGCGCGAAGAGATGCGTGTTTGTAGCGTCGCCGTTGAATGGCACGAATCTCGCGTCGCCAACAAGACTGCGAAACGGTTTGAACGCGCTGGCCACGTTTTCGAAGCTGCTGGGGACGGCTTCGATGGCGGTGCCGTTCATGACGGGGGCGGCGGCGATTCTGCGGGTGATCGGGTCAGTGGGGAACGCGGCATCGCGGGTTCCGCTGGTGGACGCGGCGCTGGCGATGATTCCGGGTATCAACGGGCAATCCCGGATCACGAATAATCCGGAGCTGCTTCGGCTGAATAAAGCTGCGCAGAATCTGACCGCCTATCATTTTGTGCGGTCGAATTTTCAGAGCCCCGATCCGGGGTGGCGGATCTGGCAGTACGTTTCGGGGACGTTGCGGCTGGCGGAAGCGGCGGCGGACCTGCTGATCTTTCCGGGGCAGAACGATCTGGTGGTGGATACCGAGTCAATGACGGAAGTGCTGGGCCTGCTGCCGCTGGCCGAGGCGACGAATCTGCTGGATTTCGGGACGAGCGGGACAGTACACCACACGAATTATTTTCGGCAGCGGGAGACCATCGATTTTCTGGGCCGGACGCTGGTGGCGGCGCCGTAGGGGACAGTGGTTGCCGGTGTGCAAACGCTTTGCCGGGAGATTTTCTAAATGCCTGTAACGAGCGTTAGCGCGGCGGCGAGCGGCACATTCAGGATGGGTGACCTGACGGTCAACCGATTGGGCTTCGGGGCGATGCGCCTCACCGGGCCGGGGATCTGGGGGGAGCCGAAGGATGCGTCGGAATGCCGCGCGGTTCTGAGGCGCGCTGTCGAGATGGGGGTGAACTTCATCGATACGGCGGACTCGTACGGTCCCGAAGTGAGTGAGCAGTTGATTGGGGAGACGCTGTATCCATACGCTGACGGGCTGGTGATTGCGACGAAGGGCGGGCTTACGCGTCAGGGGCCCGACAAGTGGGCGCCGGTGGGCAGGCCTGAGTATTTGCGGCAGCAGGTTGAGATGAGTCTGCGGCGGCTGCGGCTGGAACGGATCGAACTGTATCAGTTGCACCGAATCGATCCGAAGGTCCCGGTTGCAGAAAGTCTCGGGGTACTGAAGGATTTACAGGGTGAGGGAAAAATCCGGCACATCGGGCTGTCGGAAGTTACCGTGGACGAGATTCGTGAGGCGCGGAAGACGGCGGAGATTGTGAGCGTGCAGAACCGATATAACGTGTCGGACCGGGGGAGCGAGCCGGTGCTTGAGTTTTGCGAGCAGGAGCACGTGGGTTTTATTCCGTGGTTCCCGGTGGCGGCGGGCAAGCTCGCGCGGGCAGGCGGCGTGCTGGACGAAGCGGCGCGGCGGCATGGGGCGTCTGTGGCGCAATTGTCGCTCGCGTGGCTGCTGCAGAGATCGCCCGTGATGCTTCCGATTCCGGGTACGTCTTCGGTGGCGCATCTGGAAGAGAATGTGGCCGCGGCCGGGTTGAAGCTCGGCGCCGATGAGTGGGCGGCGATTGAGGCCGCGGCACGGGCCAGCTGAGACGGTTCGTCACAGCGGCGCTGTTTCGGCGGCTCTTTTGAAAGGTACGCGGATTCGGAGAACGCGTTCGCGGCGGCGCTCTTCGTCGAGGTTGCGGACGCGCGCTTTGAGCAGGTCATCGAGCGAAATCATGCCGACCAGCCTGCGCGAGTCGGGGTCGTCAATGACGGGCATGCGGGTGCGTCCTGTGTCGGCCATGCGATGGACGACGATGCGAAGCGGTTCGTCGGGATAGCAGGTTACGGGGTCGGTGTGGACGTGATTCATGCGGGTGACAACGGCTTCGAGGCGTCCTGCTTCGGTGACGACCGGGTAGAGCGCCTGGCCTCTGTGACCGCGGACGGCATCGTTTTTCAACGGAGGCGACTGAGGGGGAAGGGCGACGATGTTGGTGCGCATGACGTCGCGGACGAAGAGGATTTCGAGGGGATCTACGGCATATTCGCGGCTCAGGTGATACCCGCGCCGCGCGACCTTTTCGGTGAGAATGGAGCGTTTGAGCGTCAGGGAAGTAAAGCCATGCGCGATGAAGGCAGCCACGGTGAGAGGGAGCATGAGGTTGATGTCATGCGTCAGCTCGAGCGCGAAGACGATGGCGGTGAACGGTGAGCGCATGGTGCCGCCGAGGATTGCGGCCATGCTGACCACGGGCCAGAAGCCGGCGCCTTCGGCGGGCAGAAACATGGCTTCGACGCCGCCGAGCGCGCCGCCCATCATGAGAAGCGGCGCGAGAACGCCGCCGGATGTACCGGAACCGAGGGAGACGATCCAGATGATGGATTTGACCAGCAATATGCCCGCAATTACGTTGCGGGGCACGTCGCCCTGCAACAGGGAACCGATGGTGTCGTAGCCTACGCCGAGGGCCTGCGGAAAGATCAGGCCGCCTATGCCGACGACGAGGCCGCCGATGGCGGGCCACCACATCCAGTGGATGGGAAGTTTGTGAAATGCGTCTTCCGCGGCGTAGACTCCGACGGTGAGGAGTCCTGAGAGCATGCCGGCGAAGAGTCCGGCGATTGCGCAGCCGAGGAGTCCGGCGGGACCGATGAAGATGGGGTGAGCGGGTACGGGGAAGAGCGGGCCCAAGGCCGATGATGTAACGGCGCGCGGCTCCGGCGGCAACGCTGGCGAGGGCGACAGGGATGGCGCTGCGCGGCTTCCATTCGAAAAGCAGCAGTTCGACGGCGAGCAGAATGGAGGCGAGCGGGGCGGCGAAGGTTGCGGACATTCCAGCGGCTGCACCGGCGACGAGCAGTGTTTTGCGTTCGGCGCTGGTGAGGTGGAACAGCTGCGCGATCATTGAGCCGAACGCGCCTCCGGTCATGATGATGGGTCCTTCAGCGCCGAAGGGTCCGCCGGAGCCGATCGAGATGGCGGAAGAGACAGGCTTCAGGATTGCGAGGCGGGGCTGCACGCGGCTGCCGTTCATGAGGATGGATTCGATGGCTTCGGGGATGCCGTGTCCGCGGATGCGTTCGGAACCGAAGCGCGCCATGAGGCCGATGATGAGGGCTCCGGCGACGGGGATCAGAACGGCCCAGAGTCCGAGATGATTGCCGGCGGGGGAGACCAGGGCGGTGCTGAAGCGGCCGAAGTAGAAGAGGTTCGTGAAGAGGCCGATGAGCTTCAGTAACCAGTACGCTACGAAGGTGCTGAAGATGCCGATGACAATGGCTAAGAGCGATATGGGGATGACTCGTTTGGTGACTGTGAAATCGCCGAGGCCGCGGAGTTGATTTGAGATTTTCATGCGCTCTCTCCGACAATGGCGGCCAGTGCGGCCACGAGCGCGGGACCGGTCTCGCGGAGTTCGCGGAGATGTTCGTCAGAAAGCTTTCTGAGGATTTTTTCGCCGGCGCGGGTCAGAGTGACAATGACCTGGCGGCGGTCGCGCTCGGCGGTGCGGCGTTCTACGAGTCCTTCTGAAACCAGGCGGTCGATGAGTTCGACGGTGCTGTGGTGCCGGAGTTGGAGGCGCTCGGCCAGGTAGCCGACGGTGGGGCCTTCGCCGGATTCGGCGGGGAATCCTTTGGCGGCGAGGAGGAGTTGATGGTGTTTCGGCTCGATGGCGCAACGCCGTGCGGCCTGGTCGCTGAAATGAAGAAAGCGGCGGATGTGGTAGCGGAAATCCGCCAGAGCTTCGAAATCGTTCACGGTCTGATTATATCGTATAGCGATATAATCAGACCGTGGGGGTTTTCAGATGCCGAAGGCGATGATGTTCGAGCCTGAGGCGACGGCTATGAATTGTTTGCCGTCGAAGGAGTAGGTCATGGGCGAAGCTTTCCAGAGCTGATTGGTTTCGAAGCTCCATAAGAGTTTGCCGGAGACGGCATCGGCAACCATCAGGGCTCCACCTTCGGCGCCGAACGCGACTAAGCCTGTGGCTGTGGTGAGCGTTCCACCCCATGACTCGGCGGGGCCTGGCTGCGGAATCTGCCATACGATTTTGCCGGTGTGGATGTCGAGGGCTTTCAGCACGCGCATGGGTTTCGGGTCAGGGGAGGTGCGCTGTGAGCCTCCGAGGAAAGTCTTGCCCGCGACCCAGTCTCCCGATTCGTTCTTCTTATAGATGCTGCACTTTTCGAAGGTCTGGAAATAGAGCAGTCCCGTCGAGGGGTTGTAGGAAGGGGAGAACCAGTTGGTTGCGCCGTCCTGCGAGGGGCAAACCTTGGTCCCCTGGGCGCTGGGCTCCTGGTTGGGAAGCTTGATGGGACGTCCGTCTGCGCCGATGCCGGTTGCCCAGGTGACGAGACTCAGAAACTGCTTGGCAAGAAGAAGCTTTCCGTCTGTCCGGTCGAAGACATAGAAGAAGCCGTTGCGGTCGGCGTGAAGCATCAGTTGGCGCTGGCGTCCTTGCCAGTTCGCGTTTACGACGATGGATGTTTCGGTGGCATCCCAATCCCATAAGTCATGCGGAGTGAACTGGTAGTGCCATTTCAGTTTGCCGGTTTTGCGGTCGAGCGCCAGAATGCAATCGGAGTAGAGGTTGTCGCCGGCTCTCTTGTCGCCGTTGTACTCTTCGCTCGGGTTGCCGGCGGGCCAGTAGACGGTGTCGAGTTCAGGGTCGTAACTGCCGGTGAACCAGGTGGGCGCGCCGCCGTGCTCGCTGGCGGGGCCGCTCCAGGTTTCTGAGCCGGGCTCGCCGGGTTTCGGCACAGTGGAGAAGCGCCAGACTTCTTTGCCGGTGGCCTGGTCGAAAGCGACGACGTACCCGTTGGCGCCATGCTCGCCTCCGCCGACACCGGAGATTACAAGGTCGCCCGCGGGAAGCGGAGCCGAGGTCGCGAAGTAGTTCCGGTGCCAGTCGGCAATTTCGGAATCCCACAAGAGTTCGCCGGTGAACCGATCGAGCGCGATCAGGTGCGCGTTGGTGGTTTCCATGAAGACGCGGTTGCCGGCCACACCGGCGCCGCGGTTGGCTCCGGCGGCATCGGTCAGACCGGGAGATTTCGGTTTGCGGAAATGCCATACCTGACGGCCGGTGCCCGCGTCGAGGGCGTAACATTCGTCGAGCGCGGTCACGTACATTAAGCCACCGGCGACGACGGGGGTTACCTGCAGGCGGCCGGCGTTAGGAACCGTGAAGATCCACCTGGGGCCGAGGCGCGACAGGTTGGCCTTGTCGATTCCCTTCAGTTCTGTGTAGCGATTTCCGCCGGGACCACCGTTGTAATCGGGCCAGTCGGTGTCGGATGTGACTTCGCGGAACTTAGTTCCTGACGCGGCGCAGCAGGTGAACGTGCTTGTCGTCGGTCTGGAGCTGGAGATCGTCGAAGCCTTCGTTGAGAACTACGCCATCGAGATTTTTGCCGGTGGTGGTCTCGACTTTCAGGCGAGTGACCGGCGCGCCGCGGCGCCGCTGGATGGAGCGGAGAAAGCCGACCAGATTCGTCATCTCCGGTTCAGGGGCCGCGTTCGGCGGCATTCCCTGGTTCGGGAGGCCATCGTGAATGAGAGAGACGAGCTGTTTATCGTCGCGGGCAGGAAGCCGGGCAAGAATGGAGGGCCCCATTTCACCGCCATTTCCGTCGCCGCCATGACACCTGCCACAACGGCTTTCAAACGCGGTACGGCCCGCTTCGATGTTCTGCGGAAACGCGGGGGCGGCCAGCAGAACGCTAAGAACGATGTAATGGCGCAATTCGGATTGTCCTGTCGAAAAGGACAGTATGGCAGAACTCAGGCGGTGGCTAGTTCGGGCTCAGTGACAGGATCGGGTGCGGCGTCGGCGATAGATGCGGCGAGACGGTCGAACTCTTCGCGGGACGGATGGCCGGAAGCGGTTCGTGGAGGATTCGGGAATTTCAATATCCACCTTGACGCAGGCGCTGCTCTCGCGCGATTCCTTACCGAGCACGACGACGCGGGTGCCGAGGAAGATCGCTTCGGCGACATTGTGCGTGACGAAGAGAATGGTTGTGCCCGTTTCGCGCCACAGAGTTCTGACGAGTTTCTGCATGTCGGAACGCGTGGCTGGATCGAGGGCGCTGAAGGCCTCATCCATGAGCAGAATCTTCGGGTGCATGATGAGGGCCTGGGCGATGGCGACCCGCTGCTGCATGCCGCCCGAGAGCTGGTCGGGATATTTGTGGGCATCGGATTCATGCAGGCCCATTTGCCGCAGATAGCGGAAGGCGGTTTCGCGGAGTTCTTTGCGGCGGCGGCGAAAGCCCGGCTTCAGGCGGCCGAGCAATCCGAATTCTTCGGTTTCGGGGCCAAAGGTTATGTTGTCGAGGACCGTCCGGTCGGGGAACAGCGAATACTTCTGGGGAACATAGCCGCGGTTGCGGTCGGGACGCGGAAGTTCGCGGCCGTCGATCAGAACACGTCCGTCAGTGGGACGTTCGGCGCCGAGAATCAGACGCAGCATGGTGGATTTGCCGCATCCGGTCTGGCCGCAAACAGAGATGAATTCGCCGGCTTCGATTGTAAGGTTCAGGTTATCGAGGACGCGCTTAGGGGCGTGCCCATGCACTTTGTATTCGACGCCGATATTTTCGAGCCGGATGAGGGCAGCCATATCGCTAAGCCTCTCGGAACCACGGATGCAGCTTGCGGTTTGCGAAACGCATCGAGAAATCCACCAGGAAGAGGAGGAGCGCCACCCAAAGCACGTAGGGGATGATTACGTTCATGCCCATATGGCGCCGGAGCAGAGCGATGCGGAATGCGAGGCCGTCCTGCGAAGCGATCATTTCTCCGGCGAAGAGGAACAGCATGATGGCTTTGAGATTCAGCCTGATGCTGTTCAGGATGCGGGGAAAGATCTGCTTAAGAACAATGCTGTAAGTTACGCCGAAATCGTGCGCGCCTAAGGTAAAACCTTTGACGACCTGTTCGGCCGGCACGCCTTTGGTGAGGTTAAAAGTATCGAGAATGATGGTAGGTGTTACGCCTATGACTATCAGCATGATCTTGGCAAGCTCATCGATGCCGAAAGCTATGAACAGGATGGGCAGGACAGACAGGGCGATGATCTTATCGAAGAAAAGGATAAAGCGCAGAAAGAACTGACCGAAGATCGGGAACATGCCCATGTGCAGGCCGAGCACGACGGCCGGGATGAGCAGGAGAATGCTCCAGATGAAACGCTTTGAGCTTGCGACGGTGTCGGTCCAGAGCATGCTGGTGAAAAACTTACGCGGCAGCGACGCATTCGCTAGTTCGGCGGGGGCATCCTCTTCGCTGTCGGGTTTCAGAAAGGCGTCCCTTACACCCTGGGCTAACTGGCGGACATTCGGAATCACCTTGTCTTCCGGGTTTTCGGCGTGGCGCTTATTCGAGGTATAGAAGTACATCGAGATACAGGCTGCGAACAGAAACCAGGACAGGGTCCACGCGGTCATCCGGTTGGGGCTTGCTCCAATCCGAAAAAGCATCAGAGTTTCCCCTGCTGCGCGAGCGCCATCCAGGTGGTGTCGAAGCGAAGTCTTATGCGGTCCGCCTTGCCTTGTACGGAGCCATCGGGATAGCGGATCGCCACGTCATCGACGGATTTGGTGTTCGATCCGAGCAGGCCGTGAGCGAAGCAGAAGCGGCGAACCAGGTTCATTTTCTCTTTGAATTCGGGCGCGGCGGTGAACGACACGGCCGACTGGGGCGCAAAAAAGAGGTTGGTGGTGCTGAGTTGTTCTTTGTAAGATTCGAGTGAGTCCTGTGAGCCCGATGCAATTTGCTGAAGCACCTTGTCGGTATCGGGTCCTTTGCCGGACATCAGATGGGTGGTCTCATACCACGCGCCGGCGAGAGCCCTGGCGAAGCGCTGGCCTGAGCCATCCGGGCGGTTCAGAATGTCCGTCCGGACTACCATCAGATCTACAATTTCTCCGGGGATCTGGGAAGAGTTGAAGAGCATTTTGACGCCTTTGGTCTTTGCGATCTGAGAGACCATCGGCTTCCAGGTGACAACCCCGTCCTGAGACGTATCGCTGATAAACGCAGTGGCAATATCCGCATCGGAAGTATTGATAATCTTCACGCGCTTGATCTGGTTTTCAAGCCCGTTGAGTGTCATGGCGCGTTCGTAGAGATACTCGGACACGGTCTTCTGCACCATCAGGACTTTCTTGCCCGGCAGTTGCGGCAGGGTGAGATTGTTGCGGGCGAGCAACGCGTCGTTGCCGTTCGAATAGTCGCCGGTAATGATGGCAGTAGTGTCAATGCCGGCAGCGGCGGGCATATCGAGCGCTTCCATGTTGGTCATGGCGCACGCATCCACATTCTTCGCGACGAACGCATCGAGCGAGGGGGCGTAATCGAAGCGCCGCACAGTGATGGAGACGTTATATTTATCGGCCCATTTCTTCAGGATTCCGGACTTCCCCATGTAATACCAGGGGTTCCAGCCCACATACACGGACCAGCCGACGACGAAGGAAGGCTTGTCGGCCGCGGGCAGAGTGGCGGCCACAGACGTGGCGATAAATGCGATGGAAAGGATGCGCTTGAGCAAGGCAGTGTCCGGTTTGCGAAAAGGCGTTTCCCGCAGCAAGGGGGGACGCAGGCGCACAGGGCCTCGATCAACGACTCGAAAAACCGATTGTAGCGCGAAGATTCTGGTTTCCGGCAATCGGGAGTATCGATTTTTTCGATTGCATGGATTGATGAAGCTCTGCAATCATACCGATATAAATCGGCCCGTTTCTCGCCAACATCCGTTGTAAAGCCAAAAAAGGAGTCTGCTTAAGAATGTCTTTGTGGAGCGACACCATTCACGGTGGCGCCAGTTGGCCGTTGATCCTGCGCCGCGGCAATATCCTGCGGCTGGAGGACGTCTCCGGAGGGGCGAATGCGGCCGCGCTGTTTTATAACGTGGATTGTCCGGTGGAGCGATACAACATGCCGGACACTCTCAAGGCGCAGCATATTGCGCACCTGACCGCCGGCTTCGTTCTGTACTCGGACATGGGGCGCGTGCTCGCCAGCGTGGTGGCGGATTCGTGCGGGTGGCACGATCCTCTGTGCGGGTTTAACGACGCCGCGGCGGTGGCGGCGAAGTACGGCGAGGTTAATTACCAGGCCGCACGCAACGAATGGCACCGGAACACGAACGACAACTTTTTGGCCGAGGCCGCGAAGTACGGGCTGAATGCGCGTGACATCGGACCCAGCGTTAATTTCTTCAGCAAGGTTGTTGTCAATGGAGACGGCTCCATGCGATACGTGGCGGGGAACTCGAAGCCCGGCGACTTCGTGGAGCTTCGGGCAGAGATGAACCTGCTGGTGATTCTCGATACGGGACAGCATCCGCTCGACCCAAATCCCACGTACGATCCGAAGGCGGTCAGCTTTTCGGTACGCAAGGCCGAGCCTGTGGCTGAAGACGACCTGTGCCGACTCTCGCGGCCGGAGAATGCGCGCGGATTCATCAACACGGAGAGGTACTTTCTGTGATCGACCAGACGGTGGTGCCGCGGGCGATTACTGGATTCATGAAATCAAGGCGGGGCAGACGTTTCGAATCGTCGATCTGGAGGGCAATCAGGCCGTAGACACCCTTTTTTATAGCGCGCGCGATACCTCAGAACACTACAGCGCCGCGGACACGATTGCGGGGCAGCGGAATATCTATCTGACCACCGGAACCAGGCTGCTTTCCAACCGTCGCAGGCCGATGCTGACGATTACGGAGGACACCTGCGGGCGGCACGACACGCTTGGCGGCGCATGCGCGGTGGAGAGCAACCAGGTGCGTTATGCAATTGAGAAGCGCCACATGCATGCGTGCCGGAACAGCTTTCTGCTGGCTGTCGTCGGACCCGAAGTGGAATATTTCGAAGCGCGATCTGGTGCCGAACATCAATTTCTTCATGAACGTTCCGGTCACTCCTGAAGGCAAGCTGACTTTCGAAGACGGAATATCGCAACCGTTGAAGTATGTCGAGATGCGGGCCGACATGGACGTGATCTGTGTGATCAGCAACTGCCCGCAGCTGAATAATCCCTGTAACGCGTACAATCCGACGCCGATTCAGGTCATCGTGCGCGACTAATGTTTAATAAGGTCCTGATCGCCAACCGCGGCGCGATTGCCTGCCGCGTGATCCGCACTCTGCGCCGCATGGGTATCGGGTCGGTTGCGGTTTATTCGGAGGCCGATCGGCATTCGCTGCATGCGATGCAGGCGGATGAGGCCGTGCTGCTTGGGCCTGCGGCGGCGAGCGCCAGCTATCTGGATATCGGCAAGGTTCTTGAGGCGGCGAAGCGGACGGGCGCCGAGGCGATCCATCCGGGTTACGGATTTCTGAGCGAAAACGCGGAGTTCGCGGAAGCCTGCGACGCGGAGGGGATCACCTTCATCGGACCGACTGCTGCGCAGATGCGCGACTTCGGGCTGAAGCATACGGCGCGCAGGATTGCGCAGGAAAACGGCGTGCCTCTGCTGCCTGGCACGCAATTACTCGCGACGGCTGAACAGGCGGAAGCCGAAGCGCTGCGGATCGGTTTGCCGGTGATGCTGAAGAGCACGGCGGGCGGCGGCGGGATCGGGATGCGATTGTGCCGCGCGGCGGATGAGGTGGTGGAGGCTTTCGCGTCGGTTGAGCGTACCAGCCGGGCGAGTTTCAAAGACAGCGGCATTTATCTCGAGAAGTTTGTCGAGCGCGCGCGCCACATTGAAGTGCAGATCCTGGGCGACGGGCGCGGCAAGGTGATGGAACTGGGCGAGCGGGATTGTTCCGTTCAGCGCCGGAATCAGAAGGTGGTTGAGGAGACACCGGCGCGGGGGCTTTCGGCCGCGGTGCGGGATCAACTGCTCGAGTGCGCGGTTCGCCTGGGGAAATCCGTTAATTACCGGTCGGCGGGAACGGTGGAATTCGTTTACGACGCCGACGCGGAACAGTTCTGTTTTCTCGAAGTCAATACGCGGCTTCAGGTGGAGCATGGCGTTACCGAAGAGGTGACCGGTCTCGATCTGGTGGAGTGGATGATCCGGATTGCGGCGGGGGAAATGCTGCCGCCGAAGCCGGCCGCGAGCGGGCATTCGATTCAGGTTCGGGTGTACGCGGAAGATCCGGGGAAGAATTTTCAGCCGAGCGCGGGCCTTCTGACGCAGGCGGATTTTCCGGCCAATGCACGGGTGGAAACGTGGGTGGAGCGCGGGACCGAGGTCACGCCGTTTTACGATCCGCTGCTGGCGAAAATCATCGTCAAAGGCGCGAACAAAGACGAGGCGATTGCGAAGCTGCGGAGCGCTCTGGATGCGACAGCGTTCGCGGGGATCGAGACCAACCTTGAATATCTGCGGCAGATTGCGGCCGCACCGGCGTTCGCGGAGAGCGGAGTCACGACTTCGTTCCTGAACGGCTTGCCTTACAAGGCGCAAACTTTCGAGGTGCTGGACGGCGGGACCATGACCACGGTCCAGGATTTTCCGGGCCGGCTCGGGTATTGGAATGTCGGGGTGCCGCCGTCCGGTCCAATGGATTCGCTGTCGTTCCGGGCGGGGAACGTTCTGCTGGGGAACGAAGAAGGCGCGCCGGGGCTGGAGGTGACGGTCACCGGGCCGACGCTTCGGTTCAACTGCGAGACGGAAATCGCCGTTACCGGGGCGAATTACAAGACGAAGCTGAACGGGAAGCCTGTTGAGAACGGAGTTGTGCTGCCGGTGTCGGCGGGCTTCGTGCTGGAGATGGAGGATTGCGACGGGCCGGGCGCGCGGGGTTATATCCTGTTTCGCGGTGGGCTCGACATCCCCGAATACCTGGGGAGCGCGAGTACGTTTACGCTCGGCAAATTCGGGGGGCACGCCGGGCGGGCGCTGCGGACGGGTGACGTTCTTCACCTCAGAACGCAAGCGGCGAAACGAAGCGAATCCGCACTCCCGCTGCCCGAATTGACGTCAACGTGGCAGATCGGCGTGACGTACGGGCCGCACGGCGCTCCCGAATTTTTCACGCCTGAAGACATCGACATGTTCTTCGGGACGGACTGGAAAGTTCACTACAATTCGAGCCGGACGGGGGTTCGGCTGATCGGGCCCAAGCCGAAGTGGGCGAGGCGCGACGGAGGGGAGGCGGGGCTTCACCCGTCGAACATACACGACAACGCGTACGCGATCGGGGCGGTCGATTTTACGGGCGATATGCCGGTAATTCTGGGACCGGACGGGCCGAGCCTCGGGGGGTTCGTTTGCCCGGCGGTGATCGCGCACGATGAGCTTTGGAAGATGGGCCAGCTTCGGCCCGGCGATTCGATCCGGTTTGTGCGTTTACAAGACGAACCGGCCATTGTGAAGACGATTGCGCCTTCTATGGTTTGCCGGGTTTCGGGCGACCGGTATCTGCTGATTGAGTACGGCGAGCCGGTTCTCGATCTCAACCTGCGGTTCCATGTGCAGGAATTGCTGGCGTGGTTCGAACGGGAGCAGCCGAAAGGGATTATCGATCTGACGCCGGGGATCCGGTCGCTGCAGGTTCACTATGACTCGGGCATTCTGAGCCGGGCGGAACTGCTGTCGATGCTGGACCGCGCGGAGGCGTCGCTGCCTGCGCTCGACGATCTGGTGATCCCGACCAGAATTGTAAGACTGCCGCTTTCGTGGGACGATCCGGCGACGCAACTGGCGATTGAGAAGTATATGCGCTCGGTCCGGCCGGATGCGCCGTGGTGCCCGAGCAATATCGAGTTCATCCGCCGGATCAACGGACTCGGTTCTATAGAAGATGTCAAAAGGATCGTGTTCGGGGCGAACTACCTGGTGCTGGGGTTGGGGGATGTGTATCTGGGGGCGCCGGTCGCGACGCCGCTCGACCCGCGGCACCGGCTGGTGACGACAAAGTACAATCCGGCGCGTACGTGGACGGCGGAGAATTCGGTGGGCATCGGCGGCGCGTACATGTGCGTTTACGGCATGGAAGGTCCGGGCGGATATCAGTTCGTCGGACGCACCGTGCAGATGTGGAACACGTACCGGACGACGAAAGAGTTCCAGCCGGGCCATCCGTGGCTGCTGCGGTTTTTCGATCAGATTCAGTTTTATCCGGTTGGCGCGGATGAGTTGCTCGAACTGCGGGACCGGTTTCCGCACGGGAAGTTCGAACTGGATATTCAGCCGCAGGAGTTCCGGCTGCGGGAGTATCGCGAGTTTCTGAAAGGGATCGAACCGGAGACGCAGGCGTTTAAGCGTACACAGCAGGCCGCGTTCGAGGCGGAACGGGAGCGCTGGCGCGAGGCGAATCTCGACCGTGAGATTGAAGCAGTTGACGAGCGTCCGGCGGCGCCCGAGCAGGCGGTTCCGGCAGGCTGCCGGGCACTGAAATCACCGGCATACGCGAGTGTGTGGCACATCGGCGTAAAAGCGGGAGACCAGGTCACGGCCGGGCAACGCATGGTGGTGGTGGAGTCCATGAAGATGGAGATCGCGGTGGCGGCTCCGTTTGCGGGCACGGTGGTTGAGGTGCTTTGCGAGCAGGGCGCTCAGATTGCGGCCGGTCAGAGCCTTCTGTTTTTCCGGCCAGAGGAACCCAGATGAGCGTGACTGCAAAGATTCGCGAGACGTACCGCCGTATCCGGGAAAAGGGTGAACGCCCGGTGTGGATTCACCTGATTCCGGAAGAGGTGACGCTGGCGCGGGCGGAGCAGGGTTCGGATCTGCCGCTCTATGGCATGACGTTCGCGATTAAAGACAACATCGATCTGGCCGGGATTCCGACGACGGCGGGTTGTCCTGAATACCAGTACCTTCCGGCGAAGTCGGCAACAGTGGTCAAAAGGCTCATGGAAGCGGGAGCGATCCCGATCGGCAAGACGAACATGGATCAGTTTGCGACGGGCCTGGTGGGTACGCGGTCGCCGTACGGGGCTTGTTCGAGTGTGTTCGACGAGCGTTATATTTCGGGCGGGTCGAGCTCGGGGTCGGCGGTGGCGGTGGCCGCGGGTCTGGTGGATTTTGCGTTGGGAACGGACACCGCAGGTTCGGGGCGGATACCGGCATCGTTCAACAACATTGTGGGGCTGAAGCCGACGAAGGGCGCGCTGAGTACCAAGGGCGTGGTTCCGGCCTGCCGTACGCTCGACTGCGTGTCGATCTTCGCGAACGACTGCGCCACGGCTTCGACGATCTTCGAGGTGGCGCGCGGTTCCGATGCGGGACAGCGCAAGGCGTGGCCGGGAGGTAACTTTCGGTTCGGGGTGCCCGCGGAAGAGATGCTCCGCTTTTTCGGCGACGATTCGGCGGCGCGATGCTACCAGGAGGCCGTGGATAAGTTTGAGAAGCAGGGCGGGACGGCGGTGGAGTTCGATTACACTCCGTTTCGCGCAGCGGCAGAACTTTTGTATTCGGGGCCGTGGGTGGCGGAACGCCTGGCCGCGATTCGGGAATTCGCAAAGGCGAAGCCGGAGGCGCTCTATCCGGTGACGGCCGGGATCATATTGAAATCGGCGTCGCTAAGCGCGGTGGATGCGTTTGAGGCCATGTATAAGCTGGCGGAATACGCGATCGCGGCTGAGAAGGAATTCCAAAGGATGGATTTCATGCTGCTGCCGACGGCGGGCGCGGCGTACACGCATGAGCAGATTGCTCAGGAGCCGATCCGGTTCAACTCGGATCTCGGGTACTACACAAACTTTGTAAATCTGCTGGATCTGGCGGCGTTGTCGATTCCGGCCGGGATGCGGGCGAACGGCATTCCGTTCGGGGTGACGCTGATCGGGCCGGCGTGGTCTGACGAAGCGCTGCTAAGTACGGCGCAGAACGACCACCCGTATTGTCCGGCGGGCTATGTGCCGCTGGCAGTGTGCGGGGCGCATATGACGGGCCAGCCCCTGAACTTTCAACTGACCACGGCGGGCGCGTTTTTGATTGAGCAAACGCAGACGACTCCCGATTACCGGTTATACGCGCTCAGCGGAACGGTTCCGCCGAAGCCAGGACTGGTCTATGCGCCCCAAGGCGGGGCGGCGATCGAGGTAGAGGTCTGGGCGGTGCCGGAAGCCACGTTCGGGGTGTTTGTGGCCGCCGTTCCGCCGCCGCTCGCGATCGGAACGGGCACGCTGGCGGGTGGCCGTAAGGTGAAGTCGTTCGTATGTGAGCCGTGGGCGCTTGCTTCGGCGGCCGATATTACTCATATGGGTGGCTGGCGTCATTATGTTGGTCGAAAAGTTTGACAAAAGCACTCTTACAAACGAATAATATAAAGAACAGCAGTAATTAGTCTCTGGTTCGCAGTTTCATCAAGAACTCCGTCTAAGTTCCGGTCCCCGTTTTACGACCTCAGCTTTATCCCCTGTCACGTTCGTCAGCCTTATATTCCGTTCACTTCAGGAGGGGTCATTGAAGAATCGTGTTGTTATCGCATTGATGTTCTGTGCCTTGCCGCTCGCGGCCCAGAACAGCTCTCTCAGCGGGTTGATCACCGACGCGCACGGAGCGATCGTTCAGGGTGCTGTCATCAAGGCGACCAACGCCGATACAGCCGCTACGCGCGCCGGTATATCGAGCGAGCGCGGCCAGTATGAACTGGTTCAGGTGCCGCCAGGAAAGTATTCGGTAACGGTGGAGAAGCCTGGATTCCGGGTCAACTCGACCGAGGTGGTGCTGCAGACGAATACTCCGTCAACGCTGGACGTGAAGCTTGAAGTTGGCGCAGTGACCGAGACGATCAGCGTGAATGCGGAAGCAGCCGTGATCAACACCGAGAATGCTTCTGTCGGCAACCCGTTCACGGAAAAGCAGATCAAGGAAATTCCGCTGCAGACGCGGAACATTGTGGCGCTGCTGGGCGTGCAGCCGGGTGTGGCTCCGACGGGCGAGGTGCTGGGCGCGCGCCGGGATCAGAATAACGTGATGCTGGACGGCGTGGATGTGAACGACAACGCCGGCAAAGACGGATTTAACTCCGTGATTCCGATCCCGCTCGATTCGGTGCAGGAATTCAGGACGACGATTGCGGGACTCGGCGCCGATCAGGGCAGGTCATCCGGCGGACAGGTTTCCGTGATTACCAAGAGCGGTTCCAACCAGTTTCACGGGACGGCTTATGAGTACAACAGGAACACGGACCTTGCCGCGAACAGCTGGTTTAATAACCGCGCCGGTGTTAACCGCGCGGCACTGATCCGAAACCAGTACGGTTTCTCAGTGGGCGGTCCGATCATTAAGAATAAGCTTTTCTTCTTCTATAACTGGGAAGCACGCAAGGACCGCAGCGCGACATCGGTCAGCCGCACGGTTCCGAGCGACACTTTAAAGCAAGGCTTGGTGAAGGTCGCGCTGAAAGACGGCCGTACGGTGACGCTGAATGCGTCGGATATCGCGGCGATCGATCCGCTGCACGTTGGGGAGAACTCCTATGTCTCGAGCTATCTGAATCAGTACCCATCGGGCAATAACCCGCTGACCTCAGCAGATAAGGGGCTGAACTTCAATACTCTTACTTTCAATGCCCCGCAGCACCTGGATAATCATGCGCAGGTGGGCAAGCTGGATTACAACCTCGGGAAGCATGCGCTGTCGCTCAGGGGAACGCTGAACGGAGCGTCGGTGGATGGTGACGGCGGAACGAGCGGCACGAACCTGGCGCAATTTCCGGGTCAGGCGGCGGCTTCGAAGACGCTGGATAACTCGCGCGGACTTTCGGCGCGGGATACGACGATTATCTCGCCCACTCTGGTCAATGTTTTCGGATACGGCTACACGCGGCTGGGTACAGCATCGACCGGTTCTTCGACGGTGCTGCCAAGCCTCTACTTCAGCAGCCCGTTACCAACGGCGCGCGCATCGCACCGAGTGGCACCGACGACCAACGTGACCGACGACATGACGTGGACAAAAGGCCGGCACACGATTCAGTTCGGTCTTAACTTCAGGTTTGCGGAAAACGATAACAGCAAGTTCAACAACCTGCCGAGCTATAGCTTTTCCCGCAACACTCTGCTGGGACTTGGCGGCGACATTACAGCGGACGTGCTTGCGTATCTCGCCCCTACTTACGGCAGCGGGATTGCACTCGCTTCGGGAACGAACGTTACCAATGCTTTCGGAGCTGTCCTGGGTGTTCTGAACAGCTACGGCGCGACTTATAACTACAACGCCAAAGGAACAGCTATTCCGTTCGGGAATCCGGTAACCACCGCGTTTGAGAACCATGAGTATGAAGGGTATATTCAGGACGCGTTTAAGTGGAAGCGGAATATCAACGTTACGATCGGGTTGCGCTATTCCCTTTCAGGTGTGCCTTACGAGCTTACGGGGCTTGAAGTAGTGCCTCAGACTTCGCTCAATCAGTTCTTTGCGGACCGCATCAATGCCGCGAACAATGGAATTCCGAATTCCGCGCTGCCAACGTCGCTGGTTACTTATGGATTGGGCGGCCCGGTGAACGGTGCAAAAGGCTACTATCCGCTGGACAAAAAGGATTGGGCGCCGCGGCTTGCAGTGGCATACAGCCCGGATAACGGAACGTTGCTCGAGCGGGTTATGGGTAAGGGCAGCGTGTTCCGCATGGGCGCCGGGATTGTGTACGATCACTACGGGTCGGCGATGGCGCAGTCGTTCGCATCTTCCGGATCGCCGGGCCTTGCGACCACCGTTTCTCAGCCCGTCAATACGAATTTCACAACGGGATTCCGGTACACGGGTAACGGATTCCCGACACTGCCCACGGCGGCGGGCGGTTCGTTCCCTCTGACCCCGGCAGTCATCAAGGGTGGGTTCACAACCTTCAGCGGAGTTTCGACGGATCTGAAAGCTCCTTATGAGTACCTGTTGAACGCTAATTATGCTCGTCCGCTGACCCATAACGTTACGATTGAAGTGGGATATGCGGGCAGACTGGGCCACAGACAGATTCTGTCGCAGGATTTCGGACAGCCGTTAACGAATTTCAAGGATCCGGCTTCGGGTCAGACGTTCAGGCAGGCGGGAACCGTATTGTCTCAACTTGCGACCAAGGGATTAACCGATGCGCAGGTGAAGGCGAACCCGTCTTTGGTTCCGACCCAGGCCTTTTTCGAAAACCAAACCGCGAAGCTGAAAAACTTATATATACCCGGCAGCGCGACGGCCAACTTCTTCTACGATGTTTACAACATCTATGCCGGTAGCTGGCTCGATGCGCTGAACGATGTGGACCGGGTAAGACAGTCGGACGGAACCTGCATCGTGAAAACGGGATGCAATACGTTCTTCCCGTTGCAGAATTCGGGATTACAGGCTTTCACGAACTCGGGCAAGTCTGCGTATCACGCGGCGACGCTTACCCTGCGCCGCGCGGTATCGAACGGCTGGGGCTTCGACTTCAATTACACGCTGGGTCATGCTCTCGATAACGGTTCCGCATCCGAAACAAGCGGCGGAGCTTTGCTGCAGGATGCATTTAACGCAAATGCTTATCGCGGACCTTCGGACTTCGACGCGCGACACACGATTTCGGCGGATGCAGTTATCGACCTGCCGGTCGGAAAGGGCAAGATGTTGCTTGGCAATGCTCCCGGATGGCTGAACCAGATCGTCGGGGGCTGGGAAGCGACAACGCTGATCTCGTTCCGAACGGGAACTCCTCTCAACGTTGTGGACAGCGGTGTGTACAACGTGAATTACGAGACCTCGTCTTACGCGGTGCTTGCACCGGGCGCGACCTTACCCAAGAGTCATTTCCAGTTCGACTCGAACGGTATTCCGAGCCTGTTCGCGAATCCAAACGCAATCAACTCGTTCGCCAGCTCCGACCCGGGAACGGTGGGTTCGCGCGGCATTCTGCGCGGGCTGCCGGTCTTTAACACGGATCTGTCGCTGAGCAAGAGCTTCAAGCTTCCGTGGGAACAGCACAGGCTGCAGGTGCGGGCCGAGGCGTTCAATGTGCTGAATGCCGTGAATTTCGGGTCTCCTGTGACCGGCGGTACCACCGCGGGGCTCAGCCTGGCGAACCCGTCCACATTCGGGGAGATCACGAGCTACGCGAGCGGCTTCGGTCCGCGCGTGATGCAACTGGCACTCCGCTACGAGTTCTAGCGCCGGAGCCGGACGTTAGACAGCAGGGGCGGGTGGAAACACCCGCCCCGAAAGAGCGGACATGCGAGTTGGAACTCCGGGATTTGTCGCGGGGCGACTGACCGAAGCACGGGAAGCCCGCGGCCTTACACAGACAGAACTCGCGGAACTCACCGGAATTAAGCCACAGAGCATTTCACACTACGAGCAGGGCAGACAGTCTCCGAGTCCCGAGGCACTTGAGCTACTTTGCGCTCAGCTATCGGTCCCTCTGAGGCTGTTTCTGCGTCCGGTGTCCGGTTACGCGACCGAAAACATTTTCTTTCACGGCGACAGAACGAACCGGCTGCGCGAGGCGCGTCGGCTGAGTTGGTTTAAAGAGATTGCCGCGTGCGTGGCACGTTCGGTCAGTTTGCCTGACGTGCTGCTGCATCGTGTGACTGCGCCGGTGGATATCGATTCGGTGGCGGATGAGGTGCGATCGATTGTGCAGGACAGCTCAACGCCGATCCGGGATATGCCGGGTTGCCTTGAGAGGCTGGGGTGCATGGTGTCGTACGGAGCGTCGTCGCTGTCGCAGTGGGACGCGGGCGTGCCATGGGTGTTCCTGAATACGGCCGATGACCGGTCGAGCTGGGTGCGGTTCCGGGCGGCGCATGAGCTTGGGCATTTGACGCTGAACAGTGCGGTGGAAGCCGACGCGGATCGCTTCGCGCGGGCGTTTCTGCTGCCGAGGCAGGCGTTCGGCGACGATGTGTGGGCTCCGACGCTGGATGCGCTGCTGACGATTAAGAAGGAATGGAAGTGTCCGATCGGCGTTATGATTGCGCGGTGCGGGGAGATTGGGCGGTTCGATGCGAACCAGGTGAAGCGGGCGATGGTGAACCTGGCGCGGCGCGGCTGGAATGCGCAGGAGCCTCGGGAGGCGCAGGTGACGATTGAGAGGCCGACGTTCCTGGCGCGGTCGATTCGGCTGTCGGGGCGGAGTGTTGCGGCGGAAGTGGCTTTGAATCCGGCTGATATTGAGGAACTGGTTGGTTTGCCGGAGGGGTATTTTGCGGGGGAGTTGCGGGATTTCGGGGATGGTGTTTCGGGGGGGCCGGTTATTTACCGATAGGGGCGGTTCCGGCTGCGCATCATTTGGAAAGGTCAATTCGGACCTGGATGGTGACGGCGTTTGCGAGGCTCAGGTGGGCACCTTGCCGGAGCAGTCCGTGTCGCGCCGCAATCGCTCCGGGCTTTGGTTCCGTCGTCCACTGGCCCGAACTGGGCGCTCGGGCGGCAGAAACAAGCGATTAGTCTTGAAAGAATGGCGGAGAGGGAGAGATTCGAACTCTCGGTAGAGCTTTAGACCCTACGACGGTTTAGCAAACCGCTCCTTTCGACCACTCAGGCACCTCTCCGCAGAGGGAATGCGGCCGGAAACCCGGAGCGCATCGGTCTGATGCCAATATATCAAACCGCAACACTCGGCAGGTTAGAATGAGTACAAGTCACCCAAAGCATACATCATGAGAGTAACCGTCATTGGAACAGGGTACGTTGGTACCGTCACCGGAGCCTGCCTCGCGTATTTAGGGCACAGAGTTACGTGCGTCGACACGGACCGCTCGAAAATTGAAAAGCTCAGAATGGGCGAGACGCCGATTTATGAGCCCGGGCTCGAAGAACTGATGGCGCTGGCGTCGGAACGCGGCGGCCTGGATTTTCAGACCGAGCTGGCGACTCCCGTTGCGGAGAGCGATGTCATCTTTATCGCCGTAGGAACTCCTCCACTGCCTTCGGGCGAGTCGAACCTGGTATACCTTGAGGCCGCTGCGCGGAGTATTGGCGCGGCGATGGACGGGACGCGGTATCGGGTGGTAGTCAATAAGTCCACGGTGCCGATCGGATCGGGTAATTTGGTCGGGGCGCTGGTGCGCGAGGGCGTGCTGGAAGCGCATCCGGACCTGTCGGAATCCGTCCGGTTCGGGATTGCGAGTAACCCGGAATTTCTGCGGGAAGGGTCGGCAATTCACGATTCTCTGTATCCGGACCGGATTGTGCTGGGCGCAGAAGAGGAAAGCACGATCAAGATTCTGCGCGATCTGTATCAGCCGCTGATGGAGCAGAAGTTCGCCGATCCCTCATTTGCACCTCGGCCGGTTGAGCGTCAGGTGCCGGTTGTGACCACGACGCTCACGAGTGCCGAAATGATCAAGTATTCGGCGAATGCGTTTCTTGCGATGAAGATCGGTTTCTCGAACGAGATCTCGAATATCTGTGAACGGGTTGGAGCGGATGTCACTGAGGTGATGACCGGAATCGGGCTGGATGCGCGGATTGGACTCGGGTTCCTGAACGCGGGCATCGGGTGGGGCGGCAGTTGTTTTGGGAAAGATATTACATCGCTGCTGCATACCGCCGGGGAGTATGGCTATCAGGCGCGTTTGCTGGAGGCGTCGCTCGCGGTGAACCGTTTGCAGCGGCAGGTGGTGATTCAGAAGCTGCAGGAAAAACTTTTCATTCTGAAGGGCCGCACGATCGCACTGCTCGGTCTTGCATTCAAGCCGAACACGGACGACCTGCGGGATGCGCCGAGTCTGCAGATTGCGGAAAAGCTGATCCAGATGGGGGCGAGGGTACGCGCTTACGATCCGATTGCGATGGAAGCGTGCAGGGAACAGCATCCGGGCCTGCGCATTATGTACTGCAACGATGTGCTCTCGGCGACGGAACATGCGGACGCTCTGGTGCTTGTGACGGAATGGCCGGAATTCGGCGCGCTAAATCTGAACGATGTCGCGGGCAGGATGAACAGCGCAATTATGATTGACGGCAGAAACCTGTTCGATCCCGAGACGGCACGCCAGGCGGGATTCCAGTACACCGGAGTGGGAAGATCGGGCGGCGGTCGTTCCGGCCGGACTTCGCTCAGCCACGCTATCGCTTAAATAACAGCAGCAGGGACAAGATGTACCTGTCCCTGCTGCCGCGGGCGTTTACTGCTGTGGATTGCTCGTTCCCTGAGCCGCCCGGGCGGCTCCTGAAGCAGGGGCTGAAGCGCCGCTGCTGTTGTTGTTATTCATCGCCATGGCACCCTGATCGGCGCTGAACAACGTAACTTCTACGCGGCGATTCTTCGCGCGGGCCGCTCTGGTGCGCGCGTCTTCGACGGGCTTCATTTTGCCGAGCCCGACCATGTGAATGCGATAGATCGGAATGTTGTGCTGAGCAACAAGATACTCCACGACCGCGTCTGCGCGACGACGGCTAAGAGCGGCATTGTAGTCCACGCTGCCGACTGAATCTGTAAAACCTTCGACCGCTACAAAGTAACGCTTGTACTGGTTTTGATTGGCCACCATCTGGTCGAGCTGCTGCTTTGCATCGGGGTTCAGTTTGTCGCTGTTGAACTTGAAATTCAGAGTCGTAGCGGCGACCTGTTTGTAGTCATCGAGGTTCGCCACGGTGCTCCTGAGCTCGCCAAGGCCGCGATTTGCCTCGTCAGCCCGGTTCAGGGCGTCGCCAGCCTTATTCATCGCGTCGCCGGCTTTGTTGTCGGCGGTCATGGCGCGCTCTTTCGTAGCGCTCAGTTCCGTTTCGTCTTTTTCAAGTGTTTGTCTGGTCTGATCGAGCGTCTGGCTGGTCTGATCCAGCTTCTGACCCTGCTGGTTGGACTGCTGCGCCACGGTGATCCAGCTTCCCGCTGACGGGTCGACGGTCTGTCGAACGAATTTCTTAGTTGCGCAGCCTGAGCCGAGCAGCGCGCCAGCAAGAACCAGGGAAATGGGGAGTGTCTGCTTCATAGTAAAATAGCCCTCTGCGCAGTGGGGAGGCAATTCGTGTGCCATCCAAAAGCAGTGATTCCACAGTGCGTTAGCGGCCATCCCGTCAATACGGGATGCCGAGCCAGGCTATACTGTTGCGTAGCCGCTCGCTTCTTTGCTGCCTCATCAAAAGGAAGTCGCAGGATGGGAGACGGCATTCAATTTAAGAGGTTCGAATGAGAGAAAAGGGTACAGTGAAGTGGTTTAATGCGGCCAAGGGCTTCGGATTCATTCAGCGTGAATCGGGCGAGGATGTGTTCGTGCATTTCTCAGCCATCGAGTCCAGCGGATATCGTTCACTCGATGAGGGAGCACACGTCGAGTTCGAGGTGACCAAAGGGCCGAAAGGTCTTCAGGCATCGAACGTAACGATGGCGGCGTAAGAAAGGCAAACGCACGGGGCAGAACTTCACGTGAGTCTGCCCCGCCTTCACTGGTGAGTATATGAGGTGGAATGAGTAAGGAAGACAGCATAGAAGTGACCGGAACCGTTCTGGAAAAGTTTCCAAGCGGTTTATTCAGCGTTCAACTGGAACATGAACGTGTAGTGCTGGCGCATCTGGCCGGCCGTCTCCGCCGGAACCGAATCCGGGTGCTGGCAGGCGACAAAGTAACCCTCGAATTATCCCCATACGATCTGACCAAAGGCCGCATTACCTTCCGGCATCGTTGATCAAAACACTTTTTGTATTCGGTACGCGTCCGGAAGCGATCAAGCTGTGTCCGGTCATCCTGCATATGAAGGCGCGGCCGGAGGACTTTTCCGTTCGCGTGGCCGTTACGGCGCAACACCGTCAGATGCTCGACCAGGTGCTGTCGGTATTCGGCGTTGTTCCTGACTACGATCTGAATCTGATGCAGGCCGGGCAAACGCTGGCAGGCGTAACGTCACGAATGATAGCGGCGCTGGAGCCCGTCATGGCAGATGTTCAGCCCGATATCGTATATGTCCAGGGCGACACAACGACCACATTATGCGGAGCGCTGGCCGCGTTTTATGCGCGTGTTGCGGTGGGCCATATCGAAGCCGGACTGCGCACGGGTGACCTGGCGCAACCGTTCCCGGAAGAGATGAACCGTGTGGTTACCGGAAGGCTTGCGAGCCTGCATTTCGCGGCGACGGACGGCGCGCGCGAGAACCTGCTTCGCGAGGGAGTGCCTCCCGAAGCTATCAGCGTGACAGGAAATTCGGGTATCGACGCGGTGCTGTTCGTGAGGGACAGACTCAATTCAGGCGAGTTAGCGGGCGGGGACTTCGGATTCCTGAACAGCGGGCGCAAGACCGTTGTGGTGACGGCGCATCGGCGCGAAAGCTTCGGTGAGGGATTCGAGAATATCTGCCGCGCAGTGAAGCGCATTGCAGCGCGCGGGGACGTGGATATCGTCTATCCGGTACACAGAAATCCGAATGTAGTGGGCCCGGTGCAGCGGCATTTGTCGGGAACGCCCGGTGTACATCTGATCGAACCTTTGGATTATGTCCCTTTCGTGGATCTGATGCGGAGGTCCACACTGTTGCTGACGGATTCGGGCGGAGTGCAGGAAGAAGGGCCGTCGCTTGGGAAGCCGGTAATCGTGATGCGTGAAAAAACAGAGCGTCCGGAAGCGGTCGCAGCGGGCACTGTAAGACTGGCGGGGACATCGGAATCAGGCATTGTGGCGGCGGTTGAAGCATTACTTGACGACGAAGGTTTGGCTGCGCGGATGTCGCGTGTTCATAACCCTTACGGCGACGGGCACGCGAGCGGAAAGATTGCAGTCACAACAATTTCTAAACTTCTGAATATTTCTGCAAGCCGTTAAAAAGGAAGCAGATAAATTGTGCGGTTTAGACCTTAGCGTCTCGCGTATACACATAGTAATCAGGATTCGTACGTATAATCGGGGCAGCTATGACGGAACGCCCTAAATCAACGTCCGGAAGAACTCGCAAGCCGGTGACCGAACCAGCGGAAGATCTCACTTCGATCTTAAGTTCGAAAGTGGTGGGACAGCCGAATGTAATCAGCGTCATCGTGCCTTACATTGAGATGTTTCAGGCCGGGCTTGCCCCCGAAAACAGGCCGGTCGGCGTATTTCTCCTGCTTGGCCCAACGGGCACAGGGAAAACCCGAACAGTGGAGGCGCTCGCTGAAGCGCTGCATGGCAGTTCGAAGAACCTGCTTAAAGATCGACTGCGGCGAATTTCAGATGGAGCATGAGGTGGCCAAACTGATCGGCGCGCCTCCCGGGTATCTGGGCCATCGCGAAACGCAGCCGATGCTGTCGCAGCAGAAGCTGACGTCCGTGACCAGCGACCGGAGCGGGCTTTCGCTGGTGTTGTTCGATGAAATCGAAAAAGCGGCGCCGTCTTTGACGCGGCTGCTGCTTGGCGTGCTGGACCGCGGCGTGCTGCGGCTGGGCGACAACTCGGTCGGTGAATTTCGAAAAAAGCCTGGTGTTCCTGACCAGCAATCTGGGCGCGAAGGAAATGATGCGGGAAATCAATCCGGATTTCGGCTTCCAGTCCGCAACAACGGGCGTGGCGACGCGAGGATGTTACGGACAAGCTGCAGAGCATCGCTCTGGTGGCGGTCCGGAAGAAGTTTTCGCCGGAATTCGTGAACCGGATCGATCATGTGATCACGTATCAGCCGCTGAATGCGCGAATCATTTGCCGCGATTACGGACCATGAAATCGATAACCTTCAGAATCACGTGAATACGCGGCTCGGCGAACCGATGTTTCACGGATCGAGGTGCCGTTCGAAACACGGCAGTGGCTGATTGAGAAAGGTACGAGTCCGGAGTACGGGGCGCGTGAGTTGAAGCGGACGATCCATAAGCATCTGACGCAGCCGCTGGCGACGCTGGTGGCGAAGAACCAGATCGAGCTCGGGTGCGCGGGTGCGCGTGGATGTGGCGGCAGGATCAAGCAGTCGCTGACGCTGCGGGCGACGAGTCCGGATGAGGCTGCCGGCGCCGGCGCATCCTACGGTTCTGCTGGTGGACGATAACCGGGATTTGCTGCAGTTCCTGGAGCGTCTGATGGCGGAATCAGGTTGGGAGTTGCTGGCGGCGGAGAGTGCGAGCGAGGCGCGGAAGATTGTGGCGAAGCGAAAGCCGAATGCGGCGCTGCTGGATTACATGCTGCCGGACGGCAACGGCGTGGAACTGGCGCAGCAACTGAAGCAGAGCATCCCGAATCTGCAGGTGATTATGATGACCGGGTCGGTGCTGGCGCCGGAGGAGGAAGCGATTTGCGAGGAGCATGATTTCCCGGTGCTGCGCAAGCCGTTTCTGGCGACGGATGTGATGAATCAGATCCGGACGCCTGGCTGCGACGAGCCGGACGCGAGAAGTTCGGCGGGACGATCTGACGATTGACGGTCGACAGCACGCTAGGATGGTTGTGCGGGGTGGAGCAGTCTGGTAGCTCGTTGGGCTCATAACCCAAAGGTCGAAGGTTCAAATCCTTCCCCCGCAACCAATCCCTTCAATCAGTTACGCGGATTCCTGAGCGTACCCACAAACTCCCATTAACTCCCAATAGCCGAAATCGCAGGTTTTTCGCCTGGTTTTGCTGCTCGTTCAAGACCATCTCAACAACCTTGCTGTGGGCCTGACGCTTACTGTCCGTCATGGCCTTCCCGTAAATGTTCATCGTCGTCTGGATGCTGGCGTGACGCATCAACTCCTTTTGGACGGTGAGCGGCGCTCCGGTGTCATCCAGCCACGACCGATAGCTGTGCCGGAACGTATGCCAGCCGATATCGCCCCCGATCTCCGGCTGCGACACCGGCGGGGCGAAGGTGGTTCTTTTGAATCTCCTCCTGATGATACGGTTTGCCCGTGACCGGATTGGCGAACAGCCACCCGTCCGGCGTCGAGAACGCACCGCTTCCTTGTGGAGCATCAGGGCTTCGATCAACGCTGCATCGAGCGGAACGCAATCCCGCGAGTACTCGGTCTTCACGTCCCCGACCCTCCCGTGAACCACGCTCCGTTGAATCAGCAGCGTGAGTCCGGGAAAATCGAAATCCCGCCACTGAAGCGCAACGATCTCGCTGACGCGCAGGCCCAGACACCCGGCAATCAGCACCATCGTCCGGTACGGCTCCCGGAGAAACGGCAACAACGAATGGAACTGATCGGGAGCCAGTACCCTCGGCGTCTTAAGCCGCTTGGTCCCGCCCTTCACCCGAACCAGCTTGATCGGGTTCTTGTCAATCAGCTCCCACCGCTCAGCACACTGAAAAATCGTGTGCATCAGACTTCGGACATGGCTCTTTGTCTTCGGAGCCAGAGCCAGGTTCTTTAGCCAGTCCTCCACCGCCATCGGCTTGACGGCACTCATTTGCGTATCGGCCCAGCGCGGCCTGATCTGGTTCCTGATGTACGACTGGTACGACGATTTTGTTGAATACCGTTCCGGCATTTCTTCCTGCTCGTATCGTGCGATCACCGCTCCAAAGTCGGCAACCCCGGCAGCACGCCGGCTGCTCTGCGTTAAGCCGCAACAAAATCGCCTGAACTTCAGGAGACTTTCTCGCGGCGGATTCGGTCGGATAATCCTCCCGTGTTCCAACCATGACGGCCCGGCGTTGGCGTTCGCCCCGGGCATCAGGTTCGTAGTAGCGAAATTCCCATACCTCCTTTCCTTTCTTCCGTTCTTTCGTTTCGAGACTTCCATACTGATATCGCGTGCGCGTGAACAACGAAAACCTTCCTTTCGCGTTAACGGCACGAGTGGCTCTTTGAGCATAATCCAGAACGGAGCCACTGATCCAGAGACGAGGCGCGGAACCGCCAGAGGTCTCCGATTCGGAAGGCTGGCACGATACCCTGGCGCGCCATTCTTTGGAGCGTCTTCGGATGGATCTGCAACAGCGCCGCTGCTTCGTCCGTGTTCAGAACCCGTTCGAAGGCGTCCCCGAGCGATTCCGGCTCTCGCGAATTTAGTATTGACTGCAACGCTGCCTGGTAACTCATGTAGGTATTCCTTTCCGCGCTTCCTTTTCGTCAGACGAGCTTGCTTTCGTCGGGAGGTCCTGACGGATATTGCCAAACGACGCGCTTCTTTTCCTGCTCCCGGAAATTACGTAACGGATCGAACGCCTTTGAACCGGGAGCGGAGGCGCCATCTTTCCCGGCGGCAATCGGCGGGACGACGGTCTGGGCTTCGACCGGACTCCAGCCACTTTTTTCTTTCTCCCGCTGAAGGCGTCCGCGGTAAACCGTCAGCCGCCGATAGGTGATCGGGATGCCCATCTCGTTCAGCCGCCGGTGAATCACGCGGAGCGTGTGGCCGACGTTCAGTGCCCGTTCCACATCCGGCCACACAGCGCGAAGTTGCGCCATCATGGTCGCGGGCTGCTCACTCGCAAGCGACACAACGGGCGATGGTAAGTGTTTGTCTGGCAAAAAAAACCGCCTACATATAACAGCCCAGAATCGCCTTTTTGGACAAAGTTTTTTTGGATGACGGACTCGACCTACAAAAGACCCCTGAAGACCCCCGAGTGCCCCAAGATTCCTGCGCGAAATCGTGAAAGGGCCCCGGAAGGCCCCACTTAACCCCAGCCGGGTCCACAATGTGCCCCTCGGAGCCCCGGAGTACCCCAAAAGTTACGCTGTAGCGCTGTCAAAAAGGACCACTGAAGGGCAAAAAACACCGGTAGTGGAACATAAAGGGATTGTCGAACGACCGGGTGTTTTTTGACTCGCAACGAGTGCGCGGTCAGCAGCTTGCGCTGTGGGACAAACTACCTCGCACGTTCGACCGATGTTCGACGCAGGATCGCGGCCAAGAAAAATGTCCAAAATTGCCGTTCTGAGCTGTTATATGTAGAGGCCTTTTATGAAGCAACGTGCGAGTACCGCCCGGAGCGCCAGAGTCGCGGTTCGACTCACGAGAGAGGATCAACGCCAGGTTGAGGAGACGGCAAGGACCAGAGGCTATGCAAATCCAAGCGCGTTCATTCGGGCGGCGATCCGCAATGAACTGGACGGGCGAGCCGAATTGACAGGTACCGACGAACGGATGGGAGCAGGCTTTGATCGGGTTTCGCGGGACATCTTTCGGGTCGGCCGTGCACAGCAGGCGTTGTATTCGTTGCTGGACGCTTTCGCCAAAGCGATTCTGACCTGCGTACCGGAACCGCCCCCAGACGCCAGACTTCAGGCCGTCGCCCGCGCGAAAGAGCGTTACGAGCGGCTCGTCAAAGCCGCCGGTCAGGCGATGTCTGGCGACACACGCGCCGCCATGCAGGATTTGGTGGACCATGGCACGAACTGACGACGAACGTGAATTCCGGCTGCGACCACCAAAGCCTCGCGTTGCCCGGAACGAAGGTGCCGCGTGGTCGAGCGGATTCAGGCTCCTCATGCACTATGCCCGGAGCAGCCGAAAGACAAGCAACCGCGCGCCAGGCGGAAAAGGGAAAGGCCCGCGTCCGTACCATCAGCGTTGCGCAGTACGGGTGACGTACCTGAAGAACAAGGTCCGAGGGCAATGGAAAGCGCACGGGCGGTATCTCGCGCGGGAGAGTGCAGCATTCGAGAGCGACGCTAAGCCAGTGGGATTCAATCGAGAGACCGAAGGCGTGGACATCGCGGGGAAACTTCAAAACTGGCAAGCCGCAGGCGATCAGCAGCTCTGGAAGTTGATCGTCTCGCCGGAATTCGGAGACCGGGTCGATCTGTCGCGGCTGACGCGCGAACTGATCACGCAGATGGAGAAGGATCTGGGAACGGACCTCGAATGGGTTGCGGCTGAACACTACAACACGGAGCATCCGCATGTTCACGTGGTGATTCGGGCCGTGAGAGATAGCGGCGAGGTTCTGCGTTTGAGCTGCGAGTATGTGCAGCAAGGTATTCGGGCTATTGCGGCGGACCTGTGTACGCGCCAGATTGGGTACCGCACAGAACTGGACGGAGTCGAGGCGGAGCGCCTTGAGGTTACCGAGCAGCGGTTCACCTCTATCGACCGGAGGCTCCTGAAGGACGCGGGCGAATCCAGCCCGGACTTCGGATCGCAATACTTCACCGTGTCGCGGAATCCGGCGCAGGCTGGGTTGGGCGAAACGGCTCGGTCTCGAACGCGACATGATGTTGCGCGGCTCGCTGTGCTTCGCCGGATGGGTCTGGCAGAATCGACGGGACCGAACACGTGGCGTTTGCGCCAAGATCTCGACCAGGTGCTCCGGGCGATGCAGCAAACCGCCGATCGGCAAAGAACGTTGGCGGCTCACGGCGTCCTTATTTCAGACGAACGGTTGCCGGTTGAAGTGCTCGATCTGAGGCAGGTCGATTCCGTCGAGGGCAGAGTACTCGTCCATGGTCAGGACGAGCAGACAGGGCGCAATTACCTGATGCTCGAAGGGACCGACGCGAAGGTCCATTTCATTCAGTACACGCGTGAGATGGAAGAAGCCCGGAGCTGCGGCGAGCTAAGAACCAACTCGTTCGTGCGGCTGCGAAAGCGATCTCCCAACGCGGATTTGGAAATTCGCGACCAGGGCGACGCTGAAAAGCTCTTGACGAATACCCGCCATCTCAGTGAAACCGCGCGGGATCTGTCCAGACGAGGAATACCGGCGACTGAGGAGGGCTGGGGCGGTTGGCTCGGAAAGTATCAAGCCGCCCTCTGCCAGAGGATTCGCGAGATAGAGGAGCCGAAGGAAGGGGGCCGAGCGAAAGAGCGACGCCAGAATCGTTCGCGCGGACGTTGAGTAATCTCTGTAAGGGGGCTTGGAATCATAGGCGTCGAAGTGGAGACCGGGCATCGCGGAGGGGCAAATCGGTCGTTGTCTGCTTATGCCCGGTCCGCCAGCTTGCCCTTTCGGCTAACAGCCGAAATGGAAAGCGAACGTGTGCGCAGCTAGGGACAGGAGCATATGTGCTGTCAGCAAGATACAATCGGACGCTGTTCAGTTTTGAACCTGCCTTGGCAGAGAAGAAGTTACAAACAAAGTGACAGCGGCCTGACGGCTTATAGCGGCTATGCGCGATGCCGTTACCAAGCCGCAAACCTGCGGCCGAGGTATAGCGCAACGCAGTCGCGCAGCTGCCTTGGGCGCGTACTCTCCCGTCCAAAGCTTCCATCCGGTTCGCCGTTTTTCATTCTTTCATAGGCTTGGGGAATCTTCGCTCGACGGACAAGCCAAATAGCCTTATCAGATAGCCGTTTGATACGGTTCTGATACAGCAGAAAAGCAGGCGCTCTCGGCGTGACTCCGACATTCGGGCACCGTGCCCAGCTTTGCAGTTTTAGCTCCAAAAAGAAATAAAGGACGCCAGTCCACGCACCGCAGAGAAATTCCGCTGGCCCTCCCTACTATCAGTTTTATGAGTGAGCAATCCGGCGGCAATGCAATGCACACGAGGGTGCTGTGCCGCCACCTCACGTCACGGCTGCTCCGTGGTGCGTGGGCTATGGACGGTATCAGAACTCGACCCGGACTGGCATGAGGCTCGCCAGCGGGAAGAACAGGTTAAAAAGCCTGTGTATCCGAACAGGTCGATAAGTGTTTCTCAGTACAAAATGACTTTCAAACACACAACAGGCCTGCCAAGGGCGTGGTCGCCTTTTTTTGTGATGCCGGATACGAAACCGCTACTGCTCGTAGTCGATGACGAAGCCACCGTTCTGAAGTATGTTTCGACTGTGTTCCACCTGAGAGGATACCGGTTCATGATGGCTGACAGTGGGGAGCGCGGACTGGCGCTATTCCATGATGATCATGCCGAGATTGGAATGGTAATGTCCCGACTTGGCAATGCCGCGAATGACCGGACCGGAGATGATCCGCGAGATTCGCAAAATCAACCCTGAAATTCCCGTGCTGTTAATGACCGGGTACATACCGGCAGAGATTGTGCCCGAAGACCTAGAAGCCTGCTGAGTTATCGCGAAGCCTTTCGATGTACATGCACTTTTCGAATCCATCGAGAAGTGCCTGGGTGTACCAGCCCGGCGGGCGTAGGTCCGCGCCGCTGAACAGTTCTGAATCTCCTCCTACGGGCTTAACGTGCCATCGACCTACCGCATCTTGTCCAGCGGGAATCCTCTGGTTGTGGGCCGCGACCCGCTCATCGGCCTCGCGTGGACTGAGTTCGGGCGAATCGAAATCGCCGTCCATCTCCAGCCCCTGCTTCTCGGCGCGGACAAGGGTTTCGTGCTTTTCGATCTCAAACCCGTTGCGGGGCTTTCCTTCAAGTCCCGCGATATCGTAGGCCAGCTCCGCATTCTTCAGGCGCATTTCGTCGTTCCGAATATTGAGCGCGAGATTCTTCGTGTACCAGTAATGCCTCGCCTGCCGGCTTATGTCCTCGCAATCCGCAGCGCGGCGATATGGTCGGCTTTGAGCCGCCTGATCGAGTCATCCTGCCTTCCTTTCCCGAACATCACCGCACGTATTCTGGAGGGCGCGGTACATGTTCCATAGGTCTATGACCCTGTTGCGCTCCTGATCGGAAATCTCCTCGTTAGAGGCTCCGGACGCCGTTGAGCACTGCCCGGAATAACCGCTTTCGTGCATTTCGGCATTCTGTCGATGCGCAGCGGCATTCCCGGAATTGACTTTTTCGACAATCCGGTACTGATTGGCAAGTATCAACCGCTCGATCCGCGAGAGTTCCATAATGGCGCGGTAATCCTATCACGCCCAAACCGTCGCTGTCGAAAACCGCGCCCATCTCAGGTTCGAAGTGTAGACCTGGGCCGGCTTGCACGTTCAGTTGCACCGAGATTTCGCGGACAGGCTATTCACTTGCCTCTGCGGGCCCCTGGCACCACGGGCAATGCAAGTTACTGCACGCAGGGCAAATGCGATAGACGGCCATTATGGTTGCCGGGTCAACAATCGCCCATTCAGTCCTGACCCACCATACTCGTTCTTCGTCTCGAATGATGCGCGCGGCGATCCGCCCGAAATCAGCTTTCACGATGGACTTGGTCCGGACGAAAGTATTAAACCGATCGCCAGGCTCAATACAATCGAGCGGTATCCGGCGACACTCAAATGGCTGATCCAATCTCTTCTTATCGGCCAATTCCGGGCAGAGTTTTACGGGTGTCGGATTCAAAAGTTTTGGCCCGTTCACGACAAAATATCTTGAGAAATGCCGTGTCCGATCCGCACTACCCAGTTAATTCTGTCAAATTGTCCACTGCGAACTTACTCTTAGTTCCCCTGAGGGTTTGCCGCCGACTCTCCATCAACATTCATGTCTAATTCCGGTCACAACCCGCTCCGCCGTAGGCCTGGCCGCGGATTGCTGTTACGTTTCAGGGAATGGTGGGTTACGGATGTCTCGCCGGAATGGCGGGAAGCATGTGAGCGGGCCGGAGAGCGTGAAGAACGCCGGTATCCTACCGTTCGGATCTTTGAGGCACTGACTCACGAAAGCGCCAACTCGCCCGAGACAAACCGACGCGATGCGCGATGACGAGAAAATCGCGCGAGGCGCGTTCAACCAACTGCTAAACAACGCAGAAGAGTGCAGGTCTCTTTTCGAACGTGCGCAGGTTCCTGTGCCCACGCCATTGCTGGAGTTGCTGAACCAGGAAGGTGCCCCGGGGTGCATACCGTCTCCGGAGACACCCGACCGCCCATTTCTAGCGGGCCATGATTGGATTCACTTGAAGCGGAGGCGGCGCATCCCCAGACGGTGATTCTCGCCGTGTTGCGGCAAGCGGGCGGCAGTCTCCCCTTCGAAAAGCTTCACGAGGGTGTGCTCGAATTGCGGCCTGCCACGTCGAGCGAGCCCCTGCGTGAAATAGTTAACCGGCGCGGGGGCAGTTGGGTTGACGGCACGCCGGACGGCTTCAGCCTGATCCGACCTGAAAAGGCCCCTTTCATATCGGGGAAGTTGCTATGGGGTCCTTCATCAGCGTTCACCCTGTTCGAAGTCGCCATCTTTCGGCGCAAGGCAATCCTTCATATCCTTCAGAGCACTCCCGGCGGGTTAACAAAAAGGAAGTCGCCGCCGAACTGCGGGCGTGCAGTTGGATCGTTGCGGCGGTCAGCATCGATACGCTCAGAGAAGACTTCGACTTTCTGGAGCATTCGACCCAGATCCGCCCCGACGGACAACGTTGGCTGACAACGGACCCTCTCTGAGATCAATGCCGCCTGCAGGAGGGTCTGGCTGCGTGTGTGTCGGCTGTGCAGAGAGCTTCAGTCACACGGCCGACAGTACGACCAGAACGGCATCATTGTAGAGCGGGAATTCGGGAAGATCCCTCGAAACCAACGCTCAAAGCGTTAACTTCTTCGAGTTCGGAAAAAGCAAGGCGCATAAGCTGAACGAACTGCTCAGCCCGACGAGCTTCGGCTATACATTTCGAACATACAAGCAGATGTTGCTCGATATCGACCATTTCCTGCGATTCGGGACGAGCCAGGTTGCCCAGAATAAATCGTTCGAGCTTTTCGTGGCTGATGTGTTTGCCTCTCATGCAGGTAGTATCGGCAAACTGCCGGCCGTTTGCATATAGCCTGCGTACGGTATATTTCCGCACAACCCAGATTGTCTGGGCGGGCGAGGCCTGCAAGGTTTACTGACACATCGAACGGTCAAAGTACTCTTTCCGCCCGCCCGCGGTCACGTAAAGCAGCCCCCCTTCGGACCCGTAACGTACGTTCGGTTGCCCTTCACGGTTCGATTCGCGCCCGCAGACGGTGGCGTACTGGTGCGGCTTTTGATGTGGTGGGTGGCGGAGCGGGCTTTGATGCCGCTGCAGCTGGCTGCGCGGGCGCGGCAGCGGGTCCGCACAGTGACCGGCTAACCGATTTCTTGCCCCTGTTTTTGTTACCTCGCAACAGCCTCCCCGCGCCCCTGGACATACTGGGGCGATTGCGCAAGTCCGCTTACTATTGCGAGTAGCGCGATGAAACCGACGCCGATGTACCTTTTCTTCGCAAACCTGCGGAATAATCCGTTCATGGCACGATTATATCGACGGTCGCAGCGCTTAATTGTATGGATGTTCCACTTTGTTGCCGCGGCCGCACTCTCGACAAATGAACGCCATGCCGGAATCGAAGCCTGTAATCACATGCAGCGGGTCCGCAGTGCTGGCACGCCGCTCACGCCATCCCGGAGTAGTTCCGTTTGATGTCGGCGGGCCGGAACCGTGTTCATGAGGACGCTGCATTCGTTACAGAGCAGATCGGCAAGATCTCATCCTTTCTGGTTCACAACGAGGCAGCCGCAGCAATCGACATCCGCCACGAGCTGGTTGGGTACTATCGATGCTTTCCGTGCCGGGCCGCTCTGATGCGGTCCTCGCTGCACAAAGGACGCTTTGTGAGACTCAAATGTGAGCGTTCCAATCGGAGCGAATCTGTTGTCACCGCGTTTACAGACAGCGTCGCGGGTTGTAAGTGCCCCTTTAGGAAGCAACGCACGAACAGCCGCGCAATGGCAGAGATTCAGGTGCGGCCGCTCGTTTGCGGAATATTACTTACCGAGCATCTGAACGCTGAAGTTCATCACGTATGATTTACGTGATGGAAAGTACGTTAGCGGCCGGCAGCTCACCGGTTGCCATTGTCGCGTCTATTGAACGCCTAGGCGGCCGCGGCCCGCTACCGGTCGGCATTTTTCTGCTGGACCGCGTTCGAGACGAACTGCACCTTCGCTTTCGCGAAGACTGGTCAATGGTCGCAGATGCGGAAGCGGTGGAAATAATGGAAGGTCTGGCCGAACTGTTTATACAGCGCGCCAGGGAGGAAGGCCCCACCAACCTGCTGCATGAACTACTCCATCAGAGCTCAAACTATGTGCGGTTGGGAGAGCCTCTTACTCTCCCAGAACCGGTTGATTACAAAGATGAACTCGACCGCCTCTATGCGGAAAACGTTGGCACTTCATAGCCGGGTGTCGGATGATCCGGCGACAGTATCTGCGCCGAAGAGAAGATGACCTTTTCCCCCGTCGCTGAGCACTGCGCGTTCAGGTCATAACGCGCTCTACTTACGAATCCGTACCCGGCGAGAAGTAAACGCTCCCCGCAGGAACACCTGACGCCGGCCTCGTCCGCTCCGCAACTGAAACTTTGCGTAATCCGTAAATTCGAGGTTGGCATCACGCGTTATCCTTCTTATCGGGATAAATCGAGTTCGCTTTAGTACCGATATGGAACCTAAGAATGACCGAGTATGTTCTCTTCCCCTGTTTGCTCGGCTGGCTGCGCCCTCGTTGAGAACGGCCAAGACGAACACGCCGCCGATTCGGATGAGATCGATGATGCAGTGCCGACATCAGCAAAATCAAATTCTCCTAGACCCTCCGCTCCGTATGCCGGCCAAACCAGCAACGACCCGAAGACCTTTTCGTCGATGGCGGATCCGGTATGAAACGCCCGGACAACGCAATGAGTGTGATGAAGCTGCGTCCAGTGGTGTGCATCGGCAATCCTCTCATCACCCAAAGTCCGGTTTAGGTTGCAACGCGGTTCCCGGTGCTCCATTTAAAGCTTGAGAAAATTAAGGCAAGCCATCTCCAGAGCAGAGGTACGCCAGCCCGACGCACAAGGTCCGTGACCGCCTTGTACCCGTCCGGCAAAAGCCGCACTGATCGGCGTTTCGAAAATAGCCGCCACTGCTCGTTGCAATCCTGGCAACAGGGGATCACGAGGCGCCCGTACATGAATCCAGCCCGCTTCGGCATCGTGATGTTCCCCGAATGCAGGCCCCCGTCTCGAAGCACCCAATTCGGATCACGTGCTCGTTGTTGAATTCCTTGCTTCCGGGCTTGCGCCGCAAACGAAACAGCCTTTACCGTCGCGGATTTCTGCAAGTAACCGGCCATGCGTACAGGATGATCCGACCATCAGTCGATTTCGACCGAGTCGTCTTCCAGCTTTCTTAGGGCCACGCTCCAATGATCCTTGAGCCTTGAGGCGTGTAGCCGCATAGTGAAACCATGCCCCTGACGAACTCGCTCCGATGGATGGAAAGCGCGGACGCGAAGATGAACCGCGCGCACGAGAACATTGAGGGAATCGACCGCGAGATCAACGAGTGGCTCGCCTCGATCACGATTTACAAGTACATCAAAGGGCGCTGGATCAGCCATCCCGGGGCGGCGAAGGACGTGATCCGCCAGTTTCAGCGATGGGCTGATACAACCTCTCCCAATCCACTCACGATCCTGAACAACTTTCAGCGACTTCTCTAGATCATCCGTCCAATGTACTTCTTATCTGAGCATCGGAAATGCGAGGCCAGCGCACTTGCACTTCGGCTTCAGGGTCCGCGCCAGTCCCCAAACCAGATTGTCGACAGCCGACCGAATGTTGTGGACGCACTCACCGATTAGGACACTGAAGCGACCTGGGGGATGTAATCGCTGGCGTGGAACACCGTCAACGGCGTTGAGTGTACAGGTGCCGACGACACCACCAGCGCGACATTCTTCGACCAGCCGCTTATGGATGGGCAGATCCACCGTCTGGACATCGCCCGGGTATACTGCATCGGGCGCATAGGTAAGGACGGTGCCATCGTTGCAATGAATGAGAAACTTCGCATTCCGTACTCCGACTGTATGCCAGCGTGAAGTTACAGGCGCGGTGCTTACCGAGATTGCTGAACTTGTACTCTCACCCTTTAGGAGCAGAGCGACTGCGATTACGTGACGCTGATCGCAATTGTCCAGCACTGCTGGGCCCACATCGAACGCAAAGTAATACCACCGCTCACGCGGTTTTCGAGAGCCTTGAGCCTTTGCTGGGTGGGTTGCGAGACGGCTTTGATGCCGCTGGAGCATCGTGCGCGACTGCCGGGTCAGAAGAGTGACCGGGTAACCGATTTCTTGCTCCCTGTTTTTGTTATCTCGCAACAGATTCCCCCGTGGTCCCCGGACATACTTGGGGGATTGTGCAAGGCCGCTGCCGATGCCGAGTAGAGCCATGAAAACGGGCGGTGTTGCCGTTCGCAGCGGCTTGAGTCGCCGTACGCTAAATCCGTCCTCGCAATATCAAAAAGAGCTTGGCAGTTCTGCAATTCACATATCAGGCCGTGCCTGCCGGCCTCGCGTTAGCGCTTGTAGTTGCTCCATTCGCATGGCTGTCGGGGCGGCTTTTCACTGCCCCCTCAAAGCTTGTGGACAACAGGGCGGCGATAACGTTCCTAGGGGCAAGCTCTGGGCGCACCAGCGCGTCAGATCGGCTCGGAAGATCGCATCTTCTAAATCAGAAACACTTCAAACGTACTTCTTGAATTCGGATCAGCAAGGATAACGGAGTGTCGCTTCCGCAATCATCTGACTTCGCTACCGAATCACCGCAACCTGCCTAAGCGCAAAGGTGGGAGTACCGGCCAGATTAAATGTAATGTCCGGCGTTCCCGCGGTTGAGAGTGCATTCACAACGATTAACCCGTTGATGTGTATGGTCGAATTTCCATGCAGCGATAGAGTTTGATAGTTGGTCGGAACTGCAGTCATCATCGCAACGGTGTTGTGCATATAGATAGAGCCTGTGAGCACAATCGCGCCCGCACCGCCCAACGTGTGCGTTTGGGCCGCGGCGGTTCGGTCCTGAAAGAAAAGAAGCCCTCTGTAGGCTGATGAGTTATCCGCGCCTTTCAACACCGCTGCCGAGTTGGCGCCGAGGGCGAGGGTCCCGCTGCCTGTGTTGTAGATCATCATTCCGCTGCCCGTGGCGGCATCATTGGAGAAACCGGTTGCCATCACCATATCGCCGTTGGCAGCGTTGCCAAACCCGCCGCTACCCTGCAGGTAGTAGAGACCTGGCTTAAACACCGCAGTCTCGTTCTTAACCGAAATTCCACTCGAGTAAAGACCGGGAGAATACAGGTTGCAGCCCTTCTTGGGCGCCGCCGGACACCCGCTCACACCATTCGCGAGGGATGTCTTTGCGGGGGCTGGCGCAGGTACTGCAGGTGCCGCAACAGCAGAGTACGGGTCGAGGACAGGAGATGCGGGCTGAATATAGTGCCCAGATGTACCAAACGCGATGCCTGCCGGCACCGCCGCTGGCCCTCCAAACACCCCAAAGTCACCTCCCGTTCCCGTTGTGCACGCGCCTGAGTCGCTGGGACCCGCCCTCGATAAGTTGACGGTGCCCACGCTAACTGCTGTCGAGCTGGTAGAGTTCACCTGTACACTCCGATTTGGACCTCCGCAAATGGTCACCGAACTCGCACCACTGAGCGAGAATGCCGCTGAGAGGGTCGGGTGCGTTATCAGAAGCGGCGCAGTGCTATGGCCTGCAACGATTGCGGCTTCCGCTACTGCCTGCGCCGTGCTCGTGCGCTGTCCCACAAAGTTCAGAAAAGATGTCTTGAGTGTACGCTGTACTGCCACGTGTATTACCGGAACGGGATCGGTTGACAATGTTATACCGGAAGCGACGGTCGGGAAACTTATGACGACCGTATCACTTTCTGATGCGCCGAAACCGTTGTTTCTGGCATATACGCAGGGCAGACGAAGGTCGTTGGTGGAACATGTAAATGGGGAAGCGGACGCGCCGGTGCCAAACGGGTTCGGAGAAGTAGAGTTTGTCCCGTCGAAGATGCTCATGATGCCTGCCTCGGCGGCCGCATCGGCTGCTGTTTGCGCCATTTGCCGTTGCGCATAGAGTTGCGAGATATCGATAGCGAGTCCCAGGGCACCAAAGGCAAAGAGACCCAACGACACGACCACCAGCAGGATTGCCTGGCCCTGTTCTGCCGGAGATGAAGGGAGGTGACGGTTCAAAAGATGATGACTCCTTCGGTAGTGCTTCCCAACCGCATGTTTAAAGGAATGTACGTCGTCAGCGGATCATACACATAGACCGCCGTTACGTCAACGAATTGGCCCGGTGCGTTCGAACCCCCGGGATACACGACTGTAATTGTGAGGTGGCTGTTATTCAAAGAACCCGTCAGCGCAAAATTCCGAACGACAGTTACTACCTGTGACGGGTTTGCCCCCGGCCCGCTGGGGCCATCAACTCCGGAGCCGGTCCTGGTGCTGCCGTGAACCACAGCGTATCGAGATCCCTCTCTCACCGCGTTGGCTACTGTTGTGTACGCCATGACAAGACGTGAGACCTCGACTGTGGAGAGCATCAGGACAGACAGCATGAAGATAACGATGCTGAACTCGACGAGCGCTTGCCCGTGTGAACCTCCGATCTGCGACCGTGCCCCGGACGTCACTGCAGTACTCGCATTACGCCGCGGCTGTGTACCGTAGTGACCGGAAGAGTGGCATAGACGTTCATACGCGGAAAGCTCCAGAGCGGGATTAATGGCTGATAACTGTACGTCACATCCACAGTTGCAGAGACATACTTCGAGGGCTCAGGATCGGGTGGTGGCAAGGTGGATCCCGCGCCTGAACAGGCGATGGTCCCATTGTTATTTGTGCAGGCACGCACAGCTAGACTTGCTCGGCCGAGAAGTGAAGAAATGTCGTTGCTAACCAGAGTTGCAACCTGCGCGGCCGTCGGCTGTCCCGGCGCACCTGCTGCCGCACCGCCCAAAGTCCAGAGGTACGTTCCGTTCCGCGCCGCATCAGCGACCGTGATCCAGGCGAACAGGAATCCGCCGAAGTTCACGGCATTGACGATCAGCAGAAACATCAGCGGAAAAAGCAACGCAAATTCGACCAGAGCCTGGCCGCTTTCCCCTGAACGCTTGCTCGCTTGCCTAAGGATGCGGCCCGACGAGGACCCCTTCGACGCCGCCCCGACTCGGGGTGTAAAGGCTGCGAATTGACTAGCTGCAGGCATAACTCTTAATCAGCGGCAGCTTTGAACGCGGCTGCGACACAGATAGATTGGGATCCGTTGCCGGCCGGCCCGGCAGCGAAACCCGGAGAATACGCACCCGGAATAGGGGACACTGCGGCGATCATCGCGCCGGACTGGTACTTAGAGCCGTCCTGGGCGGCACATTTTCCATTCGACCCTCCTGCACAATCCAGCAGCGTGTAGTTGCCGCTTGGTGCGATACCGGCAGCGCTGTCGGCGCTGTCATTGTTGAAGAGCGCTACCAGAAGACCGTTCGCGCCAGTCGTATTGACATACCCACACATCCGTGGGTACGTGCCGCTCTGCGTGACGCCGGTGCTCGTACCATCCAGAACGTCAGTGGCAGCCAGTCCCGAATACTCGACGGCAAAGATGTTAATTGCATCTACCTGATCGACACCTGAACACGTCACGGTAAACGGGCCACTGGCTGCAATATTTGAGGAGATGTAGAGAGCTGTGGGTTGCCCCGACCCCACGTAGTTTTGAAATGCTACCTGGGTGTATGTGTTGGCCTGATTGTCGGAAACGCCGTTCGGCGCGAGGGTTTTACTGCCGCCGTCACCCATACAGCCCACAATGATGGCGTTGCCGGGGGTGGGCGTGGCCTGAAACGTTACGCTCACAGACGTAGCAGTAAAGGTGGTGTCAAGGTAGGCCGCCCCCTGAATAAACGACGGCGTCGCGCCTGCCGCCGCAAAGCACAGCGATGCGAAGACAGGCGCGAGAGACGAGATGGTTGTCTTTGTCATAATCGGAAGCTTCTTCAGGCCATAAGCCGTCATGACCTGTGCCTGCGGCTTAGCTCGTGTACGTTGTCAGATTGCTTGCGACCGATGTAAAAGCGGCACCGATGGTTGTGGCAAGTCCCTTCATTGCGACCGTGGCCCCGAGGGCAATCAGTCCCATCACGATGGCGTACTCGACCATGTCCTGTCCGCTTTCGTCTTTTAACGCTTGCATTTGTACATGTAGTTTCAACAACAGATCGCGCATTGTGCTTCCTCCGGCTTGAAATGAGCACTCTGTCAGCCTTTGCGAGTGAATTTGAAAGGTTGTTCACTTTCAGCCATTTAACAAAACAGTCCTGGTCTTAAGCGCGGCCCAAAGTGCAGGGCAAGAGACAAGTCAAACCCGTGTGTAAACTGTCGGCTACACCGCGACCTTGCGCACTGTCGAGTGCGATAAGGCGAGAACGCGTCAGAACGTCCCGGTACTCAGTGTCTGAAGCATGGACGGTCTGCTACGGTCGCGGGCCGGTAGCACCTCAGAGGGAAGACTTGGGTGTCGAAACGGGCGGGAGACTGAGAATGCTGGGGCCGCTCTAACAGGCTGCTGGACAACTCCTGGCGGATAAGCCCAATTCCAACTATCTTGGGGGTAGATGCGCGGAGAAGACCTTCAACAGCACGAAATATTCACCTACGGTTCACTGGAAGAGCGGGTTCCGGCGGCTCATCCATTACGGGCGATTGGCCTGATCGAGGACGAGGCACTGAAGCAGATGAGTGGCCGGGTCACTGAAGTCTACGGAGAAGACGGACGGCGTTCGATTCCGCCTGAGCGGCTGTTGCGCGCATTGCTGATTCAACTGCTCTATTCTGTGCGCAGCGAGCTTATGCTGATGGAGCAACTGGAATATAACCTTCTGTTCCGCTGGTTCGTCAGCTTGTCGGCGAGCGACCCCGTGTGGGACTCGACCGTATTCAGCAAGAACCGTGGCCGGTCGCTGAACGGCGTCGTGACTGAAGAGTTCTTCAATTAGATCGTGGCGCAGGCACGGGCAAAGAAGTTGTTATCGGACGATCACTTCACGGTGGATGGAACGCTGATCGAAGCATGGGCGGGCCAGAAGAGCTTTTAGCCGAAGAAGAGCACTGACGACGTTCTGAATCGCCGCCATCCGATCCGGGCAACAACCCGACAGTGAATTTCCACCAACAGAAGCGCGCCAATCGACACTCATGAATCGACCACCGATCCTGAACGCGGCTGTACAGGAAGAGCGGCGGGAAGGAAGCCCGACTGGCCTACGTTGGCCACGTGCTTACAGAAAACCGCAATCCTCGAACAGATTTGAGGCATGACCTAAAGACGGCGACTTCAACGCCGACATTCTGGACTGTCTCCGTGACAATGGACGCGGTGTGATCCCGGGTTTGATCGGCCCCCCGCGCGCGCTGCCGCCTGATGACCACCGGGCAAACACGTCAAGAGATAGGGAGCCGGTTCGTGTTCAATCCACGGCCGCATTGGCTTCTGAAGCTCTTGGTATCCCTTCTACGAGCGTCTGCACAAGCTTCTGGACGCGGCCGGTTTTGATACCTTCTCGGGGAGCGCGTCGGCGGTTGATCGATCTGGAAACGCACCGGACGGTGTTTGGTTGGGTGCTGAAGATGCTGGCCGAACAGGGTCTGCTGATAGGCAACACCATCGCCATAGACGGGACGACTCTGGAAGCCAACGCAGCGCTTCGCTCCATCTCCACCGTGAGACCGGCGACCCGTACAACGAGTTCCTGAAGAAACTGGCAGCCCGAAAGTGGTATCGAAACACCCACGCGCGAGCAGTTGGCAAAACTCGACCGCAAAAGGTCGCCGAAAAGGCTCGAACCGCGATGGGACGAGCTCGGAAGATCTGGATTCGCGGATTGTGAAGATGAAGGACGGCCGCACGCATCCGGCCCCTAAAGCCGAACATGCGGTGGATCTGGACACGGGCGCGGTGGTAGCTGTGGTTCTCCATCCTGCCACTGCCGGCGATACGCAGACGGTGCTCGATACCTTATGCGAAGCAGGCGAGAACATTTGCACCGCGCGCGGATACGCCGGCTTCCGATATCAGCGTTGAGCGCCCTCGCGAGCTCGTTCTCGATAAGGGTTACCAGAGTAATGAAGTGTTACGGACGCTGAAAGACTGGAATGTGCGGAGCTATTGCCCGGAACCGGACCGAGGACGGCGACGGTGGTCAGACAAAGAGGCGGATAAGGCTGCGGTGTACGGGAACCGCCGCCGGATCAGGGGAGATCGCGGCAAACGACTGCTGCGGCAGCGCGGAAAAAAAGGTGGAGCGGAGTTTCGCTTACATGTACGAAACCGGAACGATGAGGCGGACGCATCTGCGGCGACACCCGAACACCTGAAGCGGCTGCTGATTCATGCGGCTGCTTTCAATTTCGGGCTGCTGATGAGAGGGATAGCAGGAGGCGGAACGCCGAGAGAACTGGGGGAGAGGGCTCAGGCCCTGCTTATTACTCTGGATCTATTGAATTCTTCTTCTCTGGACCGGACCAGCATGACTTTATGGCGGAAAAGCAGCGGGAGGCGTAACCTCGGGCGATTCGGCAACGCTATGTTTTATTTCCCCTCGCCGTCCGTAATTCAGTTGAGCCCCGGATTGCTAGAGATCCCCGCGCTAAAGATCCCGGCCATATCCGCCGATACATGTTGCGTGTCTATCTCTCATATGACCCCAAGACGGTCATCCATTGCCCAGACAATCGGACAACGTACTGAACGACTGCAAATCTGGAATATCACGCGCGGAACTCTGCTCGGGAACGCCGTTTCGACTGCGAAGACGAGCACCGAGCGCAATACCGGGCTATTGCGGCATAGCAGCCTCCATCCCGGCGAGGGACTTTGGATTGAAACCTGCGCCGTGCACACGTTCTTCATGAATTTTCCGCTCGATCTGGTTTACGTTGATCGCAACAGCGTCATTCGAAAAGCTGTTCGGCACTTGAAACCATGGCGCATTTCCGTGTGCGCGTCTGCGCGGGCGGTGATCGAATTTCCGACCGGGACGATTCAGCGGACGTTTACGGAATGTGGAGACCGTTTGCGCTTGCAATCCGTGCCGGTGTTTCGTCGGGATAATAGGACATTCCACGACATTGGTTAACAGCCAAATATCCGTCGCGGACATTGCTGCAACTCACTAAGCGTCTTCTGCTGATTACGCCTCGACTCGGTAATCAACCCGGTAGCCGTTGCGCCATCAACCGGCCTCGAAAAATAGTATGCCTGACCATCGCTGCAGCCATGGGCCATCAACATTTCACGTAGTACCTCCGTCTCCATCCGTTGTGCGGTAGCCGTGATGGCGAGCGATTGTACAAGCTTGAACATGGAGGTGACCACACCTGAGCTATTGTTCGCCATGCCAAGCGTCTTCACAAACGGGCGGTGAATCGTTATTCTGTCAATGGGGAATTCACGAACGTAGCGCACCGACCCAGCACCGGTGCCGAAATCATCCATCGCCAGGCCAACCTTGATTGCGTTCAGTTTTCGCAGGGTGGTCGCCGCCGCAGCGCAATCCCTTCCCATCGAGCCCTCCTGCGTATTGAGGTTTACTAAGGTAGCGGGACATCATCGTGGACGGCCCTGCGCAAGTTCAATAAAACTATGGGCACCCATGCGATTCCCCCCCAGGGAACCGGAGGGTGCCCGAATGTATGCGGCTTTAGACTACCTTTCTGCGTCGTCGCTGGATCAGAAAAACAAGTCCGACGACAAACAGAATACCAGCGATGATTTGTACCAGAGTTCCGTTGTCCACTGTGATTACCTCCACTGATTCAATCGGCAGTTCACGGCTAAAACGACATAGCTACTGAAGGAAATTCTGCATTTCTTCCATGATGACGATCATGGACGGGCCCAGCGTCACGACAAACAGTGCCGGGAAAATAAACAGAACGAGCGGAAAAATGAGCTTGACCGTTGTTTTTGCGGCCTGCTCCTCAGCATCCTGACGGCGGCGTGTGCGCAGGGTGTCGGCGTGTGAGCGGAGTGCCTTTCCCACACTGGTGCCAAACCTGTCGGCCTGAATCAATATGGACGCAAGCGCCCGAATGGGTTCGACGCCGGTACGTTCTGCGCAATTTCGCCACGCATCTGCTCGCGACCGGCCGGCGCGCTGCTCAAGGCCGATGACGACAAACTCCTGCGATAATTCGGGCTGGCTGAGGCGCATTTCTTCGCTGGCGCGCAGAATCGCACGGTCCACTCCAAGCCCTGCTTCGACGCAGATAATGATTAGGTCGAGAGCATCCGGCAGCCCTAGCTGCAAATTGAGCTGGCGGGCTTTGATCTTGGAACCGAGCCAGAAATCGGGTGAGATAAAGCCGAGGCCAAGGGCCATCACGTAGGCGAATGGTCCCGCCAGCGCATAAGCACCTGAGAGCGTCATTACAAGGCAAAGCAGGATTGGCACCAGGACTTTGGCGCCGTAGAAAACACTGATTGATGACTTTTCGCGATAGCCGGCACGCATCAGGCGCGTCTTGACGACTGAGACCTCGTCAGAGCTTTTGGGCAAGACGCGCTCAAACGGTTCGATAAGCCTCGCAAATCTTGCTCGTGCGCTGAGTCGGGGCGCCTTCAGTAGAAGGGTGGATTCCGAAGGCGCGGCCACAAACTCAGAAAGTCGCCGCTGCGTTGCTTTGCGATAGACGCTCGCGCAACCTGCAAGCGTCACCACAACAAATAGAATACAAAAAGTTAGAAGGGCTGCAGCCATATCCTAAACGCGAATCCGAACAATCTTTCGGATGATCAGGCAACCGGTCACGATCATGCCGACTGCGGTATACAGCAGCTTCAGACCGACTGGGTTCCTCCAGAGAACACGCATTCCTTCCGGATTTATGAGATACATGCCGAGGCCAAGGACAACCGGTAGCAGCGAGAGAATCCATCCCGTGAGACGGCCCTGCGCGGTGTGCACCATGATTTGCTTTCTCAGGCGAAAGCGCTCTCTCGTGGTGTAAGCAACCTTTTCGAGGACTTCGGCAAGGTTGCCGCCGCACTCCTTCTGTATAAGCGCGGCAGCAACGAAGATTCTCACATCCTGCAGCGGGACCCGGAGCGCCAGGTTCGTCATCGCAGTGCGCAAATCAACACCAAAGTTCTGTTCGTCAAACAACTTCCTGAACTCTCCGGCGATCGGATCTGCAGTCTCCTGCCCCAGCGCCCCTATTCCGACCACGAAGCTGTGACCGACCCGAAGCGCACTCACGAGCATGTCTATGGCTTCCGGAAGTTGCTGGTCCAGTTTGGCCAAACGTTTCGTGCGCTTATGGAGCAGATAAACGAATGGCATAGGAACGAAGGCTATGGACGCCACAGCTGTCGGCAAGAAGGCGCCGGTTCTCAGGTACATAAGGAAGCCCATCAGCATAGATCCCGCCATCGAGGTCAGCAGCAGCGTCTCTGGGGCGGTTTTCATGTCTGCCTGATGAAGGTAGAGGCGGATGGTTGGCGCAAGATTCGCGCGCACGATCCACAGATTCAGCCAGTGAATACCGCTTAGCCGTTCATCGTGACGAATGTCTGTGGCTTCTTCTTTGGCGCCGAGGAGGTGATTCTCGTCCGCAACAGCGCCCAGCCGCTGTTTCACGGGTCTTGACGGGCCAGCAGTAATCGCCATCCCAATCAGCGCTGCGAGAGCGAAAACCACCCCGCAGGTTATGAGCACAATCTGGAGCATATAGCCCTACCGAACCTCAACACAGCGATCAAACAGATCGGCAGGAAGCTCTATACCGGCTACCTGTATACGATCAAGAAACTTCGGCCGAATTCCGGTTGGCTGAAAGCTGCCGATGACCCGGCCATCAGGCCCAACGCCGCGACGAACGAAATTGAAAATATCGGACATGCTGATCACGTTTTCTTCCAGACCGGTAATCTCAGAAATGTTGACGCACTTCCTTGTTCCATCGCTCATGCGCGACAGTTGTACAACGACTGTGAGAGCCGATGCAATCTGCTGCCTGACCGATCGCTCCGGAATATTCACACTCGCCATGGCGACCATGGATTCCAGTCGCGTGAGAGCATCGCGGGATGTGTTCGCGTGAATGGTTGCCATGGAACCTTCGTGGCCTGTATTCATTGCCTGAAGCATGTCAAATGCCTCTTCGCCGCGAACCTCTCCAATAATTATTCGGTCCGGCCGCATGCGCAGACTGTTGACCAACAACTGTCGCTGGCGGACGCCCCCAACTCCCTCAACGTTGGGTGGTCGGGTTTCAAGCCTCACGACGTTCTCCTGCTGCAGCTGCAGCTCGGCCGCATCCTCGATGGTCACGAGCCGCTCACCTTCCGGAATGAATCCCGACAGGATATTGAGGAAGCTGGTTTTGCCCGCGCCGGTACCGCCGGATATGAGAATGCTCACACGGGCTTTGACCGCCGCAACGAGAAGTTGCAACATCTCAGAAGAAATGCTTCGAAGAGCCACCAGCGCTTCGGCCGCGACAGGTCCGCTGCCGAATCTCCGAATCGACATGCAGGGGCCATCAAGCGCCAGCGGAGGGATGATCGCGTTAACGCGCGAGCCGTCCGGGAGTCTGGCGTCAACCATGGGAGAGGACTCGTCAATGCGCCGTCCCACCCGGGACACGATTCGATCAATGACCTGCATCAGGTGCTGGTCGTCCCGGAAGCGCGCAGCGCTCCTTTCGAGTTTGCCGTGACGCTCAGTATAGATTGTCTGGGAATTGTTGACAAGAATGTCCGACACCGTCGCGTCTCTTAAGATTGCTTCGAGCGGACCGAGGCCGAACACCTCGTCCAGCAAGTCAGATTCAACGGATTGCTTCTCGTCGGTATTCAACGGCACGCGTTCACTGATGACAATTTCCTGAATGAGGGAGGCGACTGCCCGCCGCGCTTTGAGGTTATCGGCGGCAGCCAGCTTCTCCAAATCAATTTTGCTCAGGAGCGCGACGTGGATAGTCGCCTTACATTGTTCGAGGTCCAGAACTTCCATTTCTCTCCTTTCAGTGCTACCGATAATCCCTCTAGCTGGTCACTTATTGCGCCACCGCACGCAGCCTTCGCCATCTTCCGAATAATGCCCGAGATCGGCCGGTCGTGCTGGAGCAGCGTGACGCCTTGGTTTTGTGCGCTCCTGACGGCCTGGTAGTCATTTGGGATCTTCCAGTCTGGCGATCTGTTCAGTGCTTTCGTGCTGCTGGCCTCGTCGATTTCGACGACGCGGGAATTGGCCCGGTTCAGAACAATTTGTAGCTGCCCGTCACCCCTGTCCAGATAAGAGATCATCCGCCGCGCATTGCGCAGCGCCGGCAGGTTTGCTTCGGTGACCAGATAAATACCGTCGGCAGCTTCGAAAAGCGAATCAGGCGTATTCCCGGAAGATGAGCCGGCGTCTGCGACGACAAACGCGAACTCTTCGCGTAGTACGCGGAACAACTTTTCAGCACCTCTTTCAAGCGAGCGGTTCGCGCCAACTCCATGCTCCTCGGGCGAGGCGAGCACCGCCAAACCCGATTCGTGCTTCATTAGCAAAGTCGAGAGAAAGTCAGCATCCATGCGGGCAGCGTTCGCGAGGGCGTCGGCTATCGAAAACCGCGGAACCAATCCGAGCCCGAGTGCAACTTCTCCCAGTTGAGGGTGCATGTCAACAAGCGCAACGCTGCCCTGGGATTCCTGAGTGAGCGCGACCGCAAAATTTATCGCAAGCGTTGTTACTCCGGTGCCGCCCTTGGAGCCACGAAATACCAGCAGCTTGCCTTTCGGCCGATCGTTTGCCGGCACACGACGAGATGCAGCACGTACGAGAGCCTCAACAATGGCCGAGGCACTCAGCGGGTCGGTCAGGAACTCGCGCGCGCCAGCCTGCATAGCCCGGATGACCACATCGCCTTCACTACGGGTTGAGCACGCCATGACAGTGACAGCGGCGTTGCGGCTGCAGATCCCCTCTATCAGCTCTATGCCTTGTTGCACCGCGCCGTCCAGATCCACGAGGATGACATCACAATTGCTGTCAACTAGTCTGCAAAGCGCGCTCGCAACCGGGGCTTCCGTAAATTCACGAACAACTCGCGCCTGAGTTCCAGCCAAAACGGCACCGATCCCGCGCCTGCGCTTTTCATTTTGCGCGATCAGGATCACTGACACTTTGGTGTTGCAGGAGCCTGTGTCCGATTTAGAAACGAGCATAAACGATCCGACTTACCCTTTCAATGAAAACGCAACCGAGTTTCTATGCCCAATCGAAGAATCCAGGCGGACACAGGGCTCAGCACAAAAATGAAAACAACGCTCCTATCGCGATCGCCGGTGCGTACGGGATTGTATTTGCCCGCGGGTTGTCCAGCGTAAGCGCAGTATGTGCACCCAAACGTCTCCGGGGCAGACTGAAAAGGAGATCCCCTGCGCCTTCGAATGCTTCGTCGACTTTTCCGCATGCGGACATCCAGACAATCGCCACAATTCCACCGGCGACAGCTGTTATCACCAGCGCGACCGTCAGTTGCTGATAGCCGATCCACGCGCCCACTGCAGCGCATAGCTTGAGATCACCGAGACCCATTGCGCGAAGCCAGCATAACGGGCCTACAGCTATGGCGCCCAGCGCCATTCCGGCGAGACTCATCCGGAGTCCGTCCAGACCCAGATTCTCCAAACGGAAGGCCAAAGCTGCAGTGAGGAAAATAGCGACGAGCCAGTTCGGAATTCGGCGGCAACGAATATCGATAACGGCCGCACTGCTGACGAGGGCGGCCGTGCTAACGAAAACAATTTGGTTCATACGGCTTGGATCAGAGAGGACCGAATGCCGGCTGGAGCCCGGTCCTCCCCATCGGACATCAGCTCGTGTACGTGGTCAGCTTGGTACCGACAGACGCAAATCCCGTGCCGATCGTAGTGGCCAGCGTCTTCATCGCGGCAGTTGCGCCCAAGGCGATCAGCCCCATCACGATTGCGTATTCGACCATATCCTGGCCGTCTTCGTCTTTGAATGACTCCCTCAGCTGCTGCATCTTGACGTAAAGCTTAAGGCTTAAGTTGTTCATTGTTTAAAGCTCCTCCGGGGCTGGTAGAAGCACTTTGCGGACCAGTACCGGTACCTTTTCGCAAGCACTTTTCTTTCTGTTAGTTATCTGTGTAGAGAAGAACCGTGAAAAGCTGAGGTGTAGCCGCGCGACCACGGTCGAGGCACGATAGCGTAAACTGCCGAAGACAAATTGCGGCCTGGACTATGCTGGGAAGTGTGACTCCGGCGAAACCGAATGCGCATTGGTCGTTCAGGTTTCGCCGATCCGTAGACACGCTGATCCTGCTCTGCCTTTTTTTGGCCACCCGCATCCCGTTAAGAAGCCATTACCTCTACGACCTCGATTCGGTCAACTTCGCGCTGGCGCTTAGACGTTTCGATCCCGCCGCGCACCAGCCTCATCCGCCCGGATACTTCCTTTATGTAATGGCTGGCCGTCTATTCAACTGGTTCACCGGCGACGCGAACAGCGCATTCGTATCCATCAGCATCGCGTTCGGATGCGGTGCTCTGATTGCTATTTACGTGCTTGCAGGCTCCTGGTTCGATCGGCGAGCTGCGATCTTCGCAAGCCTGATCTTCATCTTTTCACCTCTCGCCTGGTTCCACGGAATTGTCGCATTAACCTATAGCGTCGAGGCGTGTTTTTCGGCCGTCGCCGGATATCTTTGCTGGAGAATTTACCAGGGTTCGCATGTCTGGTTGGCGCCTGCGGCAATCACCGTCGGATTGGCAGCGGGGTTCCGCCCTTCGTTCGATCTGTTTATCGGCCCGCTTCTGGTGTTTTCCGTCGCCTTCGCCAAGGTGCGCGCAGGCGCGTGGCAGAGGTTTACCGCGGGCATAGCCCTGCTTGCTGTAACAAGCGCTTGGTCGTTCCCGATGGTTGCGCAAAGCGGGGGACTGGCCGCCTACTGCTCATCCCTGATCTCCCTTTGGCGCACCGTACCTGGCAAAGAGACTCTGTTCAACTCGTCGCCGGCAAATTCGATTGCGCGCCTCGTCTCGATTCTCGGTATCTACCTTCTTTGCTTCGGGTGCGCTGCTCTTCTGACGTTCAGGCGCTCCGGCGACGACTTCGCGTGTCGCCGCCAAAAGGCTTTCCTGCTGGTCTGGGTCTCGCCGGGTTTTTTGTTTTTTACTCTGGTTTTCCTGAAGTTCGTGAACAGCGGATACCTTCTTGTGATTTCTCCGCCCCTCTTTGCCTGGCTCGGGGGAAGGGCCTCCGGTTGGTACGGCCGACTTACGTTTGGCGCGTTGGTGAAGGTTCTTCTGACCAGCGGCTGTGCTCTGTTCAACAGTCTCGTTTTCGTCTACGCCCCCGTGTATTGCTCCTACAGTTCAATGCGCAGCTTCGAAGGGGAACTGACCAATATCGTGAAAACTATCCCTCAACTTGCGTCGCCTTCAGACACGATGATCGTGGGGTTCGACTCGCACTTCCTAGGTTATCGTCATGCAGGATACTACTTACCCGGCTGGTTTACAGCGCAGTACCCGGAGGTTCGTGTCGCCTCCGGTATCCGAGTGTTCGTAATGGAAAATGGCGATACGCGTTTGGCGGATAAGCTCCCGCTGACCCGATTCAAAAGGTTCCTGCTCTTCCCATTGCCCTCCGACGACGGCGAGTACGCGGCGTATCTCGCCAAAGTGCGAGGCCGTTTTCCGCAGGGTGCCCTCCATAGCTTCAGCGTGGGTGGTCGTGAGTTTGTCACCGGCGAAGCAGGGGATCTCCCGCTTCTCTTCCCCGTAGCTGCCCGCGCTGAGTCTTCTGCAGAGCACGTTCCAGACCCGGCTGTCAGCAACAGATAACATCGCTCGGTTTATCGGAGGCCAGACACAATGCCTAGGCCATGACTTTAAAGGCCTTCAATTTAAACTTTTGATGGCGCTCGGACTGCTACAAGGCAGTTACGGATGTTCGTATCGCACGCACCAAACCCCGGGCCACCATCGCTGTTCATTATCGAAACCGGGGTGGCTCTGATGAGCCTTGCGCTGGCGTTCTGCTGGCCGCGCGCGGGCTCATCTGTACTGGCTTCCGTGGAGGGCGTGCTCGGGTGCCTGGCGGCACGTCGCGGCCTCTCCATTCTGACAGTCGGCGCCACTGCGCTTCTGCTGAGGCTGGCTCTCCTGCCTCTGTTTCCGGTCCCCGAACCATTCATTCACGATGAATTCAGCTTCCTGCTGGCGGGCGACACGTTCGCGTCCGGAAGACTGACAAATCCAACGCACCAGCTTTGGCAGCACTTCGAAAGCTTCCATATCACGCAGTGGCCTACATACATGTCAATGTATTTCCCAGTGCAGGGCCTCATCCTTGCCGGGGGCAAGAGACTCACTGGCAACCCATGGTATGGCGTCTGTTTCAGCACGGCTGTTATGTGTTCCATGATTTGCTGGACGCTGCAGGGATGGATGCGGCCTGGCTGGGCCCTGCTCGGTGGAATGCTCGCCGTGCTTCGCCTCGGCCTGTTCAGCTATTGGGTGAACGGCTACTACGGAGGCGCGCCCGCAGCTATCGGTGGTTTGCTGGTTTTGGGAGCTCTGCCCAGAATTTTGCAGTCGGCACGCGTTCGGGATGGTCTGCTGCTCGCAACGGGTGCCGCTGTTCTGGCTAACTCGCGACCTTGGGAAGGAATGCTCGTCTGCGCTCCAGTCGCCTTCACTCTGATTCGGTGGGCAGCTAAATCGCACTGGCCACGCGGCGTTTTGTTGCGCCGTGCTCTTGCGCCCCTCGCACTCTTTCTTGCCTGCCTGGCGATGAGCGGCTATTACAACTATCGCGTGTTCGGCAACCCCCTCACGCTGCCTTACCAGGTCAATCGCGCAACTTACGCCGTCGCGCCTGTGTTTCTATGGGAGTCGCCCCGGCCTGAGCCCCTGTATCGCCATAAAGTCCTGCGGGAGTTCTACACGCAGTGGGAGCTGGGAGATTTCCTCTACGCCAAAAAAATTACAGGCTTTCTGTGCCGCACCGTGCAAAAGTTCGGCGTTGTCCTCTTCTTTTACTATGGGCCGGCGTTCTTCGCTCCGCTCGTTCTGCTCCCGCGCGTTTTCAGGCAACAGCGCATTCGCTTCCTTGTTGTTGCTGCCGCGGTCCTGGCGCTCGGGCTGTGCGTCAACGCGTGGCTGTTTCCACACTACGTAGCGGCTTTCGTCGGCGGGCTTTACGTTTTTCTGCTCAGCGCTATGCGTTATCTCCGCGCCTGGCGCCCGGGAGGAGAGCCATACGGTCTTGCCATTGTCCGTTTTATACCGGTTGTCTGCGTGTTGCTGGCCGGCCTTCGCGTGTTTGCGGCTCCGCTGGGGTTGGGAATTCACAGATGGCCTTCGATGTGGTACGGCACCGAACCACTCGGGCTGGAGCGAGCCTATACGGCGCGGGCGCTGGGAAAATTTGCCGGGCCGCAACTGGCTATTGTTCGATACAGCGCCGGCCACAACGTCTTCGACGACTGGGTTTACAATGCGGCAGATATCGACAAAGCAAAAGTAGTGTGGGCAAGAGAGATGGACAGTTCTTCGAACGAGAAACTTCTGAAATATTTCCGCGACCGTGTCGCTTGGCTTGTTGAGCCAGACGAGGTGCCCGCCCGGATTACTCCCTATCGCCGTCCTGAATAGGGCTTTGGGGCTTCTCAACTTCCGCCTCGAACATTGTTTGGTACCCGAAGAGCCCCGGCCACAGAAATGTCAGCACAAATAGAAAGCGATTCAGGAATCTCAGCCAAAGAGTGTCACCGCCGAATCCCAGCGCCGCTTCTATCGGGATTACCGTGCTCTCTTCTCTGACGACTCGATACCCGCTATCGCCCAGTAATACTCGTGCCGTTCTTCGCGTATAAAAGCGGAGGTGCGTTCGGTCCAGGATTCCACGGTCAGCATAGTCGAAGCGACCAAGCAGCAACATCAAACGTATCGCGATATTCGCTATGTTCGGCACTGAGATCACAACCGTGCCTTGCGGGGCCAGAACCTGCCGGCAGTCCTTCAGCAGACGTTCTGGTCGCGGCAGGTGTTCAAGAACATCCAGCAGCAGGACACGGTCGAATCGCTTCCCGTTCAGTTTCCGGATGACCGGCTCGAGCCCATCCGCAACATTTGCGATGAAGTACTTTTCGAATGCTTCGTGTGCGCTCGGCTCCTTCAGGACATCAACACCGGTAATTCGATTGCCCTCCCTGACCAGCTCCGCGGCAAAGAAGCCGTTCCCGCACCCGAGGTCCAGCACCTCTCTGCCATGTCCCGTCATGCGGCGCGCATAATCATGACTCGAGAACCGGCTCTGCTTGACTGGATAGTGTACGAAGTACTCCGCGAACTCAGGATGGCGGCGGATGGATCGGCACGTCTGCCTGTAATGAGCGATCGATCTACGTACGTCTCTGGCGTATCTAATTCCGTTAACGCGGCAGATTTCATTTCCGTAGTAGGTAGGAACCGGAACTTCACACAACGAAAAATGCTGGTGATGCAGCTTGATGATGATTTCGGTATCGAAATGAAAATCATTCGTCATACGCGTGAAGTCTATCGCGCGAAGGGCTTGTAGATTATACGCTCGGTATCCGCTGTGAAACTCGGTCAGATTCAGCCCAAGGCTTCTGTTCTCAAAGACTGACAATATGCGGTTCCCCGCATATTTATACAGAGGCATGCCGCCTCTGAGAGCGCCCCCATATTTCTTCATCATGCGGGATCCAAAGACCGCATCGGCTTCTCCAGCGACGATGGGGCCATAAAGCTGAGCCAGTATTTCAGGTGCATATTGGCCGTCGCCATGTAAGAGAACAACAATGTCGAAACCTTTGTCGATGAAATAAGCGTAACCGGCCTTCTGGTTGCCGCCGTAGCCGAGATTCCTTTCATGCCGCAGTATTTGCAGCTTAGGCAGTGCGCGGAGCGTCTTCATCCCGAGTGCCAGTTCACAGGTATCGTCCTGACTCGCGTCATCGAACAGAGCGACTTCCTCTACGTTCTCCCACACTTCCGGAGGGATACGTTTGAGCACTTTGGAAATGGTGGTTATGGCATTGTAAGCAACAATCAACACGCCGATGCGTTTACCGCGACATGAGGCCGCACTGACGTCTTGATATCGCAGTGAGTCGCGGAACAGTGGCGTGGGCTCGTATGGAAGAGCGGACAGCACCCAATCCTTGCTAGCTACTGCGCCGGCCAACGCCTTGATGTCAGAACATTCGTCAGGGCCTCTCGTAAACGACTCGTCCAACTGCCCGGCTACTGACGAATTCATGCCACCCTCAGGGCCTGCACGTCTTCGCGAGGCTCGCGGATCAGGCGGTGCAGATACGTGCGTGAGATGCCGAGGCTCTGCGCCGCGAGAGTCTTGTTTCCATCGCACTCCTCGACAGCGTCGAGGGCAAGTTTTGTCTTGTACTCGGTGAGTTGCTCCTCGAACGAAGCCCATCGGAGTTCATCGCTCGCAGACGCGGGAGCATCTCGCTGCACTTCCTCGGGCAGAGTCGAGGCCGATATGGCGTCCCCGTCGGTCATGATCAGAGCGCTTTGAATTACGTTCTCAAGCTCCCGCACATTACCCGGCCACGAGTATTCCCGTAACAGCAGCAGCGCATCAGCTTCAATTTGGGTTACTGTTCTGCGGTACAGGCGTGAATACATCGTCAGAAAGTGCTTTGCTAGAGGGGCGATATCGTCGCGACGCTCCCTCAGCGGCTGCGCCTGAATCGCGACGACGTTAACCCGATAGTAAAGATCTTCCCGGAAGGCCCCCTCGCTAACCATCTGTTTCAGGTTTCTGTTGGTCGCGAACAGTACCCTAGGCCGGAAAGGGATCACCGTGCTGCTACCCAGCCGCATGAATTCCCTTTGCTGCAACACCCGCAAAAGTTTGACCTGGGTGTGAAGGCTGAGTTCTCCAATTTCATCCAGGAGCAGCGTTCCGTCACCGGCGGCTTCAATGTATCCGGTGCGCCGCATGGACGCACCGGTGAAAGCTCCCTTTTCGCATCCAAACAACTCAGCTTCTATCAGCGATTCCGGGATCGCGCCGCATGAAACCGCTACGAAAGGATGGGCTCTTCTGCTGCTGGCCGAGTGAACGGCGCGCGCGATCAACTCTTTACCGGTGCCGCTCTCCCCTGTGATCAGGACAAAGGCGCTCAGGTCTGCGACGCGGCGAATCCTGTCGTACACCCGGCGCGATCCTGCGGACACCCCGATCATTTCACCGCAACCGCAGCCGGCAGCGTCGGGAGTTCCCCCTGCAGTATCGTTTTTCACTAGCTCGATCTCGCAGGCATTACGCAGAGCTGTGATCAGTTCAGGAGCGGACACGGGTTTTTGGCAAAGCCGGTAGCTGCCTCGCCTCACTAATTCCATAGTTTTCGTGGCGTCATTGCCCGTTAGAACAACAACCGGCACATTCCTGGCGTGCAACTCCGCAAGGAAGTCAAACTGATCTGGCGAAGGATACGATTCAAGGTCCAGCAGTACAGCATCGCACCTCTGTTGCTTAATCAGTTCCTTGACGCGCTGCCGGCTGGAGTCGATTGCTACAGAAAACTGTGGCTTTAGCCCCGGTGCAACAAGAGCGTGAAGCCCGGGATCCCGCGAGTAAAGGACGACGCGAATCATGCCCGTCTATCGACCCAAAAGAGACAATACTTTATAGCACCGCAATTGTGGGCATACCGCGCCGCGCAAGGTTGTGTAAGTGGACAGGTACTGCGTGGGAACCAATCTGTGCCCGAGCGGTTACAGTTCTGCGTTCAGGGTCGCGTAAGTAATTGACCCGAAAGAACCGGGTAGACGAGTTGCACCTGGATGCCAAACTGCTTCCACCCTTTCGGCGAACGGAGCCTGCTTATGAACCACAGATTGATGACTGTTCTTTTCTGTGCCCTGATTGTTTCAGCGGGCGCGGGCTATGTGGTGTACCGTCTGGCCGGGGGCATTCGCAACGACAACGCTCGCCGCCCAGCTGTTCAGTTGGTGACCGCAGCGCGAAATCTGGAAATTGGCACATTGGTCCGGGACGCCGACCTTCGAATGGTCGAATGGACCGGGCCAGTCCCAAGCGGCTCGAATACTTCGAAGATGCATGCCATTAACAGAGGTGTAACCTCTGCCATATACTTCGGCGAGCCGATCACAGAGAACCGGCTTGCACCCGTCGGTTCCGGCGGTGGTCTGGCCGCGACTATCCCCCCCGGAATGCGGGCCTGCGCGGTCAAGGTGAACGACGTAGTGGGCGTGGGCGGCTTTGTCACCCCGGGAATGCGCGTCGACGTGCTGATCACGGGTATTCCCCCGGGCGCGCCAACCGGCGCGGGCCCCGCGGTCAAAACTCTTCTGCAGAATATTGAGGTGTTATCCGCAGGCACAAACATTGACAAGGATAGGGAGGGTAAGCCCGAGCAGGTTCAGGTCGTTAATCTGCTGGTCAATCCCCACCAGGCAGAAACACTCAGCCTTGCTGGCAACGAAACACGAATTCAGTTGGTCCTTCGCAATCCGATGGATACCGAAGTAACATCGCCTTCCGGCGCGCACATGTCCGAACTTTTCGGAAGCGGTGCGGTCCACGTTTCGCCAGTCTCTGCTTCGCGCACGCCGCTCCCGCACATTGCAGTTCTCGAGCCGCCCGCCAGCCCCGTCCCGGCGAGCGTTGTCAGTCTTGAAAGCATTGATGTCATGAATGGCGCGTCCCGTACCGTAGCCAAATTTTCACCTAACGGAACCCCCCGATGAGGGCGCGCTCAGGAATCACGTTCTTGGTGGGTGCGGCAATCGGCTGTGCATCGGCACTTCCAGGCTCTAGCCAGGTGCTGTTGGAATCAGCAGGGAAACTCCCCGTTTCTGCTCAAGGGGAATCTGTACCGCGAGATCTCGCCTTGCCGGCAGGCAAGTCTTTACTGCTTGAGAGCGCGTTCCAGATTGAACGGATTTCCGTCGGGTACGGGGACATCGCCGAAGCCAAAGCGGTCTCTCCCCGCGAGGTGTTGTTAAATGGCAAAACGCCCGGCGAGACGAGCCTGATCGTATGGCAGCGCGACGGGGGCAAGCTGTTTTTCAACGTGACAGTCACGAGCAGCGACGTCGCGTCTGCAGGCCGGTTGCACGCGCTCCAGCGCGAACTGAAGCGCGAATTACCAGACGAAAAACTCGAAACGACTCTTGAGAACGACGTCGTATTTCTGCGCGGCCATGTCAAAGACCTGGTGAGCGCAAACCGTGCCTTTGCTATTGCATCGACGTTCGGAAAGACCGTCAACCTTCTGTTTGTTGACGTACCGCCAGCCGAAGAGCAGGTGTTACTCAAAGTTCGTTTTGCATCGATCGACCGCAATGCCAGTCTCGAACTCGGCCTGAATCTGGCAAGCACTGGCGCCACGAACACAATCGGCGGAGTATCAACTCAACAGTTCTCGCCTCCTCAGGTGACCCGGAACCCTGGAGGAACTTCGACGACGATTTCCGATGCCCTGAATATATTCCTCTTGCGACCGGACCTGAACCTGCTGGCGACCATCAAAGCCCTGCAACGTAAGTCCCTTTTTGAAGTTTTGGCTGAGCCAAACGTTTTAGCCATGAATGGAAAACCCGCCAGCTTTCTGGCTGGTGGAGAATTCCCGTATCCGAGTTTTCAGTCCGGAAACAACGGTGCTGGTGCAGTCACGATTCAGTTTCGTGAATTCGGGGTACGACTTAACTTTACTCCTGTGATTACCCCTCGGGGGTCCGTGCGGCTGCAGGTTGCGCCGGAGGTGAGCGCGCTCGATTTCACCAGTGGCCTTGTGGTTCAGGGATTTAACATTCCTGCACTGACCGTCAGAAGAGTCAGTACCGAAATCGAGCTTGAGCCGGGACAAAGCTTTGCCATCGCAGGTTTGATAGACAACCGGCTGACCGAAACCATCGCAAAGCTACCTGTTTTGGGAGACCTGCCTGGGCTCGGCAAATTATTTCAGTCGAAGTCGCGGCTCAAAGAAAATACTGAACTGCTTGTCATTGTTACGCCAGAACTGGTTCACCCGATTGCCCCCGGCCGACTGCTGCCGGAAATGAAGTATCCCGAAGGGCCGTCGTGGCCGGCGACCGTCCCTGGCGAAGCAAACCCGTCTGGTGGACGACGCATTAAAGCCGAAAGAATTCCAATAGAGAACCTTCCTGCGACGACGCAACAGAAGGGTCCCCATGAGGAATATTCTCCTGTACCCGCATCGCAGGCGCCGGTGGAGCGTCCAAACAAGCGATAAGCGAGAGATCACCGCCTGTGAACCGCATATTGAAATTTCAACGGGTTCGGACCAGTGAACCTCCGGCCAGTTCGGCTCGGGGTTTTACCTGCAGCGAAAGGGCTTTGGAAAAAGCAATTGAGGAAGGCCAGCTTGTACTTCACTACCAGCCGAAGTTTTTATTGCATAGGCGAACGCTGGTCGGTTTTGAAGCACTTGTTCGGTGGCTCCATCCCCAAATGGGCATCATTCACCCGAATGACTTCGTTCCTGCCGCTGATGGCAGCGCGATCGCCGTGCCTCTGAGCAGGTGGGTCCTGAACGAAGCGTGCCGGCAGACGGCGGTATGGAACAGATCCGTTGTGGGCGGGTTGTCGCTCTCCATCGCCGTGAACACGTCGTGGAGATATTTGCGCGCTCCGTGCGTCATACCCGATATTGAGCGAATCCTATCCGAAACCGGACTAGACGCCTCGTCACTACACCTCGAAATGCACGAGCGATGTATGTCAGGGGATTGTATGGCAGATGTACCGACGCTGAAAAAAGTCAAGGCGATGAAGGTCAGATTGGGAATCGATGATTTCGGCACAGCCTTGGCGTCGGTTCGCTACCTCCGTGACCTTCCGGTCGACAAGATCGCAATCCATCGGTCGTTCGTAAACAGGCTTGGCCTGCCGGGCGGCAGTACGGGTGTAGTCACCGCAATGGTGAACGCCGCGAAGTCGCTCGGCATGAGCACTGCCGCGCAAGGGGTCGAAACAGAGGCACAGCTCCGGATATTGACAGCTCTCGGGTGCAGCGACGCCCAGGGCTATTACTTTTCGAGGCCGGTCAACGCCACCACGACCAGCGCCATCCTTGAGATATGAAACGGCTGCCTTTGCACCATGATAACGGCCGATCGATTCGACGATCATCTCCCTTTAACAGCTGAACTAAATCTCGCTGAGCAGGCAGATCAGGCATTAGCTCGTCTGGACGGCCTTGCTTCGTTCCCCCCGGACCTCGGCCTATTTATCTGTGCCTATGTTCGCAGCGTTGCTGTTTCTAAGATCGAAGGCACTCAGGCATCTCTTTCCGATCTGCTCCTTTTCGACAGATCAAGAGGTTCCGGGCATTCCCCTCGAAGACTGTCGCGGGTGTCTTTCGCATCCCTGACGCGTCACGAGGACGCCGTGCTGCACGCCGAGAGTTGCCTGGCCGATCACTTCCCGCTTCCATTCGCCCGGCCGGTAGAACACCAGCGGAGCGTGATCCTGCGAGTAGTCGGGAGGCGTGGACGCAGAGCCCGTAAGCGCCGCATCGATGACAACCCTCTTACCGGAGCCGCTCGTCGTGGGGGGTGTGGGGCAGATCCAAAGCTTTTTGGCCATTTGACTCAAGGGAACTGCCAGTTCTTATCCTCGCCACACTTGCTCACCTACGCTTCGAAAGTATTCTCTCGTTACTTGACGGCAACGGGCGCCGAACGTTCTTCGATAAAAGGACTGCGAAGCCGACTGGGCCCACGGGGAGCGCATGAACAAGAAGTTCATCCTGCGGTCGTGCCTGAAATCTGTTCGAGCACCCGCGCAGCAACCGCGTCGATCAAAGCCGTGCTCCATCCCCGTAGGACGAGCCGGGTGAGTTGACCTTCCGAGGTGGGACTCAACGCTGTGGTCAGTACCTCGATCAATGTGTCCAGACATTCATCAGTCTGTCGAAGGCGCTCGATCTTCGCAATGGAGTGAAGCACGGTCGTGTGGTTAGAATCCGCATTTTATGTTCCAACGTTGACAGTCTCCCGGCCGGCAATCCTGACGCCCTTTGTTCAAGAAGGATCGCCTGGCGGCTGATTTGTGTACTGTCCATTCGCCACGGTCTCGATTCCGGGTTCGGGTGAAAGCTTTTGAGTTTCAGCCCGGAATCTGCACGCGCGGGACATGTTGGCGAGTCTACATTTAAGTCCTGGTCGTCAAGGCGCGGCTCCGTGCAATGCCCGAAAGGCGGAGCACTGGCCGTACACAAGCCCTTCAGCGTGCTTTTCGATCTCTGTCCGCAGTGCTCTCATGCCGCCGGAAAGCTACGCAGCCGTCCGAACTAGTCCTACACCCACTGGCGCCGCGCGCAGATTAACACTGTCCGGACAAGCCAGAGTCAGTTCCCAAAGCTAAAGTTTGCACCCGTTTTTGCCGATCAGCAAATTGGGCGGGAACTTTGGCATGCATCTGCTTGGTCTCATTCCACCGCGAGTAGATCCCGACCCTCAGCGTAGGCCGCTGTTCAGAGGTACAGGCTGTGCGTGAGACCCACAGGCATTACCAACGAAAGACGACCGACCGAATCGGGTGAACCGAGGCCGTTTGAATCGAGGTTGATGTGAATGCGTGAGGACCGAATCATATGACGCAGATTAAGAACGTTGTCCGGCTAGCAGTGACTACCACTGCTCTCTTGGCTGGGGGTATGCTTTTTGCGGGGCAGTCGCTGGTTTTGACCCCATCCGGATCGACACTAAGTGCGATTGACCCGCCATACCCGAGCTCTCAGCCGTATCGCGTGGAGTTGCAGCTACATAACCTTGTCCGCCCACCAGCAGGAGTTTACGGACAGAAGTTGTTCTGGCTTTCAGGCATCGGGCTGATGGCCGCTGTCTTTCCTGACGGATCAATTAACTTCGGCGACTATCGGGACAACGTGGCAGGCGGCAGTCCGTGTGTGATTTTAACGAACAGCTATGCGGACATGCTTATTCGCTTCCAGCGCGACGTTGCCCAAAAGCGGATCACGTGCGAACTATGGAAGGTTGACGGGACTGGTTACACCAGCCAAGTTCAACCCATGACCTCGGCAAACAACTATCCTGGGCAGGACGGCAACATCGGACTTGGCATAGCCTCTGATCTCGGCTTTCTCCGGATTGCAACGACGGTCCTGCCGTTGGGCAGTCGCCCCCCCACCACGGCAGATGTTGGGGACTGGTCGGAGTGGAAGTTCGATGGGAACCTAAACGACTCCAGCGGCCACGGACACGGGCTGCTAGGCGTCCCGAGCTTCACCCCAACTCCTGATCAGGTGCCGGTTGCGTTGCCAAAGACAATGGGCGCTCCGTCCTGGTCGAACTGGGTTTCGTTGCGGGCCGGCTTCCCGGCGCAACTGGACGGAACTTCCAGCTATTCGCTCGCAGATGCTAGTTCGTCCGTAAGCTTTGCCTGGCAGCAGCTTAGCGGCCCGAGCACCGTTAGCTGGCAAAACCGGAACGTGGCTACGCCAACGATAACAGGACTGGTTTTCGGTACTTACAACTTTGCTCTCCGCGTGACGGACGCCGCTGGTCATTCAAATATCTCCATTCTTCAAACCGGTGCGGTAGCTACTGATGACAACGGAGTTGTCATCAATGCCGATCCGAACGTCAACAAGATCTTTGGACCGATGATCGCTTTCGGACGAAACCCATGGGGGTACGCGGATGAGCGTGCGCTGGCGGCTACAACGCTGCGGGCGGCCGCCTACCACGCTCAAGGACTTGACAATCCTACGTGGGCAACACCGCAGCCTGGGACCGTATCATACAACTATGCAGGTGCAAATGGACCCTACACAGGAAACACTTCTGCCCCGATACTGGACAGCGCTGCTACTACGATCTCGGTGGCTGATGCATCCCGTCTCGACCTTACAACCTTTCCTACTCACATCCTGCTCGGAGCTGGATATGGGCAGAAAGAAGATGTCCGGATCTGTGCCGCTTCAGCGACAAGCGGGCCGGCCACGCTTACAGTTTGTTATGACGGACGAGGTCAGGCCCCGCCTGGCGGAGAAAGCTATCGCACAAATGCTAAGGCCTGGCCCACTAATACACCTACCTGGCAGATGAAGGTGAGGGGCCAAGGGACGAACTTCTTGTCGAATATTTGTCCGGGGGGAATCGGCCCTGGGGGCGGACCATTGCTGTACAATACCGGTAAAATCACGTTGACGCATGGTTCGACGGCCGCAGTCGGTACCGGAACGGTTTGGGGAAGCAGTACCAACATCAATCCGGGCACCACAATCGTGCGGGTTGAAGCCACACATCGCGGTTCGCCCTTTGTCTTTTACGCATATGCGACCCAAATAGCGGACGCTCAGCACTTGACTCTTTCGCGTGTTTATCCATCTGATGCTGATGACGGGACTTATTTATATTCCATGTTTGCCGGTGACAACCGCTACATCACGCTCCACTACACGAGAACGGTCAACGGAAGTGACGCACAGGCCTTCAACTACATTGCAGGCTGCGAATCTGCAACGGAGATGTATTTATATGAGTCTCATGACCTGAGCAGGCTAGCCAATGGACCGCAGTCTGCACAGCAATACAGTTATGTTGATGGGCTTGGTTACGCGAGTGCATACGGCCCAAATTTTTACGGCGAAGATTTAGCGCACCGAGCGTTCTATTACAGGTCCGGACTGACCAGTGCACTCACCGCGGCGAGAGTGATGGGAGATAACTTCGCCCGTTCTCCGGTTCTCGCCGGCGGAGACATTGGTGGGTTCCCGTTGCTGGTCGGAGGCGGCGTCATCGGAGGATTTGCGTCGGCGGTTCTCGATACTGCCGACCCTAACCACGCGAAATGGAGTGACCTGCGTGGATATGCGAACTGGGGCTCGATTGGCACTCTCGGATGCAACGCGGCGGATACTCGCGACACAGCTTATCTCTCCAGCTTCGTGGCGATCGCTGCGGCATTCGACCCCGATCCGTCGCAGAGCGCCGTCTGGAATACTCAGCTTCGCTCGATCTATAACCGCGAACTGAATTGCAAACAGCCAGATAACTCCTGGGCACACGGAAACGGTTGGAGCTCCGACTTCGGGCCTCTGACCGTAACCAACGGGAGCGCGGTGGTACGGCGAACGGCAATGTCACTGGACGGTAGCGCTTTAGCCGCAACAACCTTGTCCCCGGGGATGTGTCACGGAATTTCAAGTGGGTGGGTCAACGTCACTAAGGGGTCGGCCGTAGCGAGACCAGCCGGTGCTCTTGTTCCGGGAAATCAAATGTTCATTAGCGCGACGTTGGGAGGATCGGCTCATCCATTCTCGTTCCAGTTCCAAATCAACGGGGATGGCAGCGCGACTATGGCTGAATTGTGGACAGGAGATTCCGGCACATTTCCGTACGTGATCGAAAACGATGACAGTCAGGCCACAATAGCCGTCAGCAATGACGACCCGCAACTCGCTAAAGAGTGGGCTTGTACATGGAATGGTCCCGATCAGATCACGCTCGATCGCCCCTGGGATGGACCAACCGAATCGAATGCTTACCTTGCGAATAGAGTCGTTGCGGGCCGCGGACAACAACCCTTTATGATGGGGATCAAGACGACAGAGCTAGCCCTTGCGTCGCTCAACCCCGATTCAGCTACTTCCGCCAACTTTAAGCGACTGGCGATTTCTGCTGCGCAGTGGATACACGATACTGGATACGATAAGGCTACACAAGGGCTACGGTATGGCAGCGTCTATCAACTGTGTGAACCGAGTGGAACACCGACGCCCATGACAGCCTTCACGGCCCGCACGCCTGGCTGTGATTATGGCCTTGATACGAGCTCGATCCGGGCATCGCGAGTACTTACTGCCGAAGCTTCGCAGGCAATTAGGGTGCTCTATGAGTCGAACCCCACGCCGGCGAACAAAGCATGGGGCGACACCGCTTATGGTTCAATATGGGGAAACAGCACATTTGCCAACGGGAACGTCTATACTGACGACAACTACGTCAGAGACGAGAATGGCAACACCTCGCTCGGCAATTATAAATGGACCGGATTCTTCTTCGGAATGGGCCTGGCCCATCAGTGGCCAGCGGTCAGAGCCGGCGGCCTTGCGCCCCCACAGTTCCGAACTGTGAAAGTCAATCTGGATGCAACCGATTCATCATCGGCCGACGTGATTGTCACAGCTCCCTCTGGCGCGACCACGACTTATCTTTGCGGGTCGTTGTCCGCGTGCAAAGTTCAGGTGGATGACCGCCAAGGCGCTCATTCCGTCAAAATTCAATACCACGGGCGAAAAGAGGTATTAGTAGAAAGTACGCCACGCTTGCTTCCGGCGCCGCAGTCCTTCGGCGCTGGTGGCGGGGCATGAGGGTGTCATCATGTCATCAAGCAGTGTAGAGAATCTTGTCCTTGTCCGCCGTCACAGCGATCTCAAAACGTGCGACGCCGAGCGAGTATGCAACAGACGTCAGATGATCCTTGTGCTTGGGCATCGGGATTAAAAGCGGGAGTGGGACGAAGTTGAAGCAACCCTGACCCGGTCCCGCGCCCGCGTGAAAGGCTCTTGACATGACAGCCAAGGAAGGCTACGAACGAAAGTGAAGATTGGCCGGAGTTCAGCTGTAACCGCATCAGTTACGGCGCCCAGATCACGCCGATCGCTGCATGCTCAAATCGCCAATCCTCGCATCGAACATCTTACGGAGATACCACCAGTGAAAAATTGCGATCCCCTCGACCATGGGCCCGATCTCGTCGGGTACTGAATTTTGAAAACGTCGCCGAGGACAAGGGCGCTGAAAAGCAGCCATCGCTGGCCATATACATGTTGAGCTGCCATTCGTCGCACCACCGCTTGACCGCTTGAACCATCAGCGGCGAATTCGCGGACGGATTTCAGAGGGTCGAACCTAAACTCTCTTTGCCGGCTCTTTGGCCATCTGTGCGGGCATATAGGAGCGTCGAACCGTCGAACGAACATCATGGGCAGCAGATATTTTTTGGAGAGGAATGATTTCGTTTAGCCACTCTCCTCATTGGGATCTGTTTGAGTTGGTTACGTCGGGCGCAAACGGTTTAGATAATACCTCACACGTGGCGTCAGTCGCCTCCCGAAAGCAGATTTCACGATGATGGCTGATTTTCCCTCAAAGTTAGTCAATTTATGCCGATAAGAAGGCTGTGCCGCTTTGCCCGAGTACATGTCAATGAAACAGTCAAATCCAGCACGCACCGGGTTGCGTGTTCCAGATAACATCGGTGCCGACGGGGTTACATCCAGCCCTTCGGGGGGCACGGTCAACGCTCGACGTTATATTCGAAAGATGAGGGGCGGATCTCAGGCACATCTCATAGAAGCTGACGATAATCACTTCTATATCGTCAAGCTCAGAAATAACCCCCAGCACTTACGCGTGTTGATCAACGAGTTAATCACGGCAGAGATCCTCGCCTACCTTAGAATAACCTCGCCGGTCTGCCGTGTCGTCCATTTCTCCACGGATTTCATCCTTGCGAATCCCGATATCTACATTGAGACCGGACCGCAGCGCTTGCCTCCAGAGCCCGGCCCTCATTTCGGCTCATGTCACGTCGGCGGAAATGCAGATAACGTGGCCGTGTACGACTTCATTCCAGATCGTGTGTTTGATCGGATAACAAACGTGAGCCATTTTAGAGCAGCTCTTGTGTTCGATCGATGGGTGGGCAACAGTGACGGCCGGCAGTGTGTTTTCGTTGGTGCACGTCCTCAGCATCGGTTCTTGCTCAACGGCAGTGCCAATAAGCGGGGATTTGTTGCCGTCATGATAGACCAAGGATTTGCGTTCAACGGTCCCGAATGGGAATTCCTGAGTTCTGCCGTGCTCGGCCTCTATTCACGCTCCACCGTTTATAATGATGTCAAAGCGCTGAGCGATTTCGAGCCTTGGCTCACAGCAGTGCAGGAATTCCCGCAAGACGTACTTGGTGCGGCGTTGCGGAAGGTTCCGGCCGAGTGGGTAAACGGAGACCGCGAAGAGCTGGAGCGACTTGTAGAACGTCTCTATAGTCGTAGAAAACGATTAGACGAAGTTCTGCGCGAATGCTGTGGTGCGCGAGGCAATCCTTTCCCCAAATGGTCCTTTTCGAGCTAAAAGGGGGGGAACCTTTCTAGTGTCCTGAGTTAGAAATCCGCTTACAACGCCTCTCGTCTCTTCCGAGGATCAGGTCAGCGTCGGCAGTCCAGACAAATGGCTTCGGTTACGGATTGCGGTGGTCGAGGTAGTCGAGCATGGCTTTCTCCGGTTGGTGGACGGTATGGCTTCCGCGGCGGACGAAGCGCTCCGTCAGTTCTGCAAACAGTCTTTCGACCCGATCAGCCAACTGGCAGCGGTCGGGGTGAAGTGGACATGATATCGGGGATGCCGCGCCAGCCACGCTTTCACCTTGGCGACCTTGTGAGTGCCGTAGTCGTCCAATAGCAGATGAACGTCAAACCCGGTCGGCAGACTGGCTTCCAAATCGTTCAGAAAACGCAGAAATTCCTGATGCGGATGCCGGCGGTAACAATTGCTGATGGTGACCCCGCTGGCCACGTCCATCGCTGCAAACAGCGACGTCACTCCGTGCTGTTCGTAATCGTGCGATTGCCGTGCCGGAACTCCCGGCCCCGGCGGCAGAATGGGTTGTGTGCGGTTCAATGCCTGAACCTGGCTCTTCTCGTCGACGCACAGCACAATGGCGCGATCCGGGGGGTTCATGTACAGGCCCACAACGTCTCGTACTTTCTCAACAAACTGCGGATCTTTGGACAGCTTGAAGTTCTCCACCCGATTGCGTATTCCGACGATGTGAATACCGGATTCCGGTCTGATGTGAATAAAGATAAGGGCGCGGCGACGCTGGCATTTGCATGATGCCTCAGTTATTCACATGAGTCAATGACCAGAGGTTGTTGAATGGGCTTTGAGCGGGGATGGGGTGTGGGGCAAGGGGACGGCGTTTGAGTTCCCTTGCCCCACTCAGCACTGCCGAGAGCGTTATGCACCAGACGGTCAAGGATAAGTGCTGGCGCCCAGCACGGTGACGAACAGCGATGCCGGTTTTGTCTCGCCGGCCAGGCTGTCATGAATGGGGACAATGGGTCCGGCCCAGTCAACGAACAGCTTCTCTCCCGCTCTGTGGTCCTCCCGAAGCGTAACGTTTCGATTCCGGTTCCAGCGCTGGTACAGGTACAGTTGGCAGAAGCGGCTGTAGCCGTAGCCGCCGCTTTGCTTCTCGCGATACTCGTCCCAGAGCAGTTGAAGGGTAACGAAGCGGTTGGCTTGCATCTGGCGGTGAACTTCCGCGAAGTCCAGACCCGGACGCGGCACGGACGGTGGATAATCCGGCCGGGTTGGAAACAGCAGTTCATTCAACCGCCGGTCGTCATGATCTTCGGGCAGCGGCCAGGTGAGGCCGGTCGAACCGGGCTCTTTTCAGATACCGGTGCACGGTCGCCTGACTGATCGAGCAACTTTGGGCAATCTGATCCTGTCCGAGATTCATTTGGAACTTTGGAACCCCAGACGCAAAACGTCTTTGATTTTTCGCACAGACAACCTTTTCTGGGGCAGATGGCTCACTGTCCATTTCTCAGTGGAGCGAAGCAGCGCCCGCTGGTGTCCAGCGCCGTTTTGCAAAAATTAACTTCCGTTCAGAAATTCATTCCGGGGATGTGGATAAACATTCCGGAGTTGGAGCAGAACTTCATTTATTTCCGCCCGGAATCCTTATCCACATCACCCGGAATCCTTATTCAGATCCATCCGGAATCGTTATTGACTTGCTCCGGAATACGCAAGTTTGTTGGCGGCTTCTTCAGATTGATTGTTTTCAGATTGCGGTGCGGGGCGTGAATGGCAAGTGTTCAAAGTGAGCCGCCGTGTCAGCGGCTCAACGTCCGCCAGGCCAGCAACGACTTGTTTATGTCTCACGCCGGCCATAGTATGGCTGCGTCTGGTGAGGTGGAGGGCGTTGCAATTAAGTAGTGCTTTCGGAGCGCAGTTTCGCCGATTGTTCGCGTCTACTGGAAAAGTTTCGAAGCGACGATCAACATACATGGA